>UBNQ01000026.1 GCA_900466875.1 Hyphomicrobiales bacterium | reverse complement strand
ACGAACGCCGCATCATTTCGCGGATGTATGAGAAGAAGATCAGTCAGGCCGAGATCGCACGTACCCTCCGCCGCGACCGGTCGACGATCTGCCGGGAGCTGCGACGGAATTTCTGGCACGACCGCGAGGCTCCGATCGCCGAAGGATACTGGCACGTCACAGCGCATGGAATGGCATCTGACCGGCGGCGCAGATACCGCAAGCTACTGCGTGATCCCAGTCTATGTGCAGCCGTTATCGATCGCCTCAAGGACGGCTGGTCGCCGGAACAGATTTCTGGTCGATTGCGGCTTGCCAGTGGCGCAGCCGCTCGGTTGAGCCATGAGACAATCTACCAGTACGTCTATTCCCAGGAGGGTCAGGATCAGCAGCTGGGCCGGCATCTGCCTGAGCGACGCCGCAAGCGCCGATCGCGATACGCACGCAAACCCAGAAGCCTCGTCTTTCCTATGGAATGCGCCATTCGCAACAGGCCGGAAGCGATCAATTCGCGAAGCGAGTTCGGTCACTGGGAAGCAGATCTGATGATCTTCAGGAAGGAACACGGTGCCGCCAACATCACGACCGTCGTCGAGCGCAAGAGCCGCTATACCCTGCTGTTTCGCAACAACGACAGGCGATCGAAGCCAATCATGAGCCAGTTGATCCGCCATCTGGCGCCCCTGCCCGCACTGGCCCGCCAGAGCCTGACATTCGATCGAGGGCTGGAATTCGTCTCATGGCGCGAGTTGGAGCGCGGCATGGGAACGGCAGCCTGGTTTTGCGATCCGCAGGCGCCTTGGCAGAAAGGGACGGTGGAGAACACCAACAAGCGCGTCCGCCGTTACCTGCCACCGGAAACGATTGTGCTTGAGGTCAGCAATCAGGAGATCCGCTCTCTATGTGACCGACTGAATGACACGCCGCGCAAGTGCTTAGGGTTTCAGACACCGAAAGAGATGTTCGGCCGACATCTATTGGCTCTTGAACGGCAATGCGTGTAGCTTTTCAAGCAGCGTTGCATTCAAGCTGGAACCAGCACGCAAAGTTAGAATGTCCTGTTTCTGCAAAGTTGGAATGTCACACTCCCCGGGTCTGAATGATACCTGGGAGATTGCAGATGGGATTGATAGCGATGAGCGAGCGCGATCTGCAGCGGATCGAGGTTCTGTCGAAGGTCGTCGGCGGACGGATGACGACGGTGTCAGCGGCGCATGTGCTTGACCTGAGCGAGCGCCAGGTGCGCCGACTTCTGGACCGGATACGGACTGGCGGCGCGGCGTCGATCCGGCACAAGGCGATCGGCCGGCCATCGAACAACCGGATCAGCGACGGCGTTCGGGATTATGCGATGACGCTGGTGCGCGAACGTTATGCGGATTTCGGTCCGACGTTGGCGACGGAGAAGTTGGCTGAACGTGATGGTCTGCGGGTGTCGCGCGAGACGGTGCGTGGTTGGATGGCGCAAGCCGGACTGTGGTTGTCACGCAAGCAACGGCGGACGTTTCATCAGCCGCGGCTTCGACGCGAGGCCTATGGTGAACTGGTACAGATCGATGGGTCGGAGCATCGCTGGTTCGAGGATCGCGGACCGCCTTGCTCGCTGCTGGTGTTTGTCGACGATGCGACCGGCAGGTTGATGCAATTGCGCTTTGTGCGCTCGGAAAGTGCCTTTACCTACTTCGAGGCGCTGGAACTGTATCTCCAGCATCACGGCGCACCGATTGCCTTTTATTCGGACAAGCATTCGGTTTTTCGGGTGGCGAAGAAGGATGCCAGGGGTGGTCAGGGAATGACCCAGTTCGGGCGTGCACTTTGCGAGCTAAACATCGAGATTCTTTGCGCAAATTCGAGCCAGGCCAAGGGTCGTGTCGAGCGGATGAACCGTACGCTGCAGGATCGGCTGGTCAAGGAGCTGCGGCTGGCTGGCATCGACACCATGGAGGCTGGCAATGCGTTCTTGCCGGGCTTCATGGAGGATTACAATAGGCGGTTTGCGGTGGTCCCTGCCCGGTCCGATGATCTGCACCGGCCGATCAATCTGGGGCCGGATCGGTTGGCGGAGATCCTGTGCAAGCGCGAGCAACGTTATGTCGGAGCGCAGCTGGCGTTTTCGTTCGAGCGCAAGCGGATCATGCTGCAGGAAACCGAGGTGACGCGGGGGCTAGTCGGTCGCTATGTCGAGACCTATGCCTATGCGGATGGTCGCCTCGACGTGCGCTGGAAAGGGTATTCCCTGCCCTACACGGTGTTCGACAAGGACCAGCGGGTGACGCATGCGGCGATCACGGAGAACAAGCGACTGGGTGACGTTCTGGCCTATATCAAGGAACGCCAGGATCAGCAGTCGAAGCCGGACGTAAAGACCAACAGCGAGAAGATCGGCTATAAACCGCGTGGCCGGAAACCCGGTCCCCGGACAGATTACATGAACGATCCGGCGATCATCGCGCGGCATGAGAAGGCACTGTTGCGGCAGCAAGCCGCAGAGTGAATGCTCGTTCGAATAGCCTCAAAGCTAAAGCCGAAGAGGTGTGTTTGCCACCCGCCCCGATCTGATCTTGCAACCGGGATCAGCCGCTCAGATCGGGGCTGGTCCTCGTCCCATGCGGCGACCTCTCGGGCATTTCTACTTTGCAGGCCGGCGGACATTCCAAACTTGCCGTCACATTGTGTGTAGCCGTGTGGGTTCAAGGATGAAGTGCGACTTGCCAATGATTTCATTGGCTTCGTTTTGGAGATTGGCATGTCCCGATGCTACACGCAGATCATCGTTGCCGACCATCGGCGTTTGCATCATCTGGTGGCATGCGATGTTCGCAAAACGAGAGGCAAAAAGACCTCGTCAATTATTTCTTCGATGCTTTCGTCAGAGAGAGGCTTAAGCGTCATTAGCATATCGTGACGCGCTAGCTCGATAGGTAAGGAGGCAATTCGCCGGGTAATGCGTACGGGGTCAATTTCACCACGATTTGCTCCACGCTCCAGGATCTCGGCAACCAGTCCATGTTCACCGATCCTGCTAGGAACATCGACAAAACTCAGGTTGTGCTTCAACAGGTCCTCACGCATATCAACGAGAATCCGCATCAAATGAGGTTGAGCTCGGTCTGAAAGCCGCTTCAGTAGCAGTACCATCTCGCTGCGGACGCTGCCCTGATCCGTAATCGAAATTGGGTTGAGGGCTACGTAGCGAGCTAAGGCTGCCATTACCAAGTCGTTTAAGCTTTTCCACCGACGATGGATCACTGGTCTGCTAGTGCCGGCTCGGCTCGCAACCGAATCCAACGTCAATCCACCATAGCCTTTCGCCGATAGCTCATCCCAGACAGCCTGAAGAATGGCTTCGTCCAACTCAGGGCCACGTCGTCTTTGCGCCTTTGTATCCATTACGACCTCAAAATAAGATGCGAGCCGCATCTTGACTCCTGCGAGATAGGATGCGACGTGTATCTTATATGCAGGAGCATGAGATATGTCAAAATCTGATAGTTTTGCCGGAAACCGGCCCAAAGTTCTGATCGTCGGCGCCAGTATCGCTGGACCGACAGCCGCCTTCTGGCTTGTCCGCGCCGGTTTCGATGTGACCATCGTGGAGCAGGCGCCAGAGTTGCGCCGCGGCGGAAACGGCGTGGATATAAGGTCCGAAGCGCTCGCCGTTGTCGAGAGAATGGGCCTCACATCTGCCGTTCGTGCCAAGGTGCTGAGAATCGAGGGCATGCGCTTCGTCGATCACCGCGATCGAGAACGCGCGAGAATGCCATTTGAGGCGATGGAACGGATGGTGGGTTCCGAGGATCTGGAGATCAAGCGGGGCGATCTTGCGGAACTGCTCTTCGATGCGACCGAGAATGACGTGAATTACATATTTGGCGAAACGATCAAAACCATCGAACAAGATGAAGGCGGGGTGGATGTCACCTTCGCAAAAGGGCGTCCTAGACGATTTGATCTCGTTATCGGCGCGGATGGGCTGCATTCGAGCGTTCGTCGCTCCGTGTTCGGAGCAGAAGAAGAGTTTTTAAAATTCAAGCAGCACTACTTTGCTTTTCTGAACGTCGATCTTCCGATGGGTGAACACGGCTGGGTGACGTTTTACAACGAGCCTGGAAAATCCGCCGCAATCTTCCGTGCCGAGCCTGGACTTGGACAGATCAACTTCATGTTCCGCAGCGACACTCCGCTCAGCTACGATTACCGCGACGTCGATAAACAGCGCGATTTGCTTCGGCAAGCCTTTACGGGTCTCGGCTGGCATGTACCTGCATTGCTTGAGAAGACCGACAGCGCTCCCAATTTCTACTTTGATGCGCTCGCTCAAGTGCAGATGCCATCATGGTCGTCGGGGCGGGTGGTGCTCGTCGGCGATGCCGCATATTGCGCTTCACCTGCGTCAGGTGCAGGTGCGCTTCTTGCATTAACCGGCGCTTACCGGCTCGCAGGAGAACTGGCCACTCATGGTATTTCTTCCGCAGCCTTGACAGGCTACGAAGCTGCCCAGCGCCCGTTGGTGGCGCAAAAGCAAAAGCAGTTGTTTACGGGGCTATCTACGCCTCGCACCAGATTGGGTATTATCACTCGTAACTGGCTACTGTCGCCGCCGCTTAATGCGCTGATCTCAAGGATGCAGGGCAAGGAAACGCCTGCCTATATCCACGAATACCGTTTTCCAACCGCCGTCTCGCTGCAATCGGAGGGTGCGACTAGACTTGCAACAGAGAGGCTGCCTTTTAGCCCGATTGAGCCCGCGGGCCGGGGTGCCGAACGTTGATGGGACTTTATACGGCGAGACGCGAAACCGCGCAAACAATTGCGATAAGGTCCGGATCGGGCAGGCAGCGTTTCACCAAGGATCACGCGTCGCGTCTTGGTAGAGGATTGGTATCGCCGTGCCGTACTCGGCTTTTTTTCCTCTTGGCTATGCCGTTGCTTACAGCATGTACGCCCGTGCCTCTGAAAGAGGGCGGCACGCTAAGCTCGTACAGTCGTCTCAGTCCTGAGAAAGGCACCCTATCGAAGCGGCGCACATATGTTGACCGCGTAGCTCTGTCACGATTGAAGACAGCTACGATCATTCCTGCGAGCTTCACCCATGATGCCGCCTTGCGGGTAGGATCCCTAGATGATCGAAGGATGGTTGCGAACATCCTCGATCGCGCGCTCTGTATATCACTCAGCGATAGGTTTGAGATGGTGCCCTACGGGCTGGTCGCCGACATGACCGTTCGTGCTGTCGTCACAGATCTCGTGCCAACGGACAAGGTCGCAGCGGGAGCTTCGGCGGCATTAACCCTCGGGACCGGATTTGCACTTCCGATAGCGGCTCCACGCCTGCCAATCGGGCTCGGCGGCATTGCTGTTGAAGCGGAAGCGGTTGACCACTCAGGCAATCAGCTTGCAGCGGCAGTCTGGGCACGCGGAGCCAACTCGATTTCAAACACGCCGCGAGTATCCCAGGTCGGGGATGCTTACACGCTAGCAGCCACCTTTGGGAACGAGTTTTCGAATCTCATAGTCGACGGTCAGGATCGAAATGGCTCCAGTCTCTCGCTGCCTTCGGCACATCGCGTCCAGTCTTGGTTCGGCGGCACACCCAAGCACGCCGCGTGCGAGACCTTTGGGCGCTCACCAGGTCTGGTTGGCTTGATCGCCAGTCGGTTTGGAGCGCCACCAATATGGACGGACAACCAAGTCAAACCAAGTGCATCAAAGTAATGGCTGTGCTGAGGGAGCTTCATGAATACGCCATGCCGCCGTCACGAAACAACAGAGATCGAGCACATGGTGATGCATAAGCGTTTAAAATGGCGATTAGGCGGTTCCGAATACAACTCAATGCATCGCCTTTTCATGCGGTTCGTACTGAGCGGTATGTTGGGCATGTGCTCGCAAGCAGCGATGGCAAATTCGCCGTCACCTGCCGTCAAAGAGGCGTGCGGCGCGGAGATACGTTCGCTTTGCGTTCGACCATGGCGGCTATCGCCTGACAGCATCTCCCAGTGCGCCCGTCAAAATCGAGAAAAACTTTCTCCAGCATGCCAAATTTTCTGGGATACTGCCCAGATGTGCCAGGCGGAGATGAAGAATATCTGTGGCGGGTTAAATCCGCTCAGGATCAAAAGCTGCCTACGCGAATCCGTCCATAAATTCTCCAAAACGTGTCAGGACACCTTGGATTTGTGAGGTCCGAACAGCGGCATATTTCCAAATTTATCTACCTTGAATTCTTCATCTAATCAAAGAGAGGACACTAGATATGTCGGAACAGAAAAGCTTCCCAGAAGCCAGCCATTGCAGTTCATTTGAACAATACAAATGGTCGTACGAGAAGTTTATCGCCCTAACCAGAGAGAATGGCGTTATTGAGTGCCGGTTTCATCACGAGGGAGGACCCGCGGTTCATAGCTGGGAAGCTCATCATGCTTGGCGCGAAGCGTGGATCGATATCGGGCGAGATCGCAAAAACGAAGTTCTTATCGTGACGGGGACCGGGGATCGCTGGCAAATCGGTAATCCCGAGGTGTGGACGAAGCCATTTCGCGAATGGGATCGCGAAGAGCAACTGGCACTATTTCACGACTCAAGGCGTCTGATAGAAAACATGGTATTCAACATCGATATACCGACGATCGGTATAATCAACGGTCCTGGCACCCATTGCGAACTCGCGACGCTTTGCGACATTACGCTTTGTGCAGAAGACGCTGACTTCTTTGATCCACATTTCCTTGGCGGTACGCCTCCGGGTGATGGAATGGCGCTAATCCTTCAGCGGACTATAGGCGTTAAGCGAGCGGCCTACTACGCCTACACTGGCCAGTGCATCGACGGGCGCACCGCTGTGGAACTTGGGTTGGCAAATGAGTGCTTGCCACGTGAAGAGTTGCTGCCCCGGGCTCGGGAGATCGCCGGAATGATGATGGAACGGTCTAAGATGACCCGTCATCTAACGCACGCAATCCTGTCCAGGCCTTGGAAGCAAGCAGTGGTACAGGACATGGGCTTTCACCTGATGCATCAGTCGTATGAGATGACGACCGATCGTGAAGGCGCATTCGCGCGCCTAATGAAGAACGCGCATCGTTTTCGAGATCGCTAGTAGCACATTTCGCTTCAGAACGCGCGGTAAGAGGGCCGCTAATTGGCTAGGCCGCGCCGTCCCAATTCTTTCGTCGGTTTTCGATGCGGCCCAGCAAACCCTGCAACTTCAGTAAGTTGGCGACCTGCGCAGCTTGTGCACTGCTGATCACCAGCAGCCCCGTTCGGGAGGGAAGATTCAGGCTCATTCGGTCTAGGATTGTGTCGTATAAGCTATAACCTTTGATGAGATATGCTGGCGACCTGTCCCAACTGAGATTACGGAGTAAAACATGCAACATTGGCTGGACAGGCTCATCGATCTTGCTGCGCTTCGGGGCGACGAGAATGTTCTAAATGATGCTCTCATGCATGTCACTCAACAGGCGGGCTTCTCCGGCTACGCCTATCTTCACATCCGACCGGGTCATACCATCGCCTCATCAAATTACCCGGCCGAATGGCGCTCGATCTATTTCAAGCGAAAATTCGAGGCCATCGACCCGATCGTAAACCGCGCAAAGTCGCTGAAGCGGGTCTTTACGTGGAGTGGAGAGCATGATCGGCGACGCCTGTCGAAGAAGGAGCGAGCGTTCTTCGACCAGGCAGCGGATTTCGGGATCCGCTCCGGGGTCACCATTCCCATTAGAGCTGCCAACGGATCGACTTCCATGTTCACGCTGGCTTCCGAAAAGCCCTCTATTGATCTGGAGCGCGATATCGATCCTATCGCGGCCGCCGCGGCTGTTGGGCAGTTGCACACCCGCATGACCCTGTTGCCCCTAACGCCGACTGCACAGCATCCGGCCTGGCTTGACCCTAAGGAGGCCGCGTACCTCAACTGGATCTCAGTCGGCAAGACGATGGAAGAAGCTGCCGATCTCGAAGGCGTCAAATACAATTCCGTGAAAAGCAAACTTGAAGAGGCGAGAAAGCGCTTCCAGATCCATACGATGCCGCACCTGGTGGCACTGGCCATCCGTGCTGGCCTCATCTAGCCGCAATGCTCAGTTGACCGACACCTTCGGGATGTAGCCGAGAAGGCTTATAAGAGTGCTGACCGCGCTCATCTGCGCATGCATCTCGATCATCGCTTCGATGTATTCGAGATGCTGCTCGCCACCGACTGATTTCCCCGTCTGGTAACCCTCGGGCAATGCCTGGAACAGTTGATCCGCCTTTTCGACGAGTTGCCTGTGCAGCCGGATGGCGTTGACCGCCAACCTCTCTATATCCGGGATTGGAAGTCCGCGCGTGAGCCCGATCACCGGGCGCAATTCACATGTGTCCGACACTGCTGAATCTTTCAAATCCATTGGTGATCCAACCTTGGAGTATAGTTCGCGGTGCGCCCCCGCAAACGTTAATCTCTGATCCCAAGCCGGGGGTTGGAAACTGTACTCGGACAGTCCTGCGACCTTTAGCACCGGAGCACCTGGACATACGTCGCAGGCCCACCGGCCAATGGCCAGAGGATTCTGATGTCGTATCGGCCGACACCAACCGCCGAGTAAGGGTTTCCACACCCCCGGGCAGCGCGTACTGCCCTGCCCGTCTTATAAAAGCTGTAGACTGCTTTCGCTAGTGCATCGGAAAAACAATCGCTTTGCAGATCTGCAGACTGCCAGGAATCACGGCCTTGAACCGATTCCGGAAAGGTCGATCCTGATGCTTGCCTTATTCGGATCGGACGCTACTGCTTCGTTCGGGGGTTTCACCGTGTTACCGGCTTCAACGAGGTCGCTATCCTCTTCGGATTTCTCGGGGTCGACGGTTTCGGGCCGAGCGGTTTTTTCCTGTCCCGGATCCTCCGCCCGAAACACCGCCGCCCCTTCGAAGTATCCGGTCTGCCAGGCGATGACCGCATCATCCATAACCTGTGGCAGGACTTCCTTCGCCGTGGGATTGCCATACCATTTCGAAACGATGCGAAAGACCTTGGCAAAGAGCGCCGTCCCCATGCGGATATTTTCGCAAGGCTCGACCATATCCTGCTTCAAACGACCCGCCTCGACGATGCCGACTCCTGCCGGATATTGGGTGATACCCACGCGAACGGTGTTACGGCTGAGATTATCGCGGATCAGAGCCAGTGCCTCTTCTGGCGTCGTGGGCCTCGGCACCAGCACCACCCGGTTGCCGGAGCGCACGGTGACAGCCAGCGGGTCCTGCGATCCCGCCATCGCGATGAACTGCTCGACGATCGCAGGCTTCAAAGAGGGATCGGCGCATTGCTGGATAAGGACGGCATCGAGCATCCTCAAGTACTCCCTATGTGTTGAATGCGATGACAACGGGCAGGCTGAAGAGGCTTGCCCAGGCCGAGATGCTGGCTTTCTGGATCGCAACGATCGAGGTGTTTTCCGTCCACCAGCCGTTGCCAACGGCGACGATGACTTCTGGCGCATGCAGCGTCGATTGCAGGACCGGCCAGACAATGAGCTGCTCGTAGCAGATCAGCGGCGCGATCCTTATACCATCAACTTCGACCACCGGATTGCCGAAGAAGTCGGCCCGCGCGCCGCCGCCCTGTCCGGTCCTTCGCAACCATGGTTGCCACATCGAGCCCGGGACGGGCATACGCTCTCGATAAAGGATCGTTGCTGAGTCGGCGGAAATTGCCACCATGACATTGTCATAGCCGCGCTGGTCGATGACGGCGGCACCTGCGACAACAGTGAGGCTCGAGCCACGGAGACCTTCCTGCCAGACCCGCGCGACGGTCGGCGTCCAGAAGCCGAGCGCACTTTCGGGCAGCGTTGCCACACGAACATCCTGGCCCGCTTCGGCGGCCTTGCGCACAGTATCAATCAAATCACGTTGATAGGCCAGCGAGCCATCGCGCCCAAGCGTTCTCCCTTGTTTCAGATCGACCGCAATCCAGCCGGGTGGTAGTTTCGGGGGCGTCCAGTTTGTCAGGGACCACACGTAAAGTCCTCCAATGACTGCGACCGCGATCCGCCATCTTCGACCGATCGTGAGGACCAACAGGATCGCGGTCGCGCCCACTCCCCACCATCCCCAACCGGGGAATAGAACGCCGGCAGCAGTCAGGGGATGCGCCCAACCGGTGATGCCGAACGGCGGCAGCGCGGTAAGCCCCATTGCGAGCAGATAACGTATCGCTCTCGCCAAATCCGCACCCCTGGTACCCGACGCTAATTCGTCACAGGGCCTCATCCAGAGTGCGGCATGGACGGCAATAAACGACACCGAAGCCGTCACCCACAGCAGAAGTCCAGGCCAGAGATCGGAAGCGTAGAAGTTGGCCACGCCCTGCGGCAAACCGCGGGAGGCCGCCAGAAAATACCCTGCAGACACGACTGCAGCTATCGAGCGTGACGGCGTCATGGCCCATAGCACAGGAAATATCATCGTGAGGGGCAAGAGAAGTACCTCGCCGCTCCAGCCGATCCTTCCACAGAGGATCGCAGCGACGACGGGAAAGATGCATTTCCAGCGATCAGTCATATGGTCGCCACCGCGATCACGGATCGAAGGTGAAGACCGGCCTCGCCAGGCCGAGAAGACCACTATCCGGAACCGGGCCAAAATATCGACTATCATAGGAACTCGCAAAGGATGAGTGGAGAAACAGATGATGCGGCGGCACGACACCGCCGGAATCAGACGTGAGCGTCCTGCCTTCGCCGTCCGTGCCGCTCACCGACGATGCGGGGACCGAACGACCGTCGATGTGCACGTGATCGGTGATTTCGACACGCTGCCCAGGGAGCGCCGCAACAGTCTTGATCAGCGGCGCAACTCCACCGGCACAAAGACCTCGCCGAAGATATCCGCGAACTCGTGCCTCTGCGAAGACGGCTGTCGAGGGCGGACATAAAAACACAAGGTCGCCGATAGCGACCGGACGCTGAAGCTGTTCGATACGCCAGAGGCCGAACGGCTCGCTTGGGGTCAGGTTCAGCCGATAGCCACCCGTGATCGCGGCCGCCGTCAGTGCGGACACGAAGACGGCGGCGCCTGTCAGAAACAGGAGAGCCCGCCTGTGCCTCATTGCTTCATCACCGGCGTCTGTCGTTGTGTGAGCCGCTGTTTCTCGGCTAGCTTCAGTGATTGGACAGTGCGCTCGTGGGCCGCGAGCTGTTGCGCTGCCCGCATCACTGGCCAGGCCCGTTTGAGCTCTTCCTTCTGTTCCGGCTTCATGCCCTTGGAGAGCTCATCATACAGTTTTCCGGAGGGTTCACGGGCAGCATTGCTCAACAGTGTGCGTTCCCCGAACCGCTCGGTAACCGCCTGATTGAACCCGTCGATTTCGAGCTTGGTCTCGCGATTGCTGAGTGCATAGGCCATCGCGGCTGGCAGATCGTTTCGGTCGATGGCGTCACGCGCCCGCTCCAGTACCATGCGCGCCGCCGGCGACAGCGCCGGAATGTCGATCGAAACCCGCTGGCGTCGGGCCTGCTCGTCCGTTTGCAGCCTCTGCGCAACCGTTTCGCGTATGCGCAGATACTGCTCGAGATCGCGTTTCAGAGCCGGAACATTGACCTCGGCGACACGACGCGCCTCCCGCTCGGACCTGGTCGCGAGAATGCCGGTCTTGCCCTTCAGCGCGCCGATAGACGCCGGCTCCGCCTCGAGTTTCTGAAGAACCTGCTTCGCCATCTCCTTGTCTGCCAGAACCACGTCGATGTTCATCGAGCGGAAAGCAGTTTCGGGATCGGAAAAGACATAAGCAAAACGTGCCGAGACTTCTTCCCATTGCCGTTGCAGGGCGGGATCGGCGCCAAGCTTGTCACCGACCGTGTCGGCAAGAGAGCCAGCGAATGTCTTGATGCCTGCGACCATGGGGGCGGCCTCCTTCATCGTTTGGGGCTTCGGTTTCTGGGTGATGCCGACGCGCGCGGCCAAGGCAGCAAGGCGCTGGCCAAGCTCGATGAGCTTCGCCCTCTGGCGCACCGTCCAGTCGAGCCGGTCTCGTACCAGCGTCCGAGCGACCCGAACGATGTGCAGACCACGAGCCTCGGCGAACCGCAGCGCCTCGCGATATAGCTGGCCGCGCTCGTAATCGAGGGTGGTCTCCTTGGCGTTCCTTTGGGAAAGAACCTTGGCCAGACCGCCTTTGAAGGAGAAGGATCTGGTTCCGTAGTAGAGCTGCAGATCCTCACGATGGCGGGTCATGGCCACATAGGTCAGATGCCGGTCCAAAGACAGGGAAGCGAGCACTTTGACCCTATCGACCGTCGCTCCCTGAGACTTGTGAATCGTCGTCGCGTAGCCGTGATCGAGATTATTGTAGAACCGCTGTTCGACGATCACCTGGCGTCGATGATCGCCCTCGCCCACCGTTGCGACGATGCGGTTTGCTGCCGCTTCTACGACATGACCTATCATGCCATTCTTGACGCCGAGCGACCCTTCGTTCTTCAGGAACACGATCTGATCACCGGCATCGAAACGGCGTTCGCCGTCGGCGGTCCGGAACAGATGACCGTCTCCGACAATGCCGCGTTCGACCAGCTTATCGCGGGCCATGACATTGAGCATCCGCACATCGCGGCGCAGATGGGCGAGGATCAGAGACGTTCTCGTCTGATCGTAGTCCTGGTTCCAGTCGGCGATCAGGCGCTCGACCGCTTCGGCCTTGAGGCGCGTTCCCGTGATCCTGACGTTGGCGTCATAGGCGGTGAGCGCCTTATCGACGTTGCCACGCGCCAGATCGAGCGATGCCGTGCGCATCCAGCCCTCGCGCTGACGATAGATCGTCTCGAGTTCGGCATAACCGATGCGATCGACAATGGCGCGGAAAGCAGCGCCCGCCTCGATCGGCTGGAGCTGCTCTGGATCGCCGACCAGCACGATCTTTGCACCCGCCCTGACCACGGCTTCGACGAACCCAGCCATCTGTTTCGAGGCGACCATGCCGGCCTCGTCCATGACGAAGATGGTCTTCTCGTCCAGACCATCACGGCCGCGGCTCCAGCGCAGCTCCCACGATGCAAGCGTCCGGCTCTGGATCCCCGCTTCCTTCTCGAGACCCTCAGCCGCCTTGCCTGCGAGTGCACCACCGACGACACGATATCCGGCCAGTTCCCACGCCTCACGGGCGGCCTTCATCATCGTGGTCTTGCCGGCCCCGGCGCGTCCGACGACCGCGGCAATACGGGCAGGTCCGGCTACGCGCTCTATCGCCGCTTTCTGCTCGTCGGACAGCCGTTCATGCCGTCGGAACGTGGCATCAAGAGCGGAGTGGGAAACGCCACGTCCCTCCCGGTTCGACAGCCATGTTGCCTGCCGGGCCATCGTCGCTTCCAGCCGGATCATCGACCGCGTCGAATAACGCGCCGGCAGCTTCTCGCCCGTGGCAAAATCGATCGTGTCGCGCTGCAGCCGCAGCACTTCGGGGTGCAGGATGATTTTCAGCATCAACTCTTGGAAGAGTGTGGGATCGTCAATATAGCGATGCAGCACTTTCGCAACGTCTCGTTCGTCGAAGACGCTCTTTTCGCGCGTGATTAGGTCGAGCACGATGGCGGGATCGCGCAGGATCCGGCGGGCATTTTCCGAGCGTCGCTGCTCATTCAGCTCGATCCGTTCCAGTTCCGGGCGAACACCTTGTTGCTCCGCCTTGCGCTCGATCGCCTTGGTCCCGACACCAAGATGAATGGTGGGCTCGAGATCGATGCCCTGCTTTTCGTAAGAGCTCCCATCAATGCGAAGATCGATGCCGCCAAGAGCCAGATGGTGGTTGAGGCGTTCAAACCATCCATCCCGCAGCACGTTAAAGTCATCAGTCGAGCCGGCCCAAATTTCGTAGAGGATTTTCCCCGTTTTCGTCCGCACCGGCTGGCCATCCTCGCCCATGACGGCAACCTTCTTCGACCCGAAGCCGTCGTCGGAGAGCGGCCGCAACGTGGTCATCAGATGGATATGCGGATTGCCGGGATTGTCGTGGTACACCCAATCGGCGACCATGCCCTTCGCCAGGATGTGTTTCTCGACAAAATCCCGGACCAGGGCGATGTTCTGCTCGGCCGACAGTTCCAGCGGCAGTGCGATGGTGAGGTCGCGGGCAAGCTGCGCATCGGCACGCTTCTCGAAAGCTTCGAGCTTGTTCCAGAAGGCCTCGACAGCGCCCGAAACAGAGCGATCGGCAATGAGGCTGCGCACCCATTCGGGTGCATCCGAAGGGATCACGAATTCTTCGTGCAGCAAGCCTTGCTTGCGCGTGTTGTCAATGGTGCGGGCCTCACGCTCGTATTCCATCTTCGCGCAGTGCCGGTAGGCCGCAGACAGCACCACGCTGCGGCCCGAGCCGCGGCTGACGATGCTGGCTGAGAAATGGGCGATGGCCACGGCGAAGAGCACTCCCGGTTAGAACCAAGTTCGTCGGGAGTGGCGGTAGAGCCCGGTCTCGCCGGGCCACGAAGCAACGCGTCGCATCGCGACGTATAATTGCGCCCTTGGAACCGCTCCTTCGGAACGGCGGGATCATTCACAAAAGCATCGCCCTTGGCGATCTGCAGATCTGCAGATTTCAATTCAGGCACATCCGGGAGAGTCTGGGCGTCGCAAGTGCAACGCCCAGACTTAAAAAGGAGCAGCCGGAATGAAGAAACCGTCGTCGCGGATCAGGGAAGAGATCGCAAGATTGCAGGACCAGCTGAAGCAGGCCGAGACCCGTGAGGCCGAACGCATCGGCCGCATCGCACTGAAGGCCGGTCTCGGGGAAATCGAGATTGACGAGGCAGAGCTTCAGGCTGCCTTCGAGGACGTCGCCAAACGGTTTCGCGGAGGCAAAGGGAGTGCGGCGGGCAAGAAGGACGCCGGAGATGGCCGGACCGCAAGCGGGGATTCCGCGACGCAGTCGACTGGCGCGGATGCGGGCGGGGTTGGTGAGGTTTGAGCGCATGGCTAAAGCGATGACATCAGATGCGCGCAAGAAGGACACGCGTGAAAAAATCGAGCTCGGCGGCCTGATCGTCAAGGCCGGGCTGCGCTACGAGAAGCGTTCCTTGCTGCTCGGCCTGCTGATCGATGCAGCCAAGCGGATCAAGGGCGACGAGACGGAGAAGGCGCGACTTGCGGCGATTGGTGCGGAGGCCTTCGGCAATGACGGCGAATAGGCTGCTTCTGGCAATCCTGCCCGCGGCAATCATGGTCGCAGCCATGATCCTGACGTCAGGCATGGAACTTCGGCTGGCGGCACTCGGAACATCGGCGCCGACGAAGCTGACACTGGGCCGCGCGGGGCTCGCCCTGCCCTATGTCGGCGCCGCCGCGATCGGCGTCATCGCGCTGCTCGTCGTCAACGGCTCCGCGAACATCAAGACGGCAGGCGGAAGCGTGCTTGCCGGAAACGCCGTGACCGTCGTCATCGCCATAATGCGCGAGATTGTCCGGCTTGCCGGTATCGCCGGAAACGTGCCGGCGGGGCAATCCGTTCTCGCCTATTCCGACCCGGCGACGATGGTGGGTGCTGCCGCAGCAATCTTCAGCGGTATCTTCGGCTTGCGTGTCGCGCTGAAAGGCAATGCTGCGTTCGCGGCGCCCGGACCGCGCCGCATTGGCGGCAAACGCGCTGTCCACGGCGAGGCCGACTGGATGAAACTGCCCGAAGCCGCAAAACTGTTTTCAGAAGCCGGCGGTATCGTCATCGGTGAACGTTATCGCGTCGATCGCGACAGCGTTGCCACTATGCCGTTCCGCTCCAATGAACCGCAAAGCTGGGGCGCCGGCGGCAAGTCGCCGCTGCTCTGCTTCGACGGCTCCTTCGGCTCGTCGCACGGGATCGTCTTTGCCGGCTCCGGTGGCTTCAAGACGACCTCGGTGACGATACCGACCGCGCTCAAATGGGGTGGCGGTCTCGTTGTGCTGGATCCGTCGAGCGAGGTCGCGCCGATGGTTTCCGAACATCGGCGTCAGGCCGGCCGCAAGGTGATCGTGCTCGATCCAACCGCGTCTGGTGTCGGCTTCAATGCGCTCGACTGGATCGGTCGTCATGGCAATACCAAGGAAGAGGATATCGTCGCCGTTGCGACTTGGATCATGACCGACAATGCGCGTACGGCATCTGCCCGCGACGACTTCTTCAGGGCCTCGGCCATGCAGCTTCTGACGGCTTTGATCGCCGATGTCTGCCTGTCAGGACACACCGACGAAAAAGAACAAACTTTGCGCCGGGTTCGCGCCAATCTATCCGAGCCCGAGCCGCAGCTTCGGGCACGCCTGACGAAGATCTACGAACAGTCGGGTTCGGATTTTGTGAAGGAAAATGTTGCCGTCTTCGTCAACATGACGCCGGAGACGTTTTCCGGTGTCTATGCCAATGCCGTCAAGGAAACACACTGGCTGTCCTACCCGAACTATGCCGCCCTGGTGTCCGGCGACAGTTTCGCAACCGACGATCTCGCAAACGGCGAGACCGATATCTTCATCGCGCTCGATCTGAAAGTGCTGGAAGCGCATCCGGGCTTGGCGCGCGTCGTCATCGGCTCGCTGCTGAACGCGATCTATAACCGCAACGGCAATGTAAAGGATCGAACCCTTTTCCTCCTCGACGAGGTGGCTCGTCTCGGCTATCTGCGCATCCTCGAAACCGCGCGCGATGCAGGCCGCAAATACGGCATCACGCTGACGATGATCTTCCAGTCGCTCGGCCAGATGCGCGAGGCTTATGGCGGGCGTGATGCGACGAGCAAATGGTTCGAATCCGCGTCGTGGATTTCGTTCGCGGCGATCAACGATCCCGATACGGCCGACTACATCTCGAAGCGATGTGGCGACACCACGGTCGAGGTCGACCAAACCAATCGTTCGTCCGGAATGAAGGGATCGTCGAGATCGCGGTCGAAGCAACTCAACCGTCGACCGTTGATCCTTCCGCACGAGGTTCTGCGCATGCGCGCCGACGAACAGATCGTCTTCACCTCGGGCAACGCACCTCTTCGATGCGGGCGCGCCGTCTGGTTCCGCCGCGAGGACATGAAGGCCTGTGTCGGAGAGAACCGGTTTCACAAGAGCTCTTCCGGCACGCATGAACCGGCCGCGCGATAGATCGGGGACCCATCGGTGAGATATTGGGAAGCATGCGAAGCACAGGTGACCGTGGCCGAGGCGATCGATGAATGCCGCAAGCACGGCATCACGGCGGCGGTACGCGAAGCCGATGGCGCGCTGATCGACAAGGACAGTGGGGACCTCATTGGCCTTCCCGACGACGACGGAGAGTTCTATGGCGGCGACATCCTCGGCTTCCTCGGATATTGATCGGCGTTCGTTTACGCTGATGGCTCGCGGTGTTCGCGGGAAGATCGTGACCCGAAGGGGCGAAGACCTCTGGGCTTCGTTCGCCACGGCGGATGGAGCTGAACGCCGCAGGCGGACCGCCCGTATCTTTCAACGGAACTTCACGAAAATGAATCGATCAGACGAAATCGATTCATATCTCTCGTTGGACGAGAATTGGCGCCCGAGCGATTATGCTGGCATGCTCATTCAGCCCTATCAGCTCTATGTCGAACGTACGGACGCAGCCCGCAACATGGCTCGCTTCTATGCCATGACGATCGAGCCCAATCTGTTCGGTGAGGTCTGCCTGACACGTCGTTGGGGCCGGATCGGAGCGCAGGGCCAGATGAAGGTTCAGCATTTTGCCAGGGAGCGAGATGCCGTCGCAGCCTTCCTCGATCTTCTCCGACAGAAGCGAAGCCGTGGATATCGAGCAATCCTTTCGACACCCCGTCATTGAAGGTTGTTGTTCGATGCCATCGTCGAGGCGTTCGGCACGATTGACTACATGGTTAACCACGCCGCTTAGACGACTCGGTCGGCAAGATCGCAATCCCGCTGAGGCGGACGGCCAGCGCAAGCAGGGCCGGGCCGCAGAATGCAATTTGCCTCTATGACAAGAAGACGGAGCGGGCTTCGATCGAGGAGTTTCATTGGCTTCCAAAATGATGACCTCATCCGCTTGCCAATGACACGAACTCAACCTTGGCCTTGCTTCGACCCAACCTTCGCATCCCAGGATCGCCTGCGGCCGCCCGCGCGCCGGCAGCTTTCAGTTCCCGCGTCGGCGGACCGCGCGGGCGATCGATGGATGATCCCTGGTAACTGTCGTCGAGAAAATCACCCTCGGCCGGGATAGCTCCTTTCGGTCGGCGAGCGTCACGTCTCCATCGATCGCGCGTTTAATTTCGCCAGGAATGCCGTCGATTGCCCTTATCGGAGGGGCGGGGATATCGGTGACCGGTCCCTTCGTCCTCGTATCATCGAGGCGCTGGCCGAGGCGAGCCGCTACGACATCAGGGTGGAAACCCAGCGCGAAGGGAAGACTTCGCGACCCACCATTGACCTGCAACGTGATCGTTCCCGGCGGTGCAGGGCCCGTTGTCCTGGGAAGAGGCAGGAAGGGCCAGCATAGGATGTCGGAAAGCGGCATGAACGACTTACGCCAGGTTTCCACCGTCTTCCTGTCTCGCCTGCAACCGCCGGCGACAACGGGGGCGACCTGGTGGGCGAACACGAGGTTGATGCCTTCGACCGCAGGCTTTGCACTCGACTTCGCCGATAGCGCCGAGGTTGGATGGTAGAAGATGTAGAGAGGAAGCGTGGACATGCCGCCAGGATTGCTGCCGGCGAAGCTCACCAGTGTCCTGGCCTGGTTCCCCATGTCGTGGTCTAGGTGATGATAGTACCAGTATCCGCCCCTCGACTTTGAATACTGGGCCCGCTTCGCCTGCAGGACGACGCGCAAGTATCGACCGCCGCCAATGTCATGCGGGGCGGCAAATATCCAGTCCATGTCACCGCCGGTCGTCGGTTCGTCGGGAAAATCGACGCGTATGCCAAATGGCTCGAGCCCGATCAGGCTCGCCATCAGGAGGTCGGTCACGCTCTCTTCGCGGAAGTTTCGCTTGAGGCCCCGGTCGCGTTCGAGCAGCTCGGCGACCTTCGGCGGAAACGAACGGGCGAGATCGCAAAGCATGGGGTAATCCGAAAAACAAGGTTTCTAAATGTTTCGAACGGGATAGCATGCCAGACGGGGCCTGGCGCAAGGCCTTAGTGGAAAATTCGCGCCTTCACCTTCGGCGTGTCGATATGAAGATCGGGCGCGAACACGTCGCGAGGGGATCCAATCGTCTTTTGCTTGTCCCGCGGATCCGGCCCGCCGCAATGGGCAAACTCCTCTCCCTGCCGTCGGAAGCTTGAACTGCCGTCGCGATCGGAAAGACCGACAATATCGCCTGACAGGTCGAAGAGCTGTTGTGCCAACAGATGCACGACCTCCCCTTCCCGCCGAATCCGGCCATTGGTTGCCATAATCGAGGACCGAGCTATCCCGCCAGATCGTCGAACTTTCGAATGAATGCAGCTTGCAGGGCAGTGTCTGATAGCAGCTCGACACCATACTCCTCCAGGTACGTGCAAATCGCGTCCTGTAATGCCTGACGGTAGACGATCCTCGCGACAGGATCGATCGGCTGCCTGCCCGACACCCAAAGACGCCAGCCATTGCTGGTGCGCGCTTCATGCAGGAGAGCGCATCGGACAGACTGGTAGAACTCCCTTGCCGAGGCGGCATTGAAGTGGCTAGAAAACGGAGGAATGGTTGACAGGAAGTCCTGGAACAGGGCGCTGCTGCTGCTGTATTCATATGGCCCGAGCTTCTGGCCATTCTTCAGGAACCGGTACTTCTCTCCCCGCCTCGTGGCGGAGAGGAACTCGATGAGGGCGCATTGGATCGAGACGATCGTGAAGCCTTCTCCCTCCCAGCCAGCCTTGTCTTCAAGCTTCTTGATTGGATCGAGGTATCGAAGCTTGAGCCGCTGACGAAAGAAGTCCTCGTAGGCCGACGCCCATGGCTGCCGGTCACCCCCAATGGCGAGATTGCTCCTCGCCATCCTCCAGTCGTCCCCCGTTAGCCTGCCGGCAATGTACGTCGTGCTTCCTCCGGTTGACATGAACCCTTCCACCCCGCATAGCCCGATATGATTGCCTGGAAGATACCATGGGTGTCATGCCTGAGAACCTGGTCATTCGCACGCCCGCCGAGGCTGATGCGCTCATCGAAACTGTGAGGGCTTCCGCGGCCCGTGCGCAATCGTGGATGTCTCGCCAGGCTGGCGACCCCCTCCAGCTGCTGAGGCGAATGAAATTCGAGCCCGTCGGATTTCATCCGCTCGAAGACCGGCAACTCAACCTCGTTGAGCAGATCAACCAGACCTGGACCTTCGCGGTCGCGATCACCGCGGCCCGCCAGCTGCTTGCCCTGCATCCCGAGGCGGGTGGCTTGCGGCTCGCGCCTGGCGCTCACGCATCGCTCGCGCTCGATATCATGAGCGAAGTGCCTGGATACCTTGGAGCTGAAACATTCGCTGCCGTGCACCCGCGAAATAACCGCAAGCTTGCTGCGGACCTTGCCAAGTTAAGCGCACGGCCCGAGCTCCATAGATACATCTTCTTCATGTCGCCGCTCTTTCCCGGCAACGAGCGCCGGCCTCAATTTGAGCGCGATGGGGTCCAGGTCTGGTCGGTCGACTTTTGACCTTGGCGTGGCCGGGCGTTATGACTCCACAAGAGTTGCCAAGTTTCGTTGTCACCAAGGATCTCATGAAGGTTTATTCCGAGTGGCAGTTCTCCGACGTGAAGGGCTTCAGGGTCGGTGATTGGATGCAGGAGGACCTCGACATGGCCGCTCAGGTCGAGACCACCACGAGCGCTCGTTGAGCCAGTTCGTCGACGATCGTGCCTGCAAGGCCGCCGACGATATCGACTTGGGATGATGGTGGAGAGAACCTGATGCTGAAGTTCCTTGCAAGCGTCCTGGACCAGATGGATCTCGCGCTCGAGCACATCGAAAAGGGCGGCGTCCACGACGCACGCTTCGGCCTCATGCTGACGGACAACGCGGTCGAGTTAGTGCTCCACCAGATCGCAAGGGACCAGCAGAGTCGCTTGAAGGCTTATCGACACCTAGACGAAAAATTCCAATACCGGAAGGAACTAGAAGAGGCGCTGGGCCGCTCATTCGAAGGTAAACTGAGATATGCCCGGATCGAAGGCCAAGTCAGTGGAGAACAGTCCAGGACGATCACCATCATGCACAGCTTCCGCAACGATCTCTATCATCTCGGGTTGCAGTATGAATCGATCCTTCCAGACCTCTCGCGCTTCTATTTCTCGACGGCCTGCCGCTTTCTAGCAAGCTTCAAAATCTCCTGGTTCAGCTACAGCTCGAACACCGTGCTATCCGATCGAGCAATGAAGTTCTTCCCCCAGGGTGCCAAGCATTTCGAGGCGCGACCGGAGGATTTCCGCAACGCGTGCGAGCTTTTGGACGTGGCATGTCGCCACGACAAGGCGACGACGATCGGCGGCCTCGCCGACCACATGGAGCAGGCAATCAACGAAGCCAGCACTTGCCTTGACATCATAGCCGACGGCATAGGCCAACGACGATCGCGCGATGAGGTGACCATCGACGGCCAGACTTGGGAAATCGCGTTCACGACCGAGGGGACGGAGTTCGCAGCGAGGACCGGGTATCAGGGGAAGACGAACTTCGAGCTAACAGATTGGCTCGCGAAGAACTATCCGCTGCGCTTCAAGCGGGATCCGGTCCCGGGCTGGGAGAGGCAAGTGAAACGGCTCCGTTCGACCGGGAACCCGCATTTAGCGTTGGAGAAGTACCACTCGTTCATGACTTACACTGCCTCGTTCCGCGACGCTCTCTACGACGGCGCGACACAGGTAGAAGCCGAGATCGATCGCCAGATCAACATGCGCCGCGGCAAGTGACGGACGCCGAATACCGGGGTAGCGATGCGACGCACTTCGGTCTCGGGCAGCGCGCGGCCGGTGTCGAATCGCGCGGTCTGGGCATAGGTGCTCATTGTCTTTCTCCCAGGGTTCCCGTTGCCACCGCGAAGGGCAAGCCCCCTCAGGCGAAGCCTCCCCGGTCTTTCCCGGGCGGAGGGCAAAGCCTACACCTCGGCGACGGTCGTGCGGGTCAAAGGGTCGTGGCGGAGCAACAAACGGAAGGTTCAGCCGCAGGCCGTTTTTCCCCGCGCGACAAGCGGCTCCGCCGCGCATGCCCTTGATCCGGGCGGGCGGCGATGTCATGGGCCAGAACAAGCAGACACGGACCAATACGGGCCTCATGATCGGGTGCGTGAGCGCCCGATGTCGGAGCGATCGTCACCGGACTCGGCGGAGACGGTCGAAGAGCCGGCACCCTGCCGTCGGCATGGAGCGAGACCGCTCGATGAGCGGCTGGCCATCGTTAGCGACATAGACATACCGACAACGGTCGGCAGGCTTTCAACTCCCCAGGAGCGGAATTGACCCAGTGCGGGACGAATGATCCATATCGCGGTTTCGAACGGCCATCCGGTAAAGTGAAGAGCATCGGAGAAATCAGCATCGCGCCGGCTTACGGCCGGGATTTCGGGAATTCTCGCCGCGCAAGTAACGGAAGAAGGGCAGCCGCAGGAGCTTCAGCATGGCGGCCCGAAGGGGAAGCGGGATCGACTGCCCCCGTTCCCTGCGCTCCGTTTTTCACAGGCGGGTGGAGGCCGAGGGATTGGGCGTTTGCGCGCAGGCTTGATCGATATGTTGGCTTGCGACGACGTCGCACGGATTGTCGACTTCATCGGGACGACGCGATCACACCGGCCCAACCGGACTTCGGAAAGTGGAGAAACAAGGCGCATGGCTCACCTCGAGCCGCGTGCCCTCTTGGATGTTTTCAGGCTCACGGGCTCCTCCGAGCAGGCAAGCGTAAACGAGCGAGCATGCGCCCGACATGATCCGATGGCATTGTGGCCGGTTCCTATCACGGGACAAAGCTGCTTCGCGACACGAATCCTGGATTAGGGCTGGGAGGACTGCCCAGAAAAATGCATTGATCGGTTCACTTGCAGAGTGTCAGAAACTGACATATATTTCTGACAGGAGAAATATCATGCAACGATTGACATCTCAAATTCTTGCTTATGCCGAGCAATTGCCGGAGGGCACGGCCCTGTCCGCAAAAAGCCTCTTGCATCTCGGAAGCCGGGCCGCCGTGGACCAGGCTTTGTCGCGCCTGAATGAGCGTGGAGAACTGATCAGGGCTGGGCGTGGTATCTACATGAAGGCCATCAAAAGCCGGTTCGGGACCAGGCCGCCGACTGTCGAGCAAGCGGTCGAGGCAGTCGCACATCAACGTGGCGAGGTCATCGTTTCGAATGGAGCGGCGGCCGCCAATGCCCTTGGGCTGACGACGCAGGTTCCGGTTCGCTCCATTTACCTAACCTCTGGGCGCAGCCGGACAATGAATGTCGGGAGCCAAAAGGTCGAGCTCAAGCATGTCCCTCGCTGGCAGTTGTCCCTCGCCAGCCGGCCGGCCGGCGTCGCTGTACGCGCGCTTGCCTGGCTGGGGCCGGAGCGAGCGGACGAGGCCCTCTTGAACATCAGGCGGAAACTACCCCCCGAGGCGTTCAACGAGCTTGTCGCTGCAGCATCGCAGTTTCCGACCTGGCTCGCACGAAGCGTCGGAAAGGCGGCGCATGGCTGATCAATTCCTCCAGCTCTCGGCCGAGGACAAGCGAGAGGTTCTCGCCATTGCGTCAGATCGATCGAAGCGTCCGGTCCACTTGCTCGAAAAGGACGTCTGGGTCGTCTGGGCACTTCGCACACTCTACACCACGGCGCTCGGCGAGAGTCTTGTCTTCAAGGGCGGGACTTCGCTTTCGAAGGCCTACAGCGCCATTCGACGATTCTCGGAAGACGTCGACCTCACATACGACATCCGCGCGCTTGTCCCCGATCTTGTCCGGGACGACGAAGAAGCGCTCCCGAAAACCCGGAGCGAGGAGAAGCGCTGGTCGAGCGAGGTGCGCCGGCGACTACCGATATGGGTAGCTGACACGGTTGCGCCTATCATCGCCGATGAACTCCAGAAGCAGTCACTTTCCGCGGGGATCCGTATCGAGGCCGACAGGCTCTACATCGACTACCAGGCCATCGGTTCGGGATCTGGCTATGTCGCACCCAGCGTCATGCTGGAGTTTGGAGCCCGGTCGACGGGCGAGCCGGCCAGCGTTCGAGACATCAAGTGCGATGCCGCCGGCACAGTTGATGGAGTCGACTTTCCGACGGCCAACCCGAAGGTAATGCACGCCGAGCGGACGTTCTGGGAAAAGGCAACTGCGATCCATGTCTTCTGCCTGCAGGAGCGGCTCCGGGGCGATCGCTTTTCGCGCCATTGGCACGACATCGTGCGCCTTGACGACATTGGCCTGGCGGACAGCGCGATTTCCGACGGCGGGCTAGCAAGCGCCGTCGCAACGCACAAGTCGATGTTCTTCGCCGAGAAAGCCGCCGATCGATCGCCAATTGACTACGAGGCGGCGGTAAACGGCAATCTGGTGCTGACGCCTGTCGGCGAGGGACGGAAAGCCCTCGAGGAAGACTACTCCAGGATGGTAGGGGACGGTCTTCTTTTCGATGACGCCGAGACGTTCGACGAGTTGCTCGAACGGTGTGCTGCCATCTGTGGCAAGGCAAACGCTGCAGCCTGATAGCTGCTTGGGGGTCCTCGGATGGCAAGGCGCGACCTGTCGAGAGAAGAGCTTTTCGCATTGGTATGGGAGCGCCCGACCAGCGAGATCGCCAACGAGCTCGGCATCTCAGACGTCGCAGTCGGAAAGCTTTGCAAGAAACTGCAGGTTCCCAAGCTGCCCGGGGATATTGGGCGCGCGTGGTGGCGGGCCAAGCGCCGCGACGCCCCGCGTTGAAAGCATTTCGAGAGGAACTGGAAGCGAAGCGGAAGAGCGCGCTACAAGCCCACGCCGCCGGGCATTTCACTGAGCTCCAATCGAAATTCTTGAATGCGGCACTCGACGAACTTCGCAGACGTGGCATCGAGCACAAGGTCGATACGTCGCGCCTGAAGCATATTTCGAGCCTCGACCAGGATGTCGCGGCGCAGGTGCTGCTGTTGATCCAGGGCCAAGCACGGAAGTGGGCAGAGAACGGCAGGGTCGCCGTGAAGTGGGGGACGTCAGTCAGGGCAAGCATCGGGAAGCTCGTCGACCGATTGATGCCACTTGCCCGTCCGCAGCTCCTGGCCTTCGAGACCGAAGGCAAGCGCCATTCCCTCTCCGCGACAGGCCCGATCGTATTCGTGCGGTGGACGACGGAACTCCAAAAAAGAATTGCCACCCTCGCAAGGATCGTCCGCGAGCAAGACCTCAGCCACGTGGTGCAGCCACTGTCGGCCGCCGACCATGCATGGTCGGACAACAATCTCTACCAGCCGGAATCAGACTTCACCCTAGATAGCCACCTATGCGTATCGCCTGACGCCGCCTGGATCGAATGGTATCGGCGATCCTGGCGCGAGGACAATCCACCAGAGCGGCACACAACGAACAGGATCAAGTTGCGTGACGTCATGCCCATCGATTATCTCGATGGAGAGGACGACACAGTCCTGCCACCTGCCATTTCCGAAGCAAGGGTCAAGCCGTACCAGTCCCGCCTGAAGGCGTTGGACGAAGCTGAACGGATCTTCGAGATGATCACGAATGCGGCCTATGCCATGGACAGGTCAGTCCCAAACGATGTCCTGGCCATGGCTGATCGGATTTGGTTCGGAGCCGATCGACCATTCCAGGCTGCGCGCGAAGCGTTTGCGCACATTGAAACTGACCTAGAGCACTGGGAGCAACAAATCGAGGCCGAGCGATCGCAGTTGGCTCGAGCCGTTCTTGGCGTCAAGCCTGGCGACATCGTCGCCTCGCAGCGAAATGGCGCGTTCGTGCGCATTTCAGCGGAATCCATTTCCCTTTACTCCAGCGAAAGGCAGGTCACTTTTGTCATCTCAGGCAAGCGCTTCCGCAAGGACGGAACCCTTGGAAAGATGAGCGAGACAATGACCTTCACTTTGGATCGCGCGGTTGGGGATAACACCTAGGATTGCTGTTACAGGTTCGGTGACGACCGCGACGGCTACCGGGAAACTATATTGAGAATCAGCAGAAATAGAGTATGTTCTCTATTTGTTCCATCATCACCGCCAGATACCTCGGGGCAAAAAACGGCTTTCTACTATGAAAATAAGCTATCCATATCAATTGCGTAAACCGTTTCGCGTAAGGATGTGCCTTTACTGAGCATGTTCAAGTGTATTGCGTCATTCTGTTCACGGCTGGCTATTGACTCGAACGATTACTAAAGATTGGGTTGCAAGAATGAAAAAGTATCGTTTCGCTGATTTGTTTTCTGGATGTGGAGGACTGTCGCTCGGACTGACGCTCGCTGGCATGCGAGGAATGTTCGCCATCGAGCGGGACGAGATGGCATTTCGCACCTTTGCCGCAAACTTGATCGAACGCCGAAATGCCAGGGGCAACTTCGACTGGCCGAACTGGCTCGAGAAGAAGGCATGGGATATCGAGGAGTTACTCAAGAGCCATCCCTTCGAACTGGCTTCGCTGCGCGGAAAGATCGACGTTCTCGCTGGTGGGCCGCCTTGCCAGGGCTTCAGCTTCGCCGGCCGCCGGAACGAGGACGATCCACGCAACCTCCTCTTCAAGAAATACGTCGAGATGGTCGAGGCGCTGCAGCCCAGCGCGCTCATTATCGAGAACGTCCCTGGGATGCGGGTCGCCCACGCGCGACGAAATGTTGTCGACCTCTTGCCGCCCAACCCAAGTTCCCGCAAGGTCTCCTTCTACGACAAGCTCGTGGAAAGCTTGTCCACGGCCGGCTACCACGTCGACGCCATGCTGGTCGATTCGTCGGCGTTTGGTGTTCCGCAGAAGCGTTCGCGGCTAATCGCGATCGGTGTTCGCAAGGAGCTTTGCCGGTTGCTGGACGGGGGAATACTCAGGGCCTTCCAGCTGCTCGAGGAGGCGCGGGTCGAACAACTCGAGACCTTGTCCCTGCCGCGCTTCGTGACGGCCGCCGATGCGATCTCGGATCTCGAGATCGGCGACCGTCCACTGGTCGAGTGCTTGGACCCGGAATCCCCGAAGCGTTTCCTGGAGCCCAGCTATGACGGCCCCAAGACACATTACCAGCAGCTCATGAACCATGGGCACGTTGGCTCGATGGACAGCATGAGGCTCGCAAGGCACAAGGACGAGGTGCGGGAGCGGTTTGCCCGAATATTGTCGGAATGCCGCAAGGGTGTCCGAATGGATGACGAGAGCCGCCGGACCTACGGCCTGAAGAAGCATCGCATCTACCCCTTGGCCGAGGGCGACCCTGCGCCAACGGTTACAACCCTTCCTGACGACATCCTTCACTACAAGGAAGCACGCATCCTGACTGTACGCGAATATGCGAGGTTGCAGTCTTTCCCTGATTGGTTCCTGTTCAAAGGCAAGTACACGACGGGCGGGGAGCGGAGAACAAAGGAATGCCCGCGCTATACCCAGGTAGGGAATGCGGTTCCTCCCCTGCTGGCCCGCGCCATCGGCAATGCGCTCGCTCGGCTCCTGGACGAAGTCGCGGTAGCGCAGCGGAAAAGCGCTCCACCCATCGCCCAGCCCGCCATCGCAACTGCGTGAGGTTCCATCTTGGATCAACAATCAAAGGCGACATATCCGGCGCAGTTGGTCAATTGGTCTGGGAACCGATCGGGAGGCGTCCGACGATTGTTCGACGAAGGAAGTGGACGGCCTGGCGGCGAGGATGTGTTCCATACGAATCTCTTGCGAAAGCTCGAGGATTGGGCAACCCTGATCGCGGACAACCCAGCAACCGCTCCGAGGATCCTGATGCTGGTTGGCGGGCCCGGAAACGGCAAGACCGAGGCAATCGAGTCAACCGTTGGTTGGCTGGACCGGTCGCTCCAGGCAAGCGGCAAGTTGATCCAGTCCCTGAAAGTGTCCTTCCTCGACGCCCCTGGCGGATTGGCTCCCCGCCTTGTGCGCGTGGACGCGGGAATGGCCGCCATACCGTCCCGCGAGCTTTCAATTTGCATTGTCCAGGATGCTTCTGCGGTCGTCGGCGGGACGAGCCGCACCGCAGCGCAGCTCCTGCTCGATGAACTCGGGGACATGCTCCGGGCGCCTCCGACGGAAGTTTACCTCTGCTGCGTCAATAGAGGCGTCTTGGACGATGCCCTCATTGAATCCATAGACAGCGGTCTCGGCGAGGTGACGGATCTCCTTGAGGCAGTCACGCGCGGCGTCAGCCTATCTCCCGACGCGCCTTCATGCTGGCCGTTGCAAGCTTTCCCGGCGGTTGCCGCGTGGCCGATGGATGCCGAATCACTTCTTCTTCCGCCGTCCTCGGGCGGCGAGGCGCCGGCGCTGTCACTGTTGCGCCGAGCGCTTGAGGAAAGCCGCTGGGCCGATACCGGCAGCTGCGCCGCGGGTCCGGCTTGTCCATTCTGTGGCAGCCGGGAGCGACTTTCTCGCGATCGCGAGCAGCAATCGCTGCTACAAATCCTGCGATGGTTCGAAGTCTCGAGCGGCAAGCGATGGAGCTTCCGGGACTTGTTCTCCTTGGTCTCCTATCTCCTTGCGGGCCATCGCACCTCGCCGCGCGATTCCGGGCTTGACCCTTGCGAATGGGCGGCAGCCCAGCTGCGCCATGACGAGACCAGTCACCGGGGTGGTAGGCCATCCAAGGAAAGTTCCTCGGCCATTTTCCAACTCGTCGCGAGCCAGTACCAACACGCACTATTCCATCGGTGGGAGCGAACCGCAGCACCGGCATTGCTGCGTGACATCAAGGACCTCGAGCTCGGGGACGACAACACGGCAATGGGACTTTACTATTTCCTGGCGGCCCGCCGTGCACCATACCTTCCCAGCATGATTAGCGATGCGCTGGATGGTCTAGCGGATTTTCTTGATCCCGCACTTGCTGCACCCGACTTGGAAGTCCAGGTGACACGGAACACGCGGTTCGCACTTCGCGAGTTGGACATCCGGTTCAGCAGGTCGATCCAGGAAGGGTTGGACCATGTCCGCAAGCTACAAGTGCTTACCCGAATGGAGGTGGAGCTACTCGAGCGCCTTTCCAAGCTTGACATCGACTTGTCGACGGCGAGGCTCCGGCGGAAGCGGCCTCAATCTGCCACGAACGTGCAGAGGTTCATGCGCGACTTCGCGTGCAGGCTCGTAAGGAGGTCGCTCGGCGCCAGGACCGCGGCCGTATTGGACGCGCCGATCCTTGCGCAGTTCCAGGTGATCGTAGAGGATGTCGATGGTGATGGCCTCTACGACGTCGCGCATGACGTCGAGCAGTTGCTCAACCGCAACCAGGACTTCGAGATATCCCTTACCACGACGTTTGGCCAGCCCCTTCCCCCGGCGACGCGACGGGCCACCTTGGTCGTGCCTGCACGCTCAGTCCGTCCCCAACCTTCCGGGGCGAAAGGGCGTCCCGCATCCCCGGTCCCCTTCCTGAAGGTTGGGGATGGCCGTTCCGCCCAAGCCATCGCGCTCACCTATGATTTGTTCAAGGCGGTGAAGGAGCTGGACGAAGGCATGTCCGTTGCATCATTGCCGCGCTCAGTTCTCGCGCTCCTCGACACGACGCGCGCGCGGCTGTCGGGGCCGCTTGTCCGGGACGTCGACCTCCTGGAGAGGGCGCGCATGCACATAGGCGCGACGGGAGCCTCCGTGGTCCAACGCCGCAGTGGATTTGGCCTTCGACGTGATGGAGGCGGTCGATGACATTCGCGAAATTCAGGGAAGAGCCCTGGCGGAACTCGCATTCTGCCTACCAGGACTCTGCGCTGGCGATGTCGCCCGCCCCTGAATACGCGAGCTCCGAGGTGCTACTTTCTTCCCTCTACCGCCACCTCGGCCTCGAGGGGGCAACAGAGAGGACCGTTCCGCAGCGCGGTCGCGAGCTTGACAAAGATGTCCAATGGCATCGTGACCGGCTTCGTAAACCAGATCGGGCTGTACTGGATCCCGATGCATTCCACATGCTTCTACATTCCGTCCTGGAGAGCCCGAAGCTTCCCAACCAGTCGTCGAAACGTTTTGTCCAGGTGACTCCCTTGGTCCCGCAAGCGGCAGTCTTCTCCGGTTCGGCGCGACTGAGCACGAATTCCTGGCCCGCAGGTGCACTTGTTCGTCGAATGACATGGCTTGGTTCGCGAGACCAGGCTGAGGCAGAGGCAACATGGCAGTTGCTATTCGATGCCGTTACCGTTGACGATGACGACGATATCTTCGCCCGCTTCCTGCAGGCCGAGATAGGAACCTGGGCACCAAGCCCGCACTGGGCCAGGGTTCCATCCGTCGAGGAACCCACGTTGGATGCCAGCGACCAAGCGGGCTTGGACTACCCTGCTCGCCGCTTCGTCCGCGACATTCGCGCGATCATCGCCGCGAAGCAAGCCATGACGCGACGCCAGTGGACGAGTCTCGTCGAGGCGATCATCAGGATCGCGGCCGTAGCCCACGTCACGTGGATATGCGATGTCCACGCCCGGACATGGGCTTGCACCAGGGCTGCGCTTGACGGCGCTGGACCCCGGACTCCAGAAGAGGCACGGGCGCAGGTTTTTCCGAGGTCCTTCCAATTCCTGTCCTATGGAGACCGAGCCCTACCCGGGCTTAAAGATAGGGCATCTGCTTTCCTCCAGGCGCGCATCGGCCTCAATGCAACGCTCTGGGCGCTCGACCAGGTCGAGGACCGCCGCCACTCATTGTCATCCGCCAAGGGTGTGTTCGAGCTATGCGAGGCCGTGCGCAACAAGAGGACCGCCTTGTCGGGGGCGCAGCTCGAGAGCGTATTGTCGGATATCTCGGAGCGAGAGACTAGAACCTTGCTGTGCAAGAAGGGCATCGGCTCGAACATCATGGAATTTGCCCGCCACGTCCTTGGCCAGCGACAGGCCGCAAGTCCCATCCTCAGGGGCTACGACCAGGGGTTCGCGCTAAGGAAGCGAGGCACCGGCAATTCGGCGCCCTGGGTCGTGGGACTTGGCCCGGTGGCGGTCCTTGCCCTGGTCCATTGCGCACTGGCCGGGTCGGCTGGGCCGCGGTCCGTCCGTCGTCTATCCCAACACCTCTCGTCCTATGGTATCGTCGTGGACCATCGCGACATGGCCACCAACGACCTTGGCCATCAACTGCGAATGCTAGGCCTCGTTCTCGACAGTCCGGACGCGGAGAGCGGAATGTTGCTCGTCCCACCGTTCCCTTCGGCCAAGGAAGCTGCTGCATGAACCATCTGGCGTCGTTCATCCGCGAGCTAGTCGACGAGAAGCTCGAGCAGGCGTCGGTAGGCGGGGCAACTGAAATCCGCCTCATATTCCACGGCCCGCCCTTGGAAATCTTGACCAGAGTCTTCGACTTGCTCGGCGCTTCAACACGCCCGCAACCCGTGCCCATCCTGCTCCTCCTTCCAGGGCTCGGCCCCGGCGAGGAAAACCCATTGCCGGGTGCGTCCGGTCGATGCGACGACACGCATCTCCTCAACCTGCGCAATTCGCCGTCCAAGCCTACATTCCTGGCCCTCGTGCCGCCTGGGCAGCATAGCATGCGCTCGGTGACCTCGACGACCGACCAGTTCGGGGTCGCGGCTTCCAGCAGCGGCGGCAACATACCGTTCGAGGATTGGTGGGGCGACGAATTCATCCAGGATCTCGTCCGGCAGGGCATAGCGCGCTGCGGGATAGCCAACCAAGACCAGAGGGAAGAAGCGCGAATACTGCTCGGACGCGCTGCGGAGGCAGCTGACGCCCTCGATAGCGAACGGACGCAGCGCAGCAACGCCTGGCGGGTACTTTCGCGGCTATTCTCGGCAAGCGATCCAGCTTCGCGCCTCTCGCCCGGCCAGCGTATGAGCTTGGCTTGCGGCATGCCACCGATGGACGATGGAAGCCTTTCCGGGCGCGAGCAAATCGCCGTGCTCGAGAAAATCGCGGATGCCATGGCAGACGGATTCGGTCCCGGCATCCGGCGCATCAGCGACAATGCCAATCCGGAAGACGTGCCCCATCTCGACGCGTTTCTTGCCCACTTGAGGCAAGCCTGCGACCTTCCGACGGCTTTCGAGCGCGCAACGCCATCGTATTATGCCCCAACGAGCGGCTTTGCTTTGCAGGATGCGCCCGACTGGTGGCTTGCGCTGACCACGGAGAAGTGGACCGAGCTCCTAACCGAAGATGCCGGCACCCAGGGCGATATCCGGATGTCCTGTTCAAATCCAATCGTCCATCTCGGCAAAGGCATCCCGATCGTCGTCGAGGACGAGGTCGAGCTTGCGTTCGAGGCGGTCGGCGGCGAGCCAGTCGGGACGATCCTCTCGATCGAGCGAGGTGCGAAGGGCAACGAAATCGGCCGGGTGACGATCGGCGAAGGCGGGGCTGCCATCGTGGACGGCTCGCTTCCCGGACACAAGTCCCCAATCCGCTACACTGCCGCAGCCGAGGGCTTCAAGCCTGGCACGATCAAGGTAGTCTCGCTTGCGAAATGGCAACCTGGCATTTTCGTCGCTTGCCGCCTCGCCCGAAAACTCACTCTGCCTCGCAAGCCCCCCAGGAGCCCAAAGGGATCTCCGGGACTGGAGGCGACCATGGTTGTACCCGGAGGCGGTCGCTACGAGATCCTCGTCTTCACGGCCCCGGGAGTTCGCGTCGACCCTATTGCCGAGGGGACGGGCGATGAAGTCATGGACCAGGCGAACGTGAGCGAAAAGCTCGCGGTGAGAGAGGTTCGGGGCGGATACTACCAGATCGAGGTGGAGGCCGAGACCAGCTACCAGCTTGATATCGGATTCGAGCGGGAATCGTCGACCGGCGTGGTCGAGCGGGAAACATGCCGTGTCTTCATCTCAGTCGAGGACGTCGTCGAGCAAGGGTGCAGGAGCGAATTCGAGCGGCTGATCCGCGTGAACCGACGCCTGGTAGACGGTTCAGGCTCGAAGCCTGTCGTACAACTCAACAGGAGTGCCCGTTCCGCTAGCTTGCAGGATTGGATTTTGGCAGATGATGCCATCGAGAAATCGTACCTGCCGATCGTGCTTGCGGACGACTACGTCGAATCCTGGGTACAAAAGACGTGGGGAACGGGATTTGGCCCCGTTTTTTCCCTGGGTCGCTTCCTGCACGATCCCCGCCCCGATGCCGCCGAATTCCAGCCACCAGAAGGCTTCGTCGAGGCGCGCAGGGAGATTGCCGCGAGAATACGAGGCAAGGGTGATCAAACGGGTCTCGTAGAGGCTGCCGAGCTTGGGAAGTGGCTCGCTGGGGACGAGGAATTTCGAGCCTTGGTCGAGCGTTACGTCGACTTCTACGCGAACTGGCTTTCGTCTTCGCCCGACGTCGCTTGCTGGGTCGATGTAGCGATCGTGACCACGCTCGAGGATGACCGCCGCACCTTGGCCCGGGTCCCAGATGCCGTCCTCCTCTCTCCAATCCATCCCCTCAGGATTGCATGGCAGGCGATCGCGCAGGGCGTGTTGTTCGAAGCAGATTCCGCCGGCAAGCCCTGCCCGGCAGCCAGCGTCCTGGATCCGGACTGCATTCCAGATACCATCTCGCTTTCCCTCCGGTCGCCAGGGGGGATCGAGAAGGTCGACTTCCTCGCCGTTGAAAACGGGACCGACTATTGGTCGGTCCTCTGGAACGGCGACCGCCTTGGCCGTCTCCCGAGCCGGTCAAGGGTTGCGCCCTTCGGCGATGCCTTTGGGGTATCGGTTGGCGGCATCTCCGTAGGCTTCAGTGCAGCCCAGGTCGCGAGGGCGCTTGACGACGCCTCCGGGCTGCTCGCCGCAAAGCCCCTGGTCGGAATCGTCGTGGAAAGCGCCGGGGGAACAACCGATGCCTGCAACGAAGGTCTGATCGACTGGTGCTCGACAAGGTACCGGGATGGCAGCGGGCGGACGCCCCGACACGCTGCAGGCCCGCGACTGGTCGAGATATACGACCATCGCGACGTAGATGCCCGGCCTGACGATGCGACCATTGCTAACCTCTCGGAAGATACTTCCAATAGCGTTAGGTGGTTCGACGGCCAACCGAAAAGGGCAACGCCGGACCTTGGGATCATCGCCCAGCTCGACATGTCGGAGCCGTCTGCGGCGCCGGTCAACGGCCGCTCTCCGCTTGGGCACGGCGGATTGCTTCGCCATCGCGTCCGGCGACAGCTTCCCGGTGCCTTCCTTAGCGAGACGCGCCAATCGGCAGCATCCAGCCCGTCAAGCTCCGTGCTCGCCGATAAGGTCGCATCCTGCATTGCCTCCCTGGAAAGCCTCGGCGATCGCCGCGTCGGGATGCGGTTCGCCCCGAACGTAAATGCCGTCCGGGACATGCTGGAGAACCGCAATGCCGAGTTCGTCGCTGTCTCGTCCTCGGCGATCGATCCTGCCTGCTTCCTTGGCGGCTGGTTGGAGGGTGCATACTTATGGGACTACGACATGCCGTCCTATTCCCACCGGGCCGGTGACACGAACGGCTACTACTTGCTTTCCAAGGTGAAGGAGGCAGACCGCGAAGCGCTGTCGAAGGTGCTCGCTCGGCTTCCTTCTTGCGCCGGCCTTGGTAGCGAACAGGTACAGGACCTGCTGCTTGAAATCGCGAGGAGGGGTATCCCGACGATCAGGGGACTTTCGAGCGACAACCACGGTGCCACCGGCGATCTGGGCTTATTTGTCGCTGTCCGGCTGCTGCAAGATCGCTTCCGGCATGCCAATCGCGGTGGAAGCCTGCTTTCCGTCCTCGAGGGCGACGGCGACGAACTTGGTGTTTCCATCATCGTCCCCGTCGATCCTTTCCGTAACTACTTCGCCGACCTGGCGCGCTCCCTCGGCAAGGACCGAAGGGAGGCCTCTCTCTCGCGCCCCGACCTCCTAGTCATTGGCGCCAAGCTGTCAGGAGATCGTGTCCGGATACATCTCACGCCAGTCGAGGTGAAGTGCCGGCTTGGCGCGACCTTCCCGGCGACGGAGGTCAGTGATGCGTTGGAGCAGGCAAGGACTTTCTCCCGCTTGCTGTCGGCAATGTTGCCGCACGAGAACCAGCCAACAGCCTGGGCTCTCGGCTTCCAGCACCTGCTCCTGTCGATTGTCGGCTTTGGCATGAGGGTCTACAGCCAACATCCCGACGTCTTGGGCCGGGAAGCAGTGTGGTCAGGTATCCACGAGCGTCTTGCAGCAGCGATCCTCGGCCCTGATCCGTGCGTGTCGGTTGACCAAAGAGGACGCCTTGTCATCATTGACGACAGCCCTCGGAGTGGCCCCCGCGATCGTGACGGTGACGGTTTCGAGGAGACCATCACCATTGGACACGGCGACGCCGGTCTTGTCGTCGGAGGAGACCCAGAAGGCTTCTATGCGAGCGTGCGCGAAAAGGTCGGCCACTGGGACTTCCTGCCGGGAACCGAGGAGCGGGAGGCTCGTCAAGCGGCGCCCGAGACAGTACGCGTCGCCGATGAGGAGGCGCAGTTGGCCCAAGCTGACGAGACCGAGGTCCGCGAGCCCATGCCTCAAGTCGATGCCCTGACCGAGCCAAGCGTGGACTTGGCCACGGATACCGTCGGTCAATCGGCAGGCATCGTGCTTGAGATCGGGACGACCTTAGATAGTTTCAGGGCGAACGAACTCGGCCTCAATATCTCCGACACACGGCTCAACCAGCTCAACATTGGCGTCGTTGGCGACCTCGGGACCGGCAAGACACAGCTCCTCAAGTCGCTAATCATGCAGATCTCAAGCTCCTCCGCGGCAAACCGCGGGATCAAGCCGCGCTTCCTGGTATTTGACTACAAGCGGGACTATAGCAGCCCGGAATTCGTCGCGGCCACTGGCGCGCGCGTGGTAAAGCCATATCGTTTGCCATTGAACCTATTCGATACCGCCTCCCTTGGCGACGTGGCTGCACCATGGCTAGATAGGTTCCGCTTCTTCGCCGACGTCCTCGACAAGATCTACAGCGGTATCGGGCCGGTGCAACGCGACAAGCTCAAGCGCGCCGTCCGCACGGCCTATGAAGCATCATCTCCCGGCAAGGCTCCGACCCTTCGCGACGTGCATCAGGCCTATGCGGCATTGCTCGACGGGAAGTCCGACTCGCCGATGGCCATCATCGACGACCTGATCGACATGGAAATCTTCGTTCCAGATTCCGGCGACGCCGTCCCATTCGACCAATTCCTGGACGGCGTGGTCGTCATATCGCTCGATGCCCTCGGTCAAGACGATCGTAGCAAGAACATGCTCGTGGCGATCATGCTCAACATGTTCTACGAAAACATGCTTCGAGTGCCAAAACGACCGTTCCTGGGCGAGGATCCGCAGCTTCGTGCTGTTGATTCCTACCTGCTGGTCGACGAGGCCGACAACATCATGCGGTACGAGTTCGACGTCTTGCGCAAGCTGCTGCTGCAAGGCCGCGAGTTCGGCACGGGTGTGATCCTAGCGTCCCAGTACCTGCGACATTTCAAGGTAAACGCCACGGACTACCGAGAGCCGCTCCTGACTTGGTTCATTCACAAGGTGCCCAATGTTACCCCGGCCGAATTGTCGGCGCTGGGCCTAACTGGAGGCGCGGCAGACATGGCCGAGCGCGTCAAGTCCCTGAAGGTTCACCAATGCCTATATAAGTCCTTTGACGTGCCGGGAGAGATCGTCAGGGGGCTGCCATTCTTCGAACTGCAAGCAAGGGCCCTGGTCGAGAAAGAATGAAGCCATGGTAGACACCCTGACACCCGCGCAGCGTTCGGAACGAATGTCGCGGATCCGATCAAGGGACACAAAGCCTGAGATCGCCCTTCGCAAGGCCCTCCACGGCCTTGGCTTTCGATTTCGCCTGCGGAAGACGGGCCTGCCGGGCAAGCCCGACTTGGTGCTTCCCAAGTACCGCTGCGTGATATTCGTCCATGGTTGCTTCTGGCATCGCCATCCGGAATGCAAGGTCGCGACGACCCCAAAGTCGAATACTGGGTTCTGGGTCGAGAAGTTCACTCGAAACGTGGAACGCGACAGGCGGGTCTCGAGGCAGCTCGAGGACGACGGATGGCATGTCATAGTCGTATGGGAGTGCGACGTCGACACCCATGCAAAGGCTTTGTCGACGGCAGCCGCCCTGAGCCAGGAGTTGCATATGCGCTTAGCAGCAAAATCGAGATAGGGCCGGCATTCGACGCCAGCTGCTGCTGATGTTTAGCGGCAGGAATTTGAGCCGTAACTGGGCAAATGCAAGGGATGGCCCCGGAACCCCCTGATTTGGGGAGGAACGTGGCGGTGACAACTTCCGTGCAAGGTAGTGAAGCGTCTCACGCGCTTCGAAAGGCCCTCGACGCTCAACGCTTGAAGATCCAGCCTCACGCCCGTCCATCGAGATCACTGGGACCATCCTCGAACGGTGGGGCGCGAAGCTGTTGTTGAGCACTTTAATCTCACTGTCGTAAATGCCAACCGGTGGACAAGTTTCGTTTGGTGGAGCTCTTTGTTCAGCACCTTCCTTGTTGTATTGCGAAGCATGCTTCAGGTTGTATAAGTTGGAACCGGCCTTAGTAACTTGTGAATTCTTTGATAAAAATAGTAGCCGAATAGGCTTAGGGGATATGCTGGCATGGCTAGATCGACGGTTGTCAGTAAAATTGAACAGAAAGCTGGTCAGACGCCGGATAGCAAAACTGTCTTGGCCGGAAGTCATTCGAAAGAGCTCTTCTTCGCGGTTGTCGGCCCTGTAGGGGCGGGCGCTTCGCAAGCGATCAAGGCACTGCAGCGTGTTTGCAAGTCCGGCGGCTATGAAGTTGAGCTGATCAAGGCAAGCGACTTAATCCGAACCTGGGCTAAAGAGAGTGGCCGCATCTTCCCCGGTGCCGCGCCAAAGACTTTAGAGGTTGTCACGGAGTTGCAGAACCTAGGGGACTCGATGCGTTTGCAGGACATGGCAGAAGTCGCCAAGGCGGCGATGCGCGAAATCGCACAGCGACGTGCCAATCGCACCGGTCAGACATATGTCAAGGGCGAGAAGGTCATTCCCGACAACGTCAAGCGCGTCTACCTTATCGATTCGATAAGGCACCCGGCCGAGATTCACCTGTTGCGTAGAACTTACGGAAATGCATTCGGTCTGATTGGCGTCGTTTGCGAGGAGGGGGTGCGTCGCGCGCGAATCCTCGAGAAATACTTCCGTGGCCCGGAAAAGGGGCTGTCCGAGACACAGAGAGCCGTCGACCGTTTCATGGATCGCGACTCAGATGACTCGATCCGCAAGCATGGCCAGCATGTGACCGAAGCGTTCTACGAGGCGGACTTCTTTATCGACAATACTCGTGATGACCCGAACGGCACCAAGAACCTGCTCGACACCGACTTGAGCAGGTTCGTTAGCATTATAGCGCATGATCGTGTGGAGCGGCCCACCATCGAGGAGACCGCGATGCACCATGCCCATTCGGCCCGCGTTCGGAGCGCCTGTCTGTCCCGTCAGGTGGGAGCGGCATTGGTCGACGCCGATGGAACAGTGATCGCGACTGGAACTAATGAAGTGCCGGCGGCGGGAGGAGGCGTCTATGGCGAACGCTTCGCGACGTCGAGCGGGGGCATCGACGATCATCGATGTGCTTTCCGCGCTGATGCGTATTGCAGCAGCAATCGAGAGCAAAACGACATCATAGATAACTTGATCGAGGTCCTTCCAGAATTGAAGCAGGTTTCGGATAAGATCGAACTGGCCGCGCGGATCCGGAAGACTCGGCTGGGCGGTCTTATCGAGTTCAGTCGTGCGGTCCACGCCGAAATGGATGCGTTGCTGTCGGCGGGGCGCGAAGGAGTTTCGACCGTCGGTACGCGGCTTTTCGTCACGACATATCCGTGTCACTATTGCGCCAGGCACATCGTCAGCGCCGGCGTGTACGAAGTCCAGTTCATCGAGCCGTACCCCAAGAGCCTAGCCAGAAAGCTGCACAGCGATGCCATCGAGGTGACCCCGTCCGAATGGATACCGCCTGTCGCAAAGAGCATTGGTTCAGCACGGGCACAGTTTCGTACCCCCTCGGACGTCGATAAGGACGGCGTTAAGCTCAATGACCCTAAGGTGCTTTTCAGACCGTTCGTAGGAGTCGCACCGCGGATGTATGTCCGTGCATTCGAGAAAACGTGGCAACTTAAGAACAAGACAAGTGGGGATTTTGAGATGCGAGCACCAGACTGGGGTAGCGAATGGGCCACTTTGACGGTAGGCTATCCTGAACTCGAAGCAGCCTTGGCGAAATAGCGTGGCGAAACCGCAACTCACACTCGTCGAGAATACCGGAAGCCGGCATGGGGACGTTGTCGCGACGTCGCATGATGTCTCAACCCGTCATACGATCCAAAATGTACCACTAGTCGATCAGCTTGATCTGTTCGATGCCCCAGCTCTTCCCGACTTGGGCGTTTTTGTCGTTGCCATGGATACCGTGCACGGCCGGACGCTTCAGAAGGCCGTGCTGTTTCACAAGCCCAGATCGGTGATCGATCTTCGATATGCGGCTCGCTTTGACCAATACGGATCCGACAGGGACACGTTGTTCGCCTATTTCAAGTCGGTCGGATCTTACTACGTCCTGGACTCAATGCCCTGGCACGACCTTTCAGTCCGCGATTTCATGATAGAGGGAGGTGTCCAGGTCCCCAGAGCTCATCATGAGCTGATCGAGCTTAATAAAGGAGCCGTGATGTTCCTCGTTCCTAAGCCACAACACGCTAACATGCTCCTTGTGTACCTGAATCGGATGCTCTCGGCTAAAGCCAAGACTAGCTGGCGGATCGAGCAGATCGGCTGATTTTGGAGCGCGCGGCCGCTTCCATAATGCGCCCGGCCCCCGACTTTATGCGCCGCCCCTACTCAGCAGGAAAGTATCGCTCAGCGAGATCATTAAGAGGCGCCGTGAAATGGTACGCTTGCAGTCCAGTGAAGCCATCGCCGATCACCACAGGGCACCAAATGTTCTCGATTGTCCACAGTTCATCAATGCTTCCAACGTGAAACTGAAAACCTTTTTCTCTATTATCAAAGCAATTTTTTGGAGAGCATGGGGCAATGCGGACAATTTTGAAAGTTGGCTTGGCCGTCATCTCGGAGGGTCGGATTCTCCTCGTACGAAAGAGGGGCGGCAACCATCTAATTCTTCCAGGGGGCAAACCTGAGGGAACCGAGGAGGATATCGAGACGCTCGAACGGGAGATCTGCGAGGAACTAGGCTGCTGTATCGAGCGAGAATCCTTGTCCTATTCTGGCTGCTTTAGCGATCGTGCAGCTGGTCTTGATGAGACACTCGTTTCCGTTCGGCTCTATGTTGGGGTGCTAACAGGAACACCGCAGCCGCGCGCAGAAATCGAGGCGTTGGATTGGCATCCTATTCAAGATTGGGATAATCCGCTTTTGGCTCCCAGCCTGCGAAACTCTATACTGCCCAGTCTCGCCAGATCAGACGCCTGCTCGTTCAAGGAACGTGGCAAGGCATCGACCGAACTCCTCAATTGAAGACTCGTTCGGTATGCGAACCGTTGCTTTTCGAAACACCTGGTCAATCTGCAGCTTTTCACGTTCCAATTGATCGCGCAGTTCGACCTCCTTGGCCGTCATCGACCGTTCCGAACGCGTTTCCAGTCGCGCCAACCTGACCTCGAAAGCTGCCTCTACATGCAAGAGGTGTACCGGGCAGCTCACGTGGCCTTGTAAAAATTCGAACTCTGCACGCGACATCACGGCGTCAATCAGCGCATTCTGTCCAGAAACCAGACACTCGTCTATCGCCGGAGCATTCAGCTTGGCGAGTGCTGCTGCGTCTGCCTTGCGGAGATCTTCGCGAACCATGCGTTCGTTCTCCGCCGTGCGCGGAAGGCCCCTGTCATTAAGAGCAGAGTAAATCGCATGCCCAAGATAAATGCGCTTTCCGCCCACCTTTTCTCGAATAATCTCCAAAGCCGTCGACTTCCCCACTCCTGTGAAACCGCATACGCCAATAAGGCTGACCATCAATTTTCGCCCGACAGCGGTTTTATGCTCAATATGCAGTAGCCCTCAAGCAGCCCATCACCTGACAGCGCGCATGGAAATTCAGAAGATGTGACATAGGTGATCCGTACATTAAGCTCTCTGCCAGTGTACGAGTCTGTGCTTGGCTCGAACTCCTGTAAGCATAGGACGTCTCCAACTTGATAGTCGCGGTCCGTTGCACGACGCATATCGTGCGTCTTGGCGCCGCTGAGCGTCGCCTCGAAAAGATGAGGCCATGACTTGACCTTGTGAAGCACAGACTCTCTTTGCGTCGTTCGCTCAAGCAGGCTTGTGTTTCGTGCATCTGCCGATGTCATTCTTTCCATGTCCGCACCTTGTCGTGCCTATTGTGTTTCGCCCACTGGAATAAAATCTGAGTATTCCAAATTGAACTGTGTAGCCGTCTTTGTGGTCGGAAGCCTGGTCTCTACGCTTTCAAGCGCCTCGCCGAGATCGGCCGGAAGCTCGCCGGCCGGATACCATCTGCTCTGTCCTCGCGCCAGTTTGCGATTCGAGATATGATCAATATCACTCAGCGCTTCACGATCGAGATTCGCAGCGAAGCGTTCCATCATATTAACGACAACATCCAGCCTTGAACCATCCAAAAAGAAGCTCTCGGCCTTGCTGTCGATATATAATACTCCCATGACTGGGTTGCGACCATCCTTCTCATCGGGCGCGACCAATGGTAGTGCTGCGACAAATTTAACCCCCGGTGCCATCTTTCTCGAAGCCTGATTGAGATTGAGGACTTGCATTGCTTCAGCAAGGTGTTCTGCTTCAACTCCCTTCCGAGACCTTATCATCCGGTGAGTCTTGTAGGCCAGACCGATAGTTGCGTTATCCGCCGGGAAAGTTCTCCCGACCGGGCTCTCACCGCTGTCGTCTATTCCAACGCCGAAATAATTACAGCACTGCTGCAGGACTTCCTCGCGGCCGAAGCTTACAGCTCTATGAAAAGTGACACGGAGGCGGCAATCCGCGGGATGCTCGGATGACAGGAAGCCGGCAACGGCTGAACAGAACGTTGCGGCAACAAGGGCCGTTGTTCCCGGAAGGTACTCTTTGCGCCACCCGTCTCTGATGGTGTCGCTAGCGCCCGACGCATCGCCCCTACGGCCGGTATAACCGAAGTAGCCTCCGGTCCATCTCGCTTCATCCACCTGTTTAAACTTGTCTCTGTCCCTGGATTCCAGAATCTTGAAGAGTGATTCTGACAGTATGGTCTTCAGCTGCATCTCCCGTCTCGTGCCATGACGTCTTATGATCCGTTCCGGAGGGATGCCGTGCTGACGCGAAAGGGTCGTTTCCTTTTCGGTCGAAGGGACGAAGCCGCCGCACTTATAGAGAGCGTAGACCAGAACCCTGTTTTGGAAGGAGATCCTGACATCGCCATCGAAGAGGTCGGAGAGCTTCCTCTTCTTGAGCCGAAGGATGACCTCTGTATCACGCCGCAGTCGGCTGCTCAGTCTGCTCCGAACCTCTCCAAATTCTGCAGGCATCTCGTCGGCGAGGCGTTCGAAACTCTTGAAAGTCTCCCTTTCCTTGGCCTCTTCATCGTTCTTTTTGATTTCACGGATCTGTTCCAGAAGCTTCTCGCTATGGCCAAACAGCTCGAAGAGGATACGATCTTGTCGAAAATGCGAAATCCGCAGCCGAAGGAGATCGATCATCGCACCGTCTCCCTGTCCGGAGAGAAGGAAGGTCAAGCGAGGCTGTTCGAGATTTGGCTGCCCTACCATGTCGTTCCGCCAGTAGGAAAACCGGCTGTCGGTTTCGATACCAAAGCCAGTCGCCATGATCACTACGTCGAAGTCCCCAGTCTGCCCTGTACTGCTGTTGGTGCCTTCGAGTCCGACATTGCCGCTTCTCGCATCTCGCTCCTCGCCAATCCATTCGATCGTCAGCTTTTTCGGAACGCTGGATTCATGGATCTGCAGGTGGCGCGTGTTGCAGAAGAGTCTGATCCTGCAGTTTTTTTTGCTCCTGCTGTTCTCGATTTTCTCAATCAGGTTTCTCCAGGCCGATAGAACCTGAACGACAACGTCCGATGCTCGAGCCGCCGTCCAGTTCAGCAGTGGCAGGTTGGCCGCGCTAATCTCGCTGCCTTCCGCCGGCCAATTGTAGATGTGAGGATGTAGCCAGCGCGTATCGCTTCCCTGCTGCAGGGGAAGCAGCGTGTCGCGTTGTTCGAAAAGGAAGATGTCCGCTTCAACACCCTTCGACAGCAATCCAGCGGCGACTGACAGGCCGGCAAAGCCTGCGCCGATGATCGCAATTTTCCGTTGGAAGGTATTTGCCGGAACGCTTCCGGCATGCGTTGCTGGAACGATGCCTGCCTCTACCAGCGCATAGATCAGATTTAAGGCACGAACCTGCTGGCTCAGCACCGTCACCCCATTGTCAAACGTCCCGACTAAATAAAGTGGCTGATCCGGAATCTTGTAGGTTGCCTCGATGTCGGAAGGAATGGGATCGTCGATGTCAGCCTGCGTCACCATTCAATGCCAAGCCCTGTTGCTGTCCATAGCAATCGCCTCTCTGTCAGAACGGCAAGCTAACCATCACTCTTCTTGCGGGAGTTCAATATCTTCAGCCTCATCAAGCCGGCGAGCGCCCGGTAGTGCCGATCAACAATTCCTCTATTACATTGAAAAGGTTAACTCCTGGTGCAATGCATGATTGTGTTCTCAGCCCGGTTATGGGAGGAGCCCGGCTTCGGTCCCACTACGGTCAATCAATGATTGTGAAACTGAGTGCCCGATGTGACCGAGCACGGAAAATGGCCCGCAGGAAGTCCGAGCATTGACGCTCAACCGCTACTAGATCGCAAATTAAGTAATCAAGCAAGAACCACTATCCGCACTTCCCCCTTCAAACATCTCAAACGCGAATGCTATCGCTACTTTTCACGGCCTCATAGAAGCGCGAGTCGCAGAATCAAATCACCCCCCACGCCCGAAACCTCCCCCGTCCCGTCATCTCGCGCAGTCCCAGTTCCAAAACGATCCGCCGCGCCGCCTGCGGCGTAACCTCGAGCGCTTTCGCCACCATCCCGGCCGACACCAATGGCTTTGCCATGACAAGTTCAATGAGTTCCGGCAACTTTGAGGAGGTGCGGCGCCCCTCCAGCTTTCGCTCCATCATATGTCGCGCCAGCGTCAGCCGGTCATGCTCTTTCATTCCGATCTCGGCGGCCGCCAGGAAGCCCTGGGCGATGGCGAGCAGCCGGGTTTCCCGATCACGGTGACGCCGACGATCGACGGGAATGGTTTTCAGGCCGAGATTGATGGCCGCCAGATGGGCACCCGTGGTGATACCAGCTTCCCGCAGGATCGAGGCGACAAACAGCCGGCCAAGCCAGGGCGCGTGCTGAAGGACCAAAATCTCGTTCCATGCATCGAGGGCGATGATCGCCTGCAGCACTGCCGGCAAGTCTTTGCCCTGGCGCAAAACGCCGCGCCATTCGTCGAGCCGGACATCCTCGTCCCAGTCAAGGTCGTAGACCAGCGGATCCTTATCCGACGACCTGTTGCCGCCGGCGCGGCCAGGCCTTGTGGCGCTTTCGATGGCCGCCTCCGATCGGGCCAGCACGGCATCAATAGCGGCATAGTCGACGCCGGGGAGATTTTCTCTTTCCTCGACCTCATCTCCCTCCCCTTCCGGATCTTCCGGGACCGCGCGCCGAATGCCGAATGCCGTCGACGCCTCAGGGCCGACAGTGTTGATGTCCGACGTCTGTCGCAAAGTTCGGATACCATCCGTCGATAAAGCCCAGTCTGCGGACTGGCAGGAAATGCGCCGGCGGGTGCGCAGCACGTCGCGGGCGATGGTGAGTTCGTGGGTTGGGGTGCGCGTGTCTCGAAAGGCGTCGTGGAGGACGAGGTCTTCGAGATGCACCAGCTCGCCGTCGATCCAGAGCGAGGCGCAGGCGTCGGCGAAATTTTGCCGCTCGAGGAAGCCGGCGCCGACCGGTGAACGGGCGATGCGCTCGTCGAGACGGGTCAGGGCGACGGCCGCGTCAAAAGCGGGCCCCATCAAGTTTGGAATGCTGATTTTCGCGATATCGTAAGCCATTGATTTTATGGTAAACGAAATCTTACAGGAACTCTATTTAAATGTTTGGGTTCCTCACATGGTATGATCGATAGTTTGCGTTCTAACCATCGATAACCATCGTTTATCGATGGTAGATCGACACGAGTCGCAGAACCACGTTGTCGGTCGGCCTGGATGAGCGGAAACGCCTGATTTTCCGGCCTTTCAGGAAGATTTGGGCGAGGATCGGCGGAATAACTGCGGCTGTTAGAGCCGCGTTGAGCGCTCATCTCCTCTCGAGCTGAAGCAGACGTCCCAAGCAATCTCTCCCTCGGGCGGCGCTTCTTCCCTCTCCCCTCTCCGGAATGCCCTAATTTCCTGCATTTCCGCCTCAGATAGCCACCAGAATGCATTTAACGCAGTTGATGGGTCTGCGCCCATTTGCCATCGCGTGTCGAGTCTGGCGAGGCTGCATTTGAGCTATAAAACATGCTTGCAACTGTTCATTTTCTCGCGCATTCCTTATCTGTACAAAGCACCTGAAAAACGCACGAGAAAAACATGGCAAAACGGCATGCCGCCAATCCAGCGCCGAGCCCCAAACGGCTTATCGGTTATGCCCGCGTCTCGACCGACGATCAGGTCCATGATGCGCAGATGGACGAGTTGCGCGCCGCCGGTTGTGAGCGGATTTTTCAGGAGCACGGATCCGGCGCATCACGAGCTCGACCGGTGCTGACAAGGTTGCTCGGAGACCTGACTGCCGGCGATGTGCTCGTCGTCGTCCGCCTGGATCGCCTCGCCCGCTCTGTCAGCCACCTGTTGCAGGTGATCGAGGACCTTGAAGAGCGCGGTGTTCATTTCCGATCAATCCGCGATCCTATCGACACGTCCACGCCACAAGGGATGTTTTCCCTCCAGGTGCTCGGCGCCGTCGCACAGCTCGAACGAGCTCTGATCGCCGAACGAACCAAAGCTGGCATCAAGGCGGCAAAAGCGCGTGGCAAGCTACCGGGCAATCCGGGACTCCGAGAGCGGCGACCAGAGGCGATCAAGGCGGTGTCGAAGGCACGAGAAAAACTCTATCTCGACGAGCTGATCTCCTCCGCCCAAACCTGGCTGCCGATGGTGCGGCAGCTGCGGCCCCAACACAGCTGGGACAATGTCGTCCGGGTACTCAATCGCCGGGGCCATGACTGGACGGTCGAACGGCTGCGCCGCGCAGTGCATCGGATGGTCCGCGAGAAGCTGGTCGATCCCGAGCTTCTGGCGCGCTCGCCCCGTCGTGCCCCGGAAGATCACCTGATGAAGCTCGTTGCAGCGATTGCCATTGCTGATCCCGGCCTGTCACTGCGCGATATTGCCGCCCAACTGGATCAAATGGGTGAGCGGCCGGCGCGCGGTGGGCGGAAATGGCAGCCTTCCTCCGTTCGCCACCTGCTGGATGAGGCACATCGGTTTGGCCTCATTCGTCATTGAGGGCGCGGAGCATCAGCTTGCCGATTGCCCGGTTTCTTGCGCGCCCTGCTTTGGATGGCAAAGATTTCCAGCCTTCGCTTTGGATAATGCCGCGTGCCAACTGCCGGTATTCGGTTTCCGCACGGAGATTCACGACTGACGCCGTCCGCGTTGGTGGAGGTGCCTGATGACACTCTTCGGTCGGCCCTTGCTCGAATTGCCGAAAGGCTTCGCGAACGGAGGAAGAGAGCGGAACCGTTTTGGGAGCCACCTGAAAGAGGAGGTTGGCAATGGTCGTAATGGTTACAGCTCGCCATGCCGGTGGAAGGCTGGCCAGCGACGCCGCGCCTTTCGCGACTGACGGCCGCTGACCATAAGGCAGTGATAAGCCCAGCGCGGCGATGTATGGCATCCCCTCCGGCCGAGGCGACCAGAGAAAGCGGCTTGCCGCGTCGATACGTTCAAACTCCGACCCACCCTTGCCGATAGCCTCACCTACCAACGAAGCAACCTTCAGCAGGTCTGTTTGATCGCGGCGCGGGAACCGCCGCGCCGAGACAATCGCATCGCAATCACGGCAAAACAGTCTGACAACGCCAACAGGTGTGGACCGAAACTGAAACAGACCACTACGGAAACACCCACTGCAGTTAATCTCGAGGCCAATCTTGTGGCGGGGGCAGGCAACAGCTTCGACACATGCCCAAGATCGCCGGCAATAGTGATCCCTCCCCTCTTCTGCGTCTTCATCCAGGCATGTCGGACAAACGCCTCGATGGGCGGGATCGCTCACGAATGAAGCCCCGCTGCGCCCGGTATTTTGCAAAGACAGCCGCTCCAGATCGACTTGACGCAGGCGACAGGCAAGCGCCCATAAACGGGTTGCGGGCTGGTCGGCCGAAACATCGTGGCGAAAGAGATGCGGGTTAGGGCCTACCGAGCCCCCACTTATCCAGTTTTCCACCTGCCGAGGTGAGCAAGAATAATGGCTCGACACCCGCCAATGCCAACAGCTTAGGAGTTCATCTTCAAAGGGTCGTGGAGCCAAAGCCAGCAGCCGCACCGGTCTCACTGGGTTGCACGTCGCTGCAGGCGGCCTTCAGTGCGCCGCGCCATCGCAACAAGCGGCAGGATCAAGTTGTCGCCGTCGAAGCTCTCCAAGGTGATCGCCTCTTTGCCATTTCGGACGGCTTCGACGGCAACTGTCTCGATCAAGCGAAAAATTCGCACCGTGACGCCGTCGGTCATATCCAACACCTTGCGACGCAACGCTGCGGTCCCGAGCTGTGATGGCTCGCGTAGAGGCAGTATGCTCCCGAGACTTGCGAGCAATTGGGCGAGCTGCGGCGTATTGGACCAGCGCTTCAGGTGAAAGGCCTCAAACCTTTCGGCAAGCTGCGGATCCGTCAACAACGCCTGCCGGGCGAGATCGGTGCCTGCGCAGATCAACGGCACTTTCAGATCGTTCGCCAGAAAGCGGATTACGTTGAGGAAGACCCGTTGCTGCCGATATGTCCCCGTCAACATGGCATGGATCTCATCGATGATCAGCATCCGTACCCCTATCCTTCGCATCAAGGTCCGGCACGTGGTCTTCAGTCGGTAGGTCGCGTCTCCACTTGGACCTGGTGCACTCAATGCATTGAGGAGTTCTCCGTAGACATCGCGCTCGACGGGTTCGGCCGGCATCTGCATCGCCACGACCGGCATGCTCGTGACACCCGTTCCACGATCGAAGACGGGCTGGTGATCCCGAAGAAATTTTCGAATGATCTTGGTCTTTCCCATACCCGTATCGCCGTAGAGAAGCAGACAGGGCATTCGGTCCCTTGGCGGATAGGTGAGCAGATCCTCAAGCCTCGCCAGCGCGGCCCTCGCATCGGCTGTTTCCAACCAACGATCAGCACGGATCCAGGCGATCCGTTCTTCAATCCCCATCTCGGCATACTGGCGATAGGCAGGCAGCAGATGGGAATATCCCGTCATGACCATTCCTCCACCGACAAGGGCGCCAAATCGGAGAAATCCTCGTCGTCGGCATCATCCGTCAGTTCTGCCTCGTTCCAGTCTGTCGCTGCCAGCGCTCGCGACCGTCTTTCGGCTCCGCGGCGGATGCTTCGCGTTTGGCGGCTTGCCCCCTCGACAAGCTGACGTTGGGCTTCGATGGTCTCGAAAATCAGATGCTCATCGACCGATTGAAAACCACGGGCCCTCAAAGCGGCCACGGCTTGCCGGTGCTCCCCGAGCGTGATCCGTGGCCGGCTGAGGTCTGCAAACCGAACCGGCCAGTTTTCGCCGTTTGGCCCGTCGACGAACACGCAGGAAATATCCCGAGGATCGTATCGGACGCGCATCTTATCCGGCGCACCGGTCCATGGGCTCAGGACATCGTCCCAATATTTGAGGCCGAACAGGTGCAGTCCGTCTCGACGGATGACGCGTTCCTCGAACGGCAGGAAATCCAGGACGAACCGATGTTCGTCGTAGGGAAGCCGCAGAGGCCCCCCACGCGAGAGGACGGCATCTTCCCAAGCCAGCCGAGGCGGAATCTTTAGCGCACGGTGGACATCGGCGTGATAGCGGCCGACGATCTCGAGGGTGAGCCATCGCTCCAGCTCGTCAAAGGTCATGACAGCATGTTTTTGAGGATCGTAGTCGCCACGAGCGCTTATATCGCTCGACGTTGAGCCGGGCAGAAAGTGAACGGCACCCATCATCGTGCCGATAAGCCGCTCGATATGGCCACCGTAATGTGGGCGAGCAACCGGTCGATGGATGAGCTTTATGCCGTGCTCGGCCGTTCCCCAAGCAAGTGCCTTTCCCCGAAACTCCCGAGCATTGTCGAGATGAATGGCGGTGGGCAAACCATAGACAGGCCAGTCGCCGACCACGTTTTGCTCCACGAGCCAGGAAGCCTTCGGCAAGACCATGTGCCGGATGGCCAGGGCGACAGATGTTGACGATGGGTGCTCAAGGCTCAGATAGAAGCCGACCACCATGCGGCTGGCGACATCTATCGCCAAGGTCAGCCAAGGGCGCTGCAATGGTTGGCGGTTTACAGCGTCAACAACAAAGAGATCGACCAACGTGTGATCGATCTGCACGACTTCCAGCGCGTGCACGACTGAATACTCATCGACAACCGGCACGTATTGCTGACGGGCGACGCTAGCACCCTCACGGGCTTTGGCCAACTTCCTCTGGTCGGAACGATCAATTCGAACCTTCACGGCCTTCCAGGAGGGCGCAGATATGTTTCGCTGACGGCAAATGAACCGGACATGATCATGGACGGCGGTGATCGTCGGTCGCTCGCGGCGGCAATAGATTTCTTGGATGGCGCAGCCGACTGCGTCTTCCTGCTCCGACAACAGCAGCCGCCTTCCCTTCTTCGGACCGGGCGTTTCATCCAGCAATGAACTGGTCACCGGCTTTCGCCGGAATTGACCGAGCAGCTGATAGAACCTTGTGGCTTTGAGACCCAACTCCCGGCACGCGGCAAATCTCTCCGCGGCGCTCAGTTTCTTTTCGAACGCGAGGGGCCGAATGACGGCCTCGCGAACCACAGCCTTTTGCCAAGCTGTCACCCTGTTGAGCATCTTGTCAGGTGTCTGCACCATTGGGGCTTCCTCGCCAACGTGTCTGCTTCGCCTTGGTCAATTGCTGCAGATGTCAGGATGCTCCCCAAGAATGACAGGTGAAAGACGCTTGGTCTCGGACGCCATTCTACCGAAAATGGCTGCTGTCGTCCAAAGAAGACATGCCGTCACTCGACAAAGAGAAACACAACGGATCGCTGTCCGTCATCGTTTTCGATGGAGTATCATCCGTGTGCCTTCTTTTACTGAGATTCAATATCGCCAATTAGAGGCCTCATTCGATTTGAAAGAGGCTTGAAAAATGAATGACTTCGTTTCCGGCGTGAAATCACGCAACATCCTCGTGCTCGGTGCAGGTGAGCTTGGGATGCCTGTCCTGCGCAATCTGGCTAGCCGCGCAAAGGTCATCGAAGGAGCAAAGATAAGCGTCCTGCTGCGCGCCAGCGCCGTGGAGTCCAGCGCGCCGACAAAGCAGCGGGACGTCCGCGAGATCCGTGACTTGGGCATAGAGATCGTCATAGGCGATCTATTGAAGAGCTCAATCGACGAGCTGGCATCCCTGTTTTCACGGTACGATACCGTCATTGGCTGCACGGGCTATGCGGCGGGGATCAACACCCCGATGAAACTCGCCAAGGCGGCGTTGCAATCCGGAATACCGCGCTATTTCCCTTGGCAGTTCGGCGTCGATTTCGAGGCGATCGGTCGAGGCGGTCCGCAGGACATCTTCGACGCGCAGCTTGATGTCCGCGAACTTCTGCGCTCACAGGATAAGACCGAATGGGTCATCATTTCCACCGGCATGTTCATGAGCTATCTCTTCGAGCCGGAATTCGGTGTTGTTGATCTGGAAAAGAACGCCGTGAAAGCCTTGGGCAGCTTCGATACGGCTGTCACGGTGACGACGCCCGACGACATCGGCGTACTCACTGCTGAGATCGTCTTCTACGAGCCGACCATCAGCAACGAAATTGTCTTCCTGGCAGGTGATACCGTTACCTATGGCGAGCTCGCTGAAAAGCTGGAGGCGGGTTTGAACCGGCCCTTCAACAGGTCCGAATGGACTGTTCCAGCTCTTATGGAAGAACTGGCAAATGACCCCCAAAACATGATGCGCAAATACCGAGCAGCCTTTGGCATCGGGCGCGGAATGGCATGGGACAAGGCCAGCACTTTCAACGTACGCGAAGGCATTAAGGTCACGGATGTGTCCGATTGGATTAACGCGAACCTTCGCAGCAACTAGATAGCCCTAAGCACCCGGCGTACTCAGCGGTCCTAGCCGAGCGGCCGCAGCCCTCATATTAAAACGTCTGCCAGGAAGGCTTCTCTGGCGGACGAGAATCATAATCCTCGCGTGATTTTCGAAACAGGTCGGAATTCTCCACGACCCATGTCCAAAGTGGGATCATGCGAATAAGAAGACCCATGCCCAATTCCGTGAGTTCATATTCTACGCGAGGTGGCATCTCAACCAGATCGTAGCGCGTGACGAGACCGTCTCTTTCCAGTTGACGCAGGGTACGGGTCAGCATCCGTTGCGTGACACCGTGCATTCGTCTTCCAATTTCCGCGTGTCGAAGCCTGCCATAAACCCCGAGAGTGTGTATCACGCCGAGCGACCATCTATTTCCTGCGTGCGTTAGAACCTCTCGTCTAACTCCGTCTTCGTCCTCGCGAAGGCCGTCGCAAACCGCTTGAGAGTAGCTAAGAATTTCTTCTCTGGTCATTTTTCTTGTGTCCGGTACCCTTTGTTCGGTCTTATCAGCCTTTAAGCTGCGTCACACCTCTCCCTTTGAAAGATTGATTACGCTAACCTTGCATGTCCGTAATGGGGAATTCCGGCGAATACGGAAAATTCCAATGATCCTGGCAGGCAATAAACTGAATTATCCCAACGAGATTGATTCCGCTTAATCAAGCGGATCGACACACGTAATCTGAGGCAAATCACGCTCCGCAAAGGGCCTTTTTCCATGGAAGACCGCGTCCGTTTCGCCATCGGGAAGCTGCTCAACGTCGCCCACCGCGACACCGGGCAGAGCCGGCGCGTCGCCAATTTCCTGCTCGCCTGGTGGAATGCCGATGTGCATGGCGGTTTCGACCTGACCGATCTTGCCGACCTTGATCCGGAAATCTGCGAGGACATGATCACCGTCTTCTTCACCTATATCGCCCGCGAGGAGACGCTCTCCTATCCGGATGCCTACAAGCCGGAGATTATTCAGGTCATCCGCCATTGGCGCCGCATGTCGAGATCGACTGATGGCAACCCCAAAGAAATCCGCCACCCTGTCCGCCGTCGAGCGCCGCGCCGAAGAACTCGACACTATCGCTGCCGTTCTGCCGATGGAGCGCCGAGACGAGCTCGCCGAACTGTTGACTGACGAGGACGTCGAGACACTGCGCCATCTCGTCAACCAAGGCATGGGCGACAATACGCTGCGGGCGCTGACCTCCGATCTCGCCTATCTCGAAGCATGGGGACTGGCCGCGACTGGAAGATGCATGCCTTGGCCGGCGCCCGAGGCGCTACTGCTCAAATTCGTCGCGCATCATCTCTGGGATCCGGAGAAGCGCGCGGCCGACCCCGATCACGGGATGCCTGATGACGTCGATAAAAAACTCCGGCGCCAAGGCTTCCTTAAATCTACCGGCCCACACGCGCCGGCCACCGTGCGCCGCCGATTGGCGAACTGGTCAACACTGACCAAATGGCGCGGCCTCGATGGCGCCTTCGCTTCCCCTGCCCTCAAATCCGCCATTCGTCTGGCCGTGCGGGCCGTGCCCCGGACGCGGCGCCGCAAGAGCGCCAAGGCGGTGACATCAGACGTGCTCGCAAAACTGTTGAAGACCTGTACGACCGACAGCCTGCGCGATGTCAGGGACCGCGCCATCCTGATGGTCGCTTTTGCCTCCGGCGGCCGACGGCGCAGCGAGATCGCAGGCCTTCGTCTGGAACAACTGATCGAGGAAGCTCCGATCGAGGTAGCCGACGGCCCTCCCCTCCCCTCTCTCGCCATTCATCTCGGCCGCACCAAAACAACCACCGGAGAGCAGGACGACGTCGTCTATCTCACCGGCCGGCCTGTCGAGGCGCTCCGCGTCTGGCTGGCGGCCGCCAAGATCGACAAGGGCAGCGTGTTTCGGGGGATCGGGCGGTGGGGCAAAGTTTCGAGAAGGGCGCTCGATCCGCAGTCGGTCAATGCCATCCTGAAGCAACGGGCCGAGATTGCAGGGCTGGAGCGGGATGAGTTTTCGGCGCACGGGCTGCGATCGGGATACCTTACGGAAGCAGCCAATCGTGGCATTCCCCTGCCGGAGGCTATGGAGCAGTCGCGTCACCGTTCCATTCAACAGGCATCCAGTTACTACAACAGCGCGACCCGCCGTAGCGGGCGTGCTGCGAGGCTTTTGTAAGAGGCGGCACCTACTCGTATGCACCGTCGTGTTGATGGAACAGCCGAGCGACTCGCGTGCTCGAAGCGCAAGCGAAGCTGCGGCCCGCTTTAGGGTTCCATCCACCCCTCAAGTTCCGCGTCCGTGCCGTCTCCTAGCAGGTGCTTCTTTAACGTTTCAGCGAGCTCCAGACTGCGAAGACGCCACGGCTCTAGGGCATCATAAAGTAGGTGATCTTCGTCGACCTCTCGTCGAACGATTCCCTGGATTCGCCCGTAGGTGCCATGCAGCCTGGGAGGCTCTTTCTTGAATTGCTCGAGCAACCTGCTCATCCCGGAATGTGGATCATGCCCGTCCGATATTTCCTTCGCGGCCAAAATAGACTCGATGTCCGGTTCAAGAAAACGCAACGCTATTCGCTTGTCGTCCTCGTTCAGCAACCACAAATCGAGATCTCTCAGATCGTCCAGAATTGCGGTAGAATAGACAAGTGCACTACATAACCACTCGGTCCGTGTTTCACGATCCGATGCCTGGTCCAACACCGCAGCCCAAGCTTCCGGCATGAAATCTCCGACGCGGCTCAACTTGTGCCTGAGTAGCAAGTCAAGAAATAGCTCGGCATTCGAGGGACCACACTCGAGAACGATTTGACGCACTTGGTCGCCTTTACCACTGCTCGAGATTGCCTCCCATGCAATCCCGAATAATGGATGACGCGGCTGCCGCACGATCAAGTCGACAACGGGCTGCCATACGTCAGCACCCCTGTGGGCGCGGTTCCAGAGCCGTGGCGGCTGACCGGTGAATGCCTGGACACAGGCAGCTAACAGGTCGTCTGCGAGCCCCGTTACCAGTACGAGAGCCGGCCCATTGAGAGCAACTCCGACGGGCAAGAGAAGTTGCTCAAGATCCTTCGGCACGTTAGGCGATGTCAGAACCGAAGCCTTCAGCCAGATCGCATCAGAGCGCGAAGCTCCAAGCATCCCGACGACGAGACCGCGTTCCGCTTCAGTCAGCACGTCCCAATGATCAACTATATCTGCGATGATAGCGTAAGGCGCGGTGCTTCCCGGAAGCGCGAGAGCTCGAGCGAGCCGGCCCTCTCGCATCTCAGGCTTCCCGCGCGTGGCGTCGAGGAGCAGATCGGCAAACCCCAATGTGAAATCATCCGGGACAAGCCCTTCCGCGGTGACCTTTTCGAGCCAGTGCAGCCAGCTGTCGCAGATGCGGACCAGAAGTTCCGGCGCGATCTTGCCGCGCGATTCCATGACTACGTTGAACAAGCGCGCTTCGGTGAATTCTGCACCCGCGGGTAGCGCGTCGAGTGCGATCGGCATGACGCGGGCAAACAGGTCCCATGCTCGCCCAGGCCCGGAATATTCGATGCGATCGAATCTTATGAGGTTCGGCATTATGGCAGCGGCTGCGGCCGGCTCAGCTGCTTGAGCTCCTATGATGTCGATCAAACGCGATTTTCTTGCTTGAGGCAGCGTACTCCAACCTCTGACTGCCCCGTCGAGCATTGCCGACGCGACTGCCGGATGTTCATCTGCATAAAGCTTGCGAAGGATATCCTCATCCTCTGAACGATCGACCGAGAGCCATATCTTAGCCGCAGCGGCGCGGATGAAACCTTCGCCGTAATTGAGGAGGCGAGCCATTGCCTGATGGCCGAGCGCAGCCGGCTCGCCTTTGTAGAAGGTAATGGCTCGACAGGCGCCCTGTGGGCCAAGATAAGTCTCCTCGGAGGATTCAAGCAGACCCAATTCGGTCAGAACGTCTCCACGCTCGGGTGCGGACCGAAGCGCTTCCATCCGCTCCAGTCCACTTATCGTACGCCCTATTGGAAGACGTGCTTCATCATCCTGCCATATCATCTCCGATACATCGCGCCTTCGTACCGCGATGACCCAGTCTGGCAGGTGGCTTTGAAACTCCCGCGGAAGTTCTGGTAGATGACGAAGCAGAAATGCGTAGCAAAGGTCGCGCGTCGCCGGAAAGTAGCTTTTCAGTCCTCGTTCGGCCAGTTCAGGAATAGCATCGCGCCTGTTCGATCCCTTCAATCGTTCATGCATCCAGTCGAGGTTTCGAGCAGCGGCCTTCGACGTTAATCCCCTCCTGCAAAACAGAGCCCTCTCGAGCACTGAAAGAGCCTCCGCAGTCTGTTTCTGTGTCGATACCTGTGCTGACGCCTCCCCCGCCGCCCGATAGTACGCGTGCGAGAAATTTATCTGGTGTAAACCGGGATAGCTGATCAGGCGACGCATCTCGAGCGAATCAAGTCCAGCACGATCGACCTGATCTAGCGTTGGTTCTTCCTCATACTCCGGATCAATAGAAGGCTCAGGCGCGCCACCGCCGATACTCGTTATTGTGAATTGCGAATCCGGCAAGCCGGGTAAACTGTCGCCGCCTTTGCCAAGCAAAAATGCCAACTCAGTCTCCGCGATGGGTACCATTGCGTTGGTCCCGATCGCGAGGCTCCGTGCTAATGGCTGAAGTCCTTCGCTACGCCAGATGTCCGCCAACGCCGAAGCGCGCTCATGTGCTATTCGCTCCAGTTGATCGACTGTGACTGGCGCGACAATCTTACCGTGGTGGCGAGCCAAATGCTGGATACTTCCAGGATCCAGATTCAGTTTGCCAGTCAAAAGTGCATTTTCAACGAACTGCGCGAGCTCGGAAGGCACCGCCGCCTGCGCGACCTGATTAGACCAAATTGTCGCAGAGAGGGTCGCTTCAGACTGGCTGAGATCGTACCAGCAATGCCCGTCAACCGTCAGCGTTCCCACATCGCTTGCATTCGTGGCTGCGAACAGTTGTTCCTGTGACTGAGCCACGATCAGCCGCCTGTCATGCCGGAGGTGTGCAACCAGATCTTCCAACTGCTGGTATAGCTTGATGAAGTCCGGCTCCGTGTGCGTACCGCCGAGCGGGTCGTCGAGCAAGACAAGTCGATGGGAACGACCGGGTTCGCTGAGGAACCGTTCGGCTTCCTTGACTTCTGAAAGCACTCGGACAGTGTAGCCTAGCTTTTGAAATCTGGCGGCGATGAAACGCGCGGCATTTGATTTGCCTGTTCTTGGCCTGCCCGTCAGCAACAACACTCTCCTCTGAGAAAGTGTCTCCTGCCAAACCGTCTCGATACCGCGCTCGACATAACCCTCGGGCGAGAGCGAGCCATAGGACGACTGATTAAGCACTTCCTGGATCTGTGGCAGGACGTTGTGAGATTTGCCCTTCGCGCCCTTAATCACCTCCCTGAGCCGATGGATCGTGTCCCCCGTCCGATCGCCCGGCACGTCATAGGCGCGAACGAGGAGATCCTCGCAAACGGATGTCACTGCCACTTCGTCCAGGCGTTCGACCAGCGAAACACGTCGCATTGCCTCGACCAGTGTTTCCGGCGTAAGTTTCGCTGCCACCGCCGCCCTGTGTTGGTCGCGCTCCTTCGCCAGCTTGCTGGGATCCCGTCCGCCCGACGGCTTGGCATAGGCTGCGAGCAGCGTCTTGGCATCAGCCTTGTTGAGCGACTGGACCCGCTCTTTTTCTCTCCAACTGAGCCCTTCGACCAAAACCGACGTTGCGTCGTCACACCGGCTTGACAAGACCAGCACAATAAAACGGCTTTTGTCTGCGAGCAGTCTTTCCAGCAGTGTATTGTCGGCAACTTTGGTGCCCGGATGACCAAGGTATTCTGCAAGCTCCTTGAGACCGAATTTACCGCTAGCGCCCTTTACCTGTATTTCGACAATCTGGCCGTCAAAGTGAATTTCGCAATCTTCACCGCCATTAGGCTCGATCAGAAATTTCACGCTAGGCCGACTAAGAGTCTGCAGACCGAGCGCCACGCAGACGATATCCTGGAAGTCATACTTCTTCGGGCCTGTGATATTGATCGTCACCTCATGCTCCCAACCCACCCTTGATTTCTGGCGCTCAACCGCAATAAGAGGCTGTATTTCTTGAGAAAATCACGAAAAGAAACGGCTGACAAGTTTTCTGTGTGTGAACTAGCAATTGCATTCGCAACTAGCTCTATACAAGCGCGAGATTACCCGACCTTTTTTGGTTGCTCAGCAGTTGACCTTATTAGCGACATCAGCATGGGCCCGATTGAAAACTCCCCGCGCTCAGAGCGCCTGGTGAGATCACGCAGATATCCTCCGGCGGATGTTATGAAATTCGATCGCTCCAGAATGCAGGCCACAGCCACCGCGGCATTTTCCGGCCCCATGGCGTTGCACGCCTCCTCGTAGGCAGAGGGGCTGACGCCCAGCATTGAGCGCACAACGATGGCCGCCTTCATGAGCTCGCGCCAGTGCTCGATGCGCCCGCCGGGCCCATAATCAGTGATCTGGGGGCAGGCGCGAAGAACCATTCCGAGCGGGAACGCCTTGATCGGCTCGCGTCTTGTCTTCTGTGTTTCCTTCGGCTCATCCCTCGTCAAAAGTTTGTCCGCTGCCTTTTCGCCCAGCTCTTTTCTAGAGCTAGGTTCAAGTTCATTTATAGATTCGGTATTTGAATTCTGTATGTGCCGGTCATCCTGGATGGCATTGCCATGCACTTCTTCCGTTTTAAGCTGCATTTCCAGGAGGTTGAGCACCTCTTCCCGCAGTAGCTGCATTTCATCGAGCGTAATCTCGACCTGAGAGCGGTTCGGGTGGCGAGGGAGGCGAGCGAGAATGCTGACATACTCGGACTCCATATGGTCCCAGTTGCCGGCCGCGCCCTCTTCCACGGCGGCCGAGATCAACTTGCGCACATCGCGGCGGCAGATCGTCAGCGCTTCCCTTGCGCGGCGGAAGCGCGCGCGCTCGGCTGCGACATCCTGCGCCATCAAGGCGAGTTCGGTGGCACGAGCCAGCAGGGGCGTCAGGTCAAACCCGTAGGCCTGTTCGACCTCGCCATCCCTGTTGCGGTGCGCGTAGCGTTTACCGTTCGGGCTGTCGCGCCGGAGAATAAGGCCCGCGTCGACTAGCGCGGCAAGTTGCCTGCGCAGGGTTGTCTCGGTGATCCCGTGGGCCCGAACAGACAGCTGGGCGTTGGATGGGAAGACGACCAGACCCTGGCTCGGATCGAGTTGGGCCTGAGGGTGAAACGTCAAAAGGGCATCAAGGACGGCAAGTGCCCGGTCCTGGATTCCCAAGCGTTCCCGTGCCTCGCATACGTCTCGAAAGACTTTCCATTTCTCGATGCGCGCATCTGGCCCCGGATTCTCGATCGCCATCTGGTTTCGGACCAGGGCGAGCGACATCGCCCGCCGCCCAAAGGGCGTCGTCACATGTCCCGTCTGCATTTTTCTTTCACCTTGCTTCAGGCAAAGGAAATCCGCTCACCAAAACGGCGCCAAGACTCTTGACTGTGATTCCGGGAAATGCGATTCTCGATCCTGCTAGAGATGACGAGAGAGGCTTCCACGGTTCGCCGTTTGGGGGCCTTTTTCTTTTGCGGTTCAGTCTCCGTTGGTTTCAGTTTTCGATCCTTTGTACTCCTCGTACAAACGACCCATGTGTGAAGACAGCCATTCGCTGAACGGCTTGGCTTCAGCATTGGTAAGCTCGATGGCAACCTTCTTTGCCTTCGCATTTATCACCATGTTCAACGCGCGATCGGTTGAGGTCCAGTCTCGAACAGCGGATTCAGCCTTCGGCTTCTTGGCGGCTGACCTGGCCTTGTATCGCTTCAGGTGATCATGGAGTTTCTCGAAGCGGTCGTCTTCATGGAGCGCCTGGAAGTCGGCAGACTCCACGTGCTCAATCGCAACCTTAGAGAGGGCAGGGGCAAGAACAAGTTGGCGAAGGCTCAGCCACCGGTCGCGCCCGATTTTCTTGGACGCGCCCAAAGCCGTGATAACAGATGCCGGCACAGCCTCAACGACCGCGAGCATCTTCGAGAGCATGGCCTCGTCAATGGCAAGCGAGGAACGAACGGTCTCCTTCGTCATGCCTGAGGCAATCAAGTTTCGGGCGAAGTAGGCGCGTTCTATGAACGACAAATTCGACCGGGCCGCATTTTCCTGGCCCTGTACGATAGCCGATGTGGTGTCGTCCAACTGCTTTACGATTGCCTTGACCGAGACGCCAAGCTCGCGGGCCACCCTGAGGCGACGATGGCCGAACACCACCATATATCGCTTGACGTCTGTCGAGCTCGGACGAACCAAAATAGGCGTCGTCTGACCTGATTCCTTGATCGCCTGGAGCAGTTCCTGAAACTCCTCCCCATCGTCGGACAAACGGTCGGAAACGAAGGAGGCATCGATCAAGTGCGGATCAAGATCGACGATTACCTCGCCTTCCATCAGCTTCTTGGTGGTCTCGGCCATATCCTCGATGGAGCGGACAACCGTCTTTGCCGCTCCTGTCATGCCGTAGCCCGGCTTGGTTGGCGTCTGGCTCGCCGAGATGGCAGCCATGTCCAGCTTGGCGAATGGATTTTCACGCGACATGGCCGTCCTCCGGATCAGTGCTCAACTGCGACAAGCCATTCATCGCGCTCTCAAAAACGACAAAAAAAACGGCTGACAAGTCTCTCATTTCCGCCCCCAGACACCATGGATGAGTTCGACGATTTCCGCGTTGGCGGCATTGAGACTTTCCATTGCCCGGTCGTAGGTCGCGCGGACGAATTCGTTCCGCTCGACCTCATACAGGGTCTGCTTCTTGATCGACGCGTCGGAAATCGCCGTGGACTTCAGGACGTGATTTCTCAACATCTGCTGCGCGAACATCGACTGCATGAACCCTACCATCTGGGCCTGGGGGATATCCGTCGGCTCAAAGCGGGTGATGAGATAGCGGAACCACTGCACCCGCATCTCCGCCCCGGCCTCGGCGACAGGCCCCATGATCCCGCCAAGCATCATGAGGAACTGGCTCATCGACATGATGTCGAGCATCTGCGGATGGATGGTGATGAGGATGCCTGTCGAGGCCATGAGTGCGGTGATCGTCAGGTATCCCAGCTGAGGAGGGCAGTCGATGACGACGACGTCATACTTGTCGTCGACCTGCTTCAGGGCACTGGCGATCCGCATGTAGAACAGCCGGCCGTCCTCGCCCTTCTTGGAGGAGATCGCCAGCGGCACGTCATATTCGTATTCCTGGAGAACCAGGTTGGCCGGGACGACATCCAGTCCCGGGATGTTGGTCGGTTGGATGACGTCCGCGATCGACTTCCGTTCGTCATCGAAGCGAAGCGCCTCATAGAGAGAGGCAGTGTCGTCAAGCTCCGGCTGGATCCCAAAGAGGGAGGTGAGCGAGGCCTGCGGATCGAGATCGACCGCCAGTACACGATGGCCGGTGAGAGCCAGATACTGCGCAAGGTGTGCGGCGGTGGTAGTCTTCCCGCTTCCGCCCTTGAAGTTAACGACCGAGACGACCTGCATCGGTTCACCTTCGCGCCTCTTGGGGACATAGTACCGCTTGTCGGACTTCTTGTTTGCCTCGAGATAATCCCGAAGCTCGAGCATCTGGTCCGCCGTATAATATCGGCGTCCGCTAACCGACTCGATCTCCGGCCCCTTGCCATCAGAATGGAGTTGCCTCAGATGCGTCTGCGTCACGCCCATGAAGTCGGCGACTTCCGCAAGCTGGAACTTGCGCAATCCCTTGCGGGCGTCGGGCGGGTATTGCTGGCTGCGCAACATATGCAACGCGCTTGAGATTTTCGACCCCTGCTGGGCGATCTCGATATCAAACCTGTTTTGCAGCTCAGTGTTCATTTTGCGAACTATTTCCCGGAGGTCTTCACTTTCGAAAAAATGGCTTTGCGGCCATCATTTGCGAAACTATCTCCCGATTCCCATCGCGCCGCAAGACATTTAAGGTTAACAACAAGTTAACGGAATTTGTGAGAATTCAGCCCGCTCGCTGAATCTGCGATATGTTTCCGCTAGTTAGTCAGATTTCATGGGTGGCGTATAGTCGGCGGAAACTGCAGATCTGCAGAGATCCAGCGCACTTCGCACACCCCGCCATAGTGTGATGCACCACTCGGCTACCCCCGACTCACCAGAATCACCGCCTGCAGATCTGCAGATGGCCAACCGTTGATTGAGGTGATCTTCATCCCGCCTGACGAAGTTCAAGCGGAGATAAGAATGCAGGTTCTTGCAATCTCGCCCGACCGATATGTCGAGCATCAAACTCTTCTGAAGCAGATGCATCAGCTGCGCGCCAACGTCTTTGGTGGGCGGCTCGAATGGGACGTCACCATCACGGATGGTGGCGAGAGGGATCAGTACGACGATATGAACCCGACCTACATCCTCGCCACCTTCGGCGGAAATAAGGTCGTCGGCTGCGCGCGCCTCCTTCCCGCGGCTGGCCCAACCATGCTGGAACGGACCTTCCCGCAGCTGCTCGCCGATGGTTCGCTCCATGCGACCAGTGCGATGATCGAGAGCTCCCGCTTCTGCGTCGATACGACCTTGCCCGCCGGCAGGGGAGGGAACCAGCTCCACCATGCAACACTGACCCTGTTCGCCGGAATCATCGAATGGTCGATGGCGAACGGCTACGACAAGATCGTGACCGCGACCGATCTTCGCTTCGAGCGCATCCTGAACCGGGCAGGCTGGCCGATGGCGCGGTTGGGTGAACCGGTGGCAATTGGCAACACTGTCGCCATTGCCGGCACACTCCCGGCCGACCAGGAGAGCTTCAAACAGGTTCGCCCGCCGAACTATCGATCCGCTCTCTTTTGTACTGATGATCATTCGGAGAGGAGCGCAGCGTGACCCAGCTCCGTTCCCATCCAAGGCTTGTCCGCAAACTGCAGGACGCGCTTGGCGACCAGCTGTGCGTCGCGCTCGACGATGCCTCAGTCGTCGAGATCATGCTCAATCCGGACGGCCGGTTGTTCATCGAACGCCTCGGTCATGGCGTGGCTCCGGCCGGCGCCATGAGTTCTGCCGCCGCGGAAGTCGTTATCGGCAGTGTCGCCCATGCCCTGCAGTCGGAAGCGGACGACGAACGCCCGATCATTTCCGGCGAACTGCCGATCGGTGGCCATCGCTTCGAAGGGCTGCTTCCGCCCGTCGTCTCCAGCCCTGCCTTCACGATTCGTCGTCGCGCCTCGCGTCTCATCCCACTCAACGACTACGTAACCTCGAAGGTGATGACAGAAGCCCAGGCGTCAGCCATCCGCAGTGCAATCGACGCCCGCATGAACATCGTCATTTCCGGGGGCACTGGCTCCGGCAAGACGACGCTCGCCAACGCAATTATCGCCGAAATCGTCTCGGCGGCGCCAGATGATCGGATGGTGATCCTCGAGGATACCGCCGAAATCCAGTGCGCGGCCGAGAACGCGGTCAGCCTGCACACCAGCGACACGATCGATATGGCACGGTTGCTGAAGAGCACGATGCGACTGCGGCCCGACCGCATTATCGTCGGTGAGGTCCGCGACGGCGCAGCACTCACCCTCCTGAAAGCCTGGAATACCGGTCATCCCGGCGGCGTCACCACGATCCACTCCAATACCGCGATGTCGGCGCTGCGTCGGCTGGAACAACTGACCGCTGAGGCGAGCCAGCAGTCAATGCAGGAGGTGATCGGCGAGGCGGTCGATCTTGTTGTCTCCATCGAGCGGACGGGGAAGGGGAGGCGGGTCCGCGAGGTCATCCACATCGAGGGATACCGCAACAACCACTACCAGACCGAACACTATGCCCAGATCGACGAGGACAGCCATGTTGCGTAAGACCCATCCCATTCGCGGACTCATCATCGTCGCCGCCATCTCGTTCAGCCTTTCGGAGCCCGCACTGGCGTCCTCGGGCGGAGGCGGTCTTCCGTGGGAGTCGCCGCTGCAACAGATCCAGCAGTCGATCACCGGACCCGTCGCCGGCTTCATAGCACTCGCCGCGGTCGCGATCGCCGGCGCCATGCTGATCTTCGGTGGCGAACTCAACGATTTTGCCCGTAGGCTTTGCTATGTCGCTCTGGTCGGCGGCGTACTGCTCGGCGCGACACAGATCGTCGCCCTGTTTGGCGCTACCGGTGCGTCGATCGGCGAACACCATGCCGAGGCGTCTACTGATCCCGCCGCCTTTACGCCTAAGCCGACGCCATCAGCAGTAGGGGAGGGGGCTCGTGGCTGAAGCCGGTTCCAACCTTATCCGATCGCGGGTGCATCGGGCGCTGTCGCGTCCCAACCTGTTGATGGGCGCCGATCGCGAGCTTGTCCTCGTGACGGCGCTCGCCGCCGTCATCCTGATCTTCGTTGTGCTCACCTGGTATGCGGCCCTGTTCGGTGTTGCAGTCTGGCTGGTCGCGGTCGCAGCCCTCCGTATGATGGCCAAGGCCGACCCGCTGATGCGAAGGATCTATATCAGGCATATCTCCTACAAGACCTTCTACCGCGCGACGTCGTCGCCGTGGCGCCGGTATTGAGGGGTACGACATGGTTGCCCTCAAATCCTTCCGCCATTCCGGACCATCCTTTGCCGATCTCGTTCCCTATGCCGGGTTGGTCGACAACGGCGTCATTCTCCTGAAGGACGGCTCGCTGATGGCTGGGTGGTATTTTGCCGGTCCCGACAGCGAAAGCTCGACCGATGCCGAGCGAAACGAGGTCTCGCGGCAGATCAATGCCATCCTGTCGCGCCTTGGCTCCGGCTGGATGATCCAGGTCGAGGCTGTCCGGGTACCCACGGGCGATTATCCGAATGAGGAAGCCAGCCATTTCCCTGATCCGGTGACCCGAGCCATTGACGCGGAGCGGCGGGCGCACTTCCAGAAGGAGAGAGGGCACTACGAAAGCCGTCACGCCCTGATCCTGACTTGGCGTCCACCGGAGCCGCGGCGGTCCGGATTGGCACGCTACGTCTATTCAGACGTTGGCAGCAGGTCCGCCACTTATGCGGACAAGGCGCTTGAAACCTTTCTGACGTCGATCCGTGAGGTCGAACAGTATCTCGGCAATGTCGTGTCGATCCGGCGGATGATGACCCGCGAAACGTCCGAGAGGGGCGGCTATCGTGTCGCCCGCTACGACGACCTCTTCCAGTTCATTCGCTTCTGCATCACCGGGGAAAATCATCCGGTGCGTCTGCCAGAGATCGCCATGTATCTCGACTGGCTGGTAACGGCGGAGTTGCAGCATGGTCTGACGCCGCTGGTCGAGAACCGGTTTCTCGGCGTGGTGGCGATCGATGGCCTGCCGGCGGAAAGCTGGCCGGGAATACTCAACAGCCTTGATCTGATGCCGCTCACCTATCGCTGGTCGTCCCGCTTCGTCTTCCTCGATGCCGAGGAGGCGAGGGCCAGGCTGGAGCGTACGCGCAAGAAGTGGCAGCAGAAGGTGCGGCCGTTCTTCGACCAGCTGTTTCAAACGCAGTCGCGGTCCCTCGATCAGGATGCGATGCTCATGGTGGCGGAAACCGAGGACGCGATCGCCGAGGCCTCGTCGCAGCTCGTGGCCTATGGCTATTATACGCCGGTCATCGTTCTCTTTGATGAGAACCAGCAAAGCCTGCAGGAGAAGTGTGAGGCAGTCCGCCGCATGATCCAGGCCGAAGGTTTTGGAGCGAGGATCGAGACATTAAACGCGACTGATGCGTTTCTCGGCAGCCTGCCCGGCGTCTCCTATGCCAATATCCGCGAACCGCTGATTAACACCCGCAACCTCGCCGACCTCATTCCCCTCAATTCCATCTGGTCTGGAAGCCCGGTCGCACCTTGCCCATTCTATCCGGCCGGATCGCCTCCGTTGATGCAGGTCGCCAGCGGGTCGACGCCCTTTCGGTTGAACCTGCATGTCGACGATGTCGGCCACACGCTGATCTTCGGCCCTACTGGATCCGGCAAATCAACGCTGCTCTCATTGATCGCATCCCAGTTCCGGCGCTACGCCGATGCGCAGATCTTCGCCTTCGACAAGGGTGGCTCGATGCTGCCGCTGACGCTCGGGTTGGGCGGCGACCACTACCAGATCGGCGGCGATATTGGTCCGTCGGCGAGTGGCGAGGCGAGGGCACTCTCGTTTTGCCCGCTGGCCGAACTTTCGACCGATGGCGACCGGGCCTTCGCCTCCGAGTGGATCGAGATGCTGGTGGCGCTGCAGGGTGTGACGATCACACCGGACTACCGCAAAGCTATCTCCCGACAGGTCCGGCTGATGGCGGAGTCGCGCGGCCGCTCGCTATCCGACTTCGTCTCTGGCGTCCAGATGCGAGAGATCAAGGACGCACTGCATCACTACACCGTCGATGGTCCGATGGGGCAGCTTCTCGATGCCGAGGAGGACGGTCTGGCGCTCGGCGCCTTCCAGTGCTTCGAAATCGAGGAACTGATGAACATGGGCGAGCGCAATCTTGTGCCTGTTCTGACCTATCTCTTCCGACGCATCGAAAAACGCCTCAGCGGTGCGCCCAGCCTCATCATCCTCGACGAGGCCTGGCTGATGCTCGGCCATCCGGTGTTTCGGGACAAGATCCGGGAATGGCTGAAGGTCCTTCGAAAAGCCAATTGCGCCGTGGTGCTCGCCACGCAGTCGATCTCTGATGCGGAGCGGTCAGGCATCATCGATGTGCTGAAGGAATCCTGCCCAACTAAGATCTGCTTGCCGAATGGTGCGGCCCGTGAGCCGGGCGCGCGCGAATTCTACGAGCGCATCGGCTTCAACGAGCGGCAGATCGAGATCGTTGCGACCGCGATCCCGAAGCGGGACTACTACGTCGTCTCGCCCGAGGGCCGGCGCCTGTTCGACATGGCCCTCGGTCCCGTCGCGCTCTCCTTCGTCGGAGCGTCCGGAAAGGAAGACCTCAAGCGCATCCGCGCCCTGCATCTCGAACATGGGGCCGCATGGCCTCTTCAATGGCTCCAGCAAAGGGGGATCGCCCATGCCGAAACGCTTTTGTCCACCAAATAGGATGTTGCACACCGCGCTTGGTGCGGTCCTCATGCTATCGTCTGCTCTTCCGCTTTCTGCGTGGGCCGGTGGCGTCACCGGACAGGCGACAGAATGGACGCAGCTTGCCAACAATACCGAACTCATCAGCCTCGTCGGCAAGTCCGCCGAGCAGGTGAACAACCAGATTACCCAAATCTCGCAGCTGGCCGAGCAGATCCAGAACCAGCTCAACATCTACAAGAACATGCTGCAGAACACGGCGCAGCTTCCGGAGCATGTCTGGGGTCAGGTCGAAAGCGATTTGAAGAACCTCCAGAATGTCGTCAATCAAGGTCAGGGCGTCGCCTTCTCCATGGGCAATGTCGACGATGTGCTCAAGCAACGCTTCCAGAGTTTCGCCGACATGAAGAGCAACCTTCCTGATGGTGCGAGCTTCTCCACGACCTACCAGAGCTGGTCCGACACCAATCGCGACACGATCGCCGGCACGCTGAAGGCCGCCAATCTGACTGCGGACCAGTTCTCCAGCGAGGAGAGCACGATGTCGCAGCTCAGGTCGATGTCGGAATCTGCCAACGGCCAGATGAAGGCGCTGCAGGTCGGCCACGACATCGCAGCACAGCAGGTCGCCCAGATGCAGAAACTGCGCGGTCTCGTTTCCCAGCAGATGACGATGATGGGCACGTGGTACCAGTCCGAACAGGCGCAAAAGGATCTGGCGCAAGCGCGGCGCGAACAGTTCTTCAGCGGGACCGAGCGTGACATCAGAGGCGGCCAGACAATGGAGCCTCGGTGGTGAGCCCGCGTCAGATCGCCGTTATCGCTCTCGTCGCGTTCGGTTCCGCGGCCGGCGCAAGCGTCATCACCTGGCTCGTCGTCCAGCCGCAGACCACGCCGATCTCCGGATCGGGCACGGCTGCAACGAGTTCCTCTTCTGATGAGGAAAGACGCCGACATCGCGAACAGTTCTTTGGCGGGGATTCCGAGCGTGACATTCGTGGCGGTCAGGAGATGAAACCGCGATGGTAACCGTTTCCTCTTTTCGTGCGGCCGACCGCATGTTCATCGCGATCGCCATCGTCCTGATGGCGGCCACGCCGGCACTGGCGCAACAGGGTCAGGTTCTGACCACACTCGAAAATTCTGTCGTCACCGCCGCCAAGGGCTGGGAGACGACCGTGATGAACGCTGCGCGGTCACTCTTCTGGATCCTGGCTGGTATCGAGATCGGTATCGCTGCAGTTTGGCTAGGGATCAATGCCGCTTCGCTCGACAGCTGGTTTGCCGAGATTGTTAAGCGCATCATGTTTATCGGCCTGTTCGCCTTCATTCTCGATCAGGGTCCGGCGTTCGCGAAAGCCGTGGTCGACAGCCTCTACCAGATCGGCGCCGGTGCCGGCTCGGCTTCGCCTGCCAATATCTTCGACGCCGGCATTCGTGTCGCGACGAAGATGTCGGAACAGGCGAAGTTCGGCCTCTGGGAGGATAATGCACTGGCGATCGCCGCCGTCTTCGCCATGGTCGTCGTCGTGGTGTCGTTCTCGCTGGTGGCAGCGATTTTCGTCGCCGTCATGGTCGAGATGTATGTTGGCCTGCTAGCCGGCATGATCATGCTTGGGCTTGGCGGCTCCTCCTATACCAAGGACTTCGCGATCAAATACCTCGTCTACGCCTTCTCCGTCGGCATGAAGCTGATGGCACTGGTGATGATCGCCAAGATCGGCTCGGATATCCTGCTCGGTCTGGCAGAGGCGCCAACGGCGACCTCGGAGCAGTTCATCACCACGCTTGCAATTGCCGGCATCTCGGTCGTTGTCTTCGTTATCGCCATGTATGTGCCGCCCATCCTGCAGGGCGTGGTCCAGGGTGCATCGGTCGGCGGCGGCATGGAAGCCATTCGTCATGGCGGGCAGGCGGCGTCCGCAGCGCTCGGCGCCGGGTTTCTAACGATCGGCGCGGCAAACAGAGGGTTTGGGGCCGCCAGTGCCGCGAGGGCAGGAGGCTCATCTCTGGCCAGCGCGGCGTTGCGCGGCATGCAGGCCGGGATCGGCGGAGCGGCTGGCGCAGTCGGCTCGGCAGCAAAGGAAAAAGCGATCGGTTCACCCGGCGCTTATGCCGGATCGATGCTCGGTCTTGCCAATGCCAAGCTCGATCAATCATCCGGCCGGCCCCGCACGCCGCCTTCACCACCGCCGATCAACGACAGCAAGTGATGCGAGGCTGAAAGAATGGCCGGACAGAATATCCCGGATAATCCCTACATCGCTGCGCGCAACGAATGGAACGAGCGTTATGGCTCGTACGTCAAGGCGGCAGCCGCCTGGCGCGTCGTCGGCATCGCCGGCATGACCATGGCCGTGACCGGTTTTGGTTACGCCCTCTACCAGAGCACCCAGGTCAAGCTAATCCCTTATATCGTCGAGGTCGACAAGCTCGGCACGTCTATCGACGCCGGCTTCCCGCAGCAGATCGAATATGCCGATCCACGCGTGGTCCGCGCAACGCTCGGCAGCTTCGTGTCGAACTTCCGGTCCGTCACGCCGGATGCGGTCGTGCAGAAGCAATATATCGACAGGACCTATGGGCTGCTCCGCACCTCCGATCCGGCGACCGAAAAGGTCAATGCCTGGTTCCGCTCGAATTCGCCGTTCGAGAAGGCCAAGACCGCAACGGTGGCGATCGAGGTCAACAACATCGTCGCGCTTTCGAACCAGAGCTACCAGATCGACTGGACCGAGTTCGAGCGGGACCGGCGCGGCAAGGAGACTGCGACCCGCCGCTTCCGGGGCATCGCCACGGTGACACTGACGCCGCCGCAGGACGAGGGTGTCATCCGTCTTAATCCCATCGGTCTGTACCTCCGCGACTTCGACTGGACTGCGCAGCTTTGAAAGGCATGGCTTCCAACATGAACATACGACATCTTAGAACACGCGCCGTCCTGACTGCGAGCGCAGCGATGCTGTTGATTTTCCCAATGATGGCTCTCCCCACCTTCCAGGCACGTGCCGCCGATGGTGTCACCGCCAACGAGGCGAAAGGCATGGGGATTTCGACACAGTGGCGCGGAAGTCGCGGGCTCGTGACGAAAGGCGCGGACGGCAAAGTCATCTTCCTTTATGGCGAGGTACAGCCATCCGTCGTCTGCTCACCGTTGCAGGTTTGCGACATCGAGCTTCAGGGTGGCGAGGTCGTTCGCGACGTGCTGGTCGGAGATACCGTGCGCTGGAAAGTCGAGCCCGCAACCTCGGGTGCCGCGGGAGGGCAGGCGATCCATCTGATCGTCAAGCCGTCAGAGCCGGGTCTGGTCACGTCGATGGTGGTGACGACGTCGCGGCGGACCTATCATATCCAGCTCAAGTCACATGCAACGCAGTATATGGCGCGTGTCGGGTTCGAATATCACGAGGAGGTCTCGGCAAAGTTTGCCGATGTCAACGCGCGGCTGGAAGCCAGCACCATTCCCGGCGCCGGCGTTCCGGCGGAGCAATTAAGCTTTGCCTATTCCGTCTCGGGCAGTGCCGGCTGGCGGCCGACGCGAGTCTATTCCGATGGGCAGAAAACCTACATCCAGTTTCCACGCTCGATCTCCGGTCAGGATGCACCGGTTCTCTTCGTCGTCTCCGGCGGCCAAAACCGCATCGTCAACTATCGCATGAAGAGCAACATGATGGTGGTCGATTACAATATCGATCGTGCCGTCCTCGTCTCAGGCGTCGGCTGGAAGCAGCAGAAGGTGACGATCAGCAGGGGAGGGCGGTGATGCGGAATCTCCTTCGCCACACCGCGAACAGCCTCGGCCCCATCCGCTGCCTCGCCATAGGCAGTGGCCTCGCCATCCTCCTTTCCGGTTGCCAGTCGGTGGACACCGGCGGTCTCGCCACGAGCGCGGCACCTCCAGAGATCTCCGGACCGGCGGCAGGCGCTATCGCGGGCGACATGGTCAGCCGTCTCGCAGAGCAGATCGGACAGGGGAAGGCAACCGTTGCGCTCAAACAGGATGGTTCTCCCTTCGGCCAGGCACTTGAAGCAGCGCTGAAGGGATGGGGCTACGTCGTTGTTACCGACCAGAAGACGGATAGCGGGACTGCCGTCGTTCCGCTCGCCTATGTCATCGTGCCCTATGACGGCCAGGTGCTCGCACGGCTTTCGACGAGCAGCGTCGAACTCGGCCGGGCCTACACAGTGACGACATCGGGTGCGACACCGGCAAGCCCCCTGTCCCTCATGCGGCGCGGGTGAGGGAGGATATCATGGTGCAGTCTCTCAAACTCGGTGGTGCGCAAAACAGTCAGGCCGCATCCGGCATAAAGCGGGTAAACCGCGTGCCGGTAATCCTTGTCATTGTGCTGTTGATTGCCTTTCTCGGCATCATCTTCTTTGGGCTCGCCTCACGCGGGCTCTACTTCGGCAACGATAGCGGCCCGGAAACGAGCTCAGGCAATCCGGCCTCGACCTATGCCGACCAGATCAAGCGCGGCGTCACCGACGGCATCATTGGCGAGCCACAGCAGCAGGAAACGTTTCAGCCGACGCCGATCGAGACGAAACAGGCCGGGGAGAAGGCGGCAAATCCCTTTACGCTGCAGCCGGAACAGAGACAGGAGCAACGGCGCGGGCAGGAACTGGAACCGGAGGAAGTTTGGCGGGCGCGTCTTGCTCGTGAGCAACAGGAACAGATTCTTCGCGAGCAGCAGCGCCAGCGGATGGCCCGAATGCAGGCGCGAGACACCGCCTACGACGCGCCGCTTGCCATCGATCGCGGCAAGCTGGAAGCGCGGTCGGAAAGAGATGAGGGCGCGGGGGGCCGGACGACGACAGCCGCCGCGAGCGCAAACGCCTCTGACCTTTATGCCGCGGCCCTACGCGCTGGTCTCGGCGGCCAGAATGTCGATCCGAATGGACAGAGCTCCAAGGAAGACTTCTTCAATGCCGACCTCAAGGATCTTGGCTATCTGCCAAACCGCGTCGTACCACAGCAGTCCCTGTACGAACTGAAACGCGGCTCGGTCATTCCGGCGACATTGATAACGGGCATCAATTCCGACCTTCCGGGTCGGATCACCGCGCAGGTCAGCCAGAATGTCTATGACAGCGCAACTGGTCATCGCCTGCTGATCCCGCAGGGCACGAAACTGTTAGGACGCTACGACAGCAAGGTCTCGTTCGGCCAGAGCCGGGTTCTCGTCGTTTGGTCCGATATCATCTTCCCGAACGGATCGACATTGCAGATCGGCGGCATGGCCGGCACGGATGCGGAAGGCTACGGCGGCTTCAAGGACAAGGTGAACAACCACTATCTCAAAACCTTCGGCTCGGCGGTCATGATCGCGCTGATCGGGACCGGCATCGACATGGCTGTTCCCCAGAGCTCGAAGCTTGCCACCCAGGATACGGCATCTGATGCGGCACGGCGCAACTTCGCCGAAACGTTCGGGCGAGTGGCTGACAGGACAATTCAGCGCAACATGGACGTGCAGCCGGCGCTGCAAATCCGGCCCGGTTACAAATTCAATGTGCTAGTAGATCAGGACATTGTCTTTCCAAGTCAATATCGATGAACCGCTGACAGTCAGATCGGTAATGTCCCCCTTTACATCCACCCCCACTACATGTCTCAACCATAATGTACCGGATGACGATGCAAACTAGACCTGGCTCATCAAGTGCGAGGCCGCCATGAAAATGGATCTGCACGGCGCTTTTGCTGAGGGACAAACCGCGCGACCACGTCGGCCGGCTCGCTAGCTTCATGGGCTGGCGTCAAGGCCAAGAATTCCACGTAACTTTCACGTAATTTTCGGCGGCCATACGTTTTCCGCGTTAGTGCTTTGCAACGATTGACAGACGGCCCTTGTAGCCTTGGATCGGGAGGACAGCCAGGCCATCCATATTTTCGGCGGTGAAACGTCAGAAATGATCGCGTCTCATGCTCTATCCATGTCAGTTTTATTAGGCGTGCGCTCAACTATGGGGAGCTGCGCTCTATGGAAACGTTTTGCGAAACCGTGGTCTTACCGTGTTGCGCTCATCCCTTGAGGATCAGATCTATTCCGTTGACGACGAAATCCAATCGAACTCACTTTAACTCAGAATGTCCCGCCTGCGCCGAAAGCTTGGCGAAGCGGAGGCCGAGATTGTTATCAAAACTCGTGGAATAGACTGCTGTCATCATGAGCACAAATAAAGCGGCCGGATCATCCCTTCGCTGGCGTTTCACTTTTGGTTTTATTGTCCTGCAGCTCTGCGCGGTTATCACCTCGCTGGGCTTGGTTTTTTATCTCCTTTCCGGCCTCAAGCCCGATGTCGCTATCACATCCATCTGGCTGTCTCAGGAAATCGCAGACTCGGTCCGTCTTGAGCCGAATGGCCGGACCCATCTGGCGCCGACGGCCAGACTGCAGGAGTTTATAGAGGACGCTCCTGACCTGTGGTTTGTGGCAGACCTGGGCAAAGATATTGTTTTGGCGCACGGCGCGCCGCCTGAGAAAATTGCCGACAACATGCCATTCTTGCGGACGTTCACGAGTGTCGAACTCCACGGTGATCTGAATGACCCGTTGAGTGTAGCTCGGATGCAGCGCTTTGATACCCAGGCAGGGGAGGCGACAATTTTTGCCGGCGGCGTTTCGATGTCGCAATATGGTGTGACCGTACTGTTGGGAAACCTTGCGGTCGGCGTGCCGGCGCTGATCCTCGTCGCCATTTCCCTGATTGGCGTCCCGTTTGTCACGCGCTGGGCTTTGCGGTCCTTTGGCGATCTTACGGCGCGTCTTGACAGGATTGATCTCGACACACGCGGCGCCCTGGTGGAAGAGCGTGGCTTGCCCAATGAGGTGCTTCGCCTGGTGCGCGACATCAACAGGGCGTTGCGCCGTCTTGATAGTGGCTTTGAGGCGACGGAGCGCTTCTTTGTCAACGCGGCCCATGAACTTCGAACGCCGATCGCCGTCCTGCAGGTGAGAATCGATACGCTTTCACCAAGTGAAGACAAAACACACCTGCAGACGGCCATCAAGCGACTAACAGCGATCGCGAACCAGCTTCTGGACACCGAGAAATACCGGCAGAAGCCCCAGCAGAATGCACCTGTCCATCTCAACAGCGTTGTGTCCAAGGTGGTTGCCGACCTCGCTCCCCTGGCGATCTCCGAAGGCTACGAAATTTCGTTCGACAGCGACGCGGAAGATGTGTTTGTCCCTGGCGATGCCGAAGCTCTGGAGCGGGCGTTCGTCAATCTGGTACGGAACGCAGTCCAGTACGGAGGTGGAAGAGGACAGATATCGGTCGGTATTGAGGCTGACGGCAGCGTGACTGTCGCCGATCAGGGTTGTGGAATTGCGAGCGATAAGCATTCGCGCATATTTGAGCCTTTCTTCCGCGTCAACCCTCACGGCTCAGGTGCAGGACTGGGGCTCAGCATGGTCAACGAGATCGTGACCCGCCATGGCGGCTACGTCGAGCTTTCTTCCGCGCCAGGTAAGGGCAGCACCTTTGTAGTGCGCTGGCGCGAGAGGCGCGTTCTTCAGCAGCGGTAGAGTCGTCTTCATCCGTCGATGTTGGCTGGGCACGGCCGCGAGTGCCCGACGTCTGACGGGCAATCTCTGGCGCGTCATCCACACTGCAAGCACTCTTGTCGGTCGGTTGATTTTCTAGCGCGTGCCTGACGGGAGAGGCGCGACGACAGCTCCACGTAATTTTGCGGTAACTCTCGTGACAGAGAAAGCCGGCAGATTTGAATAGCGCGGACCAAGACTTGATGACACGACACATTACCCGCAAGCGTATGATCCTGGCGGCAGTGACCCTTGTCGGGCTGCTGGTTGTCTGGCTCGTGTTTCTGCGTCCACCAGCGAAACCTGAACTGGTGACGGCGCAGGCGCGAACGGGTGACATTGAAGAGGTCGTGTTGGCGACAGGGGTTCTCGAACCGCTCGAGCTAGTGCGCGTGGGCGCCCAGGCCTCGGGACGCATTGAGCATCTGGCTGTCAAGATCGGTGATATCGTCGAGGCTGGCCAGTTGGTGGCCGAAATCGATTCCCAGACACGGCGCAACACCTTGAGGGACCGGGAAGCGGCTTTGGCCAACATCCGCGCCGTTCACGCCGCGCGTAGGGCCGGTCTGGTGAAAGCCGAGAAGGATTTCGAACGCGAGCGTGACCTGCTGGCTGGCGGCTCGACGCCGCGCGCCCAGTATGACGCCGCGGTCGCCACGCGAGACAATGCGCGTGCGGAGGTCCAGGCACTGGAGGCTCAGATCACCCAGGCGCAAGTCGCGCTCGAATCCGCAGGTGTAGAGCTGGGCTATACCCGTATCACCGCCCCAATTGCCGGCACCGTGGTGGCGATCGTCACTGACGAAGGCCAAACCGTGAATGCTCTGCAGACCGCGCCGACCATAGTCATGATCGCACGATTGGACACAATGACGGTGCGCGCGGACATCTCCGAGGCTGACGTCGTGCGTGTAAGCCGTGGCTTGCCGGTCTGGTTCAGCATTCTTGGTGATCCGAAGCGCCGTTTCGATGGAGAGTTGCGGCAGGTCGAACCGGCCCCAGCCTCCATCGCCAACGATGGCAACGCCGCCGCGAGCGGAGTTGGCTCAACCAACGGGGCTGTTTATTACACCGGGCTGATCGACGTGCCGAACACGGACGGGGTCCTGAGGCCTTCGATGACGGCGCAGGTGTCCATCGTCTTGAGCCACGTCAGCGGCGCCGTGCTGGTTCCGCTCAGCGCAGTGGAAGGGGCACCCCGGGCCGGTGATACGGCGCGTGTGCGGATACTGGACGCAATGGGCGAGGTCCAGATCCGGCAGGTACAGGTCGGTATCGACAACGGCGCGGACATCCAGATCCTTGGCGGTCTTCAGGCGGGCGAGACCATCGTCCTGGGAGCATCCACGGACGAACGCGCGGATGGCCAGGCTCAATTGGCCGCGACGAAGCGATAGGGCGCGCTATGAAAGAACCACTGATGCGCGTCCGCGGGGTATCTCGCGCTTTCCCCGCAGGCGACGAGATGGTGCGGGTGCTGAAAGACGTCGACCTCGACATCGAGGCCGGCGAGATGATGGCGATCATTGGTGCTTCAGGCTCCGGCAAGTCGACGCTGATGAACATCCTTGGCTGCCTCGATCGTCCGACGGACGGCAGCTACTGGATCGAAGGACGCGAGACCTCGAAGATGTCCGTGGACGAACTCGCCGCGCTACGCCGTGAGCGTTTTGGTTTCATCTTTCAGCGTTATCATCTGCTTGGCGATCTCAGCGCGGCCAGCAACGTCGAGGTGCCAGCCATCTATGCCGGACGCAGCCGGTCCGACCGGCACAAGCGAGCCATCTCCCTGTTGACGCGATTGGGCTTGGCCGAGCGGACGGGCAATATCCCGGGCAAGCTTTCGGGCGGCCAGCAGCAGCGGGTGTCGATCGCCCGCGCCTTGATGAATGGCGGCGAGATAATTCTAGCCGACGAACCGACCGGAGCACTGGATACAAATAGTGGCGCAGAAGTCATGAAGATCCTGCGCGAGCTTCACGCCGAAGGGCACACCATCATCCTCGTCACGCACGACAAGAAGATCGCCGAACACGCGGATCGGGTTGTAGAGATCAGCGACGGCGTTATTATTTCCGACGAGCGAAATGTATCCAGGTCCACGACGGCCCGTCCCGTCCGCGAGCACGCCCCGGGCGCTGGCTGGCGTGGTGCAATTGACCGGATGACTGAGGCTTTTCGTATGGCGGGTGCGGCAATATGGGCGCACAAAATGCGCTCGCTTCTGACCATGCTCGGCATCATCATCGGTATCGCCTCGGTAGCGGCTATCTCGGCGCTGGGCGCCGGCTCGCAGCGGCAAATCCTGAACAGTATCAGCTCGCTCGGCACCAACACGATCGAGGTGCGGGCCGGGAAAGGCATTGGCGATCTGGAGGCGGGCAAGATCCGGACACTCGTTCCTGCTGACGCCGAAGCACTGATGAACCAGCCCTATGTCGACAGCGTGACGCCAACCGTCGCAACGACCGTAACGGTTAAGCGCGCTGCCGTGGCCGTCACCGCGACAGTTACCGGAGTCGGCGCGGACTTCTTTCGTGTGCGGGGCCTTGAGCTGGCGAATGGACAACTATTCAACGCCCAGGACGTCACCGCTTACAGCCAGAAAGTGGTGATCGATGCTAACGCCGCGCGAGACCTGTTTCCAGACCGGGTAAACCCGGTGGGACAGGTCATCCTTCTGGGAACAATGCCCGCGAGGGTTGTAGGTGTAACGAAACGGGAAAACTCCTTCGGCCCGGCGGTTGATACATTGACCGTTTATGCGCCTTACACAACCGCCATGGGCCGCATGCTGGGTCGTCCGAACGTTGACGGCATAACGGTCCGTATCAGAGACGATGTCGATCCAGGCAATGTCGAGGCTGCGGTTTCGCGCCTCATCGAGCGTCGGCATGGCGCAAAAGACTTCTTCCTTACCAACTCAGCGACCATTCGCGAGACGATTGAGGCCACCACGCAGACCCTGACGTTGCTGATTTCGTCGGTCGCCGTGATCTCGCTGGTTGTCGGCGGTATTGGTGTGATGAATATAATGCTGGTGTCCGTGACTGAACGCACAAAGGAGATCGGGGTTCGGGTGGCCGTTGGCGCTCGCCGCAGCGATATCCTTTCCCAGTTCCTGATCGAGGCCATAATGGTCTGCCTTGTCGGCGGCTTTATGGGAGTGATGCTCGCCCTCGGGATCAGCGCTCTTTTTAATTTGCTGAGCCCCGACTTCAAAATGATCTTCTCTTCGGGCTCTATCATTGTGGCCTTTGCCTGCTCCACCCTGATCGGAATTGTCTTCGGCTTCCTTCCCGCCCGCAACGCGGCGAAACTTGACCCGATTGAAGCCTTGGCGCGTGACTGATGACTCGCAAACGTCTGCCCACTAGGTGCAATGATATCCGTGTCCAACATCGATATGATCGCAAAGGGCAGACTGGACGGCAGATCAACTCTAAGCGTGCAATCCGGCAGTGAGCGCTTCAGTAACCGATACAGCAGCGCGAGGCTTTGATACCGATGTGGTGGCCAGGATGGAATCCCGAGCATCGACGTTTGATGCCGTCGCCAGCGGGGCACTCGCGCAAGTGTCTTTGATTAAATCGTGCGGAATGTTGAGAGAAATTGCATAGCCGCCATCCTTAACGTCGGGTGGAATGAGGTCTGGTTTAAAACGAGATGATGCTCTCGCGTGAGCCTCTCACGTCGAAGTTGCCTCAAAAGCCGACCACTGCCACACGAGGAGACCGCGATGAGTGGTGATATGCGAGAGAAAACTGCACTGCCAGCCACTGGCCGAAGGCGGTTCCTGATTGGCTCGGCTTTGACCGGTGCCGCCCCTTTGATCGCGCGAGGTGGGTCGGCCGGCGCCGCTGAAACTTCCTTGGCTAATGATGTTCGAAACCCGGTTGGCATCGAGTTGGAAATCAACGAGCGTACCTATCGGCTGAACGTCGATACCCGAGTTACGCTGCTCGACGCGTTGCGTGAGGAGATCGGCCTGACGGGCGCAAAAAAAGGATGCGACCATGGACAATGCGGTGCGTGCACCGTCCTGATAGACGGACGTCGACAGCTATCCTGTTTGACGTTGGCGGTAACCGCTGAAGGGCGCAACATCGTGACAATCGAGGGATTGGACGGCGCGGGCGCAGACCTGCATCCGATGAAACAGGCATTCATCGACCATGATGCGTTCCAGTGTGGTTACTGTACGCCCGGCCAGATCCTGTCGGCAGTCAGTTGCGTTCATGAAGGTCATGCCGGCAGCTCCGACGAAATCCGCGAATATATGAGCGGCAACATCTGTCGATGCGCGGCCTATCCCAACATCGTTGCCGCGGTTTCACAGGCGAGCGAGCGGATGGGAGACTGACGAGATGCAGCCATTTCACTATTCCCGACCGCCATCGCTTGCCGAGGCAATCGTTGCGAGCGCAAGAGACCAGAACCGAACTCCGGATGTGACATCGGCCTTCCTAGCCGGCGGCACGACGCTGGTCGACTTGATGAAGCTGAATGTCATGCAACCAAGTCGCGTCGTGGACCTAAATCCGTCCGCCCGCGAATTCTCATCAATCCGGTTCGACGGCTCGGTGCTGCGCCTCGGTGCCTTCGCCAAGATGGCAACCGCGGCAGATCACCCCGATGTGGTCAACCACTTCCCTGTCATCGCGCAAAGTCTGGCGCTCGCAGCGAGCGCGCAACTGCGCAACATGGCGACCCTGGGCGGGAACGTACTACAGCGGACACGCTGCGCCTATTTTCGTGACCCATCATGGACGGCCTGCAACAAGCGGTCGCCAGGCAGCGGATGCGCGGCGATCGGCGGCGCCAATCGCCAGCATGCGGTCCTGGGTTCAAGCGAGCATTGCATCGCAACTTATCATGGCGATTTCGGCCAGGCTCTCATGGCGCTGGATGCAGTAGTAGCGCTTGTCGGTCCCGATGGTGCCAGGAGCATACCTTTCGCCTCGCTCCATCTTTTGCCCGGCCGCACACCACACCTTGAGACAAATCTGCGCAAGGGCGAGATCATCACGGAAATACTGGTGCCCGCAGGTCCCTGGACCCGCCGCTCGCGCTACGTAAAGGTGCGCGATCGCCAGTCGTACGAGTTTTCTGTCGCCTCGGTGGCCGTCGCGTTGGATCTGGAGGGTGACATTGTCAATGATGTCCGGATCGCGCTGGGCGGGCTGGCAACCGTACCCTGGCGCGCGTTTGATGCAGAACAGCGACTGCAAGGAAAGGAGTTGAACGAAACATCCGCGACAGAAGCTGCGAGAGCAGCCTTCGCAGGTGCCGTCGCGCATTCACACAACGCTTTCAAGACAAAAGTCGGGCAGGCTGCGATCGTGCGGGCATTACTTGAAACGGCAGCATTGGAGGTGCGTCGTGGCTGATACTTTGTTCCCGAAGGCGACCGGTACCATGGGACAGCCTTATCGCCGTTACGAGGCTATCGAGAAAGTTAACGGATCCGCCACCTATGCCAGCGACGTGAAACTGGCGAAAACAGCTCATGCCTACCTATTGACCAGCAAAATCGGCCGCGGCGTTATCAGATCGCTCGATCTGATCAAAGCAAGCATGATCCCCGGTGTCATAGACATATTAACCCACCAGACTGTCGGAGACGAAATCAAGCAGACACAGGCTCTTTACTCGGGTGGATATGTGGCGGATTCGGTTCGTCCGCTCGGTTCCGCGGAGATTGCCTACTGGGGCCAACCGGTTGCGATGGTTGTGGCGGAGAGTTTCGAGATAGCACGTGAAGCAGCGGGCAAGATCGATATATCCTACGATATCCTCGAACCGGCATCCAGCTTCGATTCAGCAGCGGCCGAGATGGAGGCATTGGAGCCGATGAACATGGCCGTCGGCGATTTCTCTGCGGCATTTGCAGGCGCTCCGGTCAAGATCGATGCCCGTTACTCGACACCGGTGCAGCACCATAATGCCATGGAGCTGTTTGCAACCCAATGCGTCTGGGACGGAGATCATCTGACGGTCTATGAGCCGGGGCAATATCTCAACAACATCAAGTACGGGCTGGCGGAACAGCTAGGCATAGATGCCAAGCGAATTCGAATCATCAACCGCTATGTCGGCGGTGCGTTCGGAGCAAAGGGGTTTCTGACGCAGCGTACGGCGCTTGTCGCAATCGCCGCCCGGCGGCTAGGCAGACCCGTTAAGCTCGTAGCAACACGCGAACAGGGGTTCTTTCTTTCAGCATACCGGGCTGAAACCCGGCATCACGTACAGTTGGCTGCCGATCCGACCGGCCGGCTGATCGCCACAAGGCATGAAGGCTGGGAGATCACGTCGCGCGCGGATACGTTGGCGCTCGGAGGCAATGCTATTACGCTGAGGCTTTACGCCTGCCCCAACATCGAAGGCCGGGTCAACGTCGCAAAGACGGATCGCTCCACGCCGGGCTTTATGCGCGGTCCGGGCGAAGTCCCCTACGGGTTCGCTTTCGAGAGCGCTCTCGACGAGCTAGCCTATGCCCTTGATTTGGATCCCATCGAACTGAGGCGGGTGAATGACACTCAGGTCGAACCGATTGCCGGCCTGCCTTATACAAGCAGATCGTTGATGCAATGTTTCGATGCCGCAGGAACCGCATTCGGTTGGGAGAAGAGAACGGCCGCGCCAGGATCGATGCGCGATGGCGACTGGCTAGTCGGCTGGGGTTGTGCGGCGGCATTCTATCCGACGCAGGTCGGCAATTCTGCGGCGCGCGTGCGGCTGAGTTCCGATGGCCGTGTTCACGTTTCCAGTGCCGGTCATGAACTTGGACAGGGCATGTACACGATGATGGCGCAGGTCGCAGCCGAGCAACTGGGCGTGCCGATCGAACAGGTTACCGTCTCGCTTGGAGACACCGATCTTCCGCCTGCGATCGTTGCGGGCGGTTCGGCAGGTACTGCCAGCGTTGCCAGCGCCATCATGGCAGCTTGCGACGCGATCCGGCGGCGTCTGGGACTTGATGGCGCTGGCAACGGGAACGCGGTTGCAGCGATGCAGAAATCCGGACTTGGCACGATCGAAGAATTTGCCGAAACGCGTGCCCATGGGCTGCCGCCTGAAAGCGTTCAGGGTATGTATCGAGGCCGGGTTGCGATGAGCGGTGGGGTCCATTTGCCCGACCGTGCCCAGCTGACGTTCGGCGCGCAATTCGCGGAAGTGCGGATCCATGCACGAACTCGCGAGCTGCGTGTGTCGCGAGCGGTCGGGGCCTTTGCCGCTGGACGCATCATCAACCCGCGCACCGCCCATGGACAGCTGGTTGGTGGCATGATCTGGGGTATAAGCTCTGCACTTCACGAACAGACCGAAATCGACCCTCGCAACGCCAGTTACATTAACGCAAATCTCGCCGATTACCTTCTACCCGTGAACGCCGACATAGCCGATGTCCAGGCTATCATGGTTCCGGAGGAGGACAACTTGGTCAACGCTGCGGGCGTCAAGGGGGTGGGCGAGGTCGGGACTGTTGGGATGGCTGCGGCGATCGCAAACGCGGTCTATCATGCGACCGGAAAGCGGCTGCGCGATCTGCCGCTGCGTATCGAGCATGTTTTGGAGGAAGCTTGATGGCCGTGTCGCAGCCTACATTCTCAGACCTGCTCGCGGTGATCGAGCACCACGCGCGCTACGATTACGTCACGCCTATCCCGGGCCTGAAGGTCGGCCGCACGGACTCGCCCTCCGAGGTGGGCCATTCGATCTATCAACCGTCATTCGGGCTGGTGGGGCGTGGGGTCAAGGAGATGATGGTCGGCGAAACGCCCTTTCACTATGCAGCGGGAGAATCGCTGCTGTGTGCTGCGGACGTTCCGGTGACGTCGCAGGTCACCAAAGCGCATCCCTCATCTCCGTATCTCGCCATCCATCTGGAGATCGATCCGGCGGTTGTTGCCGATCTCGTTCGCGAGCAATCCGGTCATCGGGCGAAGCCACCCGAAAACCAGGTCGCGGGCAAGTACACCCTGGACCCGGACCTTATCGATCCGCTCATTCGGCTGGTATCACTCATTGAGCGGCCGCGTGACATTCCGGTCATGGCGCCATTGATCCAGCGCGAAATCGTCTGGCGTTTACTTCACACCGAGCACGGCCCTCTTCTGAGCCAGCTCGCATTCGCCAATGGACACGCAGCTCGCATCGGCAGAACCACAGCCTGGATCCGGGAAAACATTGCCGATACACTCAGCATTGCCGATCTTGCGGCGCAGGCGAACATGAGCATTCCGAGCTTTCATCGACACTTCAAGGCGGTGACATCACTGTCGCCGGTTCAGTTCCAGAAGCGCGTACGGCTGCAGGAAGCTCGACGAGTTCTATCCGGTGCTAATACGATCTCCGCTGTCGCCTATGACGTCGGCTACGAGAGCATCTCTCAATTCAATCGTGACTATCGTCGCTTGTTCAATCTGACGCCAAGCGACGATGCCGCAAACCTCAGAGCAACGCTAAAGCCGGAGGCACGCCGATCTACTCAGCAGTAGGAGTGTGGTGAAGTAGTCACGCTAGTCCCCGAAGTTCAGTCTCCGCCGGATGAAGTGTGGCTCGTTGTCAAATGCAAACTTTAGAGGAGATTGGCCAATGCGCATGCGATCGACAATCCGCTTCGGGCGGATTGGCTTTTTCCTCTTCGCCTTAAGTCTGGCCTCGATAGACGCCATGGTGGCTCCGCTGGCGGTTGAGGGCCACGGACGGGGGCCCTCCAGAGGTTTCAGAGATTGATGTTAACTAGGCGGGATAGGATAGACGCTGGCGATGACCAGTTTCAGCGGCCTGTGTGATCGCCTCGAGCACGCGATGACGATCGACCGCGACCGCGAAGTCCGGGGCATCTGAGGTTCCGTCGCGGAGGTCGGCGGCGAGCTGGGCGTAGAGGCGCGCGACGCCTGCCGCGGGCGCTGCGAGTTGCAATTCGGGAGCCGTATATGCTGTTGGGACCTGTAGCTGCTGGACAGGCTCACTACCGCGGCGCAACGTGATGGTCACATCGCCGAAGTGGATGTAGCCCGACGCCGTCTCCACGTGCAGACTGCCTTCCGTTCCCTGAATTTCCCACACCAATCCGGCGGACTGCCCGGCACTATAGTGCAGCGAAGTGACGATCCCGCCTTCGAGAGCACCCGCGACGATGATCTCGTCCGGCGCGTCCTTCAGGAGGGACGTACCATCCGACAGGCGGACGCCGTCGCCGCGCTGGTTGGCCACGACGGCGGAAACGCTCTCAAATGCGCCGAGTACGTGCGCAAGCGGTTGTAGCGCGTGGCCGAGCATGATGCTTTGAAGCGTAGCGCCATTCTCCGCACGAGCCATGTACTCGAACGGCCGGTCATATCTGCCAACCCACATTTCGTCGTTCAGATGCGCCCGAACGCTCGTGCTGAGCGGCATGCCGATCACGCCCTGCCGGACGAGGTCGCGGAGATAGCGGATCGGCGGGTGCAGCCCCCCCTGCAACCCAATGACCGTGCGCAGCCGCCGTTCGCGGGCAATCCCCTCCAGCGCTTCGGCTTCCGATAGGTTTCGCGCGAGCGGCCATTCGCAGTAGACCATCTTGCCCGCGGCGAGCGCGTCGGAAACGATCTGCTTGTGATCTGGCACCTTGACCGCAACCACCACCAAGTCGACCTCCGGCCGCAGGACCAGCGCCTGATGTGTGTCAAAGGCAAGATCGGCGCCCAGTCGGCTTGCGGTCGCGTTCGCACTTTCCATACGGGTCGTGCTGACGGCGCGGATCTGGAATGCATTGAGCGCCTGCAGCGCGGGGACGTGGGCAATTCCGCCCCAGCCTCGATCGGCACTGGCGCCGATGATGCCGACGCCAATCCGGGTGTTTGCTGAGTTCGTCATGTAGGCGTGCTCCTGTCTGGTGCAGCCCGGGCTATGCTCGCCGTGCTGCTTCACCGTGGTTTCGTTTTCGGACAAATGCTGTGCTTAGCGAGTGACCAAGCATTGCCGTTCGCGTTGCGGCTGCTTGGGTTTGAGTCCACGTGATGCAAGCGCAGGGAGTTAAACGTGAGTCCAATGGGCCTCGAGTTCGCGCGCGACATCGGCCGGACGCTCTATCATTGGCCAATGCGAGGCGCGCAGTTTCACGACGGCGCGTGCGTGTGTGGCATTGCCGAGCTCGTCAGCGAAGCGGTGCGGCAGGAACGGATCGTCCAGGCCCCAGATCACCAGCGCTGGCGCAGTTATGCTACTCAAAGCCGGTTTCCACTCCGCCCCGACCTCGATTGCGGAACGGTAAAGTGCGAGAATGCTTGCCCGCATAGTGGCATCGAGATGCCGAACCGATTCATCCGCCGCATCTTTCGGCATCTGGGCCTCGACAAGTTTCGCCGCAAATTCCTCGAGGTCGAGATCTTTCATCCATTTCTCGCCCTCACCTGGGGTCTGCCAGATCTTGGCGAGATAATGCCACGGATATTCCGGATCAATCGGCCCGCTGATGCCGGTCCAAGTCCGCACCAGATCCCGTCGGATTGACGTGAGACGGCCTGTCAGCAGGCAGCCCCAGTCATGACCGACCAGATCTACGGGCTCGCCGATCTCAGCGATCCGGTGGATAAGCCAGTCGAGATACTCTTCTTTCGTTGACCTGAAGTCCCGCGGCAACGGATTGCCAAAGCCGGGGAGATCGATCGTAACGATATCCTTGCGCTGAAGATGGGAGCGGACGGTGTCCCAGAGTCGGTGGGTGTCAGGTACGCCGTGGACGAGCACTGCAGGCATGTCGGGATCTCCAAATAATCGATGTCAGGATGATACTGATACCCAGGTGTCGCAGAAGCCGACATTTGAGGAACCTTACGTTGCTATCTTAGGAACCCACCCAACATGCGTGTCACTCCCCGTGCGACTTCATGTTCAAACATGGCATATTGGGTCTGACCCATATGTGGAGCGGCGTTTGATCCAATGCTCCAAAGCCCACGTGGAAAGAGAGTGGAAAGCTAGTCGTTGATAATACCGGGCTAGCCCCCACTCTGAGACCTCCTACATTACAAGCCGGGATCCGTCGGCATGTCTTAGGTTAGCGTGCCGCCATCAACTGTCAGGATGGTTCCGGTGATTTGCCGGGCCGCACCAGATGCGAGGAATGCCACTGCAGCCGCGACATCCTGCGGCTCGCCGTACCGGCCGAGCGGAATCAGAGCACGCTGGAAATCTCCGAATTCGCCCTCGGCCGGGTTCATTTCCGTGTTGGTTGATCCCGGCTGAATGAGGTTGACGGTAATGTCACGGGGGCCAAGTTCTCGCGCGAGACCGCGAGTAAATGATTGGAGTGCCGATTTAGTCATCGAATAAACCGTCGATGGTCCGACAATGCGTTCTGCGCCCGCGGAACCGATCGTGACGATGCGGCCACCTTTGCCAAGATACGGCATCGCGGCTTGCGATGCCAGGATCGGTGAGCGAGCGTTGACAGCAAAAAGGGCGTCGATCTCGGCGACGGTGAAATCCGCCACATCCTTGTAGATCGCGATAGCCGCATTGTTCACCAAGATGTCGAGGCCGCCCAACGCCTGCGCCGCCTCATCAACCGACCGCTTGACCGCATTGGGGTCCATGCTGTCAGCCTGGATAGCCAACGCCTTGCGCCCTTTGCCTTCGATCGTTGCCACAACTTGCGCTGCCCGATCAGCGGCGCGTTCATATGTGATCGCTACATCAGCACCTTTTTCGGCCAGTGCGATTGCGATCGCGGCTCCAATGCCGCGGGACGCACCAGTCACAAGCGCACGTTTACCTGCTAGTTCACTCATCGATTTATTCCTTTCGTTATCGACAGGGGAAATGTCTCGCCCGGCCGCCTTAAGGCGGGCGTCCGTGCGGCCTGCCGCCGCACAATAATTTTCGGATTACGCGATCAGGACCGGCAGACCGCTCAAACGGCGGTTGTCCATGTCGTTATGCGCGCGGGCTATCTCGTCGAATGGATAGCGGACGGTTTCGAGATCACTGAAGATGCCTGAGCGCAGCGCATCCCATAGCTGAGAGGTCGCTATCTCGACTGTCGGTCCCCGGACGTACTGCGGGGTGCCGCCGCTGCGGACATCAACGCCTCGTCGCACAAGATCGGGGGCCGGCGCTGGCTGACCCGTCGCGGCTCCGATCGCGGCAATTACACCACCATCTCGGACGCTTGACACGCCCAACGAGAAAGTCGTCCGGCCGACGAAATCATAAACGACGTCGACACCGTCAGGTGCGATCGCACGGATCTTGGCGGCGATATCTGGCTCGCCAGCGTGGAAGGCATGAGTAGCACCCGCCGCGACCTTGTCGAGCTTATCCGGCGATCCGGCGACACCAATCACTGTAGCACCCAGCGACTTCGCCCAGCGAGACAGGATAGCACCCACGCTTCCCGATGCCCCAAGTACCAGCACTGTGTCGGTGGATTTGAGATTGTGGAGACCACGCATCCCCATCCAAGCCGTCGCGCCCTTTGCCAGGTAGGTCGCCGCGATCTCGTTCGAGATATCGGCGGGCAGGCGGATGAGCGGCCCGATCGGAATGTTCCTCTCGGTGGCATACGCGCCTTCCGAAAAGAAGTAAGCGACCCGATCGCCGACCGACAGCCCCTCGACGCCGGATCCGACCTCGATGATCGTCCCGGCCGCTTCAAAACCGGGGACCGCTGGCAACGCCATCGGATACTGGCCCTTTCGTACCATCGTATCAACGAAGTTGAGGCCGATCGCATCTTGAATGAGTTTGACCTCGCCGGCACGAGGCGCGCGCAGGTCTTTCTCGATGACTTCCAAGACTGACGGGCCGCCGGCCGACTGCATTTGAACGATTCGTGTCATGATCTTGTCTCCGTATTTCAGATGCGCAGCGTACTGATTGTAGAAGGAAGGCGCGCAGCGATGTTCAATCGAACTTGACGAGGTTGAGAGCGGGCAGCGGGCCGCCGGGGAACTGAACCAGCTGGCTGCCGACCGCGAGCCCGCCGAGATCGATCCCGAAGAAGCCGAGGCGATCAATGATGGCGGCGACCTCAGCCTTCGCCCTCATATCGTTGCCCGAATAAAACAGGACGCGCCTGCCTCCTTCCGAGCGGGGGTCGCCCGAAAGTTGCCTTGGCGTCAGGTGGTTGAACGCCTTGACGACGCGCGCGCCTGGTACAAGGGCGGTAAAAATATCCGTCGAGGTGCGGCCGCCGAGGTCCGCCGGTCTGTAAAGCGGCGCTTCGATAGAGTTGTTGGCATCGATCACGATCCTGCCGTCGAAGCTCAAGCCGGCGAGCGCACCAGGTATCTTTGACCACGGGACCGCCACGAGAACGATGTCTTGCGCCGCGGCCTCTTGCAGGCTTCCAGCCCGGATCGTGCTGCCGAGCTTCGAAACGAGCGTCGTGAGGCTTTCCGGCCCTCGGCTGTTTGCGATCACGGCTTCTATTCCCGCCTTGGCGAGCGCAGTGGCAAATGCGCCGCCAATATTACCGGCTCCGATAATTCCTAAGGTCATTACCCACTCCTTCACGGTTTGGGAGAATTTTGTCTGCGACGGTCGGTTTTCCCGCTGCATCCTGGGCCTGATGCGGTTGGCGTTGCAGAAAACCGGCGCTGCTGTTGGCTGGAATATGGCTGGCAAATACACGCAGCATAAGTCATAAATGAATTGTTTTAGTTTCAATCAACGTTTGAAGGTTACGTTTATGGAGACACTGGCAAACCTTGAAGCCTTCGTTCGAAGTGCAGAAGCGAGCAGCTTTTCTGGGGCTGCACGGCGTCTCTCGATCACACCGGCCGCAGTCAGCCGGAATGTTGCAATGCTGGAAAGGAACCTCGGTATACGGTTGTTTCACCGCTCGACGCGGAAGCTGACACTGACTGAGGCGGGGGAGTCGTTTCTGGTAAGCATCGGCGACAGCCTGAACCACCTTCAGGGGGCAATCGATGGGGCATCACAAACGAAGGGCGAGCCCGTCGGCGTTTTGAAGCTCAGCATGAGTTTGTCGTTCGCGATGGGATACGTTCTCCCCGCATTGCCCGACTTTCTGGCTCGTTATCCAGGCATCAGACCTGACTGGCATTTTGATAGCCGCAAGGTCGATCTTATAGCCGAGGGCTTTGACGCCGCTATCGGCGGTGGTTTTGAGCTCAATCCGGGCATCGTTTCCACAACGCTCGCACCGGTTCACGTTATCGCGGTCGCATCGCCCGCCTATTTTGCTGCACGTCGCCGGCCAATTAGCCCTGCTGATATGGCCGATCATGCCGGAATCTTGATGCGGTCCTCGAATTCGGGCCGGATACGGCAATGGATGATGCGTGACGCCCAAGGGCGCGAAGAGCGCGCGCTGCTCAACGAGACGATCGTGATGAGCGACGCGGCGGCCATGGCGCAGGCGGCGATCGCGGGGTTAGGCATCGCACTGTTGGCAGTACCCGACGTGCTGCCGCAAATTGAAAGTGGAGCGCTCGAACGCGTCCTTCCGAAGTGGTATGCGGATGCCGGGTCGATATCGCTGTACTATTCGGGCCGCGTGCTTCAACCGTTGAAGACGCGCGCATTCATTGATTTCTACACCGAGCATTTTCGTCGCGAGCGCCTAAGTGCTCGGCTTGCCGGAAGTCTTACCTAACGCTCTCCGCCTTTGCCACTCGCGAAAAAAATGTGGCACCGGGACCGCATCGATTACACCATATTCAACAGACGCTTGAATGTGATCCAACCGACTCTCCACTAGTGGTCTAGAGAGGGACTGCGCAAATATCACTCCACCAAATACATGAACTGGACGGAGTGAATCATGACCGAAGTATCCTTCTCTCGAAACTTGCCATTAAGTGGCAGGATCGCACTCGTTACCGGTGGCTCACGGTCGATTGGGGCATCAATCGTCCATCGTTTGGCAGCCGACGGCGCTCAGGTCGCCTTCACCTATCGCGGATCACCTGCGAAGGCTGAGGAAGTCTCCCTCGCCATCGAGAAAGCGGGGGGACGCGCCTTGGCTATTGCAGCCGATGCTGCTAATCCGGATGCAATACGAGCCGCCGTCGCAGAGACTGTCGACACGTTTGGAGGCCTCGACATTCTTGTAAATAATGCCGGGATCGCCTTCGCCGGCCAGATCGACGAAATCGCATTTAATGACTATCAGGCGATGCTCGCGGTCAACGTAACAGGCGTTTTCGTTGCTACGCAGGAAGCTGTACGTCATATGAAGGATGGCGGCCGGATCATACAGATCGGCAGTTCAATTACGAAATATGCCGGGGTTCCTGGGCTCTCAGCGTATGGCCTTACCAAGGGCGCTGTCGCCGGCTTCAACCGAAGCCTGGCTCATGACCTGGGGCCACGCGGCATTACGGTCAACACAGTACATCCGGGCCCAACCGACACTGACATGAATCCTGCCGATGGTGAGTTTGCCGCTATGCAAATCTCGCGCATCGCGGCGGGCCGCTATGGAAAGCCTCAGGAAATTGCGAGCGTTGTCGCATTCCTTGCAAGTCCAGAGGCTTCATTTGTAACGGGTGCCGACATCCGGGCTGATGGTGGTTTCACATCCTGAAATATCCCGGAGTAACGCGCAAACCGCGCTCCAACGACCCTTTTCAGTTCCAACACCTCACCAATCTACCGATATTCAGTATGGACAATGACGGAGCGGGCGCGAGGTGACGCTGCAGGGATCACAGTTCGGCGCGCCCCGAAAACAACCACCTTTGGGCCTTAATCCGGAGAAATTCCTTTGTCTGAGACAGCATATTCAAATGAGCGCGATGATTTGCCTACAGCGCCACCTGCTTCGTGGCTAGCCGTAGTATCGCTTGCGTTTGGGGCATTTGGTCTCGTCACCGCGGAATTTTTGCCGATCAGTCTGCTGACGCCGATAGCGGGCGAACTGGGAGTTTCGATGGGTGTGGTTGGCCAGGCTATCACAGCTACAGCCGCGGTTGCTGCGATCGCCGGGCCATTTCTCATTCTGGTGTCAGGCGAGCTGGACCGCCAGAAGATTGTTTTTGGCCTGACGGCGATGCTCATCATCTCCAACGTCCTTTCGGCCTACGCCCCCAGCATCACAATACTCCTGGCCGCTCGCGCGATTCTGGGCTTCGCTCTCGGTAGTTTTTGGGCCATGATGGCCGCGCTTGCTTTGCGTTTGGTCCCTGCCGACAAGGTGCCGCGGGCTATTTCGATCATCATCATGGGTATCTCCCTCGCTACAGTCTTTGCTGCACCGCTTGGCACTTTCCTTGGAGGACTGTGGGGATGGCGCGCCGCCTTCATTGCCGGGTCCGGCATTGGCTTGGTTGCGCTTGTGACCCAGATACTGACCCTTCCCAAGCTCCCCCCCACCGCCGCGCCCGGCCTGAGCTCCTTCAAAGCCGCGCTGTCGCGCCGCTCGGTAGCCATCGGCTTTGGGACGGCATTCCTCGTCGTATCAGGCCACTTCGCCGGTTTCACGTTCGTCCGCCCATTTCTGGAAGAGGTTACGCGCCTCAACGTTTCAACCGTCTCACTTGCTCTCCTGGTTTTTGGCCTTGCCGGCTTCCTGGGCAATTTCGCAGGGGGCTTCATCGCCGAGCGCAATCCTGGTTGGGCTGTCGCCTTGTCCGCATTCCTGATAGCGAGTGCCGCATTTGCGCTCACCCTTCTCGGCGCCGTCGCGGGTGTTGCGTTCACGGCGACGGCTCTGTGGGGATTTGCTTTCGGCAGTTTCCCCGTTGCGATCTCGATCTGGAATGCCCGCGCGGCACCTGATCACGCCGAAAGTGCCGGGGCACTTCTGGCGTCGATTTTCCAGGTCGCGATTGCGACAGGATCAGGTCTTGGCGGCCTCATCATCGACGGCTTCGGCTCTACTGGTGTAACACTTTACGCGGCCTCGGCGGCCCTTATTGGCGCGATGGTCATCCTCGGGTTCAAGAGGCAGTGATTGACGAGGGTCGATCTACGGGTCGACAATTGCCAGCTAAATATAGAAGGCTCTTGAAAGCGAGAGCGCATGGAGAAGCCGGTTCGCCTTCAGTCACCTGCAGCACTTCGTTGCGATCCTGCTCCGATCTCACTCCCTCGCCTTCCGTTAGAGCGAACTGTTTACATCCCAAGGTGTTTTTCTAATTCGTCAATGATCCATCAGATCGTGACATCACGTCGTTCAAGCAACAACCGCGTTGCTCCGCTAAGAACCCGTGTTCGCGCGCGCACCGGAACCGGACAGTAATCACGTATCATCGACGGTGATCGAGGATGTCTTCCAGCCCTTTATCCCAGTAGGGTCGATTGCCGAACCGATTGACAAGCCAGTCGATGAACACTCTCACTTTCGGTGCCAGTTCGCGAGAACTTGGATACAACGCCCAAAGTGTCTGTGTAGAGATTAGCGGATATTCTGAAACGACTGGAACGAGTGCGCCAGATCGCAGCTCGTTCGACGCGCACCACGTTGCCATGAGAGCGATGCCAAGCCCGGCAGAAGCCGCGTCCCGCACTGCAGTGCCGTCATTGATGCGAAGGCTCGGCGTGACACGCCGCTCGATCACCTCCGAACCTTTTCCTCGAAACGTCCAGAGGTCGAGCGTGCCGACGACGAGGCAGGTATGTTCCGCTAGGTCGTCGGGAGTATTAGGTTGGCCGTGTTTCTCGAGATATTTGGGCGACGCGACCAGTACCCGATTGTCCGGAGCAAGCCGCCGCGCGACAAAGGATGAGTCGCTGAGTTCGGTATAACGAACCGCCACATCGAAGGCACCCTCGACCAGATCGACGATGCTGTCCGAGATGCGCAAATCAAGTGCCAGTTCGGGATATTGCCTGCAGAATTCATCCAGACCCGGCACAATATGCATTCGCGCGAACGAGGCGGGAGCGGCTACTCGCAAGGTGCCGCGAGGCGCAGCCTGCTCTCGACCAAGCGCCGCTCGAGCAGCTTCCGCTGCGAGCACAACATTTTCCGCATGTGGCAGGAAGGCGAGGCCGTCCTCGGTCAATGTCGCTTGCCGCGTGGTGCGATGGAGAAGCCTGGCGCTGAGTTTCCGCTCAAGAGCGGCGAGTTTGGCGCTCGCGCCAGCAGGCGTCAGACCCAAGTCGCGGGCTGCGGCACTGATGCTGTGCAGCTGGGCGATACGCACAAAGAGACTCAAATCGTCTACGTCCATGAGATGGCTTTCAAATTTTTGTTGAAACTCATCCTAGAACCGAGGCGCTACCGAAAGCAATCGTGAGAGATCAAATAGCACCCACCAAGACGGCGCCATGTATGGCGAGCCAGTCAAAGCCACCATCAAAGGGATCACCATGACCAAAACCATGAAAGCAGCCATCCTCACTCGCTTCGGTGGCCCGGAATCGTTCGAGCTTTCCGACGTGCCGAAACCAGGTCCCCAGGCGGGACAAGTCCTGGTTCGCGTCCATGCCACATCCGTCAACCCCTTGGATTATCAGGTTCGGCGCGGCGACTATCGCGACCTGGTGCCGTTGCCGGCGATTACCGGTCATGACGTTTCCGGAGTAGTCGAAGCCGTGGGAACGGGCGTGACGATGTTCTCGGTTGGAGACGAAGTTTGGTACACGCCGCAGATATTCGATGGTCCGGGAAGCTACGCCGAGTACCACGTTGCAAACGAAAATATCATTGGAAGGAAGCCCGGCGCGCTCAGCCATCTGGAAGCCGCCAGCCTCAGCCTGGTCGGCGGAACAGCCTGGGAAGCTCTTGTCTCGCGTGCTGCCCTCAGGGTGGGAGAAAGCATCCTTATTCATGGTGGCGCGGGAGGGGTAGGGCACGTGGCCATCCAGGTCGCGAAAGCCATCGGCGCGAAGGTCTTCACGACCGTGCGCGAAGAAAACTTCGAGTTTGCGCGAAGTGTCGGGGCAGATGTCGTTATTGACTACAGGAAAGAGGATTATGTCGACGCCATCATGCGGGAAACCGAAGGTCTCGGGGTAGACGTCGTGTTTGACACCCTCGGCGGCGACACATTGTCTCGCAGCCCCAAGGTGCTCGCGCAACTTGGTCGCGTTATATCGATCGTGGATATTGCACAGCCGCAGAACCTCAAAGAGGCATGGGGTAAGAACGCAAGCTACCACTTCGTCTTCACGAGGCAGAACCAAGGCAAGCTTGACGAGCTGAGCGCACTGGTGGAACGCGGTCAGCTGCGGCCGCACGTAGGCGCCGTTTATTCGCTCGCCGACCTTCCGCTTGCCCATGCGCTGCTCGAGAAACCCAATAACGGTTTGCGGGGCAAGATCGCCATCGCCATTGGCCCGTCGGCCGAAGCAAAGGTGCAACCATGATTTATGAGATCGCCGTGCTGCCCGTCTATGAGGACAAAATCAGAGAGTTCGTGCAGGCATTCGAGAGCGTTGTTCCTCTGCTCACGCGTGCGCAGGGTTACCGTGGTCACGTTCTGGCTCGGGGGATCGAAACGCCGAAGGTCTTCAACCTGATCGTGCTATGGCGCTCGCTTGCGGACCACACTCCAGCTTTCGAAGCGAGCGAGGACCATGAGGAGTTCATGAGAGGCATAAAGGCATATCTCTCGGAGGAACCGACGGTCTATCATCTCGAAGGCGGCGACCTAGCCGCAAACGATTAAGACAAAGGCGAGGTCGCTGCCTGACACGAGCGACCTCTGCCATTTCAAAGTACAGAGCGGGTGCCAGATAACCTATGCGTCTCTGGCTTGATATCGCTCTGCGCGAATATCGCTGCCGGGATCCGCCCTACCTTCGAGTTTTCACGTATCAGTAGGGTGAATAGCATTGCTGGCGAGGCCCATTGAATGGTTGGAAGGTATTGTCGAAGCTGCGGTAAGAGCGGTATCGCGCGAAACACCAGCTGACGTGCCGATCTCCCTGTAAGTCACGCTGAGGCAACGCGTAACGGGGTTGCTGGGACTGAGCGATAGCGCCACCAATTATGGCGCCAGCTGCAAGACCTCCGAGAACCGCTGCGGCATTGGAACTGTTGTGACGCCGGTGATGATGCCAAGGGCGATGATAGCTTGGCCGTTGATGCCCATGATGGCCATTCCAATTGTGCCTGTTGGGTCGCCACCTGCGGTCGCCATTCCATTGAACGTTCTCGACAGTGTAGCGAGTGTCCGGGTTCGAGGGGACAAAAACCGGGGCCGCCTGACCGGGGATCGCAGCGGAGAACGCAGTCATCACTGCGATCAAAAATGTCGCTATCTTCTTCATCTTCTAATCCTTTAGTGAGGAGGAATATTAGTTCGAAACGGAGGCATACTCGGGAGAGGATGCGGTCGTCCGATATGCGAACTCCGCGCGTCAATCGGCAAAGAACCCGGGGTCGAGCTTTCCGAGTATGGAATAAGCAGTTGCGATGCGAGCGGAGTTTGGCCAGAACCGATTCGCAAGGATTACAATTCCGGTCCCGCGCTCAGGCTGAAAGAGAACATAAGCTCCGAACCCGCCCGTCGAGCCTGTTTTTGATACGGTCGCAACCATCTCCGCCGGCACATGCAAGCTGGGAGGATCAATCTGATTGGCCTTCAAGACGAAATCGGGATCGACCCCCTGAAGTAGGTCAACGCGTCGAGCTGGAGCGCGATAGAGTTCCCAACCCAAGCCCTGATACATTCGACGGACTTGGTAGACCGGCGAGCGAGCCGCGATCAGAGCGGCTTTTAACGAGCCGTCGAATCGGTTGGGATTGGCCGACGCTTCAACAAAATCAAGGAGGTCGGCTGCGGTTGTCTTGATGCCGTAAGCCTCATCGTCGAATAAGCCAAGATTGACCCGTACCGGTGCATTGGAGCTTGTGTAGCCTTGCGCATACGAGCTAACGCGATCTTTAGGGACCGAAAGGAAGGTATGCGTCAGGTTCAGCGACTTGATCACCTTTTCATCAAGGAGCGAAGCAAAGGGAGCGTCGACGCTCTTCGCCGCAAGATAGCCAGACAGTCCGATGGACGTATTCGAATAAAGGCGACTGGTGCCGATTTTGGTGGTGGGAATGAAGCTCTTATAGAAGCTTGTAAAATTTTGCTCGTTGACTTCGGCAGGGAACTGGAGTGGCAGCCCTCCCGCCACGTAAGTGTGAAGTTCGAGGAGTGAAGCGGCTCCGACTGGGCTTTGCGATAGTTCCGGGAGGAGCTCTTTGACTTGGGTTGAGAGAGAAACCGAACCCTCAGCTTGAAGGCGTGCGAGCAATGTGCCGGTGAAGGGTTTGGACAAAGAGCCGATCTCGAACAGTGTCGCATCGTCCACGGGGGATGCCGTTTCTCGAGACGAGACCCCGTAATGGAAAACATGGTGCTGGCCAGCGAGCAGGATGCCAACTGACAAGCCAGGGATCTGATGTTCAGCCATCAGCGGCTTGACGATTGTATCGACGGTCGAGCGGATATCATCCTCTGATGCCGCCGGCACGACCGGCAGCACGATCCCGAACAGGACAGCCACTGTACTTAGAAAAATGCGCATTCAGACTCCGTTTGCGAGAGTGTAGGGAGCGCTCCAGACAGATACTCAAAAACTCGACAAAGCGCCTTTCCTGCAGTCATGAACTCTCAAAATTACGGGAACGTTACACCCGCCGAAAGGCCTGAGTTGGCGAGCAGACGGCGGCTGCGCATTGCCGACTGCAATTGCTACGCGGAAGTCGAAGCGACCCACAGCCGGCCCGAGAGCGTTGCACGGTTCCCGTGTTCCTAATTACGCCCTGCGATCTGCAAAGCGTTTTGCCAGCGGATAGCGAATACGCTCCCCTGGCCCGGTGAGGAATTGATTTCGATGAAGCCGCCATGCTTTTCGATGATTTCGTTGACCATGCTCAAGCCGAGACCAGCTCCGGATCCGTGCGGATTAACGCGATAAAATGGTTCGAAAATTCGTGAATGAAGTTCCGCCGCTATGCCGATGCCTTGATCGGAGATAAGGACGGAACCATCGGTCTCCACCTTGACCACGATGTCGCCGCGCCTTCCTCCATATTGAATGGCATTGCGCACCAGATTTGAAAAAGCGCGGTCCAAGGCTTCGTCATCACCTTCCATGGACACTTTGGAAACGTCGGTTTCGAAAGAAATTTCGTAGCCTTCGGAAATCGCGAACGGCGCAAGGTCGGCAACGACCTTTGAAAGGAGGTGCGTCAGTTCGATTTTCTTCAAAATCGGCGGGTTCTGTCTATATCGCTCTATATCCAGAAGCTGGTTTGTGATGGCGGTCAGCCGTTTGATGCTCTTCTGAATGTGAAGCTTCTCCTCGCTTTGCGGCAAGGTGTCTGCACGGACCTGAACTACGGCGAGGGGCGTACGCAGTTCGTGAGCTGCGTTAACGAAAAAGCGTTCTGTTTTTTCGAAACCGGCGTCGAGCCGACTGAGGGCGAGATTGATCTCCCTGACGACCCGCAACAGCTCTTTGGGCAGTCCGGCCTCGTTTACTACACCGCCCCGGGCTTCAAAATCGACTTTGTTCAAACGGTCAGTGAGCTTCCCGAGGGAGCGAAGCGACCATTTTGTCACCCACGGGACACCGACGAGGGTGACTAAAAGAAGTATGAGGGCAGGCACGCCGATCGTTATCTGACCTACGACAAAGACGAGTTGGTAAAGGGACATCGAAACGCCACCGGCCATAATAGTCGCTTCACCTGCTTCTGTCTGAATTTTATCAATGGTGGCCTGTCGATCGGGGACATCGACGTAACCGCGCAGTTCGACGCTGCGAAAATTGTCAAAAAAGGCAAAGTTTTCACCGATGTCCTTCGGGATCACCCCATGGGTGAGTGTTGTGCCATCAGCAAGACGAACCGCAAACCATGAAGTAGGCCGCTCAGCCATCACAGTTCGGAGTGCCTGCGTAGGGCGGACCGCCACGACGCCATTTTGGTCAATTGTGACGGATCTTGCTATCTCCTGCGGGTACCACGTGGATGGGACCGCGCCACGGGGAGCACTCAGCGTCGCGATGTATAGAACGAGCCCGAACGAGGCGACGATGGTGAGGAGCTGAAGTGTAATGAAGCCGAGTGTAAAGCGCCAGCGGAGCGAATAATGGGACATGCTATTTTTGCTCATGGAGGAAGTATCCGACGCCGCGAATGTTACGGATGACAATATCCGCACCAGCATCTGCCAGTTTGCGCCGCAGGCGCGACATGTTGGCTTCCAGAGAATTTGACTGAATCTCGTCGTCGAAGGAGTACACGCTTTCCTCCAGGGAAGACCGCAGGACCGTTCGTCCGAGATTCTTGAGAAGTGACTCGATGATCAAAAGCTCTCGTCTAGCGAGCTCTTGCCGGATGCCGTTGACATACAGGTCTCGTGTCACTCGATCATAGCGGATATTGCCGATCGTGATGATGTCTGCCTTGGCTTCAGGCGTTCGGCGTGCCACTGCGTTAAGTCGGGCGATCAGTTCATCGACCTCGAACGGTTTTGGCAGATAGTCGTCCGCGCCTCCGTTGAGGCCGGCGATCCTGTCTTTCGTGGATCCCATGGCGGAGATGATTATCGAGCGCGGTGGATTGTCTGTTTGCCGGATCTCAGCGAGCAAAGTGCTGCCGTCGCCGTCCGGAAGCTGGCGGTCGATGAGAACAACATCGTATCGTTCGATGGCGATCGCTTCTCGCGCCATGGCGATATCCGCCACCGCCGCCAGTACGAAGTCGTGCCTCGACAGCGCCGTCCGAAGCGCATCGGCCATTTCGGGATCGTCTTCGACCAGCAAGATTTTCATGACGCTAAATGAAGTACCCTACGAGATAGATGATTTCAAAGGCTTCGTAGACCGCGCCGAAGAAAAGGAGCGGGACGATAATCGCGTGAAGCGTGAGAATGTGCACAGCTGCCGCCCCGTATCTTTGTCCGACAGACCGCTTTTCTCCCGCCACAGGTAAAAAGATGTTCGACCGGTCAAATAGGCGCCGAAGGCCGCGACAATATAGGCCTGGATCTCTATCAGGACCGGATGGAGTGTGGGATCATCGCAGCCGCATGAGGACCAATCGGAGCCAGCGTGACACCATAAGCCGCCGCAAACACCATCGCGAACACGACGCCGAAAAATGGTACAACGAATGATGGGATCGTAATGAGCGTCACTGCAATCCCGAGATTGACCGCCAAGGTTGCTGATGCTGCATAGACGACGTTTCCGCTGAGATAGACCTGCATGGCAAGGTCGGTGCGCACTATCCCCGATATCGCATCCAAAACGGCTGGCTGGATTTCCGGGTTCAGCAACGTCACCGTCATCGTCGTTGCAAACAGGCCAAAAAAAGCTGCATTCACAACAATAAACTCAGTTCTGTGGCGTTGGATGAGGCGTACTTCCATCCGCAAGAGAGTTAACATGAGCAGTTGGTTCCCGATTCTTGGGGGATGCGGTTGCCGTAGAGGGGGCGCATCATTGGTGAGAGGCTCGAGGGAGAACGTCCCCAGACCGGCATTCATCAGCCGGCAGCCATTCCCGTAGATCGGTTTCGATCAGCTCAGCCTCCCACCGAACTCGAAACTAGTCCCGCCGTCTCTCTCTTTTCATGCGCTCATGCTGCCGACGGGCATCTTCTGCCATGATCTGGCTTAGCCTGGCTGCCTCGAGGGTCCGCAATTGCGCGTCGTCACGACGCTGCTGCTGCTGTAACATGCACCCGGTATGAGATGATGATCCGTATTGTGCGCCCATTCCAGAGCAGGTGTCGAGGTCGGCGTAGCGTTCCTGTTCCGGTGTCTGGCAGCCGGTCAGGATAAGGAGGCCTGCGAACACTGTCCCGACAGACAAGCGTCGCATGAAAACATGATCCAGGGAGGCTTTGCTCATTTGATGTACCTTCTTTCTCGGTAAATTCATTCGATTGCGAGAGCGAAGCGCGTTCCCGCCGGACGCTTATGGGATTTCACAGTTACGCAGAAATTACGTGATTGCCGGATCAAGCTCGCCCTCACCGTTGACTCCGACGTCACGTCATAGTTTAGGCAGTGTGTCGATATTGTCTTAGTGTGGGCGGCTCGTTAGGCATCGCGGTCCGCCGACGATGCGAGGTTCGACATGACTGCTCCTGATCTCATCCCGATTGAAACGCTGTTCAGCACGCCGGAATTTTCGCGGGCTCAGATCTCTCCCGATGGCCGGCTCGTGGCTTATCTTGCGCCCTGGCGGGGAAGGTTGAACATCTGGGTGCAGCCAACCGGACAGGGCGCGGCGCGGCGACTGACGGGCGATGACACGCGCAATATCGACGGCTTTAGTTGGACGCGCGATGCTCGCTACATTCTCTTCGTGCAGGACAGCAGGGGCGACGAGAACTGGCACCTTCATCGCGTAGAGGTGGACGGGGCAGAAACGGTTTGCGGGAAGGCGCTAACTGTCGACTTGACGCCCTTTGCCGGCGTGCGGGTGATGGGTCTGGACTTTTCCGCCGCGCTTCCGGGCAAGGCTTTCGTGCAGATGAACCTCAGAAGTCCGGGCTTGATTGATTTGTACGAGGTCGATATCGAAAATGGTGAAACGAGGATCGCTGCAGAAAGTCCCGATCGCTTCGTCCGCTGGATCGTTACACCGAACGGTCCGATGCATGCTTTTATCATCGACGACGCTGGTGACCACGAACTGGCTCGCTACGAAAACGGAACTTTCACCACTTTGGCCAAGCTGAAGGGGCGCGACCAGCCGATCGGGCCGATGCCGCTGATGGTTGCGGCGGATGGAAAGAGCATCTTCGTCGGCTGCAATACGGGCAGCGACCACACCTATCTTGCTGCCATCGACCTTGCGACGGGCAGACAAAGAGTGATCGACAGCCTACCCGATTGCAGCCTCGATACGCCGCGGCCAGAGGCCGATACGCGCTTCCCCTCCAGCCTGATCACCAATCCTGTGACGGGTGAGTTGCTAGGACTACGCTACCTTGGCATACAACAGAAGATTCGGTCGCTGAGCCCGCATTTTGCCGCCGTGCTCGATAGCTTGCAGCGGCTATCAGACGGGGAAATAGGTCATATTTCCTGCGATGCCGGTGGCGAAAAATGGGTGGTCGAATTCTGGGATGACCGCCATCCCGGCACGACGTGGCTTTACGATCATGTGAGCGGCGATGCACAGGTGCTAGGTGAGCGATTTGCCGAAATCTCGGCTGAGCGGCTGGCGAGCGTGCACCCGGTCGATGTGACGTCGCGTGACGGATTGACGTTGCCTTGCCATGTCACGCTGCCCGTTGGGTACGATGCCGAGGATGAGCCCCGCGCTTTGCCGACCGTGCTTCTGGTGCATGGCGGGCCGTGGTATCGCGACGCCTGCGTCTATGATGCGGAAGTGCAGTTCCTCGCCAACCGTGGCTATGCCGTGCTGCAGGTGAATTTTCGCGGCTCGACCGGCTACGGCAAGGCTTTTATGCAGGCCGCGATCGGAGAGTTCTCTGGGCGTATGCATGACGACCTGATCGACGGGCTCGACTGGCTAATCGGGCAGGGTATTGCCGACCCGGCGCGGGTGGCGATCTATGGTTGCTCCTATGGCGGTTATGCCGCACTGGTGGGCGCCAGCTTCACGCCGGAGCGCTTCGCTGCCGCCATCGACTATTCCGGCATGTCCGATCTCCGCGTGCTTGTGGATGGCGCCGTCCCGTTCGTTCGGCCCGCCCTGATCAATACCTACCTTGCTTACATGGGCGATCCGGACATCGAGATGCAGAACCGGGACATGCTTGCGCGCTCGCCGGTCAGCCGGCTTGATTGCATCTCTAAACCTCTTTTGGTGATCCATGGCGCTAATGACGTACGTGTCGCACAGGCACAGGCGGATGTGGTGGTGGAAACAGTGCGCGCCAATGGTGTGGAGGTTGACTATCTCCTCAACGAGCGCGAAGGGCACTGGTTCATCAACGAGGATAGCAATATCGAGCTTTATCAGAGGATCGAGCGCTTTCTGGCACGGCATTTAAGGGGCGAGCACTGAGGAGGGCTCATGCGCAGCAAGGAGATTGCAGCACTGGCGGGCGTGAGCATCCGCACGCTGCGGCACTACCACCAGATCGGACTTTTGCCGGAGCCGCCGAGGCAAGACAATGGGTATCGCGTTTACGGCCTGCCGCAACTGATCAGACTGCTGCGTATCGGTCAATTGACGGAGCTCGGTGTTTCCCTCTCGCAAATCCCAGCGCTTCTCGACAATCATGCCTGGATGACCGGGGACAGTTTAGATGCTCTTCATGACGGGCTGACGCGGCAGATCGAACTTCTCGAGCGTCGACGCCGGACAGTGGCTGCCCTGCGCGACGGCAAAGGACCGCCCGACATGGCACCGGAATTCGCAACATCGCTGATGGCGCTGGAGGCGGGACGAGAGCCTACAGCCGTACGAGCGGGTCGAGAGCAATCTGTACTCCTGTCAAACCTTCTGGATAAAGAGCAGCGCGCAGAACTGGCTCGGCTCTACGACCAACTGGCAGATGGCGAGCACGGTGCTACCGCAAGCGAGCTGGGGAATCGTTTCGATGCATTGGGGCCTGGTAGTGGCGACGCCGAGGTTTCAGCACTTGCCGATGATTACATCGCACATCTCGGGTCATGGATGAGAGACTTCGACAATGCTTTAAGCGGTAGCGGGAGAGACCAAGCAGCAGGGCTGCTCTGGCTTCATGCCCTCGAGAATACGAACAATCAGCAGAAACGATTACTGACCGAAATCAGAAGCCGACTGGTATCCAGCCGGTGATCGCCACTTTGCGCCATCCACGATTGTAGGGGGCAGGCGACCCAAAATTTGGCGGTCTGCCGTTCCCAAACATCATCACGCCACATTCAAACTCTTGGTTATGGCTGGAGCCAGCTATAACTGCGAGCAATATCATGGATATCAACGTCGCTTTGAAAGCTTTCATACGCACCGTCGAGAAAGGTTCGATTACGGCGGCGGCACGGGACCTCGGGGTAACGCAGCCGGCTGTAACGAAGCATATTTCGAACCTCGAACGGCACGTTCAAGCCAGGCTTCTGGAGCGATCGTCGAAAATCGTTCGCCCGACGGCGCATGGGCTAGAATTATACGAGGCCAGCCGCATGCCGATCGCATCGATCGACGCTGCACTGGAGGGCGTTCGCATCAACACAGGTGAGATTGAAGGAAATCTGAGAATTCACGCTCCATCTTGCATTGGTGTTGGCCATCTCGAACGGATTGTCGGCGAATTTCAGGATGAGCATTGCGGGATTTCCGTCGAACTTGCTCTCGACGAGCGCACAATCGACTTGGTCTATGATAACTTCGATTTGTCGCTTCACTACGGGAAAATCGAGGATCAGGAGGTCATCGCACGCCGCATTGGATGGGTGGAGCGATTTCTCGTCGCGTCCCCTCGTTACGTTAAACAGGTGGGGGAGATCGAAGACACACAACGGCTTTCGGAGCTTGATGTAATCGGTACCCCGAAGATGCTCGCTCAGCGCAGCACCATTTCCTTGTTGGGACCAGGCGGGCGCGCTGAGGATGTTGTAGTGAGGCCGATACTCACAACGAATAATGCACACGTGATGATTGCGGCACTCTTGCGTGGTCGGGGCGTCGGACTGGTGCAAAAGAACCTCGTATCGGATTTGTTGGCCAGCGGCGAACTTGTAAGGGTGCTGCCCGAATATTGGCTCCGACCTACCGAAGCTTTCCTTGCTTATCCGTCCACGAAGTTCATGCGACCGGTCGTTCGGGCATTTACGGACTTCGTCATGCCGCGGCTCAGAAAGATTGACGGGATCTCCTCGGAGCAGCGCTAGCCATCAGAGCATAGCCAACGGTTATGAGGGCTATCACTCATGCAGATATGGAATATTCGGTCGAAGGGAGAATACTGTGCGATTCAAGCAATGTTTGCAGGCGCAACCCCAAGGTCACTTTCCAGAATGCAGAACACAAGCAGTCTCATATCTCGCCGTAACTTCGTACTCGGCTCTCTGGCGGCGCCGGCCATACTCGGTGGATGTACGACAGTGCAAGAAAGATCGGCTTTGAACACCCCCCAGCCAGTTGCCGATCCAATGCCTTCACCGATCGACCCGGAACTCGCTTCCCGTTATGCGGCGTTTGAAGATGGCGGACATTTCGTTCCCGCAGTTCCTATTGAACGAATGAACCCAGAATATCTCAGGCAGCGTGTTCCCAATCCTACCGGCGAGGCGCCGGGGACTGTTGTCGTCGACACGCCAAAGCGATTTCTCTATCTGGTGGAAAACGACGGAAGTGCGTTACGATACGGGGTTGGTATCGGGCGAGACGGATTTTCCTGGGAGGGCAAGGGATATATCCACTGGCGCCAGCATTGGCCGCGATGGAAGCCGCCGAGCGAGATGATCGCGCGGCAACCCGAACTGGAAAAGTACTCTGTTGCCAACGGAGGAATGGATCCCGGTCTACTCAACCCCCTCGGCGCTCGCGCTCTTTACATTTTCCAGAACAGGCAGGATACGCTTTATCGACTCCACGGCAATCCCGAGTGGCAATCCATCGGCAAGGCCGTATCATCGGGCTGCGTGCGCCTTCTGAATCACGATATCGTGGACCTCTATGAGCGCGTTCCCTTCCACGCGCCGATCGTCGTGCATCAGGGGCCGATGACTGTGTGATATCGAGCCTCTCTTTCGGCAGCCGGTGCTACTTTGCCGCGCTATGGATGCCGCAAAAGCATTTTCAGCGAAGCGCAGTCACTTCTGCGTCGGATAATGCGCTAAAAACAAACGATGCGGTCAAGCTGTGGATACCCCTTGTCCGCGAGCGCTAATCAAGCGTAAAGCTTGGACCGAGCCGGGGATTCCTTACCGAATGCCCGGCATTGTTTCCACCTGCTCCCAAACATTCTCGTATTTCATAGACAATTTGCATTTTCGGTGCAGCGCTTGCACCGACGGCGCGCTAACGCCCGGCCGACGTTCGATCGCCGATTGTTGGGCTCTATGCCTACGCCTCGCCGCAGCCCTGTTGACAGATCGCCCGGCGACGGACGACACATCCTTCTCGACGCAACGCCTCCAGCCGCACAGGAGCCGCCGATGGCCGACCTCTTCGCCCGCAGCATTCTCCCCGGCATCGCCGCCGGGCAGGTCATCGCCGCGGGCGAGGCGCTGAGCTTCTGGGGCGGCGTCGATCCCGCGACCGGCAAGGTCATCGACGTGCACCACCCGCTGCACGGCGTCACGATCACCGGCGGCGTGCTTATGATGCCGTCGAGCCGCGGCTCCTGCACCGGCTCCGGCGTGCTGCTCGACCTCGCGCTGACGGGCCGCGCACCCTCCGCCCTCATCTTCAGCGAGGCCGAGGACGTGTTGACGCTCGGCGCGCTGATCGCCGCAGAAATGTTCGAGACGTCGCTGCCCGTGCTGCGCGTCTCGCGCGACGCCTTCGCCGCACTCTGTCGTGAAAAAACTGCCCGGATCAGCGAGACGGCCATCGAGACGGACGCGTTGACGATCCCGGTCACGCCGCCCGCGACCGCCGCGCTCGACCTCACCGACGACGACCGCGCCATGCTCGACGGCCGCGACGGCATCGCCGTGCAGCTCGCCATGCGCATCACGACGGCCATGGCCGCGCAGCAGGGCGCGCTAAAGCTCGTCGACGTCGTGCAGGGCCACATCGACGGCTGCATCTATGCCAGCTCCGCCAACCTGACCTTCGCCGAAAAGATGGCCGGGATGGGCGCCATGGTGCGCATTCCCACCACGATGAACGCCATCTCCGTCGATCGCGCAAACTGGCGGGCCCAGGGCGTGCCGGCGGATTTCGGCGATCCCGCCGCCCGCCTCGCCGACGCCTATGTGCGCATGGGCTGCCGTGCGACCTTCACCTGTTCCCCCTATCTCCTCGACAGCGCGCCGAAGATGGGCGAGGCCATCGCCTGGGCCGAATCCAACGCTGTGATCTTCGCCAATAGCGTGCTGGGCGCCCGCACGGCGAAGCATCCCGATTTCCTGGACCTCTGCATTGCGCTGACTGGCCGCGCCCCGCTCTCCGGGGTGTATCTCGACGAGCACCGCAAGGCGGCCCGCATCATCGACGTCGACGTGCCGGAAAATGTCGACGATGCCTTCTGGCCCCTCATCGGCTATCTTGCCGGCCGCGCCGCACCCGACCGCATTCCGCTCCTGCGCGGCCTCGCCGCCGCGCAACCGACGCAGGACGACCTGAAGGCGCTGTGCGCCGCCTTCGGCACCACCTCCGCCGCCCCGATGCTGCACATCGAGGGCATCACGCCCGAAGCGAAAGACGCAGCCGCCGCCAATGCCGACCACACCACCATCACCCCCGCCGGCATGATCGACACCTGGAGGATGTTCAACGACGGTCCGGCTGAGGTCGAACTCGTCGCCATCGGCAGCCCGCACGCCTCGCTTTCAGAATGCGGCGCCCTGGCGGATGCGCTGGGAGGCCGCAAGCGGCACAAGGACGTCGCCGTCTTCGTCACCGCCGGCCGAGACGTCATGGCGGAAGCCGGCGACACTCTTATCCGGCTAAGGGAAAGTGGCATCCAGGTCATCCCGGATCTGTGCTGGTGCTCGATTTCCGAACCGGTCTTCCCACCGAAGACCCGCACCCTCATCACCAATTCCGGGAAATACGCCCATTACGGCCCCGGCCTGTCCGGCCGCACCGTCCGCTTCGGCAGCCTCGCCGACTGCATCGAAGCAGCCCTCACCGGCCGTGTCCCTCCACGCCTGCCGGCCTGGCTGGCTTGACGGATAACAAGAACAGGGCGACCATTTTCTATGAAGCGCACCGTGCGGGAAGGCCGGCGTTTCGGTGGGACGAGATGGCGGACGGAACGGCAATCCGCAGTCGCCGTATCTACCCCGCAAGCTCCGACAGAGCCACCTCGTCTCAGCGCAAGCTCAAACGGGGCGGATCAAGCTGACAATGAGCTCGTCCAAAGAACCTCCAGCTGGCAGCCTTGAATCAAAATCGGTTTCCGCTGCCAGTCTTTATCCACGAGCGCTAGTAGTACTGCCGGGCAAGATCGGCGCAGATGTTCTCCGAGGGAAGCCATACATGGGGGAACGCGGCCATGATACCATTTCTCAGCCACTGCTGCGCCGGATGTCCGTCGTTGCGACGATGCCAGGACAACACGAACGGGATCGGGTTCAGGGGCAGAGGGAAGTCGAACATTGCGAGGCGTTCGGCAAAACCTGAATGGGCCACGACGCTTTCTATCACGGTCGCAACCATATCCGACGATGCTATCAATGCCGGCGCCGCATGCATATGGGGAATGGTCAGAGCGGATCGCCTCTTAAAATTCTTCGAAGCCAGTGCGGCATCGGCAACATCCAGGCCCTCATTGTCGGGCGCGACCAGGATATGTGTCAGAGACAGGAATGTCTCGGCATCGAACCGGCGGTCCAGTATCGGGTGATCCTTCCGCAAGATACAGACGAACCGCTCCTGGAAAAGACGTGCGGTCAGGATCCGGCTCGTAGGTGTTGGAGGGATTCCGACCGTCAGATCTACGCCGCCGCTGTCGAGCATGCCAATTGCATCGTCGCGACTGCCGTAGTCCCTCACCTCGATATCGATGCCGGGAGCCTTGTCTTCAAGCAACGACAGCAGGCGCGGCAATAGGACGGAACCTGCATGGGCCGAAACGCCGATGGAAAAAGACATGGTCGATTTGCCCGGATCGAAACCCTGCGTGAATTGCAATGTCCGCTGAATTTCCCGCAGAGCAAGCGAGATGGGTTCGGCAAGTTCCACCGCTCGCGGCGTGGGTTGAAGACCAGTCGGCCCGCGAACGAACAATTCGTCACGCAGCAGAAAACGCAATCTCGACAAGGCCGCGCTCATGGCCGGCTGGGTCCGGCCGATACGGCTTCCGGCGCGTGTTACATTGCGCTCGGAGTTGAGAGCATCAAAGGCGACGAGGAGATTGAGATCGATTCCATGTAAATTCATGGCATGGATCATTAACTTCTCCCTTCATCGATCTCAAGCATGTTCTTGTATCTCACCGTGAGTGTCCGTTTCCGGCGTTCAGCAACCAGCCCGGATACTCGACGGGAAGACGGCTGACCGCATCAAGCTTCGCCATATCGTCATTGTCCAGGTCAATCGATGCCGCCCGAATGTTTTCCTGCAATTGCTCCACGCGCTTCGCGCCGACGATGACGGTTGAGACCACGCTTTGCTTCAGCAACCAGGCGATCGCGATTTGCGCCGGGCTGCAAAGATGTTTCTCCCCGACAGCTTTCAGGACGGCGATCAGGGGCTCTCCCCGGATGCGATCGATGGGCGGAAAATCCAATTCCGTCTGTCGGCCGCCTGCTGCGTCGCCACCGGCAGAATACTTTCCGGTGAGGTAGCCACCGGCTAGCGGACTCCAGACCATGAGGCCAACACGTTCCGATGAAAGCAACGGACCAATCTCCCGCTCCAGATCGCGCCCGACAAGCGTGTAATATGCCTGCAGCGAGGTGACGGGCGCGAGGGCTCTGGCGCGTGTTATCCCGATCGCCTTCATGATCTGCCATGCGGCCCAGTTCGACAGGCCGATGTAGCGGACGTCCCCGGCTCGGACGAGTGTGTCTAGCGCTTCCAGCGTCTCCTCGATCGGTGTAGCGGAATCGAATGCGTGGATCTGATATAGGTCGATGTGGTCCAGACCAAGCCGGCCGAGGCTTGCCTTGCATTCGGAGATAATGTGTCCCCGCGAAGCGCCGCGATGGTTTGGTCCGTCACCCATGGCAGACGCGACTTTCGTGGCAATCACGACATCCCTGCGCGACACACCAAGGTTCTTCAGCGAGCGCCCCAGTATTTCTTCACTGCGTCCGTGCGCATATACATTTGCGGTATCGAAGAGGTTGATGCCAGCGTCGAGAGCGGCCTTGACCAGTACATCGGCATCCTCCTGACCCAGTCTTCCCACCTTGCCCCATAATCCGTCCGTTCCGCCGAACGTCATGGCGCCGAAGCACAATTCCGACACGAACAACCCGCTCTCACCGAGCTTGCGCATTTGCATGATGTGGTCCTTTTTCTGATGTTCGCCGATGTGGGGCGCGGTCTCGTTGAGGGCATTTCCGTACGGCTTGCGCTTACGGACGGCTCGACACTCGTTGCGAATGCCGGGCCGTCTGGGACATCTCAACCAATGAGCTGCCGCTCACCCGTTCTTGCCGCAAGCTCGACAGCCGCAATCAGACGGCTATTATGGCGGGCATGGTCGAACCCGGGAGTGGTGTATGTACCGTTCGTCAGATCGCGCCCCAGGGACGCATAGACCTCTCCGACATTGATAGCGGCGCCCGCCCAGAAATCGGCCGCGGTCGGGCCGACGCCAGTCGCTACAGGCGTATCGGGCGCAATGAACTCGAGGTTCGAAGAGAGTTTGATGTCTCCGACCTGTACACCTGCCAGATGATTGCCGGTCAGCTTCAGCCAGCCTTTGGAACCACGGATCTCGAAATTAAAACTCGCTTCATCTGCAGGTACGCCAGCCAGAATCTGAACGGACACAGGCGCACCGCTTGCCGTCTTAGCGATCAGATCGAGATGATCCGGAATCTCTCGCTTTGAAGTCTCGCCTGTATCGACGATCTCGATCTCCGGCCAGAGCAACTCCGTGCGCGCATCGACCTCCACAATGTTGCCGAGCACAGCCTCGATGACGTCGAGCACGTGCCCCGCCGTGATCGTCATGAAGCTGGCGCCAGAAGCGGCCTTGTTGAAATAGTCGTACATACTCGGAGATTGCGGACCGTAGCCGAACGTGGTTGCGCCGACACGGGCCGACATCAAGCGACCGAGCTTTCCTGACGCGACCAGTTCCGCCGCACGTCGGACGGCAGGATTATGCCGGCCTTGCAGGCCGATCGCGGTATGCAAAGACCCGACTGCTACGGCCATCTCGTTTGTTTCCGCCAGCGTTGCGCCCAGAGGCGCTTCGCAATAGACGGCCTTACCCGCGTGCAAGGCGGCCATCACGAGATCCTTGTGCGCCGGCACCTTCACGGCGACCGTGATGACGTCAATGGTTTTGTCGCTAATCATCGCGTAGGGATCGGCAAACCAGAGTTCTGCGCCGAATGCTTCGGCCGCCGCCTTGGCGCTTTCCTCGCGTCGGGTCGCCACCGCCGCTAGCGTTAGGTGAGGTTGTGACGCTAGGGCGGGCACGTGCGATGCGCCCGCCCAGCTTGCGTGAGTGTCTGCTCCGATAATACCCACACGAAATTTTTTATCCGCCATCTGCGATGCTCCAAATCACGTTGCTGGACGCGAACCCGCGCCCTGGGTCAGAGGTATCCGACCCTCGGCACTGCGGTGAAATCGATAAATGGTATGCGTAAGCATCCACGCCATGGATATCGCCTACCGCGGGGGCAGCCATACCGCTGACAAAAGCAAGACCGCTCCGACTGCCGCTGTCGCGCTCAAGAGCAATCGGTCAGGCGACGACACAGACGGAGGATGCCAGCGTGTTCCTGTTGGCCGCTTGATGCCGGCAGGCGGATCGATCGTGTCTGCACCTGCGCTCGGCGCTGCTTTCTGCCGGTGAATTTCCGCCAGCTTATGGCGCACACGAATTGTAAGGAGCACAGCCAGATAGAGTGCCGTTATGAGAGACAACACCGCTGCCAAGCGCAAGGCGTTCTGATGGGCAAGGACCCAATCTTTGGAATTAGTCACGGTGGTGTCGATATATGTCCCGAACAAAGCATGGCCGGAGAGAGCGCCTATTGAATTGACTGCTCCAAACAGGACGATGAAACTCAAGAGTTCTCGGGTCCCTTTCTGCAGCGCGCTGGTGATGCCGAACACCAGTGCCGGCCCGAGAAAGAACATGGCTGAGAATGAAATTGCCGCCTGGGACAGATAAAGTCGCGGCAGATGATCAAGGCCCGTAGCAGAGCTGTCGACAAATGCCGCGGCAGCGATTGCGGTGACGGCCAGCATCATAGGCATCACCAATTTTTCGACATTCACCGTGACTGCGCTCACGATCACGCCAGAAATCGAACTGGCAAGGATGACAAGAGAAAGAGCTCTGAGGTCTTCGCCGCTGCCTCCCAGCGCCTTCAGGAACCCGGTTGCAACATTTTGTTCCGCAAGGACTATCCGCGCCATGAAAATTGCGAGAGCAAACCGGGCTATATCACCGCTCCCAAGCCAGCGCAGGTTAAGGAGAGGTACGGTTCGACCGTTCTCCAGCATCAGCGCCGTGACGAGCATCGGAAGTGCGAGTGACAGAAACACGAGGATCCATCGGGTCTCGAACCATCCTTCCAGCCGCCCAAGCCCCAACACTGCTGCAATCAGGGCGAGGCTCCCGCCCAAAAGCAGGAAGGTGAGGAAATCCAGAGGCTCGAACACTCGCTGTTGCTCGGCGGGTGGCAGTCGGAATGCCCCGACGGCGGCGAAAGATAAAAAGGCAAGACCCGCTTCGACCAGAAATATCGACTGCCAATGCGAGCCCGCAGACAGCCATGGCGAGATGACGCTTGCGAGCGGCAACGCGCATTGCGAGATACCAAGTCCAAGTATCGCCCCCCTGACGCGCCAACGGCCCGGAAGGACCTGCGTCACGTAGAAAAGGCACAACGGGGTCAACGCCGCCGCGACAAAGCCGCTTGCAGCCCTGACGGCGAGTGTGAGCCAGTGATCTGCGGTCAACAGATAGGTAAGCGAGAGGAGAGCATAGAGGCCAAGGGCAATCAGCGTGAATACACGCAGGCCATATTGCTGGCGGAACTTGATCAGCAGCAGATTGGCGGAAATATTGGTCATGACATAGGCCGTTGGCAGCCATGCCGCCTGAACGGCGCTCAACTCCAAGCCCGTTCGCAGCTCCGCGATGTTGACTAAGACCAGCGCGTTGCCCAGCCCGCCCGTTAGACCCACAAGAATTGCGACGAAGGCATAGGCAATCCGCAGCGACAGGGCATGTTCCGGTGTCGCTGGCGACCCCGCGACCATTGGTCTTTCATGCTCGGGAAAGTCCCACGCCTCCTCACGGAAAAAGCTGCCAACTCGTCGCGTCAGTTTCATCATCGTGCTCTCTTGTTGGATTGACGGCATCAATCCGCCGCAGTCTAACCCAACTCCGGTCGCCTGGGGCGTTGCTGGTTTGGCAACATAAGGTTCGAACTATCGCGACTTGTTGCGAGCCGTCATTCGCTCAAAATCAGTGACATCATTCGAGGCGCCCTTCATTCGTAATAGAGCGGATGGGCGTAATCCTTAACTTCAGGAGGCAAAGATGCTTCACAGGTCCATCAACAGGATTACGACGACACCGCCTCTCGGGCCCGGTTTCGCAGGCGAGCGGCACAAGGCGGCCCTCGTCGTCGCACCGGGAAATTTTTCCGCGACCGATCCGTTCTTCTTGATGGCGGACGACCATGTGACCGGAGAGGGGCAATTCGGCGAGGCTCACCCTCATGCCGGCCTGGAGACCGTCACGTTCATGCTTCACGGCACGATGGCGGATGCCGGCGGATGCTTGGCCGAAGGCGACGTGGAATGGATGACTGCCGGAAGCGGCATCGTCCATTCGGAAGATGCACGGGTCTCTGCGGGTATGCGTCTGTTTCAGCTATGGCTAGTTCTTCCCGAGCGGGAGCGCAATATGGCGCCGAGGGTGCAGATCCTGAGACGTGACGAAATGCCGGTCCATCGCGGCAACGGCTTCGAAGCGACCGTTTACAGTGGTCGTTCCGCAGGGATCATCGCATCGACGAAGAATGCCGTGCCTGTAACCTTGGTCGAAATTCGGCTTGAGGCAGGCGCCGCGTTTGAGCAGGTTCTGCCGTCATCATATAATGGCTTCTTCGTGGTCATCGCAGGCGAAATCGAGGCAGGCACCGGGGCAACGGCTCTAACTACGGATAAGGTCGGTTGGACCAATCCGCTGGCAACTGACGGTGAAAGCGCCATGAGGCTGAAGGCGGGTGAGAATGGCGCGCGCGTGCTTGTGTATGCAGGCCAACCGCAAAACATCCATGTCGTGGCACAAGGCCCATTTATCGCAGGCTCCAAAGAGGAGCTTTCCGGCTACTATGCCGCATACCGCCAAGGCAAATTTCCGAATGCCGGCACGATGCGACCTGTCTGATCTGACTGTCCAGCTGTCATGAAACCACAAAGGGTTTCGTTATCAGCAACCCGGCGTTCCGCCATTGCTGTCTTTAGCCGTTCGACAGCACGGATATGTTTGCGAACAGCAGGCCCGCAAACGGGTTGAGAAACAAGCCGCTTCACCACCGCTCGTCCAAAACTCAAGCGGATCGGATCAAGCCTTTCCGAACATGGATCGCCGCCGGTCCGTGAGCGGGATCACTCGCCCCAGCATTCGAATTCAGCCCATGGAGGGAAAGATGACCCAATCCGCGACCGCAGCCGTACTGGAAGAAAAAAATGGGCCCTTCATTCTTCGTGACGTGGAGCTTGAGGCCCCGCGCCCCGACGAAGTGCTCATTCGCATGGTTGCTACGGGCATTTGCGCAACCGATGCGCATGTCAGGCAACAGCTCATGCCGACGCCGCTCCCCGCTATCCTCGGCCATGAAGGCGCCGGCATCGTCGAACGTGTCGGATCGACCGTATCGCATCTCAAGCCTGGCGATCATGTCGTTCTTTCCTATCACTCCTGTGGCCACTGCAAACCCTGCATGTCTTCCCATGCAGCCTATTGCGATCATGTCTGGGAAACAAATTTCGCCGGCACCAGGCTCGATGGAACGATCGGCGTGGCAGCGCCCGACGGGAACAGGCTCCATGCGCACTTCTTTGGTCAGTCCTCATTCTCCACCTATGCGCTCGCTCATCAGCGCAATGCCGTCAAGGTCCCGGACGATGTTCCGCTCGAACTGCTCGGGCCGCTCGGTTGCGGGTTTCAGACCGGAGCCGGCTCGGTCTTGAAGGCGCTCAAAGTGCCGGTCGGTGCTTCGATCGCGATCTTTGGAGTAGGGGCGGTGGGACTGGCTGCAATCATGGCTGCCAAGGTCGCCGATGCGGCAATCATCATCGCCATCGATGTCAATGCCGAACGGCTGAAGCTCGCTAACGAACTCGGCGCGACACATTGCGTCAACCCGCGTGAGCAAACCGATGTAGCCGCGGCGATCAGGGATATCACCTCTCGCGGCGTCGAATACGTTCTCGACACGAGCGGTCGGAAGGAGAACCTCGATGCCGGCATCGGCGCTCTTGCTCCGATGGGGCAGTTCGGTTTCGTCGCCTTCAATGACCATTCGGGCGCGGTCGTCGATGCCTCCCGGCTCACGGTAGGGCAAAGCCTCATCGGGATTATCCAGGGCGATGCAATTTCCGGCCTGATGATTCCGGAACTGGTCGGTCTTTATCGAAGCGGCCGTTTCCCGTTCGATAGGCTGCTCGCCTTCTACGACTTCGCCGACATCAATGAGGCATTTGAAGATGTCGCGGCAGGGCGCGCGATCAAGGCTGTCCTGCGCTTTCCCCCGCAAGCCGCTTAATAACCCACTTTCTTTCGATATCGCAAACATCATGGAGGATTGATCACATGTGCGACCGACACCAGAAGCTGATCAGAGCGACCGACGAGCCCAACTTTTTCGGGATCGACCATTACGGCTTTCCGGAGGCCGGGGAACACCCCGCTGATCCGCCGGGATATTATCCCGAGTATTTCTCTTCTGAACGCTTCCAGCGGCTCGGCTACCATGTCGAAGAGCTTCGCGGCGGTTTCTACTGGGTTACCAGCGGCGGCTACGACGCGGCCTTCGTCGTGACCAGCGACGGTGTCGTCGCCATCGACGCACCGCCGACGATCGGCGAAAACATGCTGGCCGCGATCGAGGACGTCACGGACAAACCGGTAACGCATCTGATCTACAGCCACTGGCACACCGATCACATCGGCGCAGCCTCTGTTTTCGGACCGAATGTCGAGATCGTCGCGCACGATATCACCAAGGAGTTGCTGGAGCGGTTCCCCGACCCGAACCGACCGGTGCCAACCGTGACATTCGACAAGGATCATCTGCTTGTCGTCGGCGGGGTGACGCTCGAACTGTCCTACAAAGGCGAGAACCATTGCCCCGGCAACATCTTCATTTATGCGCCGGCGCAAAAGGTACTGACCGTCATCGACATCGTCAGCCCCGGTAGCGCCACCTTCATGCATTGCGACGCATCGCAGAATATTACCGGCTGGTACGAAGCCCAGAAGCAACTGATGGAATATGAGTTCGATTTCCTCGTGGCCGGCCATCACATGAAATACGGGACGCCGGAAACGGTCGCAGCTTCAATCGAGTATTTCCAGGACGTCCTCGACGGAGCACAGGCAGCCGTGGATCGATTCAGCCGGTCGGATGCGCTCGTCAGCATCCTGGAGGGCGCCGGCTGGGACCAGGTGTTTTCCGGGACCGAGAACTGGATCAATTCGATGGCCAATTTTGCCACGAAATATGTCCTGGAAAAGAAGAGCAGCAATGGCCAGCTCTGGTCCGAGCGGCTTGCGGGCGTGACGACCCAGACGAAATACCACGCCTATACCGTGCTGGAGTCGATCCGCCTGGAAAGGCCGCGGCCGAACTACCGCCTGCGCGGCGAAAATCCGCCGCCGTTCCTGACCTGAGCCGGGATCGTCCTCCGGCACACCTCGAAATCGAGTGGGCACGGCATTACCCCGTTGTGTCCGGAGGCCGCCCATGAGCGCGCGGCGGATCTCGCGCGCCCTTGCAACATCAGAAAGGCAAGTCAATGACGACGTTTTCCGCAAACAACTGGATCGACGGCATCTTTGTCTCGTCTTCCAAACGCGGCCGCTCTATCGATCCGGCGACATATGAGACGATCGGAGATTATCCGAACGATGGCGGAGCGGCCGCGCACTCTGCCATCGAAGCCGCGAAACGCGCGTTCCGCGAAACCGCCTGGCGCGACGATGCCGAGCTTCGTGCAAGGGTGCTCGATCAGATGGCATCGGCAATCGAGCGAAATCGCGAACGCCTGATCGAAATCCTCTCGCTTGAGAACGGCAAACTGCTCGGCGAGGCGGCACTGGAGATCGACGGAAGTCCGAGCAAGCTTCGATACTGGGCTGCGATGGCGCGTACGGAGGCAGGGCGGGCGACATTGCCCAAGCCCGGCAGCCTCTCCGTGATTCTACGCCAGCCGATGGGAGTGGCGGGGATTATCGTTCCCTGGAATTCTCCTGTCATTCTTGCGGTCCGTTCCTTCGCTCCGGCACTTGCCGCCGGCTGCGCGGTCGTCGTCAAGATGCCCGGCCAGACGGCGCAAATCGCCAGCGTCCTGGCCGAGGTTCTCGCGGAAGCGAAAGACCTGCCGGGTGGTATCCTGAACATGTTCATCGAGAGGAGTACGGAGGGCGCAGCGCTTCTGGTGGAAAGTCCCGATGTGCCGACGATCAGCTTCACGGGAAGTACGCAAACCGGCCGCACCATCGGTGCCATCGGTGCGAAGAGAATGAAGCGGTTCGGGCTGGAACTCGGCGGCAAGGCTCCGATGATCGTATTCGATGACGCTGATATCGCAGCCATGCTGCCTGTTCTTGAAAAGGCTCTCACCATCTTTGCTGGTCAGTTCTGCATGACCGGCTCGCGGCTGCTCGTGCAGAGTTCAATCTATGAACGGGTCCGCCACGGCCTCGCCGAAAGGCTGCGTGCTGTCAAAGTCGGACCGGCATCCGACCCGGCGAGCGATATGGGGCCACTCATCGACAAGGAGAACGTGGCCCGTGTCGACAACGTGGTGAAAAATGCGCTGTCGCAGGGTGCAACTGTGGTCGTTCGAGGAGGTCCAGTGACAGAAGGCCCGTTGGCGAAAGGTGCTTTTTTCCGTCCTTCGATGCTGGAGGTATCCGACAACAGCCTGCCAGTCGTGCAGCAGGAAACATTCGGTCCTGTGATAACCATCCAGCGGTTCTCAGATGAGCAGGAAGCCGTCGTGCTGGCAAACGATAACGACTATGGCCTGTCCGCCTCGATCTGGACGCGGGACCTGGATCGCTCGTTGCGGGTCGCACAGGCGCTTGAAGCGGGAAGCGTGTTCGTCAACGACTGGGCCAAGGTGTATGACGGGACGGAGGAGGGTGGCTTCAAGCAATCCGGTCTCGGGAGGCTGAACGGCGTTGCCGCAATCGAGGACTTTATCGAGTACAAGCACATCGCTCTTAAGCCGGGTTTGTTGCGATAAAAGGAGCCAGTTGGTCAGAAGGTGTGCTTCCTTTAAGCCAGCGCATCGATTGCTGGAGCTTCAATTGAAATTCGCATTCGGTCCTCCGGCGTAATCTCCACATAATGTTACCAATCCAGTTTGGCTGACCGATGCAGACATCTGACAAAATTGGTCGGCATCTCCTCTGATTGAATACAGCAACTTCCGAGAGGATATTGATTTGCAAGACAAGGTCGACGCTTTGATGCAGGCGGAAAGAACGATGATGGATGCGATACATGCAGCCATCATCCAGGCGGCAAAGGAATCGGAGGCTGCATTTCAGCCACTTGGACCACCAACCACCGCCCAAGCCTACTTCGCGGAAGCCGCCATGCGTCAGCTGTTTTTGCACGTGTGTGGTGCGAATGCGGACACGGCCAAGGGTGGTGATCCAGACCACGCCTGGGAAATACTCTATTTGGGGCGCGGCACGGCCCGCTATTGGGAAAAAGAACGCGGAATTCGGTCGAGACGCCGAAAGGCAGAGAGCCATGCGGAACTCGAAATAGAGAGACGCGAGAAATCTGCCCTTGCGCAAAGCGCTCGGGAGTTCGCAACCGACACTGTTATCCGCGCACTGGTCGAACATGCCAGCATTTCCGACCCCGATCTGCGCGATCGTATAGCGGCCTCCGTCAGGCCGCGTGTCAGCGTCACCGATCCACTTTCGCAAGTCGGGCAGGAATTCCGCGATTTGGCTAAGGTTTCGCTCGCCCGCCTTATCGGGAAAGCCACTTGAAAGCCATCGGCGATACGTTGGCGTAGACCCGTTTCTCCGGTTGACAGTTGGCGATGCGGTTCTCATTGGGCACAGCCATAGCATCAGATCTCACGTTCGAATTTTTCATACAAGAAGTTCACCAGCGCGCGCACTCGAGCAATGCCGGCACGCGCTGGCGGCATCAATATGTGCAGATCTGCTCCGGCGTGACTATAGCCCGGACATACGACTTCGAGATCACCGTTAGCGAGTGCATCTTGAACCATGAAGATGGGCAGGACCACGATACCAAGCCCGGCGCGCGCAGCGGAAAGCATCATTTGGCCATTGTCTGAGCGGAATTGTGAATTCACGCGGACTTGTTCCCACCCATCCGGACCTTGAAAACGCCAGCCCAACGTATCAAAGGAGTAGAGGATCGCGTTATGCGCGGCCAGTTCAGCAGGCTTTGAGGGGCGGCCTCTCGCTTCCAGATAAGAAGGACTGGCGACGACAGCCCAGCGGACCTTCGCAAGTTTTCGCGTAATGAGCACGGAATCAGGTATGCTTCCAATCCTTATCGCCAAGTCATACGCCTCGGCCACAAGATCCGGCTGCCGGTCTTCAAAGCGTACATCAAAATGAATCCGCGGGTGCAGCAGGGCGAACTCTGCCAGCAGTGGAGCGAGACAGAATTCTCCAAAAGCGACGGGAACCGAAACTCTAACCTGACCGGATGCTTCGGTCGTTGACCTCACAACCATCTCCTGCGCGGACTCTAACTCGGCCAGCCCAGAAGCTGCCCGAATATGATACTCGCGGCCAACGTCTGTAAGAGCTGTCCCCTTTTGGGAACGTGTGAGGAGTGTTGCACCCAGAAAATTTTCCAGACGACTAATGCGGCGACTGACGATCGATTTGGCAATCCCCAAACGGTTAGCCGCACCCGCGATACTACCAGTTTCGACCACCCGAATGAAGGAGATTAGATCCAGGATTTCAACAGACTCAGGTTCCGCCATTAACAACACCCGCCTCCAGTCAATGCGGGGTACTGCAACAGGGGCATGAAATATTGTCAAGTTCCCAATTCGACCGACGCTCGCACTTATGCACGTCAGCAGCTTGAGAGGACGAGCTGAATTAACGAAACCGCGGAAGTTTCAGTGCTGGTGACGATCACACTTACGCCGCGCCAGGAGAAGTGGGTGGCCCGGAATCATTGTCGGCTTGGGGAAGGGAGGGTGGCTCCGCCTCGGAACTCTGCCGCATTAGCGGCTGGATTTTATCCACGCAGCAAGGGCGTGCCGACGTCGTTCGTAATTCAGCAACAACAGGTTTCGCCTTGACGGCCTATTTCTCCGATGATCGAGGCCGCATGCTGGTTTCGACAGAAAACCAGGAGATTAAATTGGATCTGCCAACCGAAAAATCCGCTAGCCGCAGTATGGTGGCGCAACTTCTTGCAAAACGTCGGACGCAGTATTCACTCGGCAAAAACATCGCGCTTCCCGACGAGGAGATCGATGCGCTTATCCGCGAAGCGGTTCGCCTATCACCCTCGGCGTTTAACTCACAGAGTTCGCGGGTTGTGATCCTGCATCGCGACGAAAATCAAAAACTTTGGGATATCGTGAAGTCGGAGTTAAGTCATATCGTCGAAGGCGAAGCTAAGAAGCATTCCTTTAGAAAGATCGACAGCTTCGCAGCTGGAGCAGGAGCTGTCCTTTTCTTCGAGGACCGGAATGTGATTAGGATTTTACAAGATCAGTGGCCGATATACGCTGATCACTTCCCTGATTGGTCAGAGCAAGCCTCTGGAATGGCTCAATTTTCGGTCTGGATCGCGCTCGCAGGCATCGGAATTGGAGCTAGTCTTCAGCACTACAACCCGCTGGTTGACGCGAAGATCAAAAGGCATTGGAACATACCTGAGACCTGGAGATTACGCGCGCAGATGCCGTTCGGCTCCAACGAGGCGCCTTTTCCCACAAAGAAAGTCATCTCAGATAGTGACCGTTTTCGAAGCTTCTTTCGCTAGACCTGAGGAAGAAGGACGGACGTCCACTAGTGTATTCATCGGATCAGGTAAACTGAAGCGTAGATCCAAGGGGAAATTCCTTCAAATGCAATAACTTTTCACAGTGGCTAGCGTACTCGCCGTTCATCTTCATTCTCTGAGATGCATCAGCGCTACTTTGGCCGAATTGACTTTTACGTTAGAGCTTGGGCGTTGCATAGCGCAGTTCCATAAATTGTCTTATGCGATCTTTGTGTGTAGCGGGGTACATTCTATTTCCAAGTGCGACATGCCAGTAATTTCAATGGCTTCACTTTGGAGATTTTGGCATGTCCCGATGCTATACGCAGATCACCCTCGCCGATCGTCGGCGTCTTCATCACCTGGTGGCGGCAAAGGTTCCGATCAACGAGATGGCGCGCCAGCTTGGTCGCCATCGTTCGACCATCTATCGCGAGATCAAGCGCAATACGTTTCGTGATCGCGAACTGCCGGACTATGACGGTTATTACAGCACCGTCGCCGATGACATCTCCAAGGAGCGCCGCAGGCGGCTGAGAAAGCTGAGACGGCATCCGCAGTTACGCGCTCTGATCATCGAACGATTGAAAGCCTATTGGTCACCTGAGCAGATAGCCGGCCGGCTGCTGGCCGATGGCATCAGCCTCGTGCGCATCTGTGCCGAGACGATCTATCGCTTCATTTATTGCAAGGAGGACTATGGCCTCGGGCTTTATCGCTACCTGCCAGAGGCCCGTCGCAAACGCCGATCGCGAGGCTCCAGAAAGCCCCGAAACAGCGTCTTTCCCGCCACGCACAGAATATCCCAACGGCCTGATTACATTAAAGATCGCTCGCAGTTCGGCCATTGGGAAGGCGACCTTCTGATCTTTGAACGTGAACTCGGTCATGCCAACATCACCTCGATTGTTGAGCGCACAAGCCGCTATGTCGTGTTGCTGAAGAACCAGAGCCGGCATTCAAATCCAATCATGGACAGAATCATCAGAGCGTTTTCGCCTTTGCCGGCCTTCGCGCGTCAAAGCTTCACGTTTGATCGGGGTACCGAGTTTGCCGGTTTCAGGGCTTTGGAAGACGGAATTGGTGCGCGCAGCTGGTTCTGCGATCCAAGCGCGCCTTGGCAAAAAGGCGGTGTCGAGAACGCAAACAAGCGCATTCGCCGCTTCATGCCAGGCAGCACTGACCTCGCCAACATGCCACAACGCGCGCTCAATCAGTTGGCCCGCGATCTCAATGACCAACCGAGAAAGTGTCTCAATTATCGAACGCCGGCTGAGGTGTTTACGGATCGCTTGCTCGGTAGACGATGACGCCCTAACCTGCAAAACGGCTATGATGCACTTGGGTTAGGTTCTCCACGGCTATTTAGTAATGCGACAGTTGGGCCAGTTAGAGATGCGACAGTCTCGCCTCTCGACGCACTGGTCAAAGCCAACGTTGGGAGCAAGGATGACGATCTTCAGCCTGGTCGAGACCATGAGCGGTCGGAGTCGTCATGTCCTGTTTGATCACGATGTCGCAGAAAGAATTGCATCGCCTCGAGCTTATCCAGAAGATCCGTGACGAACGCCTGAGCGTTGTCCAGGCTGCCGAACGGCTCGACCTCAGTCGAAGTCAGATCCATCGGCTGCTGCAAGCCTATGACCGGGATGGTCCGGCCGGGCTCGTTTCCAGGAAGCGATCTCGTCCGAGCAACCGGCGCCACAGCGAGGAGTTTCGCAATGCGGTGCTGGATCTGATCCGCGAACGCTATCTAGATTTCGGTCCGACGCTGGCGCGTGAGAAGTTGATAGAGCTGCACCGGATTTCTGTCGCCAAGGAGACGCTGCGGCAATGGATGACCGAGGCTGGCATCTGGATCTCGCGTCGGGAACGCAAGAAGCGGGTTTTTCAGCCACGCGGCCGACGTGATTGCTTTGGCGAACTGGTGCAGATCGATGGCTCGCATCACTGGTGGTTCGAGAACCGTGGGCCCAAATGCGCCCTGCTCGTCTATATCGATGACGCGACCGGCAAGCTGCTACATCTACGGTTTGCCGGATCGGAGAACACATTCGACTATCTGCACGCGACCAAGGCTTATCTGCAGCAATGGGGCAAACCGCTGGCCTTCTACAGTGACAAGCATGGTGTTTTCCGCTCCACGCATGCGTCGGAGAAGGACCGCACGAGCGGCCTGACGCAGTTCGGCCGGGCGCTTTATGAGCTGAACATCGACATCATCTGCGCCAACACCCCGCAGGCCAAGGGCCGGGTAGAACGTGCCAACCAGACATTGCAGGATCGGTTGGTCAAGGAGATGCGGCTTCGCGGTATTGACACTATCGAGGAAGCCAACGCTTATGCACCTGAGTTCATTACGGATTTCAACGCGCGTTTCGGCAAACAGCCGCGTAATCCGAAGGATATGCACCGGCCGTTGGCCGATCACGAGAACATTGATGGCGCAATGTGCCGTAAGGAAGTTCGCACGCTGTCGCAGGCTTTGACGCTGCGCTACGACAAGGTGCTGTTCATTCTCGATCCAACAGAACAGGCCAAGGCGTTGGCGGGAAAGAAGATCATCGTCTGCGACTATCCGGATGGTCGCCTCGAGATCATGCACGGGAGCTTCACCCTACCCTACAGAACCTTTGATAAGTTGAGATCGATACACAGACCCGAAGTCGTCGAGAACAAGCGTTTGGACGATATGCTTTCGATAGTCGCGGAGCTACAGGCTGGACGTGAGCTGCAGCGCAGCAAAAGCGGCCCTCGCCGCACAGGTCAGACAAATCATATGTTTGGGATACCGGATGGCAGCACGGCGAACGGGTATCAGAAGCGGGGGCGCAATCCAGGTCCGAGGAAGGATTTCATGAACGATCCCGATGTGATTGCGAAGCGAGAGAAGGCGTTGATGAGGCAGCCAGCGGCAGAATAACGATCTCAATGCACGCCGATGTCGCTTTGCGTATCTGATTCCAGCTGCAGGCAAGCGGCCCAGAGCGGCGTTTTGTGGAAGGAGCCGTCCTGGAAAAGCGTGAGCCCTTCTCTTGCCTCATAGAGCAGGCCCAACCAGCACAGGCGCCGCAGGACGCCATACAGGATATCGGATTTCAGCTCCCAGGCTTCCAGGGTCATTTCGGTCTCAGACAGGGGGGCGAAGTCTGGCTTGAGGATTTTTACAATCTGCAATGGCGTGCACCCTTCTCTGGCCTTGATGTTGAGAAGATTGAGGAACATGCGCCACCAGCGCAATCGCGCCTGAACGTCCTCTTGCCGATCGGTCACGTGGACATAGGAATAGAGATAATCCGTGGCGATCAGATCGAAGAAGGCTTGCGGGTTCACCAGAAACTCGCGACCTCGTTTGGTTGGCACCAGCACATCCTTTTTCCGGCGAAGAAGCTTCAAATGGCGGGTCATATCCCGCACGACCCAGAGCGGCGGCATGTCGCGTTCGTTCAGCACTTTATTCATGCTGTAGAGGTCTTCGGCTGTGAACCCTGGCCAAAGAAAGTATACGGCGGCCCAGTGCACGAACCTCCGGTTCATGGCGCCGGTCGCCGTCAATCCTATGCCACCCTCACCGTCAGCATAGGCAACGGACAGAAGCATGCCGCGAAGAAGAGGTGACAGCGCGGCGACATCGACGTCTCCGTGCAACTTGATTTCCGGAAGCATCATGCCGCTTTGATCCCTACCCGTCCGATGCAGGTGCAAAATGATTATCATTTGGCAAAGAGATAATTACTACTGAGGAAGCTAATGCCGAAGGGGAGCGTCATCACCCGCCCCCGCTCCTCCCTTGCAACCCGGCCCAGCCGGTCGGATCGGGGGCTGATCGTCGGAGCCAGTGTCGCATATCTAACTGGCCGACAGCGTCGCAGCCCTATCCAGCTTTGACAATGTTTATAGCTGGGGCGGATTCCATTTTCAAATGCAA
>UBNQ01000024.1 GCA_900466875.1 Hyphomicrobiales bacterium | reverse complement strand
GATTCCATTTTCAAATGCAACGAAGACAATAATGGCCATGGTTTCAGGAGGATGGAATGGCCCGCTCTTTTGTGCAGCTGAGTTTGGACGAACGCCGCATCATTTCGTGGATGCATGAAGATCAGTCAGGCTGAGATCGCGCGCACCCTTCGTCGCGACCGGCCGACAGTCTGCCGCGAGCTGCGACGGAATTTCTGGCACGACCGCGAGCTCCCGATTGCGGAAGGCTACCGTGCCCCGTCAGAGGTATGTGCTGCCACTTGCACGAGGAACGCTGACGCTCTCCCCTTCTACGCCGGCCACGGGTGCTTCAAGTGGCGTCTCCAAAAAAGCTACTGCTCGTTTCGCGTAGTTCGCTTCTTTCGCACCACCGGCGCTTCTTTTCTGTCTTCAAGTGCAAGCTTGTCCAGATTGGCGAAGACGGTTCGCAGGTGGCTGCGGATACCTTTCGTCGCAGTGTCGACATCTCCGGCGATGATGGCATCGGCAATGAGATTGTGTTCGACCAGAATTTCCTTCACCCGGCCTTTGTCCTGCACCGTCTGGTAGCGCACTCGATCAAACTGTGTTTTGGCCCGAAGGATCGCATTCCAAGCCCCGGCAAAACCACCCAGCTCGGCAATGAGGGCATGAAATACGTTGTCGAGGCGATAGAACTCGTCCGGGTTTTTCGCTGCAGCAACCTGTTCACGGATGTTTTCGCGCAGGCGCTTGCGCCCGTCGTCATCGATATTTCGGGCTGCGTCTGCGACCAGCGCACATTCGAGGTGCTCGCGAATATATTGACCGACCCTGACGGCTTCCAGAGAGATCGGAGCGACAAACGTGCCGACATGAGGGTAGATCAGAACCAGTTCTTCTTCGGAAAGCTTGATGAGCGCTTCGCGGACGGGCGTCCGGCTGACTTTCAACTGTTCGCAAAGGTCGGCTTCCGAAAGCGGGGATTCGGGCGCCAGACGGCCGCTGATAATATCGTCCCTGATCTTGTCGAACACCTGGTTCGTCAAACGGTATCGACTCCGGTCCATCATGGTTTCTCCCGCTTCTTTTTTGCTATGCCAAATTGCCAGTCACCAGGAAGATGCCGTTATGATCCAGGTATCGGCGCGTCGCTGCGCCGATACCTGCGGTTGCACGAAATGGCGTGCTTTCAGACTATTCTTCCGTCTCTAAATGCGCTGACCGTATGCATCACACCCCGAAGTTCGGCAAGTCCCTTGAGCCGACCGATAAAGGAATAGCCGGGGTTCATGGTCTGGCCGATGTCATCGCCGAGAAGGTGGCCATGGTCGGGCCGCATCGGTATCTGCGTCACCGGGTGGCCGATCGAAAGCCGCCGATCCTCTTCCGCCATCATCGCTGCCGTCACCGCAACAAGATCGGTGTCACCGCCGAGGTGGTCCGCTTCGTAGAAGGAACCATCCGGCTCATGCGTGGTATTGCGCAGATGGACGAAATGAACCCTGGGCGCAAACTCCTTCGCCATTGACGGCAGATCGTTTTTCGGGTTGGAGCCGAAAGACCCGGTACACAATGTGAGGCCGCACGCCTCCTGTGGCACGGCTCTGAACAGTGCCCTTACATCGTCTGCATTCGACAGGACGCGCGGTAGTCCGAATATCGGAAATGCCGGGTCATCAGGGTGAATGCAGAGACGCGCACCTTCCTCTTCGGCAACCGGGGTGATTTCGCGCAGGAACTCGATCAGATTGGCACGCAGATCCTCGGTGCCGATCTGCTGGTAGATTTCAAGCATGTCCCTGAAGGTGGAGCGGGTGTAGGCGAAGTCTCGCGCCGGCAGCCAGTCGATCAGTGTCCGTTCCAGTCCCGCGACCGTCTCTTGGCTCATCGCCTTGAAACGCTTTTCAGCTTTTTCGACATGCTGGCTTGAATAGGAGCTTTTAGCACCCTTGCGTTTCAGGACGAAAAGATCGTAGGCGGCAAAATCGACACTGTCGTAGCGCAGCGCATAACCACCATTGGGCAGTTGATACATCAGGTTGGTCCGACTCCAGTCGGTGATGACCATGAAATTGTAGCAGATCACCTTCACGCCGGAACGCGCGACGTTGCGGATCGACTGTTTGTAATTGTCGATTTTTTCACGAAAATTGCCTGTCCGGGTCTTGATCTCTTCGCCGACGCCGATGCTTTCGACAACCGACCAGTTCAGTCCGGCTGCCTCTATGACGGCCTTGCGCTTTGCAATTTCGTCAACCGGCCAGATGCCGCCCTGGTTCATGTGATGAAGGGCGGTAACGATGCCGGTGGCTCCTGCCTGCCGTGCTTTCTGCAAGCTGACGGGATCTTCCGGGCCAAACCAGCGCCATGTCTGTTCCATTGTTAGTCTCCTGATATTGATATTCGTGTTGGTGCGCGCAGTGGCTTAGTCGGTCGCAAGAAAGGTCTTCAGGGTTTTGGCCGTGCCCTGTGTCATGAGGTTCGACAGGTGACCGACCACCGCAGTGCGGAAGTGCTCATTCGCCGGCAGGTCGTCGCCAAAGATGTCCCGGATCGCGAACAGGCTGTCGGCCAGCAGTCGGGGATCATCGCCGGCATTGGCGGCAATCGTTGCCAGCCGCTCGGCATGGGGATCGGCAATCTTGTAATCCTGCCCTTGCTCGTTCTTGCCGGACAGGAAACGCATCCAGGCTGCAACCGTCAGCGGTATGACGTCTGGCGTCTTGCCTGCGGCATAAAGCTCGCGGGCGGCTTCAAGGAGGCGCGGCGGAAGTTTTTGCGATCCGTCCGAGGAAATCTGCAGCGTCAGATGGCGAACGCCCCTGTTCTGAAAACGCGTTTCGAGTTCCCGCGTGTAATCCTCGACATTCGTTCCGGGGACAATCGGCAGGCTGGGAATCAGGTCCTTGTCCCACAGCTTGCGGATGATGTTCGGCAGATCGGGATCCGCCATCGCGTCGGAAATCGTTTCGATTCCGGCCACGACCGAGAGATAGGCAAGCGTCGAATGCGCCCCGTTCAGGCAGCGCAGCTTCATCATCTCGAAGGGATGCACGTCATCCACCATGATGGCGCCGACTTTTTCCCAATCCGGGCGGCCGAGCGGAAAACGATCCTCGATCACCCATTGGCGGAACGGTTCGGTCACGACCGGCCACGCGTCTTCGGCGCCAAGCGCTGTGGCAACAGTTGCCCGGTCGGCATCCTGGGTTGCCGGCGTGATCCGGTCCACCATCGTGCAGGGAAAAGACACGTTCTCGCGGATGAATTGACCCAGCTCCATGTCGCGAAGAGTTGCGAAACGCGAAACGATGTCGCGAACCTTGGCGCCGTTCTGGGCCAGGTTGTCGCAGACGAGGACTGTAAACGGCTGTTGCCCCGCCTGCCGCCGCAACCGGATCGCTTCTGTCAGGAGACCCGGAATGCTATTCGGCACCGTCGGGTTGGCGAGATCTGCAAGGATTGCGGGATGTTTCTCGTCGAGAGAACCGGTTGCCGCGTCCTGGCAATATCCCTTCTCCGTCACGGTCAAGGTGACGATGCGAATTTTCGGATCCACAAGGAGGTCGAAAATCTCGCGCCTCTGGTCGCTGGTGATCATGACATCGAGCATCGATCCGACGACGCGCAACGTGTCCTTGCCATCGTTTCGGGCAAGCAGGGTGTAAAGGCAATCCTGCGGCTTCAGGGCGTCCCGGATAGCCGGCGACATCGTGTCGATACCGACAATACCCCAATCTTTCGCGCCATTTTCCAGGACATCGTCTGTGTAGACGGCCAAATGAGCCCTGCAGAAGGCGCCGAGCCCGATATGTGCGATGCCCGGAGACACGGCCTTGCGATCATAGGATGGTCGCTGGACTGCAGCCGGCAAGGCGGAGGTCAATGCATTTCCGAGACGTTTCGCGGAGGCAGTATTTTTCAAATGAGTGTCCATAATATCCTCGATCCGATGTGAGGCCGCCTGAATGTTTGCCGGTCGGCAGGCGGTTGGATTTTTGTGTCAGAGCTTGAACGGTTTTTCGGCCCGGCCGTACTGGAGATCCCCTTGGCAGGGGATCTCACTGGCGGATTGGCGACCTACGCTTCAATGCCGGCCGGGGTCAGCCCCGAGCCTGTTTTCGGCAGGATGAAATGCATGATCAGAAGACCGACCAGATAAAGCGACGAGGCGATGGCGAAGAGGACGTGATAGTTGCCACCCGTCGCATCGAGCAGCCGGCCGACGCCCATCGAGACGAACATGCTGACGATGTAGGCACAGAAGCCGCCGATACCGACAACCGAACCGACCGTGTTACGCGGCATGGTGTCCGTGACGATCGTGTAGACGTTGGCCGAATAACCCTGGTGAGCAGACGCGGCGATACCGATCAGCAGAACGGCGACCCACATGTTGGAGACCTGGGATGCCATGAAGACCGGAACAACGCAAAGACCGCAGACCAGGAAGGTGATCTTGCGAGCCCGCAAGGTCTTCACACCCTTCTTGATGAGGAAGGAAGACAGCCAGCCACCACCGATACTGCCGACGTCTGCCATGCTGTAAATGATGATCAAGGGCAGCATCGCGGCCATCAGGTTGACGCCGTATTGCTGATGCAGGAAGCCCGGAACCCAGTTCAGGTAAAACCACCAGACCGGCGCGCTGAAGCAGGTGCCGACGATGTTTGCCCAGGTGCCACGGTATTTCAGCAGTTGCAGCCAAGGAACGTGGACCTGCGGAGGAATGACGTCACTCTGAATATAGGCCAGTTCTTCTTTCGATAGGCGGCGGTTCTTTTCCGGTCTTTCATACATGAAATACCAGGCAATAACCCAGAGGAAACCGATCGAACCGGTGATGATGAAGCAGGCACGCCAGCCCCAGGTCATCAGGATCAGAGGCACCAGGATCGGAGTGATTACTGCGCCGACATTGCTGCCGGCATTGAATATCCCGGTGGCAAGTGCGCGTTCCTTGGCCGGAAACCATTCGGTCACGGTCTTGATCGAGGCCGGAAAGTTGCCGCCTTCGGTGAGACCAAGACCGGCACGTGCGATCTTGAACCCCCATACGCTGCTCATGAAGGCGTGGATCATGCCGAAGAAGCTCCACGCGGCAACTGCGCTAGGCAGGCCGATCTTCACACCGACCTTGTCCATCAGGCGGCCAAGTCCGATGTAGCCGAAGGCATAGAAGAGCGAGAAAGCAGCGACGATGTCGCCGAAATCGGATTCAGTCCACCCTAGTTCACCCATCAGGGTTGGCTTGAGCAGGCCCAGGACCTGGCGGTCCATGTAGTTGATGGTTGTCGAAAAGAACAACAACCCGACGATCGTCCATCGATATCTGCCCACCGTCCTCAATGCCTTCGCAGGCAGGGATGGTTGGTCGCCTGTAAGCTCGTTTGTCATCTCTATCTCCCAAACGTTGACTGACCACCGGGTGAAACCGCCGTAATCTTCCTCGCGGCGCGTCGCGTCCAACATGATCATGGGGAGCTGTGTAATATACCACCATATCAATGGTCGTTGCCGTTCATCAATCTGCACGTGTGTCATTTCGTCCAGTTGAAGGGTGTGGCGGAGAGCGAGATGTGGCAGGTGGTGGCCGGTGTGACGGTCAATCGCGCCTGCAGCAAATTAGGTTTTGCTCTCCTGCAAAGCTGGCGCTGATGAGCTTCAGATGGCGTAACCTGAGACTTCCATCTGCCCTTTGCGCCATGGCGAGATGATTGCCTTTCTATCTGCGTCAAAGACGGGAGACAGTCACAGGACGCGGCAGTCGCAATTTTCCGCAACCTCGATTAGGTAAGTCACGAATAGTTTGGCGGATCGAGAGGGCCACAGATGAAGACTACCGACGGTGAAGTTCGAAAAGCACTGGTGGAACGTGTCCAGGCGGTCGCCAACAGCCTGACATCGACCGAACAAAAGCTGATTTCCGAATTGCTCAAGGCTCCGCGCGAAGTCGCGATCGGCACATCGAGCGAATTTGCCGCCCGTATTGGCGTGCACGAGGCCACCACGTCGCGTCTTGCCCGCAAGCTCGGCTTTTCTTCTTATGCCGAATTTCGCGACGAGCTGAGACGCGAATTCCTCAAGGTGGCCGATCCGGCCGAACGCATATCCGCCACCCTGAGCGACGCCCGTTCGCGGGGATTCCTGCCACTGCTGGTGGCCAGCGAACTCGCTGCGCTGACGGCGATGACCGATCACATCAGCGATACGCGCATTTTGGAAGCGGCGGAAAAGCTCGACTGCCGCCGCGTGTTCATCTACGGCCATGGCAATGCGGAGGTTCTGTCGGTGCTGATGGAACGGCGGCTGCGGCGATTGGGCATAGACAGTCATCCGCTCTCGGGCAGCCCGCGCGATCTGGCCGAAAGGATGCTGACACTTTCCGCCGACGATGCGCTTCTCCTTTTCGCCTTCCGCCGCCAGCCGCCGGACTATGAGCGGTTGATGCAGGTGGCAACCGAAACGAAGGCACGCACGATCGTGATATCCGGTACGGTCGGTCCGTCGCTCAGCCCCTCCCCGGATGTGCTGCTCTCCGCCCCCCGCGCCGGCATGCCGAACAGTTTTCAGACGCTGACCGTTCCGATGGCGATCTGCAATGCCGTCATTCTGGCGCTGGCGGCACGACGAGGCCCGGATGCGCTCGCCACGCTCGACCGGCTTGGCGACCTGATTGCAAAATTCGAAAGCTGATCTGCAAGTAAACTTGCGCGTCATAAAACTGTAGCAAGAATACCTTACAGAGCGCTTCGAACCCAACAACGGAGCCACTCCCATGCGCCGCATCCTGACTGCCACTGCTGCATTTCTGATGACCACAGCCGCTTTCGCCCAGGAACTCGACACCAAGTCCGTCGCTGACCTGCTGCCGCAGGCACGCCAAGAAGGCAAGGTAACGGTTTACGCCTTCACGAGCCGCATCGGCCGCGTCGAAAAGGCTTTTGAAGCCGCCTATCCGGGCATCGACATGGTAACCTTCGACATGTCGTCGACCGAGCAGATCGCGCGTATCAAGAGCGAGGCGCAGGCCGGACTGCCGGGCGCCGACGTGATCTACATCTCCGACGCTCCCGTTGTCCTGACCGAGCTTTTTGCCAATAAGCTGGTCGCACCTTACGTGCCGCCGCGTGTTGCGAGTGATCTTGCCGACCAGTTCAAGTCGCCGCTTCTGGCGCAGCGCCTGTCCACCAAGGTTTTGATGTATAACGAGGAAGCGCACCCGAACGGCTCGCCGGTCAAGAACCTCTGGGATCTGACCAAGCCGGAATGGAAGGGCCGCGTTATCATGGTCGATCCGCTTCAGCGCGGCGACTATCTCGACCTGATGACCGAGGTCGTTCTGAAATCCGATGAAATGGCGACGGCTTATGAAGCCGCCTTCGGCAAGAAGATCGAACTCACCGACGGCAACGAAAATGCTGGCCAGCAGTTCATCACCAACCTGTTTGCCAACGACCTCGTTCTGGTCGGCTCGACCGACGACGTGAACAAGGCAATCGGTGCCAAGGGCCAGGAAAAGCCACCGATCGGCTTCACCAGCTATTCCGACCGCCGCGACAACGAAGATGAAGGCTGGGCGCTGCAGGTAGCAAACGACGTGGCGCCTTCCAACGGCATCGTTTTCCCGGCGCTGCTGGCGCTGAACCCGAAGCCGGCAAGCCCTGCCGCTGCCCGCCTCGCCGTCGATTTCATGATGGGTGACGAGACGGAAACCGGTGGCGACGGCTTCAAGCCTTTCTACGTGGCCGGCGACTGGGCAACCCGCTCGGACATCAAGCCGCACAAGGATGCCATTCCACTCGCCGACTTCAAGGGCTGGCAGATGGCACCGGAAGAAACCGCCAAGATCCGCGCAGAAGTGGCGGATTTCATTCTCGCGCTGCAGTAAAGCATTGCCAGGTGGCGGATGTCGGCACTGCCCCTCATCCGCCTACAGGCCCCTTCCCCCGTCATGACGGAGGGAAGGAATATGCCGCACCGCCTCGGCCCATCTTGAGCATTGCGTGAGCCACGTCCCCTCGCCCCCGCGAGCGGGGAGAGGGTTAGGATAAGGGGCCAATCCAAGGCACCGCCCGCACATTTTCGGAGTACCCCATGACCACCCTGCTCGGGCCGATCGGTTCAGCACTTAACAAACGCGGCCTGACGCTGATCATGGCGCTGGTGCTCGTCGTGCTGGTGGCGGCACCGCTTGCCACCATTCTAGTCCAGACGTTCTATCCCTCCGGCGCTGCCTGGGGCGATGTACTGGCCAGTCGGCTGTCGCAGAACCTGTTCTGGCGCCCGACGATCAACACCATGATCATCGGACTTGGCGTGGCCGCAGGTTGCGTGCTGCTGGGCGGTTTTCTCGCCTGGCTGGTGGTGATGACCGATATTCCGGGCCGGACCGCGATTGCCTTCATGGCCACCCTTCCCTTCATGATCCCGAGCTTTGCCACGGCGCTTGCATGGGGCACGGTGTTCCGCAACGGCCGCGTCGGTGGCGGTGGCGGCCTGCTTGAGGGCCTCGGCTTTGCCGTACCCGACTGGCTGTCCTGGGGCATGACGCCGACCATTATCGTGCTGATCGCCCATTATTATGCGCTGGCCTTCACCGTGATTGCCGCAGCACTCGCCACCGTCAACGGCGATCTCGTCGAAGCCGCGCAGATGACCGGTGCCTCGCGAAAACGCATCCTGTTCGGCATCGTGCTGCCCGTCGTTACCCCCGCCATCATTGCCGGCGGCTCGCTGGCCTTTGCCGGCGCCGTTTCCAACTTCGCTGCCCCTGCCCTGCTCGGCCTGCCGGTGCGCATGCAGACGCTGTCCACCCGCCTGTTCGGCATGATCGAGATCGGCCAGACCGAGCGCGGTTATGTTCTCGCCATCCTGTTGATCGGCATTTCCGCGATCTTCCTCGGGCTCGGCAACCGTATGCTTTCCGGCCGCCGCAGCTTTGCGACGATCGGCGGCAAAGGCGCAAAACGGCGCCGGTTCGCGCTCGGCGGCGCGCGCATGCCGCTGACGATCGTCGCGTGGGCCATCTGCATCCTCACCACCATTCTGCCGATCCTGCTGCTGGTAGCGGCAAGCCTCGCACCTTCGTCGTTTGCCCTGTTCTCAGACTGGACACTGCATTACTGGATCGGCGATGCCGACCCTGCCTTCGCCCGCGGTCAGCCCGGCATCTTTCACAACCCGCAGCTTCTGTCGGCACTGACGACGACGCTGATCCTTGGTGCATCCGTGGCGCTGGCTGCCAATATCATCGGCATCCTGATCGCGGTCGCGCTGACCCGCCAGAAAGTGCCGGTGCTGAGCAACCTCGTCTCACAGCTCAGCTTCCTGCCGATGCTGCTACCAGGTATTGCCTTTGCTGCCGCCTATATTGCGCTTTACGGTGCGCCGATCGGCCCGCTACCGGCGCTTTACGGGACCAAGCTGCTGCTGGCGCTGGCGCTGACCGCCGCCATGCTGCCCTTCGCGGTGCAGACGGGACGTGCCACGGTTTCGCAGATTTCCGGTGATATCGATGAAGCGGCGCGCATGACTGGCGCGGGTTTCTTCCGTAGACTGGGGGCGATCACGCTGCCGCTGGCGGCGCGCGGGCTGGCGGCAGGTCTGCTTATCACCTTCGTCAATGTCATCGGCGATCTGGCGATCACCATCCTTCTCTATACGCCCACCTCGCCGCTTCTGGCCGTATTGTCCTATTCCTATGCATCCGACGGGTTCCACCAGTTCGCCAATGCGGTGACATTGGTCATCCTGATCATTTCCATGTTGGCCACCGGCGCCGCCACGCTTCTGCGTGGCCGCCGCCGCCAGTCCTTTACCTGAGGCAAAACCCGTGATTTCCCTCGACAAGATCACAAAGTCCTTCGGCACATCCAATGCCGTTTCCGATGTCAGCTTTTCCGTGCCGGAAGGCTCGTTTCTGGTGCTGCTCGGCCCCTCCGGCTGCGGCAAGAGCACGATGCTGCGCATGCTGGCCGGGCTTGACCAACCGACATCAGGAAAGATGCGGTTCGGCGACACACTTGTGGCCGATGGCCAAGCCGGTCTGTCGCTGCCGCCGGCAGACCGCAATGCAGGGCTGGTGTTCCAGTCCTATGCGCTGTGGCCGCACATGACTGTGGCCGGCAATATCGAATGGCCTCTGAAAGTGGCCAGACTTCCGACGGAGGAACGCAGGGCGCGGGTGCTGGAGGCAATGGAAATGCTCGGCATCGAAAAACTCGCCAACCGTTATCCCGGCGAAATTTCCGGTGGCCAGCAGCAGCGCGTTGCACTGGCCCGCATGATCGCACCGCGCCCGAAGGTCATGCTGTTTGACGAACCGCTTTCCAACCTCGATGCGACCTTGCGCGTGGAAATGCGTTTCGAGCTTCTGAAGGTTCACGCGGCAACCGGCGCCACTGCGGTCTACGTCACCCATGACCAGGTGGAGGCCATGACCATGGCGACACATGTGGCGGTGATGAACAATGGCCGTATCGAGCAGTTCGACGCGCCGGACAGGCTGTTGGCCGAACCGGCATCGGCGTTCGTCGCTGGCTTTGTCGGCACCCCGGCCGCCAACCTGATCCCGATCGAAAACGGCCGCTGGTTCGGTACCATGCCCGACCCGCTGCTGCGGGATCATAGCGGTCACGCCATGGTGCGGGCCGAGCAGATCGAACTCGCCGATGAGAACGATCCGCGCACGTTTGAGGCAGTTCTGGCCGAAGTGGTGCCAATGGCCGGTCGGTTTCTGATCACCGGCATCGCCCATGGCATCCGCATCACTGCCGTCTCCGATCAGGTCGCCCGCCGCTCAGGCAGGTTGCGCTTCCGCCTGCCATCCGCGCCGGCCGCAATTTTTGATAAACAGGGAACACGCATTTCATGAAACGCATCCTTCTGGTTCGCCATGGTGAAAGCGAATGGAACGCCGTCCGTCGCCTGCAGGGGCAGGCCGACATCGACCTTTCGACACGCGGCAAGGAGCAGGCGCGCGCGCTGGCGCCGATGGTGGCGAGCTTTAATCCCGGTCTTGTCCTGACCTCCGACCTCAAGCGCGCTGCCAACACGGCTGCTCTTCTTGGCCATGACGATGCGGTGCGCGAGCCTCTACTTCGCGAACAGAATGTCGGAGCATGGACCGGGATGGAGATCGCTCAACTGATGGCAGACGCGCCGGGCGCCTATGCCGGCTGGCGGGCCGGCACCTTTGCGCCTGAGAATGGCGAAATCTGGGGGGACTTTCGTGCGCGTGTGGGCAAAGCCATCGAAAGTGCGCGCGCGTCCGACGCCGAGACGGTGCTGATGGTCTGCCATGGTGGCGTCATCCGCGCCGCTCTCGATGCAGCACTTGGTCTGTCGCCTGCCCGTATCATCCCGGTCGGCCCGGCGAGCCTCACCATACTGAGCTACCCGCAGGAAGAGGCACGGCTGGAAGTGTTCAACGCCACGACATTCGCACCCGAAGTCAATGCGCCGGACTGATTGACGGGACCGAAGTTACTCTGCGGGCATCCTGTCGTGAAACGAGGCTTTCGGAGAATGGAAAGCTGTCATTATCGCTGACTGAAATATGCAGTGACCTCGTTGATATCCTCGGGCGTCAGATTCTTGGCAGATCCCGTCATAAGGTGGCTGTAGGACGAGCCACCGCGGGTTCCTTCCTGAAACAGCTTCAACTGCTGCCGCATATAGGCTGAATTCTGGCCTGACAGTTTCGGATAGGCAAGGTTCGCCCCTGCCTTGTCATGACAACTCAGGCAGGCCGGAATCTTGTCGGAAAGGCGGCCTTGCTCCGCAAGAGTGCGGCCCTTCTCGACGAGTGCCGGATCGTGTTGCGCAACCGGACGAGCAGCTATTGGCTGTTTGGCATAATATGCGGCAAGTTCCGGCAGGCTCTCGGCCGGCAGCGTGCCCACCGCCACCTGCATGATCCCGCTCGGGCGTTGCTTGTCCGAATATGCCTTCAAGGCATTGAGGAGATAGGCCTCCGATTGGCCGGCAAGCCTAGGAATGTGGCTTCCATCGTTGAGCCTGTTTTCGGCATGGCAGCTTTCGCAGGTGAGCGGCAGCGGTGAGACCTCGCCCGCATGGCCAATCCCATGCAGTCCGGATGCGGCAATGTATTCACCGGCATCCATGTCCGGAAGCTTGCGCACGAATGCCACCATCGACCAGACCTCGTCGTCGCGTGACTGGACCGGCCAGGCCGGCATTCCGGTGAAGCGCACCCCGTGCTTGACGATCTCGAACAGTTCGGCGTCCGACCATTCCGGCACGGAGGTCTTCAGATCCGGCGGCGGCGGCAACATGGCAAGGACCGAATCCGGGCGCGGCTGTGCAGGCGAACCGTGACAGATGGCGCAGCCGGTTTCGAAATGCCCGGCAGCACCGGGGACCAGTCCCGGATCTTCGAGCGGGGGCACATCGGCGGTCGCGACCGCGCGGACGGAGACGGAGTTGCGCATGACCCAATGCAGGAACCAGTCGGTAACCGCCCAATGGCCGGTGGAGGCGCGCACGCTCATCAAACCCGACCAACCGACGGCCAGCCCGAGGAGAGGCGCAATGACGACAAGCACGATCAGATGCTTCCAGCGAATGGTCATAGGCCCCTCCTCCCGGATGTCCCGGCTGCACCGGAATTCAGCGTCGTTGCGAGAAGCGACACGCCGCCGGCAAGATAGACGGCGGCTCCGACAAGCAGCATGATGACGCCGCCCGCCTGCTGGTCGACAACGGGACCGAGTGGAATGCCGAAACACGTGACTTGAGCATTTCCGTAAAGCGGTCGCGGCGACAGCGTGAGCAATGCTCCGAGTAGCGTCATATGCATGGAGGTGAAAAGCAGCCCGACGGCCCCGGCCATGCGGCGCCCCTCGCGACCCTCTTCCCTTCCGCCGAGACACGAAAGCCAGAGCGCCAGGCCCGCGACGAGAAATGTGAGCTGCTCGATTGCCGCGATCGGGACGGAGCGCTCCGACAGCCCCCGAAGTGCAGGAATATGCCAGGTCCAGACGGCCAGCAGTTCGGCGAGCGAAGCAATGATCGGCGAGAACCACGGCCAGCGCGCCGGGAGGTCGAAACGCGTTCCCGAGAGGCCTATGGCGATCAACGGCGCGGCACCTGCCACCACACCCATATGGGCGATCATATGGATGGTGAAGGACGACCGGTCGGCGAAGGGAAGCAGAACCGCCCATAACACCATCAGCAGCGCTGCACCGGCCGCGAGCGAAACCCTCTTCATCGCTGGCACTCCGCGATAAAGATCAGCGGGATTGCCACGTAGACGACGGCGACGAAGCTGAGGCCTGCCAGCAAAAGCGTCGCAAACCCTTGGAAAAGCGTCCGATCCTTCCGCGTTGGCTCGTCATGCGGCGGATCGCCGGAACCGAAACCCCATTGGCGCCAAGCAAGATAGGCAGAGAGCACGATGACCACGAGCGCAAGAACCGTTAAGCCACCGAGCGCCAGCCGCACTGTGTCGAAACCGAAATCGAACGAGGCTGCCTTGGCGCAGTAAATCGCCACCGCCGCATAACAGCCGACAAAATGGAGCGCCCAGACGGTTGGGGCAGTAAACAGGGTCCAGAGGCTCTCCACCTCTTTTGGAATGACGCTCTTCATGCGCTCACCATCGGAAACAGGCCCAGCACCGCAAAGGTGACAACGGCGGTAAATGCCATGAAGTGCCAGTACAGCGTCACGTTGCGGATATCCTGATCATACTCCGCCGTTATCCGACCGGCAAAGCTGCTGGCCAGACAATAGACCTGCATGACGATGCCCACCACGCCATGGACGACGGTCCAGATGGCAATGACCCAAACCGTTGCCGGATAAACGTTGGACGTCGGGTCCATGCCATGGAAATACGGGCCTGCCAGGCCCGCGAGGCAGGCGGCAACGGTGACGAGAATGCCGGCGGCGAGTGCGATCCGGCATGCCGCAGGCCCTTTTTCGTTCAGCGTTCGCGCCGCGATCGTCAAAAGCCACGCCATGACGAAAAGTGCGAGCGCCAGCATGGGCCAGAGCGCTCCCGGGCCAGCCGCACCGGCGGTGAAATCCTCGTGCACAGTCCAGTAGAAGAAATAGCCGAAAATCAGGCTGGCAAAGGCAGTGCCGTCACCGATCATGGTGATGAACATTGCCCACCAGCCGACCGAAGCCGGGCCTGACACATAGACAGGCAGCTTTTTCCCAAGACCGACATCGACCTCTTCCGCCTCCGGGATCTGTGCGGTTCCCGTCCACAGCCAGTAGAGAACGGCGATGAAGGTGATGATGGCGCAGATAATCGTGGGGACCCACCAGTGGAAGGTGAGCGCAATAAACACACCGCCGAGCGCCAGTGCGGAAATCATCGGCACATAGGAGACGCCGCCGACGCGCAGGCATTGGATCGGCTCGGCATCGAGCACCGAGGTGACCAGCGTCTCGCGCTTGCCGGATTTGGCGTCCGGAAGATAGAAGCGCCCGGCCTCGATATCGGCCTGCAGGTTTGGCTGTTCCCAGAGCGGATAACGGCTTGTGATGATCGGTACCGAGCGCATGCCCCAGCTTTCGTCCGGGTCATTCGTCCATTCCAGGGTGCCGGCATTCCAGGGGTTGAGATTGCGTTCTGCGGGTTTCGGTTTCGGCCGCAGGATGTCGATGACGAAGGTTGCGACACCGGCGGCGAAGATGAACGCTCCGACCGTGGAGATGAGATTGAACACGTCCCAGCCGAATTCTTCCGGATAGGTAAAGACCCGTCGCGGCATGCCGCGAAGGCCGGAGAAGTGCATGGGGAAAAAGCCGACATTGAAGCCGACGAACATCAGCCAGAAGGCGAATTTACCCCAGGCGTCCGACAGCTTCTTTCCCGTCACGAAGGGGAAATAATAGTAGATGCCGGCAACGATCGGGAAGAACATGCCGCCGATCAGCACATAATGCAGGTGGGCGACGATGAAATAGGTGTCATGGGCCTGCCAGTCGAAGGGGACGAGCGCCACCATCACACCGGTCAAGCCACCGATGGTGAAGATCGCCAGACCGCCTGCGCCGAACAGCATCGGCACCGAAAAGATCACCCGCCCCGCCAGCATGGTGGCGATGAAGACGAAAATCTGCACGCCGGTCGGGATCGCGACGGCCTCCGAGGCTGCGGAAAAGAAGGCAAGCGAGATTTGCGGCAGGCCGGTGGTGAACATATGATGCACCCACAGGCCGAAGCTGAGGAAACCGGTGCCGACGGCGGCCAGCACGATCCAGGAATAACCGACGATCGGGCGCTGCGAAAAAGTCGGCACGATCATCGCCATCAGCGCGATCGCCGGCAGGAAGACGATATAGACTTCTGGATGGCCGAAGATCCAGAACAGGTGCTGCCATAAAAGCGGATCGCCGCCGCGTGATACGTCGAAGAACGGCCAGTCGAACATCCGCTCCATCTCGAACAGGATGTCGCCGGCGATCAGTGGCGGGAAAGCGAAGAGGATCATGCCGGCGACGATCAACAGGTACCAGGCAAACATCGGCATCATGTTAATGCGCATGCCCGGTGCGCGACATTTCATGATGCCCACGATGATCTCGACGGCCGCCGCAATCGACGCAACCTCGATGAAGGACAGGCCGAGCAGCCAGATATCGGCGCCGATCCCGGCATATTCCTTGTCGGTTGCAAGCGGCGGATACATGAACCAGCCGGCATTGGGCGCCGCATTGAAGAAGATCGATCCGCAGACGAAGATGCCACCAAGCAGGAAGCTCCAATATCCGAAGGCGGAAAGCCGGGGAAAAGGCAGCTCTCTCGCACCGAGCATCGAAGGCAGGAGGAAGATAGCGATCGCCTCGAAGATCGGCACCGCGAACAGAAACATCATCACCGTGCCGTGCAGGGTGAAAGCCTGGTTGAACAGATCGGCGGAGATGAGATCGTTGTTCGGCACGACGAGCTGCGCGCGCATCAGAAGACCAAGCAGACCTGCGAACAACATGAAGGCAAAGGCGGTGACACCGTACCAGAGGCCGATCTCGCTGTTGTTGACCGACGTCCAGTAGCGCCAGCCGCCCGGCGTCTTCCACACCTTGCGCAGACGCTCCTCCTGCGCTGCCCGCTCTTCAGGCGAAAAATTGCCGAGCTCCACCATCACTTGAGCTCCTTCAGGAATGCCGCAATCTTGTTGATGTCGTCTTCTGGAAGCATGCCGAAATGCGGCATCTTCACCCCCGGCTTGATGTCACCCGGATCGGCGACGAAGCGGGCAATGTCCTCGGTCGTGTGCGGCAATGCCCCGGCTGCCAGTGTCCCGCGCTCGCCGAAGGCTGTCAGATCCGGGCCGATCCGACCATTGGCGGCCGTGCCGGAAATGGCGTGGCACGCGCCGCAGCCATTGTTGAGAAAGACCGCCAACCCTTCTGCATCGAGCGGTTTTGACGCCCGCCGTTCGGCAAGCCAGGTCTCATGCGCTTCCGGCTGGACCGCCCGTACAGTGAAAGCCATCAGTGCATGGGATTGGCCACAGAACTCAGCGCAGACGCCGCGATAAGTGCCTTGCCTATCGGCCGTCAGTGTCAGCGGATTGGTACGGCCGGGGATCATGTCCATTTTGCCGCCGAGCGACGGCACCCAGAAGGAATGTATGACATCGGCAGCGCGGAGGGAGAAATGCGCCGGTTCGCCAACTGGAATACGCACCTCGTTGGCCGTTTCGAACATCACTTCACCGGCCTCGTCGAGATATCTGACCCGCCACCAGAACTGTTCGCCTGTGACTTCGATACGGCGCACCTGTTGCTCGTCCGGCACCCACGGCCGGATCGCAGGCATCATCCATAGGCCGTAAGAGAGTAGCGCACCGAGGACGAGGGTCGGCAGGATCGCACCACACCACAGGATAATGCGCCCGGCGCTTTCCTCGGAATGAACGCGTTTTTTTCGCGCAGCGTATATCAGGGCGGCAACAACCGCGATCCAGATGACGATGCCACCGAACAGCATGACAAAAAACAAATGCGCCACATAAGATGCCTCGGGGCCTGCCGGATCGAGTGCCGAGTGGGAACCGGAACAGGAGCTAAGGGATAAACCAGGCAGCAGAATGAAAGGACAGAGTTTTAGGCTCCGGAGGCCTGATCCCATTGGCCGGCTTGCTTCGGTCGGTCCTTTCCCCCTCATCGATTGGACGTCCCCTCCAGTCATGACCAAGTGTGTGCGGAGCGCTTGAGCACCCAGCCATCTGTTCGCAAACGCGTGTTTTGCCTGTTGGTTCCAGGGTAGATTTCCCGCTCTGCCGGTATTTCGTGCGGGAACGGAACAAATGGGCAATCTTTGCAATTAATGGCAACATCAAAGATTGTATCACGGAGCACGAAATGGCCGTTCTCTCCTCGCCGAACAAGGATTCCGCAGCTTATCCCTTCCAGTCGCTTTTCGTGCCATTTCCCTTCGTCTGCTTCACCCTCGCGCTGGCTACCGACATCGCCTATTGGCAAAGCGGCGGAAACCTGATGTGGCAGAACTTTTCCTCCTGGCTGCTTTTTATCGGATTGGTTTTTGGCGCGCTTGGATTGCTGGCGGGCCTTGTGGACCTGTTGCGAAGGCGCACGCGGCCGTTAAGGCCGGGTTTTCTACCGATCCTTCTTTATCTTCTGGTGCTCGCTTTCGCGCTTCTCAACAGTTTGGTGCATGCCGGTGACGGATGGACTGCTGTCGTCCCTTACGGTCTGCTTCTGTCTGCCCTGACAGTCGTGTTGTCATTCTTCGCAGCCGTGACGTCAGCGCGGAAATATGCGCGTCTGGCCTGGAGGATATAATCATGAAAACGGCAGCTCTCGGCATTTCGATGATCGCACTTTCCGCCGCTCTGGTGGCGAGCGCTTCGGCGCAGAACGCCGATTTCGACATTTCCCAACAGATCGGTCCGGATCCTGTCCTGCCTGAGCCGGTGCAGGAGCTTCTTCCCGACCTCAAGGTTGCAGAAGTCGTCGGATGGAAGGATGGAGAAATGCCAAGCGTGCCGGAAGGGCTGAAAGTGTCGGCCTATGCCAGTGATCTCGCCAATCCCCGGACGGTCCACACACTGCCCAATGGCGACGTACTTGTCGTGCAGTCGCAGGCGCCTGAAGGCAAGCCGCTCAGCCGGCCGAAGGATTTTATCCGCGGCTGGATCATGGCGTTTGCCCACGGAAGCGGAAGTGGGGAGAAAAAGGAAACAAACCTCGTAACGCTGCTTCGCGATACGAACCGCGATGGTCAGGTGGATGAGAGACACGATCTCCTGACCAGACTGGATTCGCCCTTCGGCCTCGCCTGGATCGACAACACACTTTATGTCGCCTCCGCAAGCGCTGTCCTCGCCTATCCTTACGAACTCGGCCAAAACGAGATCACGGCACCACCGAAGACACTCACACCCCTGCCGGGCGGCCCGCTCAATCACCATTGGACAAAAGATCTGGCGCTGAGCCCCGACGGCAAGATGCTCTACGTTTCCGTTGGCTCCAACTCCAACGCCGGCGAAAATGGTCTGGAGGCAGAAAAAGGTCGAGCTGCCGTCTGGCAGGTCGATCGACAGACTGGCGCGGCCCGTGTTTTTGCCTCGGGCCTGCGCAATCCGAATGGGCTGACCTTCCATCCTCAGACCGGGGAATTGTGGGCAGTCATCAACGAGCGTGACGAACTCGGCCCGAACCTTGTGCCCGACAATATGACCTCGGTAAAAGAAGGAGCGTTTTACGGTTGGCCGTGGAGTTATTATGGCAATCATGTCGATGCGCGTGTTTACCCGCCCCGCCCGGAAATGGTGGAGAAGGCGATTGCACCGGACTATGCTCTGTCCAGCCATGTGGCCGCACTTGGCATGACATTCACCATGGGATCGGCGATGCCACCGGCTTATGCCAGCGGTGCATTCATCGGCGAACATGGAAGCTGGAACCGGAACAGCTTCAACGGCTACAAGGTCGTTTATGTGCCGTTCGAAAACGGGAAACCATCCGGCAAGGCCCAGGATGTCGTGACCGGCTTTATAAACGGTGATCAGGCGCGCGGCCGGCCGGTCGGCGTCGGCATTGATGGGACAGGTGCCTTGCTTGTTGCGGATGACGCCGGCAACACGGTCTGGCGTATCGCTTCCGCCGATGGCAACAGCATTCCCCAACCGCTCGGGACAGACGGCGTCTCAGCAAATCCGCAGGCGTCCAATGATATGAGAACTGGCCGTGTTCCGCCCACCGCGCCCGCGATGGCAGCCAGTACGAATGCCTCGACATCACCGCAGGATCGATTGACGGGGCAGGATACGATTTCCGATGAGCCCGAAAAACTACGCCCTGCCCAGATGCAGGTCGCACCCGCTACCGGTCCCTAGTACTCATCGGGCACGCCGCTATTACCGTTTTCCCTTGTTCGACTGATGTTTGAGCCAAGCGGAATCCTCGCGGCGGACCAACAGGTCCAGATAATCGCCACGCAATGTGGCGATATCGATTTCCCCGATAATCCAGCGCTCGATACCCTTCAGGAATACCGGATCATTCTCCAGCTCGAGACCGGCTTTGCGGGCCTTGTCCTGAACGCTCTCGAATACGGCGCGCCGCTTTTCTTCCGACATTCACATCTCCTTGAGGGATTCGTGAAGATGCCGGAAATGACCGATGCGGGAAACCATCTGTACGGTATCGTACCCGCCGCCCTGGCGTTTTAACGGTTCGCACATGGAGGCTCTGATTGCCATCTCTACCCCTACTGTCATGGCAGAGTGATGGAACATTAGCTGACCTTTGAGGTTCGACCTTGGTTATCGGAGGAGCAATCATGAATGACCGAAAAGTGGTGGAAAGCGCAACGGAAGCGCGCCAAGGCCGGACAGGCAAGCCTGTTCTGATCGTTCTTTGCGCGGGCCTCTGTCTTGCTGCCGTGGCTTGGGCCGGAGCGGAATTCTGGGGTGAAACGACAGATGCTCCCGCCGTTCAGACTGCGACGCCGCCAGCTGACGACAATGCTCCGCAATCCCCAACGAACCCGAGCGCACCAAGCAGTGGGCCTGCCCCTGTCGACCGTACACCGCATGCCGGCAGCGGCACGGGTGGAGCATCACAGAGCAACGAGCCTTCCGGTAATGTCACCAGGCCGTAAGCAACTGTTATCGCGGATAGATCAAGAGATCGGGCAGGCTCTGGGCGAGGATCGGATTGGTTGCTCCGTACTCCCCGTTAAGCCGAGCCTGCAGGGTATCTGACTTTGATAGCCGAACCTTGGAGCATGTGCGCACAATCGTCGCGGATGGTCTTTCCGCGCCTTGACGCAACAAAACCTCGACCCCACTTCCCGATGCGGTCAAGACAGGCGCATGACATGAATAAATTCCTTGAAACAAGGTTCGGGCCCACCGAACTCGATATCGTCCATACAGTGTTCAACGAGTGGATCATGCTCGCGAATATCGAGAAGGAAAGTCCCGAGGCAGAACTGGCTGCCGCGATCGTCATCAACCTTTTTCGTGAGGGTAACGATACAATCCCGGCTATGCGCGAGGCGATCTCTGCCCATCGCAGCCTCAATGAGCTGAAACGAGGCTGAATGCCGCTCGGCTTTCTCAATTCATGAGCTGGGCGATACCCGAAGGCCCGAGCATCTCCATCATCGCATGAACCAGTGTTTCCGCTTTTTCCCCAGCCTGGCTGTGCTGCCGAGCGTTCCACAGCTCGAAATCTTACGGCTGGCGTGACGGTCGACGGGAGCGATTACTCGGCTGCTTTTCTTTCGGAACGTTGCGTCACCACGTGCGGTTACCACTGAAGATGCAAAAACGACGAGGAAAAGAAGAATGGCTATTCAGAAAAACGCTTCCGCGCATTGGGTTGGTGGGCTGAAGGACGGAAAAGGTGAGATTTCGACCGAAAGCGGCGCGCTGCGGGCTCACCCCTACGGTTTCAATACGCGTTTCGAAGGCGTTCCTGGTACCAATCCTGAAGAACTCATCGGTGCAGCTCACGCTGCCTGCTTTACCATGGCACTGTCGAAGGCACTAGGAGAAGCCGGGCTTACCGCGGATAGTCTTGATACCAAGGCAGTGGTGACACTGGACAAGGTTGGAGACGGTTTCGAGATTACGGCAATCGAGCTCAATCTTCACGGATCGGTTGCGGGCACGGACAAGGCCTCCTTCACTGAAATTGCCGAAAAGGTGAAAGTCGCCTGCCCCGTGTCAAAAGCCCTTGCCGTGGTGCCGATCAGTTTGAACGTATCCTTCGGATGATGCCAGCGGCGGCCGGGGTAGCCTTCCTGGCTGCCACCAGCTGTTCTGTCACTCCAGTTGCGTCTGATGGTGCTTTCCGCGCCGACACCCCGATGAATGGCTCCTGACAGAAACAGGCCGACGCTTGTCGCTCTCGTCAGCAACAGCTTTGCACACACGCATCTTGCGAGCATTGGGACAAAACCTCGGAATTCTATCCAATCGGCCACGAGCCCAGTCGCCCGAGGGTTGGCAGGCGGTATCTGGAGACTAATTCTGCAGAGAACCCCATGCAGAACACCCTGCCCTCTTTTCGTAGGAGTATCCCGATGAAGTCCAAGGTTGCCGACGTAATGACCGAGATTCTGGCCTCTGCCGGAGTCCGGCGGATTTATGGTGTTGTCGGCGACAGCCTGAACGGCTTGACCGAATCCCTGCGCAAACGCGGAGATATCGACTGGGTCCACACGCGCCACGAGGAGACTGCCGCCTTTGCCGCCGGTGCCGAGGCTCATATCACCGGTGAGCTTGCCGTCTGCGCGGGAAGTTGCGGTCCCGGCAATCTGCACCTCATCAACGGACTGTTTGACTGCCACCGGTCGGGCGTCCCGGTTCTGGCAATCGCCGCACAGATACCATCGGAAGAAATCGGCAGGGGGTATTTCCAGGAAACCCATCCGGATCAGCTGTTTCGCGAGTGCAGCCATTATTGCGAACTCGTCAGCCAGCCCGAACAATTGCCCGGTGTTCTGGAATCGGCCATTCGAGCCGCCGTCGGCAAGCGCGGTGTGGCCGTCATCGTCATCCCCGGCGATGTCGCTCTTGCCGATTTTTCGGCCAAGATTTCGTCGCCGGCCGCTTTGAAGTTGGCAATGCCGAGCGTTGTTCCGGCAGATGACCAGGTCGATAGTTTGACAAATCTTCTGGGCGATAGCTCGAAGATCACCCTATTGTGCGGTCGCGGCTGCCAGGGCGCACATGATGAGGTCGTTGCACTTGCATCCCGCTTGAAGGCCCCCATCGTTCACGCTTTGGGCGGTAAGGAACATGTCGAATGGGAAAACCCATATGACGTGGGAATGACGGGATTGATCGGCTTTTCTTCAGGCTACAAGGCGATGCTCGAATGCGATACGCTGGTCATGCTTGGGACCGACTTTCCATACCGTCAGTTTTATCCGACCGATGCGAAGGTCGTACAGATCGATATCAGGCCCGAAAACCTTGGCCGAAGAACGCCACTCGACTTGGCGATCGTCGGCGATGTCAGATCCACGCTCCGCAAAACTCTGCCTCGGCTGGAGGAACTGACGGACACCGGGCACCTTGAGCGTTGCCTCGCAGCTTATGAGAAGGCGCGCGAGGGACTGGATGATCTCGCGACCGGTAAAGCCGGAGGAACGATCCATCCCCAGCATGTTGCGAGACTGCTCAGCGAACAGGCGTCGGAAGATGCAATCTTCACCTTCGACGTGGGGACACCAACCGTTTGGGCTGCCCGTTATCTCAAGATGAACGGCAAGCGTCGCCTGATCGGATCGCTGGTCCATGGTTCGATGGCTAACGCGCTACCCCAGGCAATCGGAGCCCAGTCTGCCGATATGAACCGGCAGGTCATCAGCATGTCTGGAGATGGTGGCTTCACCATGCTGATGGGCGACCTGCTGACCTTGAAGCAGGAAAAGCTTCCGGTGAAGGTCATCGTCTTCAATAACTCGTCTCTTGGTTTTGTCGCGATGGAGATGAAAGCTGCCGGTTATCTCGAAACTGGAACATACCTCGAAAATCCGGACTTTGCAGCCGTAGCACGCGCTGCTGGCATCCATGCCGTGCGTGTCGAGGATCCGGCCGAACTTGAGCGCGGCATCGAAGCCGTATTGCGTCATCCCGGTCCCGCCCTTCTGGATGTTGTTACCAACGCACAGGAGCTTTCGATCCCGCCCAAGATCAAGGCCACGCAGGTAATGGGCATGAGTCTGTGGGCTGCCAAAGCGGTGATGAGCGGCCGAGGAGACGAACTGATCGATGTTGCGAAATCCAACTTCTTCTCCCGTTGAGCGTGAAGAAAGGCATGCCGGTCCGGATTGATGTTTCCCGAGGATCGATGGATAAACAGCGGCTGGTTGGTACTTTGAAACAACTCGAACCGTCGGCGCGCAGCCAAGCGAACGGAAAGCCCGGGTGATTGATGCGATGCTCAAGGAGCGGCGGTTCAATACTGAATTCTTCCGCGCTCGGCTGAACGCCAGCTCTTCGGCGTTTTGCCCGTTCCGCGCAAGAAGAATCGGGAAAAGTAAGCGGCATCCTGAAAACCCAGGTGATACGAGATTTCCTGAATGGAACTCATCGAGAATATCAGCTGCCTTTTCGCCTCCTCCAGGATCTTGCGCTCGATAAGCTCGTGCGCCGAACATCCCTGCCAGGCGCGAACGAGACGATTGAGATGGGTTGGCGATACGCCGACCCCAGCGGCGTAGAACGATAGCGCCCGCTGCGTGCGGAAATGCTCGTCTATCAGGTTGATCAGTGCATCCACCCGGATATCGCCGGACGAATTCTCCCAGTTTTCTCGATCGTCGCCCACGCGGAACAGCAAGTGCAGCAGCACTGAGACATATGCTCTCAGGATCTCATTACGTCCAAGATTTCGGCCTTCGAATTCCGTTGCTATGCGCTCCAGAACGCGCACGGCCTCACTTGCATCCATCAGGTGAGTATCCGAAGCGATTTTCCGCGGGCGCGCGAGCCATTGGCCGAGCCGGCTCCGGTCGTTCGGTCCGTGGTCAAGATGAGATGACAGAATAGTAATGACCGAGCCGACAACCGTTTTGGAGAAACGGAACCCGTGGCTGGTTCCCGGCGGAATAGTGACGATCGTTCCGGGCGTCAGGCTCAAGGTCTCGTTGCTGAAGAGAACGTCACCGCTTCCGGCGGCAACGTACAGAATCTGGAAATACGCGGCGTGCCGATGAGGCTGGATTTCCCAGTCATGCTGGCTGCTTCTGGCATGGATCGTTTCGTGGTGCAGCCAGAAAGCCGGATCTCCGGTATCCGTCTCGCCATACAGGGCATAGGTTGGAACCCGTGGCATATCGAACGCTCCTCCCGATGTTCGAAAAGTACAATTAAAAGAACAGAGCGTCTCTTTCGCGGCAACTCCCAATCGTGGAATTTGCAAATATCAATTTCGTTGGGAGGCGTGATTGAGGCATCAGGTCGTCATCATCGGCGCAGGCCCCTCTGGCCTGCTGCTTGGTCAACTGCTTACGCGGGCGGGAATTGACAACGTCATCCTTGATCGCGTCAGCAGGGAGTACATTCTTGGCCGCGTTCGGGCCGGCGTCCTTGAGGAGGGAACGGTTTCCCTTCTGAGCCAAGCGGGTGCAGGCGAACGGGTGATGTCGGAGGGACTACCGCATGACGGGTTCGATCTTGCATACGACGGCCGCGACCACCGCATCGATCTTTTCGAACTGACAGGCGGCAAGCGCGTCATGGTCTACGGGCAGACCGAAGTGACCCGCGACCTGATGGATGCCCGCGACGACGGTGGCGCGAAGACCATCCATGAAGCTGAGGATGTTCAGCCGCATGATTTTTCCGGGTTGTCTCCCTATGTCACGTATTGCAAGGACGGCGTGACGCACCGCATCGACTGCGATTTCATCGCCGGTTGCGACGGCTTTCACGGAGCGAGCCGTAAGGCGGTTCCCGGAAACGCGATCGCTCTCTTCGAAAAAGTCTATCCTTTCGGCTGGCTGGGCATTCTTGCAGATGTGCCCCCGGTGAGCCACGAACTCATATATGCCAATCATCCCCGCGGCTTTGCATTGTGTTCGATGCGCTCGGCGACGCGCAGTCGTTATTACATTCAGTGTCCTCTCGATCAGAAGCCTGAGGATTGGAGCGATGACCGGTTCTGGGACGAATTGCGCCGGCGGCTTCCGCCATCTCACGCGGAAGCCCTGATCACCGCGCCGTCCTTTGAAAAATCCATCGCTCCACTGCGATCCTTTGTTGCCGAGCCCATGCGTTTCGGCCGCATGTTCCTTGTCGGCGATGCAGCTCACATTGTTCCACCGACCGGTGCCAAGGGCTTGAACCTCGCAGCCAGCGACGTGCATTATCTGTCTGAAGGGTTGCGCGGCTATTATCACGAAGGATCCGCAGCCGGGATCGACGGATACTCGCAACAGGCCCTTGCACGGGTCTGGAAGGCGGTGCGCTTTTCATGGTGGATGACCACGATGTTGCATCGGTTTCCCGACACCGGCGCGTTCGACCAGAAAATTCAGGAAGCCGAACTGGACTATTTGACCCATTCCCGCGCTGCCTCGACAGCGTTGGCCGAAAATTACGTAGGTTTGCCGTTTTAATGAAAGTTTTGCGACGAACAACAGGGGTGTCGCAGACCATAGGATTGAAACCGGTGCACGAATGTGGAGGCGTGCACCATGTTTAACTGGGAGGAAAGAACATGAAAAAGACTATACTTGCCGCGCTTGCGGTCATGGCATTGTCCGGGACGGCGTCTGCCGAAGTAATAAAGATCGGCGTCGTCGGGCCCTTCTCCGGACCATTCGCCCTTCAGGGCAAAAACTTCAAGGCTGGGATCGACGCCTATATGGCACTCCACGGCAATACTGTCGGCGATGATACGATCGAGATCATCTACCGCGACATCCCCACGGCGGATCCGGCCCAGTCCAAGGCCCTCGGGCAGGAACTGATCGTCAAGGAAAAGGTGCAGTATCTCGCAGGCTTTTATTTCACGCCCGATGCGATGGCGGTGACACCGATCCTCAAGCAGGGCAATGTGCCCATGGTCATCATGAACGCCGCGACATCGGCGATCGTGAAAACCAGCCCATTGGTGGTCCGCACCTCGTTCACCACCTGGCAGACCTCGACCCCGATCGCGAAGGTTGCCGCTGATGCGGGGGTGAAGAAGATCATCTCGGTCGTCAGCGATTATGGACCGGGCATAGATGCCGAAAACGCATTCAAGGCAGCGTTCGAGAAGGCGGGAGGCGAGATTGTCGAAGCCATCCGCATGCCGCTTTCGACCAATGATTTCAGTCCGATCATGCAGCGGATCAAGGATTCCGGCGCACAGGGTGTTTTTGCCTTCCTGCCATCGGGTCCGACCACACTGGGTTTCGTCAAGGCTTTCAATGACAATGGTCTCAAGGCGGCCGGCACCAAATTCTTTGCGCCGGGCGACCTGACGCAGGAATCGGATTTGCAGGCTCTGGGGGATGCGGCCTTGGGAATACAGACCACTTTCCACTATGCGGTTTCGCATGACTCTCCCGAAAACAAGACTTTCGTCGAGGCCGCGGTCAAGGCGATCGGCAACAAGGCGGAACTCTCCTTCCCGTCCGTCGGCGCTTATGACGGCATGCATGTCATCTACAAGATGATCGAGGCAACGGGTGGCGAGCGAGATGCCCAAAAGGCGGTCGACGCGGTCAAGGGCCTGAGCTGGACCAGTCCGCGCGGGCCGGTGTCCATCGATCCGGACAGTCGCCACATCACGCAGAACATCTATCTGCGCGAAGTCGCCAAGACTTCCGACGGCAGCTACATCAACAAGGAAGTCCAGACTTTCGAGAAACAGGGCGATCCCGGCCTGGCCGCGACAAAATAAGCAACCGTCCCCTTGCAACGAGGCAGGTCGCCAAGGCCTGCCGCTCTTATCGGAACCTCTGATGCAGACAGTCTTCAGCATCGCTGTCGACGCACTTGCCTACGGCATGGTGCTGTTCGTCATATCGATCGGTCTTTCCGTGACCATGGGTCTCATGCGGGTGGTGAACCTTGCGCATGGAGGCTTTGCGATGATCGGCGGCTACATAGCCTCCTATGTCGCGCGGGACCTCGGACTGGGATACGCGCTCGCCATCATTGCCGCGGTCGTCTTCACCATTCTCATTGCGATCCCGATCGAGCGTCTGCTGTATCGGCGGATATACGGGCAGCCCGAACTGACACAGGTGCTGATGACCATCGGCATCACGTTCTGCATCATCGGGATCGCCAACTTCACCATGGGGCCGACGCTCAAGACCATCCCGCTTGCTCCCGCGCTGCAGGGCTCGGCCGACATCGGATTCAGGACCATTCCGATCCACCGGCTCTTCGCGATAGTGTGCGGTCTCGCCGTGGCGCTGGGCCTCTGGTACGCGATCGAGAAAACCAACTTTGGCATCAAGCTTCGAGCCTCGGTCGATAACGCCGCCATGGCTGCAGCGCTGGGTGTGCGCACGGAGATCGTTTATGCGGTCAGCTTTGCCGTTGCCGTCGGACTGGCCGCGTTGGGCGGAGTCGTCGGGGCCGAATTCCTGCCGGTCGAACCCTATTATGCGCTCCGTTACATGGTGACCTTCCTCGTGGTCGTATCTGTCGGCGGAGCGGGCTCCATCCCCGGTGCGCTGGCCGCCTGCCTTCTTCTCGGGGCGATCGATACGACCGGCCGATACCTGATGCCAGAATTCGGGGAGTTCTTCTTCTATCTCGCGGTCATAGCCGTCATATGCATCTTTCCCCGCGGCCTTGCAGGGCGAGCGAAATGAGCGCGGATCTCAAGGTGAATAAAGCCGCAGACAATGCCGCGAAGACAGAACGCCTGCGGGCCGGCTTCATTCAACGCGATCTGATCGGCTTTGCCGTCATCGTGATTGTCGCAGCACTGGGTTACGTCCTCTTTCCGGATAATCTGGCGCTCCTGACGCGAATTCTTGCGATTGCGTTGCTCGTCCTGTCGCTCGATCTTGTGACCGGTTATTGCGGCGTCGCAACCCTCGGTCAGGCGGCCCTCTACGGTTCCGGTGCCTATGCGGCGGGGATTTTGTCGGCGCATTATGGGGTGACGGACCCCCTCGTCATGACATTGGGCGGGATACTGGCCGGCGCGGTCGCCGGCCTCCTGTGTTCGATCGTGATGCTGCGCGCACATGGTCTGCCGCAACTTGTACTGTCGATCGCCCTGGTCTACCTGTTCCATGAGTTCGCCAACAAGGCATCCTCCTGGACCGGCGGCAGCGATGGTCTGTCGGGCATCACGCTCGATCCGCTCTTCGGGATTTTCGAGTTCGACCTCTTCGGTCACACCGCCTATTTCTTCGGAGTGGCATTGCTGCTTCTCACATTCATCCTGCTTCGCGCCCTCGTCCGCTCGCCCTTCGGCATGTTGTGCCGCGGCATCAAGGAGGATCCCGTTCGGGTCCGGGCACTCGGTGCCTCACCGCACCGGGCTCTGGTCAAGATGTATGTCATATCGGGTGCGGTGGCCGGGGCCGGCGGAGCGCTCAGCGCCGTCTCGACCCAAGTGGTGGCTTTGGATTCACTGTCCTTTACCCAATCCGCGGAAGCGCTCGTCATGCTCGTTCTCGGCGGAACGGGCTCGCTTTTCGGCGGTCTGCTCGGGACGGTGATCTTCATGCTCTTCGAAGACTTCGTTTCGGCGGCAAATCCGTTCCACTGGCTGACGATGGTGGGGGCACTTCTGATCGCGGTCGTACTATTCGCGCCCAAAGGCCTCTATGGGACGATGGAGAGTGCTTATGCGAGGATACGGAAAAGACACGATGGGGAGGCCCGGGAATGAGCGCCGTTTTCGAAGTCCTCAATCTGAAAAAGGCTTTCGGAGGTCTCGTCGTAACGAACGACGTCTCCCTCTCCATGCAGCCCGGAGACCGGGTCGCGCTCATCGGGCCGAACGGGGCCGGCAAGACAACGTTCGTCAATCTGGTGACCGGCGCTCTCCGGCCAAGTTCCGGCGAGGTGCAACTTGGCAACGAGACCATCACCAAAACCAGCCCTGCCGGGCGGGTTCAACGCGGTCTTGTTCGTTCGTTCCAGGTGACCCGGCTTTTCCAGGATATGACACCGGCCGAACATGTGGGGCTTGCGGTTCTGCAACGCACCGGAAAATCCGGCCGGCTCGCTGGCAATTTCCTGACCCGGGCGGATGTCATGCAGGAGGTTATCGAGCTTCTTGAAAAGCTCGGCCTTGCGTCGCTGGCGCATCGAAAGGTTCGGGAAATTGCCTACGGCCAGCAGCGTCTGCTGGAACTGGCAATTGCACTGGCGTTAAAACCGCGCGTACTGCTACTGGACGAACCGGCGGCGGGCGTTCCGCAAAGCGATACCGGGCGCATAGAGGAGGCGCTGGCCGATCTGCCGCCCGATCTCGCCGTGCTGATGATCGAACACGACATGGATCTCGTCTTCCGCTTTGCCAGGCGTGTCGTCGTACTTGCCGCCGGTACCGTCATCTTCGACGGTCTTCCCTCCGACGTCACTAAGGATGCCCGCGTTCGCGAGGCTTATCTCGGGAGCTATGCCAATGCCAGCCACCACGCTTAGCGTCGAAAACCTTTCGGCGGGTTACGGCCCGACGCGCATCCTGGAATCGATCTCGTTTTCGGTGGCCGCCGGCCACCGCCTTGCCGTTCTGGGGCGAAACGGAATGGGCAAGACTACCCTTTTTGCAACGCTCGCCGGTCAGACGCGCCGTTATGAAGGCAGGATATTGCTGGGAGAGACCGACATCAGTTCGGCGCCCAGTGCCACGCGCGCTCGTGGCGGTCTCGGCTACGTGCCTCAGACGCGGGATGTGTTCCCAAGTCTCGATGTCGAAGAAAACCTGATCGTTGGCCTGAAGAACCGGAGCAAGGATGCGATCGAGGAGGCCTATGCGATGTTCCCGCGGTTGAAGGAGCGGCGCAAAAACCTCGGCAGCCAATTGTCCGGCGGCGAGCAGCAGATGCTGACCACCGCGCGCACGATCCTGGGGCGGCCATCGGTGCTGCTGCTGGACGAACCGCTCGAAGGACTGGCCCCGGTCATTTGCGAAGAACTTATGGTGGCGTTCTCGGGACTTGCCGCCTCCGGTGAGATGACGATCCTGCTGGTTGAACAGCGAATACAAAGCGCACTCGATTTTGCGGATGAAGTTATCGTGCTCGAGCGCGGACGCATTGCCTGGAGCGGAACGCCCGCCGCGTTATCGGCAGATCAGGAAGCCGTGGAGCGTCTGCTGGGTGTCGGTGGCCTGCACTGAGGCCTCCAGCCGAACTCTTCCCTCAGTATGCGACGGGATCGTCTGTGCTCACACTCGCTTCAGAGCGATGGCAATGCCCTGCCCGACGCCGATACACATCGTCGCGAGCGCGTGGCGTCCTTTGCCCGACGCCAGCTCATATGCGGCGGTGCCAGTGATCCGGGCTCCCGACATTCCGAGCGGGTGACCGAGCGCGATCGCGCCGCCATTCGGATTGACGCGTGGATCGTCATCGACAATGCCGAGTTCGCGCAGGGTCGCCAGCCCCTGGGATGCGAAGGCCTCGTTGAGCTCGATCACGTCGAACCGGTCCTGTGTCAGACCGAGCATCGCCATCAGTTTCGCGGACGCAGGCGCCGGTCCTATGCCCATGATGCGAGGCGGGACGCCGGCTGTCGCACCAGCCATGATGCGGGCAAGAGGTGTGAGACCATATTTTCGCGCTGCCGCTTCCGAGGCGATCACGAGGGCGGCGGCGCCATCATTGACACCCGATGCATTGCCGGCTGTCACCGTACCGCCTTCCTTCTTGAAAGGCGTGCCAAGTCTGGCAAGCGCCTCCATGGTGGTTGCGCGGGGATGCTCGTCCTTCGATACGATCAGGGCCTCGCCTTTGCGCTGGGGAATGGTGACCGGAGTGATTTCCCGCGACAGGCGGCCATTTTCCTGGGCGGTCGCCGCCTTTTCCTGGCTGCGCAGGGCAAAGGCATCCTGGTCCTCGCGGGAAATTCTGTAATCCTCTGCGACGTTCTCGCCAGTCTCTGGCATGGAATCGACGCCGTACTGTTTCTTCATCAGCGGATTGATAAAGCGCCAGCCGATTGTCGTGTCGTGGAGTTCCGCGTGGCGCGAGAAAGCCGTGTCAGCCTTCGGCATCACGAAAGGCGCACGGCTCATGCTTTCCACGCCGCCGGCGATCATCAGGTCCGCCTCACCGGCCTTGACGGCGCGCGCCGCGGTGATGACGGCATCCATGCCCGAGCCGCACAGGCGATTGATCGTCGTGCCGGTCACCGAAACGGGGAGCCCTGCCAGCAGCAGCGACATGCGTGCAGCATTCCTGTTGTCTTCACCGGCCTGGTTGGCGCATCCGAAGATGACGTCGCCGACCGCCTCCCAGTCGATACCGGCATTGCGCGCCACGAGGGCCTTCAGCGGGACCGCGCCAAGATCGTCGGCGCGAACGGAAGACAGCGCGCCACCGAAGCGGCCGATGGGCGTGCGGATGTAATCGCAGATGAAGGCTTCGGCCATCGAAATGATCCTTACAGTTCGGGGACGACGAGATCGGTCACCGCTTCGCCAAGATGGAGCGGCGCACCGGTCATTGCCTGCAACTCGGCGAGACTGAGGGCCGCGAGCTTTTCGCGCAGCACGAACTGTCCGTCGACGATGTCGATGACGGCATGGCTTGTGTAGACGCGGGTCACGCAGGCAACGCCGGTCAACGGAAAAGTACATTTCTCCACCAGCTTCGGTTCGCCATTCTTGGTTACATGCTCGGTAATGACGAAGACCTGGCGTGCGCCATGAACCAGATCCATGGCGCCGCCGACGGCCGGCACGCCCTTCGACCCCACCCGCCAATTGGCAAGATCACCGCTCTGCGCCACTTGCAGCGCCCCGAGGATCGCGACATCGAGATGGCCGCCACGTACCATGGCGAAACTGTCGGCATGGTGAAAGAAAGCGGCCCCCGGCTTCAGCGTGACCGCCTTCTTGCCGGCATTGATGAGGTCCCAGTCCTCCTCGCCAGGCTGCGGCGCCTCGCCGAAGTTGAGGATGCCGTTTTCGGTGTGAAAGATCGCTTCACGCCCGGGCGGCTGATACCGGGCGACCATTTCGGGAAATCCGATGCCGAGATTGACATAGGCGCCATCGACGATGTCCTGGGCGGCACGCCAGGCAATCTGGGCATTGCTGAGTTTGATGTCTTCACGGACGTTGATGGTCATGCGTAAGCCGCTCCGGCGCGAATGAGCTCTTCTTCCTGGCCGGGATTTGCCACTTCGACGAGGTGATCGATGAAGATTCCCGGCGTCACGACATGTTCGGGATCGATCTCCCCCGGCTCGACGATGCGCGAGACCTGAACGATCGTCTTGGCGGCGGCCATGCACATCAGCGGATTGAAGTTGCGGGCTGCCTTGTTGTAGGTGAGGTTGCCGTGCCGGTCGCCAAGATGTGCCTTGATGATGGCGAAGTCCGCCTTCAGCCACCGCTCCTGCACATAATGTCTTCCGTCGAACTCGCCGACCGGCTTGCCCTCAGCCAGTTCCGTGCCGTAGGCGGTCGGCGTGTAAAAGGCCGGAATGCCGGCGCCGCCGGCGCGAATGCGTTCGGCAAGGGTCCCCTGCGGAACCAGTTCCAGTTCGATTTCGCCCGCGAGATATCGGTCGGTAAAGGCGCGGGGGTCGGACGATTTCGGAAACGAGCAGATCATCTTGCGAACCATGCCCGCATCGATCATCGCCGCAATTCCAATCCGGCCATTGCCGGCATTGTTGTTGATGACGGTAAGATCTCGCGGACCCTTGTCGATCAGAGCGTGAATGAGCTCGATCGGAGCGCCGGATCCGCCGAAGCCGCCGATCATCACGGTTGCCCCGTTTCCGATCCCCGACACGGCCTCCGCAAGGCTCAGCCTTGTCTTATCCATCCGCTGCCTCCTCAAGTTATAATTTTGATCGCTCCCCGCATGTCAATTTTCTAATCCGCATGACCCTCGCCCTCAATCATTTTGTGCGATATGAATTATTTGTTGCATTATCGCACAAGGCTGGAGCGTATACATGGTTGTCAAACAAGCAGACATGATGGGTGGCCTAGCCAAGGGCCTGCGGGTAGTCGAGGCATTTACTGCCGACACTCCTCGCCTGAGTATCACTGAGGCGGCAAGGATTGCAGGCCTGGATCGGGCCACGACCCGCCGCTGTCTGCTGACGCTGACCGAGCACGGTTATTGTGCCTATGACGGAAAATTCTTCACGGTCACGCCGCGTGTGCTGCGGCTTGGCACTGGCTGTCTCGCTTCCATGCCCCTTCCACGCATCGTGCAGCCCTGGCTTGACCGCTTGTCGGAGGAGATCGGCCAGAGCACGTCTGTCGCCATTCTTGATGGAGACGAAATCGTCTATGTGGCGCGAGCGGCCCAGCGAAAGGTCATGTCGATCGCCCTGATGCCAGGATCCCGCCTGCCCGCCTATTGCACGTCCATGGGCCGCGTCATGCTCGCGGCACTGGCAGAAGATGAGGCGCGTGCGCGCCTGGAAAGCCATAGTCTGGCTCCGCGCACATCACAGACACTAACCGACGTGGACGTCATCATGGCGGAACTCGCGCAGGTGCGCGAATCGGGCTTCGCTGCCGTAGATCAGGAAGTCGAACACGGATTGCGCTCCATTGCCGTGCCATTGAGAAATGCCCGCGGAGCGGTGATAGCCGCGCTGAATACGGGCCTTGCAGCCTCTTCGATGCCGATGGAGGAGATTGTACGGACCTACCTGCCGCCACTGAAGGAGGTCGGCCGGGAATTGCGTGCCGTGCTCTCCTGATAGCCCCACTGCCTCAGCCTAATCCACGATCCGGGCGCGGGCACCCGCCGCCTCCCGGATTGTCTGCATCAACAGGGAAAGGGCAAGCGAGGGTGCTGTCTCGGTCCTCATGGTCAAGCCGACGGGGCCGCGGGTTTCTGCGGTGTCGATCGGTAACATCTCCAGCCGACCGTCCTCGGCATCACGCGTTACGACACCAGCGGAAATGATCCATACCGAATCACTGGAAAGAACAAAGGCCCGACCGAAAGCATCGGATACGGTCTCGATCTGGCTCGGAAGCCTAGAAACGCCGTTTGCGATGAGGAACTGGTCGACGAAGGGCCGGATGATAGACGACTGCGTCGGCATCAGGATCGGGAAATCGCCAAGTCTGGAAAAGACGGAGTCCGACGATGACAGCAGCGGATGCCCGGCGCGCACGGCAAAGACTACCTGTTCGGAATAAAGGTGCTCGAACACGAAACCGGCCATTCTGTCGGCGCTGGCCAGGCGCCCGACCACGAGATCGAGTTCGCCGAAGCGCAATTGCTCCAGGAGAACCGCATTCTCGCCTGTGACGATCTTGATGCGGCTCCAGGTCTTTTCCTTGAGAAAGAGGTCGATCGCCATTGGCATGATATGCGACGACACGGTCGGCAATGCGCCGATCCGTATAAGCGGTGCCTCCCCTCCCCGCTCGTGCGAGACGGAATCGAGACCCTGGCGCAGAGCCGACATTGCCGCGCCGGCGTGTTTGAGAAACACCTCGCCATACCGTGTGATCCGGATACCGCGGCCCTCGCGTTCGGTCAGGGGAACGCCGAGCAGTTCCTCCAGCTCCCGGATCGTTTTGGTGACCGCCGGCTGGCTGATGTTGAGCACGCCTGCAGCCTTGACGACACTTCGGTGTCGAGCGACTTCGGTGAAAGCCTGAAGGTGGCGGAACTTGACGCGGTTTTCGTTCATTCGATCCATAACCAAATGGACATGAATTTCGGCTGATAACTCATTTTACCTAACCGTTTTATTATACGAATATGATTTCGGGAGAACGATCAATGCAATTTGCGCGTATCAATGACGTAGCGATCCACTATCAGGTCATCGGCGGGCCCGCGGGCAAGCCTGTCCTCGTGTTCGTCAATTCGCTCGGCACCGATTTTCGCATCTGGCGGGACGTCATCATCCGCCTCGCCGGTGATTTCCCCATCCTGATTTACGACAAGCGTGGGCACGGCCTCTCCGATGTCGGAACCACGCCCTACAGGATTGAGGATCACGCGTCCGATCTCGCCGGCCTGATGGATATGCTGAATATCTCGAATACCGTCATTTGCGGACTTTCGGTCGGCGGATTGATTGCCCAGTCGCTCTATTCCAGCCGCCCCGATCTCGTCGCAGCGCTGGTTCTGGCCGATACGGCGTCCAGGATCGGCACGGCCGACATGTGGAACGCGAGGATTGCGGCCGTTCAAACCGAAGGCATCGAAAGCATTCTGGATGCGGTCATGGAACGGTGGTTCACGCCGGCCTTCCGCAGCGGGGACAATGCCGCCTTCCAGGGGTATCGCAATATGCTGCTACGTCAGCCGGCGGAAGGATATGCAGCAACTTGTGCGGCTATTCGGGATGCGGACTATACGGCAGAGGCCGGGCGCATCGGCGTGCCGGTGCTCTGCATCGTCGGCGATCAGGATGGCTCGACGCCCCCCGATCTCGTCAGAGCCACTGCCGAGCGCATTCCGGGCGCTCGTTTCGAGATTATCACCGACGCAGGCCATATCCCCTGCATCGAGCAGCATGAAGCCATGACAGAGATGATCAAGGTCTTCATCCGCGACGCCATTACATCATCCGGAGCACCGCCGCATGGCTGACACCGAAACCGACAGGCACCGGCTCGGCATGGCGACGCGGCGATCGGTTCTCGGCGATGCGCATGTCGACCGGGCAGCGGCCGCAATGACGGAATTCGATGCGCCCTTCCAGTCGCTGATTACCGAGGCAGCCTGGGGACATGTCTGGTCTCGCCCGAACCTGACGAAGCGAGAGCGCTCCATCATCACGATCGCCCTTCTCGCGGCCCTGGGGCAGGACGAGGAGGTTGCCATGCATGTGCGGGCAACTGCCAATACCGGCGCTTCGCGGGAGGACGTGCGCGAAGCGCTGCTGCATGTCGCGATCTATGCGGGCGTGCCGGCGGCAAACCATGCCATCAAAATCGCCAGGCGTGTCTATGAAGAAGTGGACGACGCCCGGGCCGCGGAGGAGGAAACCTGAGGTATGCCGACCCAATCCAACCAGCGCCCCGAAACCGGCGCCTTCTTTGCGCGTGATCGCGCCTGGCACGCGCCGGCGCTGACACCAGAGTACAAGACATCGATCCTGCGCTCGCCGCAACGCCCGCTTCTGTCGCTAGACGGCACGATCTCCGAAATCACGGGCCCAGTCTTTGGTCATTCGATGATCGGCGAACTCGACAATGACCTGATCCACAATTACGCCCGGTCGGGAGAAAGCGCGATCGGTGAACGGATCATCGTCCATGGCCGTGTGCTCGATGAGAATGCAAGGCCGGTGCGCGGCGCGCTTCTGGAATTCTGGCAGGCCAATGCCGGGGGCCGCTACCGCCACAAGAAGGAAACCTATTTGGCGGCGATCGATCCGAATTTCGGTGGCTGCGGCCGCACGATCACCGATGATGAAGGGCATTACGCCTTCAGGACGGTGAAGCCCGGTCCCTATCCCTGGCCGAACGGGGTCAATGACTGGCGCCCCGCCCATATCCATTTCTCCGTTTTTGGCCACGGTTTTGCCCAGCGGTTGATCACCCAAATGTATTTCGAGGGCGATCCGATGATCTGGAAATGTCCGATCGTCCAGACCATCCCCGATCGCGCCGCGATCGAGCAGCTGATCGCACCGCTTGACTGGGGCCAGACGATCCCGATGGATGCGCGCGCCTTCAAGTTCGACATCGTGCTGCGGGGCCGTCGCTCGACCTTGTTTGAAAACCGGCTGGAGGGGAACTGATGGTGCAGGATCTCCACCGCCTGAAGGAAACCCCGTCCCAGACGGCGGGGCCTTACGTGCATATCGGTCTGACGCCGAATTTCTGTGACATCCGCGGGGTCTACGAGACCGATCTCGGCACCGCCATGGTCAATGAACGGACGCTCGGCGAGCGGATCAGCCTGCGCGGCCGCATTTTCGATGGTGGCGAAACTGTATTGCGCGACGGCATGGTCGAGATCTGGCAGGCCGATGCTGCCGGTTTTCATAATAGCCCGTCCGAACTGCGCGGCACGGCAGATCCCAACTTCACCGGCTGGGGGCGCTGTCCGACCAGCGGCGAAGACGGGATATTCCATTTCGACACGATCAAGCCCGGCAGGGTGCCTTACAAGGACGGGCGCTGGATGGCGCCGCATATCACGCTCTGGATCGTCGCACGCGGCATCAATATCGGCTTGCATACCCGCGCCTATTTTTCTGACGAGGCTGACGCCAACGCCGCCGATCCGCTGCTTTCACGCATCGAACACCGTGCGCGGGTCGAAACGATGATCGCGCAGCGCGAGGGCAATATCTATACGATCGATATTCATCTCCAGGGACCGAAGGAAACCGTGTTCCTGGACATCTGATGGGGTCTGCTCCATTCCTCTTGCTTATACCGGGCAACCGATGACGATTTCCGCATTTGAACATCCCTTCCTGTCAGGCCTTGTCGGCGATGATGAGGTCGCGGCGCATCTCTCGGCAGAGGCCGATATTGCCGCCATGCTCACATTCGAGGCGGCCCTTGCCAGGGCTGAAGCGAAAGCGGGCATCATTCCCGCAAAAGCTGCCGAGCGCATCGCCGATATCCGCTCGAGCTTCCGGCCTGAGATGGAGGCATTGAGAACATCGGTCTCGACCGATTCCGTCGTCGTGCCGGAACTGGTCGAACAATTGCGCCGTGCCGTCGGTGGTGATGAGGCGCGGCATGTACATTTCGGCGCGACCAGCCAGGATGTCATCGATACCAGTCTGATGCTGCGGTTGAAGGTCATCCTGCCGCTTCTGGCAGGCCGCATCAACGGTATTCTGCACAGCCTGGACGCGTTGGATAACCCCTTCGGCGGCAGGAAGATGATGGCCTATACCCGAATGCAGGCCGCCATACCGATCACGGTTTCGGATCGGCTTCATGCCTGGCGTGATCCATTGGTAAGACATGGGAAAGCTGCCGCACATCTCGAATTTCCCCTGCAGTTCGGTGGTGCTGCGGGATCACTCGACAAGCTCGGCACGGTCGCCGATCAGGTCAGGGCAGATCTGGCAAGGGAACTGGCACTTGCGGATCGCCGCCAATGGCAGAGCCAGCGCGATCCCGTGGTCAACATAGGTCATTGGCTTTCATTGGTTACAGGCTCGCTCGGCAAGATGGGGCAGGATATTGCCCTGATGGCGCAGGCCGGCGGCGAGATCGAACTTGCCGGCGGCGGAGCGTCGTCAGCGATGGCGCACAAGCAAAACCCCATTGCGGCCGAAACGCTGGTGACGCTCGCCCGATTCAATGCGGTGCAGATGTCCGGCCTCAACCAGTCCCTCGTGCATGAACAGGAACGGTCGGGCTCTGCCTGGATGCTCGAATGGCTGATCCTGCCGCAGATGGTAATGGCGACTGCGACGGCATTACGCCTCGGCCAGCAACTCCTCGCACAGATCAAGAGGCTCGGCGCCCGGGTCTGACGCTGTCAGGCAGCCGTCAGGGGCGTACCGGCCGTCTTTCCCGCGCCGACCGTGCGATTGCCTCGATGGCTGCCAACGTCATCATTGCGTCACGCGCGGAAACCAGCGGCTTTGTCCTGCCGGCGATCACATCAAGGAAATGCGCCAACTGGTTTTCGTAGGCGCGGCTCCCGTCAAGCGTGACATGCCGCTTCACAAGCGGCTCCTGCCAATGGCCGCCTTCCGTTTCGTGCTGCCACAGGTCCATCATCGGCAGGGCCAATGCGGCACGGGTGCCGGAGAAGAAGTAAGCGTTTTCCGGCTGGTGAGGAAAATAAAGCGCCTGGCCGGCGGCCGTATCCCAGTTATAGGGCGAAACGGCAGTATCGCTCATCAACAGTGTGCCGAGCGCGCCCGAGGCAAAACGGATGCCGATGCTGGCTGTGTCTTCAACCTCGAAACCGCGCACCGCATTCGACGTGAATGCCATGACCTCCTCGATCTCGCCGCAGATGAATCGGAGGCAATCGATGTCGTGGATCAGATTGATGAGCAGAGGCCCGCCACCCGACTGGCGGCGCCAGGCCGCATCGAAATAGGTCGCGGGCTTGTCCGCCATCCACATGGCATTGACGGCGACCAGACGACCAAGCGCACCGGTCGTGATCATTTCGCGAGCCTTGGCGATATCCGGACTGTGCCTTCGCTGGTGGCCAACCAGGACCGAAACGCTCTGCCGTTCGGAGGCCTCGACGATCCGGATTGCGGCTTGAAGCGTATCGGCTACCGGCTTTTCTACCAGGCAGGGGATACCACGCTCGACGCAAGCAATCGCTGCATCGGCATGAAGCACGTTCGGCAGGGCGATGATCACGCCATCCGGTCTCATGTCATCGAGCATGGTTTGAAAGTCCGCGAAATAGCGTGCTCCATGTGCTTCCGCGACCGACTTTGCGGTTTCTGCCGGATCGGCAATCGCGACAAGCTCCGTATCGGGTGTGCGGGAGAGCAGTTGTGCATGTTCGCGGCCGATCAGGCCTGCGCCCATGAGCGCAATCCTTCTGGGTGGGGAAACCATGTCTAACTCCTTCACAACCGAGCGATCGCGCGGAGATCTTCCGCTGTCGTCGTCGGCAGGTCGAAGAATTCGAGATAGGCCGGGATTTGTTCGAACAACATGTCGGTTCCCACCTGATACTGGCACCCGAGCGCCCGCGCCGCTGCCAGAAACGGAGTTATCTCCTTGCTGAGCACGACCTCCCCGACGAAGGCGGATGGTGCAATCCGCGCGGCATCGAAAGGCAGAGGATCATCGTCATCCATGCCGAGTGGTGTTGCGTTGACGACAATCTCGTATCCCGCAGGGTCCGATATGCCGGTCTCTACCTTCAAGGCGGGGTAATGGCGACGCAGGCGATCGGCCAGCCCTTCCATCATCGGTGTAGAAGGGTCAGACAACGCCAGCTCCGCCAACCCGGCCCTGGCGAGCGAAGCGGCAATCGCCGAACCCACGCCGCCGGCACCGGCCATGATGGCCCTGCTGCCCTCGATCTTGCGTCCGCGGCGCGTGACACCGCGCACGAACCCCTCGCCGTCGAACATGTCACCGAGCAACGTGCCGTCCGGCTTCAGACGCACCGCGTTGCATGCACCGGCCACCTGAGCGCTCTTGGAGACTTCGCCCAGCAAAGCCATCGTGGAGATCTTGTGCGGCATGGTGATCAGCGCACCATGGATGTTGGACAGCCTGAAAACGAGCTTCAGGAAGAGCTGATAGTCTTCCGGACGGCATCCCATCGGCACGACGACGGCATCGATGCCGTTCTTCTCGAAATAGGGATTGTAGATCAGCGGCGCCTTGAACGAATGCGTCGGAAATCCGAGATGGGCGATGAGTTTTGTGTTGCCGTTGATCATCGGCGTCTACCTTTGGGGCCTCAGTGTCTTCCGAGAATCTCACCCAGGAATTTCCGGGTACGTTCATGCTGCGGATTGGAGAAGAATTCGGCCGGCGGTGCTTCCTCCACGATCGCGCCGTTCGCCATGAAGATCACCCGGTCCGCGACCTGTCGGGCGAAGCCCATCTCATGGGTAACGCAGATCATGGTCATCCCCTCTTCCGCGAGGGCTATCATCGTATCGAGCACTTCCTTGACCATTTCCGGGTCGAGGGCCGACGTCGGTTCGTCGAACAGCATGACCTTGGGGCGCATGCACAGCGCCCGGGCGATGGCGACGCGCTGCTGTTGTCCACCGGATAACTGCGCGGGATATTTCTCGGCCTGTTCGGAAATCTTCACCCGCTCAAGCAGGCTTTTCGCCCGCTCCTGCGCCTCGGCCTTGGACAGGCCCAGCGCCCGGATCGGTGCCAGCATGCAGTTCTGCAGCACGGTGAGGTGCGGAAAGAGATTGAACTGCTGGAAGACCATGCCGACCTCGCGGCGAACTGCATCGATCGTCTTCGACGAATGCCCGAGCAGGATGCCGCCGACATGAATCTCGCCTTTCTGATAGGCTTCCAGATGGTTGATGCAGCGGATCAGCGTCGACTTACCGCTGCCCGATGGCCCGCAGAGCACGATCCGCTCACCCTTGGCGACCGTGATGTCGACATCGTGCAGCGCCTGGAATGCTCCATACCATTTGCCGACATCCGACATGGTGATCATCGGTTCGGTGGTATCGGCCTTGGTGGCTGTCTGGATCATGGGTGAATCTCCGGGATATTCTGTTTGGATCATGATGGACAGCGCCGTCAGCGCGCCGAAGCTGCGAAGCGACGTTCCAGATGGGCGCCCCAGATGGTCAGCGGGCAGCACATGATGAAGTAGAGAGCGCCGACGATGCCGAATACCGTGATCGGCTGGAAGATCTGGTTGGAGATGATGTTGCCGGCGCGGGTAAGTTCGGTGAAGCCGACGATCGAGGCAAGCGACGTGCCCTTGATCAGTTGCACCAGAAAACCGACCGTTGCGGGGAGCGAGATGCGGATCGCCTGCGGCAGAACGACATCCTTCATGCGTGAGACATAGCCCAGCGCAAGCGCCTTGGCCGCTTCCGTCTGGCCACGTGGTACCGCCTCGATCGAGCCGCGCCAGATTTCACCGAGATAGGCGCTGGCGTGCAGGGTAAGCCCCACCGAGACGGCTGCCCAGGCATCCATCCTTATGCCGACCAGCGCCAGCCCGTAATAGACGACAAAGAGCTGCATCAGCAGCGGCGTGCCTTGGAAGATGGCGATGTAGAAGGCCGTGACGCCCTCGACGATGGCGATGCCGGATGTGCGCGCCAGAGCCACCACGAGCCCCGCGACACAACCGCAGACGAAAGCGACGATCGACAGAGCGACGGTCCATTTCAGACCGATGAGAAGAAAAACGAATTCCTCGCGACCCATGAACGTTCCTCACTTCACCGGATAGCTGAAATAGCGGGCGGAAAAGAGCGCGAAGAAGCGCATCATCACCCAGGATATGACGAGGTAGAAGCCCGTGACCGTGAAATAGACCTCGAAACTGCGGAAGCTGTCGGACTCGATCCGTTGCGAAACGGAGGTCAGCTCATAGGCCGAGATCGCAGAGGCAATGCTCGTCGATAGCGTCAGGAGCACGAACTGGCTTGTCAGAGACGGGTAAATGGCTCTCAGCGCCGGCTTCAGGATGATCAGGCGGAACACCTGTGCCTTGTGCAGGCCGAGCGCGAGACCCGCCTCCATCTGTCCCTTGGGAATGGATTGTACGCCGCCGCGAATGATCTCGATCGCATAGGCACCGCCATTGATGCCGAGCGCGATGATTGCAGTGGGCGTCGGATCGAGCCTTACCCCCGCAAGCGGCAAGGCGAAATAGATGAAGAAGATCTGCACCAGAAAGGGCGTGTTTCTGATCAGCTCGACGAAGCCGATCACCAGCCAGCGCAACGCCGCCAGAGGCGACTGGCGCAGAATGACGCCGCCGATCCCGATCACGGTCGCAAGCAGCATGCCGCAGATGGCAAGCGTGAAAGTTCCGAGACAGGCCGTCAGAAGACTGGGCAGGCCATCTATGACTGGGGTAAAATCCAAGGTGTAATTCATGGCGTTTCCTGCAGATGGGCCTCAGGATGGCTTGACCATTCCGGCCATGGCCTCAATGGCAAGTTCGTAACCACGCGCACCAAAACCGATCATGATGCCTGTGGCGGTGCGCGAAATCAGCGAATTATGGTAGATGCTCTCGCGGGCATGGACGTTGGAGATGTGCAGCTCGATCTTCGGACCGTCGAACATCTTCAACGCATCCAGAAGGGCGATCGAGGTGAATGTATAGCCGGCCGGATTGATGATGATTCCACAGGCCTCTCGGCGGGCCCGGTGGACGGATTCCACCAGTTCGCCTTCGAAATTCGTCTGCCTGAAATCAACCGAAAAACCGAGCCCGGACGCCCTTGTCCGGCATGCGTTGGAGATATCGGCGAGGGTTGTCGTGCCGTAGATTTCCGGTTCCCGCTCTCCCAGAAGGTTGAGGTTCGGACCGTTGAGAACGAAGATTTTCTTGCTCATGGGAATTGCTCCAGCAGCACCGGCGCCAGGGCATGAACCCGGCACCGGCACTGAAGGCGTCGTTAAGGACGCCCGCCTGCCATCGACTGAATACCGGGGAGGCCCGTGTCAGTTTGCGGTGAATGGAATGCCTTCGAGGCTTTTCGGAAACTCGGGCAGCGGCACTTTCATCCACTTGTCGTAGATTTTCTTCAGCTCGCCATTGGCCTTGATCTTGTCGATGAAGGCATTCACCGCGACGTTGATTTCCTTTTCACCCAGACGAGTGCAGGCGCCGTTGTAGAGTTTCTGGAATTCGAGCTTGTTCTCGTATTTTCCAGGGACCGCCTTTTCGACGCGCTCGAGATAGAAGATGTTGCCGCCGAGTGCATCGACCTGACCGGACGCGAGCGCCTGAACACTTGCCGCATCGCCATCGTAACGCCGGATCGTGGCGCTGGACGGTGCATTCTTGGTGACCTGTGTATCCTGGGCTGCACCCTTGGCAACGCTGATCGTCAGGCCGGCCATGTCCTCGTTGGACTTGATCGACTTGTCCTTCGGGCCGATGAGCACGATGGCATTGGCGTTATAGGGCTGGCTGAACTGCACCGCCTTTGCGCGGTCCGGAAGCATCGCCATCGTGGCAAACAGGATATCGACGCGGCCGGAAGTCAGGGCCGGTATCCGGTTGCTCACTTCGAGCGGTACGAATTCAACCTCGACACCAAGCTCCTTTGCGAACAGGGTCCCCATCTCCGCGTCGAAACCGTCCTGTTTGCCGCCGCTGGTCACGAAACCCCATGGCGGGTTATCGCCCTGTATGCCGACGACGAGCTTGCCTTTGGCCTTTATCTCTTCAGGTGTGATCGCAGCTGCCGGCTGAGCCAGTGCCGCAGTAAGCGCGAAAGCAAGACTTCCCAGCAGCGCCTGGCGGCGCTTCAATATGAATGTCAACATCTGATCCTCCTCCTATGGCCCGTTCGGCCTGCCAGCACTCCTCCTGCTGACATTTGTCAAATTGACATGAGACACAATCCATATCAACATAGTTTTTCAAAAATCTATGATATTTTACGTTTGCCCATCGGGCCGGTAGTATCATATACGGTAAGAGAGCCTTGGAGCTGCTTGTGAGGAGAGCGCCATGAAGACGTCGATCGCCACAGTCTCGATCAGCGGAGAGTTCCCCGAAAAACTGGCAGCCATTGCTGCGGCGGGTTTCGACGGCGTCGAAATCTTCGAAAACGACTTTCTTGCTTTCGACGGCAGTCCGACGGATGTCGGCAAAATGGTTCGCGACCATGGGCTGGAAATTACCCTGTTCCAGCCCTTCCGTGATTTCGAGGGCATGCCGGAACCGCTTAGAAGCCGAACCTTCGATCGGGCCGAGCGGAAGTTCGATATCATGCAGCAGCTTGGCACCGATCTCGTGCTCGTCTGTTCGAACGTCTCGCCTGCGGCGCTCGGCGGGATCGACAGAGCAGCTGCGGATTTCCATGAGCTTGGAGAGCGCGCCGCCAGACGCGGCCTGAAAGTCGGATACGAGGCACTGGCATGGGGCTGCCACGTCAATGACCATCGCGACGCATGGGAAATCGTTCGTCGAGCCGATCACCCGAATATCGGTATTATTCTCGACAGCTTTCACACCCTGTCACGCAAGATCGAGATCAACTCGATCCGTTCCATCCCCAAGGACAAGATCTTCATCGTGCAGATGGCCGACGCGCCGTTGATCGATATGGACTTGCTCTACTGGTCAAGGCATTTCCGCAACATGCCGGGCGAAGGCGATCTGCCGGTCGCCGACTTCACTGCGGCGGTCGCCGCAACCGGTTATGACGGCTATCTCTCCTTGGAGATATTCAACGACCAGTTTCGCGGCGGCTCACCGAAAGCCATTGCTGCCGACGGGCATCGCTCGCTGATCTACCTGGGGGACGAAGTGCGTCGCAGGCCCGATGCCGCGACCCTGACGGTGGCCGACATGCCGCGGCGCGCAACCGTCGAAGGTGTCGGTTTCGTGGAATTTTCCGCCGACGATACGGATGCGGACAAACTTGTCGAACTTCTTCATACGCTCGGCTTTCGGCACACCGCGATCCACCGCAGCAAGAAGGTGTCCATCTTCGAGCAGGGCAAGATCCGGTTGCTCGTCAATACCGAGGGGCAAGGTTTTGCCAATGCCTCCTTCGCGGTGCACGGGACATCGGCATATGCGATCGCGCTTCTGGTGGATGATGCGCGCAAGGCTTTTTCGCGCGCGCTTGCGCTCGGTGCGGAGCCATTCGTTCAGCCTGTCGGCGAAGGCGAGGTCGAAATCCCGGCGATCCGAGGCGTTGGTGGCGGGCTGGTCTACCTGATCGACGACCACAGCGATCTCGGTCGCTTCGCCGAAATCGATTTCAGCCCGGTCACGGATGATGCCGACATTGAACCGACGCATCTGCGGCATGTCGACCATGTGGCCCAAACGGTTGCCTATGACGAGATGCTGACCTGGCTTTTGTTCTACAACTCGATCTTCGAGACGCATAAGACGCCCATGGTCGACATTATCGACCCTGCCGGGATTGTGCGCAGTCAGGTCGTGGAGAACACGTCGGGCGTCCTGCGGATCACCCTTAACGGAGCGGAAAACCGACGTACGCTTGCCGGACATTTCATCGCCGAAAAATTCGGCTCCAGCGTACAGCATATCGCCTTCCACACGGATGACATATTCGCGACGGCAACGGCTCTGCGGACAAACGGCTTCCAGCCCCTCATCATATCATCGAACTATTACGGGGATCTCGAAGCGAGATTCGGCCTCGACCCGAACCTCACGGAAAGATTAAGGGAGAATAATATTCTGTATGATCGGGACGACCATGGCGAATATTTCCAGCTTTACAGCTCGACTTTCGGTGAGGGCTTCTTTTTCGAAATCGTACAGCGCAGCGGTTATCGTGGTTATGGCGCGGCGAATGCGATCTTTCGTATCGCCGCGCTGAAGAAGGCGCTCCGGCCGGAAGGCGTACCAAGACTTTAGCTCGGTTGCCGATGCTTTTTGCATCGGCCGAACCGGGAAATAACAATACCGGTTGGGGAACTGGGGTATTGGCGATTATATGATGATAAAAGAAATGCCAGAGATATGCCAATGCTACCGGAAACACCGATCGAAACCGTCGCCGAGTCCACCTACAAGCGGATCAGAGCCGATATCATTTTCGGAAGGTTGCATCCCGGCCTGAAGCTCAAGCTTGAGAAATTGAAGGACAGCTATGCGACCAGCGTCAGCACGCTCAGGGAAATCCTCAATCGCTTGTCGTCGGAAGGCCTCGTCACGGCAGAAGGCCAGCGCGGTTTCGAGGTTGCTACAATCTCGGTAGCGGATCTTAAGGAAACGGCCGAGCTTCGGCTTTTGCTGGAAACCCATGCGCTGGCCCAGTCCTTCGAGAATGGCGGGGTCGAGTGGGAGGCGAGACTGGTCTCGGCGCATCACAAGCTGGCGCGAATGGAGCAGATCATGGCCAGCGGTGACGTCACACGAACTGAAGATTGGAAACGGTACGACTGGGAATTTCACCAGGCACTGATCTCCGCCTGCGGCTCCAAGCTTCTGATGGACACCCATTCCGTGGTGTTCGACAAATACCTTCGTTATCAGATGGTGGCGCTATCCTACCGCGGCAATGTTGCGGCTGACGAGCATCAACTTCTTCTGGATGCCGCGATGAAGCGGGACCAAAAGCTGGCCAGAGACGTACTTGAACGACATATCCAGGGTGGCGTCGAGCACGCGCTGACCAGAAAGCCGTTGTCACAGGCATGAAGCATCCAGCACCAGATCATTCCGGCATGTCGCAGCCTACCCATGCGGGCGATAGCCGGGACAGCATCAGTGAAACCGTATTCCGGCAATTGCGTGAGGACATTATCCTCGGCGTGCTGCCGCCGGCGACGAAGATCAAGCTTGAACAGGCCAGCAAACGATATTCAATCAGCGTGTCTTCGCTACGGGAAATTCTTTACAGGCTGACGGCGGAAAATCTCGTGATTGCCGAAGGACAAAGGGGCTTCGAGGTCAGCCCGGTTTCCCGGCAGGAACTCCTGGAACTCGCAGATCTGCGCGTCGTCCTGGAATGCCACGCGCTTGAGCTTTCCTTTGCATCCGGCGACCTTGAATGGGAGGGTCGTATCGTTGCGGCGCATCACAGGCTGGCAGCAGTCGAACGCAAACTCCTCGCCGGTGATGCGTCACGCACAATCGACTGGGTCCGCTACGACTGGGAATTCCATCAGGCCATCGTTTCCGCCTGCAACTCGGCAACCCTGATGCAAAGTCTCTCCTCGGTATTCGACCGCTTTCTGCGCTATCACATGCTGGCAGAGAGCTTTCGCGGTCAGCCTGTCGTGGCCGACCACCAGCTATTGTTCACGCTCGCGCTGAACAAGGACGCCAAAGCAGCGAAAGACTGCGTGCGAAAACATATTCAAAGTGGCGTGGATCATATCCTCAAGCTGCAGACCTATCCTTAGCTCTTTGAACTTGCGGGACTTCACGATATCAGAGATCGATATCGAACGGGGCTTCAGTCTTTGCCCTGATCTCGTCCACGGAAATGCCGTCCGCAAGGCCTGTCAGCGTCAGCTTTGCGGGACCGGTCCGCGCGACACGGAAAACGCCGAGATCAGTGATGACCATATCGGCAACGCGTCGTCCGGTCAGCGGCAGCGTACATTCCTTGAGAAGTTTCGGCTCGCCTTTTGCCTCATGTTCCATCACCACGACGACGCGCTTGACGCCGGCGACGAGATCCATCGCGCCCCCCATGCCTTTCACCATTTTGCCCGGGATCATCCAGTTGGCAAGATCGCCGCTTTCGGAGACCTGCATGGCGCCCAGAATGGAGAGGTCGATATGCCCGCCACGGATCATGCCGAAGCTGTCGGCGGAGGAGAAATAGCTCGTCTTGGGAAGCTGGGTTATCGTCTGCTTGCCGGCATTGATGAGATCGGCATCCTCTTCGCCCTCGAACGGGAAAGGCCCCATGCCGAGCATGCCATTCTCGCTCTGAAGCGTGACTTCCATTCCTTCCGGAATGAAGTTGGCGACCAATGTCGGGATTCCGATGCCAAGATTGACATAGAAGCCATCCTGCAGTTCGCGCGCCGCCCGCGCGGCCATCTGTTCACGCGTCCAGGCCATGTCAGACTGCCTCCTCGATCTTCCGCACGGTTCTCTGTTCGATGCGCTTCTCGCCATCGGGAACATGCAGGATCTTGTTGACGAAAATGCCCGGAGTGTGGACTGCGTCCGGATCGATCTCTCCCTCCGGCACAAGGTGTTCCACCTCCGCGATCGTCATATGGGCTGCCGTCGCCATGACCGGGTTGAAGTTTCGCGCCGTTTTCCGGTAGACGAGATTGCCTTCGGTGTCGCCTTTCCAGGCGTGAACGAGGGAAAGGTCGGCGAAGAGCCCTGTTTCCATGACATAGTCGTCATCGCCGAAGCGGCGCACTTCCTTGCCCTCGGCAACCAGGGTGCCGACGCCGGTTTTCGTGAAGAAGGCGGGGATGCCCGCACCGCCAGCACGAATACGCTCCGCAAGCGTGCCCTGCGGATTGAATTCCAGTTCGAGCGCGCCCGAAAGATACTGTTCCGCAAACAGTTTGTTCTCGCCGACATAGGACGAGATCATTTTCCGGATCTGACGTGTTTCCAGAAGCACGCCCAGGCCGAAACCATCGACGCCGGCATTGTTGGAAATGACCGTCAGGTCCTTGACGCCCGACAGGCGAATAGCCTCGATCAAGCTTGACGGGATCCCGCATAGGCCGAAGCCGCCGGACATGATCGTCATGCCGTCGCGAAGCAATCCCGCCATGGCCTCGCTGGCCGTAGCAATAACTTTCCTCATCTATCCTCCACCCATTGCCAGATGCAGCCCGGAAGGCTGGCATGACAAACAGCAAGATAAGCCTTGATAGAGGACGAAGGATAGCAGTATTTATACTGTATTTTGTGAGAGAGCTGCCGTGATTGAAAGTACCGAAAACTGGTCTTTCAGGTTGAGCGAAATCCCTGTGCCGATGGTCTTCGCGACACACCGGATTATCCGGGATTGCAACGACGAATTTGCCCGGCTGTTCAAATACGCAAGATCGGATCTCATCAACCGCAGTTTTGCGCAGCTATATCCCAAACATTCGGATTTCGTCAGGACCGGTCGGATGTGGCAGGCTCATCTGCCCGGCGGCCAGGTCTATTATGATGAAAGGATCATGACGGCGGCGGATGGCGAGCGGTTCTGGTGCCAGGTTCACGGCAGGACGCGACACGCGACAGATCCCTTTGCTCAGGCGACATATTGTTTTCAGCCTGTGGCGCGACCTGTCGTGGCAAGGAGCATTTCTCTCACGGACAGACAGAACCAGATCATAACGCTGGTCGTGCAGGGTAAGACCAGCGCCCAGATCGCTCTGGAACTCGACCTGTCGGTCAGAACCATCGAGTCACATCGGGCGCGGCTCATGAAAGCCATCGGCGTCGGCAATTCAGCCGAACTCGTCGCCTGGTTTTCCCAAAGCGAAGGCCGGTGAGTTATCTTAGCCTTGGGCATTCTCACGTTCGCCTGTTGCAAATAGACAGGTACCATAACTCACTGATCTCTGATAGATTTCCCCAAAATTCCGTCTCGGCCAAATCATTGTCTTCCGAGCGGTTCCGCAACACCCTATCGGACGAAAATGACCGCGATGACGCAAGGCATGAGTGAATGGCAACCGGTTCAACTGCCCGCGGCACAGACTTTCGAAATCCACTCGCAGCGTACCGGGGAAATCTACCGGGTTCTTGTTCGCGCCCCGTCCGGGCCGCCGCCGCAAGCCGGTTATCCTGTGCTCTGGATGCTGGATGGAGATGCCAGTTTTCCGCTTGTTTTCAGCCGCCCGGCGGGTGGGCTTTTTCCGTCGGCGCCAATGTCGGCAGACTGCGTTGCCGGTCTCACCGTTGCAATCGGCTTCCCGGGTGGCGCGCCTTTTGATGCGCCTGCGCGATCGAGAAACTACACGCCTCAACCAGATCAAGAGACTGGTGATATGGTCTCAACTGTCTTCGGCGGCGCGGAGGGTTTTCTGCATTTCATCGTTGAAGAGCTCCGGCCAGCGCTTTCGGCGCTTTACCCGCTCGACCCGGCCCGCAATACACTGTTCGGCTTCTCCTATGGCGGGCTCTTTACCATCAATACGCTGTTGCACTGTCCCGGTCATTTTCAGCGATATTGGGCCGCAAGTCCCTCACTCTGGTTCAGCGATGCGCTGATGATGCGCCGTATGCGCAACAATGCCGCCACGAGTGCGGCAGACCGGCTTGTCATCACCGTCGGCAAGGATGAGCAATATGCGACACACGCGCTGCCGGCCGAACGGCAGGACCATCTGTCACGGCGGGCTATGGTCGACAACATTACGGAAGCCGCCGGCCTGATCGCGCGCGCCAATCCGGCCATGAAGGTCGATCTGATTGTCGCCGCCGATCACGACCATTTCGACATGTTGCTGCATGGAGTCCGGCGTGCGCAGGCGATGGCCTTCAGCAAACCGGACACCGGCATATGAATATCGATTTGGCATAACGAAAACGGCCCGAAACAGAAGTTCCGGGCCGCTTCTTCTACAGTCTGTCGATGCCGTAATCAGAAAGTCGCGTTGAGCTTGAAGACGACGTTGCGCGGCTCGCCATAGAAGTTGAACACCGAAGTGCCCCCGACGCGCTCGTAATATTTCTTGTCGAACACATTGTTGACCGTCAGGCTGGCAGTCAGGTTCTCGTTGAACTTGTAGCCGGCCTGCAGATCGACCACGCCATAACCGGGAGCTTCAATGGCGGTGGCGCCACCTGTTGCCGTGCGCGAGATGTTCTTGAACGAAGAGAACAGCTTCACGCCGCCGCCGACGAAAATGCCATCTGTCCAATTCCCTTTGCCGTCGAACGTATATTTAGTGAAGAACTGCAACATATGTTCCGGGGTGTAGAATTCCGAGCCCGCCGCATTGGCCGTGCTCTTGAACTGCGTATCGGTATAGGTGTAGCCCGCCATCGCCTCCCAGTTGGGCAGAATCTCGCCGTTGATCTCGAACTCGATGCCGCGCATATGTGCTTCACCGGCGGCAAGGTAATCGCCGAGGTTGACCGTATCGGAGACCGCGCGATTCTTGTCTCTCAGGTTGAACCATGCGAGCGAGGCATTGAGATCGTCGGTCAGTTCAGCCTTCAGGCCGATCTCGTATTGTTCGCCGGTGCGGGGATCGATGATCTTGCCCGAAGCGTCCGCAACAGACTGCGGCTGGAAGATTTCCGTATAGCTGGCATAGGCCGATACCCGATCGGTGAGATAGTAGATGATCCCGGCATAGGGCGTAAACTCACCGTCGACCTTGACGTTGGCATCGTTGAGCTGGGCGTCATACCAGCTGAAGCGGCCGCCGCCGATCAGCGTCAGCTTGTCGACAGGCTTGATGCGCCACTGTCCATAAATGCCGTACTGGTCGGTTTCCGTTTCATCCGGGTTGCCGAAGCTAACGCTTGGCTTGGGGATATTGCTATTCCAGTCATAGAGGTTCTGGGTTCCGGCAATCGTGCCTCTCTGGTTCCAGAGGCTATCGCTGCTACCACGATAATCGACGCCGGCAATGATGTTGTTTTCCATTCCGTAGATTTCGAAGGGCTTGCTGACATGTGCGTCGAGCGAAACCGAATCCTGCTCGTAGGCACGGGCAAGCCAACTTGTTCCCCTGGAAACCGAACCCGATGCATCCGCGGCGCTCGCTGCAAATGCATAGAGGAAATCGACGTCGACACGCGAATAGAGCGCGGAAATCTTTGCGTGGCCACCGTCATCGAAGCGGTGTTCGAGTTCGGCGATATACTGCGTGACGTTGTTTTCGAAATTGTTCCAGTCCGCACCGGTATAGGTCGAACGCGGCAGATCGAGCAGCGTCCCGTCGGCGAGCGTCGGCAGACCGTTGAACGGCGTGATGTCACGACGCGTGTGGTTGATGCTCAGCGTTGCCGTCGTGTTGTCCGTGATGTCGGCCTGGATCGTGCCGTAGATCACGCCGACCTTGTTGTCGACCGTATCGATAAAGCTGTCCTTGGTCGAAAGCGCGCCGACCAAGCGGCCGCGGACCCGACCGGACTTGGTCAGCGGCCCGGTCACGTCACCTTCGATACGCCTGCCGTCCCACGAACTCATGATCGTGTTGACGCTGGCCTTGTATTCGTCGGATGCCTGCTTGAGCCGCATGTTAACGGCACCGGCCGGTTCGCCGGCTCCGCCAAAGAGACCGGAAGGACCACGCAGAATTTCGATATGGTCGACCGAAACCATGTCCGGCTGGGTGCCGTAGATGGAAGAGACCGGGGTAGAAAGGCCGTTCATATAGAGCGTGTCATACTCGAAGCCGCGTGAATAAAGGCTGGAGCGACCGTCGTCATTGGTCAGCACCACGACGCCCGGCGTCTTGCGCATGACGGTATCGAGCGAGGAGAAGTTGCCGTCATCGAGACGTTCACGTGTCATGACGGTGGTCGATTGCGGCACTTCGCGCAGCGTGCGCGTGTCCTTGTCGCCGACGCTGATTTCCTTCGTGGTATAGCTGTTGGTACCTTCGGTTTCGTAGGTGGCACCTTCCAGCACGATCGGTGCCAGTTCCGTGCTGGACTGGCTGTCGCCGCCATCCTGCGCCCGTGCTGCAGTCGTCAGGCCCGCCAGCACGGTCGTCGCCAGTAGAATTCGTGTCAGCCGCTCGCCTGCATGCAGCTGCCCGATTGTCTTATTCCCGTTCATTCCCATACCCCCGGACGACCAGTTCTTTCCGCAGGATTGCCACGCATCGCGCGGCAATCAGTGCCGGATGTCCCCCATCGCGGCTATTCTTGAGTGCATATTTCATGTATTCGTATACGTGGTCTTGAAGCCCTCCGCTTTCGTTAATCAAGCATAAAGTTATGCAGGAGACCTGTGTGAGCAGTGCCGTCGATCCCCTTCCGCCCGTGGTTGGCAATCCCAACCCCGTCCTGACACGGCGCGAGTTGCGCAAGAATGGCGTCCGCGTGCTCGATAGCGGCGATCAGGGGGATGCGGTTGTTGCATGCGGGTTGGTGGGCCAGGTGCGGATGAATGGCATCCATGTCAATTTCGGTCGCCGCATGCAGGTCGACGATCTTGAGATGGAAGTGGCTCTCGACGCGCAGGTCTGCATAAAGATCTTTCTCGAAGGCTTCGTCGAGGCATCTCTGAACGGGGTTCCGATGCCGATGCCGCAACGCACGGCGCAAGGGCGCTGGCAGTCCTCGGCCATCATTGTGTCCCATGAAAGCGGCGCGCGTCTGCGCCGGCGGGCACGCAAGGGTCAATATCTCGACAAGATGGTCATCGGCATGTCGCGTGAGTGGCTTCAGCGCTTTTCGGAGGCAAGCGAGGCTCCCGACAAATTCCAGGCGCTTCTGGGCGGAGAGCCCGGCTTCTGGCAGTGGCAGCCCAATCGCAAGGTGGAGTTCCTGGCGCGCCAGATGTTCGATATCGCCGCCCGCAAGCCGCCGTTTTCGGCCGTTCTGCTGGAAAGCCATACGCTTGCAATCGTCTATGAAGCGCTGACGGCGGCCTTTGGTGCAAATCCCGATGCAGCGATGCCACCGGCTAATTTGACCGCCGCCGAACAGCAACGCATCTATGCACTGGTGCAGTACATCGACCGCCATTCGGCGCAGGAACTGGCTGTTGCCGATATGGCGAACGAACTGGGTGCCAGCCAGGCAACGCTGCAGCGGCTGGTGCGCAAGGCACATCATTGCTCGCTCAACGAATTCATCCGGAACCGTTGGCTGACCGAAGCGCGCCAGGCGCTTCTCTTCAGCAATCGCAGCATTTCCGACATCGCTTACGAGGCGGGTTATGTTCATTTGTCGAACTTTACAGCCGCCTTTCGCAAGCATTTCGGTTATCCGCCTTCCTCTTTGCGGCGGCAGGCCGGTACGATCGAGGGCTGAACGACTCAACCGAAACAATCTTGCAAGCTGCGCTCATGTTTGGGTGGCGGCGACCGGTAAGCGGTGCTAAAGCTCCCGCCCGCACGGGCTTCGAGCGGACGGCAGAGCCCCTGCCCGTTCCATGCCGTCAGCGGAGAATGCAGCCATGAGGATTGCGACAACCGGCCGGTTCGCGGCGCGAATCGTTACAGCGGCGATTGCCTCGCTCCTCTTCTGGTCGCAGGCGGTTGCTGCCGAGACGTGGCCGCGCAGTTTTACCAATGTCGACGGTAGCCGGACGGAAATACTGGCGCAGCCGAAACGCATTCTCTCGACTTCGGTGACGCTGACCGGCACGCTTCTGGCAATCCAGGCTCCGGTTGTTGCAAGCGGCTCGGCCGCCAACGGCCAGCTCTTCGCGCAGTGGGAAAAGGTGGCCAAGGAGCGAAACATCGAAAATGCCTGGCCGGCCGGCAAGGTCGATCTGGAAGCTGTCTATGCCACTGAACCCGACCTCATCGTCGTGACGGCAAGCGGCGCCGGCTCGGCCAAGGACCAACTTGACGCCTTCCGTCAGGTCGCCCCGACCATTCTCGTCGACGACGGCGCCCTTTCCTGGCAGGAACTTGCGACCGAACTGGGGAACGCCGCGGGACTGGAGACCGAAGCCGCGGCATCGATTTCGGATTTCGACGCTTACGTTGCGAGTGCACGGGCCAGGATCAAGGTGCCTGCCGGCAAAGCCAACATCATCAGTTTCAACGGAGCAGGCCAGAGCAACCCGATCGCACGACCGGGCGGTCCGCATGCCGCTCTTCTCGCCGCACTCGGCTTTGAGATCGAGGCACCCGATCCGGCGTGGCACACCCAGGCTGCAAGCCGGGACGATTTTGTCTGGGCGGATTACGAACGTCTGGTGGACCTTAAGGCCGAAACGACGTTCCTGCTGCGGGTGGATGACAGCAGGGCAGCTGCCTTCCGCAACGATCCCGTGCTGGCGAACCTGCCGACGGTCAAGACCGGCCAGGTCTACGGACTGGGCGTCCATTCCTTCCGCATCGACTATTACAGCGGCAAGGAAATCGTTGACGGCATCGTCGCCAAATTCGGAAACTGACGCCTTGCGCCACGGACCGAGAAGCGCGACAGCGCGAGCCCGCACACGCGACCGTCGCCTGATGGCCGGACTATGTGCGCTGGGCATCCTGCTTCTGGGCGCGGTTGTCTTTGGGATTATCGCAGGCGCACGGCCTATCCCGCTCGTGACCACGTGGAATGCGATCACCCATTTCGATCCGGCCGACAGCGATCATCTTCTGGTGCGCTTGTTGCGCATTCCCCGCACCCTGCTTGCAATCGTCGTTGGTGCGGCGCTCGGAGCAGCCGGCACGATCATGCAGGCGCTTACCCGCAATCCGCTCTCCGATCCCGGTATTCTCGGCATCAATGCAGGCGCAGCGATGGCGGTTACCGGTGCCATCGCCTTTCTCGGCATAACAGATGTCACGGCCTATATGGCTTTCGGTATTGCCGGCGCTGCGCTGGCTGGGGCGGCCGTCTATCTTCTCGGCAATCTGGGGCAGAATGGCGATCCGGTGCGTGTGGTGCTGGCAGGGGCCGCTCTCTCCGTCGTCCTGATGTCGCTGACCCAGATCATTCTCGTCAACAGCGATGAACAGGTCTTCGATCAGTTCCGCAATTGGTCGGTCGGTTCTCTACAAGGACGCAGCTATCCGGTTCTTGTGCCTGCTTTCGCGCTTTCATCCGTCGGAATTCTGATCACATTCACCTTGGCGAAAGCACTGGATACGGCAGCGCTCGGCGCAGACCTGGCCAAGGCGCTCGGAGGCAATCCATTGTACATATGGAGCTTTTCGGCGCTTGCCGTGATCGTTCTTTCCGGTACGGCGACGGCTGCCGCCGGCCCTATCGGCTTTGTCGGATTGACCGCGCCGTATATCGCCCGCCTGATTACCGGTCCGGGGCATCGCTGGCTGCTGCCCTACGCCATGACGATAGCCGCCCTCCTCCTGGTCAGCGCCGACGCGCTCGGTCGGGTGATCGCGCCACCCGGAGAGGTCGGCGTCGGCATCATGGTTGCGTTGATGGGCGGCCCGTTCTTCATCGCGCTCGTTCGTCGCCATCGGATATCGAAGCTATGAACCGTGTATCCAGCCCATTATCGCGAACTCCGGGGCGATTTGTCTGGCGCAGCCGGCGCATGTCCTTCGCCGTCGGCATCCGCCCCGTCGCGATTACACTCTGCCTGTTGGTTGTCACGCTGTGTGCCGCGCTCTTTGCCATCACGCTCGGTCGTGTTCCGGTTCCCTTCATGGAGGTGATTGCCACGCTTTTCGGACAGGGCGAAGGCGGGATGCGAGAGCAGGTCATTCTGAACCTGCGCCTGCCGCGTCTGCTGGTTGCAATCTTTGCTGGTGCAGCTTTGGGTGTCTCGGGCGCGGTGTTCCAGTCGGTATCCCGCAATGCGCTCGGATCGCCAGATGTGATCGGCTTCACGACGGGCGCTGCCACAGGCGCGCTGTTCCAGATCGTGATTTTCGGCGGCGGACCGCTTGCGGTTGCGCTGTCGGCCATGTTCGGTGGATTGGCGACGGCAACCGTCGTCTATCTCCTGTCGTTCAAACATGGGGTAACCGGCGGTTATCGTCTGGTCCTGATCGGTATCGGCGCCGGAGCGACGCTGAGCGCACTTAATGGCTTGATGCTGGTGAAGGGCGATCTCGACAATGCGATCACTGCTAATCTCTGGCTCGCCGGCTCGCTTGATGCCCGTAACTGGGATCACGCCCGGACCGTCATGGGAGGTGCGCTTCTGCTTGTGCCGCTTATCGGTCTTGCGGCAACCAGGCTGCGGATGATCGAAATGGGCGACGATCTGGCGCGTCAGCTGGGTGTCCATGTCGAACGGACGCGGTTCGCCATGATCGCATGTGCCGTGCTTCTCGCCGGCGTTGCCACCGGTGCTGCGGGACCGATCGCCTTTCTGGCGCTGGCCGCCCCCCAGCTCGCAGCCCGGCTGACCGCCTCGCGCGGAGTTCCCGTGTTGAGCGCCGCAGCCATGGGAGCATTCCTGCTCGTCATCGCGGATCTCATCACCCAGTACATAGCCGCCGATCTGATTTTGCCGATCGGGCGCACGACAGGTCTTGTAGGCGGCCTTTACCTTCTCTGGCTCCTGACGCGGAAAAGGGGGTAACCAGTCCTATCCTTCGGACGCTGCGGTCTCATCGAGCGGCACGACCAGCGGATCGCCGGTCACGGGATCATCGATGACGATGGCCGCGAGCCCGAAGACAGTCTTCACGAGTTCTGCGGTCATGACGCTGCGTGAGTTACCTTCCGCAACGATGCGCCCGTCGCGCATGGCGACGATGTGATCCGCATAACGGCAGGCCTGATTGAGATCGTGCAAAACCGCGACGACGGTATTACCCTGCCGCCGGTTGAGATCGCGCAGGAGATTGAGGAGCTCGATCTGGTGGGCGATATCGAGAAAGGTCGTCGGCTCGTCGAGAAGTAGAAGCGGCGTTTCCTGTGCCAGCACCATAGCAATCCACACACGCTGGCGCTGCCCGCCGGAAAGCTCGTCGACGGCACGATCGGCCAGCTCTTCCACTCGGGCCGTCCGCATCGCCCAGGAAACGGCGTCCTCGTCCGCCTGGCTCCAGCGCTGCAGGAAGGACTGGTGCGGATAGCGCCCTCGCGCCACGAGGTCGGCGACCGTGATCCCGTCTGGCGCGACCGAACTCTGTGGCAGAAGGCCGAGCGTGCGTGCGACATCGCGGGCCGGTATGCGCTCGATTTCCTTGCCGTCGAGCACGACATGGCCGGTGTGCGGTCTAATGATCCGTGCCAGCGCCCTCAAAAGGGTAGACTTGCCGCACGCGTTAGGACCCACGATCACGGTAAAAAGCCCGTCCGGGACCTGGAAACGCAGATCGCGGGAAATCGTCCGCTCACCATAGACCAGGGTTACATCGCGAGCCTCAAGTCTGCTGTTCGAGCCACGCTGTACGGTTTTCAAAACGGGCTCGACCATAAAACCTCCAGCCTTGCGTCGGTTCCTTTTGGCCCCGCGGTTGAAGCGAGGTCAAGCAGAAAGGCCTGCTTATGGTCGGAGCAAGGACATGCCAGTCATGTTTTTGACGTCAGCTACCCAATGATGCGGCGCTCCTCTCCGCTCCTACAGCAGCCATTTTGTGTAACCTCATTGCAATCTTTGGCGTGTAGCGTTGGGCAATGGTGTGGGACTGCCTGCGAAAAACGTTTCTGATCGTCATTTTGGGCCTAGTGATGCTGGCATCTCTGGCCGCCGATCCCCTGCAGGCAGACCAAGGCCCTGATATTCTGAGTTCCTGCTGGGCCTCCAGCGATCGATCGGCCGACCTCGCTGCCGTTGTGGAATCGCCCGAGCGTTGGGTTTGCGGAGATGAAAGCTATTCGCTTCAGGGTGAAAGAGTCTTGCTGCGCTTTGATCTCACGCCCGCGGATGCACTTCCCCAATATTTCTTTTCCAGGCGAAGTGCGCTTGAGGCGGTGCATCTTCTGGCACTCGATCAAGATGGTGCAGTGCGCCAGAACTCATTCGCTTCGAGTGAGCTGAAAAGCTCGCTGCGGGGCGGCTATTTCAAGGCGGTTCTTCCGGGCGTGACACACGACACACGACAGGTGGTCGTTGCATTCGATTTGCCAAGCCATCGAATGACGTTGGAAAGAGCCTATCTGGCGCCGTCGGATCTCCCCCTCGACCAAGCGCTTCTGCGCTCGTTCATTCTGCTGGCCATGCTTGCCGGCATGCTGTTGATGCCACTCCTTTTCAACGCGGCTTTTTATCGGGTTCTGCATGAGCCATTCGTGCTGTGGCATGCCACACTGACGATCTCGTTGCTGCTGACGATCGTGGTCTCTTCCGGAATAGCGGCCGTGCTCTTCGATCCGCCGGCGATGACATTGAGCTGGATGACAACGGTTATCTTCGGCCTCACCGTCGCTTCAGGCGCGATGTTCACCCACAGCTTCATCGAACCGGGTCGCCTTCATCCCCTCCTCCGTCGCGCACTGCTTTATTGCGCGGCATGGGCGATGTTCCTCAGTATCTTTCATGCAGCCTTTCCGTTTGTCGCGCGACCAGTCCAGTCATCGGTGTACACGGCAGCCTTTGCGCCGATCCTCGTCGTCTTCATACTGTCGGTTGCCGATGCATTGCGGCGTGGCAGCCGGGCCGCCAAGTTCCAGGCGATCGGCTACGTACCGGTGATCGTGGCCGGATCGGTGCGTCTGGTGACGGGCGTAGTTCCCTGGCTGGAAAGCAACGACGCGATGCTGCTTTTCTATGTGGGTTGCGTATGCGAGGTTTTGTTCACAACGCTCGGCGTTGCCGACCGCTTCATGACGCTCAAGCGGCAGAGAGACACTGCGCGCTTTGAAGCGGATGTGTTCGAGCGCCTTTCGGAATCCGATGCGCTGACGGGGCTTCTTAACCGGCGGGCAATCGAGCGGAATTTCGAGACCTATCGTGCCGAAGGGTATCGAGCGCTTGCAGTGCTCGATCTGGACCACTTCAAGTCGATCAACGACGTTTATGGCCACGGAACCGGTGATGCGGTATTGAAAGCCGTGGCGGAAACCCTGCAGGCTGATCCCCAGATTCACGCCTTCCGCCTCGGCGGTGAGGAGTTCGTTCTGCTTGTGCGCGGCGACGATGCCCAGTTGCGGGCCGAACGCCGGCGTCAGGCGATTACGGCGGCCGTCGCAACCGCATTGCCCGAGGTCGGTCAGGCCGTGACTGCCAGCATGGGCATGACAAATACGCTGCCGGATGCCGATGCGGGGTTTGCGGAGCTTTACAAGCAGGCAGACAGATTGCTTTACGATGCCAAACTTGCGGGCCGCAATCGAACCAAAGTGATGTTGGTACAGGGTGCCTAGAGACATGCGGTAGGATTGGATGAACTCGATCCTTCCGCAAGAGCAAGGCTACCCGCCAACCTAAATGGCATTGTCCGCGCTACGCCCCATCAGTCCATCCTGCGCAACCGCCTCGACCAGAAAGTCGAGGATGGTGCGGACCCGAAGCGGCAAATTGCGGCGTGAGGCATAAACCACGGTGATTGGCAGGCGCGATGGCGGGTAGATCGGCAGGAGGCGAACAAGCCGCCCCGATCGGATGTCGTCAATCGCGAGAATGTGGGACAGAACCGCCAGTCCACCGCCGGCAAGCGCTGCGCGATGTACCGCCACGGCGTTGTCGAAAATCATCCGCGGCGTGACCTTGATCTTCTCGACATCCGCGCCGTTCAGAAAACTCCAGAAACGCCCCTCGCCGCCGCGATTGTAGCAAATGCTGTCATGGTCGCAGATATCTTCCAGGCGAATGGGAGCATTTCGGCCGGCAAGGTAATCTGGTGCTGCGACAAGATAGGCTGTCGTCCATCCGATCCGGCGACAGATCAGGCTATTGTCCATCACATCTCCGAGCCGGACTTCAAGATCGATGCCCTCTCCCACGAGATCTGAAGGAGGCTCGCGAAAAAGCATGTCGACAGACAGGCCGGGATGTTGCGCCAGAAAGGCCGGCAGCCGGTCGCTGATATAAAGACCGAGCGGTGCCGGCAGACTGACCTTCACCTTGCCGACAGCGACAATGCCCTCGGGGAGGGTCGTCTCGCCCAGCGCGTCAACTGCTTCGATGACCTTGTGGGCCATCGGGATCATTTGCTCGCCTTCGACCGTCAGCGAAAGAGCATTGGTCGAGCGATGAAACAGCCGCGTGCTGTAATGCTCTTCCAGCGACGAGACCTGCCGCGAAACGGCGGGTTGGGTCAGGCCAAGGTCCAGCGCCGCCGCTGAAAACGAGCCGGTCTCTGCGACCCGCAGAAACGTTCGCAATGCCGAAACGATATCCATGCCGATCCCCTCATCGTGCCCCACGTCGCTTGGAATAAGCGTTATGTCGAAAGGTTATACCGGTTTTAATTGCGCGTCCATCAATTAAGGATATTTTGTATCCATAAGGATATATGAAGTCCTTAATTATGGAGAGCACAATGACACAGCGACTGAACTATGCCGCGCAATCGCCGGAATTCTTCAAGAAAATTTCTGAACTCAGCATGTCCCTGAATGACAGCGTGATCGAGCAGTCGATCCGCGATCTCGTCAACATTCGCGCATCGCAGATCAACGGCTGCGCCTTCTGCCTCGACATGCATGTCAAGGAAGCCAAGATTCACGGCGAAAGAGAACTCCGGCTCTATCATGTCGCCATCTGGCGGGAGTCGAACCTGTTTGCTCCCCGCGAGCGTGCGGCTCTCGCCTGGACGGAAGCCGTTACCGAATTGCCGCAGGGCGGTATTCCGGACGAACTCTACGAGCGCGTTCGCGGCCAGCTTTCGGAGAAGGAAATCTCCGATCTCACCTTCTCGATCATGACCATCAATGCCTGGAATCGCGCCAGCATCGCCTTCAAGGCTGTGCCCGGATCGGCGGACAAGCTCTACGGGCTCGAAAAGGCCGGCCTCAACTGAGGCAAGCCAGATACCCGCATCCTGCGGATAACCAGACAATGTCAGCGTAGCTGACGGAGGAACAATCATGAAGATCGTCATCATCGGCGGAACCGGCCTGATCGGTTCAAAGACCACCGAACGCCTGCGCGCCAAGGGCCATGAGGTGATCGCGGCCTCCCCCAATACGGGGGTCAACACGATCACCGGTGAGGGGCTTGCCGAAGCGCTGGCCGGAGCGGAGGTCGTCCTCGATCTCGCCAATTCCCCATCCTTCGAGGACGAGGCGGTGATGGCGTTTTTCGAAACCTCCGGCCGCAACCTTCTTGCCGCCGGAAAAACGGCCGGCGTCAGGCATCATATCGCACTCTCGGTGGTCGGCACGGAACGCCTGCAGGAAAGTGGATATTTCCGGGCCAAGCTGATGCAGGAAAAACTGATCCGGGAATCAGGCATTCCCTACACCATCGTTCACTCGACCCAGTTCATGGAATTTCTTGCCGGGATTGCGCAGTCCGGCATGGTTGATGGCAAGGTGCATCTTTCACCGGCCTTCGTACAGCCGATCGCCTCCGACGATGTTGCCGATGCCATGGCCGACGTGGCGCTTGGCCAGCCGGTCAACGGACTTGTCGAAATCGCAGGCCCGAAACGCTTCCGGCTCAACGATCTGGTCGCGCAATACCTGAACGCGGCCGGTGATAAGCGCGAGGTCGTCGCCGATCCTGACGCCCGGTATTTCGGCGCGTATCTCGAAGATGGGTCGCTTGTAACCGACAGCAATCCGCGCCTTGGCCGGATCAACTTCGAACAGTGGTTCGCCACGTCACCACGCAAATAGCCGCTGCTATTCACCTCACAGAAGGATGATCACGATGTTCACAAAAAACCTCTCCGCCATCGTAATTGCTACGCTCGCGACAGGCAGCGCCATGGCGCATGACACGGCCGGCGGCGCGGCTTCCAAGGTCACGCTTGTCTATGAGCACGTTCTGCCGAACGTGCCCGGGAAAAGCCTCAAGGGTGTTCTCGTTGAATATGGACCGGGCGGCTATTCGGACGCCCATACCCATCCCGACAGCGCCTTTATCTATGCCACCGTGCTCGAAGGCTCGATCCTCAGTCAGGTCAATGATGGCCCGGTCAAGGAATACAAGGCCGGGGAGAGTTTCTCCGAATATCCCGGCGATCGTCACGGCGTCAGTAAGAACGGCAGCGATACGAAGCCAGCGAGACTTCTTGCTGTTTTTGTCGTCGACAGCGATCAAAAGGACCTGACCTTTCCGATCAAGAACTAGCCCGCCTCCAGGGTCGGATGCAGCCGCATCCGGCCCTGTCGCTTCACCAGTTCCGAGACGTCAGAGATGTTCGATAACGCTTCCTCAATCACCTTTGCGCTCGTCGACGCTCTCGGGCTGATCGGCATTTTCGTCTGGACAGTTCAGGGCAAGCGCCGGCCAACGGCGCGGCTGATCGTCCAAATCCTGTTTTTCGTCACGATGACCGCCGTTCTCCTTATGGCAGGCATCCTTCCGCATCGTGTGGCAGCTGGCGAAACGGCCGGCATTCCGGCCTATCTCGGCACGTCCGCAAGGATCCTCTGGTGGGTGCATCTGGCCTGGGCGACGATCGGTTTCGTACGCCTCTATATCGTCCTTGATCGCCGCCCACAGGAAGCAAGGCTGATACAGGATTTGATCGTTGCCGGCGTCTATCTCGGCGTAACGCTTTCGATCATAGGATTCGTCTTCGGTGCCCCGATCGGCACACTTGTCGCAACCTCCGGCGTTGTCGCCATCATTCTGGGGCTTGCACTGCAGAATACGCTGAGTGACGTCTTTTCCGGCATCGCGCTGACGCTCGGCCGTCCGTTTTCGATCGGAGACTGGATACAGCTTGCCGACGGAACAGAGGGGCGCGTGGTGCAAAACGACTGGCGATCGACGCAGATCTTGACACCGGCATATAACGTCGTCGTCCTTCCCAACAGCTCTCTGGCGAAGCTCAGCCTGACGAACCTCACGCGCCCGGATGAAACTCATCTCGTCACATTGGTTCTGCGCATCGCGGTCGACCGGCAGCCATCGGCGATCAAAGCAGTTCTGAAGGCTGCCTTGGACGAATGCCAATGTATCGTCCAGAGCCCCGAACCTATCGTGGCATTCAAGGGCATCGATGCGGTCGCACTTGATGTGGAGCTTCAGTTCCGCGTCACCAATCCGGCTGCCCGAACACCGGCGCGCAACGAGATCGTCGACGTGGTCAGCCGGCATTGCGCCGCCAATGGCGTGAAATTTGCCATGTCGTCACATTCCTACCTCATCGTGCCGACAGGTGATGGCGGCAGCGACGCCGCCCCGATTGGTGCCTTACCCCGCGCGCTTGAGCACCCAGTCGAACGTGCCTGACCAGATCGCCGGATCGACCTCCGCTTGCAATGTCTTGCCGAGATCGGCGAATGTGACCTTGCGAAGAGCAGATCTCCACGCCTCGTCTGCTTCCCACATCACCCTTGCAACCGCGCAGGGGCCGCTTTCGCAATAGCCCTTTGGCCGGCACGGATTGTTTGCGCGGATATTCTGGCAGACGAATGTGCGGCCGCTACCCTCCACCGCCTCCACGACATCGAGAAAGGTCAGTTCCGTCGCGCTCTTGGCAAGGCGATACCCGCCGGACGGCCCAAGCGTCGTATGAACGAGACCGGCTTGCGACAGGCTTTGTAATGCCTTCGACAAATATTCCTTTGGCAGCCCATGCAATTCGGCCAGAGCCTTTGTCGAAAGATAGCGGCCTTCGGGAAGGCCGGAGAGAATGGCGCAACAGTGCAGCGCCCATTCCACTTGGCTTTTCAGGATCATTCACGGTATCCGGGCAGAAACTAATTACGGATACAGAATATCCCTATTGTGGGAGAGTGTAAACGACCTTGCGCCGACAATCTCACAGTCGTGTCCTTACCGAATACCGCCTTGGCGTTCGGCAGACTGTCCGAATCCAACCAAGGATGGATCATGCCGGGTTGAAGGCCGCCCGAAACGCTTCCAGCGCTTTTTCGGGGTCGCCTTGCGCGAAAGCCTCCATCCCGACCGGTCCGCGGTACCCCATATCCATGAGGGCTCTGGCGATGACCGGGTAATTGATCTCGCCCGTACCCGGTTCGCAGCGCCCCGGCACGTCGGCCACCTGGATCTCGCCGATCCATGGAAGGCAGGCGCGGCATGTCTCGATCAGGTTCCCCTCGCCGATCTGCACATGATAGAGATCCAGATTGAGCCGCAGGCGCGGATGATTGACGCTTTCGACCAAAGCCAGCGTATCTTCCGCCCGGCCGAAAGGCGTGCCGGGATGATCGACTGGCAGGTTGAGGTTTTCCAGCGTGTAGACAACGCCCTCTTCCTCCGCCATGTCGGCGATGCGGGAAAGCGTGTCGCGTGCCTTCAGCCACATTCGCCCCGTCACCACTTCGCTCGGAGACACCGGTAGTCCACCCTCGCCAAGGCCCGTGCCATGCAGGTTCAGACGCGCCACGCCCAGCCTCTTGCCGATCTGTGCCGTTTCGCGCGCCGAACGCAGAAGCTCGTCGGCGCCGTCGTCATCCGCCAGCCGGCCGGCGAGATAGCCGTTCATGATCGAGAAGGTGGCGCCCGACCGTTCGAGCGCGTCAAGGTCATGCTCCGGCCAGTTCCACAGACCCACTTCAAATCCCATCTCCTTCAACCTGGCACAACGCCAATCGATAGGCTTGTCGCGCCAGAGCATTTCCGCGCAAGCGGCCAGTGTAAACGGTTGGTCCATTGTGTTTGTCCGGGTTCAGGGGAATTCCAACAGATGCGGTGCTGTCTGCAATTTGGCGATTTTCACAAAGCGGGTTTCGCCATAACCGGGAGCGACTTCGTCACGGCCTGCGTCTTTCGATGCGGATGGTTTGGCCATTGGAGGCGGCCATCGCGTGGATGATCTTCTCGATCTCCAGTCCATGAGCGAAATCCGGTCCTGCATTCGGTCCACCGGCGATCGCCGCGAGAAAATCCCGCGCCTCGACGACCTTCTGTTCGTTGAAGCCGAAATTATGACCAGGCGCCGGGCAGAAGGCGGCAAAATCCGGCTGGTCCGGCCCGGTCAGGTGGCGCACGAAACCGGCCTCGCCGGCGCGGTGCACCCAGAGCTCGTTCATGTTTTCCTGATCGAACACGATCGTGCCTTCGCTGCCATGCACTTCCCATTGCAGCCGGCACTTGCGGCCACGGGCCACGCGTGAAGTGGCGAAAGAGCCTTGCGCGCCTGAGGCAAAGCGAAGCATCGCGAGCGCGCTGTCTTCGTTTTCGACCGGCTTTTGACCGTCCGGTGATGGGCGTGTGGGAATGGCGACCTGTGTCTGCGCGACAATCTCCGTCACCGGTCCCATCAGCGCCAGCATATGACTCACGAGGTGGCAGCCCAGATCGCCGAGCGCGCCCAGCCCGCCACCTTCGTGAGTCATCCGCCAAGACCACGGGAGGAGCGGGTCGGCGGAGTAGTCCTCGTCATAGACACCGCGGAAAGCGAGCGGCGTGCCGATCGCACCATCCCGGATCATCATGTGCGCGGACTGAAAGGCAGGACTTCTGAGATAGTTGTAGCCGAGCATGGTCGCCTGGTCCGGATGGGCCGCGGCCGTCGCTGCCATTGCTTCGGCGTCACCGAGCGTCAAGGCCATCGGCTTTTCCAGCCAGACGTGTTTGCCGGCTTCCAGCGCGGCTTCGGCCATCGGGCGATGCATGCCGTTGGGTGCCGTAATCGACACCACGTCAACACTGGTATCGGAGACCGCCTCTTCCCAGTGCGCGGTGGCGCGCGCAAAGCCGAACTGGTCGGCAAACCGTTGCGCACTTTCCGGTGTCGCATCGGAGAGAATTTCGAGCCGGTGATGGGCGCCGCCGAAGACCGCGGCGACATTACGCCAGGCCAAGGCATGGCACTTGCCCATGAACCCTGTGCCGATCAGCGCGATACCCAGCGGCCGGTCGGGTAGAACGTGTGGACTTGTCATGCGCGCTGCCTCAGATCGTTCCGCCGAGCGAGCCTTCCAGCTCGGCCATTTCCTGCCCACCTGCCATCAGGTCCTGAAGCTGGGCGGCGTTGATATCTCCACGGGTTGCAGTACCAAGCGTCTGCCCACGATTGAGGACGGTGAACCGGTCACCGACTGCCATGGCATGGCGAACGTTGTGGGAGATGAACACCACGCCCACCCCTTGCGCCCGCACCCGGTTGATGGTGGCGAGAACATTGGCGGTCTGGCGAACACCGAGCGCGGAGGTCGGCTCGTCAAGAATAAGCACCTTGGCCCCGAAATGGACCGCACGGGCGATCGCCACCGTCTGCCGCTCGCCGCCCGAAAGCGTGCCGACAGCTTGGTCTGGACCACGCAGGTTGATGCCCATCTTGCGCATCTCCGTCATGGTGATCTCGTTGGCGGTATCGATGTCGAAGCGCTTGAGAAGGCCCCTTCCCTTGGTCGGCTCGCGCCCCATGAAGAAATTGCGCGTGACCGACATCAGCGGGATCATCGCCAGATCCTGGAACACGGTGGCGATGCCGGCTTCCATGGCATCGCGGGGACTGTTGAAGGACAGCGCCTTGCCTTCAAAGGTGATCGAACCTTCCGTCGGCTTGTGGACGCCCGACATGGTCTTGATGAAGGTTGACTTGCCGGCGCCGTTATCGCCCAGAAGGCAATGGCATTCCCCGGCACGCACGTCGAAGGTCACACCGTTGAGCGCGATGACATTGCCATAGTGCTTCTTGATGTTTTCCATGTGGATGATCGGTGTCGACATGTTCAGCGTTCCCCGGTCACACGTCGGCGGATGACGTTGTTGAAGATGACGGCGAGCAGCAGCATCGCGCCGAGGAAAACCTGGAACCAGTCCTGGTCGAAACGAGTGTAGGTCAGGCCGATGGTGACCATGCCGAAAATGATCGCGCCGAAGAAGGCGCCGATGGCGGAGCCGTAACCGCCGGTGAGCAGGCAGCCACCGATCACTGCTGCGATGATCGCCTCGAATTCCTTCATGAAGCCGCGGCGGGCATCGGTCGAACCGGCGTCGATGACGGTGATGATGGCGACAAGGGCGGCCGCCATGGCCGTCAGCATGAACAGGGAAATCTTGACGCGGCGAACAGGCACGCCCGAATTTTCAGCGGCGAGTGAATCCCCGCCCGTAGCAAAGATCCAGTTGCCGATGGGCGTGCGGAGGAGAACGTAGGTAGCAATCGCAGCAAAGGCGACAAACCAGATGATCTCGACCGGAATGCCCGGAACTTTCGGCACGCCGGACTTGAAGCTGTCGACGATGCCGGCCTCTGCCAACCAGCGCATCAAGAACCCGAAAGCGTCACCGGAAAAGATCGGTGCCAGGAAATCGCCTTCGACGGCTTCGCGAATGCCGCGCAACTGGGTCGAGCCACCGGTGAAGAGTTTCAGGCCGACAAGGGCTGCGCCACGCAGCACGAAAAGGCCGGCCAGCGTGACGATGAAGGAAGGTAATCCGGTTCGCAGCACGACCATGCCGTTGGTCGCGCCAAGAGCGGCCGCGATGCCGAGCGTCAGCGGGATCGCGATGATGAGCGGCATCCCGACATTGACGACGAAGACACCAAAGATCATGCCGGCAAAGGCAACCATGGAGCCGATCGAAAGGTCGAATTCGCCGCCGATCATCAGCAATGCGGCCGCGATGCCGAGAATGCCAAGCTGGGCGGCCGGGGTCATGAAGTTCATCACGCCGGACAAGGTGAACATGGTGTGGTCTGCGGTGATCATGAAGAAGATCGTGACGAGGACCACACCCCCGATTGCGCCGAGTTCCGGCCGTTTCATGAGTTTCGCGACGACGGACTCGGATTTGATCCGCTCGTCCGCACGCGTCAGCGTATCTGTCGGCATTTAACCTGTCTCCTGGTATCGGTGGCCGGGCCGCAGCATGGACGCGACCCGGCAGGCGATGTGCTCAGCGGATACCCTTGGCCGAGAGGTCGATGACCTGCGCTGCGGTTTCCTTGGTCACGAGGTTGGGGCCGGAAGCGACGTCGCCGCCCGGCATCAGCCCGTATTGTGCATTGAGCGCCAGAAAGGAGACCGGCAGATAACCTTGCAGATATTGCTGCTGGTCGATCGAGAATGCGGCCTTTCCGTCAGCCACATCCTTGAGGAAACCTGCGGACATGTCGAAAGTCGAGATCAGCACGTCGTCACGGCCAAGTGCCTGTGCAGCCTTGACGGAAGGTTCGCCGACCAGCGACGCATTGAGCGACAGGATCACGTTGACGTCCTTGTCGGATTCCAGCGCGGCGCGCACCTTGGATTCCACCTCGGTCGGATCATTGGAGGTTGGCAGCACCTTCACGTCCTTGCCAAAGCCTTCCGTGAAGCCGGCGCAACGCAGGTCGAGCGAGACGTTGCCGACTTCCTGGTTGACGCAGATCGCCTTCTTGCCGCCCATTTCTGCAAGTCTTACACCGGCAACTTTGCCGGCGTCGAACTCGGACTGGCCGACATGCAGCTTGGCACCGAGCTTGTGGGCGACATCCGAGCCGGAATTCATGGAAATGACTGGAATACCCGCCTCGACGGCACGCTTGATTGCCGGACCGAGCGCGTCGGCATCGGGGATGGATACAACAAGACCGTCGGGGTCCTGATTGACGGCGGCGTCGATCAGCTGGCCCATGGCGACCATGTCGAACGTTTCCGGCGAGCGGAACTCGACATTGACGCCGGTATCCTTGGCGGCCTTTTCGGCGCCGTTCTTGACTACCGACCAGAACGGATCGTTGGCCTGACCGTGCGCGACGACAATGATATCAGTGGCAAGCACGGGGCTCGCCGCAGCGACGAGTGCGATCGTTGCTGCTGCTGCAAGCAATTTCTTCATGACTTCCTCCCAGTTGAGTTCCAAAGCGCCACTCCCAGGCGCCCCGTCCATCCGGTCATCCGGGACCGGTACCGAAAGCCCGCGGAGCACTCCCCTGCTCCGCAGCAATCCTTATCGTGCATGACGACATCGGACGTTGGTTTCGACCCATCAGGTCGACGCGACGCATCGATGGGATGCGCGCGGCCACGATCCGCGCCGATTTCAAAGCACTCTGTTCTCCAGCAAGGCGGCTCCCGACCGCCTCGAAATTGAACATTGCAAGTTTTGCTCACGCGAGCAATAGAAATTTGCACGCGGGAGCAAAATTAATTTTAGGAAGGCCGGAAAAAACGTTATGTATGAGATGAACCGATCCGCGGCGGATTTGGGAGATGACCATGCCTAACGACAAGAAGCCTGTCTTTGAAGGGAATATCACAGCCGACGACGTGGCGGTCGAAGCCGGCGTGTCGCGCTGGACGGTAAACCGCGCCTTTCGCAAGGATGCCTCCATCTCTTCCAAAAGCCTCGAAAAGGTTCGGATTGCGGCGGAAAAGCTCGGTTATGTGCCGGATCTGCGGGCGGCAAGCCTCGCCTCGGACCGCTCCAATCTCGTGGCGCTGCTGATCGATGACTTTGCCAATCCCCACAAGCTGGTCATGATGGAGCGGCTGACACGGATCCTGCGGCGCGAAGGCTGGGATATCCTCCTCGTCAATACGCTCGATCGCGCTGATGCGGGCCACGCTCTTTTGAACGCCAGCCAGCGCCGGGTCGATGCCGTCATCCTGATCGGCATTCAGTTCGATGACGAGGTTCTCGACACCGCACTGCACGCCCGTCGCTTCCGCAAGCTGATTATCTTCGCCCGTACCTCCCGCAACCCGAATACGATCTCGATTGCGGTCGATGACGTTCATGCCATGAAGGAGATCGCCAACTATGTGCATGAGCGCGGCTTTCGCAGGCCGATGTTTCTGGCCGGCCCGCGCACCTCGTCTGCGCATCTTTTGCGCAAGGAGACATTCGTTGATTACTGGCGCCAGCACTTTGGCAGCGAGCCGGAGACCGTTTCCGTATCGGCTTACGATCCTGCACTGGCTGCGAGCATAGTCGAAACCACACTTGTCGACCGTAACAAGGCAACGTTGCCGGATATTCTTGTCTGCGAAAATGACGCCCTTGCCATCGGCGCAACCGATGTCATTCGCCACAAGCTCGGATTGCGTATTCCACAGGACATCGCAATCACCGGGTTTGACGACGTACCACAGGCTGAAGGCGCCAATTATCGCCTCACCACCTACCGGCAGCCGCTGACGGATATGGCCGAGTATCTGGTAAAGGTCCTCGGCAGTGAGGAAGACCGGGATTTCGACCGGCTGTTCCAGGGGAAGCTGATGATCCGCGACAGCGCATAGCTCTGCCGTCGCGTAAAATTCGTCGACGGATTGCAGTCCTTGCAAGGGCTGCATGAGGAACGCCGCTCGCTTGGTTGCGAACGGCGTTTTTGTTCGGACTCTGTTGGTGTTCAGTGGGCTGTTGCTGTCCTTGCCCTGCCCGAAAGGCTTGGCCAAAGGCTGATCGAGCACAGCAGTGAAGCGAAGAGCAGCAGCAGCGACAGGTAGAAGGTCGGCAGGAAACCACCCAGCGCAAACGAGACGATCGAGCCGGTGACGCTGCCGATCCCGAAGCCCAGATAGATCAGGCCATAGTTGCGGGCGAGGTTGGTCAGACCGAAGAAGTCGCTGACCAGGCCGGGATAGACGGTGATTGTACCGCCGAACGAGAAGGCGACGCAGGCGACCGCGAAGAAGAACGAATATTCGTCCAGCGGCACGAAGAGCAGCAGAGCCATGCCCACCAGCGCGCAGGCAAGCGCGATGCTGATGATGTGGATGCGGGCGATCTTGTCCGACAAGATACCAAGGATGAGCCGGCCGAGCAGATTGGCAGCCGCGATGATGGCGACAGTATCGGCGGCGGCCGAAGCCGAAAGGCCGACATACCGTTCGCCGACATCCTTGGCGACGCCGATCAGGTAAAGGCCGCTCATGCAGACGGTCAGGAAGATCAGGGCCAGCAGCCAGTATCTGGGCTGACGCACAGCCTCAGCCAGCGTGTAATCCTTGGCGCCGGTGCTCACGGCCTGCCCGCGGACCTGTGGAGCTTCGCTGATGAGCAACGCACCGCCGACCACAAGAACCAGCGCCACGATTGCCCAGATGCCGAAGGCGCTTTCCATGCCAAAGCGGGTGATCAGTTCGAGGTTCAGGTATTTGAAGCCGAGACTGCCGAGGCCATAGGCACCAATCGAGAAAGCCGAAGCCAGCCCTTTGCGCTCGGGAAACCATTTGACGCAATTCGACAGGGTGAGCAGATAACCGGCGCCGTCGGCCGCTCCGACGAGAATGCCGCCATAGATATAGAGCAGCGTGAGATTGCTTGCAGTCGAGGTCAGGTAAAGGCCGAGCCCGAGTGCGAGACCAGCCGCGATGGCAACGTTACGCAGGCCGAATTTTTCCTGCAGGCGGCCCGACAGTGACGAGCCGACGGCAAGTGCAAGGCTCAAAAGACCGAAGGTCAGCGCCACCTGGGTCAGCTGCTCCGACAGTTTCGACGACAGGCCTTCGTTGAACAAGCTCCAAGTGTAGACTGAACCGAGGCCGAACTGGCACAAAATGGTGCTGACAAGGGTGCAATAACGTTTTGAAATCGAAAAAGCGGTCATCCGCGTTTCCTCCTTTATGAATATGGAGGAAATCTAGCCTGCTCTTTGTTCCGCCTTTCGAAAAAGGCGTGAACTGCATGATCCCTGGAATGAATTGCAGTCAGAGCTGCATGAGTTGCTTGAACTCTTTCAGATGCGATCGGCTGACCGGGATTTCGACATCATCGAAATTGTGCAGCTTGATGACGTAGGTCCCGTTGAACCAGGGCGAGATCTCACGGATTTTGGCCGTGTTGATGCACCATGAGCGATGGCAGCGGAAGAAGGTGTCTGCCGGCAGTTTTTCGGCAAAATCGCCGATACTGGTGGGGATGACGAAGTGGCCTTTCACGGTGTGCACATAGGTCAGCTTTTCATCTGCGCGGGCATAATAGATGAGATCCGCCGGCAGCACGAGGATACTGTCCTTGCGGGGGATGTTGACGGTGCGTTTGGTCGTGGCGGCCGGCAGAGGTGCCGGCGCGGTCAAAGCTGCCGAATTCGGATGGTTTTCCAGCTTTCTCAGCGTGTTGGCAACGCGCTGCTCGTTGAACGGCTTGAGGATATAGTCGAAGACTTCCAGCTCGAAGGCCTCGGCTGCGTGTTCCTTGTATGCGGTGACGATGACGACCTTCGGCGGATTGGCTTGCTTGTGCAGGTTGCGCGCAAGGGTCATCCCGTCGATGGACGGAATATTGATGTCGAGGAATACGACGTCGAGATCGTGCTCCTGCATATAGCGCAGGGCTGCCAGACCATCCTCCTCGGTGGCGACGACCTCGATCGAACTGTGGCTTTCGATCAGCCATTTCAGCTCGTCACGGGCGAGATATTCGTCTTCAACGATCAGAGCCTTCATGCAGCGTCCCTGTTTCCAAGCGGCAGGTCGAAGCTGACCGAGGTGCCCGGCTCGAGCCTCTGGATACTCAGCCCCTGGCCATGCAGCAGTTTCAGCCGTTCATTCACATTCATCAATCCGATCCTGTCGCGCACCGCCTCTCCGTTCGCAACCGCCTCGATGACGTCCGGATCGATACCTTTGCCCGTATCGCGGATGATGACGCTGACCCGATCAGCCAGGCGTTTAACCGCGATATGAACTTCGCCCGGTCGCGGTTGCGACTGGATACCATGCAGGATGGCATTCTCGACCAGTGGCTGGAGCGACAGGCTCGGGATATCGACATTCACGTCGTCGACATCGAAGGTGACGGTAAGCTTGGGACCGAAGCGAGCCTGTTCGATCGCCACATAGTCGCGGACCTGCCGCAATTCATCCTGGATGTCGATCATGCCGTCGCTGAGCGACAGGTTCTGGCGCAGATAGTCGGCGAGTTTGGCGATGACCTGCCGTGCCTCGTCCGGACGAAGGCGGACAAGCGACGAAATGGCGTTGAGCGCGTTGAACAGGAAATGCGGGTTGATCTTGCTCTGAAGCGCACGGAATTCCGCTTTCGCCGCCATCTCGCGCAAGGCCTTCACGCGCGACAGTTCTATCTGGGTGGAGATCAGTTGAGACAGACCAACGCCGAGTTCGCGCAGGGAATCGGTGATCATGTCCGGTTTCTTGAAGAAGATCTTGAGCGTGCCGGTAACGAGCCCGTTTTCCCGCAGCGGCACGATCGCGACCGATCGGAAGTCAGCGGCCGGGTAGCGATGCAGATTGTTGTCGACTGTGATCCGATCATTGCGGATCGCATCGGCCGTCAGATCGCTCAAGTGATTGTGCTTTTCCTCGTCGTAATACTCATGGCCCGTGCCGACATAAGCAAGCACGGTGTCGCGGTCGGTGATCGCAACGGCATCCGCTTCGAGGCATTCGTGGATCACCCCGCAGACCTTGGCGAGCGTGTCGTCCTGCACGTTCTGGAAAAACGGCAGGGTCCGGTTGGCGATGATGAGGGCAAGCCTTGCCTCATGGGCTGCGGTCAGTTCCTTTTCGTCCTCGATATCCTGTATGCGCTTGATGATCATGCCGGTGCACATCGAGCCGATAATCATCGGCCAAGCGATTTCAGACACGATGGCAATGCCGACGCCGGTCGGGGCCAGCAGCAGGATCAGCAGCATGGTGAGGCATTCACAGGCCATGCCGGCGAGACTACCCGTCAGCCAAAGCCATCTGCGGCGCCCGCGATAGTGGATCGCTGCCGATAAAAGGCCGGCGCAGATGCTGCTGATCAGGCAGGCCGTGGCCGACGGGCCGTGGATATCGATAAGGAAACGGTGCAGACCGGAAATGATGCCTGCCGGGATGCCGACCCAGGGGCCGAACAGAATGCCGCCCGACATGATGGCGATGGTGCGGACATTGACCAGCGCACCTTCGACCGGAATGCCCATATAGGTGCCGCCGATGGCAAAAGCGGAAAACAGCGCGGACAGAAACGCAAGTTCAAGCCCGCTGAGCTTGCCCTTCCAGAGCACGTTCTTGAACAGTCGCGTGCGACCGAGGAAGAACAGCACCATCAGCATCAAGGCTGCACGTTCGAAAAGGGCGAGTAGAATCATAATGAACCAAAGAGCGAGCAACCTGGCCGAATGCCGGTTGTTCTATAAAATGTAAGGATGCGGTTTTTAAGAATTAATTGATGAGGTTTCGCGTCATCCGGAACAGGCTCTGCCATAGTCAGGTGGCCTGACTGCTCGGCAGTATCATGTATTGCCCTCGACGTCGAAAGCGATCCGCTGGCTATTTTTGCCGAATATGTTGTTCGATTAGCGTTTTCAGCCAGGATTCGTTTTTCTGCTCGATGGCATCGACCATATGATGATGTTCTGCGGCCGAGACCTCTATTCGCGAGCGGGTATGCCACTGTGAAACCGGCGCCGACGATGTGCGCTGCCGCAATTCGGCAATCACGCTGTGCAGTTCCGCGTTTCCGGCAAGGTCGACATAGGCACGGTGGAAGGCGAGGTTTGCTTCGTAAAGCTCAAGGACCGTGCCTGACAGGAGCAGGCCTTGAAACCGATCTGCCAATTCCTTCAGGACCGAGATATCCGTCGACGTTGCGCGTGCGATCACTTTTGCTGCGATGCCCGTCTCCAGCATGATGCGGATTTCTGCGATGTCTTCCCACTGTTTGCCGTCGCTGAGATAGACGTGGTAACCGCGGTTCGGCACATGTTCGACCACCCGCTTCAAGGCGAGGCGGTCGAGCGCGCGGCGGATTTCGTTGCGACCCCGGCCATAACGCGTCTCGAGGTCGATCTGCTTGAGCCAGGAGCCGGGCGCGTATATTCCCGACTGGATATCCTGCAGGATCAATTGGGTAGCATCCCGCTCCTCATCCGCGTCCGTTACCGTCGGAGAACCTGCCATAATCACTCTCAAAACCTGCCTTGCTGCACAATAAATAATCAAAAATAGATGTTGCGCAAATGTTATTCCGACAATAGGATTGGTACCAATTTTGTCAACAAAAGATCGCCAAGCATGAAAAATTCCGATGCCGTATGGGAACTGGTCGACAGGAAAACGCCTGATTACGCCCGCCTGAGTGACCAGGTATGGGACACGCCGGAGGTGAACTACGAGGAGTTTTCCTCCAGTGAGGCGCATGCGGCGCAGCTTGCTGCCGAAGGCTTCCGCATAACCCGCAATGTCGCTGGCATGCCGACGGCTGTGATGGGTGAGGCCGGCGAAGGCGGTCCGGTCATTGCCATTCTCGGCGAATACGATGCCCTGCCCGGTCTCAGCCAGGAAGCAGGCGTTGCCGAAGAGCGGCCGCTCACTGCCGGCGGCCACGGTCATGGCTGCGGGCACAATCTGCTTGGCTCCGGCTCCCTGCTCGCAGCGGCTGCCGTGAAGGACTATCTGGCCGCCAACAACTTGTCTGGACGTATTCGCTATTACGGTTGCCCGGCGGAAGAAGGGGGTTCTTCCAAGGGCTTTATGGTTCGTGCCGGTGTGTTCGATGACGTCGATATCGCCATCTGCTGGCATCCAGCCGCTTTTGTCGGCGTCAACAATCCTGTTTCGCTCGCCTGCAACGAGCTGAACTTTCATTTTTCCGGCCGCGCTTCGCATGCCGCTGCAACGCCTCATCTCGGACGCTCAGCCCTCGACGCTGTCGAGCTGATGAATGTCGGCGTCAACTATCTGCGCGAACACATGCCATCGAGCGCGCGTATTCACTACGCCGTGACGGATACCGGCGGCCATGCACCCAATGTTGTGCAGGCCCGCGCAACCGTTCGCTATCTCGTGCGTGCCCGTGATCTGCCGGATCTTCTCGAACTCGTCGACCGCGTTAAGGACGTCGCGACAGGTGCTGCTCTGATGACCGGCACGACGGTGAGAAATGAAATCATCAGCGGCGACGCAAACCTCGTCGGCAACACGCCGCTCGAAACCCTGATGCACGGCCATATCGAGCGTATCGGCCTGCCGGATTTCGATGATGCGGATCGCGCCAGGGCGGCAGAGTTCCAGAAGACGTTTACACCGGCCGACATCAAGTCTTCCTTCCAGCGGTTTGGCCTCAAGCCCCGCCCTGGCGTATCGCTTTGCGACGTCATTTTCCCGCCGGAAAACGGCGATGCGTCGATCGTCGGCTCCACCGATGTCGGTACCGTCAGCTGGGTGGTTCCGACCGTGCAGGTGCGCGGCGCTACCTATGCGATCGGCACGCCTGGCCATTCCTGGCAGCTGGTCGCGCAGGGCAAGTTGCCGGCAGCCCATAAGGGTATGGCCCATGCTGCCAAGGTCATGGCATCCACCGCTGCCGATCTGTTTGCGAATCCGGAGCGGATTGCCGAGGCAAAAGCGGATTTCGCCTTCCGCCTCGAAGGCACGCCTTTCGTCAACCCGATCCCCGATGACGTCGATCCTCCGATCCCACCCGCCCAGGATGCTGCATGACACAGCCCTCTTTTCTCGATCTGATCGGCAGCGGGCCGGATGGATGGGGTCCGGCGCTCGCCGCCGCGGCCATGATGACGATCCTGATCGCGCTCGCCGGTTACGCCATCGGTATGGTGTTCGGTGCATTGGGCGCATGGGCGAAAATTGCCGGCGGGCCGATTGCCCGTAGTGTTGCCGGCACCTATACGACCGTGCTGCGTGGCATACCTGATCTTCTCGTCATTTATCTCTTCTATTTCGGTGGCAGTACGGTCATTTCCGCGATCGGGCATCTTTTCGGCGCAAGCGGTTTCATCAGCTTTCCGGGCTTTATCGCAGGCGCGCTGGCTGTCGGCGTCACTTCGGGCGCCCAGCAGACCGAAGTTTTTCGCGGTGCCTACAAGGCAGTTCACGCAGGGGAGCTTGAGGCCGCCGTCGCCTGCGGAATGCCGCCTTTCCTGCGCTTTCGCCGTATCATCGCACCGCTGACGTTGCGTTACGCCCTGCCCGGCATGGGTAATGTCTGGCAGATCGTCCTGAAGGAATCCGCTCTCGTATCGATTACCGGTGTCGTCGAGCTACTGCGTCAGTCGCAGATTGGTGCCGGATCGACCGGTCGACCCTTCGACTTCTATTTCATCGCCGCCATGATTTATCTCGCTATCTCGACCCTGTCAGGTGCGCTTTTACAGTTCGGCGAAAAGTGGTTTACCCGCGGCGTACGGAGGGGCTGATGGATTTCGTGTTTCTCTATGAGACCTTCGTCACGTTGATTTCGGCCATTCCGACGACACTGCAGCTGGCTGCGACCTCGGTGGCGCTGGGCACCATTCTCGCACTCGGGCTGGCGCTGTGCCGCCTGTCCGGCATCGCGCCTCTGGACTGGTTCGCCCGCGCCTACATTTTCGTCTTTCGCGGGACACCGCTGCTCGTGCAGATCTTCCTGATCTATTACGGTCTCAGCCAGTTCCGTGGCGTGCGCCGCAGCATGTTCTGGTTCATCCTGCGCGATCCCTACTGGTGCGCGATCATTGCGCTGATGTTGTGCACGGCGGCTTATTCCGCAGAGATCATTCGGGGAGGCCTGCTTTCCGTGCCGCATGGCCAGGTGGAGGCCGGACGCGCCTGTGGCATGTCGCGTTTCCTGATGTTCCGGCGCATCGTCATGCCGCTGGCTGTCCGGCAGTCGCTGCCGGCCTATTCCAACGAGATCATCTCCATGGTGAAGGCGACCTCGCTTGCCTCGATCATCACCATCATGGAAGTGACCGGCGTCGCCGCGAAGCTGATTTCCGAAACCTACCGGGCGATCGAGGTCTTCATCGTTGCAGGCGCAATCTACCTCGCCATCAACTTCCTGCTGACGCGGATCGTCGTCCTGATCGAATATCGCCTGAGCCCGCATCTGCGGCAAGCGCCTAGCCTACAGCCCGTTGCGGCAGGAGAAATGAGATGACCGCAATGACATCCCCCATGACGCCGGCAATCGAAGTCCGCGGATTGCGCAAGAGCTTTGGCCCGGTCGAAGTGCTCAAAGGTATCGACCTCACCGCACATGAAGGAGAGGTCATCTCCATCCTCGGTTCGTCCGGTTCCGGTAAATCGACCATGCTTCGCTGCATCAACATGCTGGAAACGCCCGATGCCGGCGATATCAGCGTGGCCGGCGAAAAAATCGGCCTCAAGCGCGACGCGAAGGGCAATGGGCAGCTTACGGACCGCAAACAGGTGGAGCGCATCCGTTCCGAACTCGGCATGGTATTTCAGAGCTTTAATCTGTGGTCGCACAAGACGGTGATCGAGAACATCATCGAAGCGCCGATCCATGTGCAGAAGCGTCCTAAGGCAGAAGCTATTGCTGAGGCCGAGGCACTGCTCGAAAAGGTAGGCATTGCCGACAAACGCAATCATTACCCGGCGCATCTTTCCGGCGGTCAGCAGCAACGCGCTGCAATCGCCCGTGCGCTCGCCATGCGCCCCAAGGTTATGCTGTTCGACGAGCCGACATCGGCACTTGACCCGGAATTGGTGGGCGAAGTGTTGCGTGTCATGCGTTCGCTGGCCGACGAAGGCCGCACCATGCTGGTTGTTACCCACGAAATGGGCTTTGCCCGTGACGTGTCCAGCCGAGTGATCTTCCTCCATCAAGGCGCCATCGAAGAGCAAGGCAGTCCGGACGATATGTTCACCAATGCGCAGTCGGAGCGTTTTCGCAAATTCATCAGCGCCTGATGACCAAAACATACCCAACAAGGAGACGGGGAACGACAATGAAAATCATGAAGACACTGGCCGCCGGCATGTTCGCCGCGTTTACACTCGCGACCGGCGCATCTGCGCAGGAAAAGACGGAAATCACCATCGCCACGGAAGGCGCATTTCCTCCCTACAACCTGACCCGACCGGACGGCACGCTGGACGGTTACGACGTTGAACTTGCGCACTATCTCTGCGACCACATGAAGATCAAGTGCACGATCGTCGCGCAGGCATTTGACGGCATGATCCCTGCCCTTAATGCCGGCAAGTTCGATGCCATCATGGCCGGCATGTCTGCCACCGAAAAGCGCAAGGAGGTCATTGATTTCTCGATGTCCTACGGCAGCACCGGCCAGGCATTTGCCGTCCTCAAGGACAGCGACCTCTCGACGATGCCGTTGAAGGATGCGCTTTACTCGCTCTCCAGCAACGAGGAAGGCGCCCGTAAGGCCGTCGAAGAGTTGAAGCCGCTGCTGAAGGGCAAGATCATTGGCGTGCAGAGCGCCTCGATCGCCTCGCGCTTCATCGACGAATATTTCAAGGACACCGTCGAAAAGCGTGAATACAAGACCACGGAGCAGCACGACCTCGACCTGATCGCCGGCCGCGTCGATGTGATCATGGCCTCCATGGGGTATTTGAAGACTGCCGTCGAAAAGCCCACCAATAGCGACATTGAAATTGTCGGACCGCGTTTCCAAGGTGGCTTCCTCGGTGCCGGTAGCTCCGTCGGCCTGCGCAAGAGCGACACGGCCCTGAAAGCCAAGTTCGACGAAGCAATCACCGCCGCCAAGGCTGACGGTACGCTTAAGACCTTGTCGATGAAGTGGTTCGGCTTCGACCTGACCCCGCAATAAGAAATTGCTGATGGCCGAATGGAGCCGTGATTCTCGCGGCTCCGACTCCCCCGGCCACATCGGCCGGCTGTACTTTTATTGAAGCGTGTGTCTGAATCTTGCCATCCTGCCAGAAATTGCGCGTGGCAAAAAGGCTCGGAAAGCTGTAGGTCCCGGGATACCGGGCGGTGACGACAGCGGCGAATGTCGTCCACTCTTTCCTTCGCTCGCCGCAAAGACGTGACCATGCAGAAGCTTGCCGTGATCGAAATTCGAGAAGACCAATCCTCTGCCACGATCCTGGAGGCCGTGGTCGAAGCCCTGCGATCGGAGGGCGTCGTCGTTGCAGGTTATCTCCAGCGAGAGCCGTCCCACCAAAGAAATACGACTGCGGATGCCATTCTTGAGGATATCGAGACCGGCGAGCAGTTCGATATAATGCAGGCGCTCGGTTCTTCCGCGACAAGCTGTCGGCTGGATACGCGAGCCTTGGCCGATGTTGCCGGACGAGCGCTCGGGCGGCTGGAGCAACCGGCGGATATCCTCATACTCAATCGTTTCGGCAAGGCTGAAGCGGAAGGCCAGGGCCTGCGGGCCGTGCTGGAAATGGCCATCGACCGGAATATTCCGGTGTTGACGTCGGTCGGTTCGGCCTATCTGGAAGCCTGGCAGGCCTATGCCGGAGATTTTGCCGTAAGCCTTGTCCCTGATGTGTCGGATGTGCTTGCCTGGTATCGTTCGACGGCCGCCGATGACCAAAACATCTCTACCGGGAAGCGCACATGAAAATCTTTGTCGTAACGATCTCTGATCGGGCCAGCCGCGGGGAATACGAAGATATCAGCGGCAGCGCGATCGAATCATGGCTGAAGCGAGCCATCGTCAGTGAATACGAATTGACGCGCGTGATCATTCCGGATGGCGAGGCGAGCGTAAGCGACACGTTGATCGAGCTCAGCGACCGGGTGGGTGCCGACCTCGTCCTCACCACGGGTGGAACCGGCCCTTCTCCACGCGATCAAACCCCCGAAGCGATGGCGGTGGTTCTGGAAAAGGAACTGCCGGGTTTCGGCGAGCTGCTGCGCCGGGTCGGGCTGGAGCAGACGCCGACCGCTATCCTCTCGCGTCAGACCGCAGGCACTCGTGGAAAGACATTCTTTCTCAATCTCCCCGGCCGGCCGGCTGCAATCGAGCTTTCACTCAATGCTGTTTTCCCGGCAGTTCCCTATTGCCTCGACCTGATCGGTGCCGGCCGGATCGAAACCGATCCTGACATAGTCGTCAGCCATCGGCCGGCAAATTGATTTTCATCCCTGCCGGCGTTCTGGCCGGAATGCCATAAGCCTCAGGTGTGGAAGACGATCAGACGCTTACATCCGGGCCTTCGGCCACGTCACTCGTCGTGCAGTTCGGCCCAGTGCGGATAGGTGACGTAGGCCGTCAGTGCGGCTTCATCCTCCGTCGTGATCATCACAGAGCTTCCCTTTGGCATGTAGACGATCTCGCCTGGACCCGCCGTAACTGTGCCGTCTCCGGTTGAAACGGCCAAGCTCCCCTGCAGGACGATCATCACATCATCGACCGCCATTGTTTCTGTCAATGTCTGGTGAGGCGCATAGCGGCCATATCCTATGGTGACCGGTCCGCCGTGTCGCTCATCGACGAGGTTTCCGACAAAGATATCAGCATCCTGCCCCGGAGACTTGACCAGATTGGCATCGGACACGTTGAATTTCTGAACCTTCATAGCTTTCTCCCATCTGATCATGATGAGCTAGGACTTGCGTCCGAGATTGCCAGGAGGGTGCGTCAACGTGTGGAATGCGCAAGGATCTGCACAGCGGCACGTGTTGCCGATGAATACCGGAAGAACGCGAACTCTTGAAATGCCGAAGACGCTACGTCGGGTACGCCTGCAGGATTACTGGGCCAATATGTAAGCTTCTATGGCCGCGGAAATGAACGATTCCTTCGCCACTTCGGCGGGCAGTACTCCATCGGCGGCTTGTCTGCAATCCGCCAATGCGCGCATGTAGTGCCTGCCCTGATCGGTCGGCCATCGGTGTTTGAGATAGTGCATCGCATCCGACGCACTCTCCACGCGTTCAGATGAGCCATGTCCGATGCGAACGAGAACAGGCGCGCGAAAGGGCGCGCTGCCGATGATATCGATAGCCATTACATCCTCCCAATGCTGCCGATATGTTTTTATTTTAGGCAGATGCATAGTATTTAATCGTCAATTTGACATGTCAAGGAGCATCTAATGGAATACTTGTTTAAATCGATATATACTTATCCACAGTCATCTATACCGACTTATTTTCGACGGCTCTGTCTCTTCGCTGGAACTATGCTTTGGTATTCTCACCATTAACGTCACACGAAATTCTGTCGCACCAGCTTCAGCATGGTTTTTCGGTTCTCTCATAATTCAGTGACCAGGAAGACTGCGCCAATCTGAATATCTGTCGGAACATACGGGCGCGAGGTGCGTTTCATGCCTGTTCTCCAATAACAAAGATCGCCGAGCCAGATGTTGCGAGATAGCCTGACCACCGAAAACCTCTATTGGCTGGTACGCGAGGTCGCCTCGGACTTCATGCCATCGCTTTCCTTGCTCTTGGCTGTTCTGGCGGTCGGAGCATGGCTTCTTGGTGTGCACACCGAGGTGGGGCACGTTAGTGGATCAGACCTCTTCGACCAGGTCTGAAGCTTCGTGACGGAAGATCGTCGCCGGCCCACGCAGTTAAACAGGCAGAACCGCCTTAGTTCTGTTTGGCCTGCTTGACCTCAGCAGGCCAAAGCCGTGCTGCGTACGCGTCCAATAACTTCGAGTTCAGCACGTATTGATTGACCGATCTCTTGCGCAGGATATGCGGAACTATAGTCGGCCAGAAGTTTCAGTCCTCCCCCGACCAGTCGTTGCACACGGCGGATGATCAGGCGTTTTTCGATCCGCAGAGCATAAATGCCGCCATCGATAAGGTCGCGATCGTCGGTATCGACGAATACCGGCGACTGGTCGGCGATCGTTGGAACCATGCTGTCGCCTTCCGCAAGCAATGTGATGACGGTGTCCGGGTTGAGGCCCAATCGGAACCAGTAATTTTCGATCAGTGCAGCCGCTGCCGCGGACGATGGCCTGATCTCGTCGTAACCGTGAATGTAAGGCTGGGACGGATTGTCCATCAGGCCAGGCGGTGACGGGGAAAGTCGTGCACCTGCCTGCTGAAACAGATCGATTCGAATGCTGTCCGCTTCGAACCACCACTCGCCTCCAAGATAGCGCGATGCGATCCCGGCCTTTTCCGCCATCAGTCCCAGGGTAGCATAAGTCGGATCCTTCGTACCATGGCGATAATTGTCGAGCGTATTGTCGGAGAGTTCCGCCGCTTCTGCTGCCTTGGTGCGTCCGCCCAGCATTTCGCAGAGTACCAGCACCTTGAATGACGTGGCACGGCGCAAAGGATCCAGTTCCAGGTTCGTCCAGCCTCGAGAAAACTTTGCCAGCTTGGCTTCGATCTTCGCCGCGACGCCTGCTTCAAGTGGAATTTTCATCGAGATAAAACCTATGGTAGAAATCGGTTTACAGGTGAAACTATTTTTACTAAGTTTAGGAAAATTTCACCATGCGGTCCATTGTTCAGATCCAAGGATAATCGCCGAAATCACAACCGCAAGTGGATTTCGTATTTTATCCGCCTGTATTGAAGACGCGTGGGCAGAATGTTTTGTGCCAACTTGTAGCAACAGCAGTCCCTGATGCCTCATCCCGACAAGCTCACGCCGACCTTTGAGATATCCGAAGAGGATTTTGCCCAAACCTATGCCTTCGATATGGAAGATGGCCTGCGCAAGTCGGTCGTGCTTGCCAGGTCCGGTCGCAGCGTCACGGTCGAGATCACATATATCGATGGTGCGGTGATGGATGCGACTGTCGAGGTCTTCGAGGCCGACGGACCGGTCAGAATCAGCGTGACCGAGAACGGCGTCTATCTTGCCAGTTACCGGGCCCTGCTTGCCGACCGTGTCCGGCTTCGTCGAACCCGTTTCTTCTGATCCGGCGAAAACAAAAAATGGCGCCCGGGTACAGCCACCCGGGCGCCGATTATCCTCTTCCGGGACTAGAGGTACAAAACCGGAAGAGGAAATGCGCGATTCTCCCCAAGGTCAGGGTGCGGCTGGTGGTTCAGCCGATCTTGGCGAGATCGTTGCGGATGACGACGCGGAGTTCATCGATGGGACGCAGGGACTGGCCGTCGTCGAAGTGCCAGAAGGTCCATCCGTTGCAAGCATCAAAGCCCTGTACCTTCGCACCTAATCGGTGGATCGAGCCGGCATCACCACCGGATGCCAGTGTTCCGTCGGCGCGGATGATGGCGCTGTAACGGCGGCGTTCATCGGTCAGAACCTGGCCGGGCCTCAGCAAGCCGGCTTCGATCAATACGTTGAAGGCAACGCGGGGTTCGGCCTTCTTGCCGGTCATCACCGTCAGTTCCGCCTTGCCGAGCGGCTCCACAGCTTCGATACGGGCAGATGCTGCATCGATGTAGTTCTGTTCGCGCTCGATGCCGACAAAGTTGCGGCCGAGGCGCTTGGCTACTGCACCTGTGGTGCCGGAGCCGAAGAACGGGTCGAGAATGACGTCGCCGGGCTTGGTAGATGCCATGATGACACGGGCCAGCAGCGCTTCCGGCTTCTGGGTCGGGTGGACCTTCTTGCCGTCATCCCCCTTCAGGCGTTCGCCGCCCGAGCAGATCGGGAACAGCCAGTCGGAGCGCATCTGCACGTCGTCGTTGGAAGCCTTCAGCGCATCGTAATTGAAGGTGTAGCCCTTGGACTTGGCGTCGCGGCTGGCCCAGATCATCGTTTCATGGGCGTTCTGGAACCGGCGACCCTTGAAGTTCGGCATCGGGTTGACCTTGCGCCAGACGATGTCGTTCAGCAGCCAGAAATTCAGGTCCTGCATGATCGCGCCGACACGGAAAATATTGTGGTAGGAGCCGATCACCCAGATCGTGCCATTGGGCTTCAGAACGCGGCGGCAGGCGAGCAGCCAGGCGCGGGTGAAGGCATCGTACATTTCGAACGAGGCGAACTGGTCCCATTCGTCGTCGACGGCATCGACAACCGAATGGTCCGGGCGGTGCAGCGTGCCGCCGAGCTGGAGGTTGTATGGCGGATCGGCGAAGATCGCATCGACGGAATGATCTGGAAGCGCTTCGAGAGCTGCGACGCAGTCACCCTTGATGATGGAATTCATCCATGCGTCGGGACGGACCTGATGCTTCAGGTCAGACAGCGGAAGAACAGCAGCCATTTTCACACTCGCTACGCTATACATAAAACGAATTTAATGACTGTTATGGTTACTCATTCTGGTTACCAAAACCTGAAGGCGCTGAATTATTTCGGGAAAAGTTTAATCTGGATGGCCGTTACGGCAAAGGTCGAATGCCGACTGCCGACTGCCGCTGACGCCGGTCGATCTAAAAACCGTTCTTGTGTTCGGCTGCCGCCTCGGAATAGCCGATCTCTGCCTCGGGCGCACGGTCAACGGAAAAACTGTCGAAGGATGCCGCCGGAAACGGCCCGGCCGTCATCAGGCCGAAATCGAAGTTGCTGCGCAGGTCGGAAGCCAGCACATATTGGCGGTGCACGCGCAGGAAATCCAGCTTGATCTTCCGGTAACGCTCGGCCGATAGCATTTTGCGGATGCGTAGAAAGACAAGCTTCGGTTGGGGCGCATCCGGGTTTCCGGTCAGAGCCGTCACCGAGGATTTGTAGAAGCTGATGATGTCGGTGAGGCACTGGACTTCGAGCCAGACGACAGCTTTTGCCCGGGCGATCGCGCCCACCCGGGCGCGCAGAACGCTGGCCGAGCGCAGCAATGCGCATTGAAGCGTGGCTCCGCCGAGGGTTACGAATACGACGCGCTTGCCATCGAGGAGATCAGGCTCCCGCTCGAGCAGCAGGCCGATCGTGTGGACAGCCATGCTGGATCCCATGCTGTGGGAGCTGACGACATATTCATCGGCCTGCTGTGCAAATGCCTGCCTTGCCGATTGCGCGGAAGCCTCAATCCAGTCGTTGATCGCGGTATCATCCAGACGTGCCACCGCAACGGCCATTTCCCAATCTGAAAATAAATGCAGGGTATGGAACCGATCCGACCACGGAATGAACAGCTTGACGAAAAATAGGTAGCCGAGGGCGATCCCGATCGGCAGCTGCCACAGCCCGAGGCCCAGCCACAATGGATAGGTCGCAACCGTCAGGCTAATCGCCATGCCCAGGACCACGAGAAGGAAGGGAAAGATGAAGAACAGGCCGAAACGCCAGGCATGACGGAAATAGCCGAAAGCACCGCCTTCCAGCACAACGGCTGCGGCACTTCGGAAGCCTTCGATAAGTCGCGTGGCGAGCGGCCGAGCGGCCAGATGATCGACGATCGCGCCGTGATCGAAGACGAAGAAACGGCTCGATGTCTGCCAGGTCTCTCCGGTGCGGCCGGTCTCTATATCGAAATGCGGCTGGCCGCCCTCCTGGCGCAAGGCACCAACCTCGGCGCTCAGCCTCCAGAGTCCCGCGGTCTTCTGCATCGCCCGTTCATAACGCACCCGATGCCTTTCCGCGTCCAACGGTTCAAAGCCTGGAAAATGCAGAACAACGCGCTTTTTTACGCGAGCGGATGACGGAATTTCGGGCACTCAATTTCTTTCGACAACAGGCGGCTGCAGGTTGAAGGGCTATGATCCTAATGCTGTGGCGAGATTAAGGTGGCCTGACCGGCGCTCCTTCGAGCGCCGGTCGAAAGCCAGCGAAAGTTGTCAGATCCCAAAGCCTCCCGCGATGTCGATGACACCGCCGGTCATGTATCCGCCGTTCGGTCCGGCCAGATGGGTGACGAGGGCGGAGACTTCCTCAAGCGTCGCGATGCGGCGGATAGGATGCATGTTTAACATTGCTTCAGGCACTTCGTCCCCCAGAACCTCCACGGACATATCGGTTGGCATCACGCCGGGCTGGACGACATTGACCGTGATGTTTCGTCCGCCAAGATCGCGAGCAACACCCTTGGCATAACCGATAAGCGCCGACTTGCTGCCTGCATAATCGGCGGCACCCGGAAACGGCACGCGTGTGCCCAGCAACGAGCCGATGAAGATGATCCGCCCGCCATCCGACAGAACCGGCGCAGCCGCGCGGGTTACAGCAACCGATCCCATGACATTGACCTGCCACTGGCGATCGAGATTGACGGTATCGAGGGCGGGATCGTCGACAGGCTTGCCCTGTACGGCAATCGCCGCATTGTTGATGAGGATATCGAGCCTGCCGAAATACGCGACAACCTTGTCGATCAACGGTTTGGCGGCCGACATATCTGCCTGATCGCTGCGGAGCGCGAGAGCGCGAACGCCCTTCGCCTTCAGCTTTTCGACCAGAGCTTCTGCCTTTTCAGCGGAGGCAACGTAGCTGATTGCGACGTCGGCGCCCTGTTCAGCCAGCGCTTCCGCCGTCACAGCGCCAAGTCCGCGAGAGCCGCCGGTAACGAGGGCAACCTTGCCCTTCAAGATCTTCGACATGGGTAACCTTTCCATAAGAGCCGAGGCATTTCCAGAAGACGGAAAGCCGGATTTATTTACGTAATGATCATTACGATAACGATCGGTATGAAATTTGACGCAGACCGTCAAGCGGTTTAATAACGCTCGTTATGAAAATATTTCCGGGCTGATCGAATGGGACGTCATCGCGAATTCGACGTGGAAAAGGCGCTGGATGCGGCTTTGTGCGTCTTCTGGAGCAAGGGCTACGAGGGAGCGTCCTATGCCGACCTCACCGAGGCCACCGGGGTGGAGCGGCCTGCGCTCTATTCCGCCTTCGGCAACAAGGAGGCGCTGTTCAGTCATGCGCTCGATTGGTATTACGAGAGATATCTGGACTATGTTCCGGATGCGCTACAGAAGCCGACTTCGCGAGAGGTAGCCGCGCACATGCTTTACAGCGCGATCGATCTCAACACCCGTTATCCGAAACATACCGGGTGCTTCAATATTACCGGCCTGCTTGCCGGATCGGATAGTTCGGAACCTGTGCGGCAGCTGCTGATCGATGTTCGTGCACGCGGTGAAGCGCTGTTTCGCGAGCGGCTGGAGCGGGCAAAGGCCGAAGGCGATCTGCCCGAGACCGCCAAGCCGGAGGCGCTTGCGGCCTATCTGATGGCAGTCCTTCACGGCATGGCAGTGCAGGCCAAGGCAGGCTTCAGCCGCGAGACACTGGCGTTGGTTGCCGAGCAGGCGCTTTCCGCATGGCCGGCCTCGACTGCGGCGATTTCAGCAGGATCGTCCCAAGGCTGAGTTTGCCGCCTTGCCTCCCCGGCCCCGCTTTCCTATTCAGGGCGCTGATCGGGAATGAAGGAGTTGGAACGCCATGGAAAGCATCACGATAGCTCTGGTCCTGCTGCTTGCCGTCATCCTGAGTGGTACGCTCTCCAGGGTCCTGCCGCTTCCCATCCCGCTGCCATTGATCCAGATCGCATTCGGGGCTGCTATTACCGGGATTACCGGCGACGGCGTGGTGCTGGAACCGGATATCTTCTTCCTGCTGTTTCTGCCGCCGCTTCTGTTTCTCGATGGCTGGCGCATTCCCAAGGAAGGTCTGTTTCGCGACAAGGGCGTGATTCTGGAGCTGGCTCTCGGACTTGTGGTCTTCACGGTCGTCGGCGTCGGGCTTTTGATCCACTGGATGATCCCGGCCATGCCGCTTGCCGTCGCCTTTGCGCTTGCTGCCATCGTTTCGCCGACTGACCCGGTCGCGGTCTCGGCAATTGCCGCGCGGGTGCCGATCCCGCCTCGGCTGATGCATATTCTCGAAGGCGAATCGCTGCTCAACGATGCATCCGGCCTTGTCTGCATGCGGTTTGCTGTTGCGGCGGTGGTCACGGGCACATTCTCGCTCACCGATGCGGTCGGCACCTTCCTGTGGGTCGCAATTGGCGGCATCGCGATCGGCTTCGGTGTGACGTGGCTGGTGGTTCGGGTAAAGGACATCGTCTCCCGCAAGCTCGGCGAAGATCCGGGTGCCCAGATCCTGATCAGCCTTCTCATTCCCTTCGGTGCCTATCTGGTCGCAGAACACCTGCATTGTTCGGGCATTCTAGCCGCAGTCGCCGCCGGCATCACCATGAGTTATGCGGAACTGAGGGGCAAGGCGCTCGGCATTACCCGCGTGCGGCGCAATGCAGTGTGGGACACGGTGCAGTTCGCGCTGAACGGCATCATATTCGTGCTGCTCGGCGAGCAGCTGCCCGGCATCGTTTCCGGTGCGGCACGCGTCGTCACCGAGACCGGGCATGTCGATCCGATCTGGCTGATCGGTTACGTGATCGCCATCAACGCAGCGCTTGCAGCCCTTCGTTTCGCCTGGGTGTGGGTGTCGCTGCACTTTACCCTGTTTCGTGCCGCTCGCCGTGGGCAAGAAATCCGCAAACCCCACTGGAAGCTGCTGGTCGCGACCTCGCTTGCCGGTGTTCGTGGTGCCATAACGCTTGCCGGTATCCTAACGTTGCCACTCTTCCTCGACGACGGGATCACCCCCTTCCCGGCCCGCGATCTCGCTATCTTTCTTGCCGCCGGCGTGATCATCTTCTCGCTGATCGCGGCAAGCGTCGGCCTGCCCTTCCTGCTCAAGGATCTCGAACTGCCACCCGAGCCGAACCATCACCAGGAAGAGGATGCAGCCCGGATCGCCTCGGCGGAAGCCGCGATCCGGATGATCGAAAAATTGCAGCACGCCATGAGCGAGGGTCGCACCGATGCCGATCTCTACGGTGAAGTCGGCACGCGACTGATGGAACTTTACCGGCAGCGCATCGACGGGCGGTCCAAGGTCGGCGACGAGGCGGAAGAGGTTCGGCGAATGGAAGAGGTCGATAGGCGACTGCGCCTCGCCGCACTGCGTGCCGAGCGCGACGAGGTCTTTCGTCTGAGCCGCGCCCGGAAGGTGTCCGAGGAGATTTCCCGCAAGCTTATCCGCGAAATCGACCTTGCCGAGGCACGCTACACCGTCTGAAGCAGGTTATGCGGTATGCATCTGACGGCTGTCGGCCGGCGCTTCGTCCCGTTCGAACATGCCATAGTCACGCAGGACATGACCAATGCGCAGGCGGTAATCGGCGAAGATACCATTGCGGCCGGCGGCTTGTGCTGCCCGATGCGCCTCCAGATTTCTCCATTGACGAACTGCCTCCTCGTCCCTCCAGAAAGAAAGCGACAGAAGCTTGCCGCGCAGGGTGAGGCTTTCGAATCGTTCGATGGAAATGAACCCATCGATCTTTTCCAGCTCAGTGCGCAGGTCGCCGGCCAGATCGAGATAACGGTGGCGTTCGCCCATATAGGGCACGACTTCGAAGATGACGGCAATCATCGCTCTATCTCCCCTTCATCGGCGCGCCGTGCGGCAGGGACATGTTTTTCAAAAAGATGCGATCTTCCTTGAGGATGAAACGTTCGCGCTTGGCGAACTCGTAATTCTCCTTGCCCAGCGGATCGACAGCGAGCCGGGCGCGATAGGCTTCGTAAGCCGCGAGGTTTTCGATGTTGTAGACGCCATAAGCGGTTGTGGCGGATCCCTCATGCGGACCGAAGTAACCGATCAGGTCGGCGCCGTTGCGTGGAATCGACTGGCCCCATGCACGGGCATATTGCTCGAACCGGTCGCGTTTGAACGGATCGATCTCGTAACGGATGAAGCAGGTGATCATGGCATTTCCTTTGGTCTGTTTCCTCGTGGCGAGGTCGTTTTGCCATGCCGGCGGACAAGGATGCTTCGATAGCGATCGAAGTATGGATGGGAAAAACATGCTAGAAGGTGGTGCATGAACGAAGGTCCAGACATTGCACAGATCGCCTCGCTGATCGGCGATCCCGCCCGCGCCAACATGCTGGCGGCGCTCACCGGTGGGCGGGCGCTGACGGCGACGGAGCTTGCAGCCATCGGCGGCATCACGCTGCAGACGGCGAGTTCGCATCTTTCCAAGCTCGAGGCCGGTGGGTTGCTGGCGCAGCGCAAGCAGGGGCGTCACCGTTATTTTGCGCTGGCCGACGAGGCGGCTGCCCGGCTGATCGAAACGATAATGGGATTTGCCTCGAGCCGCGGACACTTACGCTATAGGCCTGGACCGAAAGATCCGGCGCTGCGAAAGGCGCGTGTCTGTTACGATCACCTCGCCGGCGATTTCGGGGTGAGGATGCTCGACAGCTTTATCTGCCATGGCGAAATCGCGTCGGATGGCGAAAACCTTTTGGTGACGGCAAAAGGTCGCGACCAACTCACGGCATTCGGCATCGACCTCTCCAGCCTTGCCTCAAGCCGCCGCCCCTTATGCAAATCCTGCCTCGACTGGAGCGAGCGCCGGTCGCATCTGGCAGGTCAGCTCGGCAAGGCGCTTCTTGCCCACATGTTCGACAAGGGCTGGGCGCGCCGCAGCGAGGGAAGCCGCGCTGTGCTTTTTTCGGCCGAAGGGGAACGGCAATTCCTGCTACAGTTTCCCCTTGCCTCTTGAGCCTCTTTCTTTTGAAAACGGATTTGCCCATCCCTTTTTCGCAATTCCAGACCCAAAACTGGTTCCCATTTTCACTGAAATTGCTCGAAGCGGCATAGCCTCCCGCTTCGCTTGACCCAGCCATGCGGCCGGACCGGTTGAGCTTCGTCCATCCATCCGTTAGAAGGCGGCTGACGTCTTAATAGGGTATCCATCATGAGTGGCTTCGATCTCATCCTCTTCGATTGCGACGGCGTGCTCGTCGATTCCGAAATCATTGCAGCAAAAGTGGAATCACAGCTGCTGACAGAAGCCGGTTACCCGATCAGCGTCGAGGAAATGGGTGAGCGCTTTGCCGGCATGACCTGGAAGAACATCCTGCTTGCCATCGAGAAGGAAGCCGATATTCCGCTTTCGGCCTCGTTGCTCGACAAGTCGGAAAAGCTTCTTGATGCCCGGCTGGAACGGGACGTGAAGATCATCGAGGGCGTGAAATTCGCGCTGGCCCGTCTGACCACGCAGCGCTGCATCTGCTCCAATTCCTCCAGCGCGCGGCTGGACATGATGCTGACCAAGGTGGGGCTGAAGCCTTATTTTGCGCCGCATATCTATTCGGCAAAAGATCTCGGGCCGGATCGGGTAAAGCCGAAGCCGGATATCTTTCTGCACGGTGCACAGCAGTTCGGCGTCGATCCGTCGCGCTGCCTGGTGATCGAAGATTCCACTCATGGCATTCATGGCGCCAAGGCTGCCGGCATGCGGGTCGTCGGCTTTACCGGCGCATCGCACACCTATCCGAGCCATGCGGACCGTCTGACCGATGCCGGTGCAGAGACGGTGATCTCGCGCATGCAGGACCTGCCGGCCGTGGTCGCCGCCCTCGGCGAATGGGCCGACGCGATCTGATTCTCAAAAATCGACGACGAGACTGGCCTTTGCCGCATGGGCGGCAAAGGAATGGGCGAATTCGCCCGAATAGCTGAGCTTGACCCGTGCTGTCTTCGCAATCTGTGCGGAAAGCGAGGCCTCCAGCACTGCCGTATCGCGCGGCAAGGAAACGCCCTCGATCACGAACGGGCTGCCGGATGAAAAGGCGAAGCGTGAGGATGGCGTCAGGTCACCGATTGCGTGACGCCAGCCCAGCATGCCGGAAAACGTCGCAGGCCGATCCATATTGCCGACTTCGGCCGACCATCTGAGACCAAGGGTCGTCAGCGTCACGTCATCCGTGCCGCTGTTCCCCGAAAGTGCCGAGGCACCGCCACTTTCACCAAAACCATCGGTGTCGAGATTGATATAGGCGAGGTTGGCGAAGGGTTCGAGCGTGACGGCTCCGAGCTTCTCGCGCCAGCTAACGTCGGCAAAGACCTGCCGTGTCGCGCTCTGATAATCGGCTTCGAGCCGATTGTCGAACGCGCCGAAAGCGATGTCCCGTTCGGTGGAAATATCGTTCTTGGAATAGATCGCACCCGTGGTGAAGTCGAGCTTGCCCCATTCGGCGGCGGCATAAAGGCCGGCGCTGTAGCTGTCCCAATCGGCATCTTTGCCCGCAGACGCATTCGTGTACCCGAACAGGCCGCCGATGCGCCAATGTTGCGAGATGTCACCATCGATACCGGCGAACAGGCCCGCCGCATGGCCGTTCATGGCCGCGGCATTGCCGTCGCTGTCGAAATGGTCGGTTGTGGCTATGCCGGTCATCCATAGGCTTGCGCCGCCTTCGATCTCCTGCACGGGCACATCGCCGTTGATCCGGTCGATCACCGCCTCGCGGGCAAGGCCCGCCTGTTGCAGCAGCTGGCTTTTCAGCGAGGCGTGCAATTCGCCGCTCAGTTGCGAGAAGGCATCGCGGGCTCCGGCAGCGTTCAGCGGCAGCACGCCGAGGAAGACGGAGTTGGCAGTGCCGAGGGACTGGATTGCCTCTGCCGTCGCCCGGGTATTCCGGGTCTCCGCCACATCGGCGAAATCGACGTCGTTGCGGTAAAGGCCGAGCGTGATCGAGGTTGGATCATAGGTCAGGATCGGGGACAGGAAGGCCAGGTCGGAGTTGACCTCATCGAACTCGCCGGTAACCCTGTCGCCGGTGAGAATCGTGTAGGTGGTTCCAGAAGAATAGGTTCCCGCACCCGCCAGAACTTCGACCGTGCCGCCGTCAATCGTCACGGTTCCGGCGGCATCGAGCCGGTCGGACAGACCGGATGCATCGGTTTCGACCTGATAGGTGGAGCCTTCTTCGAACGCGACATTACCGTTCACAGCAACGGTCGCGATGCCGGGGCCCGGCGCGAAAGTGCCGCCGGAACCGACTGTCAGCCCGCCGATCGCCCCCGAGCCGGCGAGCGTTCCATCCGCACCGATATCGATTGCGCCGCCAACGGTCCCGTCGTTGATCAATGTGCCGCCGACGACCGTCGCGTTGCCGGTGATCGTCGCGCCGTCATTGTTGATGAAGGTGCCGCCGCTATTGGTGAGCGAGGCGATCGTACCCGCGTTGGAGACCGTGCCGGCATTGGTGATATCGCCGGCCATCGCGCCGGTATTGTTGACGAAACTGGCGGCCGCCGCGACATCGACATCGGTGACGACGAAGTTGTTGACCACCGTGCCGCCGGAAACCGTCGTATCGCCCGTGATTCTGCCGCCGCCGTTGTTGGTGAAGGTACCGCTGCTATTCGTGAGTGAGGCGATAGTACCGGCATTCGAGGCCGTACCGGCATTGGTGACCTCCCCTGCCACGGCACCCGTGTTGTTGACGAAAATTGCTGCGGCCATCACGTCGACATCGGTGACGACGAAATTATTGGTCACCGTACCGCCGGCAATCACCGTATCACCCGTGATCGTGCCGCCGTCATTGTTGGTGAAGGTGCCGCCGGTGTTGGTCAGCGAAGCGACCGTGCCAGCGTTTGAAGAGTTGCCGGCGTTGGCAACACTTCCGGCAGTGGCGCCAGAATTGTTGACGAAGATCGCGGCCGCCGCGACATCCACATAGGTGACGACGAAATTGTTGGTCACCGTTCCGCCGATGACGTTGGTATCGCCCGTGATCCTGCCGCCGCCGTTGTTTGTAAAGGAGCCGCCGGTATTGGTCAGTGCGGTGACCGTACCCGCATTCGAGGCCGTACCGGCATTGGAGACGGCTCCAGCCGTCGCACCCGAATTGTTGACGAACTCGGCGGCGGCAGACACGTCCACGTCCGTGACGGCGAAATTGTTGGTGAGCTTGCCGTCATCGATCGTCGCCCTGCCGCCGATCGTGCCGTCATTGACGGTTTCGCCGGCAGACATGTGCAGGTCGCCATCGAGCGTGCCGGAATTGGCGATGTTGCCGCCTGTCATCTCGACATCGGAGGCAAGTCTGCCGCCGGTCGAGATTTCAAGCCGTCCCGTTCCCGAAAGATTGGTGCCGCCGGCAGCAGAAAGATTGGCATCGACATGCAGCGTGCCACCCGACACATCGACCGTGTCGACGGTCGCATCCGTCGAGACGGTCGGCGCGCCTGAACCGATCGCAGCGTTGCCGGTCGTACCTGGCGGTGCCGGTGTCCAGTTGGCGCCGTTGGAGAAATCGTTGTCGGAAGAGCCGGTCCAGGTGGATTGCGCCAAGGCGGCAGCCGGCATCAGCCAGGCCAGCGAGACGATGGCCGTACAAAGCTTGAGGCGCCGTTTCGCGCCCGCCGAGATCGCTGGAGCAGACATCCCCTACCTCACCCAGACCCTATTAAAGGCGAAGCGCCCTTAATGATCTGCTAATATGAGTTAAGGAATTATGGTTAACGGAGCCTTAATGTCGGCCGCGGATGCGACCGATGCTCTTCTTTTCTCGAAGACGAAATTAGGTCCGGCGTGGCTTCTTGGCCGGGCCGCTGTCGAAGCCGAGACGGACGCGGGTGAAGCGCGATGCACCGCCTGCTGCGTTCGGAATCTGAACATCGGCCTTGGAGAAGATGAACTGCGTGCCGCCGACCGGCATGTCGACGGGGAAAGCGACCTTCTGCGAATAAAGCACGTTGTCGCCATCGACCACTTCAACCAGAACCGGCAGCGTGACTGAACCCGGCGTACCGGCCGGCCCCTGCACGACACGGCCTTGGGCGACGAGATTGATGGTCATCGTGGTTTCGTTTGCCGTGCATTGGCGCGTCGCGTCGTTGAACGAGGCCTGGTAAAGGAGCTTGTCCTGATTATCCTGTCCGCCGCGCGCATACGACCGATAAACCGCGTCCTGATCGCGCATGACGACCTGCGGGCAATAGGCCTGAACGACAACCGGCGTCGGCTGCGCATTTGCGGAAGCAGCGTTGGAACTCAGGTCCAGTCCCTGCGAAGCAGAATTGCAGCTGCTCAAGCCAGCCACCAAAGACAACGTCAGAAAACCGCGAGAGAACTTGCCAACCACGTTATTCAACCCTTTGCAGCCTCGTTTCCGATACGGTACCGACCCGACATATTCCGGTCTTTCACCGCCGATTTCGATAGTCTATATCAGCGGTCGGAACAAAAATCGATTAGGGATTCAAGGTCGTGGAATACATTTCTACCCGGGGCACAGCACCCGCTCTCGGCTTCCGTGATGCGCTCATGGCAGGTCTTGCAACAGACGGTGGCCTGTATGTCCCGCGCAAATGGCCGACCCTGTCGAAAAAGCAGATACGTGCGTTGCGCGGCAAATCCTACCAGGAGGTTGCGTTTGAAATCCTTTCGCTCTTCGTTGATGGCGAGATTGAACCGACCAAGCTGAAGGCGATGATCGACGAAGCCTATGCCACTTTCGGGCATCCCGCCGTGGTGCCGCTGGTGCAGGTCGGCCCGAACGATTTCATCCTCGAACTTTTCCACGGCACCACGCTTGCCTTCAAGGACGTGGCGATGCAATTGCTCGCGCGCCTGATGGACCATGTGCTTGCCGAGCGGAACGAGCGGGCAACCATCGTCGGTGCCACTTCGGGCGATACGGGCGGGGCTGCGATCGACGCGTTTGCCGGCCGCGAGCGCACCGATATCTTCATCTTCTTCCCGCATGAAAAGGTTTCGCCCGTCCAGCAGCGCCAGATGACCTCCTCGACGGCTTCGAACGTGCATGCGATTGCTGTGAAAGGCAATTTCGACGACTGCCAGAACCTTGTGAAAGAAATGTTCAATGACGTGGCTTTCCGCGAAAAGGTCAAGCTTTCGGGGGTGAACTCCATCAACTGGGCGCGCATCATGGCGCAGGTGGTCTATTATTTCACGGCCGCCGTTTCCCTCGGCGGACCGGACCGAAAAATCTCGTTCACCGTGCCGACCGGCAATTTCGGCGATATTTTCGCCGGCTATGTCGCCAAGAAAATGGGCCTGCCGATCGATCGCCTGGTCATCGCAACCAATGATAACGACATCCTGGCGCGAACGCTGAAGACCGGTCGATACGAGATGAAGGGTGTGACTGCGACGACATCTCCCTCCATGGACATCCAGATCTCGTCCAACTTCGAGCGTCTTCTGTTCGAAGCCTATGATCGCGACGATGCCGCCGTTCGCCGCTCGATGGATGGGCTCAAACAGTCCGGTGCCTTCGAGATCAAGGACAAGCCGCTGAAGGCGATCAAGCGCGAATTCCGCGCCGGTCGCGCCACGGAAAAACAGGTTGCACAGACGATCCGCGAGACGCTTTCGGCAACCGGCTACCTGCTCGATCCGCATACGGCGACCGGCGTTTTCGTTGCGAAAAAGAACGCAAAGCCGTCCAGCCCGATGGTCACGCTATCGACTGCGCATCCGGCCAAATTCCCGGCTGCGGTAAAATCCGCTTGCGGAATTGATCCGGCGCTTCCATCATGGCTCGCTGATCTCATGCAAAGGGAGGAGCGCTTCGACATCCTTGAACCGGAACTGAAAGCCGTCGAAACCTTCATCGGCAGCCACACCCGGGCCAAGTGACGCAAGCGCCGCAAGGACGTTAGTATGAATGTAGAGATTACCCGGCTCCCCTCCGGGCTGACCGTCGTCACCGAAACAATGCCGCATCTGGAAAGCGTTGCCCTCGGTGTGTGGATCAAGTCCGGATCGCGCAACGAGACGGAAGACGAGCATGGCATTGCTCATCTTCTGGAACATATGGCTTTCAAGGGTACGGCACGGCGCAGCGCCCGCGACATTGCCGAGCAGATCGAGGATGTCGGCGGCGAACTCAATGCCGCGACCTCGACCGAGACAACCTCCTACTACGCGCGGGTTCTAAAGGACCATGTGCCGCTGGCGGTCGATATCCTTGCCGACATTCTGACGGAGTCGGAATTCGACGAAGAGGAACTGCGGCGCGAAAAGCACGTCATCCTTCAGGAGATCGGCGCTGCCAACGACACGCCCGATGATGTTGTCTTCGACAAGTTTTCCGAAGTCGCCTATCGCGGTCAGACGATCGGCCGCGCCATCCTTGGCACGCCGGAACGGGTAAAAAGCTTCACGCCGACCCAGATTCGCGGTTATCTTTCGCGCAACTATACGACCGACCGGATGTTCGTCGTTGCCGCCGGCGCAGTCGATCACCAGACTTTCTGTAAGCAGGTCGAGGAGCGGTTCGCCAGTCTTCCGACCTCGCCGAGCGCTCCGCCGGTTTTCGATGCCGCGCGCTATATCGGCGGCGATGTGCGCGAAGAACGCGATCTCATGGATACCCAGGTCCTGCTCGGTTTCGAGGGCAAGGCCTATCACATGCGCGACTTCTACTGTTCGCAGATTCTCGCCAATATCCTCGGCGGCGGCATGTCCTCCCGCCTGTTCCAGGAAGTGCGCGAGCATCGCGGCCTGTGTTATTCGGTCTATGCCTTCCATTGGGGCTTTTCCGACACCGGCATTTTCGGCATCCATGCCGCGACCGGCGCCGACGACCTGCCGAAGCTCATCCCTGTCATTATCGACGAATTACACAAGGCGGCAGACACGATCCATCAGGTGGAAATCGATCGTGCCCGGGCGCAGATCCGCGCACAGCTCCTGATGGGGCAGGAAAGCCCCGCCGCCCGTGCCGGCCAGATCGCTCGTCAGATGATGCTTTACGGCCGATCCATTCCGAACGAGGAAATGATGCAACGCCTGGAAGGGATTACCACCCAGCGTCTCACCGACCTTGCCGGACGTCTGTTCTTCGACACCGTACCGACACTTTCCGCCGTCGGACCGATCGAAAAGCTTGCCCCGATGTCAGACATCGCGGCGGCGCTTTCATCCCCGGTCGTTTCGGCGAAAGCGGCCAGCTGAACAGAGGCCCCGAAGCGAAATGGGTCGATCGGTGTTCCGGTTCCTATCCCGTCACCCGGACACGCCGGAACTATCCGGGCCTCACCATGTGCTGAGGCTTCCACAAAATTCCGACTACAAGACCTGGTACAGGTTGCGTTCGGAAAGCCGCAGCTTCCTGCAGCCATGGGAGCCGACATGGCGTGCGGATGAGCTGACGGAGAGTTCGTTCCGGGCCCGCGTGCTGCGTGCGCAGCAGGAATATGCAACGGGTCTCGCCATGCCGATGCTGCTTTTTCGAGGGGACGACATGACCCTGCTTGGAGGGCTGACCATCGGCTATATCCGCCGCGGCGCCGCGCAAAGCTGCATGGTCGGATACTGGATGGGTGAAAAACATGCGGGCCAAGGCCATATGTTGGCCGCATTGAGAGTGGCAATCCCCTATATCTATGGCGGACTTCAGTTGCACCGGATCGAGGCAGCCTGTATTCCGGACAATTGGAAGAGCATCCGGCTACTCGAAAAAGCCGGCTTCGAGCGGGAAGGTCTTTTGCGGAAATATCTCAAGATAAACGGCGAGTGGCGTGACCACATGATGTTTTCCCGGTTGCCGGAAGACGGCGAGTTCGGGAAAATGGTCGGGCCATGATCGACGGTATGCGTTTTAGTTTTGCGTATCGGGCCTTCGGCCTGAAATTCCTGCTGCTGACAATCGTCGCCTTTCTGGCGTTCGGGCTTGCCGGTGCGCGAGCCGCCGAGCCGGTAAAAATTTCCCGTGACGACACCGCGCTCGATCTGACCGCCACCACCGACATCTATGCCAATCAGGGCGAAGCCTTCCAGGTTTCCACCGCTGCAGGCGGCGACGGCATCCGGCGGCGTATCGAGGTCAGATCCAGTAATCCCGGCCATCAGGGCGACTGGGCCGTCTTTGCGCTTTCCAATGTGTCGGAAGAGCAGCTTGAGCGCGTTATCGTCGCGCCGCATTTCCGTCTCGTCGGCTCCAAGGTGTTCTGGCCGGACCTCGGCTCGCAGCGCATCATTGCGATCACGCCGTCTGAAGGGTTTTCGCTCGACCGCCTTCCAAGCCCCGACGCGGACGTCTTTCGCATCACCCTCAATCCGGGTTCGACGATCACTTTCGTGGCGGAACTGGCAAGCCCTTCCCTGCCTCAGATCTATCTGTGGCAGCCGGATGCCTACAAGGATACGGTCAACTCGTTCACGCTCTATCGCGGTATCGTGCTCGGAATTGCCGGCCTTCTGGCCGTGTTCCTGACAATCCTTTTCGTCGTCAAGGGAACATCGATGCTGCCGGCGGCTGCGGCGCTTGCCTGGGCAGTACTTGCCTATATCTGCGTCGACTTCGGCTTCCTCGACAAGCTGATCACGATCACCTCCAGCGACCAGCGTATATGGCGTGCGGGCGCGGAAGTGGCGCTCGCCTCTTCGCTCGTGATCTTCCTGTTCACCTACCTCAACCTCAACCGCTGGCACGTGCATCTCGGCTACGCGACGCTTGCCTGGGTCGTCGGCCTCGTCCTGCTCGGCGGCGTGGCGATCTATGATCCGTCGGTTGCGGCGGGTATTGCCCGGCTTTCCTTTGCGCTGACCGGTACGGTCGGCATCCTGCTGATCATCTATCTCGGCTTCAACCGCTACGACCGCGCGATCCTGCTGGTGCCGACCTGGACTCTGATCCTAGTCTGGCTGTTCGGCAGCTGGCTGACGGTAACGGGACAGCTCGACAACGACATTATCCAGCCGGCGCTCGGCGGGGGTCTGGTTCTGATCGTGCTTCTGATTGGCTTTACCGTGATGCAGCACGCCTTCGCCGGTGGCGCCTATCAGCAGGGCCTGTTCTCCGATCTCGAACGTCAGTCGCTGGCGCTCACAGGTTCGGGCGATACCGTCTGGGACTGGGATGTGGCGCGTGACCGAGTGGTCACCACACCGGATATTTCCGGCCGTCTCGGACTAGAGACTGGTGCCATGCATGGGCCGGTCCGCAATTGGGTTCCGCGTCTTCACCCCGACGATCGCGACCGTTTTCGCGCCACGCTCGACGTGCTTCTCGAACATCGTCGCGGTCGCCTTCATCACGAATTCCGCATCCGCGCCGAGGATGGTCATTTTCACTGGCTGCAGATCCGCGCCCGGCCGGTGCTCGGTTCCAACGGCGAGATCATCCGCTGCGTAGGCATCATAATCGATGTCACGGAACAGAAGAATTCGGTCGAACGGCTGCTTCAGGATGCGTTGCATGACAACCTGACAGGCCTGCCGAACCGGCAAATCTTCCTTGACCGCCTGCAGGGCGTCCTGACATTGGCCGCCAGCGGCGACACGGTGCGCCCGACCGTGATGGCGATCGATCTCGATCGTTACAAGCAGGTGAATGACAGTCTGGGGATAGCGGCCGGCGACAACATGCTGATCGCGATTACCCGGCGTTTGCGGCGCCTGATGAAGCCGCAGGATACGCTGGCGCGGCTTGCCGGTGACCAATTTGGCCTTATCCTCGTTTCCGAACGCGATCCGGCCAAGATTGCCGATTTCGCCGAAGCTGTGTCGCAGGCGATCATGGTGCCGATCAACTATGCCAACCGTGAGATCGTGCTGACGGCTTCGATCGGCCTGGCTTCTTTCGTAGACCAGCAGGAAAGCGCTGCCGGACTCCTGGCCGATGCGGAACTGGCCATGTACCGGGCCAAGCGCGGCGGCGGCAACAAGGTGGAACCGTTCCGGCCGATCTTCCGCACCTCCGGCACCGACCGGCTGCAGATCGAAACCGATCTTCGCCGGGCGCTCGAGCGCAAGGAACTGTCGCTTGCCTATCAGCCGATCATCTCGCTGAAGGATGGCGAGATCGCCGGCTTCGAGGCGCTGATGCGCTGGGAACATCCCAAGCGCGGCAGCATTCCGCCTGCAGAATTCATCCCGATCGCGGAAATGTCGGATCTTATCGGCCCGCTCGGGGTGTTCGCCATGGAACGTGCGGCCACCGATCTGGTCTCCTGGCAGGAACAGACGGGTGAAGTGCCGATCTTCGTTTCGGTCAACCTGTCGAGCGCGCAGTTGCTTAATGCGGACCTCTATAACGACGTCAGGGCACTTGTCTCCAAGACACAGGTCAACCCGCACCAGTTGAAGCTGGAACTCACCGAGTCGCTGATGATGGAGAACCCGGAACAGGCCCGGCTGATCCTCGCAAAACTTAAGGAAACCGGCATCAGCCTGGCGCTCGATGATTTCGGCACCGGGTATTCCTCGCTTTCCTATCTGACGCAGTTCCCGTTCGACATGATCAAGCTCGACAAGACGCTTGTCGGAGACACGGGCGAAAAGGGCATGATCCTGCTTCGCTCCGTGATCGCCATGGCGCGAGGACTGGAAATGGCGGTTGTGGCGGAGGGCATCCAGACGGATGAAGATGCGATGGAACTTGCCAAGATGGGCTGCCATTTCGGCCAGAGCTACCTTTTCGGCCCCCCGGCGACCAGCGAAGCGATGCAGCGGCTGCTGAAGGAGCGGTTTCCGCTGACGAAACGGGCCTAACTCCTCTTCCCTGTGACAAGCACAGGGAAGAGGAGTTTGTCGCTACCGCCTCAACACCAGATCATGCACGAATTGCAGCTTTGCGGTTACGGCAGGTGTCAGGATGAACGGGTAGAGGTCCGGAACACCCATCGAGCGGTGGATGCCGTTCATTGCAAGGCTGAAGGGGATCCACGCGGAGACGAGCTGTTCCGCGCTGCCAGCCCTGTAGGGGGCGAAATCCACTTCTGCGGATAATTCTTCATGTCGGCGAGGATCAGTCGACATGCCATAGGCACGCGCGGTCTCCAGCGTATCGACGATATGGATATAGTGGGCGAAGCTTTCGGCGAAATCTTCCCATGGATGCGAACTGGCATAGGTGGAGATGAAAAATTCCTGCCAGTTCGGCGGCGGCCCTTGCTCGTAATTGCGGTTCAGCGCCTCGCCGTAATCTACGGTCTCGTCGCCGAAGACCGCACGGAATTCATCCAGCTTGCCGCCGTCACGCACCATCTTGTCCCAGATATAATGGCCGGTCTCGTGGCGGAAATGGCCGAGCATGGTGCGGTAAGGCTCGTTCATCGACACGCGGATCTGCTCGCGGGTGTCGTCATCGGCCTCGGCCGCGCGAATGGCGATCAAGCCGCTCTCATGGCCGGTCATGGCAGGCTTCGTGGTGCCGTCGGGCTGGATCTCATCGACGAGAAAATCGAAGACGAGACCGCCCACCGGGTCCTCGTCGCGATTGATGCGCGGCAGGTTCCATTTCAGCATGGAATAGAAAAGATGACGCTGCGCCTGACTGATGCGCCGCCATTGCCTGAGGCCATCCTCGGTGGAAGCATCCGGCACCAGTCGGTTATGACGGCAGGCCGGGCAGAACGGATTGGGATCATCCGCGAAAACCGTCCAGTTGCAGATATCCATGCCGGCATTGGCGCAGAGCCGGACGTTGTGTTGCGGCCTCGCGATCAGAGACCATGCGTCTTCGCCCTCCACCGGCCGGAGTGCGTGCATGGCTATGGTATCCGGCACGAAGGCCAGATGAGAACCGCAGTTCATGCAGTCGCGGTTATCGAAATGAATGGGCTGTCCACAATGATCGCAATCGAAAAGGCGCATGGGCTGGTCCGCGTTAAAGGAGGAAGGAACATAGAGAAAACCTGCTCCGGCATGGCCGAAACAGGTTTCTCAAATGACTGGAGATCATCTTCGGACCTCGAAAGATCCGGTATTTCCCGGGAGTTGGTCAGGTCCCGCTATTAGAGGCGATCAACGAAATCCTTGCCGGCTTCCTTGATCTTGCCCTTAGCCTGCTGAGCATGGCCCTTGGCTTCCTGGGCATTACCCTTGGCCTTCAGCTTCGGGTTATCGGTCAGGTCGCCCGCGGCCTGCTTGACCTTGCCGGCAACTTCATTGCCCTTGCCTGCCATTTTATCGCTGGTGCTACCCATCCTGGTTCTCCTTTATCTCTTGCGACGCTATCTGCGCCTTGCGACAATAGAACTCCGAGGATTGGATATCGTTCCACCGAAACTGCTCAGGCGTGGCCCGCTTCCGTGGACAGCATTTCTGGACTGACGCCCATGCTGGCGAGCGCGCGCTCATACTTGGTATCGACAGCCGGATCGAAAATTATATCGTCCTGAGGCGCACAATTGAGCCAGCCGTTATTGCTCACTTCAGCTTCAAGCTGGCCCGGACCCCAGCCGGCATAACCGAGCAAAAGGGTGGCGCGTCTTGGCCCTTTGCCTTGAGCGATCGCTCTCAAGATATCCAGCGTCGCGGTCAACGAGATATCGTCACTAACGGGAATGGAAGACTCACTTGCAAAATCATCTGAATGCAGAACGAAGCCCCTGCCGGTTTCGACAGGGCCGCCACAAAGAACCGGGAAATAACGCGCCTGTTCGGACAGGAACCCCGTATGCGGTTCCTCGACAAGCTTGAGGTGTTGGAGCACGTCGGGAAACGATAGGTCCTGCAGTCTGTTGATGATGAAGCCCATGGCGCCGGCTGGCGAATGGGCGCAGATATAGACCACACTGCGAGTGAAATTGCCGTCCTGAACACCAGGCATGGCAATCAGGAACTGGCCGTCGAGAAAACCGCGTTCACGCTTGTCTTTCAGTGCCGAAATTCCCAATCGAGCCTCCCGTGTGCCGTTAAAGCGCCGTGTGGCGGCAGCCGCATCAGGCGACCCTTCGGAGCAACATGGGGCAGTCGACGATATCATTCAACCGAAAATGATCGGTTTTCGTGAGACGTGGCTGGCGACCAAGGTATTGCTGGGATAAATCGATTTTCATGATCTCGACCGCTTTCACCGTCCGCCACCTTTCCGTTGCTGCCTCGCTTCTGCTTGCCTCTGCCGTCATGCCGGCAGCCGTGCGGGCCGAAACGACTGACTGGATCAGCAATGAAGGTGGTCGCATGAGGATTGTCGCTCTGGCACCTGATGCCCGAGGCACAGTGCGCGGCGCGCTTCAGATCGAGCCCAAGGCCGGCTGGATAACCTATTGGCGGGAGCCGGGCGATGCAGGCATACCGCCACATATTTCATTTTCAGACACTTCCGGCGTCAGCCTGAGCAAGATGTCCTATCCGGTGCCACGGCGGTTCGACAACGGTGATGTTCGCGACGTCGGTTACGACACGGCGGTGAGTTTTCCTTTCGAGCTTTCGGTAAAAATCCTTAATCAGCCATCTTCGATCACCGCATCTGCCTTTATCGGCATCTGCCGCAATATCTGCATCCCGTTCCAGGCCGATTTCAATCTGGCGCTCAAGGCCGGTGAAGGTACCTCCTTTGCGGAGGCGATGATTATCAATGACGCGGAGGCGAAGCTGCCGGAGCATCCGTCCGACGATTTTGCCGTGACGCATTATTCCGTCTCTGCAGATGGCGACACGCTGCGTCTGCGGCTGCAACTTCCGAAAAACGCGCCAAAGAAACCCCAGGTGATCGTTACCGGTCCGGAAGGGCATGTGCTGTTCGACGACAGCAAGGGCGAGCGCATCGACGACAGCTATTCTCTGGAAATGCCGGTCGGCAGGCTGCCGAAAGGCTATGATATGAGCGGCAAACGCTGGGGTATTCTGGTGCTTGCCGGCAAGCGCGCCATGGAAACTTCGCTCGCCTTCGAATAGGCGCATATTCCACCGAATAACGGGCCTGGCGAGACCGCTTCAGGCGTCTCTACGCCCTGCTGACGGCCTTGTCTTGTCATCTGCCAACCCTATAGTGCCGCCATATGATTGCATGGGCAATCGAAACTAGCAGGAGAGATGAGATGACGATTGCTGTGGGCGAAAAGCTTCCGGAAGCCAAGTTCAAGGAAAAGACCGCGGATGGCGCAGTAGAATTGAGCACGGCCGATCTTTTTGCCGGCAAGAAGGTCGTTCTGTTTGCTGTACCCGGCGCATTCACGCCCACCTGCACGCTTAATCACCTGCCCGGCTATCTCGAAAACCGCGATGCCATTCTTGCACGCGACGTCGATGACATCGCTGTCGTTGCCGTCAATGACTGGCATGTGATGGGCGCCTGGGCGCAGCAGACGAATGCGCTCGGCAAAATCCATTTTCTCGCCGACTTCGACGCGTCCTTCACCAAGGCGCTCGGCCTGGATGCGGATCTTTCCGGCGGCGGATTGGGGCTGCGCTCCAAGCGTTATTCCATGCTGGTGGAAGACGGCGTGGTAAAGTCTCTCAATGTCGAGGAAAGCCCCGGCCAGGCCACAGTATCGGGTGCCGCTGCGATGCTCGAACAGCTTTAACAGCCAGAGAGATATCAGCAGGAAGGCCAGATATAGCCATGGCCGCATGCTCGGGCTTGTCCCGAGCATCTACTACGTTCAGTTCCGGTTCGACGGGAATAAATCCTGGGGACAAGCCCATGGATGAAGCCAGCAGCGGTCCGGGAGACATTGAGGGCGCCTGAACGCGCCCTCTTCTATTTCTCTGCTAATGGAGCTAGGCCGCCAGATCGTAGACGATGAGGCCCGACAAGCCGCCATCGGCCGAGGCGACGATGCGTTCTGCGACGGCAAGATGATCCGGCGCCGCGAGATAGGTGTCGCGCGCTTCAGGGCTTTCGAATGTCACGATGAAACCATCGAGAAAACCGCCGCTCAAACCTTCAGATGATATATTCGAACCGAATTTAACGTCGATAATGCCCGACAGCGTATCCTTGAGGGCTGCGATCGCGGCATAGATTTCCTGTTTTTCGGCGTCCTGGACCGACGACTTGAAGCGCAGAAAAACACAGTGAAGGATCATGCGTCGTCTCCTGTTGTCGTGCCGTGTCTTGCCGCGTTCACCATAGGCGGTCATGCCGCAATGGCAAGCCGGGCCTGATGCGGCTCAACGACACCGCTGTTGCTGCCCCGATGCGCAACCCGGACGACGGATCGAGTGCCGCCCGGCGCCTCATCGGGAGCGGATTATTTTACCAAGAGTGACCGGCCGAGATTGGGCTTCTTGAACGGCGCCATGCCGAGACGGGCGAGCTCGTCGGCCCGTTCGTTTTCCGGATGGCCGGCATGGCCCTTGACCCAGTGCCACTTGACCTGGTGACGCTGGTTGGCGGCATCCAACTGCTGCCACAACTCGCCGTTCTTGACCGGCTTCTTGTCGGCGGTCTTCCAGCCGTTCTTCTTCCAGCCAAAAATCCACTTCGAGATGCCGTCCATGACATATTTGCTGTCGGTGTGCAGATTGACCTCGCATTCGCTTTTCAACGCGTTCAGCGCGGAAATCGCAGCCATCAGCTCCATCCGGTTGTTGGTGGTTTCCGCCTCGCCGCCATTCAATTCCTTGGTCGTCTCGCCGTAACGCAGGATGGCGCCCCAGCCGCCGGGGCCGGGATTGCCGGAACAGGCACCGTCCGTAAAAATCTCGACCTGTTTCATTGGGCTACCTCGATTGCTGGTGCATATTCGGCAACTGAGGAAATCTGGCGGTGGAAGCGCAGCTTCTTCAGATATTCGAGCGGGTCTTTCTTGACTACCAGCGCACCTTCCGGCGTTGTCAGCCAGTCGTAAAGGCGGGTGAGGAAAAACCGCAATGCCGAACCGCGGGAGAGAACCGGCAGCGCCTCGCGCTCGTCAGCGGAAAGCGGACGGACGGAGCAATAGCCTTCCAGCAGCGCCGAACCCTTGGTGACGTTGTAGGAACCGTCCTTTTCGAAACACCAGGCATTGAGGCAGATCGAGACATCGTAGGCGAGCAGGTCGTTGCAGGCGAAATAGAAGTCGATCAAGCCGGAAAGCTCATCACCCAAGAAGAAGACGTTGTCTTGGAACAGGTCGGCATGGATGACGCCTGCCGGCAGATTTTTTGGCCAATGCGCTTCGAGGAATGCAAGCTCGGCGGTGATCTCTTCCTCCAGCCCCGTTTCCACCTCGTCGGCACGCTCTGCAGATTTTTCCCACAGGACTTTCCAGCCTTCGAGCGACAGCGCGTTCGGCCGCTTTATCTCGAAACCTTCGCCGGCAAGATGCATTTCGGCTAGCGCCTTGCCAACTTCACGGCAATGTTTGGCTTCGGGCTTTCTCAGCCACATGCCTTCGAGGAAGGAGATCAGCGCTGCAGGACGGTCGGAGAGTTCACCCAGCAATTGGCCATCACGGCGCGGCAAAGGCAGCGGGCAGGACAGGCCACGTTCCGACAGGTGCTGCATCAGCCCCAGGAAAAACGGCAGGTCGGACTTTTCCACGCGCTTCTCGTAGAGCGTCAGGATCAGCGGGTCCTTCGTTGTGTGGAGCAGGAAGTTGGTGTTTTCGACGCCTTCCGCGATACCCTTGTAGGAGGTCAGCTCACCGACGTCATATTGCGCCAGAAAATGATTGAGGTCGGTTTCGGTGATGTCGGTATAAACGGCCAAGGCGGTCTCACAGTTGATCAAGGTGCAGAATCATCTGCCGGAAGTGTAACCCCATCTGCCTTGCCGGGCATCTTGTGCATAGGGGAATTGCGAAAATCTGGTGTGGCGCGTAACCGCGAATCTCAGCGATTGCGGTTTTGCCCCTTACCCACAGAGCAGCCTGCCACTTTGCACCTCTCCCCGTTTCACGGGGTCGGCAGGCGGATTGAGGGACCTTTCCGACGTGACAACCGGATGAGGGGGGGCCGCGAATTATTCGGCAGGCTGCTTCGTTTCGCCGGCATTCGCCGCAAGCGGCCGATCGCCATTGACCCAGGCCATATCCTCTACCGTCAGCGGCACGGAGCGGAGCTCGCGATTGACCAGGAAGTTTTCCGTCTCCTCGGCGGTGATAGCCAGTTCGATCTCGGCTGAAAAACGCTCTTTGAAAGCGGCGATGATCTCATCGACGATCACTTCGGGCGCAGAGGCTCCCGCGGAAAGGCCGAGCGTGCGGATATTGCCGATCTCCTCCCAGTTGAGTTCGGAAGCGCGCTGCACCAGCAGCGAGCGCTTGGCCCCTGCCCTCAGCGCCACTTCGACGAGACGTTTGGAATTGGACGAATTTGGCGCGCCGACGACGAGGAAGAGATCGCAGCCGGGGGCCGCTTCCTTCACCGCTTCCTGACGATTGGTGGTGGCGTAGCAGATGCTGTCGGCCGCCGGTGCCATCAGGTTGGGGAAACGTTCCTGCAGCTTGGCGATGACGCCAGCCGTATCATCGACGGACAGCGTCGTCTGGGTCACGAAGCCGAGATTATCGGGATCTTCCGGCATATAGGCCTCGGCATCGGCGATCGTATCGACGAGCGAGACCGTGCCGGGCGGCAGCTGCCCCATCGTGCCGATGACTTCCGGGTGACCGGCATGGCCGATCAGGACCACATGGCGGCCGAGACGCTGGTGGCGCATCGCCTGCTTATGGACCTTGGAAACGAGCGGGCATGTGGCGTCGAGATAAAAGAGGTTTCGCGCCTGGGCGTCTTCGGGAACGGATTTCGGTACGCCATGGGCGGAGAAGACGACGGGCTGCTGACGGTGTTCTTCCGGGATTTCGTGCAGTTCCTCGACGAATACGGCGCCCTTGGCTTCCAGCCCTTCGACGACATAGCGGTTATGGACGATCTCGTGGCGGACATAGACCGGCGCGCCATAGGCTTTCAGGGCCAAAACGACGATCTGGATCGCCCGATCAACGCCGGCGCAGAAACCGCGCGGACCGCAAAGCCTGATCGAAAGAGCCGGTTTGGTGACCTGGATATTCATTCCGCGTCCGCTGTTGATGAATGCTTGAGCTCTCATATAGGCGAGGCAAATGAGGCGCGCCAACAGAAAATGTCGTTACTGGCCTGCCGCGCCGGATACAGAGGCAGGCTTGCGGCTTCGCCACCACATGCCGAAGACCACGGCGAGAAGTGCGGCGGCGAGGCCGTACCAGGTGACAGCGTATTGGAGATGACTGTTCGGCAGGTCGAATTGTGTCACACCGCCCTTCGGCCATCCCCCGGGATTTTGCACCGTGCCATCAGCATCGACGAAGAGCGGAATGACATCGGACAGACCGGTGCTTGCGGCCATGGCATCGAGGTCTTTCCAGTAGAAGATGTTTTTCGGAAGATCGTTGTCCGGCACGATCATCGAGGGTTTCTCGGCCAGCTTTGAGCGTGCGTAACCGGTAATCTTCTGTTCACCCGCCACCTCGCCGGCCGTACGCGTCGCCGGTTGCTTCATCTCGTAGGGAACAAAGCCGCGATTGACGAAGACCGTGCGACCATCTGGGAGCGTCAACGGCGTGTAGATATAGAAGCCGGTTCGACCTTCGAAGGTGGCGAAGAAATGTCGCTCTTTTGTGTGGTCGAAGATGCCGGAGAGCGAGATACGAAGGTATTCGATATCCTCGCCGGCCGAAGCTCTCTGTTCGATCTGCGCAAGCGAAACCGGCTCGGCTGCGCGGCGCTCAGTGATATCTGCGAGAAGGCCCTCCTTCCAATAGAGGCGTTCCACCTGCCATGTGCCGAGAGCTAGCAGGATGGCGAGCGAGAGGAGGACGAGGGTGGCGGTGAGGATGGTGCGAAGACCGGCTGGAGCTTTAACCATCTTGGACGAAACAGTTGGTGACGGCATATCCCACCCTCATTCCTGTGCTTGTCACAGGAATCCAGTGACCCGATGTCCATCGGATCGAAGACTCTTTTCAGCCCAAAGACTTGGGCTGGCTGGATCCCTGTGACAGGCACAGGGATGAGGAGAGGCAAAGCTTCCCCATCAAAAATGTGCCAGCGGTGCGCCCCAGCCACCCCAGATATAGATCGAGAAGAACAGGAACAGCCAGACTACGTCAACAAAATGCCAGTACCAGGCGGCCGCTTCGAAGCCGAAATGTTTTTCCGGCGTGAAGCCACCGTTGATTGCCCGGATCAGGCAAACGATCAGGAAGATCGTGCCGATCAGGACGTGGAAACCGTGAAAACCGGTGGCCATGAAGAAGGTGGCGCCGTAGATCGAATTGGAGAATTCGAAGGGTGCGTGCGCGTATTCATAGGCCTGCACCGCCGAGAACAGGATGCCGAGCGCCACTGTCAGGCCAAGGCCGGTGATCAGCCCCTTGCGGTCGTTGTGCAGGAGCGCGTGATGCGCCCAGGTCACGCAGGTGCCGGAGAGGAGCAGGATGATTGTGTTATAGAGCGGCAGGTGCCAGGGATCGAGAACCTCGATGCCCTTGGGCGGCCACTGCCCGCCGAGCGCTTCGACACGGGCGGCCTGGATCGCCTCGTTGGGATAGAGGCTTGCATCGAAAAAGGCCCAGAACCAGGCGACGAAGAACATCACCTCCGAGGCGATGAACATGATCATGCCGTAGCGCAGGTGCAGCGAAACGACCCGCGTGTGGTGGCCTTCCCGTCCCTCCTTGATCGTATCGGCCCACCAGCCGATCATTACGTAAAGGATGATCGCCAGACCGATGAAGAAGATCCAAGGCGTGGCCCAGTTGAAGCCGAACATGTGAAATTCGGCGCCCTTGAGATAGCGCATGTAGCCGACACCACCGAAGGTGATGACGAAGGCGCCGATCGAGGCCAGAAGCGGCCAAGGGCTTGGATCGATGATGTGGTAGTCGTGATGTTTCTGATGCGCGTCTGCCATGTCACAATCCCCGATGAATGCCTCTCCACCGCCTGCGGAATTTTCCGCAGGCGCTCCTCTCAAAGCTTGCCGTCCACTTCATTCTTTTTCACCGCCGCGACCGGCTTTGCCGGTTCGCTCGGGTAGAAGGAATAGGACAGCGTGATCGTTCTGATATTCTTGGTTTCCTCCGCCTTGACGATCTCCGGATCGACGTAAAAGACGACGGGCATGGAAACGCTTTCGCCAGGCGCAAGCGTCTGCTCGGTGAAGCAGAAACATTGCACCTTGTTGAAATAGGCACCGGCTTCCATGGGCGTGACGTTAAACACGGCGGTGCCGGTGGTGGCGACCGGCGAGCGGTTGGTTGCCGTATATTCGACCTGGATGGTCTCGCCGATCTTGGGCTGCACGGCTTTCGCCGGCTTGAACTCCCAGTTCAGGCCGCTGGAGATATTGGCGTCGAAGGTGACCTGCATGCTGCGGTCGAGCACGGTTGAAGAATATTGTTCGACGCGCTGGGTAGTGCCACCGTAACCCGTGACCTGGCAGAAGAGGCGATAAAGCGGAACCGCAGCATAGGCGGCTCCCACCATGCAGACAACGAAGACGGCACAGCCGGCAAAGATCGAGGCATTGCTGACCCGCTTTGCTGGGCTATGCTGACCTCCCTGAATTCCGCCTGCCATGTCGCTCCTCCCTTAGCTCCATTCGGCTCCGATTACCGGCCTAGTTCCAGAACCCGCCGACCTTGACGAGCGTGATGATGTAAAACAGGACGCAAAGCCCCGCGAGAACAAGGCCGAGCGCCACATTGCGGTTTCGCCGCGACTTCTTCTGTGTCTCGCTGAGCTTGATGGTGTCGATCACAGAAGTCCTCCGAGGAACTGGCCGAGGCCGGCCGCCACATGATCGAACAGAAGCGCGGAGAAAACCGCAAAAAGATAGAAGATCGAATAGAAGAACAGCTTCTTCGCCGGTAGCATCTTCTCGTCATCCTCGGGCATGCGAAGAACAAGGATGGAATAGTAGATGAAGATGGCGCTCAAGATGCCGGCAAAAATGCCGTAGCCGATGCTGGCGAGACCGGTGAAGGTCGGCGCGACCGCAACGACAGCCATCAGGAGCGAATAGACGACCATCTGGATCTTGGTCGACCGCTGGCCAGCGACATTCGGCATCATCGGAATGCCGACTGAGCCGTAATCGCGCATCTTGAAAAGAGCCAGCGCCCAGAAATGCGGCGGGGTCCACATGAAGGTGATCATGAACAGGATGACGCTGTCGAGCGACACGCCACCGGTGACGCAGGCCCAGCCGAGCATGGGCGGGAAAGCGCCGGCGGCTCCGCCGATGACGATGTTCTGCGGCGTCGAGCGCTTCAGCCACATCGTATAGACGACGGCATAGAAGAAGATGGTGAAAGCGAGCAGGCCGGCGGCGAACCAGTTGACCGCAAGGCCTAGGATGACAACGGAAAAGGCGGACAGCGTCAGGCCGAAGGCAAGCGCTTCGCGTGGCTGGATGCGGCCGGCCGGGATCGGACGCTTGGCGGTGCGGGTCATCACCGCATCGATATCGGCGTCATACCACATGTTGAGCGCGCCGGAGGCACCGGCACCGACGGCGATACAGAGGATCGAGATGATCGCCAGAACAGGGTTGAGATGACCGGGAGCCAGAACGAGGCCGGCAAAGGCGGTAAAGACCACCAGCGACATGACCCGCGGCTTCAGCAGCGCAAAATAATCGCGCGCATCCGCCTCGGAGAGGAGTTTTGTCTCCTCGCTGCCAATAACGTGGGTGGAATCGATGACGGTCATTTCAAATCAAATCCTGACGACATGCCGGGCGCCTCCCAGCACCCGGTTCCTGAAATTCTTACTTGATGCGGGGAAGCTGTTCCCACTGGTGATAGGGCGGAGGCGAGGACAACTGCCATTCCAGCGTGGTCGCACCCTCGCCCCAGGGGTTATCACCGGCAACCCGCTTCTTGGCGAAGGCTTCCCATACGCCGAAGAGGAATATGAGTACACCCACAAATGATATGTAGGAGCCGACCGACGAGACGTAGTTCCAGCCGGCAAAGGCATCCGGGTAATCGATATAGCGGCGCGGCATGCCGGCGAGACCGAGGAAATGCTGCGGGAAGAACACCAGATTGACGCCGATGAACATGACCCAGAAATGCAGCTTGCCGATCGTCTCGTTATACATGTAGCCGAACATTTTCGGGAACCAGTAATACCAGGCGGCGAAGATGGCGAAGACGGCGCCGAGCGACAGCACGTAGTGGAAATGGGCCACCACGTAATAGGTGTCGTGCAGCGAGCGGTCGAGGCCGGCATTGGCCAGCTGCACGCCGGTGACGCCGCCGACGGTGAACAGGAAGATGAATCCGATCGCCCACATCATCGGTGTCGCAAAGGTGATCGAACCGCCCCACATGGTGGCGATCCAGGAAAAGATCTTGATGCCGGTCGGCACCGCGATCACCATCGTGGCGAAAACGAAATAGCGCTGTGCGTCCAGCGACAGGCCGACCGTGTACATGTGGTGGGCCCAGACGACGAAGCCGACGGCGCCGATCGCCACCATCGCATAGGCCATGCCGAGATAACCGAAGACCGGCTTTTTCGAGAAGGTCGAAACGATGTGGCTGACAATGCCGAAGCCGGGCAGGATGAGAATATAGACTTCCGGATGGCCGAAGAACCAGAACAGGTGCTGGTAGAGGATCGGGTCACCGCCGCCTTCCGGCGAGAAGAAGGTCGTGCCGAAATTGCGGTCGGTCAGCGCCATGGTGATGGCACCGGCGAGAACCGGCAGCGACAGAAGCAGAAGGAAAGCCGTCACCAGCACCGACCAGGCAAACAGCGGCATCTTGTGCAGCGTCATGCCGGGGGCGCGCATGTTCAAAATGGTGGTGATGAAGTTGATCGCGCCGAGGATGGACGAAGCACCGGCGACGTGCAGCGAGAAGATCGCCAGATCGACGGCAGGTCCCGGATGGCCGGTGGTCGAGAGCGGCGGATACATGGTCCAGCCGCCACCTGCACCATAGGCGCCTGCGGGGCCTTCGACGAACATCGACAGAACCAGAAGCAGGAAGGCCGGGACGATCAGCCAGAAGGAAATGTTGTTCAGCCGCGGAAAGGCCATATCCGGCGCGCCGATCATGATCGGCACCATCCAGTTGGCAAAGCCGCCGATCATCGCCGGCATGACCATGAAGAAGATCATGATCAGCGCATGGGCGGTGGTGAACACATTGAACATGTGCTTGCCGCCATCGATCGCGGCATCGCCCTCGAAACCGTAGACGATCGAAGCCAGACCATGGAAGATCTGGATGCCGGGCTCCTGCAGCTCCATGCGCATCGCGACCGACAGAAGGCCGCCGATAATGCCGGCCATGATCGCGAAGATCAGGTAGAGCGTGCCGATATCCTTGTGGTTGGTCGAAAACAGCCAGCGGGCGGCAAAACCCGGCTTATGATGATGTTCGCCATGCGCATGCGCGTCGTCATGGGCGGCCCCATGGGAGTTACGAGCGTGGGAATGGTCGTCGTGATGTGTCGTTTCAGCCATTGATCTCGCCTCCCTTACTTGACGTCGTTTGCAGCGACATCGACGCCGACTGCTTGTCTGTTGTCCGCAGATGCCAGAAGCGCCTGGTAGGCTCCGGGCAGATCGTTTGCGGCGGCGGCGAGCCAGGCGGTGTATTTATCTTCTGAGACGACGCGGATGGCGATCGGCATATAGGCGTGGTCCTTGCCACAAAGCTCGGAACACTGTCCGTAATAAAGGCCCTCGCGCTCGGCGCGGAACCAGGTTTCGTTCAAGCGGCCCGGCACGGCATCGATCTTCACACCGAAGGCCGGCATGGCGAAGGCGTGGATGACATCGGTCGGCGCTGCGGTGACGAGCAGTCGCACCGTCTTGCCGATCGGAATGATCATCTCGTTGTCGACGGCCAGAAGGCGCGGATAAACGGCCATGTCGGTCTTGCCGGCTGCGGCGCGGTCCGGTTCCTTCAAGAGAAAGCTGTCGAAGGCGACCGGGGTTTCGCCGGATCCTTCATATTCGTAATTCCACTGCCACTGGGTGGCCGTGGCCTTTACCGTCATGTCGGTCTCGGGAATTTCGAGCTGGGCGTTCAGGAGATTGAAGGACGGGATGGCCAGCGCGAACAGAATCAGCACGGGCGCTACCGTCCAGACGATCTCGATCACCGTGTTATGGCTGGTGCGCGATGGGGTAGGGTTTTTGTCGGCGCGGAATTTGATCGCCACGACGATCAACAGCGCAAGAACGAAAAGCGTGACCGGAACGATGAACCAGAGCGTGTAATGCTCGAACCACCGGATCTGATGCATCATTTCGGTCGCCGGTTCCTGAAGGTCCAGCTGCCAGGCATGCGGTTGATCCGCATGCGCCACCGAAGCGCTTACCAGCCCCGCAAGCGGGGCGGTGATAAGACAGATGATCGTCATCATCATCGCATAAGCCCTGTTCACCACAAACTTTCTCCCCACGCATCTGATTCAGATCAAATCTTACGCAGTCTCCAAGCTATAGGCTTGGTTCAACCATAGTTTGCTTATATCCGCAACGCCTTGCGACAAATGCCCCTGCGGCATTTTGCGCATTGAGTGTGTGCGACGACCTGCGGTTGAATTTCCTCCGTAACAGACCACACCTCCCTCCACAGAGTCGCAGCCTAAATTGAGGATAAGCTCTTTCGGCTGACAAATTCCACCATATTTTGAAGACGGCACCAACCTTGTGACTTGAACAGGGTCCTACTTTCGCCGTACTCCGCTGAAAACTCCGCACGGCTTTCCATTTCTCGTCCCGAGCGACAGGATAAGCCGCATTGATTCGAACCAGAGGTTTCCATGGCTCGTCCCTCCTTCATCGGCGCAAGCCTTATCGCCCTGCTCTCACTGAGCTCGGTCTCCACGGCATGGGCGCAGACACCGCCGGCAACGGGTGTAGCTCCCAAAGGTCCGTCACCGGGCGTGCAGGCTCCTGCGCCGACGCAAGCCCCGACCCCTGGCCCTTCGCCATCGGGACAGCAGCCCGGCAATGTAAAGGAAAGCCATGGCGCATGGTCGGTCATCTGTGACAGGCCGGCAGGTGCCTCCGCTGAACAATGCGCGCTGATGCAGAACGTCATTGCCGAAGACCGGCCGGAAGTCGGCCTTTCGGTCGTCGTCCTGAAGACCGCGGACCGCAAGGCCCGCATCCTGCGCATCCTGGCGCCGCTCGGCGTCCTGCTGAAGGACGGCATGGAGCTTTACGTCGACAACAACAATATCGGCCGCGCCTATTTCACCCGCTGCTTCTCGGAAGGCTGCTACGTGGAAGTGGAAATCGACGAGGAGTTGATGCGCATCATGCGCGCCGGCAAGAATGCCGTCTTTGCGCTGCGCGAATCATCCGACCAAGACCGCGTCGGCATTCCCGTCGAGCTTAACGGTTTCGGCCCCGGCTACGACGCGCTTCCCTGATCCATCATCATATAGCTGCCTTGAAGGACAGGAAAACAATGCACCTTGAAGGCAGCCACCGTTTCACCGTTCGTTATGATGACAATATCGTGCGCGATGCGATCCGGACTTTCGTCTGGCGTCGCGCCGTGGTCGAGCAGAAGATGATGTGGATCATCTCGGCTTTGATGCTGAGCTTTTCCATCTATTTCATTTTTTCGGGCGAGAGCGGCATTTTCGCCGGCGTCATGCTCGTCCTTGCCTTGGCGCCGGTCATCTTCGTCACCGTGATCTGGCGCGCCCACAAGGTCAGTATTTTCGACCGTTACAAGCGCATGGGCGACCCCAAGGCCGACATCGTCGTAGATGCCGATGGAATCGACATCGTCTCCGACCTCGGCAGCGGAAAATTGGCGTGGCGCGGCATCACCGAAGTCTGGGAGCGACCGCGCGCCTTCATGATCTTCAGCGGCGACGGCCAGTTCAACACGCTGCCCCGAGAAACCATGCCGGAAGCGGTTCAAGCCTATCTGCGCACGAGGCCGAGACTGGAGCCTGCCGAAACACCTGTTCAAGGATAGGCTTGCTTCGGCCCGGCAGCGGACCTACATCGGCCTCAAGATATTTTGGCTTTGGTGCAGGTTTCTGCCCCTCATCCGTCTGCCGGTACCTTCTCTCCGTAACAACGGGAAGAAGGGAAATGCCGTGCCGTTCTGCCCGTTGTTGAGCGTAGCATTGGGTACGTACCCTCGCCCCGACTACGGAGAGAGGGTTGGGTGAAGGGTATTCTTGCATCGAAGCAACCGTTGCCCAAGGAGTATTTCCATGAACACCGATCTCTTGAGCCTGTTCGACAGTGACGAAGCAAAGCTGCGGGCGGTTGTTGCCAAGGCGCTTACGGGTGCCGATGACGGCGAGCTTTTCGTCGAACACGCACAGGCGGAATCGCTGACCTTCGACAACGGGCGCCTGAAAGGCGGTTCATTCAACACCGACCAGGGTTTTGGCCTGCGCGCAGTCGCCGGTGAGGCGGTCGGTTATGCTCATGCGGGTGACCTGAGCGCTGCTGCGCTGGAACGTGCTTCGGACGCCGTTCGCGCAGTGACCGCCGGTCATTCAGGCTCCTATGCCGCCGCTCCGCAGCGGACCAACAAGAAGTATTACGGCGACGAGAACCCGATCGGATCGCCGAGCTTCGAGGCCAAGGCGAAGCTGCTTGCCGATATCGATGCCTATCTGCGCAACAAGGACGACAAGGTTCGCCAGGTCACCGCGACGATATCCGCCAGCTGGCAGGTGGTCGACATCCTGCGCGCCGACGGACACCGGGTGCAGGACGTCCGCCCGATGACACGCATCAACATTTCCGTCGTCGTGGGAAGCGGCGGCCGACAGGAGAGCGGTTCGTTCGGAACCGGCGGCCGTGTCGGCTTCGGTGATTTTGTCGCCGAGGGCAACTGGCAGACGGGCGCCGACGAGGCGCTTCGGCAGGCGCTGGTCAATCTCGAAGCGATCGAGGCACCGGCCGGCACAATGGACGTAGTGCTTTCCTCGGGCTGGCCGGGCGTGATGCTGCACGAAGCCGTCGGCCACGGGCTGGAAGGCGATTTCAACCGCAAGAAAACCTCGGCCTTTGCCGGCCTTCTGGGCGAGATGGTCGCCGCTCCCGGCATCACCGTCGTCGATGACGGCACGATCGACAACCGCCGCGGCTCGATTACCATCGACGACGAAGGCACGCCTTCGGCTTATAACGTGCTGATCGAAAACGGAAAACTCGTCGGCTACATGCAGGATCGGCAGAATGCCCGGCTGATGGGCATGAAACCGACCGGCAACGGGCGTCGGCAGGGCTATTCTTCGGTGCCGATGCCACGCATGACCAACACATACATGCTCGGTGGCGACAAGACGCCGGAAGAGATCATCGCTTCCGTCAAGAAGGGCGTGTACGCCGTGTCCTTTGGCGGCGGCCAGGTGGATATCACGTCGGGCAAATTCGTCTTCGGCTGCACCGAGGCCTATCTCATCGAAAACGGCAAGGTCGGGCCGGCAATCAAGGGCGCCATGCTGATCGGCAACGGGCCGGATGCGATGAAGCGCGTCTCGATGGTCGGGAACGACATGAAGCTCGATACCGGTATCGGCAATTGCGGCAAGGCCGGTCAATGGGTTCCGGTCGGCGTCGGCCAGCCGCATCTGCGGATGGATCAGGTCACCGTCGGCGGCACAAAGGCGTAACGAGCCATGGCCGATATCGTCATCCGAGCCTTCCGCCCCGGGGACGAACAGGGCGTGATCGGCGTCATCCTGCCGATCCAGCGCGAGGAATTCGGCGTGGCGATCACTGCCGCCGACCAGCCGGACCTTGCCGCCATTGCCGATTTCTACCAGTCGGGCAAGGGTGGATTTTGGGTCGCGGTGAAGGACGGGCATCTCGTCGGCACGATCGGGCTGAAGGATATCGGCAACGACGAGGCGGTCTTGCGCAAGATGTTCGTCGCAGCCGAGGTTCGCGGCAAGGAATTCGGCGTGGCTGCCAGACTGCTGGATACGCTGATGGCGCATGCTTCGAATGCCGGGCTGAAGGCGATCATTCTCGGCACGACCGACAAATTCCTCGCCGCCCATCGGTTCTACGAGAAGAACGGGTTTGTCGAGATTGTCGCGGAAGACCTGCCACTGGGTTTTCCACGCATGGCAGTGGATACGAAGTTCTATCGACGGACGGTTTGACGGAGCAGATGATGGGAAATGCTCTCGTTCCTGAATTCGCTGTTTCCGATTGGCTGCAAAGCAGGCGGTTCTACTGCGATCTGATCGGCTTCTCCGTCCGATACGAAAGACCGGAAGAAGGTTTCTGTTATCTCGAACTCGGCGACGCAGAGCTGATGATCGACCAGATCGGTATAGGCCGTACCTTCAGCATCGACGGCGCACCTCTGGAAAAGCCGTTCGGGCGCGGTCTCAACCTGCAGATCCGGGTGACTGATGTCGCCGCCATCCTCAAGCGTCTCGCCGACGCATGCGTCGCTCTCTACCTGCCTCTCGAAGAAAAATGGTATCGATGCGACGATATCGAGGTCGGCAATCGCCAATTCGTCGTTCTCGACCCGGATGGCTATCTCCTGAGATTGTCCGAGGATCTGGGGCAACGCTCGCCTCCTGGCACATTATCGCCCCTTCGCTGAAGGTCAGGACACTCGTCATGCAAACGTTCACGGGATCGGTTTGTTGACTTCAGCGCCGATTTTACATCCCTGCAAGCGGGGCGAACGACCATTGCCACGCCGCTTGACACAAGCTGTCAAACTTCGGCTAGTGCTGCGAGCGTCCCTTATCCCGCAGACCGCCGCATCATGACCTCCCCCGATCCGATCTCCACTTTTCTTGCCACCTGGCTTCCCGGCCACTCGATCGGCGAACTTGCCTTCGTCCTGCTCGCGGCCATTATCGCAGGACTTGCGCGCGGGTTTTCCGGCTTTGGCGGGGCGCTGATCTTCATACCGCTCGCCGGCGCGGCCACGAGCCCGCAAATGGCTTCTGGACTGCTTCTCGTCATCGACTGGGTGATGACGCTCGGCATGCTGCCGGAAGGATGGCGCAGGGCGAACCGCCGCGATGTCTTCACCATGCTGGCCGGGGCCATCATCGGCGTTCCGGCTGGCACGGCAATGCTTTCGCTGATGCCGTCGGTGACACTGCGCTGGATCATTTCAGCCGTTGTCATCTGCTTGCTGGTCTTCCTAATCTCCGGCTGGCGTTATCATGGGAGGCCGAAAACCTGGCTGACGGTCGGCGTCGGCGCGATTGCCGGGCTGTTCGGCGGTGCGGCTCAGATGTCCGGCCCGCCGATCGTAGCCTATTGGCTCGGCGGAGCAATCGAACGCACCGTCGTGCGCGCCAATCTCATTCTCTATTTCGCGCTGGCGAGCGTGCTTTCGGCCACGTCCTATATCGTCGGTGGCATCCTGACGTTACAAGTCCTGCTGATCGCGCTTGTTGCAGGACCGGCTTACGGCATCGGGCTTTTCTTCGGGGCGCGGATGTTCGGTATCGCGAGCGAAACCACGTTCCGGCGGATCTGCTTCACACTTATAGGTGCCGCCGCCGTCATAGGCTTGCCGTTGCTGGATGGATTGCGGCCGTGAGCAACTGATCATTCAGCAAGGTTTAACCGGTCAGGGCTAGCCTGTCCCATATTGGGCACGTTTGCCCTGGGGCGGGCTGCGGATACAATGAAGGATATCGCAAAAGCGATCTGGCGTCGCAACGTCAAGCGCTGGCTTATCGGCGTTGGGCTGGAAGCTTCGGCGTTCGCCACGGGCGCCGGTCTTATGAAGGCTGCGCGCGGTTCAGGTGTCATCTTCACGTTGCACCATGTCAGGCCGGAAGCGCCATCGATCATCGGCCCCAACAGGCACCTCGAAGTAACCCCGGAATTTCTCGACCTCGCCATCCGGCAATTGAAGTCGCTTGGCTACGATTTCGTCGCCCTGTCAGAGGTTTCGGCGCGGCTGACCTCCCCGTCGACAGCGCCGTTCGCGGCATTTACGCTCGATGACGGATACCGCAACAATGCGGAGTATGCGCTGCCCGTTTTTGCCCGGCACGGCGTACCCTTTACAGTCTTCATTGCGCAGGGGCTGGCCGAACACCGGCAACCGCTCTGGTGGGAGATTATGGGCCGGCTGCTGCGTGAAAAGGAGCGCATCACCTTCGATTTCGGACGGGGTGCAGAAACGGTAGAACTGAAGACCTCCGTCCAGCAACTCGATACGTTCTTCCGTTTTGCGAGCTATGTCTGGGCTCATGAGGAAACTGAGGCCGTCGCGGCGCTCTGCCGTCTGGCGGAACGATACGACATCGATCCGCTTGCGATCACACGTGAACTTCTCATGGGCCCCGAGGAATTGAAGAGCTTCGCGGCTCATCCACTCGTTTCGCTCGGCGCTCATACCGTGACGCATCGCAAGCTTTGCAGACTGACAGCGGATGAAGCCGCAGACGAGATGCGCCAATCGGCCGATTGGTTGGCCGGTCTGACCGGAACGCGGCCGACCGCAATCGCCTATCCCTATGGCAGTCGCGACGCAGTCGGGCCTCGGGAGTTCCAAACCGCACATGATGTCGGTTTTGTGATCGGGCTGACCACACAACCTGGGATGCTGACCGAGGACGATCTCTCACGACCGACCGCGCTGCCCCGCGTGTCGCTGAACGGCTATTACCAGAAGCCGCGTTACGTCACCGCGCTCGCCTCCGGCATTCCATTTGCGCTGAAGCGCTAGAACGCGTCAGGGATACATCCGCACCTTGTTCCAGCTCCCTGAAGGGTCGTCGCGGCGGAATTCGACTCGGTCATGCAGGCGGAACTGGCGGTCGTGCCAGAATTCGATCGAGGTGGGCAGGATGCGGAAGCCCGACCAGTAGGATGGCCGCGGGATTTCGCCGATCGCATAGCGCGCAGCATATTCGGCGACCGACTTTTCCAGCGCGAAACGTCCCTCGAGCGGACGAGATTGTTTCGACGCCCAAGCGCCGATGCGGCTGCCGCGCGGACGGGATGCATAATAGGCGTCGGCCTCGGCATCGGTGACAACCTCTACCGGACCGCGGATGCGCACCTGGCGGCGGAGTGATTTCCAGTGGAAACACATGGCGGCCTTCTTCTGGCCGAGGATTTCCTGCCCCTTCTGGCTCTCGAAATTTGTGTAGAAGACGAAACCATGTTCGTCGAAGCCTTTCAACAGCACCATTCGCACGTTAGGCAGGCCATCTTCATCGACCGTTGCAACCGCAACGGCGTTTGGATCGTTAGGCTCCGAGCCTTCCGCATCCTTCAACCAGCGGGCGAAGAGGGTGAAAGGTTCAGATTCTTCGGTGAAGTCACCGGTTGTTAACTCACTTCCAGACATATTGACTTAATTACTCCCAATCTGCTCGAACATGCCCGAGACGAAGCGCCGGACAGGATACAAGGTGTCAGTGATAGCAAAGTGGACCGAAATGACAAAGTGCTGGGGCCGCAAGAGCGGCGCTGCAATTTGCCTCGCCACGCTGACGCTGTCGCTTGCGGGATGCACGAGTAGCCTGGATATGTTTGGCGGATCGAGCAAGGTCGACCGCTCGCTCGCGACCGGAACGGTTGCCGGCCAACCCCAATCGGAAACAAGCCTTTCCGACGAGGCGACGGTTCGCAACGCGGTTACCTCCGCTGATCTCGCAAAAATGGGCGATACTCCCCTTCCCTGGGCAAATGCCGCCACCGGCAGCGCTGGTGTGGTTTCGGTGATTCACGAAGATAATGCCCAGGGCCGCGTCTGCCGCGCCTTCAAGACAACGCGCCATTCCTACGAGGGGATCGCCATGTTTGCCGGCCAGACCTGCATGACCGGAAGCGGCGACTGGATGCTGACAGCCTTCGACAGGCAGGGCTGAGTCAAATCGCCGCGCCGTGCGGAACTGTCTCCAAATCCGACATTCGATTAACTCTTTCTTCACCATGTCTCAGCTGTAAAGCCGCGCCGTAACCACTGATTCAGGACTGCGCCTCTACTCTCCAATCCGAGAAAATCGGAGCAGCGAGCAGTGCATGATGGCCCTGTGTTGCCCGTGTTTAAGTCTATTATCGGCGGGGCCGCGATTATGCCGGGTCTGCTGTCAAAAGCGTAACCGGTGGTCTCACGATGCGTGATCCCTATTCCATCCTCGGCGTCAGACGGAACGCCGATGCAGACGAAATCAAAGCGGCCTGGCGGACGAAGGCCAAGACGATTCATCCCGACCACAATCGCGATGACCCGAGCGCAACCGACCGGTTTGCGGAAGTCGGGCAGGCCTATGAGTTGCTCAAGGATCCGGAACGGCGGCGCCGCTATGACCGTGCAGCCGACATGCACCAGACGATCATGCAGCAGCGTGATGCGGCGGAGCGCGCCAAGGCTGCCCGTGCCAATGCCGAAAAGGTGATGGAGGAACTGGCGCGGACCCAGGCTGCCCGCGCCCAGTCCGAAGCCGCAAAGACGGAACCAAACGCCGATGCGGCGAAGGCGAAAGCCCAGACAGCAGGAAGCGGCCAGGCCAAGCCGCAGGCTGGCAAGAAGCCGGGCGAAAGCCCGGAAGAAACCATCGAGCGTATCTTCGGCGGCGGACCTGAGGCACGCGAGCGCGCGAGGGAACATCCAGATACGGCGGCGCACGAACAGAAGACCGCCGAGACAGGCCTCAAGGAAGCGCCCGCGCCAGACGTTCGGTCGCCACTTCCTATCATGGCGGTTGATCTGATTGCCAATCTCGTCAAGCGTATTCGCGGCACGGCCCCTGCGCCGGAAAAGGCGCCTGACCTTCTGGTGGAAGCAAAAGTCACCGTGGCGGAATTCCTGGCGCTATGGCCGGTGACGATCACACTCTCCGATGACCGGGAAGTTCGGGTCCCGATCGAGCGCGGTGCGACCGACGGACAGGTGATTCGCCTTTCAGGTCAGGGGCTGAAGCTTCCCAACATGAAGCAGGGCGATCTCGTCGTGACGTTGAAGGCAGCTCGCGACGACACATACATCGTCAAGGATTTCAATCTCCATGTCGTTTTGCCCATCTCGTTGCAGGACGCCGTGCTCGGCGGTGAAGCCAGGGTAGAGACACCGGCAGGTCCCCGCTCGATCGATATCCCCAGTTGGTCGGGATCTGATCGGACAGTCCGGATCGAGGGCCTCGGCCTTTACGGTGCCGAAGGACGCGGCGATCTCGTCGTTGAACTCAGGATCGTGCTGCTGGAGCAACCGGATGCCAAGGTCACGGACCTCATGCGTCTGATGCGGGACGGGCTTTACCTGTGATGCAGCCAGCGTGCAGCGGAATGCCAATCCCCAATCTTGCGCAACTTAACCGTTGATGATTTGACGCATGCTTGAACCCTGATGCTGCCTATGCCATAGGCAGCATTCATTTTTTCGTGTCAGGGATTACACAATGGTTCAGGCATCCGGCCTCATGGCAGGCAAGCGCGGGCTCATCATGGGCGTGGCGAACAACCGCTCGATTGCATGGGGCATTGCCAAGGCCATCGTCGACAATGGCGGCGAAGTGGCCTTCACCTATCAAGGCGATGCATTGAAGAAGCGGGTCGAGCCGCTGGCTGCCGAACTCGGTGCCTTCATGGCTGGTCACTGTGATGTCAGCGACGAAGCGACGATCGATGAGGTCTTCACCAACATCGAGAAGCATTGGGGAAAGATCGACTTCATCGTCCATGCCATCGGCTTTTCCGACAAGGATGAACTGACCGGCCGTTACGTCGATACATCGGCGGACAATTTTGCCAAGACGATGCAAATCTCGGTCTATTCGTTCACCTCGGTTGCCCGCCGCGCTGAAAAGCTGATGACCAACGGCGGCTCGATGCTGACGCTCACCTATTACGGTGCGGAAAAGGTCATGCCGAACTACAACGTCATGGGCGTTGCTAAGGCTGCACTCGAAGCCAGCGTCAAATATCTCGCCGTTGACCTTGGCCCGAAGAACATCCGCGTTAACGCGATCTCGGCGGGCCCGATCAAGACGCTTGCGGCATCCGGCATCGGCGACTTCCGCTATATCCTGAAATGGAACGAGTACAACGCGCCGCTGCGCCGTACCGTGACCATCGAGGAAGTGGGCGATGTCGGCCTCTACATGTTGTCCGACCTGTCCCGTTCGGTAACGGGCGAGGTGCATCACGCCGATAGTGGTTATCACACGATCGGTATGAAGGCCGTCGACGCGCCAGACATTTCCGTCATCAAAGACTGACAAGAAGGACGCTCGCCGTGCTTATCTACGTGATCCGCCACGGCCAGACGGACTGGAATGCCGAAGGCCGTCTCCAGGGACAAAAGGATATCCCGATCAATGCGATCGGGCGTGGACAGGCGACCCGCAACGGCGAAACACTTCGCGAACTCGTGGGCTCTGCCGACGGGTTCGATTTCGTCGCAAGCCCCCTCTCCCGCACGCGGGAGACCATGGAGCGCATACGGACCGCCATGGGGCTCGATCCCACGGACTACCGCACCGACGAGCGTCTGAAGGAACTCTCTTTCGGCGATTGGGAAGGTTTTACCACCGCCGAGATCAAGAAGACCGCTCCCGAGCGGCTGCGCGAACGTTCGAAAAACAAGTGGAGCTTCATTCCGCCGGGCGAAGATGCCGAGAGCTACGAAATTCTCTCATGGCGGATCGGGGCATGGCTTGCCGCGCTGAAGGGGCCGACGATATCCGTCAGCCATGGCGGTGTGTTGCGCTCGCTCTTCCGCATCATCGGCGATGTCAGCGAAGATGAAGCCGCCAACATGCCGATTCATCAGGACCGTATCGTCAGGATCGAAATGAGCTACGGTGAGGCCGGCGATGAAACGATCGGCAAAGGCACGATAGCTTGGATCTGATCCGCCTTCGAAAACCGAAAGCGCCGGCAATCGCGTTTGCTCTTAGCGAACGACCTCAAGATCGTCGACGATGCGGCTGCCATCAACCATCGTGTAGAAGACCAGAACCTTCACGCCCGCCTTCAGTCCCTCGAAGTTGAATTCCTCGGGAACCTTGTAGGTCTTGCCGTCATCGAGCGTCAGGCTCAGCGTATTCACATCCACCGCCTTGATCGTCGCCTCGATGTCCGCACTCTGCGCCCAGCTGTTGAGCGGCGAGAATATACTGGCGGTGGTGAGCAGGGTGGCGATGAGCATGCGCATCTTGGAGGCCTTTGATGAGGTCCGTGTGTTTCGTTTCGATGCAAGGATAGCCTTCGGAATGTGGCAAAAATTGCCCGTGATCATGGCATTTCACGCGAAAAACAAGGCGTTATTATTAACGAAATTCTACGCGGCGCAGCGTTTCATTTTCGCAGTGATTTCGAATTGAATAAAATCAAGTATTATTTAAGAACAGTTCATTGATGTCCGCGACAGCCTTCGCGAAATGATAAATTAACGCCCGGACAATACACTATTTCCGACGTCTCATGTATTAATGAAGGGCATTCAGCAGGTGAAGTTCAGGCCGCCGCACCATTTAAACTGGCACAGCATCATTGCCTCGAATCCAATTTCACTGCTTGTGGCGCTGACAATTTCGCTCTGCATATTTGCAGTGGCAGTAGGTGTTGACCGGCGCCACACCGAATCGGGGCATGTGGCGTTGCGCGCAGATGTGGAAAACACCGCATCTGCGATGACGCGCAATCTGGCTGGGAGGATCGAAAGCGACATCCGGGACGCCAGGGCGCTCGCTCAGCGCCTTTTGCGCGAGCAGAATGCGACCTCGGAGCATCTTCGCCATCTGGTCGAAGCAACCTTTGAGAATCACCCGCATTTTTCCGCCGTGGCTCTCGTCACCGATCTTTCGGTATCCCAGATCCACACACGTGAAGGTATTTCCTCCGGCCAAGCTCCGCTGCCGTTCGATCCCGACCGGCTCGGCTCCGACCTGATGATCTCTATGGACACACCGTCGGCAAGCATCGTCACCGGCTCGCAGGAAAACCACCTGACGCTCGTCGTTCCGATCGCGCTCGACGATAAAACGCTACGTCAGCCTTGGACCTCGCTTGCGGTCATCATCGACAAAGCGCAGCTTCTGAAGGAAGCTGGAATGGTGGTCGATGGCAACACGGCCAAGTTCAGCCAGGTTGATCTCTCCGGCATGAACTTTTCGCTGCGCGACCATGCAAAACCGGGCTATCTCGCATTTCTGGGAGATGATGCGGTGGATGGCCAGTCACCGCTGACCAAAACGCTCACCATTGCCGGATCGCGCTGGGATCTCTTGATTGCACCCAAGAGCGGTTGGACCGCGGCTCCGGAAAACCAGTATCAATTTCGGCTGGTTCTGGCGCTTGGGGCGTTTGCGCTGATCGTGCCGATGCTGGTGGCGACCGCGCTGCTTTCGGAGCGCAATCGAAATATCGCCGAACTGAAAACGCGCGAGACCAGCCTGCTTGATCTTTCGCAGCGCTTCAATCTGGCCATGGAAGCCTCCAAGATCGGTATATGGGAGGTGAGCGGCGACGGATCGCAATTGTTTCTCGACCGGCGGGCCAGATTGCTGCACGGCGTCAATGCCCCGACCGACGTGCAGAAGCTGAAAGGGCTGCTGCAGTTGGTCGCGGCAGAGGACCGGATCAAGGCGGAGGCTCATTTCCTGAAATGGGCGCGTCTCTATGAATCCTGCACGGAAACCTATCGTATCGCCCTAGCGGACGGTGATGTGCGCTACCTGAGATCCGCTGGCGCGCGTTACGAAAACATCGATGGCAGCCAACGCATGACCGGCATCGTCTGGGACGTTACGGCCGATATGCTGATGGCGCAAACGTTGCGCGACGCGAAAGCGAATACCGAAGTCAAAAATGCCGAACTCGAGCTCGCGCTCGACGAGTTGTCGAGCCGCGAGAGGGAGCTTGAGGAACTGTCCGGCAAGCTCGATCTGGCGCTCGCCTCCTACGGCTGCGGCATATGGGAATATACGCCCGGGCTTGGCACAGAGACCTGGGATGCACGCATGTGCCAGCTTTACGGTATCCCGTTCACCAATGGCATCGTCGCCCAGGAGCGGTGGCTGAACCTGCTTATGCCGGAAGACAGGCCGATCGCGATCAATGCATCGAGGGCCTATCTGAGCGGTCAAACCAAAGAAGCGCTGGTGGTACGCGTGCCGCAGGCCGACGGCACGATCCGCTATGTTCGTTCCGTCGGTCAGCTGCATGTCGGCAAGGACGGTTCGAGAAAACTCATCGGGCTTGCCTTCGACGTGACCAAGGATACGGCGCTCACGGTGGAGCTGCAGAAGGCCAAGACGGAAGCCGATGCCAAGAACAGTGAGCTCGAAATGGCGAAAAGCCGGATTGAGCACAATGCGCTCCACGATCCCCTGACGCTGCTTGCCAACCGGCGCAAGCTCGACATGGAACTCGACGCCCTGTCGCGCTCTTCCGGCAGGCGGAAATTCGCCCTTCTTCATCTCGATCTTGATCGTTTCAAGCAGATCAACGATACGCTGGGCCATGCGGCAGGTGATGCCATGCTGGTGCATGCGTCGAAGATCCTGACGCATAACGTTCACGAAAGAGACATTGTGGCACGGATCGGCGGTGACGAATTCGTCATTCTCGTGCATGACCAGGCCAGTTCCAAGGAACTGGCACAGCTCGCGGCGCGGATCATTTCCGAGTTCCGCCAGCCGCTGGACTTCGACGGGTTCTCATGCCGTTGCGGCGTATCGATCGGGATTGCCGAAGCCAATGGCATGCATGTCGATGCGCGGCGCATTCTTGTCAACGCGGATCTGGCTCTCTACCGCGCGAAGGGCATGGGGCGCAACCGCTTCGAATTCTTCACGCAGAACCTGCATGCGGAAATCATCGATCACAAACGGACGGCGGACGAGTTGCTCGCTGCGATCGAAAACCACGAATTTACCGCCTGGTACCAGCCGCAGCTCAGCGCGACCACCCATCAGCTGACGGGTGTCGAGGCGCTTATCCGCTGGCGCCATCCGCGCCGCGGGCTGCTCGCTCCAGACCAGTTCCTGAAGATCGCCGACGACCTGAACGTCACGGCGACGCTCGACCAGATTGTGCTGGAAACGGTGCTGAAGGACAAGATGCGCTGGGCCGCCATGGGCGTTGACGTTCCGAGGGTTTCAGTCAACGTGTCATCCCGGCGGCTACATGACGAACACCTGATCGATATGCTGCGCGGCCTGCAGATCAATCCCGGCGAGATCTCTTTCGAACTGGTGGAGTCGATCTTCCTTGATGACGGCGACAGTGCTGTGATCGCCAATCTGGACAGGATCAAGGAACTCGGCATCGATGTGGAAATCGACGATTTCGGCACTGGCCACACCTCGATCGTCAGCCTGTTGAGGCTTAAGCCGAAGCGGCTCAAGATCGACAAGCAGCTGGTGTTGCCGATCCTTCATTCGCCGCAGGAGCTTGCGCTGGTAAGATCGATCGTCGACATCGCCCGATCGCTCGGCCTGGAGACGGTGGCGGAAGGCGTCGAGACATTCGAGCATGCGAGCCTGCTCGGAGAACTCGGTTGCGATCTGTTGCAGGGTTACGCCTTCGCGCGCGCCCTGCCCTTCGACGACTTCACAACGAGGGCACAGGAAGGCTGGCAAAGGTCGGTTGCCTGAACCGCCAGGCGTGCCTTTCATTGACCGACTATTCACCCTGCGCATACCGGCCGGGTGCAAGAAAGGCTTGTCCGCGCGTACGCTTTTGCCTAAGAAAGCCTCGATAAAACCGGCGATCCAAGCGCCCTCGCAGCCAGGCAGCATCCATGTCCCATAACTCGTTCGGCCATCTTTTCCGCGTTACGACCTGGGGCGAAAGCCATGGTCCTGCACTCGGCTGCGTGGTGGACGGATGCCCTCCCGGCCTACGCTTCACGCATGCCGATATCCAGGCATGGATGGACAAGCGCAAGCCCGGCCAGTCACGTTTCGTCACCCAGCGGCGCGAGGACGATATCGTCAAGGTTCTTTCCGGCGTGATGTTCGATGAGGATGGCGAGACGATGATCTCGACCGGCACGCCGATCTCGATGCTGATCGAAAATACCGACCAGCGTTCCAAGGATTACGGCGAGATCGCCCACCGCTACCGCCCAGGGCATGCCGACTATACCTATGACGTCAAATACGGCATTCGCGACTATCGCGGCGGCGGTCGCTCGTCTGCCCGCGAAACGGCGGCCCGTGTTGCTGCCGGCGGCATTGCTCGGCTTGTCGTGCCGGGCGTCACCGTGCGCGGCGCGCTGGTGCAGATCGGCAAGCACAAGATCAATCGCAATAACTGGGACTGGGCGCAGGTGGACCAGAACCCGTTCTTCTGCCCCGATCCGCAGATGGTTGCCGTCTGGGAAGAGTATCTCGACGGCATCCGCAAGGCCGGCTCGTCTATCGGTGCCGTTGTCGAAGTGATCGCGGAAGGGGTTCCGGCCGGTCTTGGCGCACCAATCTACGGCAAGCTCGACCAGGACATCGCCTCGTTGCTGATGTCGATTAACGCGGTCAAGGGCGTCGAGATCGGCGAAGGTTTTGCGTCCGCGGAACTCACCGGCGAAGAAAACGCAGACGAGATGCGGATGGGCAATTACGGCAAGCCGATCTTCCTGTCCAACCATGCAGGCGGCATTCTCGGCGGTATTTCGACCGGCGAAGCCATTGTCGCGCGCTTTGCGATCAAGCCGACCTCTTCGATCCTGACCGAACGCCAGTCGATCGATGCGGACGGCAACAATGTCGATGTGCGCACCAAGGGCCGCCATGACCCCTGCGTCGGCATCCGCGCCGTGCCGATCGGCGAGGCGATGGTCGCCTGTGCGATTGCAGATCACTATCTTAGGGATCGCGGCCAGACCGGCCGCCTGAAATAGGAAGTTTCCCATGGTCTACGATCAGAAGTCCGTCGTTGAAGCCATCCGTGCCTTCGAGGCCGGAGAGATCGTCGTCGTTACCGATGACGACGACCGCGAGAACGAGGGCGACCTGATCGTCGCCGCCGTGCATTGCACGCCCGAAAAGATGGCTTTCATCGTGCGCCACACATCCGGCATCGTCTGTGCACCGATGCCGCGCGAAGAGGCCAAGCGGCTGAACCTCAACGCCATGGTGGCTGAAAACGACAGCGCCCACACGACGGCCTTTACCGTCAGCGTCGATTTCAAGCATGGCACGACGACCGGCATTTCCGCCGATGACCGGACGTTGACGGTTCGCAATCTTGCCAACCCGAATGTCGGGGCAGCCGATTTCGTGCGTCCCGGCCATATCTTTCCGCTGATTTCACGCGAAGGCGGCGTGTTGATGCGTTCCGGCCATACGGAAGCCGCGACCGATCTCTGCAAGCTCGCAAACCTGCCACCGATCGGGGTGATTTCCGAACTCGTCAACGACAACGGCACCGTGATGCGCGGCCAGCAGGTGACGGATTTTGCCGTCGAACACGGACTGAAGCAGGTTTCCGTTGCGGACCTGATCGCCTACCGGCAGCGCAAGGAAACCCTGATCGAGCTGATGTCGTCCTTCGATGTCGCGACGCCAGTCGGTCGCGCCAAGGCGCATGCCTATTCGCTGCCCTGGGATCCGATGCAGCATGTTGCCGTGATCTTCGGCGACATCCGCGACGGCGTCGACATTCCGGTTCGCCTTCACCTCGAAAACGTGGCGCAGGACGTGTTCGGCACTGAGCGCACCGTCGAGCGCTACATGAAGATGATCGAGAAAGAAGGCCGCGGCGTCATCATCTATCTGCGTGAGGGCTCCGTCGGTGTCGGCCAGACCGAACACGGGCGCAAGATGCGCCAGGACCAGGAAGCCCATGCAGAAGCACAGGCGCGCGAAAGCGAGTGGCTGGAGATCGGTCTCGGCGCGCAGATACTGAAAGATCTCGGGGTTTCTTCGATCAAGCTTTTGACCCGCAGCGAGCGCCACTATGTGGGGCTGGAAGGTTTCGGCATCCGGATTGCCGAGACGGTGATCTGCTAATCCCTACAATCCTGGGATTGTAACACCTTTCGTTTCGTTGGATCGTCGCTCGTTGTCGGGCGGCGATTTTTCGTGTACGAATAATGCGGATCATCTGGGATGAATGGAAGCGAGTGGCGAATATCGAGAAGCATGGTCTCGATTTCGAGGATTTGTCATTTGATTTCTTCCTGTCAGCCGTGACCGTTCCGGCGAAGAACGGGCGCCGCAAAGCGATCGGCAGGTTGCAAAACGGAGTAATCGCAGCAATCTTTGTCAGTCTTGGATCCGAAGCGCTTTCAGTCATATCAATGCGCCCCGCGCGAAGGGATGAGAGGAGTTTGATCGAATGAATATCAAACCTCAAAAGCAGACCGAATTTCAGCCCGGCCGGGGCTACTCGAAAGAGGATTGGGACGAAGTTTCCGACAATCCACCATGGACCGAGGAGGAAATGAAAACCGCGCGCCCCTTCCGCGAGGTCTTCCCCGAAATCGCCGAGAAGATGGAAAAGGCGATTGCCGCCCGCGGTCGCCCCAAGGTCGAGGCGCCGAAGGTGGCGGTGACGCTGAGGCTCGATCCCGACGTGCTCGACAGGTTCAAGGCATCAGGCAAGGACTGGCGCGCCCGCATGGCCGAAGAATTGCGCAAGGCGGCCGGGCTGTAAGCCCGTCAGCGGCTGGTGGCCAAAATCTTCTCGATGAACCTGTGCGCCTGCAACGCATCATGGCCGGTAACGCGCAAGGTCTCCTGGCCGGCGATCGAACCGATAAAATTGCCGATCAGTGCGCGGTGCATCTCATGACCGAAGGCCATCGGATTGGCGCCGGTTCCGATTGCATGTTCTCCTCCCACCTTTGCCACAGAGCCATCCATGAAGGCCGCTTCCAGCGTATCGCCGGAGAGGGTCGCCGTGCCTTCGGTGCCGATCAGTTCGATCCGGTCCGGCAGTCCGGGATAGGCTGACGTCGTGGCATTCAGCGTGCCGATCGCGCCCTTTTCAAAGGAGAAGGAGGCGGCGACGAGGTCTTCGGTCTCCATCCGGTGGATGGGCGTGGTGCGAACGAAGGAAGAAATATCCGCCGGGTTGCCCGCATAGCTCAACAGCAGATCGATCGTGTGGATGGCCTGCGTGAGCAGAACACCGCCGCCGTCGCGCGCCCGCGTCCCCCTGCCCTCGACATCATAATAGCTTTGTGGGCGCCAGTTGCGGATGGAAGCGGATGCTCCGACCAGCGATCCGAGGCGACCGGTCAGAACCAGAAGGTCGAGCGCGAGGGCTGCAGGGCGGAAACGGTTCTGCAGCACGACACCCAACTTCACATCGGCTTTTTCAGCCACATCTACGATTGCCTCGGCGCGCTCGAGGCTGATGTCCAGCGGCTTTTCGAGAAGGATATGTTTTCCCGCCGCTGCCGCGCGTTCGGCAAGCTCGAAATGACTCCTTGGGGGTGTCAGGATCAGCACCGCATCGATCCCCGGATCGTCGAAGATCGCGTCTAGATTTTCGACCACCGGGATCGGGTATTGTTCGGCAAAGGCCTCGCGGCGCGCCGCTGTCGGGCTGTATGCCGCAACACATTCGACCTGATCGGCAAGATCGAGCAAGGCGCGGGCATGATGGCCCGCCGCCATGCCAAGACCGATCATTGCCATCCGCAGTTTCGCCATATCGTACTCCTCCCGAAATTCAGCACTCAAGACTAGCCGGATTACAGCTGTTTTGCGAAGCAGCAAGATCACCCACGAGCGCAGGTTTGCCGTGACGAATGGACGCTTGCTATGAACCGCTGCAAAACCCAGCAGTAAAGCTCTCGCGGATCAAGCGATGAATGCCCTTTTGCTTCAATATCTTCGGCGATGAGGGCGGTGTCGGATCGGTAGATGCAGGCGTGAATGGTGCAATTTTATCGGAACCAGCCGCTGCGGATTGCAGTTAGTCGAGGAATTCCGTGGCTCCGATCAAGTGCCCCAACCCTCAAAGGCAGGCAAGACCGATGAACACGCGCCCTCAGTTTGCATCCCGCATCTCCCTCACCGACCTGCCGCCGCAGATTTACTATGCACATCCGCTGGCCCTCCACGGCCTGGAGGCCTGGCAGGAGGTTTTCACTCATGCCCGCGATCTCGGTTTCGACACCGTCCTTTCCGGTCCGCTTTATGAACGCGGCAACGGCACAAGCATATTCACCAGCCGGAATTTCGGACGGGTGGACCCGGCGCTCGGCCTTGGCGTCGATCCTGCGGAGGCTATCGCTGCGCTGGTTTCGGCGGCACGGGAGCATGAATTGAAGTTCATGCTTGACCTGGTGATAGACCAGGTCGCCGTTGACCTTGAGCACGCCCCTCCTGTCGCCGCCGATCCGCGGCTGAAACCGCAGCAGGTGGGCGCCCGGCATATTGATTTCCTGGCGGAGGCCCGACATATCGAGGGCTGGCGCGAGCGGCTGGTGTCATTGGCAGGTTTGGGGATCGCAGGCTTTCGCTGCATCGGAATCGGCCGCGTTGCTCCCGAAGTGTGGCATGACTTGATCGCCTACACCCGCCGGGCCAAACCGGATATGACCTTTGTAGCCTGGACACCGGGGAGCGCGTTTGCGGATCGCAAGGCGCTTACCGGAAGCGGCTTTGATGGCAGTTTTTCCTCGCTCGCGTGGTGGGATATGGAAGAGCGCTGGATCATGGACGAATACCAGATCCAGCGCGATCTCGGTTACCAGGTCGCGTTTCCCGAGGCTCCCTTCGGCAAGCGCATCGCGCATGGCACGGATGGCTGCGAGGTGCTGAAGCGCAAGGCGGTGCGAGCTCTGAAGCTTGCCTCAACCTTCACCAGCGGCCTGATGATCCCGATGGGCTTCGAATATGGCGTATCTCTCCCACTCGACCCGCTTCATGGCGATGGGGCTGGCCTGCGTGGCCTAAGGGATCAAAGTTCCTACGATCTTTCTGCCGAAATCCGCGAGATCAACGCCGCGACCAACAAGACCGCGGCCGGGTTTGGCCGCCGACCGCTGAAGCTCGTTTCCGCCAGCCAGGGGCCGGTGGTCGGTCTTTTCCAGACGGATGAGGAAGACAGCCGCGCCTCGGAAAAGATGCGAGTGGTGCTCTTGAATCGGGACCTGCGTAAGACAGCGGCGGCGCCGTTCAACGTGCTGCGCGAGGCCGCCTCTCCCTTCCTGCCGCTTGTGGCACCGGAGGACGAGACGGAGGTTTTCGACGCCAAGCTTAAGCTCAAGCCCGGCGAAATCCGCGTTTTTGAGGGTTATGTTTCCGAGCCGATTGTCGATGCGGTGCCTGTACCCAAGGCCGAAGAGGCCGCAGCCACGCCACGTCTTGCAATCGAGAAAGTCACACCCGCCGTCGATGACGGACGTTTCGTTGTGAAGCGCGTCGTCGGCGAGGTGCTGAAGGTCGAGGCGGATATTTTTGGCGATGGCCATGATCCACTCTCTGCTGCATTGCTATATCGTTGCGCCGATGACGAGGACTGGCAGGAAGTGCCGATGCAACTCGTCCTCAACGACCGCTGGCAGGCGGAGTTTCCGCTGAAGCGCATGGGCCGGCACGAGTTTACCATCGAGGGCTGGAAGAACCCGTTCCAGATATTCCGCTACGAATTCACCAAGAAGCATGAAGCTGGCCTCGATCTGAGGCTGGAAATTCAGGAAGGTATCAATCTGGTACTCGACGCACTGGATCATGCTTCCGGGGATTTGAAACTGCAGTTGCAGAAACTGTTCGACCTGCTGACCGCCGAACAGGACAAGCAGCGGACCCAAACCCTGCTTTTGCCTGAAACAGCCGAGTTGATGGCGAACGCCGACCGCCGGCCGCACCGTGTCCGCTCGCAGGTCATCCCCGTCGATGCCGAGCGCACGGCTGCAGGTTTTGCCAGCTGGTACCAGATATTTCCGCGCTCGCAGAGCGGTGATCCGAACCGTCACGGTACGTTCGACGACGTGATCACGCGACTTCCCGCTATCCGCGAAATGGGGTTCGACGTGCTGTATTTCCCGCCGATCCATCCGATCGGCAGCACCAACCGCAAAGGAAAGAACAATACGCTGACACCAGGCCCGAGCGATCCGGGCAGCCCATATGCCATCGGCTCAGTGGATGGCGGGCATGATGCGATCCATTCTGAACTCGGCACATTTGAGGATTTTCGGCGGCTTGTAGACGCGGCCGAGGAGCACGGGCTGGAGATCGCTCTCGACCTCGCCATTCAGGCGTCACCGGATCATCCCTGGCTGAAATCGCATCCCGGCTGGTTCGACTGGCGGCCCGACGGCACGATCCGTTATGCGGAGAACCCGCCTAAGAAATACGAGGATATCGTCAACGTCGATTTCTACGCCAAGGAAGCGGTTCCCTCGCTGTGGATCGAATTGCGCGATGTGGTGCAGAAATGGGTCGATAATGGCGTCAAGCTGTTCCGCGTCGACAACCCACACACCAAGCCGTTCCCCTTCTGGGAATGGATGATTGCCGATATCCGCTCGCGTCACCCGGATGTCGTCTTTCTGTCGGAAGCCTTTACCAAGCCGAAGGTGATGTACCGGCTTGCCAAGGTCGGGTTCTCGCAGTCCTATACCTATTTCACCTGGCGCAACGCCAAGTGGGAACTTGAGCAGTATATGCGTGAGATCACTACCGAAGAACCGAAGGAGTTCTTCCGGCCGCATTTTTTCGTCAACACACATGACATCAACCCGGATTTTCTGCAGAACGCGCCGCGCCCGGCCTATTTGATCCGGGCAGCACTTGCCGCGACGCTGTCAGGTCTCTGGGGCGTTTATAACGGGTTCGAGCTTTGTGAAGGCCGTCCCGATGCCAAACGCAAGGAATATGCGGATTCGGAAAAATACGAGATCCGCGCCTGGGACCATGACCGGCCCGGCAACATCAAGGCAGAGATCGCGCTCCTGAACCGCATCCGTCGCGAGAACCCGGCGTTGCATTCGCATCTGGGGCTGCAGCTTCTGACCGCCTGGAACGAAAACATCATGTTCTTCGAAAAGGCCAGCGCGGGGCGCGAGAACGTGCTGCTAATCGCCGTCAACCTCGATCCACACAACGCGCAAGAGGCGGATGTCGAAATACCGCTCTGGTCTTGGAACCTTCCTGACCACGGAGCACTTCAGCTTGAGGACCTGATCGCCGGCAACCGGTTCACCTGGACAGGAAAGATCCAGCGCTTGCGGCTCGACCCGCAGGCAGGACTGCCGTTCGCCATATGGCGCGTCAGATAAGGGAGGAATGCGCCGTGGATTTCATGACGAACAGCCAGACAGACGCGATGGCTCAGCAGCCGCAGGGGGACGACCCGCTGTGGTACAAGGATGCAATAATCTACCAGCTGCATGTGAAATCGTTTCACGATTCGAACGGCGACGGCATCGGCGACTTCAAGGGGCTTACCGAAAAGCTCGATCATATCGCTTCGCTCGGCGCCAATGCGATCTGGCTTCTGCCGTTCTTCCCCTCTCCCCGGCGTGACGATGGATACGATATTGCGGACTACGGCAATGTCAGCCCCGACTATGGCACGATGGAGGATTTTCGTGCCTTCGTGGATGCGGCCCACGAGCGCGGCATAAGGGTCATCATCGAACTCGTCATCAACCACACATCCGACCAGCATCCGTGGTTCCAGCGGGCGCGGAATGCGCCTGCGGGATCTCCAGAGCGGGATTTCTATGTGTGGTCGGATACCGACCAGAAATTCCCCGAAACCCGGATCATCTTCATCGATACGGAAAAATCGAACTGGACATGGGACCCGGTCGCCGGCGCCTATTACTGGCACCGTTTCTATTCCCATCAGCCGGATCTCAACTTCGACAATCCGCAGGTGCTGGAAGAGCTGCTGAAGGTGATGCGTTTTTGGGCGGATACCGGCATTGACGGGTTCCGGCTCGACGCCATTCCCTACCTGATCGAACGCGAAGGCACGAACAATGAGAACCTGTCCGAAACACATGACATTTTGAAGCAAATACGTGCGGCGCTTGATGAAAGCCATCCCGGAAAGATGCTGCTGGCCGAAGCCAATCAGTGGCCGGAAGATACGCGGGAATATTTTGGCGATGGCGACGAATGCAACATGGCGTTCCATTTCCCGCTGATGCCGCGCATGTATATGGCGATTGCCAAGGAAGATCGTTTTCCGATCACCGACATCATGCGACAGACGCCGGAAATTCCGGAAAACTGCCAGTGGGCTATCTTCCTTCGAAACCATGACGAGCTGACGCTGGAAATGGTGACCGACGAAGAGCGCGACTATCTGTGGAACACCTATGCTGCAGACCGCCGCGCCCGGATCAATCTCGGCATCCGCCGCCGTCTGGCCCCACTGATGGAGCGCGACCGGCGGCGCATCGAGCTGATGAATGCGCTGCTTTTATCGATGCCTGGAACGCCTGTGCTGTATTACGGCGACGAGATCGGTATGGGCGACAATATCTATCTCGGAGACCGGGATGGCGTGCGTACACCGATGCAGTGGTCACCTGACCGCAATGGCGGTTTCTCCAAGGGCGATCCTGCCCGGCTGGTGCTTCCGCCGGTCATGGACCCGCTCTATGGCTATGAGGCGGTCAATGTGGAGGCGCAGGGCGCGGATGCCCATTCACTTCTCAACTGGACACGCCGGATGCTGGCGCTGCGCAACCGCCACCCCGCCTTCGGGCGCGGCTCACTCAAATTCCTGACGCCCGGCAACCGCAAGATCATGGCTTATTTGCGCGAATACGACGGCGAGACAATCCTCTGCGTGGCCAATCTCTCTCGCCTGCCGCAGGCAGTGGAGCTGGATCTGGCGCAGTTCGAGGGGTCGGTCCCAATCGAGCTGACCGGCATGTCGCCTTTTCCGCCGATCGGCCAGCTGACCTATCTTCTGACGCTCCCGCCCTACGGTTTCTTCTGGTTCCAGCTTGCCTCGGATTCCGATGGCCCGAGCTGGCGCAAGGCGCCGCCGGAACAGGTGCAGGACATGGTGACCATGGTGGTGCGCCGTGATCTGCAGGAGCTGATCGACCAGCCGAAATTGGCAGCCACCATGTCCAACGACGTGCTGCCGGGTTATCTCACCATGCGGCGGTGGTTCGGCTCCAAGGGGCAGATGCTCAACAGCGCGTCGCTGGTTTCCGCTACCCCACTACCTTTCGCCAACAATATCCTGCTCGGCGAACTGGAAGCCGATATCGGCGGGCGCACTGACAGCTATCTCCTGCCGCTCGCCGTTTCCTGGGACGACAGTTTTCCGACCGCACTCGCCCAGCAGCTCGCTCTGGCACGGTTGCGGCAGGGACGGCGTGTCGGGTTCCTCACCGACGGTTTTGCCCATGAGAGTTTTGCGCGGGCAATCCTGCGCGGACTTTCGGAGCGAGCGTCGATCACCGGTCGCACCGGAGCACTGGACTTCATCGGCACCGATCAACTCGACACACTCACCATTACAGACGATCTGCCGGTACATTGGCTTTCAGCCGAACAGTCGAACAGCTCGCTGATTGTCGGCGATCTGGCGATGGTGAAGCTGATCCGGCACATTTTCCCCGGCACCCACCCGGAAGTGGAGATGACCCGGCACCTGACAAAGGTCGGCTACCGGAACACGGCGCAGTTGCTGGGCGAAGTGACGCGCACGGGGCCGGACGGCACAAGCCATACGCTGATCATCGTGCAGAAGGCGATCCGCAATCAGGGCGACGCCTGGAACTGGATGCTCGGCAACCTGCGCCGGTCGATCGACGATATTGTCGTTACCGGCTCGGACGGCGATGCGGCCGACGATCATTTCAAGCCGCTGGTCGCCTTCAGCGCCAGAATCGGGCAACGTCTCGGCGAACTGCATGTGACGCTGGCCGAGGAGAGCGACGACGAGGCCTTCAAGCCGGAATGGGCCAAGGAGAAGGACGTAGCCGCATGGCGCGAGTCCGTCACGACCCAGATCGGCCAGAGTTTGACGGTTCTGGAAAGCGCGGTCGGCGGGCTGGAGGGCGAACTTGCCACGACAGCCAAATCGCTGGTCGAGCGGCGCGACGAACTGATCGATCTTGCGGCCCGGTTGACCGAACATACCAAGGGCACGCTGATGACCCGCCATCACGGCGACTTCCATCTCGGCCAGATTTTGGTGGCGGAAAGCGATGCCTATATCATCGACTTCGAAGGTGAGCCGACGCGGGCGTTGGCCGAGCGCCGGGCGAAGACCAACCCGTTGCGCGATGTCGCCGGGCTGCTGCGTTCGCTGAGCTATCTGGCGGCCGCTGCCGACATGGACCGCGAGGTGGTGAGCGAGGTGGACGATATCCGCCACCGCGAGCTGATCACACGCTTCATCGAACTGGCCGAACCCGCCTTCCTGCAGGCCTATTTCACCGCCGTCGAAAAGTCCGATGCACTGATGCATTCGAATACGGCGCGCGAAAAGGTGCTCGACCTCTTCCTTCTGGAAAAAGCCGCCTATGAAGTGGCCTACGAGGTTCGCAGCCGTCCGCACTGGCTTCCTCTACCGCTCGCCGGATTCTCGGCGATCGCATCCCGACTTCTGGAGAACGACCGATGAGATACGAGCGCGCAGACCTGATGACCGGCATGGTGCAGGAGGGTTTGCAGGCCCTTGTCGACGGGCGCCACGGCGACCCGTTCTCGATCCTCGGTCGGCACCAATATGGTGATCTCACCGTCGTGCGCGTTCTGTTGCCGGGCGCATTATCCGTCGCCGTGATCGAAAGCGAAACGGGAAAGGTGATGGCGGAGCTGGAGCCGATCCACGAAGCCGGCATCTTTGCCGGTCTGGTCGGCAGCCCGGCTGCTTACAAACTCCGCATCGAATGGCCGGATGCGGTGCAGGAAACCGAAGACCCCTATTCCTATCCGCCGCTGCTGGGCGAACTCGACCTGCATCTGATCAGCCAGGGTACCCATTATGAACTCGGCCGGACGCTCGGGGCGATCCCGATGGAGATCGAAGGCGTGGAAGGCGTACGCTTTTCCGTCTGGGCGCCGAATGCCCAACGGGTCTCTGTCGTCGGTGATTTCAACGCCTGGGACGGGCGGCGCAACCCGATGCGGCTTCGCGCACAAGCCGGGATCTGGGAACTGTTCATTCCCCGCCTGACGCATGGCGAGCGCTACAAGTTCGAGCTGCTAGACGCGCATGGCACTCTTCTGCCGCAGCGCGCCGACCCTGTGGCACGGTCTTCAGAGGCTTCGCCCTCCACGGCATCGATCATCGCCTCGTCAAAACCGTTTCGCTGGAACGATGCGGACTGGCTGGCGTCGCAGGCGAAAGACCGGACGCGCGAAGGCGCGATGTCCGTTTATGAAGTGCATCTCGGCTCTTGGGTCAGGATCGCCGAGGAAGGCAATCGCTCGCTCGACTGGGTGGAACTCAGCCAGCGGCTGGTGCCCTATGTGAAAAATCTCGGTTTTACCCATATCGAGATGTTGCCGATCATGGAGCATCCGTTCGGCGGCTCCTGGGGTTACCAGCCGCTCGGCCTGTTTGCGCCGACCGGGCGGCACGGCACGCCGGAAGATTTTGCCTATTTCATCGACCGCTGCCATCAGGAAGGCATTGGCGTCATTCTCGACTGGGTGCCGGCGCATTTCCCGACCGATGTCTGGGGTCTGGCGCGTTTCGATGGCACGGCGCTTTACGAGCATGCCGATCCGCGCGAGGGGTTCCACAAGGACTGGAACACGCTGATCTACAATCTCGGCCGCAACGAGGTGAAAGGCTTCCTGATCGCGTCCGCGCTCGAATGGCTGGAACATTTCCATGTCGATGCGCTGCGCGTCGACGCTGTGGCCTCGATGCTTTACCGCGATTACAGCCGCAACGAGGGGGAATGGATCCCCAACCAGTATGGCGGGCGGGAAAACCTCGAATCCGTCGAGTTCTTCAAACATCTCAACAGCATCATCCATGACCGCTGCCCGCATGCCTTTACCGTGGCGGAGGAATCGACCGCCTGGCCGGGCGTGACCAATAGTGTCGAAAATGACGGGCTCGGTTTCGATTTCAAATGGAACATGGGCTGGATGCATGACACGCTGCATTACGTCTCGGACGATCCGGTCTACCGCAAATACGAACATGGCAGCATGACCTTCGGGATGATCTATGCCTATTCGGAACGTTTCATGCTGCCGATCAGCCATGACGAAGTGGTGCATGGCAAGGGCTCGCTGCTCGGCAAGATGCCGGGCGATGCATGGCAGAAGCTTGCCAACCTGCGGGCCTATTACGGCTTCATGTGGGGGCATCCGGGCAAGAAGCTGCTGTTCATGGGCTGCGAGATCGGTCAGGAGAGCGAATGGAACCATGACGGTTCTGTTGTCTGGGATTTGCTCGACCGTCCGGAACATGCAGGCATCCAGTTCCTGATCCGCGACCTCAACCAGATTTATGCCAAGGAACCGGCCCTGCAGTTCAGCGACCTCCACGCTGAAGGTTTCCGATGGGCTGTGGCCGACGATGCGGAAAATTCGGTCTACGGCATGCTGCGGACATCCGAGGATCGGTCGTCGCACATGCTGGTCATGTCGAACATGACGCCGGTGCCGCGATACGGCTACCGTGTCGGCGTGCCGGATGAAGGGCGCTGGGAAGTGGTGCTTAACACCGATGCCGCTACTTACGGCGGCACGAATTTCGGCCAGATGGACGCCTGGGCGCAGCGTTCGCCGGAACACGGCAAGCTGTTCTCGGTGGCGCTGGACCTTCCGGCGCTGTCGACGGTGTTTCTGAGGTGGCGGGGGTAATTTTACCCCCGGCTTTGCCCGGATTGCAGTGGCCATCAGAGACGATTATGTTTGGGCTAAGTGACGTCGAGATCTCTGCAATGCCCGATCATGACAATGCCTATCGCCAGACGATGAACCAGATATCGGCGCTGATGGATTTGATGCGTCCGATGATAAATCACGTCGGTCATTTCACAGAGGCGTTAGGTCGCCATGATGCCGAGTTCAATAAGATCGGGCGACACTTCCACGACCTGCGTCAGGACATGATCACCTTGCGAACCGGGCAGATGCAGATCAAGTCGGAATTGGCGGAATTCAAAGCGGATATCTCAACACGTTTGGACGCAATCTTCCTCCGGCTCGACGAGATAGAAAGCACAGGGCTGAGGAACGAAACTGCGATCCGTAACCTTGCTTCGGAAATGGTGCTTCAGCACAATACGATCCTCAACGCAATACAGGACAGCCACAACAACAAGCTTGCCCTTGAGCAGCTCGATGAAAGACTAAGTGAGCTTGAGCGCGAGGTTCGTCAGTTGCGGCGCAACTGACGTCGATCGTTTACAAGGTCTCTCGCCATCCCTGTTGATAGACCACCCGCTCCACCCCCGCGAACTTTGCGACACGCTGCAGCTCCGCATCCAGCTTTTCCAGCCTTCCCGCAGACGCCCGCACGCCCTTTTCAAGCCACAGCCGTTTGACGTCCAGCACGCCCGCCTTGCGGTCAGCCTTCATGTCGATGCGGCCGATCATGCGGTCGCCTTCGAGAAGCGGAAAGACGTAATAGCCGTATTGCCGTTTCGGCTCCGGCACGAAAACCTCGATACGGTAGGAGAAGTTGAACAGCCGTTCGGCACGGTCGCGGTTGCGCAGCAGCGGGTCGAACGGACTGAGAACCCGGATGCGAGCCGGCGGTTCGGGGATTGCGCCGAGATGGTCGGGAAAACCGAGAAGTGCGAAAGAGGCACGTGGACGACTGCCATCGGCCGCTTCGATAACCACCTCAGTCAGTTCGTCGCGATGGCTTGCCACCCATGCCCGCGCCTCTTCCGGCGTGACGATGTCCCAAAATGCCGAGAGTTCGCCCGATGTGGCGAAACCGAGTTTGGTCATGGCACTGCGGCAGGCCCAGTCGACGAACTCATCGTGCTCCACATCCGGCTCATGATGATGCGCGGCAATGACGCGTTCGGTGAGATTGTAGATCTTCTGGAAATTCACCCGGCCGGCGATCGATAGCTTCCCGGTGTGCCAGTGATATTCGAGCGCGCTCTTGTTCGGATGCCAGTTCCACCAGCCGCCGGATTTGTGGTCCTCCACCTTCATATCGCGTGACATGATCGCGCCGTTTTCGGTGATGTAACGGAGCGTTTCCTCGAATGCGGAATCGAAGCCTTCGCCCTGCCATTTCCGCCAGCGCTCGGCGAGGATCGGCGCGCGGCGGCGGAAGCGGTGTTTCCAGTAGCGGAAGAGCTTTGCCGGGATGATCGAGGCGTCATGCGTCCAGTGTTCGAAAAGCTCGCCGTCCTTTTCCAGAAGTGCCGTTAGATGCTCCCGCCTGTAGGTCTGGTTGCGGGAAAACAGGATCATGTGATGGGCGCGTTCCACCGTTGCGATACTGTCCACCTGGACGAAACCGAGATCGTCGATGAGCTGTAGAAGATCTGCCTTGGGCAGCGCGCGGCCGGGCGGAGCGGACAGCTGTTGCCGCTCAAGGAAGATTCTTCGCGCCTGCTCGTTCGGAATCAAGATAGCCATAGGTGCGAGATTAGGTCGCCTCGTTACCCTTTTCAATGTTCTTTTTTTGTTCTGAATTCCTTTGTTGATGATGCGGGTTTATAGACGCTGGGACATTTTGAGGATCTGGTTTGGATATCCATTTTGAAAAGGTCGAGATTCGCTTTGAAGGCCGCACGGTCATCCATCCGCTCGACCTGAGGCTCAGCGAACGGCGGATCGGCATTATCGGGCTGAACGGCTCGGGTAAGACCACGCTCGCCCGGATGATCAACGGGCTGATCAAGCCATCCTCTGGCCGGGTCACGGTCAACGGCTTCGATACGGTTGCCCAGGAGGACGAGGCCCGCGGGCAGAGCGGCTTTATCTTTCAGAACCCGCAGAACCAGATCATCCTGCCGCTGCTGCGCGAGGATATCGCGCTGGGTCTCAAATCGAGGAAACTTTCCAAGACAAACGTGACGGCCGCAGTCGATGCCGTGCTGGATCGTTTCGGCATCCGCCATCTCGGCGACCGGCGGGCGCATGAACTTTCCGGTGGGGAGTTGCAGCTTGCGGCGCTCGCTTCCGTGCTCGTCACCGAGCCGAAGATCCTGGTGATGGACGAGCCGACCAACCAACTCGACATCAAGAACCGCAACCTCGTGGAAGAGACGATCCGGACGTTGCCTGAAGACGTTATCGTCATCAGCCATGATCTCGATCTCGTGGAAGGTATGGAACGGGTCCTGCTGGTTCGGGACGGGCGAATTGCAGCCGATGGCGAACCGGCTCGCGTGATCGGCGAATATCGGGCGATGCACGGAGTCCCGGCCTGATGCGCTCGCTGCATATCGAGGGCGACAGTGTTCTTCACCGGCTGCCGGCGGGTGTGAAACTGTCAATACTGGCCGCCATCAGCCTGGCCCTGTTCACGATCGATATTCCCGCATTGCTCGCTGTGGCAGCGCTCGCCGGTCTCGTCGGACATGCATTGCTGCGAATCAGTGCAGCGGAAATCTGGCACCGGATGCGCCCATTTGCGCTGATCGTTGTCGTCGTTGCGCTGTTCACGGCAGTTTTCAGCGGCACCACCGAAGGCCTCACCGCATTTTTCCGGCTGGCTGCCCTGGCGCTGTTTGCCAGCCTCGTCACCGCGACGACCACGACTGGTGATTTTATCAACGTGATCACTAGGGCTGCCATGCCGCTGGAGCGGCTGGATGTTCTGAAAGCGCAGGATGTCGGCCTTTCGATCGGCCTGGTCATCCGTTTCGTGCCGGAAATCCTCAGCCGTTACGAGGTGATCCGTGATGCGCATTACGCTCGCGGGTTGAAGCCTCGCCCGCTTTCCATCATCGTTCCACTGATGATTTCGACGCTGCGAAGCGCCGACGAGATCGCCGCAGCCATTGACGCCCGCGGTATCCGCAGTCAGAAGTGACGGATCGTCAGCCGTAAGGAAATCGAAACCATGGCAACCCGCGACCTCGTTCTTTCAGCGCTCTTCGCTGCCATCATCGTTGCTCTCGGTCTGGTTCCCCCGATCATGCTCGGTTTCATTCCGGTTCCGATCACCGCGCAATCGCTCGGCGTCATGCTTGCCGGCGTCGTGCTCGGCGCCAAGCGCGGCACGATTGCGGTCCTGCTCGTGCTCGTGCTTGCGGCGATCGGGCTTCCGGTTCTTTCCGGCGGCCGAGGCGGCCTTGCCGTTTTCATGGCGCCGACAACCGGCTATCTGATCGGCTGGGTTCTGGCGGCGTTCACAACCGGCTACCTGTCGCAGCTTCTCATCAGCCACAACCAGGCCGGCTTCGTGCAGACCGTCAATTTCTTCGTTGCGGCGCTTTTTGGTGGCGTGATCGTTCTTTATGTCTGCGGCATCAGCTATCTGGCGCTGGTCACAGGCCTCGGTTTCTCCAAGGCCTTCATGGGTTCGCTCGCCTTCATTCCGGGCGACGTGCTGAAGGCGCTGATCGCAGCCCTTGCCGGCCGGGCTGTGATGGTCGGGTATCCGCTCCTGCCGCAGCGGGCATAAAATTTAGTCGAGAAACGAATAAAGCCAGTCGCGCAGGTCTTCCGGCAGCGCGACTGAGCCGCCGCCTTCGTTATCCATCGCTACCCAGACGATCTCGACTTCGGCAACCGCCTCGTCGCCGCGGGTCATCCTGACAATAAAACCCGCGGACTTGCCGCCGATCTTGCTGACGCCGACATGGGTGTGGATGATATCGCCGATTGCAAGCGGCACGTGGAATGTTGCCGAGACCTTGCCGACGATGAAAGCCGGATCATCGGATGCAGCCCTGCGGCGACGCCAGAAATCGGTGACAGCCTCTTCCGCCCGATCGACATAGACCGAGCGGAACATCTGCCCATTCATGTCGACATCGCGGAAGGTGACGCGAAAATCCGACGCTTTGATCCTATCCTTGACCACGTTTTCCCCTGAACCGCTATTTCCCCAGGCGTTATTCTTTCCGTCCAAACAAACGCAAGGGCAAGGGCTGGCGCTTGAAAAAGTGCCGCGGATGCGCCATGTCGTGAACATCCCACGCCGGGGTACACGACGGGAACGCCGCATGACCACCCGCCTTTACGAACATCAGATATTTCTAGAACACCCCGCACCGGAAGGTCATCCCGAACGGCCGGACCGGCTGCGTTCGCTGGCAATTGCGCTGCAGCATCCGAATTTCGACGCGCTTGACCGCAAGCAAGCGCCTCAGGCAACCGAGGATGCCGTTCTGCTGGCGCATCCTGAGGAGCACTTGCGCGCCGTCATGCGCGAGATCCCGGAGGAAGACACGATCCGGCAGATCGAGGCGGACACGCATGTCGGGCCGAAAAGCCTGCAGGCGGCTCTGACCGGCATCGGCGGCGCCATGGCGGCCGTCGACGACGTGATGACCGGCAAGGTGGACAATGCTTTCGTGGCGGCCCGGCCGCCCGGCCATCATGCGGAAAAATCCAAGGCCATGGGCTTCTGCCTGTTCAACAATGCCGCGATCGCAGCACGTCATGTGCAGCAAGCTTACGGTGTTGAGCGGGTCGCAATCATCGACTGGGACGTCCATCACGGCAACGGCACCCAAGACATATTCTGGGACGATCCGTCGATCCTGTTCTGCTCGACGCATCAGATGCCGCTTTATCCGGGCACCGGCGCGAAGAATGAGACGGGCGCGAAAAATACTGTCGTCAATGCGCCGCTTTCGCCGAATGACGGCAGCGATCATTTTCGCGATGCATTCAAGGATCGTGTATTGCCGCGACTAAACGACTTTCGCCCGGATTTCATCATCATCTCGGCGGGCTTTGATGCCCACCACCGCGATCCGCTGGCGCAGATCAACCTTGTCGGCGACGATTTCGACTGGGCGACCGGGCGGCTGATGGAAATTGCTGGGAAATACGCCAACAACCGGGTCGTCAGCCTGCTCGAGGGTGGTTATGATCTGGAAGGACTGGCGGAATCCGCCGGCATGCATATCGCAAGACTGATGAGAGGATGAAGGACATGACCGAAACCACCGACACGATCGATGTGAGCGGCTATTCCTTCGAAAAGGCCGTTGCCGAATTGGAAAGCATTGTTGCACGACTGGAACGCGGCGACGTGGCGCTCGACGAATCCATCGCCATCTACGAGCGCGGCGAAGCTCTGAAGAAACATTGCGAGAAATTGCTAAACGCTGCCGAAAACCGAATCGAGAAGATCCGTCTCGACCGCGCCGGCAAGGTTGAGGGCGTGGAGCCGCTCGACGGCGAGTAAGCAGATCGGCGGGGCTGCGCAAAACTCGAAGCGTTATATCTGGTGGAACTTCGTTTATTCATCGAAAGAGCAGATCGAAAAAGCCAGGGAAGAGTGGAGAACTGCCCGTTTCGACATCGTTCCGGGCGACGAGGAAGAGTTGGTTCCTGTGCCGTCGCCTTAGGCTTTCCGCTTGCCCACGAGCTAAAATCGATTAGAACCGGATGTTCGTGAAACTTGAAAAAGCCTGTTTTCTGCTCATCTTCTGAGACGAAACGCCTTCCAAGAAAACAAGAAGAGAAAGCCAGCTTCCGTGACTTCCCTGCCCGCGACGCCGCTGCTCGACACCGTCAAGCTCCCCGCAGATCTGAAAAAAGTCGATGATCGCGACCTGCCTAAGCTTGCCCGTGAACTGCGCGACGAGATGATCGACGCGGTCTCGAAAACGGGTGGTCATTTAGGCGCAGGGCTTGGTGTTGTCGAACTGACGATCGCCATCCACAAGGTTTTCAACACGCCAGACGACCGGCTGATCTTTGATGTCGGCCACCAGTGTTATCCGCACAAGATCTTGACAGGCCGTCGTGACCGTATCCGCACGCTGCGCCAGGAAGACGGCCTCTCAGGCTTTACCCGCAGGGCGGAAAGCGAATATGACCCATTCGGTGCGGCACATTCCTCCACTTCGATTTCGGCTGGTCTCGGCATGGCCGTTGGTGCGGAGCTTGCAGGCAAGAAGCGCAATGTGATTTCCGTCATCGGCGATGGCTCGATGTCGGCGGGCATGGCGTTCGAGGCGCTCAACAATGCCGGCGCGCTGGATGCAAGGCTGATCGTCATCCTCAACGACAACGACATGTCGATCGCGCCGCCGACTGGCGCGATGAGCGCCTATCTGGCGCGTCTTGCTTCGGGCCGCGCCTATATGGGCGTGCGCGAAATGGGCAAGAAACTGACCGGTTATCTTGGCCGTTCCGTCGACCGTGCGATTACCCGTGCTGTCGAACATGCCCGCGGTTACGTGACCGGCGGCACGATGTTCGAAGAACTCGGCTTCTACCATATCGGCCCGATCGACGGCCATTCCTTCGACCATCTTCTGCCGGTGCTGCGCAATGTGCGCGATAACGCCAATGGTCCGGTGCTGATCCATGTCGTCACCCAGAAGGGCAAGGGTTATCCGCCGGCGGAAGCTGCTGCCGACAAATATCACGGCGTCAACAAGTTCGACGTCATCACTGGCACGCAAGCAAAGGCCAAGCCGAACGCACCTTCCTATACGAGCGTCTTCGGTGACGCTTTGGTGCAGGAAGCCGGTTTCGATGACAGAATAGTTGGGATCACCGCCGCCATGCCGGACGGTACTGGCCTCGGCAAGCTGCAGGCCGCCTATCCGTCGCGCACATTCGATGTCGGCATTGCCGAACAACATGCGGTGACCTTTGCGGCAGGGCTGGCGACCGAAGGCTTCAAGCCGTTCTGCGCCATCTATTCAACCTTCCTGCAGCGCGGTTACGACCAGGTCGTGCATGACGTGGCGATCCAGGGCCTGCCGGTACGCTTCCCGATCGATCGTGCCGGTTTCGTCGGTGCAGACGGGCCGACCCATGCAGGTTCGTTCGACACGACATTCCTTGCCACGCTGCCGAACATGGTTGTGATGGCTGCCGCCGACGAGGCGGAACTGAAACACATGGTGCGCACCGCCGTCGCTTATGACGATGGCCCGATCTCGTTCCGTTATCCGCGCGGCGAAGGGGTTGGCGTCGAATTGCCGGAACGCGGCGAAATTCTGCAGATCGGCAAGGGCCGCATCGTCAAGGAAGGTTCCAAGGTCGCATTGCTCTCCTTCGGCACGCGGCTGAAGGACTGTCTGCTTGCTGCCGAGGATCTTGAAGCCGCCGGCCTTTCGACAACGGTTGCGGACGCACGTTTCGCCAAACCGCTCGACCATGATCTCATCCGCCGGCTTGCCCGCCACCACGAGGTGTTGATCACCATAGAGGAAGGAGCCGTCGGCGGTTTTGGCAGCCATGTGCTGCAGTTCATGGCAACAGAAGGCCTGCTTGATCACGGGTTGAAGGTTCGTTCCATGATTCTGCCGGATGTATGGATGGAACAGGCAAGCCCGGACGTGATGTATGCCAAGGCCGGCCTCGACCGCGCTGGCATCGTCAAAACGGTCTTCGGCACGCTGGGCAAGACCGTGATCGACGTGGGCGCTGCCGTCTAACTCTCGCGCGGCAGACGTATCAGGCCGGGTTGGCGCCGTTCATCTGAGGCTTGGTTATGACACTCCGTAGCCGGCGCCTTTCCAGAAGCCAACCGAGGAGCAGTTGTGCAGCGCAACCTGCCACAAGGATCGTCATTTGGACGATGATTGAAGCCCGCGGGGCGAGGTCCATGTAGACGCTTGCCGCGGCCGACAGAAAGATCCCGACAGAGAAGATCGGCAGGCTGTGGCGGCCGATCACGGAGATGGGTTTCAGCCACGGCCGGACGGCCGCTCTTTTTACCAGATCGATATTCCAGGCCAGATAAAGAATTGCGAGTGCATTGGCGATGCGCAGCGGTCCCGCATTCGTCTTTGACACCAGTTCCTTGTAGAAGTCGGGAAACGGCGGCGAGATCCAGCCCCAGAACACCAGAAGGTTGACCGGTATGGCGATTATCACGAAAGCGGCTGCAAGCGCGAAAACAGCCCGTTGATAAGGCAGCGGTTCAAGCTCGCTCTTAATGAGGATGCCGAGCACGATCCCGATGGTGAAGATCACCTGCCAGGACAAGGGATCGAAGAACCAATGGCCGGTTTCAAGCGCAAGGTTCGTGAGATTGATGTGGCCCAGACCGGCAACCAGCCAGAGCACAATCGAAATCACGGCCAGAAGAACGGGATGCCGGTCATAGAGAACGAAGACGAACGGTGCCCAGAGCATGAGGACGACATACATGGGCAGGATATCGAGATTACCAGGCATATATGCGAGCAGGATTGCCTGGACGCCGCGAATGCCCGGCTCCGCGAGGAAACCCGCCATGTCCTTGGCGGCTTCGGTGGTAGGAAGAGCGATGGCAAACCACGCTCCGAGCGCTGCCATCACCAGAAAAAGCAGCAAATAGGCAAGGTAGATGCGCCAGGCACGCCTCCAGGGGCGCATCAGCGAGAGACCAGCATTCCGTCGGTAATAGGCGAGCGCCGAGGACATGCCCGCAAGAAGCACGAACAGTTCGGATGCATCGGCAAAGCCGCGTGAATGCTGGAATGTTGCAGAAAAGCTGAATTCGGCGTGGCCGATGAAAATCAGCAGCAGCGTAATGCCGCGCAGAAGATCGATCCTGACTTCGCGTTGAATTCCCATGGGCGTCCCCGCGACATAGTCATCATGAATGCCGCCGAACCGCTCGTAACGAAAATTCGTTACCGGCTACTTTATCAACTCCGCATTATTTTAGCGATTTTTGAATTCTGCCCGATTTCGGGATTTTCCATCGGTTCCTATAGTAAGACGCCATTGCTCTTGCCTTGCGACACGGAAACCGCCAAGAGACCCGCATGAACCAACATTCCTCATCAGTCCGCCTCGACCAGTTGCTGGTCACGCTCAACCTTTTCGACAGCCGCTCGCGAGCGCGCGACGCGATTGCGCGTGGCACCGTGAAGGTTGAGGGTAAGGTCGTGACCAAACCGGCGCAGACTGTTTCAGCAGAAGCCCAGATCGTCGTCGATGATCCGGCGAGCACCTATGTCTCGCGCGCGGCACTGAAGCTGATTGCGGCGCTTGACCATTTCAACCTCGACCCGGACCGCCTGACCTGCCTCGATGTCGGCGCGTCGACAGGCGGATTCACCCAGGTTCTGTTGGAACGCGGCGCTGCCCATGTTATCGCCGTCGATGTCGGCCATGACCAGATGCATGAGCGGCTTCGCGATGACGAACGCGTCACCAATATCGAGGGTCTGAACGCCCGCGAGATGACGGCCGACGATATCGAAGACGCGCCGGTCGACTTCATCGTCTCCGACGTTTCGTTCATCTCGCTAAAACTTGCCCTGCCGCCGGCACTGGATCTGGCGGAACCGGGCACAGCTTGCGTGCTGCTCGTCAAGCCGCAGTTCGAGGCGGGTCGTGAAAATGTCAGCAAGGGCGGCATGCTGAAGCAGCCGGAAACGGCTCCAGATGTAGCGGCGGAGCTGGAACGCTGGCTCGTGGAAGACATGGGCTGGGAAAGCCTTGGCCTAATCCCCTCGCCGATTGCTGGCGGTGACGGCAATGTCGAATTCCTGCTTGGTGGAAGGAAACCGTTGTGAGCACGGTCACTATCACGATCGACCGGCTGGGCGCGCAGGGCCATGGCATCGCCGATGGCGAAGATGGGCCGGTCTATGTGCCCTATGCGCTGCCCGGTGAGACGCTGGCAATCGCGCGCAATGGCGACCATGGCACGGTCATGTCAACCTCCAATCCGTCGCCCGACCGGATCGAGCCGATCTGTCGGCATTTCGATCCCGATCGCGACAATTGCGGCGGCTGTTCGCTGCAGCATCTGGCGGCACCGGCCTATCTCGCTTTTAAGCGTGGGCTCGTCATCGACGCGCTGAAATCGCGTGGGCTGACGCCGGAAGTCGGCGAGACGATCGCCTGCCGTCCCGGCGAGCGGCGGCGCACCGTGTTTTCCGTGCGCCGCACCGAGAAGGAATTGTTGCTCGGCTTCAACCGCGCAGAGACCAATCACATCGTCTCGATCGAGGAATGTCCCATCGCCTCGCCGGGCATCGTGGCGAGGCTTCCCGCGATCCGCACGGTGGCGGCAACGCTTGCCCAAGGGGTGGAGACGTTCCGTCTTACCGTGCTGGAGACGCTGTCCGGGCTTGATCTGGCCGCCGACGGCCTGAAGAAGCTCGATGACAGGCAGCGCCGTGCCGTGACCGAAGCGGTCCTTTCGCTGAAGGGTATCGCACGCGTTTCGGTTAACGGCGAGATCGTTCTTGAGCCGACGAAGCCGATCATCGATTTCGGCGGCGTGAATGTCTCCCCGCCTCCCGGCGCCTTCACCCAGGCAACCAAGCCTGCGGAAGAGGCGATGGCAGAACTGGTGATGAGCCATCTAGGCAAGTCCAAGCGGGTGATCGACCTTTTTGCAGGCTCGGGCACATTTTCGCTGCGGATCGCCCGCAAGGCGAAGGTGCATGCGGTGGAAGGCGAGGACAAGTCCATCAAGGCACTCGATCTGGCAGCGCGCAACACCCAGGGCCTGAAGCCCGTCACCGTCGAGAAGCGCGATCTGTTCCGCCGTCCGATGACGTCGCAGGAGCTAAAAGTCTATGATGCAGCTGTCTTCGACCCGCCGCGTGCAGGCGCCGAAGTGCAGGTAAAGGAGATCGTCCGATCCGGCATCAAGACGGTTATTGCGGTGAGCTGCAACCCGGCAACGCTTGCCAGAGACCTCAGAATCCTCGTCGATGCCGGTTACCGGATCAAGTCCGTGACGCCGATCGACCAGTTCCTGTGGTCGCCGCATGTGGAAGCCGTAGCGCTGCTTTCGCGCTAATTCGGTGCAGATGCCGCCCCAGTTCGGGGCAAGCCTCTTGCGAGGTACCGGGGAGATACACGTTCCGGTATTGCTTTCAGCACTTTTAAACTTGCTCCAATTTACCGAACATTAGGTCGGGCGCATATTTCGCCACCTCGCAGCCTGAAGAAGCAATCGACTTGCTTTGCTGCGGTGGGAGGGGAAATCATGACAGAGGTAGCGATGCATGGGCATGGCGTGCGCGGCATGAAGCCGTCGACGCTGCATTCCTTCGACGGAATAGGTGATCCCGGCAAGTTCGGGGTGATGTTTCCAAATCTGTTGCCGCTTTCGGCGAGCGACGATGCGCTGGCGGAACTGGCGGCGGCGATGCTGGACAAGCTCGACGCGGCGGGCAATCCTGAGCCTTCCGGCGACAACATGAACATTCCGGCCGGATATACCTATCTCGGCCAGTTCATCGATCACGACATCACGCTGGATACGACGCCGCTCGACCAGCAGATGGCCGATCCGCAGGCGACGGTCAATTTCCGCACGCCGGCGCTCGACCTCGATTCGCTTTATGGCGACGGGCCGGGCATCCATCCCTATCTCTACCAGCGCGACCCCGCCAGGCCGAAGATCATCGGCAAGATGCTGATCGGGCATGCGGCAGAGTCAGGCGAGCAGAATGGCCGCACCATTCCGACGCTGCCCAACGACCTGCCGCGCAACCAGGTGGGCCACGCGCTGATCTTCGACGAGCGCAATGACGAGAACCTGCTGGTGGCGCAGATGCATCTTTTGATGCTGAAGTTCCACAACAAGGTGTTCGACAAGGTGGTCGCGGCAAATCCCGGCCTCAGCGGCGATGCGTTGTTCAAGGAAACCAGGCGGATCGTGACCTGGCATTACCAGTGGATCGTGCTGTTCGATTTCGTCGAGCGGCTGACCGAGCCGGGCCTGATCCAGAAGATCAAGCATCAGGGCAGGCGTTTCTACCGCTTCAAGCAGCGGCCCTACATGCCGGCGGAATTTGCTGCAGCCTGTTACCGGCTCGGGCACTCGATGGTGCGGCAGACCTACAGCCATAACCAGGTGTTCAATCCGACGGCGGATTCGATCGCCAATGGCACACTTGGGTTGTTGTTCTTCTTCACCGGCAAATCGGGATCGATCACCGGCGAGCTCGCACCGATCCCGCCCGCCCCGCCACCTGCCGCACAGAACACGCTGCCCTCCAACTGGGTGATCGACTGGCGGCGTTATTTCGATCTCGGCACGCTGCCGGGAGGCAATTTTGCGCTGAACCACAGCCGCCGCCTCGATCCACTTATCACGCCGGCGCTGCATACCCTGCCGGGATTGATACCCGATTTGCCCGAGCAGCAGGTCCGCGAGTTCAACCTTGCCTTCCGTAACCTGCGACGCGGGGTGCAGATCGGGCTGCCTTCCGGCCAGGCTGTCTGTCGCGCAATGGGCATCACACCACTGAAACCGGCACAGGTGGCAACCGGACCTGACGGCAAGGCGGCCAAGAAAAATGGCCTGCATGAGGAGACGCCGCTCTGGTACTACGCGCTGAAGGAGGCCGAGCATTATCACAAGGGCGAACGCCTCGGTCCGATGGCCTCGACCATCGTTGCCGAAACATTTCTCGGCATGGTGCATGGCGACCATGATTCCTTCCTCTGGCAGCAATCCGACTGGAAGCCGGAACTGCCTGGCGCCAAGGCCGGGCATTTCACCATGGCGGACCTGATCCGCTTCGTCGGTGATATCAACCCGGTCGGAACCGCGCTGGAGCAGGTGCTCGAGCCACAGAACTGAACATCCACTTTTCGCCTGCCTGCCCGCCCGCAGGCAATGCCTGCCGGTGCCGACTTTACGGTCGCATCGGCAGGCTGATCTTGGTCAGCGCTGCAGGAAGGCCTCGAAGGCCGAACGCGCCTCTGCGCTTTTCAGCCGGGCGGAAAAATGGACGAGTTCTTCATCGATACGGGCGAGAACCTCATCCCGCGGACCGCGGACGAGATCGCGGGCGATCTTCAGTGCCTGGGGCGGCTTCTTGCCGAGCTCCGCGCCGATTGCCAGCGCTTCCATTTCCACCTCGTTCGGACCGACGACCTTCCAGATCAACCCGGCCTCAAACGCTGCCTCGGCCGAAAAACCTGTGCCGGCTACAAGAAGCGCGAAGGCCCGTTGATGCCCCATGACCTTCGGCGCAAGCAGGCTTGATGCCGCCTCGGGAACCAGAGCGAGATCCACAAACGGCGTCTTGAACAGACTGCGGCCGGAGGCGACCGTCAGATCGCAATGAAGATTGAGCGTCGTACCGATGCCGATCGCGAGACCATCGACACCGGAAATGAGCGGCTTTTCGGCCAGAGCCAGCGCCTTGATGAACAGGGCTCCGGCAGGCGGCTCGCTGGAGCCGGACATGGCATAACCGACAAAGTCACCCATGTCGTTGCCAGCGGAAAAACAGCCTTCGGTGCCGAGAAACACGACGGCCTTCACCTCGTCATCGGCATTCGCCTCTTCAAGCGCTGCCGTCATGCGCTGATACATGGCGGCTGTGATGGCGTTCTTTTTTTCCGGCCTGTTGAAACGGATGACCATCACGCCGGGATAGGCATCGGTACGCTCAACGATGATATGTTCGGTCAAGATATTTTCCTCAATCCAGCAGACTACGGGCCGCCGCAAGGCTGGCGGAGCCGGCGATGACGCGATCCTTCAAGGCTGACGTTTCGGCCAGAAGGTTTTCGGCCATGAAGCGGCAGAGGCTGACGCGCCCACTCCCCTCGCTGTTATCGACCGCGACCAGCGCGCCTTTGGCGAGGTAAACGCCGGTCAGAACGAGGCCGAACAGGCGCTGGTAAGGCGTGGCGCCCGCCAGCGCATCGGCTGTGCGGCCCTCCGCCTGCGCCAGCAGCAGCCATGCGGTTGCGGCCTCCAGCGCCGCGATTGCGGCGCGAAGCCGGTCGCCGGTTTCGCCGAAGCCGGTATCGTTACGGGCTGAGACCTCGTCAGCCACCTGCTTCAACTCGGCGAGAAGTCCCTTTACCTGATCGCCGCCGGAAAGCGGCAGTTTGCGGGTGACGAGGTCGATCGCCTGGATGCCGTTGGTGCCTTCATAGATGGGAGCGATGCGGGCATCGCGCAGGTAACGCGCCGCACCGGTCTCCTCGATGAAACCCATGCCGCCATGGACCTGAATGCCGAGGGAGGCGACATCGACGCCGATATCGGTGGAGAAGGATTTGGCGATCGGGGTCAGAAGCGCTGCCCGCTCGGCCCAATGCTGCGCTTTCTCGCCCTCATGATGGTGGGACATGTCGGTGGCATAGGCGCAGGCATAACAAATTGCCCGCGCGCCTTGCGTCAGCGCCTTCATGGTCAAAAGCATCTGCGCGACATCGGGATGTCGGATAATGGGGCTCATCGCTCCATTTTTGCCGTCTCCCGACCAGCCAGGTGCCTTGCCCTGCGTGCGTTCTTTCGCAAAAGCGATCGCCTTTTGAGTGGCGGCCTCGGCAATCGCGACGCCCTGGATGCCGACGGCAAGCCGCGCATTGTTCATCATCGTGAACATGCAGGCGAGCCCCTTATTTTCCTCGCCGACGAGATAACCGACAGCACCCCATTCCTCGCCGAACCGGCCATCGCCGAAAATCATCGTGCAGGTGGGGGAACCGTGAATGCCGAGCTTGTGCTCGATCGAGTGGCAGAGAACGTCATTGCGCTCGCCCAACGCACCATCCTCGTTCACCAGGAATTTCGGCACCAGAAACAGCGAAATGCCGCGTGTGCCGGCAGGCGCATCCGGCAGCCGCGCAAGAACGAGGTGGATGATGTTGTCGGCGACATCGTGTTCGCCCCACGTGATGAAAATCTTCTGACCGAAGATGCGATAGGTGCCGTCGTCGCGCGGCTCGGCACGAGTCTTCAGGACACCGAGATCCGAACCGGCATGAGGTTCGGTGAGGTTCATCGTGCCGGTCCATTCGCCGGACACCATCTTTTCCAGATAGGTCTCCTTGAGCGCATCCGAACCATGGCTGGTAAGTGCCTCGATCGCGCCCATCGTCAGTGTCGGCGCCAGCGCAAAGGCCATTGAGGCGGAATTCCACATTTCCAGCGCTGCGACATTGAGCATATGGGGCAGGTTCTGGCCACCATAGGCTTCCGGCGCGGTCAGCCCATTCCAGCCGCCTTCGCGCCAGTGGCGGTAGAGGTCGGGCCAACCCTTCGGCGTCGTCACCTCACCGTCTTCGAGTTTTGCACCTTCGCGGTCGCCTTTTTCGCCGAGCGGCGCTATTTCGCCTGAGGCGAAACGGCCGGCCTCTTCCAGGATCGCCGCCACCAGATCACTGCTGAGGTCGCCGAAACGCCCCTCCTCCAATGCGCCGGAAAGACCGGCAACGTGATTCAACGTGAAGGCAATCTCCTCCACCGGGGCGCTGTACATGTGATCCTCCTCATCAGCCGTGCAGCCTTGTCGCTTCAGACAAGAAATTACCTTTTACGTAAACGTAAGATAGATTGTCAATCGGATGGTTGTTCCATCATGAAGCAGTCGCGCAGGAGGGGAAAGCGAAATGATAAAGCGCAAACGGTCGGCGATGCTAAAGATTCCTTCGCGAGTTTGGATTAGAAGGGCGTCAGGATACCGGAGTTCTACCGATGGACACGCCACCGCTGATGACGCCTGCCATTCCCGGTCTCGTCTGGGCCTATCGTTTCGATGCGCCGACGCGATCCTGCAGTCGGCTTCCGCTCGAAACCACGGCCAGGGAGCTCGACGTCGAAGACGGTTTCCTGTGGCTGCATCTGAATCTTGCCGATAGCCGAGTGCCTGCGTTTCTCGAAACCCTGCCCGGCGTGACACCGCCGGCACTTGCGGCGCTGACCACACGCGATACCCATGCGGCAATAATTCTCGACGAACAGCTGATCTATGGCACGCTGATCGATTTCCAGAAGGAGTTCGACAGCGAGACACGCGATATCGGCTGGCTGCATTTCTTCGTCTCGGACCGCCTCATCATCACCACCCGGCTGCAGCCGCTGCGCTCCATCGACAGGCTCAAGGCTCAGATGGAAAAAAACGCGGCCCGCTTCAAACGGCCGATCGACGTGTTCGAAACGCTGGTGGCGGAATTCCAGCGCACGTTGATCTCGCTCGTCATGGAGCTGACGGAAGAACTGAACCTGATCGAGGATTTCGTCTATGACAACGCACCGCGCGACGAGCGACGCAAGCTTGCGCCTGTGCGGCGCACGGTGGTGCGGCTGCACCGGCATTTGCGAACGGTTTTGACCCTGATGCGACGCGCGGCGGCTTCCGATGAGGACGATATGCCGGACGGGTTCGACGATGCGGCCGCGCGGCTGATCGGGCGGCTGGAAGCGGTGGACCACGATGTCTATGCGCTGCAGGAACGGGCGCGTCTTCTGCACGAGGAAATCGATTCCAAGCTATCCTCGGAAACCAACCGGCATCTCTACATCCTGTCGCTGATGACGGCCTTCCTGCTGCCGCCTTCGCTGGTCACCGGCTTTTTCGGCATGAACACGTCGTCGCTTCCCTTTGCCGAAGGCAGCGGGGGTACGATATTCGCCATGGGTGCCATCGCTTTGTCGGTCGCTGCCGCATGGTGGCTGCTGCGCCGTGTCGGCATTCTCTAACGCTCAAAAAGAAAAACCCGCGCCGAAGCGCGGGCTGATCTTTTTTGCCTATGGCCGCCCTACTTCAGTAGTAGGGCGAATAACAGGTCTGGCGCGGGCCGTTATAGGGCTGGAAAGAGTTCGAATAGGCATCGTAGGACCGATAACGGCCCGAGCACCATTCGGTGTGCCGCGGGTTGAGACCGCCGCCACCACTATAAGCGGGCCTTGGAGCAGGCTCAACATAACGCGGCTGCGAGGCGATCGCACCGCCGATGATGGCACCAGCACCGAAGGCTGCCAGCGGATACCAATAGCCGTCATTGTGCCGACGATAGCCGTCGCGATGATAGCGGTACCCGCGATGACCACCATACCAGCCGCGCCGCGGGCCATCGCCACGCCAGCCGCGGTCACGATAATACTGAACGTTGCTGACGTCGGATACGGCCGGCGCAGCGGGTGCGACCGGCAAAGGCAGCGCTTGGGCAGTTCCCAACGAACCAGCCAGCATGATCGCCGAGACTGCTGCAACAGCAAATTTCTTGAACAGAGGCATTTCCAAATTCTCCATCCCGCAATTTGAACAAGCTCGAAGACGCCTCCCGCGCCTCCAACCCCTACGATAGTCAACAATCATTCCACAACGCCAGGGTTTTCATCCTCAGTGGATAATTTGCGCGGAAATGTGAAAGCCCGGCCGCAAAAGCGTCCGGGCTTTCTGGTCGTCAGATCGATTTACCGCGGCGAAACGCATGTGCGGCGAACACCGGCGCTTGCGACATAGGTGTTGTCCGAGGCGCGATAAGTCCGGTAACGGTTCGCGCACCACTGGGTGTGGCTGCTGCCATAAGCGCGCGGCTGTCTGTTGATCGCACCGCCGATGATTGCACCGGTGGCGAATGCTGCCAGCGGGAACCAGTAGCCGTTATGCTGGCGATAACCGCGGCGACGCTCGCGATAACCGCGATGACCGTTGTAATAACCCTCACGATACTGGCGACGATCATGGCGATAGTGACGGCGGCGGTCGTCGCGGTGACGATACTGCACCTCAGTCGCCTGATTGGCGGTGGTCTGCACAGCCATCGGCGCAGAAGGCGTCAGCGGCATGGCGGATACGGGAATAAAGCTCGTGGCGAGAACGGCCGCTGCCGTGAAGACAGTGGCAATGCGCATGCGAAATGCGGTCATGGGAATGTTTCCTCGAAATATTCAGCGCTCTAAAACGCAAGACATTCCAATTTGTTCCAGAATTTTGCCGATTCGGATCAACGGACCGACGAGATTATTCGTCAGCCTCGTCGTAGGCGCGGCGGCTTTCCTCGATGCGAGAAAAATTGTCCCGGATCCATCCGTTGAGGCTCTGCAGCGAAACCAATATGCCTGCACCCAATGCGGTCAGTTCATATTCGACGCGCGGCGGAACCTCTGGAAAATAATGGCGCTTCACGAAGCCATCCCTTTCCAGATTGCGTAGTGTCAGTGTCAGCATACGCTGCGTGATCCCGTCGACTTCTTTTTTCAGTTGCGAAAAACGAAGCCTTTGGTCCTTGGCCAAGGAGAGGCGCCAGATGACCTGCACGGTCCATTTGTCGCCCAGACGCCCGCATATTCCGTTCGACGGCTGCGGCAGAAAGGCCTGCTCGCCCGCTATCTGCCTTCCGGCACTGCTGCGACCTGAATTGTCCAAGAGTATCAATCCTGTGCCTAAGGCTGAAAATAGTGCCGTCTTCCGGCTGCGTTTCAACAGTATATATGGAGACCCCGTGTTCACCACGAGGGTTTTCCGATGACAGAAGATAAACGTCCGATCCTGGTATTCGGCGCCACCGGCCGGCAGGGCGGAGCAGTCACCAGGGCGCTGCTCCATAGAGGCTGGCCGGTGCGTGCGCTGGTCCGAGATCCGGCTTGCGAAACCGCGACCGTCCTGCGTCAGGCCGGTGCCGAAATATTCCAGGGCACATTCGCCGAAGCCGAAACAATCCACACAGCGATGCGGGATGCCCACGGTGTCTTCAGTGTCCTGCCCGGATATCTCCCGGAACAGGACGAGGTTCAGATCGGGTGCATGCTTGCCGATCTGGCAGCGGAGACGGGTATCGCCCATCTTGTCTACTCATCCGGCGCAAGCTCCGGCGACAAGCCTACTGGCGTTGCCCGATTTGATGCCAAACCACGTATCGAGGCCCACATCCGCCGCCTGCCGCTGACTGCGACGATCGTCAGGCCGATGATCTTCATGGACATGCTGCTCGCCCCGGTCTTCGGTCTCAACGAAGGGCGATACACGTTCCTTCTCAGGCCGGAGCAATCGATGCAACTCGTTGCCGTGGAGGATATCGGAAAATTCGTCGCCGCAATCTTCGACGACCGGCCGCGGTTCGGTGGCAGGACGATCAAGATCGCCAGCGACACGGTGACCGGCAACGAGTTGGGAGCAATCTTCAGCGAAGCCGCTGGCCGGCTGATCGCCTATTCACGTATTCCCGACGATGTCCTTGCTGCAAACGATGCGCTCAGCTCGCTTGCCGCCATTCTGGATGACGGCCCGCTGGCCGATCATGTGGATCTTGACGCGATGCGTGAGATCAATCCCGACATCACCTCATTTCGATCCTGGCTGGCGGTCGACGGGCGCAGAGCACTGAGCGCCGCTCTGGGCTAGTCGCTCTTCACCCTTTGAAATCCGGCCTCCTTCGTCGTCATCGTCGACAACGTCGACGATGACGTGGTGAGGTCATGCCACCGCGTAGAGCGTGCTGTCCTTGCCCTGCAAGCGGTCGACCATGAAGTTCGAATACCATTCGACGAACTGCATGACGCCGCCCTCATGCGCCTCGGAATACGGCCCTGGTTCATAGGCGGGCGAGCGGATGCCGAAGGCGTTTTCCTCGACGATCTGGCGGTCTTGGTCGTTGGTCATGTTCCACACATGGGTCAGTTGCTCGACATCATAGTCGACGCCCTCCACCGCATCCTTGTGGACCAGCCATGTGGTGGTCACCGCGGTTTCTTCCGGCCCGATCGGGATGACCCGGAACGAGATCGCATGGTCGATGAGCATGTGGTTCCAGGTGGTCGGGTAATGGAACAGCAGCATCGTGCCGATATGCGAGATATCCACGTCATCCGACAGGGATTTCTGCACGGCGCGCCTGCCATCCATCGTATAGCTTTCCGCACCCTCGATCAGAGGCATGCGGGCAACGCGGAACTGGCCGTCCGGCGACAGCGTAAAGGTGCTGGGCAAACCCGCCGCCTCGCAGCGAACCCAATGCTCGGCGATCACGGGATCGTCGGCTGCGCCCTGCACACCGCTTGCAGTCGGCGCTTCGGGGTAGGTGCGGCAGAGTTCGGGGTGGTTGCCGGCGCAGTGATAACATTCGCGGTTGTTTTCCCAGACAAGCTTCCAGTTGCCTTTCTCGATGATGGTGTTCTGGGCAGCAACCTTCGTCTCCGAAAGGTGATGCGGCGCCATATAGGGCTCGACGGTGGCGCGAACCGGCGCAAAATCAGGAGCTTCCTGCGCAAGGCAGATGAAGATGTAGCCGCCGACCACCTGGCAATGCACGGGTTTCAGGCCGAACTGCTTCTTGTCGAAGTTTTCGCCCATATGGCGGGCCGACATCAGCGAGCCGTCATGCTGATAGGTCCATTGGTGATAGGGACAGACGAGACGAGTTGCGGAGCCGGTGTCCTTGGTGCACACGCGGTGACCGCGATGACGGCAGGTATTGTGATAGGCGCGGATATCACCCTCACGGGTGCGGATAACCAGAACCGGATAGTCGCCGACTTGCAGGGTGAAATACATGCCGGCTTTGTTGATCTGGCAATCATGTCCGGCAAACAGCCAGTCGCGATACCAGATCATTTCAAGATCGAGCTTGTAATAATCGGGATCGATATAAAAGGGCTGCTCAAGGCTGAAACCTTCGCGGCGGTTCTTCAGCTGCCGCAGAACCTGATTGTGAATGTCCATATGCTTCCTCGCCATACAGCTAAGCTTCAGGCCATGGACAAGCCGGCGGCACTCAACGCCGCCAATTCCCGTCCCGTGCGCCCTCCGCGACCGGTCTTCATCAAGCTCAGGCTGGTTTCCGGGCTGAGGAGTTGTCCCAAAAGGACTGCATGGCACCTTCCCGGGCGGCCGTTCGGCTCTGTCCCAGTGGCCGGGGTCGCCCCCTACCATGCCTTTCAACTCCACCACCGTTGCGGGGGCAGCGCCGGTTAGATCTTTTCGACCCGCCGGCTTCCCAATTCTCCGCCTCCCCTAGCGAGGCGGCACCTTGAGCTTTGTCACATTTAAGCGTGATGCCGGCCTGTCGCATAGACGACATTGCGACATCGGCAACTGCATTGGCGACGAGGATGGACAGGTGGCGGAAGTCCCAGAAACCGACTGTTAAGGTCTTGCTAATAGTATTCGTCAAAATTCATTGGGAAGAGCAGCCACTATGCCAGGACAGCTCCGGTATTACGAGGTCAACAGACAGAGGCCTTTGATGGTGCCGCCAAGCAGCGGCAACGCCCATACGGAATTTCTGCGCACCGGCAAAATTGCGCGTTCCCGCGCCGTCTGGGTTCCCGACGAGCGCCGCTATCTCACACATGACGAAGTGGCCGCGAAAACGGGCAAAAAGCTCGAAACAGCGGGCGAAACGACGCACAAGCGGCTGAACAGTTTTCACCGGTCGATCCAGCTTCCGAAGATCATCTTTCATCGCACACTCGATGGCAGCCCGCATCTGGGGTATTGCCATGTGACGGCGGCACGCACCTTCTTCTCGCAGGATGCGATGGTGAGCTGGTCATTCTATATCGCCAATTTCTCTTCCGAGATCGGCGGTGACGAGGTGTTTTTCGCGCGAATCAATCCCAAAAACTCCCGCATGTATTTTGCCGTCGCCGTGCAGGGAGAAGCAGGCGAGCATGCCAAGATCGATAAGACCTGGCGCAAGAACGGGCTGCTGTTCCAGACCAACAGCCCGCGCGAGGCGATGCGCAACGTGCTGATGCTCGGCGCGCCCGATGCCGCCATTCGGGAAATCATCAAAAGGCTTTAAAGCGTGGTCTCTCCGCTGTATTGACAGCGGCATGACAGCCGAAATGATCGATATCATCCGTGACCCGCAGCGCGCCATCAGCGAAGCAAGCCGTGTGCTCAATGACGGGTTTCCCGTGGCCATTCCGACCGAGACGGTCTATGGGCTGGCCGCAGATGCGACGCGGGCAGACGCCATCTCGCGTATCTACGAGACCAAGGGCCGGCCTCAGTTCAACCCGCTCATCTGCCATGTCTGCGATATCGAGATGGCGGAGCGTTATGCGGTGTTCGATCCGGTATCGCGGCAGCTGGCTGAGACCTTCTGGCCCGGTCCGCTGACCATCGTCCTGCCGCTCAGACCAGACAGCGCCATCCATCCGCTAGCAACTGCCGGATTGGAGACCGTCGGGCTTCGTTGCCCGGAAGGGTATGCCGGCGACCTGATCCGCGCTTTCGGCCGTCCGCTTGCCGCGCCGAGCGCCAATACATCCGGCAAGATAAGCCCGACTGCCGCGCGTCATGTGATGGAAGACCTCGGAGACAAGCTTCAGCTAATCATCAATGGCGGCCTCTCGCCGATCGGCGTCGAATCGACGATCGTGCGTGTCGATCCCGACACCGGCGCGATTTTGCTGTTGAGACCCGGTGGTCTGGCTGCAATGCGGATCGCCGACGCCGCCGGGCGTGACCTGCAGCGTCGTGCCGCCCCTGCCGCGATTATCGAGGCGCCGGGCATGCTAGCCTCCCATTACGCACCGGGTGCATCTGTCCGTCTCAATGCGACATCGGTCGAACCCGGCGAAGCGCTGATTCGCTATGGGGGCATGCCGGTTACAGGCATGGAAAAGGCTGCGATCGACCTCGACCTCAGCCCATCGGCAGACCTTGCCCAGGCGGCGGCAAACCTGTTCGAATATCTGAAGCGCGCCGATGCCAGCGGTGCTGTAAGCATCGCCGTGACGCCGATCCCGGTTGAAGGGCTAGGCGAAGCGATCAATGACAGGCTGGCGCGGGCCGCAGCGCCACGCGATGGGGAGGAATGACAATGGATCGAACGTCGGGGGATGGTGCAAAGGCGGGTTCTGAGATCGCCCCCGGGCTGATCGACCGCTTTGTCTCGATTGTCGGAGAGGCCAATGTGATCCGGGATGCAGCAGGCCTTGCCCCGCATCTGGTGGAAGATCGCGGTCTCTACAAAGGTTCCGCGCCGCTGCTTCTGAAGCCGGGATCAACACCGGAGGTCTCGGCGATCCTGAAACTCGCCAGCGAAACCGGCACGGCGATCGTTCCGCAAACAGGCAATACCGGGCTTGTCGGTGGACAGACCCCACGAGCCGGCGGCGATGACATCATCGTCTCGCTTGCCCGGATGAACCGCATCCGTGATGTCGATCCGGTAGCGAATGTGCTTGTCGCCGAGGGCGGCGCGATCCTGGCCGATGTGCAGAAGGCGGCGGAAGAGGTGAACCGGCTTTTTCCGCTGTCGCTCGGTTCGGAAGGGTCCTGCCGGATCGGCGGCAATCTTTCGACCAATGCGGGCGGCACGGCGGTGCTTGCCTATGGCAACATGCGCCAGCTCTGCCTCGGGCTCGAAGTCGTTTTGCCGACCGGTGAAATCTGGGACGGGATGCGGCGACTGAAGAAGGACAATACTGGTTACGACCTGCGCGACCTTTTCATCGGCGCGGAAGGCACGCTCGGCATTATTACCGGTGCGGTGCTGAAACTCTTCCCCCGCCCGGTCGGTCATCAGGCGGCGTTTGCCGGTGTCGGCTCGACCGAAGATGCGCTTCAACTGTTCGACAAGGCTTCGACGCTTTGCGGGTCCGCATTGACGGGTTTCGAGCTGATGCCGCGGATCGGTATCGAATTCACCACCCGCCATATCGAGGGCGTGCGCGATCCGCTGTCCGAATCGCATCCGTGGTATGTACTGATCGACATCTCGACCTCGGATTCGGCCCAGACTGCCGAGGTGATGGTCCACTCGCTGCTGGAACAGGGTTTTGAGGCTGGCCTCGTCCGCGATGCGGTGATCGCCTCGTCGGTCGCACAGCAGAAAGCGCTCTGGACCATGCGCGAAAGCATGTCGGGCGCGCAGAAGCCGGAAGGCGGATCGATCAAGCACGATGTTTCGGTTCCGGTCTCGAAGATCCCGCAATTCATGGCGGAGGCTGAAAAAGCGGTTCTGGCCGCCATGCCCGGTGCGCGTGTCTGCGCCTTCGGTCACATGGGTGATGGCAATATTCACTACAACATCTCGCAGCCGGTCGGGGCCGACAAACAGGCCTTTCTCGACCGCTGGCGGGAGATCAACGCGATCGTCCATTCCATCGTGCTCGATGCCGGCGGATCGATTTCCGCCGAACACGGCATCGGACAGCTAAAGCGGGACGAGCTTGCGCAGATCCGCTCGCCCATCGAAATGGAGCTGATGCTTCGGATCAAAAAATCATTCGATCCGGCCGGCATCATGAACCCGGGCAAGGTCGTCATCACTTCATGAGCCATATCCGGAAAACCACGATCCGCATCGATTTCGACATCGGCGTCAGGCTTGGTCCCGGAAAGGCGCAACTGCTCGAACGGATCGCGGAGCATGGATCGATTCGGGCTGCGGGCGCTTCGATCGGCATGTCCTACCGGCGCGCTTGGCTGCTTGCGGACGAGATTAACCGGATGTTCCGCGAACCATCGATATTTACCCGTCATGGTGGAAAAAGCGGTGGCGGAGCCGGCCTGACCGAGTTCGGCCGAGAGCTTCTTGCTCGCTACCGGCGGATGGAAGTGGCCATGCTGAAGGCTGCCCACGACGATCTCCAGTGGCTGTCGTCCAATATCGATACTGCCTTCATGCCGCTCACCAAAAAAGACGACGGCTGATTGCTCTCCCGTCGTTCTGCCCTGGCACATCGGCGATCAGCAATGTTTTCCACAGGCCCAGAGTCACCTCCCAGAACTCGTGTCCCACAGCGAAACGACATCAATGCACAGCTGCGCGTTCACCCTTCGGAAACCGCGATAATTGCGGCATTCGGTAACCATCCACCAAGGCAAACTTTCCTTAACCGCGATTTTTAAGCAGTTCTGGCAGGGCCGGCGCCTATTGTGAGCCCATCAGAGGACAAAAGTCCCGCAGAGAAACGAATACGGGAAACCGGAAGCGGCTCTCAGGTAAAACAAGGGTAGCATTAAGCGATGAGCAAAACCGTTCTGAAGCCCGAATGGGCAGGGTCGACATTGAGGCTCGATCCGTCTCGTTTTCCGCAGCAGATTACCTATGCGCTGCGCGAGACCTCAGGAAATGTCACGATCACCATCGACGAGCGCGGCGCCGTGCTGCGCAAGATCCTTCCGGGTAGCGGTCTGCCGCTGTCGTTCGCTTTGCCGGCACGCGCCTTCAAGGGCGTTGCAGCCCGCGCAATCGACCATGGCGACGGCGAAGTCACCGTCACGCTCGAACTCCATCACGACGATCCGGATCTCTGCATCCCGCTTCTCGTCGCCCATGATCTCTGCGACATCGCTGCCGACTGGCGCAGTTGGTCGGAAGCCTTCCGCATTCCGATGCTGATGGTGGAAGCCGACGGCGTTGCCCGTCCGCTGGAAAACCATATCGGCGATGTGCGCGACCACGGCACCAAGCAGCGTCGCCGTCATTCCTATTTCGCTGCAAGGCGTCCCCGTTTCCTCGTTCGCCGCACGACCGGTACGCTCGGCGTTGCGATGAAAATCGAAGGCCGGGAAATCATCGCGCGCCGGTAGGACCGTCCCCTAAACCTGCACGGCGCAGCGCGAAGCCCGGCTTTAACAAGCCGGGCTTTTTCAGTTTCATATCTTCGCCTCTTCAGAAAATGAGCGAGATAAAAAGACCGGCAAACAGGATCGCACCGACACGGTTGTTGGAGAGGAACAGATTGCGGCACTGGGCGGGATTGCGGATATCCAGAATAAGGATCTGCCAGCCAAGCAGGACGGTCATGGTGATCAGACCGACATAAGCAAAGAAACCCGCACCGGCCGCGATAAAAGACAAAAGCAGGAACAGGACGGTGACACCATAAAGCCCGACAAGGCAGGGTTTGGCGTTGTCGCCAAACAGGCGTGCCGTGGAGCGAACACCGATGAGTTCGTCATCCTCGATATCCTGGTAGGCGTAGATCGTATCGTAACCGATCGTCCATGCGACGGCCCCGATATAAAGAAAGACGGCTGCCCAGGAGAGCGTTCCGAAAATCGCTGCCCAGCCCATCAAAGCACCCCAGGAAAAGGCGAGCCCCAGGAAAAACTGCGGCCAGTCGGTGAAGCGTTTGGCGAAGGGGTAAATTGCAACGACGGCCAGCGAGGCGATGCCGAGCACGATCGAAAAGCCGTTGAACTGAATCAGCACAAGCAGCCCGACCAGCGCCTGCAGCACGATGAACACTTTGGCGCCGAAACGGGACACGCGACCCGATGGCAGCGGCCGGGAGCGGGTGCGCGCCACTTCCATGTCGATCTCGTGGTCGACAAGATCATTATAGGCGCAACCGGCGCCGCGCATGGCGACCGAACCAACGAACATCAGGAAAAGATAGAAAATCACGGTGCCGAATGACGGCTCGATGTCGTCCGGTGCCACATCCGCCGCAAGAGCGATGGACCAGAAGCACGGCCACATCAGCAGCTGCCAGCCGATCGGCCGGTCCCAGCGGGCAAGCTGGGAATATCCCCACAGCGCTCGTGGCAGCACGCGATAGACAAAATTGTCGGAAGGAGCATCAGCCACGCGGGCGGCATCATGGGGGGCGTTTGTCATCATGGCCGAGGTTCTAGCGTCCGGGATTTGGAGTGGTCAAGCGGTCGCACCACAGAGCGGGCGGCGGCCCCTCGCCCTACCCCTCTCCCCGCAAGCGAGGCGAGGGGAACGTGCCAAGCTCAACATTGGCGAGGAACAGAGAGGCCGTGACTTGCGTCCTTCTCCCCGTCCTTACGGGGAGAAGGTGCCAGCAGGCGGATGAGGGGCAGATGCAAACCGCAGCCGCCTCTCACACCGCAATCTTGTCCAACGGCAACCGGCCCTGTTCGAACGCACGCAATTCCTCTTCCTTTTCGTAGATGTAGTCGCGATTGTCGGGCACGGCCTGGCGTTTTTTTACAATCTGGATCTGGAATATGTGGAAGGCCTCATGAGTGAAGGCCATTTCGGACGCGGCGAGATAGAATTCCCACATGCGCACGAAACGCTCATCATAAAGCGCCGCCGCCTTTTCCCTGTTGGCCATGAAGCGCTCGCGCCAGTGGCGCAGCGTGTAGGCGTAATGCATCGGCAGGATCTCGACATCAGAGACAAGCAGGCCTGCCTTTTCGATGGCCGGGAGCACCTCCGCCAGAGACGGGATATAGCCGCCGGGGAAAATATACTTCTCGATCCAGGGATTGTTGTAGATCGCCGGATAGGGTTGGCCGATCGAATGCAGGACCATGATGCCGTCATCGGCAAGCACGTCATTCACTTTGCCGAAGAACTTTTTGTAGTTCAGCCGGCCGACATGCTCGAACATGCCGATGGAAACGATACGGTCGTAACTCTTCGTCGGCGGCAGATAATAGTAATCCTGCAGTTCAAACCGGACGCTGTTGGCAAGACCCCTTATCGCTGCACGCTCGCGGGAAATCTTCAGCTGTTCGGTCGAGAGCGTGATGCCGGTGACATCCACGCCCGACGATTCCGACAGATACATCGCCATGCCGCCCCAGCCGGAGCCGATCTCAAGTGCCTTCTGGCCGGGTTCTGCCAGAAGCTTTGCCACGATGTGGCGCTTCTTGGCGATTTGCGCCTCGTCCAGAGAGATGCCGGGCGGATTGAAATAGGCGCAGGAATATTGCCAGTCCTCATCGAGGAAGAGCGAGAAGAGTTTCTCGTCGAGATCGTAGTGATGCGAGACGTTCTTGCGATTGTGGTTGATCGGAACGCGGTGGCGGAATTGCGCTTCGATCATCCGGCCGATACCGCGGACGACCATGCCGAAGGTCAGCCCTTCCGACAGGGTGTTGTCCTTGATCAACGCCAGAAACTCGTAGATATCGCCTTCTTCGACAAGAAGCTGGCCATCCATATAGAGCTGGCCAAGTTGCAGTTGCGGATCGCGCAACAGAGCCTTCTCGGCTTTTTCGTCGGTAAAGCGGATCGCTACCGATCGCCCTCCTCCGCTGCCATATCGTTGCTCGCCTCCCGTCCCACGGACAATGAGAGTGCCTATCTTGATGATTTTGCTAAGAAGATCGTGAAGGGACGAGTTCACGGACCCACCTCCTGAATACTAAGTCAGCCTTACTATTTTTCGAAATCTAGCGTCTATTCTTCGGACTGCAAGCACATTCCGGACATGAAAATGCCATGGAACGGCAAGCCGTCAAACGAGCTGCTTGACGACTTACACCTAAAAGTAGCAATGAGCGTGGGGCTTGTAAAATTCAGCGCTTTTTTAAAGCTTCCGCGAGCGCTGCACCGAATGCGCCTTGCGAAGACGGCTTTTCGGTCTTCATGAATTTTTGATTGGCAGGGCGCTCATTTTTGCCCGGACCACGCGGCGGAGGAGAGCTGTCAGCACCATCCTTGCGCATCGTCAAGGCGATTCGCTTGCGTTTGACGTCCACTTCGACCACCTTGACCTTCACGACGTCGCCCGCCTTCACCACTTCATGCGGGTCCTTGACGAACTTGTCAGCAAGCTGGGAGACGTGGACGAGGCCATCCTGGTGCACGCCGATATCAACGAAGGCGCCAAAGGCGGCCACGTTGGTGACGGTGCCTTCCAATAGCATGCCGGGTTTAAGGTCGGTGATCTCGTCAATGCCTTCCGCGAAGGTGGCGGTCTTGAAGCTCGGGCGAGGGTCGCGGCCGGGCTTTTCCAGCTCGGCAATAATGTCCTTTACGGTCGGCAGACCAAACTGTTCGTCGATAAACTGGCGCGGATCGACCGATTTCAGCGCAGCGCTGTCGCCCATTAGGGTGCGCAGATCACGGCCGCAGGCAGCGACGATCTTCTTTGCCACGCCATAGGCCTCCGGGTGGACGGAGGAGGCATCGAGCGGCTCCTTGCCGTTCGGAATACGCAAAAAGCCTGCCGCCTGTTCGAAAGTGCGGTTGCCAAGACGCGCGACTTTCAACAGGTCCTTGCGGCTGGCGAAAGCACCATTGGCATCACGATGAGCGACGATCGCTTCGGCGATCGACTTGCTGAGGCCCGACACGCGGGAAAGAAGCGGTGCGGATGCCATGTTGAGATCGACGCCGACGGCATTCACCGCGTCCTCGACGACGGCATCAAGAGAACGGGCGAGTTTGCCCTGATCGACGTCGTGCTGGTACTGGCCGACGCCGATCGCCTTGGGTTCGATCTTGACGAGTTCCGCCAGCGGGTCCTGAAGACGGCGGGCGATGGAGACGGCGCCACGCAGCGACACGTCGAGGCCGGGAAATTCCAAGGCCGCGAGTTCGGATGCGGAATAGACCGATGCGCCAGCTTCAGAGACGATGACCTTGGTCGGCTTGGCGCCCGGAAGCGACACCAGCATGTCCGCCACCAGTTTTTCCGTCTCACGGCTGCCGGTACCGTTGCCGATGGCAATCAGTTCGACATTGTGCTTGCGGATCAGCGAGGCGAGCTCGGCCTGCGTGCCGCGCAGGTCGTTCCTCGGCGGGAAAGGATAAACGGTCGAGGTGTCGATCAGCTTGCCCGTGGCATCGACGATCGCCACCTTGACCCCGGTGCGGATGCCCGGGTCCAGGCCCATCGTGGAGCGGGAACCGGCTGGAGCGGCCAGCAGTAGATCCTTCAGGTTCCGTGCGAACACGTGGATGGCGTCTTCTTCCGAACGCTCGCGCATTTCCCGCATCAGGTCGAGCGAAAGCGATACGGACAGCTTGACGCGCCATGTCCAGCCTGCGGCCTCCATCAGCCACAGGTCGCCCTTTCCCGAGCCCCGGATTTCGAAGGTTGAGGCAATGATGCGCTGCGCCGGCTTGAACGGAGACGTATCGTCCGCATCGACATCGATCGTCAGCGTCAGCATTTCCTCGTTCCAGCCGCGCAGCATGGCGAGCGCGCGGTGGCCGGGCACGGTTGCCCAGCGTTCGGTGTGGTCGAAATAGTCGGCAAATTTCGCACCGGCCTCCTGCTTGCCGTCGACGACCTTCGCACGCAGTACTGCGCCATCACGCATATGCTGGCGCAGGCGGCCGAGAAGATCGGCATTTTCGGAGATGGTTTCGGCGACGATGTCGCGCGCGCCTTCAAACGCGGCTTTCAGGTCGGCGACCTCACCCTGGATATAAGCTTCGGCCAGCTTTGCCGGATCGGCGCTCCGGTCGGCCCAGATCGCCTCCGCCAACGGGCCGAGACCCCGTTCGCGGGCTATCTCGGCACGGGTGCGGCGCTTCGGCTTGTAGGGGAGATAAAGGTCTTCCAGTTCCGCCTTGGTGGCGGCACCGGCAAGCTTCTTCGACAGTTCGTCGGTCATCTTGCCTTGCGTGTTGATGCTATCGATGATCGAGGTGCGGCGGGCTTCCAGTTCACGCAGATAGACGAGGCGCTCAGCGAGGTTGCGCAATTGCGTATCATCGAGGCCGCCGGTCACTTCCTTACGGTAACGCGCGATGAAGGGCACGGTCGCGCCCTCGTCCAGCAGGCCGATCGCAGCCTTGGCCTGATCCGGGCGGGCATTGATCTCGGCGGCGATCGCAATGCTGAGTTTCTGGATATCTGCGGCCATGGAAGTCCTCGTCAAAATCAGGAGGCGCGACCATAGTCAAACTTTGCGGCAAGACAACACCGGCCCGTCCTGCGCTCACAGGATGATGATGGGGGCCGTGCCAAAACGAGCCGCGGTTCAATCATTGGTAACCGTCATTCGGTGGATAAAGACGTGACATCTTCTCGCATTCCGCCTGTTTCCTATAGTTAAGACGCCGCATGATGCGGCACGCATGGAGGTATGAATGCCCAGAAGAATCGCCACTCAGTTGGCCAGCGACGAGGCGGTCGGCTCCGAAGAACTTGAGGCCGCCATTATTTATCTCAGCGAAAAGATCAAGGACGCAGCATATCGAGGCGAACCCTTCCCTTTCCTTGCCTATAGAAACCGATTGATTTTCAAAACGACGCTCGCTTTGCGCCAGTACGAGCATTTCAGGCTCTGAAGATTTCACGACCATGGCCGTGTCGGCCCCATTACCCCTTCTGGGCCGGCCGCCAACCATGGGCTTTCTCTCCATTCCACCGGAAACCCTTGACCTTTGCGGCCACGGGCCTTAACCGCCCAGTGAAACAACCATGAGGGCGGTTTATGAAGGTTCTGCTGATCGGCTCAGGCGGCCGCGAACATGCATTGGCGTGGAAGCTCGCACAGTCTCCCAAACTGACCGCTCTTTATGCTGCTCCCGGGAATCCCGGTATCGCTGAAAATGCCGAGATTGTTTCTCTTGATGTAGAGGATCACGATGCGGTTGCCGACTTTTGCCTGACCAATGGCATCGACTTCGTCGTGGTCGGCCCGGAGGGACCGCTCGTCGCTGGTCTGGCCGACGTGCTGCGCGCCAAAGATATTGTTGTCTTCGGACCGTCGGCGGCGGCAGCCCAGCTTGAAGGCTCCAAGGGTTTCACCAAGGATATCTGCGCCCGTTACAACATCCCGACCGGCGCCTATCGCCGCTTCACCAATGGTGACGAGGCCAAAGCCTATGTGACTGAGCAGGGCGCTCCCATTGTCGTTAAAGCCGACGGGCTTGCCGCCGGCAAGGGTGTCACCGTGGCGATGACGGTGGAGGAAGCACATTACGCCATCGACGACTGCTTCGACGGTGCCTTTGGCGCAGCTGGCGCAGAAGTCGTGGTCGAGGCCTATCTCGATGGCGAGGAGGCAAGTTTCTTCTGCCTGTCCGACGGCAAGACAGCGCTGGCGCTTGCAACCGCCCAGGACCACAAGCGGGTCGGCGATGGCGATACCGGACCGAATACCGGCGGCATGGGCGCCTATTCCCCTGCCCCTGTCATGACGGCTGAAATGGTCGAGCGGACGATGAAGGAGATCATCGAACCAACGATCCGCGGCATGGCGGAAAGCGGACATCCCTTTACGGGTGTTTTCTTTGCCGGTCTGATGATCACCCAAAAGGGGCCGGAACTGATCGAATATAACGTCCGCTTCGGCGACCCGGAATGCCAGGTGCTGATGATGCGGTTGAAGAGCGATCTTCTGGAACTGCTCTATGCTGCCGCAACCGGCACGCTGGAGCAGGTTGAAGCATTATGGAGTGATGATGTGGCATTGACGGTCGTCATGGCTTCAAAGGGCTATCCCGCCGCCTATGACAAAAATACCTCGATCGCCAATTTGCCGACAGCCGGACGGGGAGAGAAAATCTTCCACGCAGGCACCGCGATTAAAGACGGACAACTGGTGGCAACCGGCGGGCGAGTGCTCAATGTTACAGCCACCGGCCATAATGTTCGTGAGGCGCAGGCCGGGGCGTATTCGCTCGTTGAGGGCATCACATGGGAAAACGGTTTCTGCCGCCGTGACATCGGTTGGCGTGCGGCTGCGCGGGAAAACTCCTGATAAGCTGACCCGCATGGCCGATGGCAGTGCGGCTGATCGTTCCAGTTTAAGTCGTTATTTACCGGTTCTCCTGACGAGATCGAAACCACTCATGGCGTATCAGTGATGCAAAGAGAGGATTTGCATCATGCGCCATCTGGCCCTTACAGCCTTCGTGCTTTTCGCCGGTACTGCCCAGGCGCAGTCGATCCTGCCGCTTGCAAGCAATACGGACGAAAAAAGCATGAGCATGGTCAGCATCGCATGCGAGACCTGCCCGCCTCTCAAGACGTCGGACGAAAGCAGCTACAAGGTCCCCGTGCTGCGGGGCACCGTGCAGTCGGTTTCGCTGATGGAGATTGACGGCCAGAAGAAGATCGTGCGCACCGATACCTGGATGGGCGGTTCTCCTGTCGTCCATATCAGCAAGGTGCCGGACTGGATGAGTGTCGATCAGTTGCAGGCCGTGATCAACACGAGCAATGGCAAGCATGTGCAGACAGAGGTGCAGATCGCCAGCCAGCAGCGCGATCCGATCGACCTGCAGTCGAAGACCGGCGCGGTCGAAAGTGACAATCGAGGTGAGCGGGAATTCAATGAAATTCCCCTCAGGCTGAATCAGTAATTCTAGGTATTCCTTCTGAAATCCTCGGTATCGCCCGTGCCTGCCATCGGCAGTATGAATCGCTTGCATCAGCCATAAATGTGAATAACGGCAGATAATATATCCGTTATCACATAGCGCACGGCAAAAACTTAAATTTTTATTCAAATATACCGGGCATTTTTAGCCTTGTGCGATGCAGCACGAAATCTGCGCAGGATGCGCTTTTTCCCAATACTTGAATTCTATTCCGCTGCCGGACAATGGCGGCGCGTATGGTCGCGAGGATTCCATGAAAAACCTGAAGATCTCCCATCAGCTCGTCCTGCTTGTGCTGACATTAATGGTCGCCTTTGCGGTCGGAACCTATTTCGAGCTTCGGGCCTCCACCAACGCCATCTACGCGGAACGGTATGGAATGTTGCGCAGTCAGGTGGAATCCGGCATCGGCATCCTCAAGAAGTTCCAGGAACGGGAAGCGGCGGGTGAACTGACACGTGACGACGCACAGAAACAGGCTTTCGCCGCTGTCGCCGCCATGACGTTCAAGCCGGATGGCTATCTCTACGCCTACGACTACGACGTGACGATGCGCCTGCATCCGGATCCGAAGCGTCTTGGCCAGAATTTCAAGGGCAAGCCTGACAGCCAAGGCTTCATGTATCGCGACGAACTGGTCAAGCTGGGCCGCGCAGGCGGCGGCACGGCCGACTTCCTCGGGCCCAAGCCGGGCGAACAGGGTGATGATTTCCGCAAGAGCTCCTATGCGCTTGCCTTCGAGCCGTGGCAGCTGGTTCTCGTCACTGGCGTCTATGTGGATGATCTCGAAGCCCAGATCCGCGGAGATATCATGAAGGCCGTCGGCATTGGCGCCGGCATTCTGTTCATCGCCGCCATTCTCGCACTCATCGTCATTCGCAACATTTCTGGACCGCTTGGCGACATTCGCAATGCACTCAATGCCGTCGCGGACGAGAATGTCGATCTCAAGATCCCGCATACCGGCATGACCAACGAAGTCGGCCTGATGGCTCGCGCGACAGAAGCCCTGCAGCAGAAGGTGCGCGAGCGCCATGCTATGGAAGAACGCCAGCAGCGCAGCCAGGAAGAACTCGACGGCGAACGCCAGCAGAACCTCGACATGCAGCGCAGCGAGGCTGAGCTTCAGGCGCGCGTGGTCTCCACCATCGGCTCAGCTCTGGAAGACCTTGCCAAGGGCGATCTGACGGTGCGCTGTGCTGATTTGGGCAGCCGTTATGCCGGCCTGCGCGACAATTTCAATGAAGCCCTCGGACATCTTGAGGCGGCGATGGCCAAGGTCAATGCCAAGGGCATCGACATAAGCGGTTCCAAGGAAGAAATCCGCCGCGCTTCGAACGAGCTGTCCCAGCGCACGGAGCGTCAGGCCGCCAATCTCGAAGAAACCTCTGCTGCCCTCGACGAGCTGACGGTTGCCGTAAAGCAGACGGCCGATGGTGCGCGTGAAGCGGCACAGCGTGTCGTCACCGTCAGCGGTGAAGCCAACCGGAGCGATGCCGTGGTGGCGGAAGCCATCGAGGCAATGAGCGGTATCTCGAATTCCTCCGGCGAGATTACCAAGATCATCGGCGTGATCGACGAGATTGCCTTCCAGACCAACCTCTTGGCGCTCAATGCCGGCGTCGAGGCCGCCCGTGCAGGCGAAAGCGGCAAAGGGTTTGCCGTCGTCGCCCAGGAAGTGCGCGAACTCGCTCAGCGTTCGGCCGCCGCCGCCAAGGAGATCAAGGATCAGATTTCCCACTCCTCCCACCAGGTTGAGAACGGCGTGCGCCTTGTCGGCGAGGCAGGAGAAGCGCTGAAACGCATTTCCAGCCAGGTGAAGGCTGCAAGCGACATCGTCAGCAAGATCGCCGATTCCGCAGCGGAGCAGGACTCGACGCTGCGCTCGATTTCCTCCTCGCTCAATCATCTCGATCAGGCAACACAGCAGAACGCCGCGATGGCTGAAGAAACCACGGCATCCGCGGAAGCGCTGGCCGCCGATACCGAGGACCTGCTGAAACTCATCGGCGGTTTCCGCGTCAGCGGTTCATCGAACGCCAACTCGCTGTACAGCATGGCAGGCCAGATGCGCCTGGCAAGCTGATAGCCGACCGGGAACGCGCAGCCTTTGGCGGTGTTGCCTGACAGTTACGCGGGGGACGCGGGGACGAAAGCCGTCAGGACGATCCGGTCCGGCGGCTTTCTCTTTTTCAACAGCGTATTTCGAGGCACCCCGCCATCGTGCTGACATCTGCGTGGCGTCAGACGCGAGCCAGAATGTCGACCATTTCATCCATCTGCCTGTCCGATCGCACTATGATTCCGGCATTCTCCAGCAGTGCCGCCGTAACACCGTTGCCGGCATGCCTTTTACCCGCAAAAGACCCGTCATATATAAAGCCGGACCCGCAGGAGGGGCTGCCATCGATCAGCAGCGCATGGGTGCAACCATGCGCCTGTGCGAATTCCAACGCGCGATAAGCGCCCGCAATGAACGCCTCGGTCACCTCGCCGCCGGTGATTTCCACGACCCGCGCCCTGCCCGCAAGAACATCGGCACCGGTCATCCCGTTCTCGATTTCGGCTGGCGGACGCGGCACGCTCATGCCACCTGCCAGTTCGGGGCAGATCGTGACGAGCCTCCCCTCTTCCCGCCATTGATCGATCGCCGGATGGGCAAGCGGCTTACCTTTGCCGTCATAACGGACGGCATGGCCGAGAAGGCAGGCGCTGATGAGGATTTTGGATACGGTCATTGCTGTTCGTCGAGATGGCGGTGGATGTCGACTTTTTCGTGGAGGATGCGAACGACTTCAATCTGTCCGTCATCGACGCTCACATAAAAGATCAGATGATGGCCACATCGAAAACGGCGGTAGCCCGGCATGATCGTGTCCACCCGTTGCCCAAGGTCTTGATTGGTCCCGAGCAAAACGAATGTATCGAACAAGCGGGAGACATAAATTCCAGCCTGCTCCGTGGACCATGTGTTGGCGGTATATACCCAGATATCGTCAAGATCCGCCTCAGCGGCCGGGGTTAGACGATAGACTTTCATCGTCCATGTTTCTCACGCATCCGGGACAGGAACTCGTCCTGATCCACATAGCGCGCCGGACCGCTATTCTCGCCCTCAACCAGCAGGTCACGCAGCCTCTCGATCTTCATCTGCTCTTCTTCGAGCATGCGAAGACCCGCTTCGACCACCTCATCAACGGTTTCGAAGCGTCCGCTTTCCAGTTCGCGCGATACAAAGCTTGCAGCCTGATCGCTGACAGTGACTTGCACGGGCTTGTTCATCGAAGGCTCCTGTCGGCAGGCACTTATAACAAAGAAGATACGCCGAAATAGAATGGCTTCAAGGCGCAACACGACAACGACCGTCATCCTCGGGCTTGTCCCGAGAATTTGCTGCGGCTCACTTATCAAACGTGGTCAGATCCTAAGGGCAAGCCTTAGGATGACGAATTACCCGCTGATCTTGGAGAAATCGGCAACTGTAGCAGTCGCCTCACGGATTGCCTTGAGCAGGGCCAGACGGTTGGCGCGGATGGCGGCATCTTCGTCGTTGACCAGAACATCCTCGAAGAACTTGTCGACCGGAGCGCGCAGTTTCGACAGGGCTTCCATGGCGAAGCGGAAGTCTTCCCTGGCGACTGCTTCGGCAGCATCCTTCGAGGCGACCTTGATGGCCGCCCAGAGCGCCTTTTCGGCGTCGAGCTTCAGCAACTCGTCGGAAACGCCATCGGCAACGGCAGTGCCTTTCTTCTCTTCGGCGGCAAGCAGCTGCACGGCGCGCTTTGTGCCGGCCAGGAGGTTCAGGCCGTCATCCGACGCAATGAAGGAAGTTAGCGCTTCCGCACGACGGGCGACGAGCAGCATATCGTCGGTTTCCGGCGTCAGCACGGAATCGATGATATCGTGACGGGCGCCCATATCGCGGAGGTACACCTTGAGGCGATCGTGGAAGAAGGAGAGAAGGTCGGCTGCGATCTCACTGGATGGATTGAACAATTTCACGGGGACATTGATCCCATCGCCATCCGACTCGACCTGCCACAAGGCCGTCTCCGTCGTAAAATCACTGCTTACCCGGAAAACGCTTCTTTCCCATTCATAGACACTCCAGAAAAGTGAGAGTCTCTCGTCAGATACGCCGACGAGATAATCGGGAGCTGAGAGCCGTACTTTAAGGACCTCCAGATATGCTGCATGGAACACCTGCATCAGGCCCACACGCACATTCCGCTCCAAGAGAATGCGCACGACACCCAGAGCCGCACGGCGAAGCGCGTAAGGGTCCTTCGAGCCGGTTGGTTTTTCGTCGATCGCCCAGAAGCCCACCAACGTATCTAGCTTGTCGGCCAAGGCGACGGTAATCGCCACCTTGTCCTTCGGCACGCGGTCGGACGGACCTTGCGGCTTGTAGTGATCCTCAAGCGCGATTGCGACGGATTCGTTTTCGCCCTGCAGGCCAGCGTAACGTCGCCCCATCAATCCCTGCAATTCGGGGAATTCACCAACCGCCTCGGTGCGCAAATCGGCTTTGGCCAGCACAGCAGCGCGATCGGCGAGGGCCGGATCTGCGCCGACGATGAGAGCCAACTGCGCAGCCAGCGCACGGATGCGGGCAACCCGTTGTCCCTGCGTGCCGAGCTTGGCGTGGAAGGTGACTTTCAGCGCATCAAGCTTGGCCATGCGCTGGTCAAGCGGCTTCTTCAAGTCGAGATCGAATTTTTTGGCCGAATCCACCAACGTTCCGAGATCCGGCAGGTCGCCCTGGTCGCGGGTCCAGAAATGTTTTGCATCCGACAAGCGGGCGCGCACGACCTTGCCATTGCCGTGGATGATTTCCTTGCCGCCGTCCTTGGCATCGATATTCGAGATCAGGATGAAATGGTTCGACAGACCTTCCTCTGCGCCTTGCGGGCGGGTAACGAAGCATTTTTGGTTGGTCTTGATCGTCAGGCGGATGATCTCGGCCGGGATTTCGAGATAGTCCTTCTCGAACGTGCCCATCAGCACATGCGGCCATTCGACCAGACCGGACACCTCTTCCAACAGGCCCTCGTCCTCGACCAGATCGAGACCGCTTGCGAAAGCGAGATCGCGGGCGTCGTGCAGGATCATGTCCTTGCGACGATCGGCATCGAGCATGACCTTCGCCTTTTCGAGGCTTGCGACATAATCGTCGAAGCGGCGAACGGTGATCGCATCCGGCGCGTGGAAACGGTGCCCATAGGTGATGTTGCCGGCGGTGATGCTGTCGATCTCGAAGGGGATGACCTTCGTCTCGTCATGCTCGGAGCCAAAGGTGCAGACGATCGACTGCAGCGGGCGCACCCAGCGCAGGCTTTCGGACCCCTTGCCCTCGACGCCGCCATAACTCGAGCCCTTCGGCATGGAGGCGAAACCGGAGCGCATCGATTTCGGCCATGGGAAGGAGCGGATGATGCCGGGCATGACATCGGCAATGATCTCTTCGGCGGCGCGGCCGGCCTTGGAGACGATGGCGACGTAAAAATCGCCCTTCTTCGGATCGGTGGCGACCTGAGCCTCAGAGATATCGGAGAGGCCTGCCTTGCGCAGAAAACCGGCGATCGCCTGTTCGGGCGCCTTGGTGGACGGGCCCTTGATTTCCTCGCGCAGATCGGCGGAACGGGCGGTAAGGCCGCGGATATCGAGCGTCAGGCGGCGCGGCGTCCAGTATTCGCGCGCACCTTCATAGGTCAGGCCTGCATCCACCAGCGCGTCGGTCACGAGCTTTTTCAGGTCACCCGCCGCCTTACGCTGCATGCGGGCGGGAATTTCCTCGGAGCGAAGTTCTAGAAGCAGGTCGGGCATGGGGCTCAAGTCTTTGCGCTGAAAATAATGACGTGGCGGGCTTAGCAAGCCCATCCGCAAAAGTCATCAGGTCTGATTGGGAAAGTGGCGGTTAACAGGCTCTGCGCTCTCATACGAGATTGAGGAAAACGGCCAGAGACCGCGAAACCGACAGTAGCGTTTCGTCATCGAGACGACCGAAAGGCCGGCTGAGCCTTTCCCGTTTTACTGACATGGCCTTGTCGACCATGACCTGAGACACCTTATGCAGGCCATTGTCGGGTGTCGGTTCAACAGTGATGCGGATCAGCGGCGCATCCACCAGTGTCGCCGATACGAGCAGCACGGTCACCGTGCCGGTTTCGGCAAACAAATCCGATTGGATGACAAGAGACGGGCGCGGCTTGCCGAAGTCGCCGGACATGGCGACCGAAACCAGATCGCCGCGCCTCATGACCCGGCTTCGTCGTCGAGCTAGTTTAGGGCATCATCCAGAAACCGGCCGAGATCGCGGTCGGTCTGATCCGCAATGGCAACGATCTGCGCCTGACGGCGGCATTCTGCCGCAAAGCCAGGCTGGCGGGTATCCGGCACCCAGATCTGGACCGGCCGCAATCCCGAAGCTCGCAAGGCGTCCCGATGTTTCTGAACTCTGCGATTGACGGAAGCGGGCATGGTCACCTCCAATGGTTTTGTTACATGTAACGATATCGGATTTTCAGGCGACGATCAAGCGAGGCTTACCACCCCCCGCCACCTCCACCAC
>UBNQ01000029.1 GCA_900466875.1 Hyphomicrobiales bacterium | reverse complement strand
CATGACTTGTTTCATCGGAATTGACGTCGGCACGGGCAGCGCCCGCGCCGGGATTTTTGACGCGCGCGGGAGGTTGCTTTCGGCGCATTCGCAGGCGATCGCGACGGAGAGGCCGAAGCCGGATTTCGTCAATCAATCCTGCCGCGATATCTGGGCGGCGATCTCCACTTGCGTGAAGACGGCAATGGCGGATGCCGGGCTTGCTGCCTCCGATGTAGCCGGTATCGGGTTCGACGCCACCTGCTCGCTGGTCGTGGTCGACGAGACGGGCGGGCCGGTGACCGTCAGCCCGGGCGGTGATGACGACTGGAACATCATCGTGTGGATGGACCACCGCGCCATTGGTGACGCGGATCAGATCAACGCGCTGAACAGCCCGGTTCTCGATTATGTCGGCGGTGTCATCTCGCCCGAGATGGAAACGCCAAAGCTGCGCTGGCTGAAGCGCGAGATGCCGCAAAGTTTTGCCCGTGCACATGCGTTTTTCGATCTGCCCGACTGGCTGGTGCACAAGGCAACGGGGGAAGATATCCGTTCGCTTTGCAGCACCGTGTGCAAGTGGACCTATCTCGGCCAGAACGGAACGAAGGGTGAGGGCTGGGATAAGGCCTATTTCGAAAGCGCCGGAATATCGGAACTTGTGGCTGACAATTTTCGCGCGATCGGCAACCGGTTTGCCGCACCCGGCGACAGGGTCGGATCACTCTCGGATGCAGCAGCCGCAGATCTCGGGCTTGCGCCGGGAACGGCGGTTGCCGCCAGCCTGATCGATGCCTATGCCGGTGCGCTCGGCACGATGGGTGTGGATCTTGGCGACGGCGCGCTCGATGACCGGTTGGCGCTGATCGCCGGCACATCGTCCTGCCATATCACCGTCAGCGAAAAGCCGGCCTTCGTGCCGGGCGTCTGGGGGCCTTACTTCTCCGTTCTGCTGCCGGGGCTCTGGGCCAACGAGGCGGGACAATCGGCGGCCGGCGCGCTGATCGACCGGGTGATCGATGGTCATGCCGCCATCCATGAAGCGCGGGAGATGGCGAAGGCGGAAGGCATGTCCGTGTTCACCCTGTTCGATCGCCGGCTTGAGGCGATGGCCGATGGTGGCGAGACGGCGACGCTCACCAAATCTCGCCATGTGCAGCCCGATTTCCACGGCAATCGTTCGCCGCTTGCGGACCCGTTGCGCAAGGGCGGGATCACCGGCCTGTCGCTCGATCGCGGGCTGGACGATCTGGCGCTCGATTATCTCGCGACGCTGCAGGCGCTCGCTTACGGCACGCGCCACATCATCGCGGAAATGCGGGCCAATGGTGTCACCGTCGATACGCTGGTCGTCAGCGGCGGTCTGGCTCAGAACAGGCTGTTTTTGCGCGAACATGCGGATGCGACGGGCTGTGCGATCGTGGTGCCGGACCAGCGCGAGCCGGTTCTGGTCGGCAGCGCCATGCTGGGTGCGGTTGCAGGCGGCCATTATGCCGACCTGCCTGCCGCCATGCGGGCAATGAGCGGCCCCGGCAGCCGCATTTCTCCGCGCGGGGGCGAGATCGCCACCTATCACGACCGCAAATACCGCGTCTTCCGCCGCATGCAGGAGGACTTCGTTGCCTATGCCGCGCTGATGGCCGGCGCTGATCACAGCACTGACAATTGATTTGAGGGATGAGGAACATGACCAAAGAGATTGCACTTTTCGCCAGCGGCGACCTTCGCCTGTCCGCCAACCAGCAATGCTGGGCGACGCAGGATGCGATGGAAAAGAAACTCGGAGACGTGCTCGCCAGCCTCGGCTACACGGTGAAGCGCGCTCACGCCTACAAGCCGGAAGAAGGCCACGGTTTTCTCGCCTCGCAACGCGAAGGCATGGATGCGTTTGCAAAGATCGATCCCCATGTGCCGGTGATCGTCGCAGAGTCCGTCTGGCAATATTCGCATCATGTGCTTGCCGGTCTCACCAGCCACAACGGACCGATCCTGACGGTCGCCAACTGGTCCGGCCAGTGGCCGGGTCTGGTCGGCTTGCTCAATCTCAACGGCTCGCTGACCAAGGCGGGCGTTGCCTATTCCTCGCTGTGGAGCGAGACATTCGACGACGACTTCTTCCGCAGCGGTCTTGCCCAGTGGCTTTCGGAAGGCACGGTCGACCACGACACGAGCCATGTGACGCCGTTCAAGGCCGGCAATGTGCCACGGGATCTCAAGAACCTCGCGAAGGAAATTGCGCAGGATTTCCGCACCAACAAGGTCATCCTCGGGATTTTCGACGAGGGCTGCATGGGCATGTACAATGCCATCGTGCCGGATGAACTGCTGATGCCGCTCGGTATCTTCAAGGAGCGCCTGTCGCAGTCGGCGCTTTATTTTGCCACCAATCAGGTGCCGGTGGAGGAAGGCCGTGCGGTCTATCAGGACCTTCTCGCCAAGGGCATGACGTTCCATCTCGGGACCGATCCGACGCAGGACCTGACCGAGGACCAGGTCATCGACCAGTGCCGGATGTATATCGCGGCCGTTCGCATCGCCGAAGATTTCGGCTGCGAGGCGATCGGCATCCAGTATCAGCAGGGGCTCAAGGACCTGCTGCCGGCATCCGATCTGGTGGAAGGCATTCTCAACGACGACGGGCGGCCGGATGTCAAGGGCCGGGACGGCAAGGTGATCCGGCAGGGCAGGGCGATCGTGCATTTCAACGAAGTGGACGAATGCGCCGGTCTCGACGGGCTGATGACCAACCGGCTGCATCGGGCGCTCGGCCAGCCGGTGGAAAACACCCTGCATGACCTGCGCTGGGGCGGCGTCGATCCGACCGGGTCGGTCGATGGTTTCGTCTGGGTGTTCGAGATTTCCGGTGCGGCCCCGCCATCGCATCACGAAGGCGGTTGGGCCGGATCGGACAGTATGCGCCAGCCGCCGATGTTTTTTCCCGCAGGCGGGGGCACGCTGCGCGGCATTGCAAAGCCCGGCGAGATCGTCTGGTCGCGCATCTTCGTCGAGGATAACCGGCTGAAGATGGATATCGGCCGCGGTCAGGCCGTATCCTTGCCGAAAGAAGAAACCGAGCGCCGGTGGAAATCCACCAACGAGCAATGGCCGATGATGCATGCGGTGCTGACCGGGGTGTCCCGCGACCAGATGATGGCCCGCCACAAGGCCAACCACATCCAGGTCGCCTACGCGAACTCGGCGGCAGAGGCGGATCGGGCAGCGCTGGCCAAGGCGGCACTGGCGGCCGAACTCGGGCTTGACGTCAGTTTCTGCGGCGTCGATCTGGGCTGAGGCGAGT
>UBNQ01000023.1 GCA_900466875.1 Hyphomicrobiales bacterium | reverse complement strand
CTTCGTGATCGCTGCCGTCAACGACGTCTTGCCGTGGTCAACGTGACCAATCGTGCCGATGTTGACGTGAGGCTTATTGCGCTCAAACTTGCTCTTTGCCATTGAATGCTTCCTGTGAACATAGAGGTGGACCCGGAACCGGGTTTGGTGCAGCCGTTTAAGGCTTTCCACTAGAATGCGCAAGACATAATTACGGCGCGCCGGAGTACAAGGGCGCGGGCGCAGAATCGCTGCCGAAATGCCGAGAAATCAAAGCAAATGCCCGATTTACGGCTACTCATTCAAAAATGTCTTCAAGCGGGAAAATGGAGCGGGTAGCGGGAATCGAACCCGCGTATTCAGCTTGGAAGGCTGCTGCTCTACCATTGAGCTATACCCGCGGTATGTTTGGTTCCGATCCGGCGACAGAATGGTGGAGGGAGTTGGATTTGAACCAACGTAGGCTGAGCCAACGGATTTACAGTCCGTCCCCTTTAACCACTCGGGCATCCCTCCAGTATTCCGTCTGGATCGTGAGACCAAGTTCGTCAGACCCGGTAGCGTGCCGCCCCGTCGTCTGTGGCGGCTATATGACCGCCTCGTTTGCGTCTGTCAACACGACCTCTTTGAAAAAATGACGAAAAAATTACGTTCTCCACCGCACCTCCCGTGGAAGGGCTTTGCGGTCGGGAGGCGGGACTATATAAGGCAGCATGAGCACAAAAGATCCAAAAGACAAATCCGCCCGCGACACCCATTATGCGACGCTGAGGCGCAACGTCCGTGACGCAAAGCGCGAGCGCGGTGAGATTCCGACGCCGCAACAGAAGCCGCAGAAATCCAACAAGGACTGGACGCCGCCGCAGCTGCAGCAGGACCAGGTCTTCCTGTATGGCCTGCATACCGTGCGCGCCGCGCTCGACAATGCCGAGCGCAAGCTGATCAAGCTATCGGTCACACAGAACGCGTTTCTGCGCCTGGATATCGGCGAATTCTCCGCCCAGCCCTTTCCGATAGAGCTCGTATCGCCGCAGGATATCGACAAGGTGCTCGGCCCGGAAGCCATCCACCAGGGCGTGATGCTGGAAACGCGACCGCTGCCGGTTCGGCGACTGGATGCGCTGAAGGAGAGCCCTCTCCTTCTGGTGCTCGACCAGGTTACGGATCCGCACAATGTCGGCGCGATCATGCGCTCTGCCGTGGCATTCGGCGCCGGCGCCGTCATCACCACCCAGAGACACAGCCCGACGGAATCCGGCGTGCTCGCCAAGTCCGCGTCCGGCGCGCTGGAACTCATTCCCTATATCCAGATCACCAATCTGGCCGACGCACTGCAGGAATTGCACAAGCTCGGCTTCCGGACGATCGGCCTTGATTCGGAAGGACCCGAACCGCTGGAAGGAACGCTCTCCGGCGACAAGATCGCGCTGGTGCTCGGATCCGAGGGCAAGGGTATCCGCCAGAAAACGCGGGAAACGGTTTCGGCGCTTGCGCGACTGGACATGCCCGGCGCCATCAAGTCGCTCAACGTGTCCAATGCGGCGGCGATCGCGCTTTATGCGACCCGTCAGCACCTCGCGAAGAACTAGAGACGGGCACGCAAACATTAGGCATCACTGATAAATCCATCCTCGCGCAAGCCTTGCATGATCATCTCCTAATATTGAGCTGGGAGATAGGCATGGAAACAGGAGTCTGGAAAAGCCCCGTCGTTATCGAAATGTATGGTCGACCGGGAACGGTGATCGTCAACGGCACTCTGGATGCAGCGCTTATGCTCATCGGTGCGTGGCCGACCAAACGGACGGAATCCCATATTGCGGCGGTGCTCAGCTGCCGCGATGCTCTTGTCGGACAAGCGGATGCCAGTCTGGCGCGCGTCAATTTCATCGAGGCGGCAATCGAGGCCGGTTACCGGATCGAGCCCGAAACATTCCTCAGCGGGCGATGGGATCTCACGCCCCTGCCGGAAGAACTCCACCGGCCCGCGCTCGGCCTGGCGGAACTGATCCGCAAGCGCGCCATCGCAACCGTCGACCGTCATGCCGACGAGGCCATGGAGGCGGTGTATCCGCCGAACCCACAAACAGTCACCGAGGACATGTCGCAGGTTCAGGCGCGAGAGAATCATCCTCCCCGCCTGAGGGACCTTCTGGCACGCCTGTTTCAATTGCTTGGCCTGATTGGTTTGGAAGCCAGTCGAGCGCTTGCCGTAGCGCTGGGTTTTGGACTGTTAAGGCGCACAAACCGGCAGGCGCATTAGCGCGACGATGGTGTTCCGCTCGCCGCCGCCTTGCGACGTCCACACGGCTTGGGGCTCGTCGCATCACCCGAACAGCTTGCCTTGAGACTCCCCTCGCCTGCCAAATCGTGGCATGAGAAGGGATCATGACGATCCTCAAGCAGACATTCTCCTCAGTGAAGCCGATCGCCGCCGTCTTCGAAAGGGCCGCGCTCGCAGCCGGGCACCCGATCCTGGCCATCCACCGTGCCGGTCCGCATGCCCGCTACAAGGCCGACGCATCACCCGTCACAGAGGCGGACGAGCAGGCAGAGGCCATCATTCTGTCGGAACTCGAAAGAGCCTGCCCCGACATTCCGATCGTTGCGGAAGAGCGTGCCGCTGCCGGACACATTCCCGATATTGCCGACGGGATTTTCATCCTTGTCGACCCCCTGGACGGGACGAAGGAATTCATCAACGGCCATGACGATTTCACGGTCAATATCGCCCTGATCGAGAATGGCGTGCCCATTTCCGGTTTCGTTTATGCGCCGGCGCTCGGCATCGCCTATGCCGGCGGCCCGGAGGGAGCGGAAAAGCTTTGGGTCGACGACAGCTTCCGGGTTTCCCGCCGCGCGCCGATACGCACCCGTATGGCCGCCGCCCCGGACATAGCCGTCGCGAGCCGCTCGCATCGCTGTTCAGCAACCGAGGCTTTTCTCAACGACTGCGGTGCGCGAGAGATCAGGACTGTCGGATCATCGCTGAAATTCTGCCTGATTGCCGAAGGCGTCGCGGATATCTATCCCCGCTTCGGGCGAACCATGGAATGGGATACGGCAGCAGGCGACGCCGTGCTTCGCGCAGCCGGCGGAATAACAGTCGATCTCGCAGGAGAGCCATTGCGCTATGGGAAGACGGGACGTCCGGATCGCGCAGATTTTGCCAATCCTGATTTCTTGGCACGGTGTGCGGGCGGCCTAATAGCCACCTAGTCGATATGTATGACTGCGCGATCCGCGAAAAAATGAGAAATGAATGGTGCCCCCGACAAGGTTCGAACTCGTGACCCCCTGATTACAAATCAGGTGCTCTACCAACTGAGCTACAAGGGCATCCATGGCTGGGAGTTACCATATTTTATTTCGCTGTAAAGCGAAAACGTCGCAGGCGGATGGATTTGTCCAGTATCTTCGGTCGAAGGCGAACCGGGCGGGAGCAAGGACGCTTGTCCATTCGCCGTCTTTTCCTGTACCACTGCTGCGCCGGTGGCTCATCGCCCGCCAGGTCATCGACCATTTCATCCAACGCCATCGAGGGCGCCCGACGGGCACATTCACGGCGACACCGTAAAAGGCCTGCCTGTTCATGCCCGTTCCCTGCGAGAAGTTATCGTTCATCGCGTCTCCGGCGCCCGAGGCGCAGATGGCGCTCGAAGAGCTTGTCCGGATGTATGGCAACCTGCCGATCGACGAGGCCGACGTCATCATCGCACTTGGCGGCGATGGGTTCATGCTGCAGACCTTGCGCGAAACGATCACGTCCGGTCCACGCGTCTACGGCATGAACCGTGGTTCGGTCGGCTTCCTGATGAACGATTATCGCACGGACGATCTGCCGGCGCGGATTGCCGTCGCGGTCGAGAACGAATTTCATCCGCTGAAGATGACGACGACGGATACGACCGGCGAGACATCCGTGGCGCTGGCGATCAACGAAGTCTATCTGTTCCGGCAATCCTATCAGGCTGCCAAGCTGAGGGTGGAGGTCGATGGACGGGTACGGCTGGACGAATTGATCTGCGACGGGGTGATGGTCGCGACCCCGGCCGGATCGACGGCCTACAATCTTTCCGCCCACGGGCCGATCCTCCCGCTCGAAGCGCCGCTTCTGGCCATGACGCCGGTATCTCCCTATCGCCCGCGGCGCTGGCGCGGCGCGCTTCTGCCAAACCATGTCTGCGTCGATATCCGCATTCTCGAACCGGAAAAACGGCCGGTCAACGCGGTTGCTGACAATGCGGAGGTGAAGTCGGTTCTGCAGGTGCGCATCGCCCAGTCGACAGAGCTGACAGCTCGCATCCTCTCCGATGCGGACCATTCCTGGTCCGACCGCATTCTGGCGGAACAGTTCAACAATTGATTCGGCGCTTCGCGCTCGCGACGGCACAAACAAAAAAGCCGGACATCCGCCCGGCTTTTTTTGATTCACGTTAAGCGCCAATCAATCGACGTCGGCGACATCCACATCAGGCTTGCCGCTGATGCGGTGGGCCAATGCGGCCTGCATGAACTCGTTCAGGTCGCCATCCAGCACGTCGTCGGGTGCCGTGCTGGCAACGCCGGTGCGCAGATCCTTGACCAGCTGGTAGGGCTGCAGAACGTAGGACCGGATCTGGTGACCCCAGCCGATATCGCTCTTGGAGGCGGCTTCGGCATTGGCTGCCGCTTCGCGCTTCATCAACTCGGCTTCGTACATGCGGGCACGGAGCATTTCCCAGGCCTTGGCGCGATTCTTGTGCTGCGAGCGTTCCTGCTGGCAGGCTACCACGATGTTGGTTGGGATATGGGTGATGCGCACGGCCGAATCGGTCGTGTTGACGTGCTGGCCGCCGGCACCCGACGAACGATAGGTATCGATGCGGCAGTCGCTTTCGTTGATCTCGATGTTGATCGAGTCGTCCACGACCGGATAAACCCAGATCGACGAGAAGGACGTGTGCCGACGCGCATTCGAATCGTAAGGCGAGATGCGGACGAGGCGATGCACGCCCGATTCGGTCTTCATCCAGCCGAAGGCATTGTGTCCCTTGACGAGGATCGTCGCCGACTTGATGCCGGCTTCTTCACCGTCATGCACTTCGAGCAGCTCGACCTTGTAACCCTGGCGTTCGGCCCAGCGGGTATACATGCGCAGCAGCATGTTGGCCCAGTCCTGGCTTTCGGTGCCGCCGGCGCCGGAATGCACTTCGACATAGGTATCGTTGGAGTCGGCCTCGCCGGAGAGCATGGCTTCCACCTGACGGCGAGCCGCCTCGGTCTTCAGCGCCTTCAGCGCCTCTTCGGCATCCTTGACGATCGCATCGTCGCCCTCTTCCTCACCAAGCTCGATAAGCTCGATGTTGTCGTTGAGCTGCTGCTCCATCGCCTTGACGCCACCGATACTGTCGTCCAGCTGCTGGCGCTCGCGCATCAGCTTCTGGGCTTCCTGCGCGTCGTTCCAGAGGTTGGGATCCTCTGCCTTGTTGTTCAACCAGTCCAGTCTTCTTACAGCCTGATCCCAGTCAAAGATGCCTCCTCAGCAGGCTTATGGCCTGCTTGATTTCGTCGACAACATTCAGCATTTCCGCGCGCATGGCGTGTTCTTCTCTCTCTGTGATCCTGAGGGATTAAGATGCGGTGGGACATAATTGCGCCGGGGGCGGATGTAAAGGCCGCCCCCGGTCGCCAAGAGGTTCAGGCGCGGTCAATAAAGACCGGACGAACCCGAAGTGATGGCCTTCTGGGCCTGGGGCGAGGAATCCAGAATCTGCTCCTGGGTCATGTATTCGCCTTCGCCGATGACCTGGAAGACGTCGGCCGGGCCGGTGCCGGGCTTGAAGGCCTCGGTGATCGTATCGGGCTCACCGTCAAAGGCCATCATGCCGGTCTTGCGGTTGACCGCGATGAACTTCATGCCGTCCGGAACGTGGAACTTTTCAGCCGGCGTAAGCTTGGCCGCAGCCTCTAGGAACTTGCCGAACAGCGGTGCAGCCAGACCGCTGCCCGTACCGCCGCGACCAAGCGGAGCCGGCGTATCGAAACCGATATAGAGACCGGCAACGAGGTTGGGTGTGAAGCCGACGAACCAGGCATCCTTTTCGTCGTTGGTCGTACCGGTTTTGCCGGCGACCGGACGGTCGTTGACCGGGATTTTGCCGGCAGCCGTACCGCGGCGGACAACGCCTTCCATCATCGAGGTAATCTGGTAGGCCGTCATCGGGTCGAGAACCTGCTCACGATTGTCGACAAGCACAGGTTCTTCCTGGTTTGCCCATTCGCTGGCATTGCAGCCCTCGCAACCACGCTCCTCGTGACGGAAGATCGTCTTGCCGTAGCGGTCCTGAATGCGGTCGATGACGGTCGGCTTGATCTGCTTGCCGCCATTGGCGATCACGGCATAGGCGGAGACCATGCGCATGACGGTCGTCTCACCGGAGCCGAGCGCCATCGGCAGATAAGGCGCCATCTTGTCATAAATGCCGAAACGCTCGGCATATTCGGCCACCAGATCCATGCCCATGTCCTGCGCCAGGCGCACGGTCATCTGGTTACGCGATTTCTCGATACCGGTGCGCAGCGTCGCCGGACCGGTACCGTCTTCTTCACCGTAATTGGACGGACGCCAGACCTGGTTGCCGGAAACGACTTCGATCGGCGCGTCGAGCACGACGGAGGCCGGCGTATAGCCGTTGTCGAGTGCCGCGGCATAAACGAAAGGCTTGAACGAGGAGCCCGGCTGGCGCATCGCCTGGGTCGCGCGGTTGAATTCCGACTGCGAATAGGAAAAACCGCCTGCCATGGCCAGAACGCGGCCGGTATTCGGGTCCATCGCAACGAAACCACCCTGCACCTTCGGCGTCTGTCTCAGGCGATAGCCATTCCCGTCTTGCCTCAACGCCTCGACATAGATCACGTCGCCGGCCTTCAGCACGCCGTCCGGGCTCTTGGCTTGCTTGCGCTCGCCGGTCGCATCCCGGTAGGCCCATTTCATGTCGTCGGCGGCAATCGTCCCGGTTTTGCGTTCAGGATCGGTCTTGTTGCCGTTCTGCGACTGCAGGCCGATTTCGACTTCCTTGGCGGAGACGCCAAGAACGACCGCAATCGTCCACTCGGGAACGTCCCGCAGTTCCGGCACCTTGTTGTCGGCAAGAGCCTTGCCGAGCGCCAGCGCCCAGTCCGGCGACGTCTCGATCGATGCCAGCACACCGTGGAAACCGCGGCGCTCGTCGTAATCCAGCAGGCCATCCTGCAGAACGCGGCGCGCGATCACCTGAAGTTCGGGATCGAGCGAGGTGCGCACGGAAAGCCCGCCCTCGTAGAGCGCCTTGTCGCCGTAACGCTCGATCAGCTGGCGGCGGACCGCCTCGGAGAAATATTCGGATGCCATGACCGTGCCGGATCCGCGACGCGGCTTGACGCCGAGCGGCTGGGTCTTCGCCTCATCGGCATCGACCTGGGTGATGTAGCCGTTTTCAGCCATACGATCGATCACCCAGTCGCGGCGCTCGATGGCTGCCTTTTCGTGACGGAACGGATGGTAATTGTTCGGTCCCTTCGGCAGGGCGGCGAGATAGGCGGCCTCGGCCGTCGTCAGTTCGGTCACCGACTTGTCGAAATAGGTGAGTGCCGCGCCGGCAATGCCGTAGGAGTTCAGGCCGAAGAAGATCTCGTTGAGATAAAGCTCAAGGATCTTGTCCTTGGAATAGGCCTGCTCGATGCGGAAGGAAAGAATCGCTTCCTTCACCTTGCGGTCGATCGTCTGGTCGGCCGAAAGGAGAAAGTTCTTGGCCACCTGCTGGGTGATCGTGGAGGCGCCTTCCGGGCGGCGGCCGGAGCCGATATTCTGCAGATTGTTCAACACCGCACGACCAAGGCCGAACGGGTCGACACCCGGGTGATTGTAGAAATTCTTGTCTTCAGCCGAAAGAAACGCCGCCTTGACGCGGTCTGGAATGGCCTGGATCGGCAGGAACAGACGGCGCTCGCGCGCATATTCGGCCATCAGCGCGCCGTTGCCGGCATGAATGCGCGTTGCCACCGGCGGCTCATAGGAGGCCAGCACTTCGTAGTCGGGCAAATCCTTGGTCATGCCACTCAGATAAATGGCAACGGCCGCTGCGACGCCCAAAAAGAGCACGCATGCCAATCCAAAGAAATATCCAATCAGTCTGATCATATTCGAGCTACCGTTCAGCTTTCTATCGGCGCGGAACGCACCATCGCACGCCAACAGGCCTTTTGCACGAGGTTTGCATCAGCGCAAGGGAGACCGGATCAACTCCGCTAAACCGCAGACCGCACGAAATCTATTACGGCGACCTGCTCTTTGAATGTGAGGAAAGTAGGGCTTTTCACAAGTAATTCCGTATCTTCGGAAAGGTTCGGGAGGATCGGAGCGCCGCTGTGACATTGACGCCACGCCAAATCCCCTTCCTCACCCGCCATTGGCGACGGAGCGGCGGCGATAACGGTCGACGGCATCCGCGACCAGCGCCGCCACCTTTGCCCTCCAGCCCTCATCGAGCAGAAGCTTCTCGTCTTCCGGATTGGAGAGAAATCCCATTTCCAGCAGGACGGAAGGAATATCGGGGGCGCGCAGTACCTGGAAATTGGCCTGCCGGTGCGGATTGTTGATCAACCCGACCTGCCCTTCAAAAGATTTCACCACATTGTCGGCAAGAGCCACCGAAAATGCCTGGGTTTCGCGGCGCGTCAGATCGAGCAGAATGTCGGCGACTTCCGGCGGCCCGCTGTCGATACTGAAACCGGCAAGTTGATCCGACAGGTTTTCGCGGGCGGCGAGATTTTCCGCCATGCGGTCCGACGCCTTGTCTGACAAGGTGTAAATGGTTGCTCCACGAATGTCCTTTTGCGCCAGCGTATCGGCATGGAGAGAGATAAAGAGATCCGCGTGTTTTTGCCGAGCGATGGTGACGCGCTGGGACAGAGACAGGAACGTGTCTTCCTCGCGGGTCAGAAAGGCTTTCACGCCATCCACCTTGTTCAACCGTTCGGCAAGCAGGCGGGCAAAATCCAGCGTGACCGTCTTTTCCGGCGTCTTCGTGGTCGCGCCACTCGCCCCGGCGTCGATACCGCCATGGCCGGCATCGACGGCAACGGTAAAGACACCGTCCTCGACGACCGGCCCGACATCCTGCGGCAGGACGGCGGCAGATGTGTTCCAGTCCTGCGACTTGAGGATCGTGGCGAACTGTTCCTTGGTGGTCATTTCGGCATCGAGAACGAGCCGAAACCCCCTCTCCTCGTTTTTCTGCACCTCGGCCATGACGAGTTTCACCGGCCGGTTGACCGTGAACACCATGCGGGCGCTATCGCTGCCCATCGTGCCGTAGCGGATATCCTTGAACAGGCCGCGCGGCGCCAGATCCCCAGCCGGGAAGCCGAAAGCGGATGCGGATAGATCGACGATTATCCGCTCGGGGCCATCGACATAGTGGATGACGAAGTCTGGCTTCTGCTCGAAATCGATGACGACCCGTGTGCGGGCATCATCACCGGCGACTCTTGCGGCAAATGCAAGTATCGGTTGCTGGGACGCAAAAGCAGCGGTCGATACCGTCGCGATGGCCAGAGCCGCCAACAGACCGATTCGCCGGGCGATTCGCAGAATTTTCGCCTTTGCCGGCATTCCGATCGCCCTGCCGATCATCAACACTCCAACCAACTTCAAGCCGTATCCCGCCTCTTGAATTTTCACGCCAGGCCCGCGTGTGCGTAAAAGGCCTGCTTTTCAGGCATTTCTATTACAACACCTGCGAATCGCAGCTTCGACCCCACTTTCGATAAGTCCGCTAAATCCATCCACAATATGGCGGATACGGCTTTTCCCTTGCTATTGTGACAGATAAACCATACAACGCCAGTGAGGTTAGAGGGTTGACGGGATAGTCTGCCGATGGGCTTGCCAGCCTCGTGTGACTGGCGCCAAGTACCGGCAAGCATCCGCCGTCGCAACTCTTTTACCTTGCGTAACCGATCACTCCGGCCACGGCCGGAAAAATGCCGGGTGGTACGCCACCCACCGCTCGCATGGAGCACCCCATCGGACCCGTCAGGGTTCAGTTATCGTCATTCTCGCTTGGTCCTTAATGTTGCGGCAAATTTTTCAACTCACGGAAAGAAGGAAGAAGCCGATGGCTTCGCTGCCTCTCCGGTTGCCGTCTCGCCTTGACCCTGCGGGATCACCCTTATCCGGCGTCATGACCGTTTTGCATTACGAGCCTGTCCTCGCGGCAGGCTTTCGTGCATTTGTACGGCGACGCCGAGGAGCAGAATTTCAATGGCAGACAAAATGCTTATCGACGCGTCTCACGAAGAGGAGACGCGCGTAGTCGTCGTACGCGGCAACCGCATCGAAGAATTCGATTTCGAATCGCAGCACAAGAAGCAGATCCGGGGCAATATTTACCTTGCAAAGGTAACGCGCGTCGAACCGTCGCTTCAGGCAGCTTTCGTCGATTACGGCGGCAACCGTCATGGCTTCCTGGCCTTTGCGGAAATCCACCCGGATTACTACCAGATCCCGCTCGCAGACCGTCAGGCGCTGATGCAGCAGGAAGCTGAAGACCAGCGCAAGATCGCCGAGGCTGACGCCGCCGATCCGCTGGTGGACCTTGCCAACGAGGACCAGCCCGACGTCGGCATTGCCGCCGCAGAAGCCCCTGCAGTTGCGACCGTGGAAACGGCTGAGACGACCGAGGCTCCGGCCGCTGAAGTCGAAACCGCCGCAGAACCGGAAAAGAAGGCCAAGCCGAAGCGCACCCGCTCGCGCAAGAAGGTCGTGGAAGCAGCTCCCGAAGAGACCTCCACCGAGGCTCAGGACGATGCATCGTCTTCCGACGATTCCACGCCGGAAAGCATGGCCGCAATGGTCGAGACCGATTCGATTTCCGAGGATGTCGACGCTCGCCGCGGTCATGACGACGATGATGACGATGACGATCATCACGAAAAGGAAGAGATCGAATCCGTCGGCGCCGAAGACGCCATGGAAGAGGTTCCGGACCGCATCGTGCGCAAGCCGCGCAAGCAGTATCGCATCCAGGAAGTCATCAAGCGTCGCCAGATCCTGCTGGTTCAGGTTGCCAAGGAAGAACGCGGCAACAAGGGCGCAGCGCTGACGACCTATCTGTCGCTCGCCGGCCGTTATTCCGTTCTGATGCCGAACACGGCACGTGGCGGCGGTATTTCCCGCAAGATCACCCAGCCGCAGGACCGCAAGCGCCTGAAGGAAATCGCCAAGGAACTCGACGTGCCGCAGGGCATGGGTGTGATCCTGCGTACCGCCGGCGCCAACCGTACCCGCGTCGAAGTCAAGCGCGACTTCGAATATCTGATGCGCCTGTGGGAAAACGTCCGCACGCTGACGCTTCAGTCGACCGCGCCCTGCCTCGTTTATGAAGAAGGCTCGCTGATCAAGCGTTCGATCCGCGACCTCTACAACAAGGATATCAGCGAGATCATCGTGTCCGGCGAAGAAGGCTATCGTGAAGCGAAAGACTTCATGAAGATGCTGATGCCGAGCCACGCAAAGGTGGTTCAGCCCTATCGCGACCTGCATCCGATCTTCTCGCGCTCCGGCATCGAGGCGCAGCTCGACCGTATGCTGCAGCCGCAGGTAACGCTGAAGTCCGGCGGTTACCTGATCATCAACCAGACCGAAGCTCTGGTTGCCGTCGACGTCAACTCCGGCCGTTCGACCCGCGAACACTCGATCGAAGACACGGCACTGCAGACGAACCTCGAGGCTGCTGAAGAGGTCGCCCGCCAGCTTCGCCTGCGCGACCTTGCAGGCCTGATCGTCATCGACTTCATCGACATGGAAGAAAAGCGCAACAATCGCGCCGTCGAGAAGAAGCTGAAGGATTGCCTGAAGAACGACCGCGCCCGCATCCAGGTCGGCCGCATCTCGCATTTCGGCCTTCTGGAAATGTCGCGCCAGCGCATCCGTGCTTCGGTTCTCGAATCGACGACGCAGATATGCTCGCATTGCGGCGGCACGGGCCATGTCCGTTCGCAGTCTTCGGTTGCCCTGCACGTGTTGCGCGGCATCGAGGAATATCTGCTGAAGAACACCACGCACGATATCACCGTGCGCACCACCCCGGACATCGCGCTCTTCCTGCTCAATCACAAGCGCGGCACCGTGGTGGATTACGAGAACCGCTTCGGCGTCTCGATCTTCATCGAATCCGACGTCAGCGTCGGCTCCAGCCATTTTGCCATCGATCGCGGTGAAGCCGTCGAAAACCCCATCAAGATCGAAAGCCTGATGCAGTTTGCCGCCATCCCTGTCGAAGAGGACGACGATGTCGTCATCGAGATGGAGGAGGACGAAGAAGAAAACGATCTCGAGCCGGCCCAGGCTGTCAGCAAGCCGGAACGCGCCGAGGGCGACGACCAGAACGGTCGCAAGCGCAAGCGCCGCCGTCGTCGCCGCAACCGTAACGGTGAACGCACCGGCGATGCTCAGGCACAGGATGGCAGCGTCGAATCCATCTCGGAAGACGGCGAGGACGGTGACGACGAGGGAGAGGACGATGCAGTCGAAGCATCGGCCAACCCGGAATCCGCAACCGATTCCGAAACGGATGAAAACGGTCGCCGCAAGCGCCGTCGCCGCGGCAAGCGTGGTGGACGTCGCAACCGCAATGGCGAAGAAGGCGGAGACGATGCGAGCGCCGAAGGTGACGACGACGCCAACGGCGACGAGGCCGAGAGCGAAGCTCCCGTAGCAGCCGTCGAGCCTGTCGAAGCTGTTGCAGAAGCTCCGGCCGAGGCGCCTGTGGAAGTTGCACCGGTGGCGGAAGTCGCGGCCGAGGCGGAACCCGCACCGAAGCCGAAGCGTGCACGTCGCAGCAAGAAGGCCATCGAAGCGGAAGCAGCCGCTGCGGCTGCCGCGGCAGAAGTTGTCGCTGCGGAACCCGTCGTGACGGAACAGGTGGAAGCCGCTCCAGTGGCCGAAGCCAAGCCGGAGGAAACGGCCCCTGAAGCCGTTGCCGTTGAAGCCCCTTCCACCGCGGAAAAAGAGGCCAAGCCGGCACGCGCCAATCGCGCCTCCAACATTTCGTCCTCGACCGAGGCTGTGGTGAAAAGTTCGGATGTCGCTCCAGCAGCTCCCGAAGAAGACCCGACAAAGCCGAAGAAGGCCGGCTGGTGGCAGCGCCGCGGCTTCTTTTGAGCCCTGACGATTTAAACTGAAAAAATGGCCGCATCAGCGGCCATTTTTTATTGTGTTCGTTGACGTGATGGCGCTGACAAAGTGATTCAGAAAAAGCCTGCAAGCTGCTGATTGACGGCTGAAATGCTGCATGGACGGGCTGTCTGCTTTACACAGATGTGAAGCCTTGCTTGGGCCGCAATCCACATTTCCTGTTTCCCGTATCCGCCGAGTGCCTTAGCCTTGTACCAAATGATATGCGGGTGGCCCGGATTCGCGCCGCCAAGCTTTTAGAGGAATTTCATGACCCGCCTGTTCAAAAACCTCGCCACCGGCACGGCAATCGCCGTTTCGCTCGCCGCCGCTCCGGCCTTCGCGCTCGACGATGCCCAGAAGAAGGAAATGGGCGCGTTCATTCGTGAGTATCTGATCCAGAACCCGGAAGTGATGATCGAGGTGCAGACCGCGCTGGAAGCCAAGCAGCAGGCCCAGCGCACCGATCAATCGAGCAAGGCGGTTTCCACCTACAAGGACGAGATCTTCTCGTCTGCGAACGACATCGTGCTCGGCAACCCCAAAGGCGACGTGACCGTGGTCGAGTTCTTCGATTACAATTGCGGCTACTGCAAGCGCGCCATGGGCGACATGGACGAGATCCTCGCCAAGGACAAGAACATCCGCTTCGTGCTGAAGGAATTCCCGATCCTCGGCCCGGATTCCATGGCCGCCCACAAGGTAGCCGATGCGGTGCGTATCCTCGCGCCGGAAAAATATGCGGAATTCCACCGTGAACTTCTGGTCGGCCAGGAACATGCATCGGAAGCCACCGCCATTTCAGTGGCGACGGAACTGGGTATCGACGAAGCCCAGATCCGCAAGACGATGACCGAAAAGCCAAATGACGACATCGTGCGTCAGGCCTACCAGCTGGCGAATGCAATCGGCATTACCGGTACGCCGACCTATGTCGTCGGCGACGAAGCCGTGTTCGGCGCAGTCGGCCTCGACCAGATCGAAGAAAAGGTCAAGAATGTCCGCTCCTGTGGCAAGGCCAGCTGCTAAAATCGACGGGCTTGCCTCCTGCCCTTAACCGATTTCGAACCGATTGGTGGACCAGCGGCGTTTCGGCGCGGCGGGGGCTTTCCCTTGCCGCCCTACCGGTCTATAGGTGGCCGCTGAATTCGGATGGAACATAAGATCGGTATGAGCAAGACGGTTTTCGTCCTCAACGGCCCCAACCTCAACATGCTGGGCAAAAGAGAGCCCGGCATCTATGGCGGGCAGACATTGGATGACGTTAAGCAGCAATGCATTGCGGCGGGCAAGGAGCTTGGTTTCGATGTCGACTTTCGGCAGAGCAACCACGAAGGCACGCTGATCGACTGGATTCACGAAGCCGGGACCGAGTCCGTCGGCGTCGCCATCAATGCCGGTGCCTATACGCATACGTCGATCGCGCTTCACGATGCGATCAAGGCGGTGTCGATACCGGTCATCGAGCTGCACATCTCGAATGTCCATGCACGGGAAGAGTTTCGCCATCATTCGATGATCGCACCGGCCGCCAAGGGCGTCATCTGCGGCTTCGGTACGGCGAGCTACATTCTGGCTCTCCATGCCTTGAAATACACAACCGCCTGACAAGATAAAACAGAACAATAGGGTTTGCCATGTCTGAGAAGAAGAACGGGATCGACAAGGGACTGATCCGCGACCTCGCTGACATCCTCAACGATACCGATCTCACCGAGATCGAAGTCGAGCAGGACGATCTGCGCATCCGCGTTTCGCGCGCGTCGACCACGCAGTATGTACAGGCACCGATCGCCGCAGCCGCTCCGATTGCCGCAGCAGCGGTCGCCGCAGCACCTGCTGCAGCCGCACCGGTTGCCGCAGCCGACAACAAGAACGCGATCACCGCCCCGATGGTTGGAACCGCCTATCTTGCACCTGCACCTGGCGCCAAGGCATTCATCGAAGTCGGTGCGACCGTCAAGGAAGGCCAGACGCTGCTCATCATCGAAGCGATGAAGACCATGAACCAGATTCCCGCGCCGCGCTCCGGCAAGGTCACGGAAATCCTGATCACCGACGGGCAGCCCGTAGAATACGGTCAGCCGCTTGTCATCGTCGAGTAAGGCGCATTTCATGATTTCCAAGATCCTCATAGCCAATCGCGGCGAGATCGCGCTGCGCGTGCTCAGAGCCGCCAAGGAACTCGGCATCGCAACCGTTGCCGTGCATTCCACGGCCGATGCGGACGCCATGCATGTGCGCCTCGCAGACGAGAGCGTTTGCATCGGCCCTCCGCCATCGCGTGAAAGCTATCTCAACATCCACCAGATCGTTGCGGCCTGCGAGATCACCGGCGCCGACGCCGTGCATCCGGGCTACGGCTTCCTGTCGGAGAATGCCAAGTTCGCGGAAATCCTCGAAGCGCATGGCATCACCTTCATCGGCCCGACCGCCGAACACATCCGTCTGATGGGTGACAAGATCACCGCCAAGCAGACGGCTGTCGAACTCGGTATTCCGGTCGTTCCCGGCTCGGAAGGCGAAGTGACGGCGGAAAACGTCCTGGAGATCGCCAGGGAGATCGGTTTTCCGGTTCTCATCAAGGCAACTGCCGGCGGCGGCGGACGCGGCATGAAGGTCGCCAAGACCGAAGCCGACCTGGACGAAGCCTTCAATACCGCCCGCACCGAAGCGCTTGCCGCTTTCGGCAACGGCGCCGTCTACATGGAAAAGTACCTCGGCAAACCGCGGCACATCGAAATCCAGGTTGTCGGTGACGGCGAAGGCAATGCGATCCATCTCGGCGAGCGCGACTGCTCGCTGCAGCGTCGCCACCAGAAGGTCTGGGAAGAAGCAAACTCCCCTGCCCTTAATGTCGAGCAGCGCATGAATATCGGCCAGATCTGCGCCGATGCGATGAAGAAGATGAAGTATCGCGGTGCCGGTACGATCGAGTTCCTCTACGAAAACGGCGAGTTCTATTTCATCGAAATGAACACCCGCCTGCAGGTGGAACACCCGATCACCGAAGCGATCACCAATATCGACCTCGTGCATGAGCAGATCCGTGTTGCTTCCGGCGAAGGGCTTTCCGTTTCGCAGGACGAGATCCAGTTCCAGGGTCACGCGATCGAATGCCGTATCAATGCCGAGGATCCGCGCACATTCGTGCCGTCGCCCGGCACGATCACGCATTTCCACGCTCCGGGCGGTCTCGGCGTTCGCGTCGATTCGGGTGTCTATGCCGGCTACAAGATCCCGCCGTACTATGACAGCCTGATCGGCAAGCTGATCGTGCATGGCCGCACCCGCGAGGAATGCATCAAGCGCCTTCGCCGCGTGCTGGACGAATTCGTCGTCGACGGCATCAAGACGACGCTGCCGCTCTTCCAGGACCTGGTCGAGAACCCCGATATATTGAAGGGCGACTACGACATTCACTGGCTGGAAAACTATCTGGCCGGCGGTAAAGAACACTGACATAATGGACGCCCGGAGCACATCGCTCCGGGCGTATTTCCTCAGGGAGCGAAATGGCAGGGCGGCGTGGCAGATATTACCCGGCGATAACACCGGACGTTCTGTTGCGGGCCTATTCCATAGGCCTCTTCCCCATGGCCGAATCTGCCGACGACCCGGAAATCTTCTGGGTTGAACCGGAAATGCGCGGCGTCATCCCGCTCGACGATTTCCATCTCTCCAAAAGCCTCGCAAAAACCGTCCGCAAAGCCCCATTCGAGATCCGTTTCGATACGGCATTCGATGACGTGGTCGGCATGTGCGCGCAATCCGCGCCCGACCGTCCGAGCACATGGATCAATGCCACCATCCGCCAGCTCTACGGCGAACTTCACCGCATGGGCCATGCCCACAGCGTCGAGGCCTGGGAGGACGGTGTTCTGGTGGGTGGCCTTTACGGCGTGTCGCTGGGTGCAGCCTTCTTCGGCGAAAGCATGTTTTCAAGGCGCACCAACGCATCGAAGATCTGCCTCGTGCATCTGGTCGAACGGTTGAACAGGCATGGTTTCAAGCTGCTCGATACGCAGTTTACCACCGATCATCTCAAGACGTTCGGCGCGATCGATATCCCGAAAGACGAATATCTGGTCCTGCTGCGCGATGCGGTGGACCGCCCGCACCTGCCGTTCTGACAACGGCAATTCACATCGATCAGTTGCTGGCGTTCGACGGGGGCGGGATATCCGACTGCGGCTTGCAGCCGGTCAGCCAAACGTCATAGATCGGGTGCTCGACAGCGTTGAGACCGGGGCTATCGGCGAACATCCAGCCGGAAAAAATACGGCGGATCTTGCGATCGAGCGTGATTTCGTCGACCTCGATGAACCCGTCGATCTTCTGTGCTTCCGTGTCGTCGCGGGAATAACAGACTTTTGGTGTCACCTGCAGGGCGCCATATTGCACCGTCTCGTTGACATAGACGTCAAAGGTGGTGATGCGGCCGGTGATCTTGTCGATACCGGCGAAAACGGCGACCGGATTGGAAATCCGGGCGGCAACAGCCTGTTCCGTGGCAAGCAGCGGTGCCGCTGCGATCAGCGCACCAAGAATGAGTTTGCGTGGAAAAGGCATTGTCCGTGTCATATTCATCCCGTCGCGGCCGCCAAATCGCGTCGCGATCTTTCAGATTCGCTTAACGCGCTTTAGCTTCTTGCTTCCGCGCATGTCTTTATCCCGAAACCGGCAACCACTTTCGGGAGACATGCTTCCGTGCGGTCGATGACTAGATTGCGATTATGGCCAAATAACCGTCAAGGTCAGGCCGATGTCCGGGTGTCTCAGTTGCCGGGCGTCCAGGCGTCGTAGTCGCCGGTAACGCGGGGGCGCTCGCCGCTGGCGGCCAGAGAACCCTGGGGGTGATAGGCGAGCGGCGTGCCGGTCATGTTCGGCTTGTGCGGCTTCTGCCATTCGCGGGCCGTGTAGGCCTCCTGCGACGGCGGTACGTCCGTGCGGTAATGCATCCAGCCATGCCAGCCGGGCGCGATCGCGGATGCGTCGGCATAACCCTTGTAGATAACCCAGCGCTTGGGCTTGCCCCAGGAGGTCATCGGGCCTTCGTAATAGACGTTGCCCATTTCGTCCTCGCCGACCTTCTTGCCGTGCCGCCAGGTGAAGAAACGCGTCCCCATCGTCTGACCGTTCCACCAGGTGAATATCTGCAGCAGAAGTTCTTTCATGGGGTATTCCGTCGCTCTGACAATCGTCGAATTGGACTTGTGGACGCCGAAAGATGGCTATCCTGCTTATGACGCCTGCCGCCGGTCCTGTCCAGCGATTCTAGGCTTCACAACGGGTTGAGCTTCATCTTGAAGCCGGCATGGCTCTTTGCGAAGCCGAGGCGCTCATAGAAGCGATGGGCATCGGTGCGGGCGATGTTGGATGTGAGCTGCACCAGCCGGCAGTCGCGCCGCTTTGCCTCTTCCATCGCATAGTCGATCATTTTTGCGCCGATGCCGCGGCCGCGCATATCCGGCCGTGTCTGCACCGCCTCGATAATCATCGACAGCGATCCCCGCCCTGTCAGCGTGCGGTTGAAAAGGATCTGGAACGTGCCGACGATCTCACCGTCCAGTTCGGCAACAAAAAGCTGCTCGTTGCCGGAGTGATCGATCATGTGGAAGGCGCGCAGATAATCCTCGTAGGCGGAAGGATCGGTCGTATCGCCATGGCCTCCGACATCGTCCGCCGCAAAGATCGCAATCAGGGCGCCCAAGTCCTCCTCATGTGCCCTTCTGATGATCAGTTCGCTCATTGGACTTAGCCTCCCCCTCGTCTCAAATCAGTGCTGCAGCAACCGTTTTTCCATGATGATGGCGGGCAGACCGGAATTCGGCGCGCCCCATTCTTCCATGCGATCGACCTCGACAAAGCCGAGGCGCTCATAAAATGACATGGCGCGAACATTCGGAAGGGCAACCTCGACGCGCATGATTTCCGCATCCGGGAAGCAGGTTTCGATCTCGGCAAAGAGATCGCGGCCGATGCCCTCGTTCTGGCAAGTGGGGCGGACGTAGAGTTGGTGGAGCATCACGGTCTTGGCCATCTTGGGATATACGGCCGCATAGGCGATGCCGCCCAGCTTGCGACCGTCATCGGCCACCAGAAACTCGCCATCGCGCTTGCCGATACGCGCGCGGATCGCATTCGCCGAATTCCAGCCGCTCACCATCTTGCCCACCTGATCGGCTCCGTAAAACGGATCGTAGCTGCCATGAAAAGTCTCCGCCAGCAGGACGCGGATCTTCTCCACGTCCTCTTCGCCGGCAGTTCTCACGAAAAACAAGGCTTATTCCTCGATGCCGAGCTTGGCCTTGACCAGCGCCTGAACGGCCTGCGGGTTGGCCTTGCCGCCGGTCGACTTCATCACCTGGCCGACGAACCAGCCGGCAAGCGTCGGCTTGGCCTTCACCTTCTCGACCTGATCCGGGTTGGCAGCGATGATCTCGTCGACGGCCTTTTCGATGGCGCCGGTATCGGTCACCTGCTTCATGCCGCGGCTTTCGACGATCTCGGCCGGATCGCCGCCTTCGTTGAGGACGATCTCGAACAGGTCCTTGGCGATTTTGCCGGAGATGGTTTCGGCCTTGATGAGGTCGATGATGCCGCCGAGCTGGGCGGGCGAAACCGGAGTCTCTTCAATGTCTTTGCCGAGTTTGTTCAAGGCGCCCAGCAGGTCGTTGATGACCCAGTTTGCGGCACTCTTGCCATCGCGGCCTTCGGCAACGGCTTCGAAATAGTCGGCAATCGCCTTTTCGGAAACGAGAACCGAGGCGTCATAGATCGACAGGCCGAGTTCGGCGACGAAACGCGCCTTCTTGTCGTCCGGCAGTTCGGTCAGGTCGGCACGCAGCGCGTCGACGAAAGCGTCGTCGAATTCGAGCGGCAGCAGGTCCGGATCGGGGAAATAACGATAGTCATGCGCGTCTTCCTTGGAGCGCATCGAGCGGGTTTCGCCCTTGCCCGGATCGAAGAGACGGGTCTCCTGATCGATCGAACCACCGTCTTCCAGAATGCCGATCTGGCGGCGTGCCTCATATTCGATCGCCTGACCGATGAAGCGGATCGAGTTGACGTTCTTGATCTCGCAGCGCGTACCGAACCCTTCGCCCGGACGGCGCACGGAAACGTTAACGTCGGCGCGCATCGAGCCTTCGTCCATATTGCCGTCGCAGGTGCCCAGATAACGCACGATGGAACGCAGCTTGGTCATATAGGCCTTGGCTTCGTCGGAGGAGCGCATGTCCGGCTTCGAGACGATTTCCATCAGCGCCACGCCCGAACGGTTCAGGTCGACATAGGACATGGTCGGATGCTGGTCGTGCATCGACTTGCCGGCATCCTGTTCCAGGTGCAGGCGTTCGATGCCGATCTCGATGTCCTCAAACTGTCCCTGACGATCGGGCCCAAGCGAAATGACGATCTGGCCTTCGCCGACGATCGGATCCTTGAACTGCGAGATCTGGTAACCCTGCGGCAGGTCCGGATAGAAATAATTCTTGCGGTCGAAGATCGAACGCTTGTTGATCTGTGCCTTCAGGCCGAGGCCGGTACGCACGGCCTGGCGCACGCACTCCTCGTTGATGACCGGCAGCATGCCCGGCATGGCGGCATCGACCAGCGACACATTGCCGTTTGCCGGCTTGCCGAACTCGGTCGAGGCGCCGGAGAAAAGCTTCGAATTGGAGAGGACCTGAGCGTGAACCTCCATGCCGATGATCACTTCCCAGTCGCCGGTGGCGCCGGGGATGAAGCGTTTCGGATCAGGGGTACGGACGTCGACTAGGGTCATCTTGAGCTCGTCTCATGCGTGAATTCTTAGAAGTCGTGAGGTAGAACAAATGCCGTGGTGGCGCAAGACTTGTGGGCACGGGCGTGACGGTTAGTCGGCGTTACAGTGGGAGCGACGGAATTTTCCATGGAGATCGAAACGATCCTCGCGCTGGCGGCAATCGCCATTGCCTACAATCTCGTCGTATTCGGCATCTACTGGCGAGACAAACAGGCTGCCCGTAACGGCGGCTGGCGGACCAGGGAATCAACACTGCTTCTGCTTGCCTTTGCGGGCGGCGGTCCCGGAGCACTGGCAGCCCAAAGACTGCTGCGACACAAGACGCGCAAGCCGCCATTTCACCTGGCTCTGCCGCTGTTCTTCGTTCTGCAAACAGGATGGCTTATGGTCGCGATCCTTGCGCCTGAGGCTGCGCTGGCTCTGCTTGAGAAGCTGACCGGCGTCTAGAACTCCTGCCCATAGCTGACGCTCGGCGGTGCCTCGACCAGCAGCTTGGATAAGCCAACGGACTGAACATCCCGGTCGATCTTCGGAGAATAGGCAACCGAAAGCCAATGGATGGCATAACCGTGCTTTTCGAAAAAGCCGATTGCCTCGTTGTTCTGCGCATGGGTTTCGATCCGCACCTTCTCAAAGCCCTGACGCAGGATTTCAGCCTCGACTTCCTGCAGCAGTTCCTTGCCCAGTCCCTGCCCCTGATATTGCGGATCGATCCAGAAGTCGGAAATCAGTTCATCGAGATGTTCGCGCGCCGCCCATCCGGCAACGGTCCCGACTTGCTCGACGACGGTAATGGTCAGCCAGGAGGAGCGCGTGAAATTGACGAAGGCTTCGCGGGCGCTGCCGCGCATATCGACCATTTCGCCAATCGATTCCATCGCCTTTTCCCAGGCGCGGACACCGATTTCGGCCAAGATATCAACATCGTCTCCACGGGCGTTGCGGACTATGGCCCTATCCTTTCCTGTTACGCAGGTCATTACAGCACCGTCCCTGCCATTTTACCAGCGCCAGATCTCGCGTGCTGAAAGCTGTTATTGACGACCGAAGCGAACCCGCCTTAAACTTGCCGCCGGCGTCGCCGGAAACCAGTCGGACCGTTCGCCAAAGGGAGTTTTGATGTTCTCGTCCAGAGAGACCCGCTAAGGGGCCGACCCGCTTTCTCAGGCGCTTCGGCCCGAACAAAAACGCAAGTCCCGGCCCGTAATCGACGCGCCGGATGTTGTTTTTGTGCGCTCCCATGTGAGCGCTTTGCGGACATCAGAACAATGGATATTTCCCGCGCAGAACAGCGCATCCTCCACCTGCTCGCCCAGGGCGGCCGGATCGAGATCACACGCGACGACAATCGTGATATCGAAAAGCTGCAACTCTTTACCCGCGAGGGATGGGTATTCTCCCGTCTCGATCTCGTCACCTTCCGCAAGCTGAAGCAGAAGAAGGCGATCAGATCGCAGAACGGCAAACCCTACCGGATCACAGAACGAGGGTTGGTGCTGGTGAGAGCCGAGCAGGACAATCGATAGGCAATGGCGGCCGGCTTCTCATCCGGAGGGCCGGCTTGCTTTCAGCTTGAAAGTTTAGCCTTCATCGCTGCCCATTCCTCGGCAAACGAACCGGTCGCGACCGGTTTTCCGGCGCGGCGATACCAGTAGGTTGCATTCCAATCGTCGCCCTCGATGCGGTGGCAAAGGGCATGGCCCCAATCGAAATCCGCCATACCTTCATGTGCCTGGCAAAGATTGTGCACCTCTTCCCAGTCAGATCCCATCGCGAAATCCGTAGAGGCCAGACGGTCGAAAGCGGCGATCAAGGAGGCCAGTTCGGGGTTCATCGTTCTCTCCCAAGCTTTTGGTCAGATCAGCGATTGTTCCAGATGAACCTTTTCCAGATCCATCCCCATGCTCTTGGAATATTCCACCCCGCGCCAGACGATGGCAAAACCGCAGCGCTGGTAAAGCCTGACGGCACCGGCGTTTCTGGCATGGGTATGGATGGTGGCCATGGTGTGACCTTCCGCCCTGATGCGGTCGAGCGAATGCAGGACCAGAGCCTTGCCGATGCCCCTGCCCTGCTGGTCGGGCGAAACCCAGACGTCGGAAATATAGTTCGGTGCGCCGTCGCGGGCAGACCATCCGACGACCGTGCCATCAAGCTCGGCAAGCCAGACTTCGCCCTTGGTTTCGCCCGCGAAAATCTCGTAGGCCTTGCGGGTCCGTTCCAATACATCGGCTGAGAGATCGACGCCCCTGAAGGCATCACTGGATTTCCACGCCGCAAAACCGACTTCGCCGACCACAACGTGATCGGCGACAGTCATTTCCCGAATTTTAAGTCCGCTTACCACCACTTGGCCGGCGTGAACTTGCCGGCTGCCTGTTCGATGACATGGGCGGTGCGGAACAGCGTTTCTTCCTCGAACGGCTTGCCGAGGAGCTGCAGGCCGAGCGGCAGGCCCTTTTTGTCGAGGCCGGCGGGCACGGCGATGCCCGGAAGGCCTGCCATGTTGACCGTCACCGTGAAGATGTCGTTCAGGTACATGGCGACCGGATCAGCTGCGAGGTTCTCGTCGGCGATGCCGAAGGCGGACGACGGGGTGGCCGGCGTCAGGATCGCATCGACACCTGCATGGAAGACGGTCTCGAAGTCGCGCTTGATCAGCGTGCGAACCTTCTGCGCCTGCAGGTAATAGGCGTCGTAATAACCGGCCGACAGAACATAGGTGCCGATCATGATGCGGCGCTTGACCTCGGTGCCGAAACCGGCCGCGCGGGTCTTTTCGTACATGTCGGCAATGTCCTTGCCGTCGACGCGCAGGCCGTAACGAACGCCGTCATAACGGGCAAGGTTGGACGAAGCTTCGGCCGGCGCGACGATGTAGTAAGCCGGCAGGGCATATTTCGTGTGCGGCAAGGAGATGTCGACGATCTCGGCACCGGCATCCTTCAGATAAGCGATACCCTGCTGCCAGAGCGCTTCGATCTCTTCCGGCATGTTGTCGACGCGGTATTCCTTCGGAATGCCGATCTTCATGCCCTTGACCGACTGGCCGAGCGCGGCTTCGTAATCCGGGATCGGCAGATCAACCGAGGTCGTGTCCTTCTTGTCGACGGAGGCCATCGATTTGAGCATGATCGCGGCATCGCGCACGTCGCGGGCGATCGGGCCTGCCTGATCGAGCGAGGATGCGAAGGCCACCGTGCCCCAGCGCGAGCAGCGGCCATAGGTCGGCTTGATGCCGACGGTGCCGGTGAAGGCGGCCGGCTGGCGGATCGAGCCTCCGGTATCGGTGGCGGTCGCGCCGGCGCAGAGATGCGCCGCAACGGCTGCGGCCGAACCACCAGACGAGCCACCCGGTACGAGTTGCTGGTTGGAGCCTTCAGCCTTCCACGGGTTTACGACCGGGCCGTAAAAAGAGGTCTCGTTCGACGAGCCCATGGCGAACTCGTCCATGTTCAGCTTGCCGAGCATGACGGCGCCATCGTCCCAGAGGTTCTGGGTGACGGTCGATTCGTATTTCGGCTTGAAGCCGTCGAGAATGTGCGAGGCGGCCTGGGTGTGGACGCCTTCGGTGGCGAACAGGTCCTTGATGCCGAGCGGAATGCCTTCCAGCGCACCGACCTTGCCGGACGCGCGGCGTTCATCGGAGGCCTTGGCCATTTCCATCGCCTTTTCCGGCGTGGTGGTGATGTAGGCATTGAACGTGCCGTTGAAGGCGTCGATCGCGTCGACATAGGCCTTGGTCAGCTCGACCGAGGTGATTTCCTTGGCGCCAAGCTTTTCGCGGGCTTCGGCAATGGTAAGGCTGGTGAGTTCGGTCATGGGCTCTTCAAAATGTTCGAATGCGTGGAGAGGGTCGGAAGCGCGTCAGAGAAACGGCTTATTCGACGACCTTCGGCACCAGGAAGAAATTGCGGTCGGTTACGGGCGCATTTGCGACGATATCGTCTGCCTTGTCGCCATCGGTCACGGCGTCGGCACGCTTGCGCATGTCCATCGGGGTCACCGAGGTCATAGGCTCGACGCCGGTCACATCCACTTCGGAAAGCTGCTCGACGAAATTGATGATGCCATTCAGCTCGCCCACCATGCGATTGGCGTCGTCTTCTGTGACGGCAATGCGGGCAAGGCGCGCAACGCGCTTGACGGTGGCGAGATCGACGGACATGGCACAACTCCGGGCAATAAAAATCTACTTCGCTATAATGGCCATGTGTTGTGATCGCAACAACAAGCGCAACCGGAATAGCAACAATGCGCAACGATTTAGCCGCAGTCGGCGCGCCGCAGCCGCGACGCGCCAAAAGTAGTGCAAGGATTTAATAGCTCAGCACGGTGCCCGGTGTCGGGGTCTCGACGCGGGTGCGGCTGCCTTCCATGCCCTTGACGAACTTTTCCGGCGTCTGATCGATGATCGGGAATGTGCCGTAATGGCACGGAATGGCGTGCTTGAAATCGAAGAAACGCTGGCAGGCGAGTGCGGCGACAGCTCCGCCCATGGTGAAGCGATCACCAACCGGCACGATGCCGAGATCCGGCTGGTGCAACTCGTTGATCAGGCCCATGTCGGTGAAGATGTCCGTATCGCCCATGTGGAGCACGGAAAGCTCATCGTCGAAATGTAGCATCAGACCGTTGGCGGAGCCGAGCGAGTGGGCGACGCCCATCTCATCCACCTGGCCGGATGAATGCAGCGCCTGGGTGAAGGTCGCGGTAAAACCGTCGAAACCGACCGTGCCGCCGGTATTGCCCATCTCGATCTTCTCGACGCCCTTGGTGGCGAGCCAGGAGCCAAGATCGGCATTGGCGAGAACGACGGCGCCCTTTTCCTTGGCGATCGCGACCGTGTCACCGACATGGTCGGCGTGGCCGTGGGTCAGAAGGATATGGGTTACGCCTTCGGTGACATCCTTGATGTCCAAACCGGCGTCGGCAAAGGGCTGGTTATAGCTGAGGAAGGGGTCGATCAGGATTTTTGCCTTGGCGGTCTCGATACGGAACGCCGAATGGCCGAGCCAGGTGATCTTCATGGGAGAACGTCCTCCAATACAGTCAAATGAGGGGGAGTAAGACCAAATCGAAATTTGATAGAAGGGAGAGGTCGGAACGGAGGTTCCGACGCGACGAAAGGAGGTGAGACGATTGAAAATCCGGGTTACGGTGATCGTCAGTTTGTTCGGTTGGCGCCTGACACTGACGATAAGCCGTTAACAGCACGGGGGTCGGGCGAAAGCCCGGCTCCCACCGGAACGAAGGTCGTCTCACCTCCTGCCTGAATAATAGCACGCCACCCGCCGATTTCAAACTTCGCGATGGTTGTTTCGCGCGGGAATGGTGATCATGAGCGCCACCGTTACCGGATCATGTTATAGCCACGTCCTGACGGCAACGGTTGCCAGCCAATAGACCGTGGGCTAAGCGACCTCCAGCCGCTGCCAGCTCCTGCGAGCAATATCGGCAACGGACCCTTTTTCAGAACCTAAGGACAACACATGGCAGGCGATGACGACGAATACATCTATGACGAAGCAAGCGGCGAATGGCTTCCTGCGTCCGAAGCGGCCGCAAAAGCAGCCGCGGCTTCAGCGGTTCATGACAGCGCCGGCAATGTGCTCGTCGATGGCGACGCCGTCACGTTGATAAAGGACCTCAAGGTCAAGGGCGCAGGCCAGACGCTGAAGCAGGGCACGGTAATCCGCTCCATTCGCCTGACGGATAATCCGGAAGAGATCGACTGCCGGCACGATACGATCAAGGGACTTGTGCTGCGCACCGAGTTCGTACGCAAGAAAAGCTAGGAAAAACGCATGGCAACGCTGACCATCGAGGAACTTGCCGAATACCTCGCGCCGAACCAGGCAATTGCCGGGCTCGATCTCGGCACCAAGACGATCGGCCTTGCCATGTCGGATCTCGGGCGGCGCTTTTCCTCACCGCGAACAGTGATCAAGCGGGTGAAGTTTACCCAGGATGCGGTGATGCTGCTGGATTTCGCGCAGAAGGAAAAGGTCGCCGCCTTCATCATCGGCCTGCCGATGAACATGGACGGCTCGGCCGGACCGCGCGTTCAGGCGACCCGTGCCTTCGTGCGCTCGATGTCTGAAAAGACCGCCCTGCCCTTCATCTTCTGGGACGAGCGGCTGTCTACGGTCGCGGCCGAACGGGCGCTTCTGGAAATGGACGTTTCGCGTGCAAAGCGCGCCGAACGGATCGATTCGGCGGCAGCAAGCTTCATTCTTCAGGGTGCGCTGGACAGGCTTTCTTCGCTGCGCACGGCAACTGCACCTTCCTTCGACAACTGACGCCTGCGCCACCAGGCGGCAATCGCCTTGCGCTTGCGGAAGGCGATGATGGCAAAAACGATCAGGCTGTCGAGGGCAATGGCACGGGCCACGAGCGGCGGGATGGTTTCCGGCGGAATGCCCAGCACGTTTCCATAAACTTCGAACACGAGGTCATGGGTGTGCCGCGTCAGCATGAAAAAGCCGAAGCTCATGTCATAATAGGATAGACCGTACCAGCTGGACAGAAGAGCAACCGGACCTGCCCAGAGTATCAGGAACCACTTCATGCGGCCTTACCTTTAAGCTCTGCCAGATCAATATCCGTCAAGACAAACCATCTCGACAGCGCCATCAAACTCAGGACCATCGCGGGAACCGCAATGTTCAATGCCAAACCCGCGAACGCCCCGGTCAGGACAATCAGCAAGGCATGTTGTCTGATGAATGGTATCACATCCGGCATTTGTCTTACGAAACCTGGTTAACAATATATTAACCAGCCTAAAGACGCACCAGTTCAGCGCAACGTAAACCCGTTGTTATGGTTAATTTCCGCGGTCTGCTTGTGGAGAAAATGGTGCCGATCAGCCGTATATGGCCCGAACAAGGCGGCGCACGGCGGCGGCGACCTTTTCCCAATCCTTTTCCGTCTTCAGCGAAACGCCGGCAAACTGGCCGCTGACGGAAGCTGAAATCACCATGTGCTGGATGGATGCAAAAAGCAGCGCGTTGGTTGTCGCCGTATCTATGCCCTTCGGCAGGGTCAGGGAGCCGCGCATTTTTTCAAGCCACTTGCTGAGCGCCTTCATGCGCGACTCGGAAAGGCGGCGCACCTGCGGTGTATCCTGGGAAACCTCCCAGGCGACGATCTTGCAGACAAGCGGATCATCCCGGAGCGCTTCCATGAAATACATGGACAGCTTTTCCATCAGGTCGCCATAGGTCAGGATGAACATACCGCCGGTATCCTGCGGGATCTTGTCGTTTACCCAGCTGCCGAGCTCCTCGCCGATCGCATCGATCAGACCGTCGAGACCACCGTAATACCGATAGATCAGCTGCTTGTCGCAACCGGCCCGGCGCGCCACGGCATTGATGCCGAAACCCTGGAAACCGTGTTCGGCCAGAAGACCACGAGCCGCCAGAAAAATCGCACGCTCAGTGTTGGCGCGATTGCGCGGCCGCAACGGCTGGTTCTGTTGCGCGGTCATCTGAGGGATCTGCAGCATCGTCGGCCTATTTCCTAACAAACTCTTGCACAGGCGATAATCCGCCGGCTCACAAGCGGCAAGCGGGTTGCGACACCATGCACAGAATTGCGGGCATTGCGCTGTCGCCATTTACATGCACAGTGCCGCGTGGGAGGGATAAACACACAATTTAGATAAGCGCGCCTCGGCTCATGCTGACCATATTCGAAAGCATCCTTCCCGTTTTCCTGCTCGTCCTTCTCGGCATCGGCCTCAAGCGGACCACGGCCATCAACGGTAATTTCTGGGAAGGGATGGAGCAATGCAGCTACTATGTGCTGTTTCCTGCGCTCCTGTTCCAGACCATGGCGAAGGCCGACTTTTCGGATGCAAGCAGCATCCATGTCAGCCTGATCGCCATCCTCGCCTTCACCACGATGTCCATCGTCGTGCTGGCTTCATGGCCGGTTCTGAAGCGCGGGCGGATGACGCCTTCCACCTTCACCTCGCTCTACCAGACCTCGACCCGCTGGAACGGCTTCATGGCGCTTGCGATCGCCGCAAAAACCTATGATGCGCACGGGCTTGTCGTCGTCGGCATGGTGATGGCTGCGGTCATCGTGCCGGTCAATGCCGGAAGCATCGCGGTGCTTGCCGTCTTCTCCGGACAGAAACGCGATTATCGCGCCATTGCGATCAAGATCATCAGCAATCCGATGATCATCGCGACATTCCTCGGCATCGGCATCAACCTGATCGGCTTGCCGCTCTATCGGCCGCTCATGGCGACCGTCGAGATGCTGTCGCAGGCGTCGCTCAGCCTCGGATTGATTACAGTCGGCGCCGGGCTCAAGGTGGCGGATGCGCTCAAGCCGAGCATCGGGGTTCTCTCTGCGGTGGCAATGAAGCTGGTGGTTTTTCCGGTTCTCGCCATCGCGGTCGGCCTGGCCGTCGGCCTCACCGGCACCAATCTGGCGCTGCTCGCGCTCAGCGCCGCGGTACCAACAGCGATGAACGGTTACGTTCTGGCCAAGCAGATGGGCGGCGACGCGGACTTTTACGCCGCTGCCGCAACCGTGCAGACGGCGCTTGCCTTCTTCACCATTCCGGTCGCGATGTTCGTCGCGAATTACGCTGCCGGCGGATAAAGAAGGTCGACGATATAGCTGGCATCGAAACGCGCATCGAGCATGCCGTAGGTCGAGCGCCAGCCACCGGCCAGGCGGGTTTCGAGATAGGCATCGGCAATTTTTCCCGCGCCCAACCGCGCCAGTTCCGCGGCACCGGCTGCCAGCGCCAGTTGCTCGACGAGCAGGCGTGCAGCCCCCTCATCCCGCTCGCAGAGCGCCATGGCGGCGCGAAGAACCTCGATTGTCTTGCGGCCTGACGCACCGAGATCCCGTTCGAAACCGGACAGAACCAGTTCGAACAGATCACGGCCCCGCGACAGGACGCGCAGAACGTCGAGCGCCATGACATTGCCCGAGCCTTCCCATATCGCATTGACCGGCGCTTCCCGGTAATGGCGCGCGATCGGCCGCTCCTCGACGTAACCGTTGCCGCCGAGGCACTCCATCGCCTCATAGATCAGTGACGGGGCGATCTTGCAGTTGAAGTATTTGACGACCGGCGTCATGACGCGGGCAAAAGCGGCATCGGCGGGGTTGCTCGCGGCGCGATCGAAAGCGTCTGCGAGGCGGAAACCGAGCGCGGTCGCGGCTGCGACGTCCAGCGCCATATCGGCCAGAACGCGCGTCATCAGCGGCTGGTCTACCAGGTTTCTGCCGAACACGTTGCGGCCGCGGGTAAAATGCACCGCTTCGGCCAGCGAGGCGCGCATCATGCCAGCGGAGGCGACAGCGCAATCGAGTCGCGTCAACGTCACCATGTCGAGAATGGTGCGGATGCCGGCGCCCGGATCACCGAGGAGATAACCGAAGGCATCGGAGAACTCGACTTCGGCGGACGCATTAGAGCGGTTACCGATCTTGTCCTTCAGGCGCTGGAACTGCAGGCCGTTGGCAGAACCGTCCTCCAGCAGCCGTGGAACGAGGAAACAGCTGATATCTTCCTTCGTCTTCGCCAGCATCACGAAACCGTCGCTCATCGGCGCGGACATGAACCACTTGTGGCCGTTGAGGCGATAGATGCCCTCACCTACCCGATCAGCCGTCGAGCGGTTGGCACGGACATCGGTGCCACCCTGCTTTTCGGTCATGCCCATGCCGAGTGTCACCGCCGACTTCTGCATCGCCGGCCGATTGGTCGAATCGTATTTGCGCGACAGGATTTTCGGCGCCCATTCCTTCTGCACCCGCGGCGACGCCATGAGGGCCGCAACGGAAGCACTGGTCATCGTCAGCGGGCACAGATGTCCGCTTTCAAGCTGCGCGGTGAGATAAAAGCGCGTGGCGCGGGCCTTGTGGTCGCTGCCTTTTGCTTCCGGAATATTTTCCCAGATCGAGGAATGCAGGCCGGTCTGCATCGATCGGCGCATCAGTGCGTGCCAGGCCGGATGGAATTCCGTGACATCCTGACGCTCGCCGCGCGGACCATGGGTCTTCAACTTCGGCGGGTTTTCGTTCGCCATGCGCGCAAGTTCCTGCGCTTCAGGCGAAGTCACGTAACGGCCAAGCTGGTCGTATTCTTCCCGGATCGTGCGATTGAGACCGCTCGTCAGATCAACCAGCAAGGGATCGGAGCGGTAGGCATTGATGCCGGACCAGGGCGCGGGCTGGTTCAATTCGGCAAATTTTTCTTCGGCGCGGGTCAACTCGTTCATGCTCCGCTTCTAGCGGAAGTTAACGGGAGTGGAAACGGGCGCACGACCCTAAATTGGGCTTCTCAACAAAAGGCGAAAGCAATCCTATTTACACGCAGCATTTGCCTAAACGTCAGCGCCATTATAGATTCGCGAAATCCACACGGAAACAATCCGATGAACGCCCGCACATTTACCATTACGCTGCCGGAAAAGGCGATCGATGCGATCAAACGCCGCGTCGAGGCTGGCCAGTACGCGTCAACAGACGATGCCATGCTTGCCGCGGTCGATGCACTGCTGGATGCCGAGAGCGAGAATGAGCGACGTATTGATGCCGTACGCCAGCGCGTGCGAAAGTCCCTCGACGATCCGCGACCAAGCCTGAACAGCGCAGAAATTCGCACCCATCTCAACCGGTTATACGGTCAGCACAGAGGCTGAGATTTCATGCAACCCATTCCGGTAACCTACAGGCCGGATGCGCTGGACGATATCGATGCGATTTTTCTTTATGTGCTGGAGGCAAGCCAGCATTTTCCAACCGCGCAGAAATTCACCGACCGGCTAGTCGACCGATGCGAGAAAATAGGTGACGCGCCTTTCGGTGCTACGATACGCTCAGACCTAGGGCCGGATCTGCGTATCGTACCTTTTGAAGGCAAGGCCGTTATTCTTTATCGCGTTAAGGAGGATGTGGTCGAAGTCATCAACATCTTCTATCGCGGCCGCGATTATCAGGCGATCATCACCAACAAGCCGTAGATAACTTCCGCTCCCGCTTGCAGCCAGCCCCCCCAAACCTTATAGACCGCCGAACGCAAGCGGAGACATGCCCAATGGTCTTCTTCCCTCATCGCCACCTCCTCGGCATCAAGGGTCTCAAAGAACAGGACATCACCTATCTTCTCGACAAAGCCGACGAGGCCGTGAAGATATCCCGGCAGCGGGAGAAAAAGACGTCCACCTTACGCGGCCTTACCCAGATCAACCTCTTCTTCGAAGCCTCGACGCGCACGCAGTCGTCCTTCGAGCTCGCCGGAAAACGGCTCGGCGCGGACGTGATGAACATGTCGGTCGGCAATTCCTCGGTGAAGAAGGGCGAAACGCTGATCGATACGGCGATGACGCTCAACGCCATGCGCCCGGATGTACTGGTGCTTCGCCATTCCTCCGCCGGTGCCGCCGCGCTTCTGGCTCAGAAGGTCGCCTGCTCGGTGGTCAATGCCGGTGACGGCCAACACGAACATCCGACTCAAGCACTCCTCGACGCACTGACCATCCGCCGCGCCAAAGGCACGCTGACAGGTATCACGGTGGCGATCTGCGGTGATGTCCTGCACTCGCGCGTTGCCCGCTCGAACATAATCCTTCTCAATGCAATGGGTGCCCGCGTTCGCGTGGTAGCCCCTTCCACCCTCCTTCCCTCGGGCATCCGCGACATGAGCGTGGAAGTCTTCCACTCGATGGAAGAAGGCCTGAGGAACGCCGATGTCGTGATGATGCTGCGCCTGCAGCGCGAGCGCATGGCCGGTTCTTTCGTGCCGTCGGTGCGGGAATATTTCCACTTCTACGGGCTCGATGCCGAAAAACTGAAAGCCGCCAAGGACGATGCGCTCGTCATGCATCCAGGCCCGATGAACCGCGGGGTCGAGATCTCTTCCGAAGTCGCCGACGGTCCGCAGAGCGTGATCGAACAGCAGGTTGAAATGGGGGTCGCTGTCCGCATGGCGGTGATGGAGACGCTGCTTACCTCCAACCAGGGAGAACGCGCTTGAAATCCACCGTTCTCAGAAATGTCCGCATCCTCGATCCGTCGCGCAATCTCGACGAGACCGGCACGATCATCATCGGCGAAGACGGACATATCCTTGCCTGCGGCAAAGACGCATTGAACCAGGGCGTACCGCATGGTTCAAGCGTCCGCGATTGCCAGGGCCTCGTTGCCACTCCCGGCCTAGTCGATGCCCGCGTCTATGTCGGCGAACCGGGTGCCGAGCATACCGAAACGATCGAGTCGGCCAGCCGCGCCGCGGCGGCAGGCGGCGTGACCTCCTTCATCATGATGCCGGAGACAGATCCGGTCATCGACGACATCGCACTCGTCGAATTCGTCCACAAGACGGCCCGCGACAAGGCGCTCGTCAACGTTCATGCCGCAGCCGCCCTGACCAGAGGGCTTGAAGGCCGCGAAATGACCGAATTCGGCCTGCTGCAGCAAGCCGGCGCCGTCGCCTTCACCAATGGCCGGCATGCGCTGTCCGATTCGCTGCTGCTGCGCCGCGCGATGACCTATGCCCGCGAATTCGATGCCGTCATCTCGCTTGAACTGCGTGAAAAATATCTCGGCAACGGTGTGATGAACGAGGGACTGTTTGCCAGCTGGCTCGGCCTTTCCGGCGTACCGAAGGAAGCCGAAATCATTCCGCTGGAGCGGGATCTGCGGATCGCGGCCCTCACCAAGGCCAAATACCATGCGGCCAAGATTTCCGTGCCGGAATCGGTCGAGGCGATGAAGGTCGCCCGCGGCCGTGGCGCCAACGTCACCTGCGGCATTTCGATCAACCACCTGTCGCTCAACGAAAACGACATCGGCGAATACCGCACCTTCTTCAAGCTCTCGCCGCCGCTTCGCACCGAAGACGACCGCGTCTCCATGGCCGATGCTCTGGCTGCGGGCGATATCGACATCATCGTTTCGTCGCACGATCCCCAGGATGTCGACACCAAGCGCCTGCCGTTTGCCGATGCTGCCGATGGCGCGATCGGGCTGGAGACCATGCTGTCGGCCGCCCTTCGCCTGCATCACGACGGACGCGTACCGCTGATGCGGCTGATCGACGCCATGTCGACACGTCCGGCACAGATTTTCGGTCTCGACGCCGGCACGTTGAAAGTAGGCGCAAAGGCCGACATCACGCTGATCGATCTCGACGATCCCTGGATCGTCTCCAAGGACGCGATCATCTCGCGCTCGAAAAACACGCCGTTCGACGACGCCCGTTTTTCGGGGCGCGCGGTTGCCACCTATGTGGCGGGGAAATGCGTGCACGCGATCGGGAGGGACTGGGTGTGAGCGAACTTTTCAACTGGCAGATCACCCTGCCGATCGCAGCCGGTGCGCTGGTTCTGGGCTATCTGCTCGGATCGATCCCGTTCGGCCTGCTTCTCACCCGCGCAGCAGGGCTTGGCGATATCCGCTCCATCGGCTCGGGCAATATCGGCGCGACCAATGTACTGCGCACCGGCAACAAGAAACTTGCAGCCGCGACGCTTCTGCTTGATGCGCTGAAGGCTACGGTTGCGGCCGTCATCGGCTGGCACTTCTTCGGTTCGGAAGCAGGACTTCTGGCGGGCTTTGCCGCATTCCTCGGCCATCTCTATCCAATCTGGCTCGGCTTCAAGGGCGGCAAGGGCGTTGCTACCTATATCGGCACCCTTCTCGGCGTTGCGCCGTGGATGGTGCTCGTCTTCGCCGTCGTCTGGCTGACAATCGCCAAGCTCAGCAAATATTCGTCGCTCGCGGCGCTGGTTGCGACCCTTGTCATTCCGGTTGTGCTGTGGTTCATACAGGAGCCTAAGATTGCAGTCGTCATGGCAATCATGACCGTGATCTCCTGGGTCAAGCACAAGAGCAATATCGAGCGGTTGATCGCCGGCACCGAAAGCAAGATCGGCTCAAAGGGATAACTTCCCCCAAGGGGACCCAAAGAGGCCATCCATGCCCGACGGCAGTGCAGGAAGATCGGGAATTGCGCTGACGGAGAAGCAGAGGATCGCCTGGCTGAGGCTGATCCGCTCCGACAATGTCGGCCCGGCCACTTTCCGGCATCTCATCAACCATTGCGGCTCGGCGGAAAATGCGCTGGCCATGCTGCCGGAACTGTCGCAACGCGGCGGTGCCACGCGCTCCCTGCGCATTGCCAGCATTCAGGATGCCGAGCGCGAGCTTGAAGCCGCCCACAGGCATGGCGCCTCCTTCGTCGGCATCGGCGAACCGGACTATCCCCCCGCGCTCAGACATATAGATGGTGCGCCGCCACTGGTGGCCATCAAGGGCAATCGCGAAAGCGCCACACGTCCATCGGTCGGCATCGTCGGCTCGCGCAATGCTTCCGTCGTCGGCGCCAAGTTCGCAGCGATGATCGCCCGGCGCTGCGGCCTGAACGGCTATGTCATTACCTCGGGGCTTGCACGCGGGATCGATACCGCAGCCCACCGGGCCAGTGTCGAGACCGGCACGATCGCAGTTCTCGCAGGAGGGCTTGACCGGCCCTACCCGCCCGAAAATCTCGGACTGCTGGAAGAAATCACCAATGGCGCAGGAATAGCCATCAGCGAGATGCCGTTCGGCTGGGAACCACGCGCACGGGACTTTCCCCGTCGCAACCGGCTGATCGCCGGCATTTCACTCGGCGTCGTCGTGGTCGAGGCGGCGGAAAAGTCCGGCTCGCTGATCACCGCGCGGATGGCCGGCGATTTCGGTCGAATCGTCTTTGCAGTGCCGGGCTCTCCGCTCGATCCGCGCTGCCACGGAACCAACGCGCTGCTCAAGCAGGGTGCCGTCGTAACCACAGGACCGGAGGACGTGCTCGAAGCCCTTGCGCCCTTGTCGCAGCTCGATCTGTTTGAGCCGCCGGTGGTCGAGGAGCCGGACAAGCAGACGGGCACGATGCTGCCGCCGGATGACGATGACCGCCATGCGATCGTCTCCGCGCTCGGCCCGACGCCGACGGAAATCGATGACATCATCCGTCATACGGGCCTGCCCGCTTCGTCTGTCTATCTCGTGCTGCTCGAACTGGATCTCGCCGGACGCCTATACCGCCATCCCGGCGGGTTTGTTTCCATTGCGCTGGACGGATGAGCACGGGCGCCGGCCGGATTGGATGTCACCGGCCTCCACATAGGCCATCTCGATGAGATAACAGAGCATGTCGGCCCCCTCGCCGAATGCGACCTGCCGCAACTCACCCAGCATCTGGCGTATATACGCGACGTTCTCGACGGAATGCCCCTCGCGGAGCCCATTCATATGAATTGACATGCCCCACCCCACCGCAATCTGAAAGTGAAATTTTATTCACAAGATTGAACATAGTGGACTTTATTTGAAATATTCATGATTGCAAGTCAGATTAAAGCACTCAAAGATTGCATCCTTCGAAATGTGCTAATTTCACTTAAGCCCTTGACCGCGGGACAAACGCCCTCCATGTCGGGAAGTCAAATCTCCGCCTGGACCGAACGAGGTCCCGGGCCCTGCTCTATTACAGAGAAGCAAAAATGAATGTTGTCGTTGTAGAATCTCCAGCCAAAGCCAAGACGATCAATAAGTATCTGGGCTCGGGCTACAAGGTTCTCGCATCCTTTGGCCACGTCCGCGATCTTCCCGCGAAAGACGGTTCCGTGCTTCCCGATCAGGATTTCGAAATGTCCTGGGAGGTCGACAGCGCATCGCAGAAACGCATGAAAGACATTGCCGATGCCGTCAAAGGCTCGGACGGCCTGTTCCTCGCGACCGACCCGGATCGCGAGGGTGAAGCCATTTCCTGGCACGTTCTCGATCTCCTGAAGAAGAAGAAGGTGCTGGGCGACATGCCGGTTAAACGGGTCGTCTTCAACGCCATCACCAAGAAGGCCGTGCTCGACGCGATGGCCTCTCCGCGCGATATCGACGTGCCGCTGGTCGATGCCTATCTTGCCCGCCGCGCACTGGACTATCTTGTTGGCTTCAACCTGTCGCCGGTCCTGTGGCGCAAGCTGCCGGGCGCACGCTCCGCCGGCCGCGTTCAGTCCGTTGCGCTGCGTCTCGTCTGCGACCGCGAAAACGAAATCGAACGTTTCGTCTCTGAAGAATACTGGAACCTGTCGGCGCTCTTGAAGACCCCGCGCGGCGACGAGTTCGAGGCCAAGCTCGTGCAGGCGGACGGCAAGCGTCTGGCTCCGCGCGCCGTCAAGACCGGTGACGATGCCAACCGCCTGAAGACGCTGCTTGAAGGCGCGTCCTATGTGGTCGACAGCGTCGAGGCAAAGCCGGTCAAGCGCAATCCCGGCCCTCCGTTCACCACGTCGAGCCTCCAGCAGGCCGCCTCCTCCAATATCGGCTTCAGCGCATCACGCACCATGCAGGTGGCGCAGAAACTTTATGAAGGCATCGATATCGGCGGCGAGACGGTCGGTCTCATTACCTATATGCGTACCGACGGCGTGCAGATGGCACCGGAAGCGATCGATGCAGCCCGCGCGGCCATCGGCGACCAGTTCGGCAACCGCTACCTGCCGGAAAAGCCGCGTTTCTACTCCACCAAGGCAAAGAACGCCCAGGAAGCGCACGAAGCAATCCGCCCGACCGATTTCAATCGCACGCCGGATCAGGTGAAAAAATTCCTCGATGCCGATCAGGCACGCCTTTACGAGCTGATCTGGAAGCGCGGTATCGCCAGCCAGATGGCGTCTGCCGAGATGGAACGCACCACGGTCGAAATCCTCGCCTCCAATGGCGCAGACAAGGCCGGCCTTCGTGCCGTCGGTTCCGTCGTCCGCTTTGATGGTTTTCTCAGCGCCTACATGGATCGCCGCGACGAGGACGAGAAGCCGGAAGATGACGACGAAGACGGTCGCCTGCCGGAGATCAATGCGCGCGAAAACCTCGCCAAGCAGAAGATCAATTCCAGCCAGCACTTCACCGAGCCGCCGCCGCGTTATTCGGAAGCCTCGCTGATCAAGAAGATGGAAGAGCTCGGCATCGGCCGCCCTTCCACCTATGCCGCAACGCTGAAGACGCTATCCGACCGCGAATATGTGGTCACGGAGAAGCGCAAGCTTATCCCGCATTCCAAGGGCCGGCTGGTGACGGCCTTCCTCGAGAACTTCTTCACCAAATATGTGGAATACGATTTCACCGCCGATCTGGAAGAAAAGCTCGACCGGATCTCCGCCGGCGAACTCGACTGGAAGCAGGTTCTGCGCGACTTCTGGAACGACTTCTTCGCCCAGATCGAAGACACCAAGGAGCTGCGTGTCACCAACGTGCTCGACGCGCTGAACGAGGCGCTGGCACCGCTGGTCTTCCCGAAGCGCGAAGACGGGTCCGATCCACGCATCTGCCAGGTCTGCGGCACCGGTAACCTGTCGCTCAAGCTCGGCAAATACGGCGCTTTCGTCGGCTGCTCGAACTACCCGGAATGCAATTTCACCCGCCAGCTTTCGTCTGACGGCGCAGAGGCTGACGCTTCCGGCCTCAACGAGCCGAAGGCACTCGGTGCCGATCCGCATACGGGCGAAGAGCTGACGCTCCGGTCTGGCCGTTTCGGACCCTATATCCAGCGCGGCGAAGGCAAGGAAGCAAAACGCTCCTCGCTGCCCAAGGGCTGGAAGCCGGAGGATATCGACCACGAAAAGGCGCTGGCGCTGATCAGCCTGCCGCGTGACGTGGGCCAGAATCCCGAAACCGGCAAGATGATTTCCGCAGGTCTCGGCCGTTACGGGCCTTTCCTGCTGCATGACGGCACCTATGCCAATCTGGAAAGCATCGAGGACGTGTTCTCGATCGGCCTCAACCGCGCCGTCACCGTGCTGGCCGAAAAGGTCGCCAAGGGTCCGGGTGGTCGTGGTCGCGGCACGCCTGCGGCACTCAAGGAACTCGGCGACCATCCGGATGGCGGCACCATTACCGTGCGTGACGGAAAATACGGTCCTTATGTCAACTGGGGCAAGGTCAATGCGACCCTGCCGAAGGGCATGGACCCGCAGTCCGTGACGATGGAACAGGCCATGGCGCTGATCATCGAAAAGGGCGGTAAGGCTTCTTCCGGAAAAGCCAAGGCGAAGCCGAAGAAGGCTGCAGCAAAGGCCGACGGCGAGACCAAGAAGGCAGCACCGAAGAAGACGGCTGCAAAGAAGGCACCGGCGAAGAAGACTGCCGCGAAAACAAAGAAGACGGATACGTGAGCGAAGAGCAGGACGACGACAACAGATCGCACCGCCAGCGGAAGCGGGCGGAAAGAGCCGAACGGGGCATGGCCACCGGCTCGAAGGGAAAGCCTGCGATCGTCCAAGGCGCCATCCCGCCGCGCGAAGTCCTGCTCGAATTCATCTCCGACAATCCGGACAAAGCCTCGAAGCGCGAGATCGCCAAGGCCTTCGGGCTGAAGGGCGAGACACGCGTCGAGCTGAAGGATTTGCTTCGCCAGCTCGAAGACGAAGGCATGCTCAACAAGAGCCGCAAGTCTCTGTCGCGTCCCGGCGCGCTGCCACCCGTCACCGTGCTCGACATCACGACCCGCGACAAGGACGGCGAACTGATCGGCCGTCCGGCGGAATGGCCTGAGGATCTCGGTGCGGCACCGGCCGTGCTGATCCGCCAGTCCAGCGAGCAACGCGGCAAGGGCAAGGCGCCTGCCGCGGGCCTCAACGACCGTATCCTCGCCAAAATATTCCCGAACAAGGACCGCACCGGCCCCGCCTATACGGCACGTGTCATCAAGGTGATCGACAAGCGCCGCGGCGCCACGCTCGGTGTCGTGCATCAGCTTGCCGATGGCGAGATCCGCCTCCTGCCGACCGACCGGCGCGGTGAGGAAATGGTGATCGAGCCTGACGGTCTGGGCGATGCCAAGCACGGCGATCTGGTCGAGAGCGAAACCGTGCGTTCCGGTCGTTTCGGCCTGCCGCGCGCCCGTGTGCTCACGGTCGTCGGTTCAGTCGCCTCCGAAAAGGCGATCTCGATGATCGCCATCTATTCGCATGGCATCCCGCATATCTTCGCGAAGCAGGTGATGGACGAGGCGGAAGAAGCCACGCCTGCCTCGATGTCGAAGCGCGAAGACTGGCGGGACGTGCCACTCGTCACCATCGATCCGGCCGATGCCAAGGACCATGACGACGCCGTTTATGCCGAGCCGGACACGTCCCCTGACAATCCGGGCGGCGTGATCGTCACCGTCGCGATCGCCGATGTCTCCTGGTATGTGCGCACCGGCTCGCCGCTCGACCGCGAGGCGCTGAAGCGCGGCAATTCCGTCTATTTCCCCGACCGCGTCGTGCCCATGCTGCCGGAGCGGATTTCCAACGACCTCTGCTCGCTGCGCGAGGGCGAAGACCGGCCGGCAATGGCCGTGCGCATGATCTTCTCGAAGGAGGGCCGCAAGGCGGGCCACACCTTCCATCGCGTCATGATGAAGAGCGCCGCAAAACTGTCCTATCAACAGGCACAGGCCGCGATCGACGGCAAGCCGGACGACAAGACCGGACCGTTGCTCGAGCCGATCCTGAAGCCGCTCTGGGACGCCTACCGGATCATGAAGATCGGCCGAGACCGGCGCCAGCCGCTCGAACTCGACATGCCGGAGCGCAAGATCCTGCTCAAGGCCGACGGTACGGTCGACCGGGTCTTCGTGCCGGATCGGCTGGACGCGCACAAACTAATCGAAGAAATGATGATCCAGGCGAATGTCTGCGCCGCCGAGACGCTGGAAAAGAAGCGCCAGGCGCTGATCTACCGCGCCCATGACGGCCCTTCGCTCGCCAAGCAGGAGACGCTGCGCGAGTTTCTCCATACGCTCGGCATTTCCATGGCCAAGGGCGGCAACATGCGCTCCAACTCGTTCAATGGCATCCTGTCGCAGGCGCAAGGCACGCCGCATCAGGTCATGGTCAACGAGATGGTGTTGCGCTCCCAGAGCCAGGCCGTCTACAGCCCGGACAATATCGGCCATTTCGGCCTCAACCTGATGAAATATGCGCATTTCACCTCGCCTATCCGCCGATACGCCGACCTGATCGTGCATCGCGCGCTGGTCGGTTCGCTGGGGCTTGGCGAAGGCGGCATCACACGGGAAGAAGAAGCGCAGCTCGAAGACATCGCTGCGGAAATCTCGACCTTCGAGCGCCGTGCGATGGCAGCCGAGCGCGATACGGTCAACCGCCTGATCGCCCATCACCTCGCGACCCGCATCGGCGAGGAATTCGATGGGCGGATTTCCGGCGTCACCAAGGCCGGCCTCTTTGTCTCGCTGCCGACCTATGGCGCCGACGGTTTCGTGCCGATATCGACGATCGGCAACGACTATTATTTCTACGACGAGGCGCATCAGGCATTGTCCGGCGAGAGGTCTGGGCTTGGCTACCAGCTCGGCGATACCGTCGATGTACGGTTGAAGAATGCCATTCCGCTTGCCGGCGCGCTGCAGTTCGAAATGCTGAGCGAAGGCAAGAAGCTGCCGACCGGAACACGCTCCTTCCACAAGGCGGGACGGCGCAACCGGCCGGGCGGCGGATCGAAGAAACCGGGTACCCGTCCTTCCCGGGGAGGCAGGAGATGAGATGAACGAGCGCACCGGATCGACCATCGCATATGGCGGCCAGGGCGCTCCCGAGCGCCCCCAGGAACGACCGTTGGGGCGCTCCATCAAACGCGGCCTTGCCTGCCGATGCCCCAATTGCGGCGACGGTCGCCTGTTTCGCGCATTCCTCAAGCCGGTCGATCATTGCGCCGTGTGCGGCGAAGATTATACCCCACAGCGCGCCGACGACCTGCCGGCCTATCTCGTCATCGTCGTTGTCGGCCATGTGCTGATGACCGGTTATCTGCTGACAGACATGTTCTGGCGTGTCTCGCCCTGGGTCCATATGACGATCTGGATACCGCTTGCGGTGCTTGCCGCAATCGCTACCGTCCAGCCAATCAAGGGCGGGGTCATCGGCCTGCAATGGGCTTACAGGATGCATGGCTTCGCAAAGGATCCTGAGCAAGGCGGCCCTGCCGAATGATCGCTTCAGGCGGTGACGCAGAAGCGCTCAGACAGGATGTCGGCCGACCCCGCGTCCGCACGCAGGATGCCGCCAGCCTGATCCTCGTCGACAGATCCCGTGGCAGCACACCGCGCATCCTGATGGGGCGCCGGGCAAGCACGCATGTCTTCATGCCGGACGTCTATGTCTTTCCTGGCGGGCGGCGCGACCGCGGCGACCATGCTCTCCCCTTCGAAAGCGACCTCCACCCGCAGGTGATGGAAAAACTGCTGGCGGGCACGTCCAGCCGCATGGGACCGGCTCGCGCCAGAGCTCTCGCGCTTGCGGCATTGCGGGAATTGCAGGAAGAGACAGGCATCCGGCCGACCGGCGCCCGGGGCCCGGATCTGAGCATGTTACGTTATGTCGCGCGTGCGGTGACGCCGCCGGGGGGCGTACGCCGCTATGATACCCGCTTCTTTCTCGGCTTTTGCGAAGAGACTGTCTTCGACATGTCGCATTTCGGCGATACGGACGAGCTGGAGGACTTGCAATGGCTTGACATTGCAGCGGTTTCCAGTCTGAAACTCGCGCGGATCACACAAACGGTACTGGAGGACGTCACGGGCCTGTTGAAACGCGATCCGTCCGTGCCCTTTGGAAATCCCGTTCCCTTCTATTCGATGCGTCGCGGGCGCTTCGTCCAGACACGACTGTAAGGAAGAATGAATGCCGCAGCCTGCGACCGACGAAAACGGGCATGTCGAGAAAATCCACTGGCCGTCCCTCGTTGCTGCGATTGCCGCCATCAGTGCGGTCGGCGTCGCGATCGGGCTCGGGCTTCCGCTTCTCTCCATCATTCTTGAAAAGCGCGGCATCCCGTCGACGCTGATCGGGCTCAATGCCGCAATGGCCGGCGTGGCATCGATGCTTGCGGCACCGATCACCACGAAGCTTGCCCATGACTACGGCGTGGCACGGACGATGATGTTTGCCGTCGTCGTCGCCTCCATCAGCGGCCTCGGCTTTTATTATGCGCAATCCTTCTGGATGTGGTTTCCGCTGCGCTTCGCGTTCCACGGAGCTACGACCACGCTGTTCATCCTGTCTGAATTCTGGATCAACGAGGCGGCCCCTCCCCGCCGCCGTGGGCTCGTGCTCGGCATCTATGCCACCGTGCTCGCGGTAGGCTTTGCGCTTGGCCCCCTGCTGTTCTCCGTGCTCGGCAGCGACGGCATTCTTCCGTTCCTCGTCGGCGCCATCGTCATCCTGCTCGCACTGATCCCGATCTTCATCGCGCGGCATGAGAGCCCGGTTCTGGATACCAAACCGGACCGCCACTTCTTCCACTATATTTTCCTGGTGCCGACGGCGACCGCAGCAGTCTTCGCCTTCGGCGCGGTTTCGGCCGGCGGCCTTTCGCTGTTCCCGATCTACGCCCTGCGCGAACAGCTGCAGGAATCGCAGGCTGCCATACTGCTGACCGTCATGGGCATCGGCAACATGGCCTTCCAGATCCCGCTCGGCCTCTATTCCGACCGGTTGAAGGATCGGCGACCGCTGCTTGCCGGCATGGCAGTGCTCGGCGTGCTTGGCTCGCTTGCCCTGCCGATGCTGATCCACAACTGGGTCCTCATGGCGGTGGTGCTGTTTTTCTGGGGCGGCTGCGTCTCCGGCCTCTATACGGTCGGCCTTGCACATCTGGGCGCGCGACTCAGCGGAGCTGATCTCGCCGCGGCCAATGCCGCCTTCATTTTCTGTTACGCAGTCGGAACCGTGGTCGGTCCACAGAGCATCGGCGCGGCCATGGATATCGTCGGAAACAGCGGTTATGCGTGGGCGCTGGCGTCATTCTTCGGCTTTTACGTACTGATTGCCCTGTGCCGTACGCTTTTCCAACCAAAACGGAGTTGACTTTTCGCGCGCGATTTGTAATTTCGCGCCAGATTTAGCTGGGGCGCACGCTGCGTCGACGGCTTCCTATTTTCTAGAGGCAGAACAACCATGGCGAAAGCTACGACCATCAAGATCAAGCTGCTGTCGACGGCTGACACCGGTTTCTTCTACGTCACGACGAAGAACAGCCGTACGTTCACGGACAAGATGACCAAGACCAAGTACGACCCGGTCGCCAAGAAGCACGTTGAATTCAAGGAAACCAAGATCAAGTAAGACTTGATCGCGGGTTCGATAAAAAAGGCGCCGACCGCAAGGTCAGGCGCCTTTTCTTTTGCCCGGTCGCATCCCGACGCAAGAAGCGCGATACCGGAACGAAAAAACGCCGCATCCCATGACGGGAGCGGCGTTTTGAATTTGGGGGTCGACCAGCCTGCAATAACGGCACGAGGAACCGCATTGATATGCCTGCCGGTCGACCGACCCCACGACCCAGGAGATGCGGCGGACCTGAGCATCATGGGGTATGGCAGTGCCGCGTGTGGCACATGTTTGTCGTTAGGTTCAAAATTGCGCAAAGCAAAAAGAAAATCAATAGATTCTTAACTGGCCGGAAAAAATGGCTTCACTGTTGGTTAAAATTTGCGTCCCATGACGGTACGTCACTTAACGTTCGTCAATAGCACTCAAGTAAAACCACATCAAAGACGACACGTCTTCTTTGCCGGTACAACCGCTGCGGAATTAATTCCGCAAAAAAATGATAACCCGGCACAACCCGCCATGGAATTGCAACGATTTAAACTCGGTTATCCTTGGCGCTCCGCCTGCGCCTTCGGCGTTTAACATTTCGGAAACAGTGAAAAATCATGCGGCATTTTGCATCGGCAAAACATCACCAAGCATTTCTGCATCACCACAAAACTGTGATTAATCGAGCCGGGAACGCGGCATAGCAGCCGAAAACCAGCAAACGAGATCAAGCGGTTACGAATATATTGCCATGTTTGGCGGACCATCTTGCGGTCGATTCGCAATCAGGCAGCGTTGGCAACCACGCGGTTTCGTCCCTCGGCCTTGGCCTTGTAGAGCGCCTGATCTGCCTGCTTCAGCAATCGCTCCGGCGTGTCTGCATCCCCGGTGTTGCAGGAGAGGCCGAAGGACGCCGTCAGGCCGATGGCGGTACCGGCGCCCTTCAACATGAACGGCGTCTTCTCGATGATGGCGCGCAGGCGCTCCGCAACGGCCGCAGCCGCAGCCGCATCAGTATCCGGCATGACCACGACGAACTCCTCGCCACCATAACGGCAGGCAAGATCGGCTCCGCGGACCGTCGAGCGAATCCGGGCCGCAAATTCGCGCAGCACGTCGTCCCCGGCATCGTGGCCATAGGTATCGTTCACCGACTTGAACCGGTCGATATCGATCAGGCAGATAGACAGCGGACGCGAGCGCACGGCGGCGCGGGTGAACAGGATCTTCAGGTGATTGTCGAGATAGCGGCGGTTGTTGAGACCCGTCAGGGCGTCGGTGACGGCAAGCTCAATCGTGTGCTTGACACTCATCCGCAGTCGATCATTGTAACGCTTGCGCTTGATCTGGGTGAGCGTGCGCGCCAGCAATTCGTTCGGATCGATGGGGCGAACGATATAATCGTTCACGCCGAGATCGAGTGCACGGACGATCATGTCCTCCGCACCGGCTTCCGCCGCCAGCAGGATCGGCAGGAACCGCGTCCGTTCCAGCGAGCGAAGCTGCGAGCACAGGCGCAACGGATCATAATCCTCGAAATTGGCATTGACGATGACGAGGTCAAAACTGTTTTCAGCCGCCTCGAAGATGGCAGCCTGCGGGTCCGACATAGCCACAACGTTGCAAACCGGCTTCAGCGCCCTGATGATGCGCTCCTGCGAGCTTGCACGGCCATCGACAAGCAGGACCTGCCCGACATCGTCGCGGCCGTCTGCGCCTTTCAGCATGTCTTCCATGACCATGCTGTGGGCCGTATCTGCACGAATCCGCAATTCGTCGCTCAGCGCCTTCAGGCGCACAAGGCTGCGGACACGGGAAATCAGCTGGATATCGTTGACCGGTTTTGTGAGAAAATCGTCGGCACCGGCTTTCAGCCCGCGCACGCGGTCGGAAGGCTGATCGAGCGCCGTCACCATGACAACCGGGATGTGTGCGGTCTTCGGGTTTGCCTTCAGGCGTTCGCAGACCTCGAAGCCATCGATGCCGGGCATCATGATATCGAGCAGGATCAGGTCCAGATGGGTGTTTTCGCTGATCGCCAGCGCCTTGTAGCCGTCATCGGCCGTCAGCACGTCGAAATATTCCGCCAGAAGACGCGCTTCGAGAAGCTTCACATTCGCAGGAACGTCATCGACCACCAGTATCCGTGCTGTCATGCCCGTGCTCCCCGCATCATGCGTCGCCGAGATAAGTCTTGATCGTTTCGATAAACTTCGGCACCGAGATCGGCTTGGAGACATAGGCTTCGCAACCGCCCTGGCGGATGCGTTCCTCGTCTCCCTTCATCGCGAATGCCGTAACGGCGATGACCGGGATAACATGAAGTTCGTCGTCTTCCTTCAGCCACTTGGTGACTTCCAGACCGGAAACTTCAGGCAGCTGGATATCCATCAGGATAAGATCGGGACGATGCTTGCGGGCGAGATCGAGCGCTTCCATGCCGTTTCGGGTCTGGATCGTCTCATAGCCCGACGCCTCGATCAGATCGCGGAAGAGCTTCATGTTCAGCTCGTTGTCTTCGACAATCATGACCCGTTTGGGCATTGCGATCCATTCCTCAAATCGCGCCTTCAAAAGCGTATTTTCTATATATAAGCTTCAAAATGGCCGATTCCATTGAGCCCTGTCTCATCAAGGTAAGGCCATTTGGTTGAGAAGAGGTAACTCCCGCACAATGCCTGCAAAAACGACTGCACAGGATGCCAAACGCATCGAGGCGGAAGAGACGGCTACCGCCGTGCTTGGATGGATGGCCGGCGAGCCGGACATGCTGCAGCGCTTCCTAGCGCTGTCGGGCGTGGCACCCGACCAGATAAGGTCCGCCATCTCGGATCCAGGCTTCCTGGCCGGCATGATCGATTTCATCATGGGCCACGAACCGACGCTGCTGGCTTTCTGCGAGGCCACCAATACAAAGCCGGAGACGGTCGTCGCTGCGCAGCATCATTATTCCGGACCCTATTTCGGACCCGGAGACTATTGAGATGAGCGAAATCCTCGATCTTTCGCATGTCAGCCTCAAGGACCGACCGCTCATTGTCTGCGATGTGGACGACGTTGTGCTGCAGTTTTTCGCCCCCTTCGAGACCTACCTGAAGAAGGATGGACTTGAACTTCTGCCGCGTTCATTCCGGCTGACCGGCAATATCGTCTCGGTCGGAACCGAAGTTGCTATCGACGACGTGGCCGTCAAGCAGCTGATCGGCTCCTTTTTCGAGCAACAGGAAGAATGGCAGGCGCCTTTCGATCTGGCGCTTGATACGCTCAATGCACTTGGCGCTGAAGCGGATGTTCTGTTTCTCACCGCCATGCCGCCGCGCTACAGCGAACCACGGCGTCGGCTGCTCGACCGCCTTGGCTTCGATTTTCCGCTTGTGGCAACAGAGGAACCGAAAGGCCCGGTGATGCGGCGCATCCACGGCGAACGCACCCTGCCATCCGTCTTCATCGACGACATGGCCCATAACCTCCACTCGGTGCGGGATCATGTTGAAAACTGCCTGGTGCTACACATGATGCCGGATTCGCCGCTGCATCTTCTGGCACCGAGGCCAGACGACGGTATAGCCCGGGCAATGGACTGGTCACACGCGGATGATCTCATCCGTGCGCATATCGGCCGCTAATCCGACGCCAAGCTCAGCAGGCGCCTGGCAAGAACAAATGCATGTGGACGGGCCTGTCCGCCCTTGAGTGGCGCCCGATTGCGGCCTATCGTGCAGATGTTCAACCTTTGTTCCTGACATGACACCTTCTGCCGACGCAATAACCGGTTTCTGTCGCGACTGCCTTGCCGAGCAGAAGGCGGAGACGCGCCGTTGCCGCGCCTGCGGATCGCCGCGGCTTCTTTATCATCGCGAGCTCTATGATCTGACGCTGGCGCATATCGATTGCGACGCCTTTTATGCCACCATCGAAAAACGGGACAATCCGGAGCTTGCCGACAAGCCGGTCATCATCGGCGGCGGCAAGCGCGGGGTTGTCTCCACGGCCTGCTATATCGCGCGCATCAATGGCGTCAGATCGGCGATGCCGATGTTCAAGGCGCTTGAACTTTGCCCAAATGCCGTGGTGATCCGCCCCGATATGGAAAAATATGCGGGCGTCGGCCGGCAGGTGCGGCGGATGATGATGGAGCTCACCCCCCTCGTCCAGCCTCTATCGATCGACGAGGCGTTTCTGGAGCTTGCAGGCACCGAACGCCTGCACCGGGATCCGCCGGCGCGGATCCTTGCCAGGTTTGCACGGCGGGTGGAAAGTGAGCTTGGGATCTCGATCTCCGTCGGCCTGTCCTATTGCAAGTTCCTCGCCAAGGTCGCCTCAGACCTGCAGAAACCGCGCGGCTTTTCCGTCATCGGCGAGGCCGAGGCGAAGGATTTTCTGGCGCCGCGCCCGGTCACCACCATCTGGGGCGTCGGCAAGGCCTTCAATGCGACGCTGGAGGCCGACGGCATCCGCACGATCGGGCAGTTGCAGCAGATGGAGGAAGGCGACCTGATGCGCCGTTACGGCTCGATGGGGCAGCGCCTCTATCGACTGGCGCGCGGCATGGACGAGCGCGAAGTGCATTTGAACGACGCGGCAAAGAGCGTTTCGGCCGAAACAACCTTCTTCGACGACATTTCCCGCCACGACGAGCTCGTGCCGGTTCTGCGCCGCTTGTCTGAAAAAGTCTCTGCGCGGCTGAAAAAACACGAAATCGCCGGGCATACCGTCGTGCTGAAGATGAAGACGGCCGACTTCAAGAGCCGGACACGCAACAAACGGCTGGAAGACCCAACCCAGCTCGCCGACCGGATTTTCCGCACCGGCCTGTCGCTGATGGAAAAGGAAACGGACGGCACGAAATTCCGCCTGCTGGGTATCGGCGTGACCGATCTTTGCGATCCCACGCTTGCCGATCCACCGGATCTCGTCGACCAGCAGGCAGGCCGCCGGGCGGCGGCGGAAGCGGCCATGGACAAGCTTCGCAACAAGTTCGGCAAGGCAGCCGTCGAGACCGGATATACGTTTGGCGACAAGCGCCGTTAAGCCGTCCCAAGCGCATCCGGAATTTGTCGCAAAATCGCACGAACGTGATGAATTGACACGATCCCGCCACTTTTCAGAAAATTTTCATTAAGTTTAACACGCTAAATTGACGACGATTGTAATGCGTAAGAGGTCTTCATGTTGCGTGGCGTTTTGTTCAGCCTCGGACTCCTGTCCGGGACCATTCTCTCTCTGTCCGCTTTTGCCGACACAGCAACACTCCAGATCATCGTTTCGAAAGATCAGCAGTCGATGACAGTCTATGACGGCGAGACCGTCGTGAAGACCTCGAAGGTCTCGACGGGCAAGGCCGGCCACACGACGCCGAGCGGCATCTTCTCCATCCTGGAGAAGCGCAAGTATCACGAATCGAACATCTATTCGAACGCACCGATGCCCTTCATGCAGCGTCTGACATGGTCGGGAATCGCGCTTCACGAAGGCAACGTGCCGAACTATCCGGCGTCGCACGGCTGCGTGCGCATTCCCACGGGAACCGCCAAGGCGATCTACGACATGACGGAACGCGGCGTGCATGTGGTGATCTCCGATGCTCCGGTAAAGCCGGTCAAGGTCGAGAACGCCAACCTCTTCATGCCGCTCAAGCGCCTGCCATCCGAGCCGCTGTTCCCGAATGCCGATCTGCGCCCGACCGCAATGAAGAAAGCCGCCGACGGGTCCTATGACGTCGCCATGGCCGGCACGGATCCCATGCCGACGGGCTCGCTGCAGGCCGTCGTTCCCGAAGATGCGGCGCCTTTGCGCATCCTCATTCATCGCCGCGGTGCGCGCGAAACGATGCTCGATGTCCAGACCCATCTGACCGATCTCGGTTTCGACGCCGGCGTTGCGGATGGCATAGCAGGTCCAATGACGCGCGAGGCGATCGCGGCCTACAAGCGCTGGAAAGACCTTCCGGCAGGTGGCGCGCTGATCGGCAAGGAATTCCTCGCTGCACTCTATCAATCGGCAGGAGAGAACGAGCCGCCGGCAGGCCAGATCCTCGTGCGCCGCAATTTCGAGCCACTGTTCGAAGCACCCGTCGGCATCAAGGACCCGGAACAGGCGCTCGGCACGCATTTCTTCACCGCCGACCATCTCGAGCGCAATGCCGAAACGGCCGAATGGCATGCGGTCACGCTGAAAAACGAGATGACCGAGGACGAGATGAAGCAGCTCGGCATCGACAAGCCTGCAGATGCCAGCCTGCCGAATGCCGCGGCTGTGGCGCTCGACCGGCTCGACATCCCCAAGAATGTTCGCGAACGGATCGGGGAGTTGATGGCGAACGGTACCTCGCTCACCATCACCGATCAAGGGCTCGGCCCGGAGACCGGCAAGGGCACCGACTTTGTCACCCTCACCCGTTCGCAGGCGAATATCGCACAGGCAGGTCTCAGCCAGAGCGAGCAAAAGCCCGCCCGTCGTTTGAAAAGAGAATCATATATTGGCGGTATCGGTCTGTATTGATTGATAAAAGGGGAAACCGGACATTCATTCCGGCCTTGAAAAGATCGTATCGCAGCACAACAAATTGCGGTACGACTTCCTCCTGGCCAGCAGACGCCATCTGCCTGCCTCTTTCTTTTCCACCATCCCAAAACATGGCCTAGACGAAAGTCGAAGGACAAAGGCGCTACCACGCCACATTGCGACCACGTTCGATTTCTACTTGAGCGGCATGGAAGTACCCCCGAGATCCGTGTCCCCCATGGATGACGCTTCCATCAGTGCTGGACGGTTATGTGTTGTTTTTCTTCCATGACCGTCCTCCGGGGAGGACGGATCGCGTGCCAAGCACCGACAACGGGCGCGATTGCGCCGCCCCGACGCTCTCCTTGCCAGACGCCTGGGACGTGCAATGGCATATCTGCCAGTTGATCGCGCTTCGGCGACCTCTATAAGCATCAGACGATATCTGCTTTTTTTCTGTCCAGGACACGGCGCGGACCAGTTTCCGGCCTCTGCCGCCCTGATTGCAGCGATGGATTGATGAACGGTGTAGCTTTTTTCCTGGGCGTGAATTTCGTCATTGCGGTATGCTTCAGCGCGGTTTTTGCCGTCGTTGCCACCCGCAGCCGATCACGCCGGGCGGCCTTGTGGCTGGCCGCCGGATTTGGCGTCGCATCGCTCTCAGCGTTATGCGAACTTTTGATCGCCTATACAGCGGCACCCAAAGTCTGGGCGATCGGCGCTTTCGCTACCGTTCTGATCGGCATGATGCTTCTGCGGGTCGGAATCGGACATCTTTACGGTCGCCGGCTCGACAAGCGGATCGCCGTCTTCTTCGTCGGCGCAAGCATCATCCTGTGCTATGTGATCTACGATCTGCCGCGCGGGACGCCGGTGCAGGCCTTTTCCTACCAGAGCCCGTTTGCCGTCGTCCTTCTCGACAGCGCCTTCGTCGTGCTCTCGTCGCGCGGACGTCAGGCGATCGACCGCTTTCTCGGCATGCTGATGCTGTTTACCGGCCTGCATTTCCTCGCCAAGGCGGGGCTTGCCGTTCTTGTGGGAGCAGGTTCTGTCGCCCGAGACTACATCCACACGAACTATGCGCTGATTTCGCAAAGCGCCACGGCGATCCTCGTCGTGGCCGTCGGACTGACCCTGCTGGCGGCGCTGGTGCTCGAGATCATGGCGGACCAGCGTAGCGAATCGGAGAAGGATACGCTGTCGGCACTTGCCAACAGGCGCGGCTTCGACCGGCAGGTCCAATCGCTTCTGGGTGAAGCGCCTAACGGGCAACACGCGGTCATCCTGTGCGACCTCGATCATTTCAAGCGCATCAACGACACCTATGGGCATCATGTCGGAGACTTGGTGATCCAGGCTTTCGGGCAGCTGATGAATGACAGCGCGCCGAAGAGGGCAGCGCTCGGCCGCATTGGCGGTGAGGAGTTTGCAATCTTCTTGCCGGATACGGAGGTCGGGACCGCGTTATTGTTTGCGCAGGCCCTGCGTGGCGCGACAATGACCCTGCCCGGCCTGCCGGACAATCTGAGCGTCACGGCGAGTTTTGGCGTGTCTTCGCTGACCACCACCGATGGATTGCAGGAGGCCTATCGGCAGGCCGATCTGGCGCTTTACACAGCCAAAAACGCAGGCAGGAACCAGGTGAAGCTCGCCGGTACTTCTCATTCCGACAAGCATGACCATCGCGGAGGAACGCGCATCTAGCGTAGTTCCAAACATAAAACCGGTTACAGCGTTTGCCGGAATTACGCTACTGGACGAGTTCGACATCCAGAACACCGGGCGCCGCCTTCAGCGCTGCGGCCATTTCCGGCGAGAGGCGATATCTCTGCGTCAGTTCCACCTCGATCTCGCGACGGCCATCCTCCTTGATGACGATGAAATAGACGAGGCCTTCACCGCGCATGTTCAGATGATTGGCAACCGTTTTCAAAGGGCCGGCATCACGGACGAAGACGCGCAGCGCCTTCTGCATGCGGATCGACTGTTCTTCGAGCGACTGGGCGGTCTGGATGCGCAGGCCGATGCCTTCCGGCCGCTCGTCCGCTTGGACCGTGATGACCAGTGACCTGCCGGGTTCGAGAAGATCACGATATTGCGCGAGAGCCTCGGAAAACAGCACGGCCTCGAACTGGCCGGAGGAATCCGAAAACGTGATGATGCCCATCTTGTTGCCGGTCTTGGTCTTGCGCTCCTGGCGGCCGGTCACCGTGCCGGCCAGACGCCCCGCGGTCGCGCCCTGGCGAACGGCGGCGGAGAAATCGGCAAAGGTCTGCACGCGAAGTTTCGACAGGACATCCTTGTAGGTATCGAGCGGATGGGCCGACAGATAGAAACCGAGAACCTGATATTCGCGCATCAGCATTTCCGACGGCATCCAGGGATTGAATGTCGGGAGAATGAGCTTTTCGGGACCCGAACTTGCCGACGAGCCGAAGAAATCGGACTGGCCGGAGATCTTTTCTTCCTGAGCGCGCTGGGCGTAACCGATCACGCGATCGAGGCCTGCAATCAGCTGGGCGCGGTCATGGCCGAAGCAATCGAAGGCACCGGCGGAAATCAGACTTTCCAGAACGCGGCGGTTGATCTGCTTCGGATCGACCCGCATGCAGAAATCCTCGATCCCGGCAAAGGGTTTTTCGCCACGGACTTCCGTGATGTGCTCGACTGCGGATTCACCGACGCCCTTGATGGCGGCGAGCGCATAATAGATCTTCGCCTCGCCGGTTTCGAAATGGCGGAAGGAGGTCTGGACCGACGGCGGAATGACCTTGATGCCGAGGCGACCGGCATCCTCGCGAAAATCGTTGAGCTTTTCGCTGTTGGCCATATCGTAGGTCATGGTCGCGGCCAGAAACTCGACCGGGTAATGCGCCTTCATATAGGCCGTCTGATATGAGACGATAGCGTAGGCTGCGGCGTGGGACTTGTTGAAGCCGTAATTGGCGAATTTTGCCAGAAGCTCGAAGATGTTCTTCGCCTGCGGCTTGGAGACGCCGTTCTTGATGGCGCCATCGACAAAACGCTCGCTCTGCTTGTCCATCTCCTCCTTGATCTTCTTACCCATGGCGCGACGCAGAAGGTCGGCCTCGCCGAGCGAATAACCCGACAGGACCTGGGCGATCTGCATGACCTGTTCCTGATAGACGATAACGCCCTGGGTTTCCTTCAACAGGTAATCGATCGACGGATGGACGGACTCGATCTCTTCCTCGCCGTGCTTGCGGGCGTTGTAGGTCGGAATGTTTTCCATCGGACCGGGACGATAAAGCGCCACAAGCGCAATGATGTCCTCGATACAGTCCGGCTTCATGCCGATCAGCGCCTTGCGCATGCCGGCACTTTCCACCTGGAACACGCCGACCGTTTCGCCGCGCGACAGCATTTCATAGGTCAGCGTGTCGTCGAGCGGGATCTTTGCCAGATCGACATGGATGTCGCGCTTGCGGCAGAAATCCACGGCCGTTTTCAACACGGTCAGCGTCTTCAGTCCAAGGAAGTCGAATTTGACCAGACCGGCCTGTTCCACCCATTTCATGTTGAACTGGGTGACCGGCATGTCGGAGCGCGGATCGCGGTACATCGGCACCAGCTTTGACAGCGGACGGTCGCCGATGACGATGCCGGCGGCGTGGGTCGAAGCGTGGCGGTAAAGGCCCTCGATCTTCTGGGCGATATCGAGCAGGCGGCCGACGACCGGCTCCTTGTCGACCTCTTCCTGGAATTTCGGCTCTTCCTCGATCGCCTTGGAGAGCGGCGTCGGGTTGGCCGGGTTGTTCGGCACCAGCTTGCAGATGCGGTCGACCTGGCCATAGGGCATTTCGAGCACACGGCCGACGTCGCGCAGAGCCGCACGGGCCTGCAGCGAACCGAAGGTGATGATCTGCGCCACCTGCTCGCGACCGTATTTGCGCTGCACGTAGCGGATCACCTCTTCGCGGCGATCCTGGCAGAAGTCGATGTCGAAGTCGGGCATCGACACGCGGTCGGGATTGAGAAAGCGTTCGAACAGAAGCGAGAAGCGCAACGGATCGACGTCGGTGATGGTCAGCGCGTAGGCGACCAGCGAGCCCGCGCCTGAACCGCGGCCGGGACCGACCGGGATATTCTGCTGCTTGGCCCATTTGATGAAGTCGGCAACGATCAGGAAGTAGCCGGGAAACTTCATCTTCTCGATGACGCCGAGTTCGAAATCCAGACGCTCGCGATAGTCCTTCTCGGTAAAGCCGGCACTCATGCCGAGTTCCGCAAGACGATGATCGAGGCCTTCGACGGCCTGGCGGCGCAGCTCTGCCGCTTCCTTGCGCTCGTCTTCTTCCGGATGATCGCTGACGCCGGTGAAGCGCGGCAGGATGGGATTGCGTGTCTTCAGGACGAAGGAGCAGCGGTGTGCTATCTCGACGGTGTTTTCCAGCGCTTCCGGCAGATCGGCGAAAAGCTTGGCCATTTCGGCGCGGCTTTTGAGGTAATGGTCGGGCGTGAGGCGAAAACGGCTGTCGTCGGAAACGATCGCGCCATGGGCGACCGCCATCAGCGCATCATGGGCGTCGTAATCCGCTTTGGTCGGGAAAAAAGCTTCGTTGGTCGCGACCAGCGGAACATCGTGTTCATAGGCGAGATCGACCATGCGATGTTCGTGCCGCCGGTCATAGGCACCGTGCCGCTGCAGTTCGATATAGAGCCGATCGCCGAAGAGGCTCTTCAGTCGCTTAAGCCTTTCCACGGCAAGGTTCGGATGCCCTTCCCTGACCGCCCGGTCCACCGGACCTGCTGCAGCGCCGGTCAAGGCAATGAGGCCCGCGGTGCCGAGCTCATCCAGCCAAGAGGCGCAGATATGGGTTTCGCTCACCCCCTCGCCGCCGAGATAGGCCCGGCTGACGAGATCGACCAGCCGCTCATAGCCTTCAGCCGTTGCGGCCAGAAGCACGATGGCGGGCAGCTTGGCGAGCTGATTGCCGCGGCGATCCTCTTCCTGGTCCTGCATGTCGATCGACAGCTGGCAGCCGATGATCGGCTGCAAACCATCCCCGATCGCCTTCTGGGCGAATTCGAGCGCGACGAAGAGATTGTTCGTATCGGTGATGGCAATAGCGGGCTGATTGTCCGCGACCGCCTTGCCCAGGACTTTCTTGAGCGGAAGGGCGCCTTCGAGCAGGGAATAGGCCGAATGCAGGCGCAGATGGACGAATTGCGGGCTTTCGCCGAGGATTTCGTCTGCCGAGCCCGTTCTTGCCTGTTCAGCCATATCAATCGCCGTCCTTGATTCAATCGCGCTATTTTCGGGTGCGAGACGGCTCAAGTCCAGTTTTCAATTCACCGCTCAACGGTTTTCGGCAGCATATCGGAGAGATGGCGGCGCCCGGCCGGGCGCCTCAGCAATGTTACATGGCAATCATCAGCATCGACAGCGTGGCGACGAAGGTTGCGATGGATGCGAAAGCGGCAATATCACGAAGAAGGTCAGTCATCGTTGTCTCCCGTGTTCGTTATGTTTTTAATTTGTTCTCTTTTTGTACAGGAGTCAATAAGGGAACAAACAGGAAACGAATTTTGCGCCATATCCCCGCCCGATAGTGAACGAAATCCTAACGGCGGGGCGGAAGGCGGAGTCGTCCCTTGGTGCCTGAGCGTTTTTGTTTCGGCCGGGACACGTCGGGTGCCTCGAATTGAATTTTTATAAATGACACACGGCGTGTCCCGTTCGGTGTATTTTTCCGCGCAACTCCGGTCCGTCTGCGGCGGCAGGTCTTATGTCCTTGCGGACTGCCATACCGGTATGTGTGCGACACGCGCACGCCTTGTTCAGGGGCAGACCATTTTCTGCGCAGCCCCGGACGGTCCGCCTGCATAAGGGCGGCTCACCCGGTCACCGGTCTCGCCTCGCCGGTTATGCGGACCGGTGTAGCCGAAGCGGAACGGGGGCATTGTAGGCACGGGTTTTGAGGGCGGGGATGAAAAACGAGGTAGGTTGTTGGAATCATTGAAATGAGTTCCCGTTTTGTCCCCGCTTTGTCGAAGTTGATTCGCCTGCACCTTGACTGCATCGCAAATGAGATACACATATACTCTGCAAACTGGATCACTGAGCGGACAGCAAAGCCCAGATGGACATTAATCCGATCTTGTAGGGATCACCATGACCACGACCAAAATGCTTCACATCAGGGTCGAGGACGACCTCCGCGAAGATGCCGCCGCTGTGTTTGGCTCACTGGGACTGTCAATGTCGGAAGCCGTTCGCCTGTTTCTTCACAGAACAGTCGCAAGTCAGGGTCTTCCTCTGGAGCTGAAGGTTCCAAACGAAAAGACCCATGCGGCCTTGCTGGAGGCCCGGCAGATCAGGAAGGCTCGCAGCGCGCGGTTTGATACTCCCGAAAAGCTTTTTTCCGATCTTAACGAGCAATAAGCCTTGGCTCGAACGCACAACGGACGGGTCGCGTGAAAAAAGAAAGCGTTGTCAGAAGAGTTCCGCTTCCCAGAGCTTCCGATTACACAAGGGAGTTCAAGAAAGACTGGGGCCGCTATAACAAGGCGGGAAAGGTCGATATGAACCGTGCCATCGAGTTGATGGAACTGATCATATTCCGGAAACCGCTGGGCGCAGAATGGTCTGACCACGAATTATCCGGGAAAGAGTGGGGAGGCGTGCGGGAAGCGCATATTGGAGGCGACTTTCTTCTCATCTACCAATGCGACGACGAGTCTGTCGAATTTGTCAGGCTCGGTTCGCATTCTGAGCTATTCGGCCGGTAGCTGGTCTCATTCACGCTGCAGAGATGGCTCGCTCTCTTGAGCATTTCCGCCTTTCTTCCAAACGCGAGACTGTTCTATCTCTTTGTTTTAACGCAATTTTGGACGCGAAACCGGTTCGCACTTTTGCTGGCATTGCTCTCATGCCGAGCGCTATCCGGCGCGACGTGAGATTAATGGCCTCGTACAGACAAAATCCACTTATTCCAACCGACGCTTCAACAGATCAGAACTCGACCACCTTGCCGCCTTCGATCGTGACGCGACGGTCCATGCGGGAGGCTAGGTCGTGGTTGTGGGTGGCGATCAGGGCAGCAAGGCCGGACTGGCGCACCAGCGCTTCCAGCGCGTCGAAAACGTAGGATGCGGTCTTGGGATCAAGATTGCCGGTCGGTTCGTCGGCCAGAAGCACGCGCGGCGCATTGGCGACCGCGCGGGCGATCGCGACGCGCTGCTGTTCGCCGCCGGACAGTTCCGCCGGGCGATGCTCGGCGCGGTGGCCGATGCGCATGTAATCGAGAAGCTGGGCGGCCCGCACCTTCGCTTCGGCCTTCGACAGGCCGCCGATCAGCTGCGGCATCATGATATTCTCGATCGCCGAAAATTCCGGCAGGAGATGGTGGAACTGATAGACGAAGCCGATCTCGGAACGGCGTATGGCGGTGCGCTGTTCGTCCGGCAGATCGTTGCACGACCGCCCGCCGACGAACACTTCTCCGGCATCCGGGTGTTCGAGCAGGCCGGCAAGATGAAGGAGGGTCGACTTGCCGGTGCCCGACGGGGCGACAAGTGCGACGATCTCACCGCTGCTCAGTTCGAAATCGGCGCCCTTCAGGATCGAAAGCGTCGTTTCTCCCTGGCCATAATGGCGTTCGACATTGGCAAGCTTCAGTACGGATTTGCGAGGTGTCATGAGGTGACGGGATCCTATTCGTAGCGAAGCGCCTGGACAGGATCGAGCCTGGAGGCTCGCCATGCAGGTAAGATGGTGGCGATGAAGGACAGTGTCAGCGCCATGGTGACGACGGAGATGGTTTCGCTGACGCTCATTTCGGCGGGAAGTTCGCTCAGGAAATAGAGTTCCGGGTTGAACAGCACGGTGCCGGAAATCCACGAGAAGAATTGGCGGATGGACTCGATGTTGAGACAGACGAGGACACCGAGCGCGACGCCCGCGAAGGTGCCGACCACACCGATCGCCGCGCCGGTCATGAAGAAGATGCGCATGATCGAGCCGGAAGCGGCACCCATGGTGCGCAGGATGGCGATATCCGACCCCTTGTCCTTTACCAGCATGATGAGGCCGGAAATGATATTGAGGGCGGCAACAAGCACGATCAGCGTCAGGATCATGAACATGACGTTGCGCTCGACCTGAAGGGCGGAGAAGAAGGTCTGGTTGCGCTGGCGCCAATCGGTGATGAAGATCTGCCGGCCGGCCGCCTCCTCGATCTTCGGGCGCAATTCGTCGACGGCTTCCGGGTCGTTGATGAACAGTTCGATCGACTGAACAATGCCTTCAGCGTTTAGATAAAGCTGCGATTCCTCCAGCGGCATGTAGATGATCGTCGCGTCGTATTCTGACATGCCGATCTCGAACAGGCCGGAAATGGGGTAGGATTTGACGCGAGGATTGACACCCATCGGCGTCACGTCGCCCTCCGGCGACATCAGCGTGATCTGGTCTCCGGCATTGAGGCCGAGCTGGGCCGCAAGCCTGGAGCCGACGAGAACGCCCTGCCCAGAGGCAAAACCGACGATATCGCCCTGCTTGATATTGCCTGCGACTTCCGAGAGCTTCTCCAGATCTTCCGCACGAACGCCACGGACCAATGCGCCCGATCCGGCGCCGCCTCGGCCGGAAGCCAAAGTCTGGCCCTCCACCAGGGGTAGCGCCATCTTGACACCCGGCACGGCCGCAAATCGCTTCGTCAGTTCGGCGTAGTCATTCAGGGGCGTATCAACCGGCTGGACGATCATGTGGCCGTTGATGCCGAGAATGCGCGAGATGAGTTCGGTGCGGAAACCGTTCATGACCGCCATGACGATGATGAGGGTCGCGACCCCCAGCATGATGCCGATGAAGGAAAATCCGGCAATGACCGAGATAAACGCTTCCTTGCGGCGCGAACGCAGGTAACGCCAGGCGACCATGCGCTCGAAGCCTGAAAAGGCCCCGGCGCTCGGGACCTTCTCGACTTTTTGCTTTTCCTGCCCAGCCGCAACGCTCGCCATTCACGTTTCCTCGTCTTTACGGGTGCCGGACATGACCGTTTCAGCCTGTCCCGCACCCAATATTGTCAATCCGGCCGGAAACCCGAGCGGCAGAACGATCAGCCGGTTGCCCGGTTCAGTGCAGCCTCGAGCGTCATCACTTCGCGGGCACCTGTCTTGCGGTCCTTGACCTCGACCTCGCCGACGGCCGCCGAACGGGGACCCACGATGATCTGCACCGGGACGCCGATGAGATCGGCGGTGGCGAACTTGGTGCCGGCGCGATCGTCGGTGTCGTCGTAGAGCACGTCCTTGCCGGCGTTCTTCAGCGATGCGTAGAGCTTTTCCGAAAGATCGTCGCAGGCGGCGTCGCCCGGCTTCATGTTGATCACTACGACATCGAAGGGTGCGACCGATTCGGGCCAGATAATGCCGTTCTCGTCATGCGATGCTTCGATGATGGCGGGAACAAGGCGTGTCGGGCCGATACCGTAGGATCCCATGTGGACAGGGTGTTCTTTTCCATCTGGACCCTGCACCTTGGCGCCCATCGGTTCGGAATACTTTGTGCCGAAATAGAAGATGTGGCCGACCTCGATGCCACGGGCGGACAGGCGGTCTGCGTCCGGGATCGCGTTGAAGGCGGCTTCGTCGTGCATTTCAGACGTTGCGGCATAGACCGAAGTCCACTTGTCGAAGATTGCCTGCAGGCCGGCGACATCGTCGAAATCGGTGTTTTCGGCGGGGATTTCGAAATCGGTGAAGGCCTTGTGGCTGAACACTTCGGATTCGCCGGTTTCGGCCAGGATGATGAATTCGTGGCTGTGATTGCCGCCGATCGGGCCGGTATCGGCGCGCATGGGAATAGCGCGCATGCCGAGCCGCGCGAAGGTGCGCAGGTAGGCGACGAACATCTTGTTATAGGAATGGATCGCGTCTTCGCGGGTCAGGTCGAAGGAATAGGCGTCCTTCATCAGGAATTCGCGCGAGCGCATGGTGCCGAAACGCGGACGGATCTCGTCGCGGAACTTCAGCTGGATGTGATAGAGGTTGAGCGGCAGGTTCTTGTAGGACTTGACGTAGGACCGGAAAATATCGGTGACCATTTCCTCATTGGTCGGGCCGTAGAGCATCGGACGCTCCTGGCGGTCCTTGATGCGCAGCATTTCCTTGCCATAGGCCTCGTAACGGCCGCTTTCCTGCCAGAGCTCAGCGGACTGCAGCGTCGGCATCAGAAGCTCGACGGCGCCGGCGCGGTTCTGTTCTTCGCGGACGATGGCGTTGACCTTGTCCAGCACCTTCTTGCCGAGCGGCAGCCAGGAATAGATGCCCTGGCTCTGCTGCCGGACCATGCCCGCGCGCAGCATCAGGCGGTGCGAGACAATTTCCGCCTCCTTGGGATTTTCCTTCAGGATGGGCATAAAATAGCGGGACAGGCGCATCTTGATTTCCGACTGTTTACTTGGCCTCCCGCATCACGCAGGAATCGGCCGATTTGAAGACATATTGCGTGGCTTATTACCGGTTCCTTGCGCCTAAGAAAACCCGGCCTTGCGTGAAAAGCCGGTGGATGACGCAAGGGCGAAACCGTTCCGGTCAGGCAAAAATGTGATTTTGATGAAGGCAAGGGTGCGACAAATGCGCCAAAGGCAATTTTTTCCACAGCTGTCACAAAAATACAAAAAAAGAGGATGACAAAGCCCAACCTATGAGCTAGTTTCAGCCCATAAAACAGGCATGAAGTTCAAATTCTTGCCAATCGCGGTAAAGTCTTGGGAGGATCAGATCTTAGGCGCGCTCGACGCTGCCCCGGAAACGGTTAGGATCACGCGAAACTAAAAAACAAGGCTTCAACGCCTTGTTTTTTTTTGCCTTTCAGCAGCCTGAACCGACGAAACCCCCTCATTTTCGCAGAGTTTACGAGCATTCTTTCCCTCCACACCTATTGCGGGAAGCGCGGCACGATCTCCGGGATGCTGGCAATCCCGAAGCCGAAATAAACGGACGCGAGATGGTAGGCGAGATAGATCGCCCCAGAGATCAGCGTGGTCAAGAAAACGACGCGCCCGCCGCGGAATTTTGCCGGGGCACTTTCCACCGTTCCGAGCGTCACCTCCCCCTCCTCGCGCTGGCTGCGATAGCCGAGCGGCAGGACGACGAAGAGGACCGTCCACCAGAGGATGAAGTAGATCGCGGCGGTCGTCAGGACTGGCATGAGGGGGCTCCGTCACGTGGCTTCATAAGCGGAACAGGCGGATGAAGCGGCTGACAAAATGATTCCGAAGATCGTGCAGAGTCATTGATTTTATTCGTCATCCCTTGCCTCGCTCAGACTTCTTCCAGCTCGATCAGCGTACCGTTGAAATCCTTCGGGTGAAGGAAAAGCACCGGCTTTCCGTGGGCGCCGATCTTCGGCGTTCCGTCGCCGAGAATGCGCGCGCCGGTGGCTTTCAGCGTTTCGGCGGCAGCAGTGATGTCCGGAGTTTCGTAGCAGATGTGGTGGATACCGCCTGAGGGATTGCGCTCCAGGAAGGCGGCGATCGGGGACGTATCATCGAGCGGCTCGAGCAGCTCGATCTTGGTGTTGGCAAGCTCGACGAAGATCACGGTCACGCCGTGTTCGGGCAGGGATTGCGGGGCGGAGACTTTTGCGCCGAGCGTATCACGATAGGTGGCGGCGGCTTCGTCCAGGATCGGGACGGCGATGGCGATGTGGTTGACGCGGCCGAGCATGTGTTCCTCCTCTTTCATGCGCCTGCCTTTGACAGGCAACAGCCTCTCATCCGCCTGCCGGCGCCCATTCCCCGCAGACGATCTGAAGCATCACGCCCGGCTTTACATCGGGCAGGTACGCGGCTGGATCGAGGAACGTGCACTTTTGTCGCCATGCCCGCAAATGCCTCAATCGTCCGATGGCAGGTTGAATATCTGGCGGCTAACGATTTTGAGGCTTCGATCTGGCTGTATTCTGTAGCGTTCAACAACTCGGTTACCGAAACTATTGTAAAATTCATGATCGAAGCTGCTGCCGACGGGCGCTTTGGTAAGACGGCTTCTCGGTTGACCGTCGTATGTGATGCTGCCCGAGATTGGCGCGATGTCAGATCCGTAATCGCGCGCGACCAATTCGGGATCGGCAGTCGCACTGCACGCCGTAAGCGTTGCAACAACCAAGGAAATCAACGTTTTTCTCATCGCGGTCATCTCATCCCTGGATGCTGACGGGGCAAAGAACGTCTGTCGAGGTTTGCATTATGACCGACGCCCGTGACCGCGTGAAGCGCTAATGCATATCGCCATCCTGCGGATTTTCTCGTGGCGCTTCAGGTCTTTATTGTGTCGCATATCTGCTGCGCAAAACCGCGGCACACTTTTGCGCAACACACCAAAAGCCCCGGGAAGGTACGACCCCACCTGATATCCCTCTGCGCGAAGAGACGGAGTGCAGCGCACTGCACTCCGGGTGAGAGGCAAGATGCCTACTGAACCCTCGTCACAAACACCGTGACGATCGGCTTCTTGCCCCAGGCGATGTTGGCGGCGGAGCGGACGGCGCGGCGCACGGATTCGCGGACCGTGTCGAGATCCTTGCGGCGGGTGCGCGGGATGCTTTCGACGGCGCCGAGAACGGCATCGTAGAGACCGTCATCCATGTCTTCGCCCTCATCGTCGAATTCCGGCAGGCCGAAGGAGACGAGATCGGGATCGGCGAGGAATTCATAACGCTGGTCGAGCAGGATGCTGACCGAGACATGGCCGACGAAAGAGAGCTTGCGGCGATCGCTGATGCCCATCTCGTCCATGTCGCCGATAAGCTTGCCATCCTTGTAGATGCGGCCGACGGGCGCATCATCAATGACTTCCGCAGGGCCTGGAGCCAAACGCAGGATATTGCCGTTTCGCACGCGCGGGATAGTCGCAATACCTGCGGATGCGCCGAGTTCGGCCTGAGCCGTCAGGTGGGCGGCCTCGCCGTGAACGGGCACGAGGATCTGCGGACGCGTCCACTCGTACATTTTCAGGAGTTCGTTGCGGCGCGGATGGCCGGAGACGTGAACCAGCGCATCGGAATCGGTGACGATCCTGATTCCCTGCTCGATCAGCGCGTTCTTGATCTCGATGATCGGCTTTTCGTTGCCCGGAATCGTGCGGGACGAAAAGACGACCGTATCGCCCTTGGTGAGCGCCACATGGCGCATCTCGTCGCGGGAGATCTTGGCCAGCGCCGCGCGGGATTCGCCCTGGCTGCCGGTCAGGATGACGACGACCTTGTCGCGCGGGATGTAACCGTATTCGTCTTCGGCTAGGAAAGGCTTCAGGCCTTCCATGATGCCGATATCCTGCGCGACGTTGACGACGCGCTTCAGCGACGAACCGAGCAGCAGGACTTCACGACCGGCGGCGTTGGCAGCTTCCGCGATGGAGCGGATACGACCGACGTTGGACGAGAAGGTGGTGACGGCTACCCTGCCCTCGGCTTCCTCGATGACCTTCTGGAGGCCCTTGGAAACTTCTTCTTCCGACGGCGAGACACCCTCGCGCAGGGCATTGGTGCTGTCGCACATCAGGGCAAGAACGCCCTCGTCGCCGATGGCACGGAAACGGGCTTCGTCGGTCAGAGGACCGAGTGTGGGCTTGGCGTCGATCTTCCAGTCGCCGGTATGGACGACATTGCCGAGCGGGGTGCGGATGACGAGCGACATGGGCTCGGGAATGGAGTGGTTGACGCCGACGGCTTCGATCTCGAACGGGCCGACATTGATGCGGTCGCCTGCCTTGAAGATGGTGATCGGGATTTCGGCGCGGTCGCCTTCGTATTTGCGCTTGGCTTCCAGCATGCCGGCGGTAAAGGGCGAGGCATAGACGGGGACGTTGAGGCCGGGCCACAGATCGTTCATCGCGCCATAATGGTCCTCATGGGCATGGGTGATGATCATGCCCTTGAGATTGTTGCGCTGCTTGGCGAGGAAGCGGATATCGGGAAGAACCAGATCAACGCCCGGAAGATCGGGACCGGGGAAGGTCACACCGCAATCGACCATGATCCACTGGCGCTTCTCAGGCGGCCCGTAGCCGTAGAGAGCGAGGTTCATGCCGATCTCGCCCACGCCGCCCAGCGGCAGAAACACCAGTTCGTCTTGCTTAGCCATTCTTCTTCTTATTCCGTTCTTGTAAAGAATACATCCCCTGCCGCGATCGGCAGGACTTGTCCACCCCCCATGTCGAGTAACAGCAGGCCGCCGTCGTCGATACCGGCAAATCTGCCCTCCAGTGATCTGTTGGGAAGATTGACGGTAATGCGCTCGCCTATGCCGCAGGCGACCTCCCGCCAGCGGCGCACGATCTCAGCCGTGCCCCGTCCTTCATCCCACAGTTCGAGCGCAAGCGCCATGGACTTGAAGAGATGGGCGAAAAGTTCGTCCGGGGAAATCGCCGCACCGTGATCGATGAGCCGGGTGACGCCATAGGGTGCGCTGTCGGGCATGTGGCGGATATTGATGCCGATACCGATGACGAGTGCCCTTCGGCCATCGGCAAGCGGCTCGCCTTCGAGGAGGATGCCGCAGGTCTTGCGGCGATCGATCAGGATATCGTTCGGCCATTTGACCTGCAGTGCGGCATCCCCGGGCGGCAGCACCGCGCCGACGGCATCGCGGACGGCGACTGCGATCGCGAGCGGCAGGGAGGCGACACGCTCCATGGGTGCCGGATCGATCAGCAGCAGGGAGGCGTAGAGATTGCCCGGCTCGGAGGTCCAGGCGCGACCGCGACGACCACGGCCTTCGGTCTGGCGGGCAGCAGTCACCCACAACAAGCCGGGATCGCCCGCGCGAGCGCGGGCGAGACATTCAGTGTTGGTCGAGCCGATATCGCCGAAAGCGACATGACGGAAAGCTTCGAGTGAGAAGCGGCCCTTTTGCGCCGCCATCCTCAGAAGAAGGACCGTGCAGCAGCATCCGCCGCGGAGCCGATCGGTCCGCCGTAGAGGATGTAGGTGGTGATCAGCAGACCGGAAATGCCGAAGATGAAGCGCAGTTCACCGGGCGTGCGCTCGAACTCGCCCTTTGGCTCATCGAACCACATCAGCTTGACGATGCGCAGGTAGTAGTAAGCAGCAACGACCGACATCAGGAAGCCGACGACGGCAAGCGTGAAGAGACCTGCTTCAACGGCCGCCAGGAAGACGTAATACTTGGCGAAGAAGCCTGCGAGCGGCGGAATGCCTGCCATGGAGAACATCTGCGCCGTCAGCACCACCGCCATGAACGGCTTTCTGGCGAAAAGGCCGGCAAGTTCGTCGATTTCCTCGACATAGGTTCCATCCGGGCGGCGCATCGACATGATGCAGGCGAAGGTGCCAAACGACATCATCATGTAGATGAGCATGTAGAGGGCAACACCGGAGACGCCGCTTTCGCTGCCCGCCGAAAGGCCGACCAGCGCAAAGCCCATATGACCGATGGAGGAATAAGCCATCAGGCGCTTGATGTTCTTCTGGCCGACGGCGGCGAAGGAGCCAAGCGCCATGGAGGCGATTGCCACGAAGACGATGATCTGGCGCCAGTCGGCGATGAGCGGCAGGAAGGTTTCCGAAGTCAGACGGATGAGAATCGCCATGGCGGCAATCTTCGGACCAGCGGCAAAAAAGGCAGTGACCGGTGTCGGCGCACCCTCGTAAACATCCGGCGTCCACATGTGGAAGGGAACGGCGGAAATCTTGAAGCAGGCGCCGGCAAGAATGAAGACCATGCCGAAGATCAGACCGAGACCACGGGTTTCCGAGGACAGCACGGTGGCGATTTCCTGGAAGCCGGTATTGCCGGTGAAACCGTAGACCAGCGACATGCCATAGAGCAACATGCCGGAAGACAGCGCGCCGAGAACGAAATATTTCAGGCCCGCTTCCGTCGAGCGCAGGCTGTCGCGATTGAACGCAGCGACGACATAGAGCGCCAGCGACATCAGCTCGAGGCCGAGATAGAAAGCGATCAGGTCATTGGCCGAGATCAAGAGTAGCATGCCGAGCGTCGAGAGCACCAGCAGGACCGGATATTCGATCTTGTCGAGCTGCATGGCCTTGCCCTGAACGGCAGACATGGCCAGGGCGAAGATCGAGCCTGCGATTGCCGCGACCTTCATGAAACGCGCAAACGGATCGACGATGAAGGCACCACCGAAGGCTTCGCCATTGCCGGTGGAGACCGTGATCAAAAGCCCGACAACGGCGAGAAGCGCGATGGACAGCCCGGAGATGAGCTGGCTCGACTTCTCACCGATGAAGACGCCCATCATGAGAAGCACGAGCGCGCCGACCGCCAGGATGATTTCGGGCAGGGCAAACTGCAGACTTTGAGAGAGGAGTTCAGGAGTCATCGTCTTATCTGTCCCGTCATCAATTCGCAGCCTGAGCGGCGGTCGTCACGGCCTGGATGGCCGAATGGTAGTTGGTTACAATTCTATCGACAGTCGCTGCTGAGGCATCGAAGACCGGAGCAGGATAGACGCCGAAGAAGATGGTCACAACGATCAGCGGCCAGACGATGCAGTGCTCGCGGAAGGAGATATCCACCAGCCCCTGCATCAGCGGCGATTTTGCCTGACCGAAGATCATGCGGCGATAGAGCCACAGCATGTAGGCGGCCGAGAGCACGACACCGGTGGTGGCGAAGAACGCCGTCCAGACACTGACACGGAAGACACCGACCGTCGCCAGGAATTCGCCGACAAAGGCGGAGGTGCCCGGTAAGCCGATATTGGCCATGGTAAAGATCAGGAAGGCCAATGCGTATTTCGGCATGCGATGCACGAGGCCGCCGTAATCATTGACGTTACGCGTGTGGGTGCGCTCGTAGACGATACCGACGCAAAGGAAGAGCGCGCCGGAGATGACGCCGTGCGAGAGCATCTGGAAGATCGCACCGTGCAGACCCTGCTGGTTGACCGCGAAAATGGCCATCGTCACGTAACCCATGTGGGCGACGGAGGAATAGGCGATCATCTTCTTGATGTCGGTCTGCATCAGCGCCACGAGCGAGGCGTAAATGATGGCGATGACCGACAGCGTCAGGATCATTGGCGTGAAGTAGTCGGAAGCCAGCGGGAACATCGGCAGCGAGAAGCGCAGGAAGCCGTAGCCGCCGAACTTCAACAGCAGTGCCGCAAGGTCGACCGAACCTGCCGTCGGCGCTTCAACGTGCGCATCCGGCAGCCAGGTGTGGAACGGCCACATCGGCACCTTGACCGCAAACGACAGGAAGAAGGCGAGGAACAGCCAAAACTGCATTTCCGGCGAGAACTTGTAGGCGAGCAGGACCGGAATGGAGGTCGTGCCGACTTCCGCATACATGACCAGAATGCCGACCAGCATGAAGACCGAGCCGGCGAGCGTATAAAGGAAGAACTTCATCGACGCGTAGATGCGACGTGGTCCGCCCCAGACGCCGATGATCAGGAACATCGGGATCAAGCTCGCCTCGAAGAAGACGTAGAAGAGCACGAGGTCCATCGACACGAAGACGCCGACGATCAGCACTTCCAGAACCAGGAAGGCAATCATGTATTCACGCGCATGCAGCGTGATCGCCTTCCAGCTGGTCAGAACACCGAATGGCATGAGGAAGGTCGCCAGCACGACGAACATGACGGAAAGGCCGTCGACGCCGATATGGTAGCTGATACCCTTGCCGAGCCAGTAATACTGCTCGACCATCTGGTAGTCGGCGCTGGTGCCGTCAAAACCATACCAGACGAACAGCGACAGCAGGAAGGTGATGATCGTCGTGATCAGCGAGATGATCATGACGTTCTGGCGACCGTCGTCGGTGTCGTCGCGGGTGAACACCAGCAACAGGACGCCCACCATCGGGAGGAAGGTGACCGTGGAAAGAATAGGCCAATCGGTCATCAGACGGAACTCCCGAGCATCATCCAGGTAATCAGGGCAGCGACGCCAAGCAGCATCGTGAAGGCATAGTGATAGAGGTAACCGGTCTGCATGCGCACGACGCGGTTGGCAGTGTCAACGACCCGGGCGGCAACGCCGTTGGGCCCGAAGTGGTCGATCGTGCCGACATCGACCTTCTGCCAGAAGAAGCGGCCAAGCACCTTGGCAGAGCGGACGAACAGGAACTGATAGAGTTCGTCGAAATACCACTTGTTCAGCAGGAACTGGTAAAGGCCCGGCTGTGCCGCCGCGAGCTTCTTCGGCGTTTCCGGCGACTTGATGTAGAAGTACCAGGCGGTGAAGAAGCCGATCAGCATGGCGATGAAGGGCGACAGCACGACGAGGAACGGCACGTGGTGGAATTCGTGCAGCAGTTCGTTGTGTTCCGAGGTGAAGAGCGCGCCCTTCCAGAAGGTGTCGTAGGCATCGCCGTAGAACATGCCCTTGAAGATCACGCCGGCCAGCACCGCGCCGATGGCGAGCACATAGAGCGGGATCAGCATGACATTCGGGCTTTCATGCACGTGATGCATGACCTCGTGGCTCGCCCGCTCCTTGCCGAAGAAGGTGAGGAAGGCCAGACGCCAGGAATAGAAGCTGGTGAACAACGCTGCGATGACGAGAAGCGTGAAGGCAAAGCCCGAGACCGCCGAGTGCGAAGCGTAGGATGCCTCGATGATGATGTCCTTGGAGAAGAAGCCGGCAAAACCGATCGAGGTGAAAGGAATGCCGACGCCGGTCAGCGCCAGCGTGCCGATCGTCATCATCCAGAAGGTGACCGGGATGTGCTTTCTCAGGCCACCCATTTTGCGCATGTCCTGCTCGCCGTCGACGGCATGGATGACCGAGCCGGCGCAGAGGAACAAGAGCGCCTTGAAGAAGGCGTGGGTGAAGAGGTGGAAGATCGCAGCACCATAAGCGCCGATGCCGAGCGCCACGAACATGTAGCCGAGCTGCGAGCAGGTCGAATAGGCGATGACGCGCTTGATGTCGTTCTGCACGAGGCCGACGGTTGCCGCGAAGAAGGCGGTGATCGCACCGATGACGGTGACGACGGTCAGCGCATCCGGCGACAGTTCAAACAGCGGCGACATGCGGGCAACGAGGAAGACGCCGGCCGTAACCATGGTTGCGGCATGGATGAGGGCCGAAACCGGGGTCGGGCCTTCCATCGCGTCCGGCAGCCAGGTGTGCAGCAGGAACTGCGCCGATTTGCCCATCGCGCCCATGAAGAGCAGCAGGCAGGCGGCAGTCAGTGCAGCTTCGCGGGTCAACTGGAAGAAGAAGGCGTCGAAGACCACGCGGCCGGCATCCGGCGAGCCTTCGGCCGGAATGTAGGTGCCGGCATTGGCGAAGATCGTTTCGAAATTGATCGAGCCGAACATGACAAAGACGGCGGCGATGCCGAGCATGAAGCCGAAGTCACCGACGCGGTTGACGATGAAGGCCTTCATCGCGGCAGAGTTTGCCGACGGACGGTCGTACCAGAAACCGATCAGCAGATAGGATGCGAGACCAACGCCTTCCCAGCCGAAGAACATCTGCAGCAGGTTGTCCGACGTGATGAGCATCAACATCGTGAAAGTGAAGAGCGACAGATAGGCGAAGAAACGCGGACGGTGCGGATCGTGGTGCATGTAGCCGATGGAATAGACATGCACGAGGAAAGACACCGTGTTGACGACGACGAACATGACCGCCGTCAGCGTATCGATGCGCAACGCCCAGAAGACGTCGATGTTGCCGGACTGGATCCAGCGCAGGACTTCGACACTCATGGTTTCCTGGGAGCCGAGCGCCACCTGGAAAAACACGATCCAGGACAGCACGACGACGATCGCCATCAGGCCGCAGGTGACGAATTCCGAGGCCTTGGCGCCGATCTGGCGGCCGAACAGGCCAGCGATCAGGAAGCCGACCAGAGGAAGGAAGACGATAAGCTTGTAGATCATGACCCGATCAGCCCTTCATCACATTGACGTCGTCGACGGCGATCGAGCCGCGGTTGCGGTAGAAGACGACTAGAATTGCAAGACCGATGGCGGCTTCCGCAGCCGCGACGGTCAGAATGAACAAAGCAAAGACCTGGCCGACGATGTCGTTGAGGAACGACGAGAAGGCGACCATGTTGATATTGACCGCGAGCAGAATGAGCTCGATCGACATCAGGATGATGATGACGTTCTTGCGGTTCAGAAAGATCCCGAAAACGCCGAGCGTGAAGAGGATGGCGCTGACCGTGAGGTAGTGGGAAAGACCGATTTCCATGTTTCTGTTCCTTTTTCCCGCTTCCTCAGAGACCCTGGCCCGGCTTGACCTTGACCACCTCGACGGCGGTTTCCGGTGTACGGGCGACCTGGCGCGAAATATCCTGCCGCTTGACGTTTTCGCGATGGCGCAAGGTGAGCACGATCGCACCGATCATCGCGACAAGCAGAACCATGCCGGCGATCTGGAAGAAATAGACATAATGGGTATAGAGCACGTCGCCGAGGGCGGCGGTATTGGTCCGCTCCGCCGGGTTCGGGATCGGCATGGTGATCGACTGGGCAGCTTCAGGCGACAGCACGCTCGAGCCGATGACGAGGATCAGTTCGGCGCCGACGATGAGGCCGACCAGAAGGCCGATCGGGGCATATTGCAGGACGCCGGATTTCAGCTCGGCAAAATCGATGTCGAGCATCATCACGACAAAGAGGAAGAGCACCGCCACCGCGCCGATATAAACGACCAGCAGGATCATCGCGAGGAATTCGGCCCCCGTCAGCAGGAAGAGACCGGCTGCATTGAAGAAGACGACGATGAGGAACAGGACCGAATGAACCGGGTTCCTGGACGAAATGACCATGAACGCCGACGCCACGGCGACGAACGCGAACAGATAGAAGAATATTGCCTGCAGACCCATCGTGGTGCCTTCTCGTCCCTCGTCGAGATCGGGCTGATCGCCCTACCCGCCCGACCGGTGCCATTTGAGCGCCGGTATGAATTTGAATGAGCCGGAAGCGTAAGCCATCCGGCGAATGCGCCTTAACGGTAAGGCGCATCCATTGCGATATTGCGGGCGATCTCGCGTTCCCAGCGATCGCCATTTTCCAGAAGCCGTGCCTTGTCGAAATAAAGCTCTTCGCGGGTTTCCGTCGAGAACTCGAAATTCGGGCCTTCGACGATCGCGTCGACCGGGCATGCTTCCTGGCAGAAACCGCAATAGATGCACTTCACCATGTCGATGTCGTAACGCACCGTGCGGCGGGTGCCGTCATTGCGGCGCGGCCCCGCTTCGATGGTGATCGCCTGAGCGGGACAGATCGCCTCACACAGCTTGCAGGCGATGCAACGCTCCTCCCCGTTCGGATAACGGCGCAGGGCATGCTCGCCACGGAAGCGTGGGCTGACCGGGCCTTTTTCGAACGGGTAGTTGATCGTGGCCTTCTGCTTGAAGAAATACTTCATCGACAGGAAGAAGGCGCCGACGAACTCCTTCAGGAACAGCGAGTTAACGGCCTGACCGAGACTTGCCATTAGCGGGCTCCATTTACGTCGCTCGCCGCATGATATGCGAACAGAGCGAAAATAACCGAGAAAACCACCGGCATCTGGTACCGGTACATAAACGTCGTGGCCTTTGCCAAACCATCCAGGTCGAAACCCAAGAGCGGCATACGCCAATCGGCGGGCATTTTTTTCCGCTGCTGCAATAGGACGCGCGGCAGCAGGAACTTGTAGGCAAGGCGGCTGACCACCAAACCAAAGATCGCACCGGCAAAGACTGCCAAGAGTTGGATCATCAAGCCCATCCCGTCAGTTTCAGCACGAATGCAACGATGATCAGCATGATGAGCGACAGCGGAAGGAAGACCTTCCAGCCGAGACGCATGAGCTGGTCATAGCGGTAGCGCGGTACGAATGCCTTCACCATGGCGATCATGAAGAAGACCATCGAGCCCTTGAGCACGAACCAGATGATACCCGGCACCCAGTTGAGGATGGCGATATCGACCGGGGGCAGCCAGCCGCCGAGGAACAGGATCGTCGTCAGCGAGCAGACCATCAGGATGGCGGCGTATTCGCTGAGCATCAGCATCATGTAAGGCGCCGAACCGTATTCGACCATGTAGCCGGCGACCAGTTCGGATTCGGCTTCCGGAAGGTCGAAAGGCGGACGGTTGGTTTCGGCAAGTCCCGAGATGAAGAAGATCACGAACATCGGGAAGAGCGACAGCCAGTGCCAGTCGAGGAATGAGTTCGGCAGGCCGAGCTTGGTGCCGAGGCCGTCCTGCTGCGACATGACGATATCCGTCAGGTTCAGCGAGCCGACGCAGAGCAGCACCGCGACGATGACGAAACCGATCGAGACTTCATAGGAAACCATCTGGGCTGCCGACCGGAGCGCGCCGAGGAACGGGTATTTGGAGTTCGATGCCCAGCCCGCCATGATGATCCCGTAGACCTCCAGCGAGGAGATCGCGAAGATATAGAGAATGCCAACATTGATATCGGCGATGGCCCAGCCGAGATTGAGCGGAATGACCGCCCAGGTGGCGAGCGCCAAGGTCACGGAGACGAGCGGCGCCAGAAGGAAAACCGCCTTGTTGGCACCGGCCGGAATGACCGGCTCCTTGAAGACAAATTTCAGAAGGTCGGCAAAGGACTGGAACAGACCGAAGGGACCGACGATGTTGGGACCGCGGCGCAGCTGTACGGCAGCCCAGATTTTGCGGTCGGCCAGCAGGATATAGGCAATGAAAACCAGAAGGCACACCAGCAGCAGAAGCGACTGCCCCAGCATGATGAGCCCCGGCCAAACGTAGGTCCAGAAGAACGAATCCATAGTCATATCACTCCGCCGCAGCCTGGAAGTTGTTGCGGGCCAATGCCGAGCATTCGGCCATGACGGCAGAAGCGCGGGCAATCGGGTTGGTCAGGTAAAAGTCCTTGATCGGCGACGAGAAGCCGCCCTTGGTCATGTCGCCGGCTTTCTGTCCGAGAGCCGCGACGTCGTTGACGGAACCTGCAGCGATCTCGTCGATTTCGGCGAAATGCGGGTGGTCCTGATAAAGCGCGGCTCGCAGCGCGTGGAGGCTGTCGAAAGGCAGCTTCTTGCCGAGCACGTCGGAAAGCGCACGCAGGATCGCCCATTCCTCGCGGGCTTCGCCCGGTGCAAATCCGGCGCGATTGCCCATCTGGACACGGCCTTCGGTATTGACCCAGGTGCCCGACTTTTCGGTATAGGCGGCTCCCGGCAGGATGATGTCGGCGTTATGCGCGCCGGCATCGCCGTGGCTGCCGATATAGATGGTGGTCTTGGCGTATTTGGCCGAGAAATTCATCTCGTCGGCGCCGAGCAGGAAGAGAACATCCATCGAGCGCAGCATTGTCGCCGCATCGGCACCCTTCGAGCCCGGAACGAAACCGAGATCGAGGCCACCGACGCGCGAGGCTGCAGTGTGGAGAACGGCAAGACCGTTCCACTCTTCGGTCAGCGCGCCGACGGAACCGGCAAGCTGTGCTGCTGCCTGAAGAACGGCCAGACCATCCGGACGGCTGAGAGCCCCCTGCCCTACGATGATCATCGGGTTCTTGGCGCCGCGGAGCTTTTCGGCAAAGCTGTTGGCACCCGATGCGATATCGGCGAGCGTTTCGGGACCTGCGCCGAGATAGTCGTAAGCGTAGCGCAGCTCGTTGACTTCGCCGATCACGCCGATCGGGAAATTGCCACGACGGAAGCGCTTGCGGATACGGGCGTTGAGCACGGCAGCTTCCAGGCGCGGATTGGCGCCGATGATGAGCAGCGCACCGGCCTGTTCGATGCCTTCGATGGTCGGGTTGAAGAGGTAGCTCGAACGGCCAAGCGACGGATCAAGCGCCGTCCCGTCCTGGCGACAGTCGAGGTTTTCCGATCCGAGCGACGTCAGAAGCTGCTTCAGCGCATACATTTCCTCGACGGATGCGAGATCGCCGGCAATCGCGCCGATCTTGTCGGCCGAGGTGGCGGAAACGGCCGTCCTGACGGCGGCAAAAGCTTCAGCCCAGCTGGCAGGCTGCAGGCGGCCATCCTTGCGGACGTAAGGGCGGTCGAGACGCTGTGTCTTCAAGCCATCCCAGATGAAGCGGGTCTTGTCGGAGATCCACTCCTCGTTCACCTGCTCGTTGACGCGCGGCATGATGCGCATCACTTCGCGGCCGCGGGTATCGACGCGAATGGCGGAGCCGACGGCATCCATGACATCGATTGATTCGGTCTTGCCGAGTTCCCATGGACGGGCGGTGAAGGCGAAAGGTTTCGAGGTCAGCGCACCGACCGGGCAGAGGTCGACGACGTTGCCCTGCAGTTCGGAGGTCATGGCCTGTTCGAGATAGGTGGTGATCTCGGCATCTTCGCCGCGACCGATCAGGCCGAGTTCGGAAATGCCGCCGACTTCGGTGGTGAAACGGACGCAACGCGTGCAGTGGATGCAGCGGTTCATCACCGTCTTGACCAGCGGGCCGATATACTTGTCTTCGACGGCGCGCTTGTTCTCGCCGTAACGGGAACTGTCGATGCCGAAGGCCATTGCCTGGTCCTGCAGGTCGCATTCGCCGCCCTGGTCGCAGATCGGGCAATCCAGCGGATGGTTGATCAGCAGGAACTCCATCACGCCTTCGCGGGCCTTCTTGACCATCGGCGTGTTGGTGAAGATTTCCGGCAGTTCGCCGTTCGGGCCGCCGCGGATATCGCGCACGCCCATGGCGCAGGAGGCCGTTGGCTTCGGCGGGCCACCCTTCACCTCGATCAGACACATGCGGCAGTTGCCCGCCACCGACAGACGCTCATGGAAACAAAAACGCGGAATCTCGGCTCCCGCTTCCTCGCATGCCTGAAGCAGCGTGAAATGGTCAGGAACTTCGATTTCGTTGCCGTCAACCTTCAGCTTTGCCATCGTATCACTTACGTCCTGTGTTCAACCCGAGCCGTTCAAACCCGGAAATAGTGCATTTCAACAACCGAAAATCCGCCTCTCGCGGGATTATTCGGCCGCCTCCATGACGGCGCCTTCAGACGTCGCATTGTATGTATACTGGTCGATCCGAGCTTCGATCTCGGCGCGGAAATTGCGGATCAGGCCCTGGATCGGCCATGCAGCCGCGTCACCGAGCGCGCAGATCGTGTGGCCTTCGACCTGTTTGGAGACCTGGAACAGCATGTCGATTTCGCGCTTCTGGGCGTTGCCGCGGACCATGCGTTCCACCAGGCGCATCATCCAGCCGGTGCCTTCGCGGCACGGCGTGCACTGGCCGCAGCTCTCATGCTTGAAGAAGGCCGCGATACGCCAGATCGCCTTGATGACGTCCGTCGACTTGTCCATGACGATCATGCCGCCGGTGCCAAAGGAAGATTTCACCTCGCGCATGCCATCGAAATCCATGATCGCGTCGGCCATGTCTTCGCCGCGTACGATCGGGCAGGATGCGCCGCCGGGAATGACGGCGAGCAGGTTGTCCCAGCCGCCGCGAATGCCGCCGCAGTGGTGTTCGATGATCTCGCGGAAGGAGAGCCCCATTGCCTCTTCGAAGGTGCAGGGACGCTCGACATGGCCGGAGACCATGAACAACTTGGTGCCGACATTGTTGGCACGGCCGATCGAGGAGAACCACGAGGCGCCGCGACGCAAGATCGTCGGCGCGACCGAGATCGATTCGACGTTGTTGACTGTGGTCGGGCAGCCATAGAGGCCCATGTTCGCCGGGAACGGCGGCTTCATGCGCGGCTGGCCCTTCTTGCCCTCTAGGCTTTCGAGCAGCGCCGTCTCTTCACCGCAGATATAGGCGCCGGCGCCGTGATGCACGATGACGTCGAAATCCCAGCCGTTCTTGTTGTTCTTGCCGAGGAGGCCCGCGTCGTAGCATTCGTCGATCGCCGCCTGCAGAGCCTCACGCTCGCGCATGTATTCGCCGCGGACGTAGATATAGGCCGTGTGTGCGCCCATGGCGAAGCCGGCGATGACGCAGCCTTCGATCAGCGTATGCGGATCATGGCGCAGGATTTCGCGGTCCTTGCAGGTGCCCGGCTCGGATTCGTCGGCATTGACGACGAGATAATGCGGACGGCCATCGTTTTCCTTCGGCATGAAGGACCATTTGAGGCCGGTCGGGAAGCCTGCGCCACCACGACCACGAAGGCCGGATGCCTTCATCTCGTTGATGATCCAGTCCCTGCCCTTCTCGATGATGATCTTGGTGCCGTCCCAGTGTCCACGGCTCATCGCGCCCTTCAAGGACTTGTCCTTGAGGCCGTAGATGTTGGTGAAGATGCGATCCTGATCTTTGAGCATGGGCTATTCCGCCGGTTCTTCGATGATGTCGAGGCGCTTTTCGATGCGCGTGATGCGCGCGTCCAACCGTCCAAGAGTTTGATATATATTCGAAACGTCCAAATGCACTGCGTTCATCTGCGTCGAAAGCGAGTTCAGGCGGTTATCAACGTCCACGAGCTTGTACTCAATGTTGGACAAACGTCCCTGCATCGATTTCAAGACTTCGTAGATCAGATCGTTGGTGACTTCCGCCATCTGCTCTTCCCTCAGCGCGGTTTCTTGCCGAAGATTTTAATGTATTCGGCTTCGCCACCCTTGGCGAGCGCCTCTGCCTGCTTGATCCAGTCGTCGCGGTCGATGCGGCCCTTGAAATTCAGGTAACCGTCCACCCATTCGCACTCGGCCTTCTGCCACGATGCAACTTGCGCGAAGGTGTAGATGCCGAGTTCGTGGAGCGTGCCCTCGATCTTCGGACCGACGCCGGAAATCAGCTTCAGGTCGTCAACCGTTTCCGGCTTCTCGATGCCTTTCGGGCGGTTCTTGTCTTCCAGCGACGGCTTTTCGGATTTTACAACGGGCGCAGCCTTGGCGACGTCAACCGCGGCTTCTGCCTTGGAAGCTTCCGCCGCCGGCTTGTCTTCCGTTGCCTTGGCGTTTGCTTCGGCAGCCTTCGGTGCTGTAACCGGCGTCTTCAGCTTGGGATCGGTCTCAGGCGCCGTGTCCTTCGGATGGGCGGCATCTGCTGGCGGCACCGACGCCGCATCGGCGACCGGTTCAGGCTGCGGTTCGAGATTGGTGCGGACCGGCTTGATCTCGTCATTCAACGTGACCGCGCCACCGATCGGTGCGGACAGATGACGATCGATCTGCGGGCCGGTCTTGATCTCGGCTCCCTTGCCCGCCTCGAACGCATCGATGATTTCTTCAAGGCGCTCGGGCGTCAGGTCTTCGTAGGCGTCCTTGAAGATGATGACCATCGGTGCGTTGACGCAAGCGCCCTGACACTCGACCTCTTCCCAGGAAAGCGTGCCATCGGCATTCGGCTGTAGCGGATCGTGATGGATCTTGTTGCGACAGACCTTGATCAGCTCTTCGGCGCCGCGCAGCATGCAGGGCGTGGTGCCGCAAACCTGGATATGGGCGCGGGTGCCGATCGGCTTCAGCTGGAACTGGGTGTAGAAGGTCGCCACTTCCATGACGCGGATATAGGCCATGTCGAGTTTGGCCGCGACATGCTCGATCGTGGCGCGGGTGACCCAGCCCTCCTGCTCCTGCGCTCGCATGAGCAGCGGGATGACGGCCGACTGCTGCCGGCCTTCCGGGTATTTCCTGATCGTTGCCTCGGCCCAGGCCGCGTTCTCTTCGTTGAAGGCGAAGTTAGCGGGCTGGAACTGTTCTTCGGCTAGTCGACGAACGGACATTCTTTCTCACGCCTTATCAGTTTATTGAGACACGCCGCGAGACCACCGCAAAAGCAGTTTCGCAGGCATTGGCAAGGATGATCGCAACGACGGATGCCATCAGCGGTCTACCTCACCGAACACGATATCGAACGAGCCCAGCACCGCCGAGACGTCCGCCAGCTGATGGCCGCGACAGGCGAAATCCATTGCCTGCAGATGGGCATAGCCTGGAGCACGGATCTTGCAGCGGTAGGGCTTATTGGTGCCATCGGCGACGAGGAAGACGCCGAATTCGCCCTTGGGCGCTTCGACGGCGGCATAAACTTCGCCGGCGGGCACGTGGTAACCTTCGGTATAAAGCTTGAAGTGGTGGATCAGCGCTTCCATCGAGCGCTTCATCTCACCGCGCTTCGGCGGCACGACCTTGCCGTCAGTGGCCGAGAACGGGCCAGTCTTTGCGTCACTCAGCAGGCGGTTGACGCACTGCTTCATGATCTTGCAGCTCTCGCGCATCTCGATCATGCGGATGAGGTAGCGATCGTAACAGTCGCCGTTCTTACCGATCGGGATGTCGAATTCGAGGTCGGAATAACATTCGTATGGCTGCGCGCGGCGCAGGTCCCAGGCGGCACCAGAACCACGGACCATCACGCCGGAAAAGCCTCGTGCCCAGGCATCGTTGATATCGATGACGCCGATATCGACGTTACGCTGCTTGAAGATGCGGTTGCCGGTCAGAAGATCGTCGATATCGTCCAGCTTGGACGGGAACTGATCGCACCATGCGCCGATATCCTCGACCAGTTCGTGCGGCAGATCCTGATGGACGCCGCCGGGACGGAAATAGGCTGCGTGCATGCGCGCACCACAGGCACGCTCGTAAAACACCATCAGCTTCTCGCGCTCTTCGAAACCCCAGAGCGGCGGCGTCAGCGCGCCGACGTCCATGGCCTGGGTCGTGACGTTCAGAAGATGCGACAGGATACGACCGATTTCCGAATAAAGGACGCGGATGAGCTGGCCGCGGATCGGGATTTCCAGACCGAGCATCTTTTCGACGGCCAGAGCAAAGGCATGCTCCTGGTTCATCGGCGCGACATAATCGAGGCGGTCGAAATAAGGGACGGCCTGAAGATAGGTCTTCGTCTCGATGAGCTTTTCGGTGCCGCGGTGCAGAAGACCGATATGCGGGTCGACGCGCTCCACAATTTCGCCGTCGAGCTCCAGCACAAGACGCAAAACGCCGTGCGCTGCAGGGTGCTGCGGCCCGAAATTGATATTGAAGTTACGAACGTTGTGTTCTGTCATGCTGCTTGCTCCGTGCCCGCAAGGCGTCAAGCGAAAGAAAATGTATCAGCCCGGCGCGCGTATGCGCCAGTCTCAGGTATTGGCCTTCTCATCGCCCGGAAGGACGTATTCGGGGCCCTCCCATGGACTCAAGAAGTCGAAGCTGCGGAATTCCTGGCGCAGTTCGACGGGCTCGTAGACGACGCGCTTGAGGCTGTCGTCGTAACGGACCTCGACGAAACCGGTGGTCGGAAAATCCTTGCGCAGCGGATGACCTTCAAAGCCGTAATCGGTAAGGATGCGGCGAAGATCGGGATGGCCGGTGAACAGGATGCCGTACATATCCCAGGCTTCACGTTCGAACCAGTCGGCACCCGGGAAAACCGGGGTAATCGACGGCACAGGTTCTTCCTCCGCTGTCGCAAGCTTGACCCGGATGCGCAGGTTCTGCTTCGGCGACAGGAGGTGATAGACCACATCGAAACGCTTGACGCGGGCCGGGTAGTCGACACCGCAGGCATCGATGAAGCTGACGAAACCGCAACGGGCATCATCGCGAAGAAAGGTCATCAGCTCGACGATACCGGCGCCGGTCGTGACAAGCGTCAGCTCGCCATAGGCCAGCACGACGTCCTCGACCAGCGACGGGCGCGCCTCGCGGATATAGGTGGACAGTTCGCTCAGGGCTTCGGTCATGATATCCTCCAAGGCCCCTAGCGTTCGATCGTGCCGGTGCGGCGGATCTTCTTCTGCAGCAGGAGCACGCCGTAAAGCAGTGCTTCCGCCGTGGGAGGACAGCCCGGCACATAGATATCCACCGGCACGACGCGGTCACATCCGCGCACTACCGAATAGGAATAATGATAATACCCGCCGCCATTGGCGCAGGAACCCATAGAAATGACGTAACGCGGTTCCGGCATCTGGTCATAGACCTTGCGGAGTGCAGGCGCCATCTTGTTGGTGAGCGTGCCGGCAACGATCATCACGTCGGACTGGCGCGGTGAAGCGCGCGGCGCGAAGCCGAAACGCTCGACGTCGTAACGCGGCATGGAAAGCTGCATCATTTCGACCGCGCAACAGGCAAGACCGAAGGTCATCCACATCAGCGAGCCGGTACGGGCCCAGGTGATCAGCTCGTCCGTCGAGGTGACCAGAAAGCCCTTGTCGGCGAGCTCATTGTTGATCTCGCCGAAAAATGCGTCGTCGCTACCGATCGGCTTGCCGGTATTGGGATCAATGATGCCTTTCGGCTGGGGCGCAACGAGGGTGCTGCCGCTATCGACTACTCCCATTCCAGAGCTCCTTTTTTCCATTCGTAGATAAAGCCGACCGTCAGAACAGCAAGGAAGACCATCATCGACCAGAAGCCGAACCAGCCGATTTCCCCGAAGGACACAGCCCAGGGGAAGAGGAACGCCACTTCGAGGTCGAAGATGATGAAGAGAATCGACACGAGATAGAATCGAATATCGAACTTCATGCGCGCGTCATCGAATGCGTTAAAGCCACACTCGTATGCCGACAGCTTCTCAGAATCGGGAGCCTTATAGGCGACGGCAAAGGGCGCTATCAAAAGCGCCAGGCCGATAACCATGGAGATTCCGATAAAGATCGCGATCGGGATGTAAGACGCGAGAAGTTCACTCATGATATCCAACCCCTGCCTGCAAGAAGTGCCGAACGACGCATTTTTAGGCAATGCGCGGGCAAGCGAACGTGCATTGCAACAAGCCGTGACTATCGTAGCAACGTTTCCCACGCAAGTGCTTTAACAAGCCACCTCACACGCATAGAGGTGTGGAAGACGACAAAACGTCGCAGAGGGCGCAGGAAAGCCTGAAACGATTGAAAAACAGCGAGACGAAAGCACCGAAAGCTTCGCAAAAAGTTATTAACAGGAGCGAAAAACTCAACGTTTGCAGCGGAATTGCGCTTTGCCAATTCCATCGACGGAAAACAGGCTGTGCGACAATTCCTCGCAGAACAAAAGAACAGGCAAAACAATCCCAACGGTTGCAATAGCCGCCCGAAAACACAGACGAAACGCTCCCACCGCAAACGCTCATTCGCGCATTACGAGAAGATCAACCCACGCCGGAAGCATAGCCGAAACCGAGACAAAGACGCCCACACAAATCCGGCCGATCACGCGATTGCGAACGGCGGGCCAGATTATCTCGGTGGGGATGAATAAAAAACGCCCCGAACAGGCAAGAGCTGCGCAGTGCGAACCGCAAAACACGGAACAACAAACGACAACACGACGCCGAGAACACGGCATCGACACATACAACATGGAGGATAAGAGAGTGAATGGCGCGAGTGACGGGGCTCGAACCCGCGACCTCCGGCGTGACAGGCCGGCACTCTAACCGACTGAGCTACACCCGCGCATTTTGCCTTTTACGGCGGATCAACCGGGGTCAACCGATTAATCAGTGAGAGAAGAATGGCGCGAGTGACGGGGCTCGAACCCGCGACCTCCGGCGTGACAGGCCGGCACTCTAACCAACTGAGCTACACCCGCACATTCTTCAAGAAACTCACCTCCGAGGAGGGAAACCTCTTGGCCGGGCGACCTCAATCGCTCGGTTGGCGGCTGTCTAAGAGGTTCGAGATCGGGTGTCAAGCAGGTTTCAAGACAAAAGGATGACGCCGTCGATGTTTTCCCAATCCGCACACTTTTTTATGGGTTTGCGACGAAAAATTCAAAAAAACACCATGAAGGCTCTTGCGGTTTTTTCGCGATCCGCATAGATCACGGCCACCGACGCGGCGGACACGATCCGACCTCGCGAAGGGCGATTAGCTCAGTTGGTAGAGCGCCTCGTTTACACCGAGGATGTCGGGAGTTCGAGTCTCTCATCGCCCACCATTCCTTCCCTTCTTTAGAACCAAATAATTGCAGCATTGCTGATCGCGCGTTTTGCGCCCTGATCCGACGGATCTGTGTCTTTCGTTGCAGAATCGACGCTGCCGTTGCTCCGGGCCTGTGATATGCAGGCGTAAGCAACGGGCTGCGGACATTGTTTTGCCGGCAGCCACATCAGATTCGTGAGAGAGCCGACCAGATGCGCATTGCCCGCCTCCCCCTTCTCCTTGCCGCTGCATTCGTGGTTTCGCCAGCCGCTGCAAAGGATGCAGCCAAGCTTCGTCCCGCAACGGCGACGGAAATCCGGCAGACGCTGACGAAGACCGCCGATCTGAAGGACGGGAAGAACGGCTACCAGTACCGGGTGGGCAGCCGGATCGGCTACAAGATCAGCGATGGAGAAATCTGCGTGCTGCAGCAGCGCAGGAACGAATGCGTAACCGTCTATACGGACGGAAAGCGACTCGAGACGATCGATCGCCGCGGAAATCGCAGCTTTCTCAATTGATTGTCGGTGAAAGCGGTCTGAATCACGCATGAAGTCCGCATCGCCGATCTCCCGATGATTACCCGCACATCTTCCGACTGAGTAAATGATGGGGTGTGGCAACGCACTTGCGATCCTGTCGTCCGGTGCATCAGGCCTATCGCGAAAACACCCCCGATCGCCTTGAAGGCGGGGATGGCGCAGAATCATGCGCCTTACAAAGGCGCTCCCAAAGCCCTTAAGAATCAATGGCTCGGCCGCTTCCTTCAAACGGCTTTCTCAATTTCATACCGCGAATCGTCCCCGTCGGTCGCACCCCTTCTAGGATCATAACCAGCATCAACACGATGCGGATCAGAAGGGATGGCAGGATGAACCGGGAAACAGGCCAGCAGGACATGCCAGGAAGAAAAGCAGGGAGTGGCTTCGATGCTTGACCTTGGCTTTTCCACCACCAGTGCCGCGATAATCCTGACGGACAAGGCTGCCATCGCACCGCCCTATCCGCCGCCGCCGGGCTATCGCTGGGGCGCCGTCACAGAGCGCGGCGCCGCCACACGCGAAAACAATCAACCCGTCATCGAACTCGTAAGGAACGCAGCATGAGCGAACTCCTCCCCATCCGCGCGCCGGCATACCGTCAGGCCGCGACCCGCTGCTTCCCGCCCCTGACCTGGAATGCCTCTCTTGCGTGGCTTCGAGCGATTACCGGCCACGTTGCGCGCCGAAGGCTCACCAATCCCCGGGTGGTTTATCCCAACTGGAGAATGAGCAACGCTTCGGAGGCGTCAACGGGGGCCGGATCGCTGAAAGTTTCACTGGAATATCCAGCGGGCGTGTTCACGCTTGCCAACGAATGCATCGCGGCGGGCGCTGCGGCAGTTGCCTTCCCTTCCGGCAATCTCGCGCTGACATTCAACGTCACGGTGCCGCGCGGCGCGAAATTCTGGCTAAGGCCTCTCGTCAACATTCCTTCGGGGATCAACTGGACGCAGATGGCGGGCGGCAACAATTCCGATTACGGCGTTGCGCCCGGCGATTTCATGGATATCAGCACCGGCGTACTGGCAGATCACACCAATGGAGGAGTTGTCGGCGCTGCGAACGGCAGTCTTTACCTTCCGATCGTCATCGCCACGGAGCACCGCGAACCTGCGCCGATCATTTTCGGCACGAGCCGCACTGCAGGCGGAACCTATATCAACGACCGGAATGGCGACGCCGGCATCGAATGCGTCATTCTCGGCAGGAACCATGGCTACACCAACCATGGCATGGCGGCCACATTGCTTTCCGTTTGGAATTCCGGCAACCACACCTATCTGGGGCAGTTGATCGCCGCCGGTTACTGGACCCACGCCATCAACGAATACGGCATCAACGACACGGCCGACACGGCTGTCGTTCTTGCCGGCCGCCGCACAACGTTCGCGACATGGATCAAGGGATTGTCACCGGAGATCGTGGTGATCGGCGAAACGCTTTATCCGCGAACCAGCAGCACCGACGGCTATGTGACCAAGGCCAACCAGGCGATCACGACCCAACCCGTTGCCGAGTTCAACAATCTTGTCCGCAAGGGAATCGCCGGCGAGGATTACTGCTGGGATGCGGCGGACGGTCTCGATCCGGCCCGCGAAGGAAAATACCCGGTTACGCGCAATCCCAACGATGCCTCCTATACACCGACGCTGTTTACCGCCGGACTGTCCGGCACGACCCTGACCGTCTCGGCCGTCGCATCCGGCCCCGCCCTTGGCGTGGGCGTGCCGATCAGCGCCACGGTGGCTGCGACCAGCCTGTGGATCGTTCGCCAGCTCACCGGCACCACGGGCGGAGTGGGAACCTATGAGGTCAATCGCATTCATAGCGGCTTCCCCAGCCCCAACGCGGTCGCTGCCGGAACGAGCTTCACCACGGCCGGCTACACGACGCGGGACGGGCTTCACCTCGAATGGTTCGGTGCCGAAATGATCGTCAACAACAAGGGACCGGCGCTACTGTATCTGCTGACAGCCTGAGCTTGATCGTCATTGCCTCTTGTCCCGCTCCGCCGGAGCGGGATACCGACAGGTTCCAGCTATCTGGACAGAACATCGCTGCGGATCAGCGAAAACTCTCTGCCCCAGGGAGAAATATCGTAGACGAGATACCCGTCCCGTCTCAGCAGCTCGATGTGTCTCAGGACATCGTGATGCTTCTTTTCCATCGATTTTTCGTGATAGTGAAATTCGACCAGAAGCTGCTTCGGGCGGATCGTCAGTGTGTGCAGGTCGTCCAGAACTTCGAATTCCGAGCCTTCGATATCCATTTTCAGGAGATCGATCTCTTTATCCTGCGTCGTCATGTCGATGATGGACTGCAATGTCTTGACCGGGCAGTTTACACTGCCCCGGCGCTTGTCTAGCACCGAATAACTGTCCCACCCTTCCCGCTGCGGCAGGCCGAACTCGATTTCACCATCGACCGCAGCGACACCGATCGGGAAAGCCACAAAACGATCCGGCAGGTTCTGCGTCTTCAACCAGTCGAGGCTCATCGGCGTCGGGTCGAATGCGTAGACAGTCGCGTTGAACTTCCTGATCAATTCGAGATCGAAGGAGATATCGTTGCCGATCCCGAAGGACAGCACGACCGGAGCCGGATTTTCCCCAAGAGGCATCTCGTAAACGAACCATCCGCCATATCGTGTCCCGAGGCGACGTTTTGGAAGGTTTACGTCCTTGCGGGTAAGGTGGTCTTTTCCGATGGCCCACTTCATCGCCCGTCGACCAAAGTATGCAGCATTGATCGCAAATGAATCGCTGTACATTCGCATCCCCCCAGACACGAAAAGCCTCTCGATATCTACCGACATTACACCTGCGGCAGGCATTCTGGCTATCATTGTTGCGGGTATTTTTCTTCAAAACGCTCGAAGGTTGAAGCCGCAGAAAAAGTGAGAGCCTAACCTTGAAAAAGATCTCAATATCGCCCTGCATTCACGAGAAATATAGGAGATATGCTGGATAGACTTTTGGGCGCGTCAACAATCAAAGACGAAAGATCGATCCGGCAATGTCTCTTCAGAAAGAAAATCTTGTTATAGTTCAATATGCCGGTGATTTCCGCGAGGCGGCGCTACGGCTTGCCGAGGATGGCACGGAAACCTACAGGGCGCAGCGGTATACGGTCGATTACGTCCAGAATCTGGCAAAGCGCTATAACGTGACCACGATCACCGGCCTGACGTCGGAAGCCTATGACACCGTCCTTCCAAGCGGAGCGCGTGCCATCGGCGCCGGGTTTCAGGACCATTTCAGCGCATCGACGGTTCTCGGTCTCATCCGCAAGACCAATCCGGATCGCCTGATACTGCGTCTGCCGAACCCGATATTGCTGCGATGGGCGGTGAAGGCAGGGCTGCCGACATTGGCGCTTCTGGCCGATTCCTTTCCGGCGAAAACCCTGAAGGAGCGTTTCAAACGGCGGGTGATCGCCCACTATCTCAAATCCCGGACCATCACGCGCGTGGCCAATCACGGGCGACGCGCCGCGCGGCAACTGATCGAGATCGGCGTGCCTGCGGACAAGGTCGCCGCCTGGGATTTTCCATCGCAGGATACACCGTATCAGAGAGAGGCGAAGACCGCGGCTCGAGGCCGCAAGATCATGTATGCCGGCCTTCTCAGTGCCGCCAAAGGCGTCGACGATCTCCTGCATGCGGCAGCCAGGTTGAAGCGGGAGGGCAAGCCGATCACGCTCGATCTCTATGGCCGGGGGGAAACCGACAGGCTGACGCAGCTTGCACGAACGCTCGGCATAGGGGCCGAGGTGGCCTTCAAGGGCCTCATTCCGAACAGCGAGATGGTTCCGGCCATGGCCGAGGCCGACATCGTCGTGGTGCCGAGCCGCCATGAATATTCGGAAGGATTGCCGCTGACGATTTATGAGGCGCTCTGCTCCCGAACGCCGCTGGTGGCATCCGACCACCCGATGTTCCTGGAGAATATCGAGGACGGTTTCAGTTGCCTGATGTTCCGCGGCGGAGATGGCGACGAGTTCGCCGCCAAGATCGACGCACTTCTGGCCAACGCTCAGCTTTACAGCACAATCTCCGCCAATGCCCCGGAGGCCTGGGAAAAGATCCAGATCCCCTTGAAGTGGGCCGACGTCATCGAAGAATGGCTGACTGTTCGCTAAAGCGTGTCGCGATCCTTCGGATTCGCTCTAAACGCTTTAGCTTCTTAGTTTATCGCATGTCTTTAGCGCAAAACCGCTGCACACTTTTGCGAAACATGCTCTAAAGCACGCTCCCCAACTCGTGCGCCCTTCCCGCTCCTGTTGAAACGGCCTCAGCCGAACTGGTGCATTGCAAGGGCCAGAACGGTAAGGGCGAGCAGCAGGGCTGTGAACATGCCCTGGCGACGAACGGGATAGCCGCACATCTTCCACAGGATGATGTAGTCTGCATAGCTTCGGAAACCGTAGGCTATGGCGGCGCCAAGCGTGCCGTAATAATAGGTCAGCACCACGAGCGCCGCCAGGTAGAACGGCATTTCGAGAAGATGCACCTTCAGGATCGTCGTGGAACGGCCCCAGGCCTGCAGGGCTGTATAGGGAAGGATGCCGAGGCAATTGGCCCACAGCCCCACGGCATAGACCTTTGCGACCGCACTAACCTCGGCATAGATCGGATCCCTCAGCCACAGGTAATAGACGAGATCGCTCGCCACGATGGCCGCGCCGCAGATGCCGAACCAGATCCAGATGATCTTGCTCTTGGAGGAAAACAGCGCTTCGCGGTGGTCATCGGCGGTTCCCGTCGAGAGCTTCGGGAAGATCGATCGCGACAACGCCATCGGCAGAATTCCCAGCCGGCCGATCGAGTTTACCGCGATACTGTAGGCCGCGACATCCGCAGCGCCGGCGAAACGGGCGATGATGACCTGATCGATGCGGGTGAAGATCGGATCGAGGATATTCACGGCGGCGATCGAAGAGCCGAATTTCAGCAGCGAAATCATGGTGGACTTCGACACGGAAAACAGCGCCACGAGATCGAACAGGCGGCCGACCACAATGGCGTACAATACCAGCAGCACGAAGCGGCACAGGATGACGGCGACGATCAGATCCGGCAGATGATCGGAGACATAATAGGCCGTGAGCAGAGGCACGATCTGGTAGAGGATCGAGCCGACAAGCTGCAGGCTGTTGGCCATCTTGAAACGCTCCTCGCCATCGAGCGCGCCATTCAAGGTGGAGGTGATCATCAAAACCGGAATGCCGATCATCATCCAGGGAAGCACGGTTGCCACATCGCCGACCATCTGGCTTTCGCTGTAGGCTGCGTAGAGGAAGAATGCGCCTCCGCCGACAATCGCGATCAGCGCGCCCCAGGTGGTGTTGAGCGCAGCGGCAGACCAGATGATATCGGCCTTTGCCTCCCGTCCCTCGGAGCGGCTGATCGCCGTGGTCACCGATCTAGAAATGCCGAAATCGAGAATGCCGAAATATCCGAAGACGATCCAGACGAGCGACAGCGCTCCGTATTTTTCGGCGCCGATGGCGTGAAGATAAAGCGGGACCGTGATGAGGATGATGAGGATCGGTAAAGCAGACCCGAGAAGATTGACGGCAATATGCCTGAGATTGAACACACGCGCCCCGCGATGCAGTTAAAGAGCCGACGCGGCATTGGCACCGCGCCGGATAAGACCGTGATCAGCCTTCGAGCACTTTTTCCCGCAGGTATTTTCCATAGGCGCTTTTGCCGTAGGATTCTGCGAGTTTGGCGAGACCCGCCTGATCGATGAAGCCCATACGGAAGGCGATTTCCTCGGGGCAGCAGATCTTGAAGCCCTGGCGGCGTTCCAGCGTCGCGACGAATTCGGAGGCTTCGAGCAGGCTGTCGGGGGTGCCGGTGTCGAGCCAGGCATAACCGCGGCCCATCTGTTCGACATTCAAGGCGCCGCGTTCGAGATAGGCGCGGTTGACGTCGGTGATCTCTAGTTCGCCGCGCGGCGACGGTTGCAAGTTGGCGGCGATCTCGACCACATCCTTGTCGTAGAAGTAGAGGCCGGTGACCGCCCAGCTGGAACGCGGCGCTGCCGGCTTTTCCTCGATCGAGACGGCACGCATCGACGTGTCGAATTCGACGACGCCGTAGCGTTCCGGATCGTTGACGTGATAGGCGAAGACGGTTGCCCCTTCGGACCGCTTCATCGCATTGGTCAGAAGTTCGGTGATCCCGTGACCGTAGAAGATATTGTCGCCGAGGATGAGGCAGGACGGGCTGTCGCCGATGAAATCCGCGCCGATGATATAGGCCTGCGCCAGACCATCCGGCGAGGGCTGGACCGCATAGCTGAGCGAGATGCCCCATTGCGAGCCGTCGCCCAGAAGGCGCTCGAACAGCGGCATGTCTGCCGGCGTCGAGATGATCAGGATCTCGCGGATGCCGGCCAGCATCAGCGTCGACAGCGGATAAAAGATCATCGGCTTGTCATAGATCGGCATAAGCTGCTTCGAGACAACCCTTGTCATCGGGTGAAGCCGCGTGCCGCTGCCGCCTGCGAGAATAATACCCTTCATGCGTATCGCCCTTATCTTTTAGGTTCGAGCCAGTCGCTCGACGATGATGGCTGTGGACTGTTTCCAGTCGGGAAGTCGTGTGCCGTGCCGCAATTCAAGAAGGCTGCAGTCGAGCCGTGAATTGGCTGGCCGTTTTGCCGGCGTCGGATAGGCGCTCGACGGAATGCGACCGACTTCTGCCGTCGAGCCGCCTGCCAGCTTCGACCGCGCAAAAATCTCGATGGCGAAATCCGCCCAGCTGCCCTCACCCGTTCCGGTCATGTGGAAGGTGCCGCGCAGGGCTGGATCGTCGCTGCCAAGAAGATTGGATGCGACGGTCAAAACCGTATCGGCGATATCGAGCGCCGAAGTCGGGTTGCCGACCTGATCGTCGACCACATTCAGGCTGTCGCGTGTTTCGGCGAGCTTGAGCATGGTTTTGAGAAAATTCTTGCCGAACGGGCTATAGACCCAGGCCGTGCGAAGGATGGCGTGGTTCTGGGTTGCCGCAGCGACAGCCTGCTCACCGGCAAGCTTCGAGCGACCATAGGCGCCGATCGGTGCGACCGGATCGCTCTCGACATAGGCTTCGGTCTTCGAGCCATCAAAGACATAGTCGGTGGAGAGGTGAATGACCGGGACGCCGAGTGCGGCAGCGACTTGCGCAATCTTGCCAGCCGCCACGCCGTTGATGACGGTCGCCGCCTCTTCATCGGTTTCGGCCTGATCGACGGCGGTATAGGCGGCTGCCGAAACGATCACGTCCGGTCGCGCCTCCCGCAGTGCAGCCTCGATCGTCTCCGGTGCGGACAGGTCGAGTTCCGGACGGCCGAGCGCGATTACTTCGAAGCGACCGTCGTTGGCACCGCGTTCGAGAAGCGACAGGACAACCTGCCCTTCCCGGCCGGTGACGACCATGCGCCTGGCCGCACTCATGCCGAGACGTCCTTGGCGGGCGCTTTCTTGTCGGCATCGAGCAGCCCGAGGCGGTTGCCTTCATAGCCCTTGCGAAGCGGCGCCCACCACCACTCGTTTTCCAGGTACCAGCGCACGGTCTTTTCGATGCCGGTGTCGAAATTCTCCTGCGCCTTCCAGCCGAGTTCGGTTTCCAGCTTGGTCGCATCGATCGCATAACGGGCGTCATGGCCGGGACGATCGGTGACATAGGTGATCAGGCTCGCGTGAGATTTGGCCTGCGGGCGAAGCTGATCCATCAGCTCGCAGATGCGGGTGACGACATCGATATTGCGACGCTCGTTGCGGCCGCCGACATTGTAGGTCTCACCGATCCGGCCACGCTCGGCGATGATATCGAGCGCACGGGCATGATCCTCGACATAGAGCCAGTCGCGGATATTGGCGCCGTTGCCGTAAACCGGCAGCTGCTTTCCATCGAGCGCGTTGAGGATGATCAGCGGGATCAGCTTTTCCGGAAAATGGTACGGACCGTAATTGTTGGAGCAGTTCGACACCACGACCGGAAAACCGTAGGTGCGCGCCCAGGCCTTGGCCAGATGGTCGGAGGCGGCCTTCGAAGCCGAATAGGGAGAGCTCGGGTCGTAGGGGGTTTCTTCGGTGAACAGCCCGTCATCGCCAAGCGAGCCATAAACCTCGTCGGTCGAGACGTGCAGGAAGCGGAAGGCCTCTTTTTCGGCTGCTTCGAGCGTCAGCCAATACTGGCGAGCGCATTCGAGCATGTTGAACGTGCCGATGATATTGGTATCGATGAAATCCTTGGCGCCGGTGATTGAGCGGTCCACATGGCTTTCGGCGGCCAGATGCATGACGCGGTCGGGGCGGAAGCTTGCCAGCGCTTCCGCGATCGCCGCGCGGTCGCAGATATCGGCCTGCAGGAACCGGTAGCCGGGACGATTGCCGACGGCCTTCACCGAGGTTTCCGTACCGGCATAGGTCAGCTTGTCGATATTGAGGACCTCATAGCCCTTGTCGAGGACAAGGTGCCTGACCAGGGCCGATCCGATGAAGCCTGCTCCACCTGTCACCACTACGCGCATCTGACGAATTCTCCGTACATCATCGCGGATCATGGCCGCGGCAGGAAGGTCTGGGAAGGCAGGCTTGCTGCTGCCTTCCGGGCAAGATCGGGCAAAATTGCCTCAATAGGTAAAAGCGGTACCCAGCTCGGAAAGCTGCGGCTGCTTCCTGTCCTTGTCGGAAAGGGCTGCCTTCTCCGCATCGACAGGCCACCTGATACCGAGTGCCGGATCGTTCCATAACAGGCCACGATCATGCTCGGCGCTGTAATAGTTCGTCACCTTGTAACTGATCTCGGTATTGGGAACGAGCGTGCAGAAACCGTGGGCAAAACCTGGCGGCACCCAGAGCTGCCTGTCGTTTTCGGCCGTCAGCTCGACCGCGATATGCCTGCCATAGGTCGGTGAACCGGTGCGGATATCGACCGCGATATCCAGCAAAGCGCCGGCGATGCAGCGCACCAGCTTGCCCTGCGCCTTAGGATCCAGCTGGAAATGCAGGCCGCGCACCGTGCCGACCTCGGCCGAAAGCGACTGGTTGTCCTGCACGAAATTGTAATCACCGACATGTTCGGCAAACAGTGAATGGCGGAATGTCTCCATGAAATAACCGCGACTGTCGCCGAACTTCTTTGGCTCAATCAGAATGACGTCAGGAATATCCAGTTTTTCGAAATTCATATCGTCCGACAATCCTTAATTCGAGGGAGGCCTTAATTCGAGAGGGCCTTAATTCGAGTAAGCCCATTTACAAATATGGCTTTAGCTCATGGCCGTTACAGAAGTTTTGCAGGCCGGAGCGTCACTCTCGGCCGCAACAATCAGTGTTCCTCATGGTCGATCCGGCGGATATAATCGGCAATCCCGCGCCCAAGCCTGGATCCCGTTGCGAGCGACGCAGGCTCGTCGGCCACAGGAACCGTATCGGAACGCAACAGCGCGTGCAGGTCTGCTTCATCATAAGCCACGGACAGGCCCGGCGAGCCGTTCAACTGCTGGCAGGTTGCAAGCTGATGGTCGTTGCGGTGTTCGCCCAGGGACGCCCTGCGCGGGAAAAGGATGATCGGCTTGCGATGACGGCGCGCCGTCAGCAGGCTTCCCGTTCCGGCATGCGAGACGATTCGGCTGGCGCCGGCGAACTTTTCCGCCAGTTCATCCGGCGAGGCCATGCGGCAATGTTCGAAGTTGCGCGGAATGTAGTCACCCCGACCGATCTGGGCAAAGATCGTGTCGGGAAGCTCCGGCGCGATCGCGTCCATGATCTGCACAAGGCGATCGAAGGGCAGCTGTGTACCGACAGTCAGCAAGATCACAGGATGCTACCCCAATAGACAGGCCCTTTGGGACGGGAAAGATGTTGCCATTGCGTCAGCCACAGATCGGCGAACTTGCCCGCGAGCCGGCCGCTCATGGAAAGCTCGATGGAATTGGCGACGCTCTCGACCCAGATCGTACGGCAACCGAAGGCCTTGCCGATGACGATCGCGATCAGTCCAGGTGCGGCACCTGTCGAGATGATGAGATCGGGACGCTCCTGCCGGATCACCCGGAAAATATCACGTGCGCACCGGATGACCGACATGGGCGTATCCCGGTTACAATCCTCGATAAGATAGCATTTTTCCACCCCGGCGCTCTCCGCCAGCCCCGGAAAGGTGTTTGCGTAGATCATTTCGACGCCGGCCAGGTCCTCCCTCAAGACCATCATCTCGTCCCAATGGCCCCCGCCAGAGGTTATTGCGAGTACCCTAGTCAAAATTGAACGCCCCTATATTCAATCGAAGTCGTAATAATTATGTGCGACACTATCTGCCATCGAAGTATGTTTACAGCAACGCAATTGAAAAGCGCAGACACGATTTTTTAATTTATTATTAACGCTGATGGGCCTTTTCTCGCCGCCAAACACTTGCGGGTCACCGAATTGAGCGATGCGACCAGATGCAAAACCCCGAAAACGACTTCAGTTTTCCTGAAAATCCAATGAATCCGGCCTTGTTCATCAAATGTGAACCTCGTTTCTCGTAACCTTGCTACTCATCCTTGGTATCGTGCGTTCATGAGGCAGTGCTTGGCTACGACAAACGGGCAACCCTCGATCCGATCGGCTCTTTCGGCAACGCGGCAGGCATTTATCGGCGTCGCCGTCCTGAGCGCCGTCAGCAACATCCTGATGCTCGTCAGCCCGCTCTTCATGATGCAGGTCTATGACCGGGTGCTGGCCAGCCACAGCATTCCGACGCTCGCAGCGCTTTCGCTTCTGGCTGCCGGCATTTATGCGGTGCTGACCGTCATCGAAATTCTCCGCTCGAAAGTTCTCCTGCAGATCGGCCGCCGTCTCGACGAACAGCTGAGCGAGCCGTCGATCCTGGCGACGCTTGCCGTGCCGGCTGCAGGACAGGACGGCGCGTCATCGGCACCGCTTCGGGATCTCGATCAGATACGGCAGTTCATGAGCGGGCCGGGTCCGATCGCGATTGCCGATCTGCCGTGGATTCCGGTCTTCGTCTTCCTTCTCTATCTCTTCCATCCCCTGTTCGGTCTTGCCGTCGTCGCGGGTGCGGTCGTTCTCCTGAGCCTGACGCTGTGCAGCGAGTTGCTGCTGAGAAAACCGAGCAAGCAGGCGGCGCAGCATCTCGCCAACCGCTGGGAACTGACCGAAGCGGGCCGCCGCAACGCCGATACACTGCGCGCCATGGGCATGCGGGAGGCGTTTGCGAAGCGTATCGAAAGCGTTCACGACAAATACACGGCGGAAAATCTTCGCAGCAGCAATCTGACTGCAACCTTTACCGCCATCGCCAAGATCTTCCGGCTGGCGCTTCAATCCGGGATACTGGCGCTCGGCGCGCTTTTGGTCATCGACCAGCTTGCATCGGCGGGCGTCATCATCGCCGCATCGGTGCTGACCTCCAAGGCACTGGCCCCGATCGAAATGGCGACCGGTCAGTGGCGCAATTTCATCTCGGCACGGCAATCGGCTCGACGCCTGCAGGACACTTTCGAACGGATCAAGCCGGAAACTGCGGAGATGCAATTGCCGATGCCGAGCCGCTCGCTGTCCGTTGCAGGTCTTGCGGTCGCCGCGCCCGGAAGCGGCAAGGTGCTTGTCCAGAACGTGTCGGCCAGCCTGTTTGCCGGCCAGGGCATCGGCATCATCGGGCCGAGCGGCAGCGGCAAATCCTGTCTGGGCCGCGCCTTGACCGGTGCATGGCCTGCCGTGAAAGGCACGATCCGGCTGGATGGCGCCGAGCTATCACAGTGGCACAGCGACCGACTGGGTCCGTCGATCGGGTACATGCCGCAGAATGTCGAGCTTTTTGCCGGTACCGTGGCCGACAATATCAGCCGTTTTTCCTCTTCGGCGACGCCGGAAAAAATCATGGAGGCAGCCAGGCTCGCCAATGTCCATGACCTGATCCTGTCGCTGCCGAACGGCTACGACACGCAGGTCGGCGCCGGCGGAGGCACGCTTTCGGGCGGGCAGCGCCAGCGCATCGGGCTGGCCCGCGCGCTCTACGGCACCCCGTTCCTCGTCGTGCTCGATGAGCCGAATTCCAATCTCGACGCCGAAGGCGAGGAAGCACTCGCATCCGCGGTGACGGCCGTCCGCCAGAAGGGCTCGATCGTCATCGTCATCGCCCATCGCGCCAACATGCTCAAGGTCGTCGACCACCTGCTCGTCATCACCAATGGCGCGATGACCGCCTTTGGCCCGCGTGACGATGTTCTCGGCAAACTCAAGACCAGGCCCGACGAGGTCCGGAGAACCGCATGACCAGAGCCGCATTGGAAAGCCCCGCCAACCGGAACATCAGACGCTATATGCTGCTTGCCGGCGTGACGCTGGGAACGCTCGTGATCGGTGCCGGCGGCTGGGCGGCGACGATGAATATCAGCGCCGCCGTAATTGGCAGCGGGGTCGTCGGTGTCGAAGGCAACACGAAGAAGATCCAGCACGGACAGGGCGGTATCGTTCGAGAAATCCGTGTCAGCAACGGCACCATGGTTCGTGCCGGTGACATCCTCGTGCGCCTCGATGGGGTCGAGGCAGTCACCAATCTGGCGGCGACATCGAAGGAAATCGATCAGCTCGACGCACGGCGTCTGCGGCTGGTCGCCGAGCGCGACGGCGCTGACGAGCTCATCGATCCGCTGCAGCAGATGGCGAGGCTTGACGACAGGCTGTTCATCGACGGCCTGAAATCCGAGACCTCTCTGTTCAATGCTCGCCGCGAGCAGATCGAAAGCAAAAAGGCTCAGTTCAAGGAGCAGATCGCCCAGATCGAGCAGCAGCGGGACGGCACGCGCCAACGACTGCTTGCCAATGCGGAAGAAGCCTCGTGGAGCCAACAGCAGGCCCAGAAGATCGAAAACCTTGCCAAGGAAGGACTGGTTCAGTTCTCGCGGCTGGCGGATTCCAAACGCACGGTGGCGCAGCTTAGCGGCGAACGCAGCCAATTTATCTCCGATGAAGCCACGGCGGGCAAACGGATCACCGAAATCGAGCTACAGATCGCGCAGCTTCAGAAGGATCGGCGGGCCGAAGTTCTCACCGAGCTTCTCGACACGGAAGGCAGGCTCGTCAAGCTTGCGGAGCAGCGACGGGCGCTTGAAGATCAGGTCGCCCATCTCGAGATCCGCGCACCGGTCGATGGCGTCGTCCATCAGCTCTCGACACATACGGTCGGCGGCTTCCTGAGCCCCGGCGAAGCCGCGATGACGATCGTTCCGAGCCGCGACTTGCTGACTGTCGACATGCGGGTGAAACCGACCGACGTCGATCAGATCTCCATCGGACAGCCAGCACGGCTGCGCTTCTCGGCTTTCAACCAGAGAACCACATCCGAGATCGAAGGCCGGGTGGAGAGCCTTTCGCCGGATGTCAGCGTCAACGAACAGACCGGCGAGAGCTGGTATTCGGCGCGGATCGCAATCTCTGCGCAAGAGCGCGAGAAGCTTGGCAATCTGGCGCTGACCCCCGGCATGCCCGTGGAGGCCTATATAAAGTCGGAGCCGCGTACGGCACTTGCCTATCTGATGAAGCCGATCAGCGACCAGATGGAACGGGCGATGCGGGAAAACTGAAAACTATCGGCTCTACTGCGAGCCCATGTTTTGAGCGTTAACTGAGAATAGTCGTTTCCGCCGCGCGAAGAACAATGGACTTCCCGCTGAAGCGAACCGATAGTATATCCCCATTGATAATCATTCCTTTCACTTTCCGGCCGATGCCGGGATCATCCTTATTTCGGGGCTTCCAGACATGAAGTATCAGGGGACGCTCGAAGCATCGCTTCAGAACGCCAGGGTTATTCGTGTCGGACCATCGCCGCGCGGCGTGGTGATCGTCTCGACCGGCGGCGTGAAAGGCGGCGGCGGGATCGGTTCCGTCACGCGCATGATGACACGGTGGATCAGGGACAATCGCCGGGATATTCATGTCGAGCCTATCGATCCGCGCGGGGAAGGTTCGATCGTCTGGTCGCCGCTCTATATTGGTGCCGGTCTTGCCAAGATCCTTGCGCTGAGGCTTTCCGGACGTGCGGACATTCTCCACCTGCAGGTGTCGGAGCGAATGAGTTTTCCGCGCAAGGGGATTTTTCAGCTCTTCGGACGGCTGCTCGGCATGCGCGTCGTGCTTCATCATCATGGGGCGGAACTGGTGCCATTCTACCGCGAGACCTCGCCGCGGATGAAATCGCTCGTGCGCCGGATGGTTCACGGCGCCGACATCAACATCGTGCTGGGAGACGTCTGGCGCAAGCTTTTGACCGACGAGATGGATCTTGATCCGAGAAAGGTGGTCGTGCGCTTCAACGCGGCGGAAAATGTCGGCGCGGGCAGCGAGGCCGTCGATCCGTGGCATTTTCTGATCGTCGCGAACCTCTCCCCCCGCAAGGGCGCGGGCGAGTTGCTGCAGGCCGTCTCACGGCTGAAGAACGAAGGGTTTCCGATCCGGCTCACGCTTGCCGGCGGCGGGCAGATCGACCGTTACAAGGCGGAAGCGGGAGCACTCGGCATAACAGAGCGTGTCGACTTTACCGGCTGGGTATCCGGCAAGGATGTTCACGGTCTCTTGCGGTCACGCAGCGCGCTTGTGTTGCCGAGCTATCAGGAAGGGTTTCCGATGGCGATCATCGAATCCTTGAGCGCCGGACTGCCGGTGATCGCCACGCCGGTCGGCTCGATCGGCGAGATGATGAGACATGGCGACGACTGCCTGCTCGTCCAGCCGGGCGATGTCGACGGGCTTACGGATGCATTGAGGACGATGGCGACCGACGCCGGCTTGCGCGACCGCCTGAGGGATAATGGCAAGGCGCTTTATGCCCAACACTTCGATATCGACGGTTACATGCAGCGCATGATCACGCTTTACGGAACGCTTCTTTAGAGATCCGCCCAGCCCACAATTCAGACAATCGATTGCTCAAAACCTCACCAGATTTCGAGAGATGAAGCCAGATGACCGTTCCTGACACTCAAAAGGCAATCCTGATAGACTTCTGGTACGGCCCAAAAATCGCTACGCCTACGACCCAGTTCGAAGATTTCATCAAGCAACGCTTCAACGACAATACGTGCAAGATCATCTTGAAGAACAATGTTCTTCGTTCGCTCGCCTTCCTCTGGGCCTCCCGGAATTTCTCGGTGGTGATGCCGGAATGGAACCTCTACGGACGAACGTTCTGCATCTTTCAGGCGCTGCGGGGCAAACGCAATGTGGTGCTGCTGGAATGCATCGACTACGCCAATCTGAACAAGTCGAATGCCCGCGCCAAAATTCTCAAATTCCTGACGAAATCGTTTTTCCGGCCTGCGATGAGCCGGTCTGTTCTTGCGATGCAGACGATGACGGAGAACGAGCGGGCGCAGTTTTCCGACCGATATGGCGTGGCCAGGGAGAGGATCGTCAGCATCAAGTGGCCGCTGCATTATTATCCGATCGTTCCCGAACCTCGCGAGGTTTCAGGTCTGCCGGATCGCTACGTCTTCTCCTCCGGTCGTTCGAGCTGCGACTGGCCGACCGTCATCTCCGCGTCGCGCCTCGGCAACTGGCCGCTGCTGATCGTCTGCGCGGGCAAGGACCTCGAACTGGTCAATACGTTGAATTCCGACGGCCATGCCATCGTCCTGTCGGATATCCCGGAATCTCACCATAACTACCTGATGTCCAAGGCACAGGTGAACGTCATCAGCCTTCAGGAAAAGGGTACGAGTACCGGCCATATCCGGCTCGGCACCTCGATTGCCCTCAACGTCGCGACCGTGGCGACGGCGGTGGAAGGCCTCAGCGAATACATAGATCACGGGGTCAACGGACTTTCCGTGCCGGTCGAGGATCCTGCGGCGATGGCGAAGGCTGTATCGGATCTCCTGAACGACGATCCGCGTCGGCTGGAACTGACCCGCAGCGCCTATGAGGCGTGCCGGACACTGGATCAGAAGGATTATTTCCAGAAGATCGACGTATTCGTTCAGGCGGCTTTCGCCAAGGCATCACGCTGACGAAGCGGCCCGAAGGATACGGTAAACGGTGCAGTCCGCCGCTGTCCTTTATACCGACAGATGGGCCAACCTTGCGATGGCCCGCCAGATCAGGTCGCGGTCCTCAAGGAAAGCCCTGCCTGCAACACAATGATGCCTGCCGGTGTCTGATCTTGCGCATAGGGCCTTTCACGAATTTCTTACGCCTGTACACCTTGCTGAGGTCCGATAAATACAGTCATCATGGGCGGAAACCATAACTCACGATTTCCTTTCCCGTTTTCGCTATTACCGATCATATAGACAAGTAATTCAACACAGAACGGAAATCCGCAATGCTCATATCGGTACAGTATGCTCGCGCGGCGGCCGCTCTACTTGTGGTTATAGGGCATATCTCTGGTTTTTCGGCATTTCAGTCGGCATCAATGACCCATTTCGGCGGGGTCGGCGTCGATATCTTCTTCGTCATCAGCGGCTTTATCATGTGGGAGACATCGAAGGATCAGTCTCCGACAGATTTCATGCGTCGACGACTAGCGCGTATCGTCCCGCCCTACTGGTTCTATACGACGCTGCTGGTGCTTCTGGCACTTACCGCGCCCGCATGGACACCGAATATCGAACTGAGCACAGAGGCGTTGCTCGGCAGCTATTTCTTCATTCCCTACACCGATCATCGAGGCCTGATGAACCCCATCCTTCTGCAGGGATGGACGCTGAACCTCGAAATGTATTTCTACATCGTCTTCGCACTCAGCCTGTTTTTGTCGGATCGGCGTATGCGCTTTCTCGCGGTTTCGGTCTTCTTCGTGATCGCGATCCTGATCGGCCTTGTCGCAGACAGTTCCTGGGCAGCCATCAGCCGCTTCACCAGCACAATTCTTCTCGAATTCGTCATGGGGATGATCGTATCGGTGGTCTGGCAGCGCTGGAAAATCGGCTTTCCCGCCGCCGTCGCTATCTTTCTGGCGAGCGTCGCCGCTCTTGTTTATGCCGAGATGCGGCTGCAAAGTTCGGGGATCAACTTTATCGTCTTCGGCGTTCCCGCCGCCTTTCTTCTGCTTGCACTGCTCAACATGGAGACGTTCCTGGCCAGAAGGCCCCTGCCCTGGCTGGTCGCCACGGGCGACGCGTCCTATTCGCTCTATCTGGCGCATCCCTTTGTCCTGAGCGCCGTGCACATGATCTTCCAGCGCTGGCTGCAGACCTATTTCGGCTCGGATGGCATGGTTTTGGCGATCGCATTCGCCACGACGGCAGTCGTCGCCTCGCTGATCGTCAGCCATATTTCATATCTCCTGCTGGAAAAGCCGGCAGGACGATTTGTGTTGCGGCAACTTTCAGGAGGCAAGAATGCGGACAGAAAACGCAAGGTGGCGACAGTTTGAGATGGGGCGTCACCCCTAAACACTTCATAGGTGACAATATTAAATCGGAACACTCTTCCTTATATGATTGTCACTCACACGCCTGCAATAAATCCAGACAGTATATGTTTACCATTGCAGAGCTTCACCTGCCCAATTCGCGGGTAAATATTCGAATAAATCTCAGATCATTAAAATTCTAAATGTTATCTTTTCCTGAAAGTCAAAGAGGATCCGTAGAACAGCCCCATACTTAAAAGGAGTATGGACAGATGGATCTTGGTATTAATCTTTGGGGATCGGACTGGGTTTTCGATGGCGAGTACATGGTGCCGACCGCGTCCCAGATCGACTATTTCGCCGCCAAGGGTTTCACCAATATCCGGCTGCCCTTTCTCTGGGAAACGATCCAGAGCACGCTCGACGGTCCGCTCAATGCCGATCTTCTTGAGCGCATACATGAGGTCGTCGATTACGCAGCATCCCAGGGGATTGCGGTCATCCTGGATGTCCATAACTACGGAAAATACAATGAAAAGCTGATCGGCAGCGCAGAGGTTCCGGTCTCCTCGTTCGTCGATCTGTGGAGCAAGATCGCCAGCGAGTTCGCCGATGACGGCAATGTCCGCTTCGGACTGATGAACGAGCCTCAGCAGGAAAACGCCAGCGACTGGCTCGCCATGAGCAATGCCGCGATTGCCGCCATTCGCGATGCCGGGGCCAACCAGCAGGTGCTGGTACCGGGGGTCGACTGGACGGGGGCATGGAGTTGGACGAGCGGCGACAATGCCAAGATCATCGGCGCCGAGGGCGCGATCGTCGATCCTGCCAACAATTTTGCGATCGAGGTCCATCAGTATCTCGACGACACGTCCGGCCAGCATGAGTGGGTGGTTTCGCCCGATATCGGTGTGGAGCGGCTTACCGCCATCACCGAATGGGCAAGAGCGAACGGCGTGTCCCTGTATCTCGGCGAATTCGGGGTGGCGGACAATCCGCAGGCACTGGAAGCGCTCGACAAGATGATGGCGTATCTGCAGGCCAATGACGATGTCTGGACCTCGGCGTCCTACTGGGTCGCCGGCTCTGCCAACCCCACATATATCTATACCGTGCAGCCTGACCTCGGCGTTCTGGACGTCCCGCAGATGGACGTGCTTGAGAACTATACCGGCGCCACCATTACAGAGACTGTCCTCAAGGACGGTACGGTCCGTCACGACGTCCGCGCGCAGGATGGCAAGACCGTCACGCTCAGCGATATCCTGACGAAGAACGGCGACCTCGTTTCGCGCAGCATTTTCGATACCGATGGCAATCTGAGTTCGAAAGCGATCATGGCCGCCGATGGCGGGCTGGCGGTCACCGTCTATGGCGAGCCCGGAAAGGCTTATCCCGCGACGGAGACGGTCTACAATGCGGACCACCAGCGTATCCAGGAAAGCATTACCGACGCCAAGGGCATCACGATCGAAAAGCTCTACGACCCGGGTGCCCATGATGCGTATCAGGAAAGCAGCTATCATGCGGATGGCAGCCTGAATTATGTCATCAAGCATATCGACGGTCAGCACATCAACGAAAGCTACGCAGACGGCGTTCTGGCCAAGATCGAGGTGTACAATGCTTCGTGGGCATTGGTCAGCCGCGACAGTTTCGACGCCTCCGGCAAGCTGACGGGCCGGCAGGTGGACAATGCGGATGGCAGCCACGACGTTTCGACCTTCAATGCCAAGACCGGCATTATCCAGTCCGTGACGGAATATTCTTCGAACTGGAGCGTCACCGGCACGACGAGCTACGATTCCAAGGGATATCCGACGCGCCAGATTTCCTACGAGGCCGACGGCGGCCGGACGATCACCTCCTACAAGAGTGGGAGCGATGCGCTGTCAAAGTCGGAACATCTGACGTCCGACGGGAAGCTTGCCTCGCTCACCACCTATAGCGAGGCCGGACAGACGACCAGCACCTACGCGCCCCCGGGTTCGGCTCTGGTGGACTCCAAGGTCATCATCGAAAACGGCGTGGTGGTTTCCTCGGTTCAATATGCCTATGACGCCAAGGGGCTCATCACAACCATCGAGCATGTCGAGGCTGATGGCAGCCGCGTGATCGAGACCTATGACGACAATCATCAGGCTCATCCGGTTTCCGCCACAGCCTATGACGCATCCTGGAAGCTGGTCAGCGTTACCTATTTCGACGCCAACGGCCAGACGACGGTCATCAATGCCGCGGGAGAAAACGGCCTGAATACGCTGACGAGCTTCGTGCCCGGCACCGATACCGTCTCGCAGATCGAGGTCTATGTCGACTGGAAGCTGCAGTCCCGCACCAGTTACGACGAGAACGGCGCGGTATCCACAATCCAGACGGATCGCAGCGACGGCACGCATGAATTCCAGACATTCACGCCCGCGCAGCAGGATCATCCCTCCTCCTCGACCTTTTACGACGCGTCGTGGAAGCTCGTCAGTGTCAGCTATTTCGATGAGCTTGGCCGCACGACTGCGATCAATATCGCGGGCGACAGCGGTCTCAATACGGTGACGAGCTTCGTGCCCGGCACGGATACCGTCAGCCAAGTCGAGACCTATGTCGACTGGAAGCTTCAGTCCCGCACGAATTACGATGAGGACGGCAAGATTTCCAGGATCCAGACGGATCACGACAACGGCACGCACGAGGTCCAGCTCTTCACAGCCGGACAGCAGGACCACCCGTCTTCAACAAGCATCTATGATGCATCCTGGAAGCTCGTCGCGTATGAAACCCATGAAAGTCACTCGCGCGAAAGTTCCGGTGCAATGAGTTTTCTTGTGGCCAGTGACAGCATTGATGCTGCCCATTTCGGCGATCTGGCGGTGGAAACTGACGACGCTTCGCACGTTTCCATCGACATATCCGACGATCTGGTCGGAGCAGATCACGACGACACGGCCTCATCGTGGGAAGATGGTTACTCGGATACGGCCTTTTCCACCGATAACCATATCTTGAACCCTTATCACGACACTACTGTCGTATCCCCGCATTATGATTTAGTGTAATCGTGATATGCGGCCTTAAAGACTACAGGGAATTATACACCCTGCCGTGTTCTTCGGGCCTCTCAAGTATAATCACGATTTTACTCTCGGGGCTTTCCAGGCATGACTGGCAGACTGCATCTTTCACCTGCGGAATGGCCAGCGCGATCCGGAAACGTACCCTCTCTTGACGGTGTGCGCGGATGCAGCATCCTGCTGGTCCTCGTCGGCCATATGCTGCTTCCCGCCAGTCTGGTCGGGATCAGCGCAGTGGGCCTGAAGATCTTCTTCGTTCTCAGCGGCTTCCTGATTACGCGATTGCTGCTCGCCGAAAACAAGCAATCCGGCCATATCAGCCTCAGGAACTTTTATATCCGCCGTGTGCTTCGCCTGTATCCGGTACTTATCGTCTATGTCTGCATCACGTCGATCATCGTGCTTCTTCGCGGACAGCACGTTGCTCCGGTGGAAGTTGCTTCGGTATTCTTCTACTTCGTGAACTATCTCGTCATCCATTACGACCATATCGGCCATCCGTTGACGCTACCCGTAGGCATGCTCTGGTCACTTTCCGTGGAAGAGCATTTCTACCTGTTCGCTCCGCTCGCGCTTGTGCTGATGCGTGGCGGCGCAAGAAAAATGCTGTTTCTGGCCTTGGCGATCTGCGTCATCGCGCTCGGACTGCGGCTCGTCTATGCCTATTACGAACCGGGCATTGTCGACACACTCGAGCTCTACCAGCGTTCGGAAACACGGTTCGATTCCATCGCTTTCGGTGCGATCCTCGCCTGCCTGCCGGAATTCGAAAGAGGCCGCCGCCTCATTACCTTCATGACCACGCGATCCGTGTTCTTCGTATCGGTCGCCATCATGCTGGCAACCTTTGTCCTGCGCGACAGCTATTTCCAGAACACGTGGCGGTTTACATTCCAAGGCATCGCGCTCATTCCGATCCTGGCATCGGTCATCTTTGCCAAGCCCGTGCCGCTTTTCAACCGCGTCCTCAATCTGCCGGCTCTCGTCTGGATCGGGGCGTTGAGCTACTCGCTCTATGTGTGGCACGGGGCCGTTTTCTTCTTCTTTTCCTTCTGGCTGGAAATGTTGCCACATGCGCTCGTTCCGTGGATCGAGTTCGGGCTCTCCTTCTTCTTCGCCACCCTGTCCTACTACCTGCTGGAAAAACCGATCATGGGGCTGCGTAAAAGGTTCGGGCACCGCGTTACGCCTGTGGAGGCAGCATCACCACGCCCGCCTGCGCCGGGAGAAGCCGGCTCGGCCGCGAGCCCGAGCTGATCACGGCACGGCAATACCGAACAGCCAGAACAAGTGCCGCCGGCAAGGCATTGAAGATTGCAGTCATTTAAACCCAAGCCAATTTGAGCGTGAGCGCAGAGGATATCCATGCCTGAGATTTGCCTGATGACGAAGGCCTGGAGATCCGGAGCTGCGTGGGTGGCCCAGATGCTGGCGCAGGCGATCGCCGAGCAAGGCACGACCATCGCCTTCGTCGCGCCGCTTGCAGACCCTGCCGAACGGGATCCCAGACATCCCAACCTGACCCGGATCGCTCAGCCGCGCGAGCTGGTGGGTGAGCAGCCGAAGGTCAAGAGGATCGTCGCGTCCCTTTCCCGCATCGGATTCAGCATCTTCTCCGTGCTGAAGCTTAGGTTCACGACGCGCAATTTCATCTTCACGATCCCCGAGCCGCTGCTCTTCACGCTGCCCCTGCTCGCCATCCTGCGCCTCACGGGCGCCCGCGTGATCTTCATCGTTCACGACGCACAGCCGCATGCCTGGGCGCTTCCGAAAGCCTTGCGTAGTATAGAACGCGGCGCCCATGCCCTTTCCTATCGGCTGTCGACGGTGCTGGTGACGCTTACGCCGGCGGCAAGAGATGCGCTGGTGAATGATTTCGGCATCCGCAACAGCAAGATCCAGGTAATCCCGCATGGTCCCTTCGCGCTGGGCGAAGTGACACCGCTTCCCGGCTCCGGCCGGCTGCTCATCTTCGGTTCGTTGAGACGCAACAAGAGTGTGCTCGAGGTCATCAAGGGCGTGCTTCTGGCAAGGCGAATGGGTGCGGACGTGACGCTCGTGCTCGCTGGCGAACCGCTCAGGCAGGAACCCGGATACTGGGAGGAATGCCTTGCCGCGATTGCGCAAGATCCCGCCGGCTTTGACGTGCGCGAAGGTTTTCTGCCGGACGATGCACTTCCAGACCTGATCGCGACGGTCGATTGCTTCATGCTCGCCTACCAGAATTTCAACTCCCAGAGCGGAGTCGGCGTGCTTGCCGCTCTTGCGGCACGGCCGGTGATCGGCACCCGCTCCGGCGGTCTCGACGAGCTTTTCGAGCGGGGACTGGCGGGGCAGCTCATCCAGGATACGGTGACGCCCGAAAGCATCGCCGCGGCGATCATGGAATTCCGCCGGCAAGACCTGGACGAATGGCGAAAGCAGGCAGAGGCAGGCGCCGCCAGGATCGCCGACACGCTGCGCTGGGATACGATCGCAGACGATTATATCGCGCTCTGCCGCAAATCCTGATCCCCTCCCTGGCTCAATCCATTGACCTTTCCGGCCTCAAGCGCTCCGAGCGGAGTGTCGTTTACCAAAAGAAAACCATGACCTCCTAAGCTGCATGTACTTATTGATTATTTCCTATGGTTGCATTATCACTTCCTAATAAAAAAAATAGGGAGGAATGCATGGCGGTGGTTCATTTTGAAAGAACACCTGCTGACGGCGACCGGAAAGCAACGGGGTCGAAATCGCGCGGATGGCCACAGAGGATTGGCGCAGTGATCATGCTTCCCGTAGTCCTCGGGCTGATCATCTGCAAACCGGCCTGGTTCGAGGCGGACGAGTGATCTCTTGCGACTTCGGCATTCGCCGCGACCAATGATCCGGATCGAGACGATAAACAACCGTTCGCTAAAATTGGAGCATTGCACTTAAACAGACGGAAAATCGCAAGTGATACACCAGCGCTAAGACGGGATCAGGTTTCGATCCCTGGCACTTTTCGTCGGAGGGCATCATGCTTGCCAAGACTGTTCTGGCCGCTCTGCTTGTATCGTCGGTCATCGGCGCGGGGACGGCATTCGCCGGCCCGGCTGCAGGGCTTGCGCGCCCGTTGCGGGCAACACCTCCGCACCAGTTCATCACGACCACCAAGTTTACCCTGGCGCCGTTCGCCTTCGTCCGCTTCTGCAAGGTTAACAGCGGAAGCTGCGATGCCGGACGCGGCGATGCGGAGGTGTCATTGACGCCCGCACTGCGCGCCGAACTGTTGCGCATCAATTCTACGGTGAACCGGACGATCGCCGAGCAGAATGACGATGACGACGATGACGTCTGGGCTCAGGACGTCACGGCGGGAGACTGCGAAGACTTTGCCCTGACCAAACGGCATCAACTCATCAAGGCGGGTTGGCCGACAAGGAGCCTGCGTATCGCGGTCGCCAAGACCCGTGCCGGCGAAGGCCATGCCGTGCTTGTCGTGCGAACGTCGGAGGGAGACCTTGTGCTCGACAACCGGACCTCGGCTGTCAGGACCTGGAACCAGACGGATCTCAAATGGATCAAGATCCAGTCCGGAGACAATCCCCGCCTCTGGTACGATATCTGAGGCGGTTCGCCACCTTGCGGATCCGCGCGTCCCGATTTCGATATCGTTTTTCGCGCGGGCCCGGCTTCGACTTCAGATCGGCTTTGGCGGGATGACGCAACCGGGCTGGAGCTCATCCATCACCCGCTTAACGCCTTGCGAAGGCGGCGCGAGCACGCGGCGCATATCGTTGCCGCTCTCCGAGCAGATAGCCCTGACATCATTGGCAATCGTGCCGTCGAGAAACTTGAGGCTTGCGTCGGTCAGGTGGCCGTAGAAGGCGTAACGGGCGGCAAGAACGTGTGGCTCTGAAGGTGCATAAAGCTGCGAGTTGTTCACCAACTGGAAAATCTCCAACGGCTGCTCACCGGTGGCCTGGTGCAACCTCGCCAGTTTGAGCCATAAATCTCCATTGGTCGGCAGGCAGCCCAGCGCATGGCGACCGAATGCCTCCGCACGCTGCATGGCGGTGGCCCAGGCATCGTAGCCGTTATCCTGGTTCTCGATATCCAGCGCTGCAAGCAAGATGGTGAAACCGCTTTTGACGAAGACCGTCTGGCATACGCCTGCGTCACGCACCGCCTCGGCAACAGGAACCAGATCCAGGATTGCCTGTGTGGCGGTCGGCGTGCCGGCCTCCAGGCGAGAAGCCAGTGGCGCAAGCGCGCCATAGCGCACGAACAGCGAAATCTGCGTCGCGGAGATCCACAGAACGAAGATCGACAACAGGACGAGGATCCCGACAAGCGCGGGGCTTCTTCCGCGAGGCATTTGGCTTAACTGGACTCGTGATAATAGCGGGAATAGCGGGAATAGTAATAATCGTTGGAGCCGTAATCGTGGTAAAGCTTCAGCCGATCCTGATCCACCTTGTTGAGGATCACGCCGATGCATTTGTCGCGTACCTGTGGATTTGCATCGAGCACTTCCATGGCGACACGACGCGCCGTCCCTCCCCATTCTGCAACGAAGATGAAGCCATCGATACGATCGGCAATTGCGCGGGCATCCACGACCGGGCCGAGCGGAGGAAGATCGACAACCACGTAGTCGTATTGTTCTGCCGCCTTTTTCAACAGTCCCCTCATGCCGGCCGAAGCCAGCAGCTCGGAGGAATGCGGCGTTCTCTGGCGGACCACAGCCGGCAGGACGGATAGGCGGGTGACGTCGTCAGCCAGAAGCAGGCGATCGACATCCTGGCCATCCAGCAGAGCCTCCAGAAGGCCTGCGTCGGCATGGCGGGCAACTGCGCGCGTGGTACCAGGATTACGAAGGTCGGCGTCGATCAGAAGCGTGCGGCTTCCCTGGCGGGCCAAGAGCTGGGCGAAATTAATGGAGATCGCAGATTTGCCTTCGGCCGGCAGTGAAGAAACAACGCCAATGATCTTGCACGGCTTATCCGAGAAGCGGAGATCGGCCGCGATCTTGGTGCTTCGCAATGTCTCGGCAAATGGCGACAGCGGGTGATCGACCACATAGGTCACCAGCGGGCTGGTTTTCTGGATCAGCCCGGGCTTCTGCTGGACATTGCTCTTGGTGCGGTCTGCGGCATTCGCAACGAGCGGCGTCATGCCGAGGAATTCCAGGCCAAGATAGTCCTGCACCTGCTTGCCGGTGCGGAAAAACCGGTCGCGATATTCCCGCCAGCCGCCGATACCTGCGCCTGCCGCAGCACCAAGCAGGAAAAAAAGTGCCAGCGTCAACGGCTTTTTCGGATGGCTGGGGCCGGCCGGCGGCACTGCGTTGGAAATGATACGCGCTTCGGTGACCGGGAAGGACTGCTGCTGGATCGCTTCCTGATAGCGTTGCAGGAAGGTCTGATACAGGTTCTTGTAGGTTTCGGCCTCACGCTCTAGCTCGCGCAGCTGAACCTGGGTCAGGTTGGCCGTGGCGCTGACGCCTGTCGCCTGACTGACCGATTCCGTCAGGGTCTTCTCGCGCGCCATCGCCACATCGAGATCGCTCTTGTAGCTTTCGGCAATACGATTGAGTTCGGCAAACATCTGCCTCTGGTACTCGGCCATTTCGGTTCTCAGGCGGCCGGCCTGGATATGGTTCGAGCCGAGCCGGTCGGTGATTTCCGTCTCGCGCTTGGATGCCGCAAGGTATTTCTGCCGCAGCTCGTTGGCGACCGGATTATCGAGAAGATCGGTGACCATCGCATCGGACTGACCGGAAGCAACGATGTTCTGGATGCGCTCCAGACGTGCTCGAGCCCTGGACGTGTCCGACTGGGCGACGATCAATGCACTGTTGAGTTCCGACAATTGCTGGTCGGACATCAGGACCGTACCTGCCGAAACAAGACCGTGTTCGCCACGGAATCTTTGAACAGCAAGATCCGAATCGAGCGCCCTTTGGCGCAGCTCGGCAATGCGATCCTGCAGCCAGTCGCTGGCGCGGCGGGTCGCGTCATATTTCGAATTCAGTTTATCGACGAGATAGGCCTCACCGATCGCATTTGCGACGCGCGCGGCCAACTCGGCCGAAGGAGACCTGTAGCTCACCTCGAGCACATAGGTGCGATCGACGCGGATCACGCCCATATTCCCCAGGACCGCATCGGCAGCGGCGCGACGCTTTTCATCATTCGTCGGGATCACAGGCGGTTTTGAGCCGAGCCATCCTGTTACCGTCACCAGCGAACGCACAGTTCCGATGACCGTCTGCATCAGCGACGGCCTGGCGGTCATGAATGTCGGGTTGTTCGAGAGATCGAGCTTGTCGACGACCGTCATTGCCACAGTATCCGACATCAGAAGTTCGACCTGGCTCAGCACCGTCGGCTCGTCGTCGGTCACACCGCCGATGGTCGAAAGCTGCTGCACGACCTCGCTGTTGGCACGGTCGATCAAAATCTTCGCGCTCGCCGTATAAAGCGGCACGGCGGTGATGATGTTGACAACACCGAGAGCAAGAGCAACGCCGATGCAGATTGCAACGACCAGCCACTGCCGCCGGACAATGGCGAAAATCGCCTCGAAGTTTATGCCACGCGACGATGTCTCGTCATCCGTGTCGTCAACTCGCCAGTTTCTCTGAAAGTCCCGGTTATGAAGCTGCAAGTGACGACCTCGATATGAAATGGTTTAACAACCAGGATTGGAGCAGCTTATCTCGCCGTTATAGGTAACGTTTCTCAGACTGAAGGTCTGCACCGTGGTCGGCGTCGAAGTCGAGCCGTCGCCAGCGGTGCCGGCGCCACCATCGGACGCCCCTCCTCCGCCGATGCCGGCTGCGCCGCCACCCGCTGCTGCACCACCACCTGCGCCGCCACCGAGGGCTGCGGTCTGCGTTTCGTTCAGCCCTGCGGTAAATGCCGTCTCCAGTCCGGCGACCTCGACATCAGCAATCGCAGCCTGGATCTGGGCCACATATTCAGGATCGGCGGCAACACATGAACGTGCGACACGCGCGAGACCGGCGCCGATTGCAGCGGCCTGGGATGGGCTGGCCTGTGCTGCAAGTGTCAGAAGCGGTGCAAGCGCGTCAGCGCTGGAACCCGCAAGCGAACGGACCTGGCTGGAAAGCGTCAAGCCGCCGGACGGAAACTGGGTCAGCAATGCGTCCGGAGCATCGAGAAAAGCCTGGATATCGGTGTTCGGCATCTTGGCCGGCTCGACGAAGCAGCCTGCGGCCGGAGCAGTCGTTTGTGCACTGGCGCCTGCAACTCCAAATACTACTGATATCATCGCACCTGCGGCAGCGATCTTAGTGATGTTTTTGATATAACAAGCACGCATTATACTTCTCCACCTAGGGCACTTTGACTGCAGCTTTTACATGGTTACATGCCGCAATCAAGTTAAAGGTTAAGCCAAAGTTAACGCCGATAAACGCGTAATATTTGCGTTAGTTCAGGTCCCGAATAGCGTCACGCGTCGATACTGCGTCGGACGTCACGCCCGAAGCAGTCGAGGTTACAGAGTTCAGGATTTCCAGGAACTTCAGGACTTCCACAGAGTCGGAGTTCGAAACGTAGATGACGTCCTTGTCCTGCATCGGGAACTTCTGCACCGCGAAGAATGCACCAGGATCACGAAGGTTGGCGCGGAAGATGACCGGGACGGTCTCACCCGAGAACTTCGCCGTATCGACACCGAGCTTGGACAGGAAGCTCTTTTCGACCGTACGATACAGCATGAGCTGAGCCGGATTGGCTCGGGCATCGAGGAGGCCGCCGGCCTTTCCGAGGGCTTCACCCAAGGTGAGGTTGGATTCCTCGAAATCGAAACGGCCATTCAGACCGGATGCACCGAAGGCCAGATAGGTGCGACGCTCGCGATCGACGAGGATCGTGTCGCCGGGGGCGACATAGATGTTCTCGGATGGCGTGGCGACGAGATGATCGTACTGGATGGTCGCGGACTTCCCGCGGCGCTGCAGGGTAATGTATGTCTCGACACCCGGCGCGCTCAGGCCGCCAGCTTCCGACAGGACATCAAGCACGCGCTCGCCGGCTTCCGTCAATTCGATCTTGGACGGGGTTCGGACATCGCCGAGAACGGCAACCTGCGCCGAACGGCTTTCGACCTTGGTGATCACGACCTGCGGCTCGATTGCGCGGTTTGCCAGAACGTCCTCGATATCCCGCTGGACATCTTCGACCGCACGGCCGGAGGCGCGAACACGACCTGCATACGGCACGCTCAACGTACCGTCGCGATCGATGGTCTGCTGCGGAAGCGTCACGTAGTTGCCGGGACGGCTGCCTGCATCGTTGGGAATGAACAAACCGCCGGACTGCGATTCGAAAATGGATACCTGGACGATATCGCCCACGCCGAGCGGCAGGCTCGGAGCACTGCCGCGTCCACCACCGAAACCTCCCACAAGCGACGTGGCGGTTGCGGACTGGACGAAATTCAGAACGGTCTTGTTGAGATCGACCAAAGCATAATCGATACCCACAGCCTGCGGCTTCTTTGCAGATGTGACCTTCGCGGTCGCCTGCGCCTCGACATCCTTCGCGGACGGACCGGAGCTCGGCAGGGATGTGCAGCTCGTCAATGCCGTCGTCGACATGATGAAGAAAGTTGCGGCGGCTTTGATTTTCACTTTTTATCCCCTGGAACCCGTCGCCAATATGCATGAACCGGAAGCGCTGGCCAGACCAGTCACCCGGACCAGACTGAAACAAGTAGTTCTTGCCGACGACCTGTTGCACCCCCGCAACATATTACGACTGCACGAATAACGAATGGTTATGCTTAAGTTAATCCCTCGGCTCGATTGAACGGATAAATGTTCAAACAGTTAGTTAATGGCCACTTTTTCCGCTGGGGCTTCCGGATTCTATCGATCTTTCAATCGATAGATTTCCAGAAAAAGACCTTTGAAGAAAAGAACACCAATCATGCGAAAGAACAGTGACGAAAAACCTGGGATTGATACACGACACGCAATCACAATCGCGTAATCTGTCGGATCAAAGTCTATTTCCCGGCTGGTTCAGGCTGATCGTCACGAGCGGGGCAAGCAAGGCGGCGACAATCACGGCCATTCCCGAGATCTGAAGCGAGAAGTCGAAGGCAGAATGGATCGCGACGAGCACAAGGGCAGACAGGCCGATTTCCGGCCCGAACCTCAATCCCCGCCGCTGACGCAGACCGATCCAGAAGAAGCGCAGGAGCGTCAGGAATGACCCTACCACCAGCAGCGGGAACATTATTCCGAAGGTAAAGATGCCCTCAAGATAGAAATTGTGCGCCCTGTTCCATATGCCATAGAGGCCGCAGGCCGGATCGCGGTAGCCGGGAAAGACGTTCTCGAAGCTTGCGAGGCCCGCACCCCAGGGGAAATGATTGGCGATTGCCGACAGGATGCCGGGCATGACGCAGTAACGGCTGTCGCCCAATCCCTGGGTTTCCGCCCGCATCAATGTTCTGCCGCCCAGCATGTGAAGCACGAAGAACAGCAGCAAGGCGACGGCAACGAGCTGCAGACTGCGCCGCGCCCAAGGGGCCATCCGGGGTGCAGAAAAAGACCGTTCCATCGCACGCCTTTTTGACCGGCGAAAAAGCCGAAGCGCAAGCAGAAAAGCGATGGCGATGACGCTGGAGAGAAGGCCACCGCGTGATTTTGTCAGCATGAGCGCTATGAGCGAGGCTGAGAGCCAGAAACCATAACCAAGGGCCGGCAGTCTGCGCTCGCGATGCCACCAGCGCCGCAGATCGTCGAAACCGAGCCTCGGCTCGCCGAGTGCATGAAGCAGCAAGGCAAGGTTCAGCAGAACGATCAGGCCGAAACAGGTCGCGGCAGTATTCCGATTGACGAAAAAGCCGGTGAGACTGTCGAGATAGGCAATTTTGGGACCGAAGAGCAAAATATCAGGCGCGATCTCGAACTGCAGGATCGACAAAACCGAGACGACGCCACCGGCAACCGCCAGAACGTTGACTGCTCCAACGGCTCTGTCGTCGGTATCGAACAGCAGCAGAGCGAGCATGAATACGCCGAGTGGCAAGGCGATACGCAAGGCGGACGACCAGTCGTCACCGGGCGTCAACGAAATACTGGCGTCGCCACCGGGAAGAATTCCGGCAACATCCTGCCAGGCTGGCTGCGCAAAAAGGCCCAACGGCAGCGGCGTAACCTGCAACGCGACCCAGGCCAGAGCCATGACGAGCAAGACGATGGCGGTGACGAGGGCGGGCCTTGTTCGTTCCGATATGCCTTTTGTGATCGCCAGCGCGGCGATCATCACAAAAACCGGGACGATCATCAGCACCACCGTCTGAATTTCGACGGCACCGTAATTCAGAAGTCCGATCAGGATCGGTCCCCAGAAAAGAAAGATCAGCACATTGCGCAGCGCCCTGCGTCCGGCGCGCTCCTGCTGAAGTTCCGACATCATCCCCTCTTGCTCCCCTACCCCATTCGCGCCGTCTACCGCTTGCGCATCCCGCAGCGCCACCCCGAGCGCGCCACAGCCACAGTCCAAAGGACAGGTTTGTGATCTGCACACAAACCGGCAGCGAGATTTACCGGCGTGAGCTTGTAGCGAAGATGCCTGTACAGCGAAAGCACAGACGACAGTAGCGCAAATAAATTACCGGCGATGATGAGAAGCAATAGTTTTTGGCTTCCATCTTCCATGATCAAGGTAATCGCGATTGGCGCGAACCGACCGATTTAAATATTCGTCCACAGGCCGGTCGTATTGTCTTCATACACATTCCCGAAATGGCGCAAATTGCGCATACCGGCGTTAACGAACTATCAGCCATAAGCTTTGACAGGGTTTTAACCATTACCAAAGCCGAGGCATGATCAGAATCATGACAAGGCGTTTTAAAAATTATCTTCTGGTTTTCAGCATCGCGCTGACGATGTGGGCGCTCGCCATCGGGCTCATTATTTATCTCTGGTAGCGATCGGCTTGCGTAAACCGGATGCCGAGGCCGGGATCCCTCAGCCGATCCCGCCGTATTCCCATAAATGAAAGCCTATAAGCGATCGGAACACATGGAGGCGTGCATTCCCTGCGGGTATCGGCACCACGCTGCTCCACTATAGATAGGCGAAATTCAATATCCGTTACTTAAACATATTCGCGCCAGCACAATCTGAACCGAAGCCAATACATCGCGCCCAACATCATATTTAACCTTTTTTTAATTTCTTCGCTGACATCGAGAAACTTGTGCGCTAATAGATCACCATACAGTTGATCCATAATATAGTTGCGCGGTGAGCCCAGTGAATATCCTACAATTGGACGGACCCGAAACTTTATCTCCCAATAGCGAGGCATCGCAAATGGGATTGAACCAGTTGCGTGCGCGGATTTACTGGCATCTGTCGGCCAAAAGATTCATCGACATCATGGTTTCGGCCAGTGCACTGGTAATTCTCGCGCCTGTGCTGCTGACCGTTTGCCTTCTCATCAGGCTCGAAAGCAAAGGGCCGGTCTCGTTTCGCCAGAACAGATGGGGCAAGGACTGCAAGCTCATCCGGATCTACAAGTTCCGCTCCATGTATGTCGATCAATGCGATCATTCCGGAGTGGCGCAGACCGTGCGCGACGACCCGCGCATCACACGCGTGGGCCGCGTCATCCGCCGCCTGAACATCGACGAATTACCGCAACTGCTCAACGTGCTGAAGGGCGACATGTCGCTTGTCGGCCCACGCTGCCATGCAGTCGGCATGCTTGCGGCAGGCATCCCCTACGAAGAGCTGGTGCCGAACTATCACGACAGGCACGCAATGCGGCCGGGCATGACCGGACTTGCCCAGATGCGCGGCCTCAGAGGACCGACGGACCGGGCGTCCAAGGCGAGAGCGCGTGTAGCCTGCGACCTTCATTATGTGCAGAATTTCTCGCTGTGGATGGATATTTCGATCATGGCTGGAACCGTCTATTCCGAACTCAGGGGCGGCAACGGATTTTGAGCATGACCGGCATTGATCGATGCCGGTCATGACAGACGTTCAGGGACCTCATCAGCCACGAGCTTGATGCCGGTTTCACTCTGGCCGTGCATTGAACGCACGCATTTTCTTTCTGACCATCATAAAGTTTGTACGTTAAATATGTTTTCCGAAAAGCAGGCAAAACCCGCGCCTATCGTCTAAGTGTAGACTGGGGCTTACAATTAGTGGATTGGCAATGAAATTCGGCACGAGCGGACTGAGAGGCCTGGTTACCGATCTCGAAGGTCGTGCGTCAGCACTTTATGCGCAGGCATTTGCCGTCCATCTGATCAGGAGCGGCCTTGCGAAGGCCGGAGATCATGTCCTGATCGGCCGCGACTTCCGCCCGTCCAGCCCATCCATTGCCGCAACCTGCATCGGGGCACTTGAGCGTGCCGGACTGGTGCCGCTCGATTGCGGCGCATTGCCGACACCGGCTCTGGCGCTTTACGGAATGGACATCGGCGCGGCGTCGCTGATGATCACCGGCTCGCATATTCCGGCCGATCGCAACGGCATCAAGTTCTACCGGGCTGACGGCGAGATCGACAAGCAGGACGAGGTGCAGATCTCTGCGATCGCAGCGGAACTGGCCGATACCGAGATCGATGCGACACCCGGCACAGCCGAGGACCGAAGCGAAGCCGCCAATGCGCTGTTTGCCCGGCGCGTCTTGTCCATCCTGCCGGCCGGTGCGCTCACTGGGCTGAAGATCGGCGTCTATCAGCATTCGACCGTTGCACGCGACCTGCTGGTCGAGGCGATCCGGCATTACGGGGCAGAGGTTGTCGAACTTGGGTTTTCAGAAGATTTCATTCCGGTCGATACCGAAGCGGTTTCACCCGAGACGATTGTGGCTCTGCGTCAATGGTCCCGCGAACACGGTCTCGACGCCATCGTTTCCGCGGATGGTGATGGAGACCGCCCTCTCCTGTCCGACGAAAAAGGCGAGCCTTTGCGTGGCGACCTGCTTGGGCTGATCTCATCGCTCTTCCTTGGGGCAGATGTGGTTGTGACACCGGTCACGTCCAATTCCGGCATCGAGGCGAATGGCACGTTTCAGGTGGTCCGCACGCGGGTGGGTTCGCCCTTCGTGATTGCCGGCATGAGCGAGGCACTGGCTGAGGGACGTGAGAAGATCATGGGGTTCGAGGCCAATGGCGGCCTGCTGACCGCCTCCAGCTTCTCCCTGCCGGGCGGGAAGATCAGCCCGTTGCCGACACGCGACAGCTTTCTGCCCATCCTTGCACCTCTCTGGCTTGCCGCGCAGAAGAAACTGCGTCTTTCGCAGCTTTCCGAGGACTTCCGCATGCCGGTTGCGGCGGCCGACCGTCTGGAAAACTTCCCGACGGAGACGAGCTCCGCGCTGATGGCGCATTTGCGGCAATCCGGTGATGCGCTCAGCGCTTTCCTGTCACCGATCGGCAAGGTTGCGAAGAACAGTGATATCGACGGCCTCAGGGTTACGCTCGACGATGGCCGTGTCGTGCATCTGCGCCCATCGGGCAATGCGCCGGAGATGCGCTGCTACGTGGAAGCGCCCACCGATGCGGCGGCGGCGCAACTGCTCAACGATGGCCTGGCGCTCATTCGGCGCTTTGCAATCGAACGCAATATCTAAAAGACAATTTCGGCACCGAACACAGACGGCACAAGGCGGGGCAAGCATGACTGACAAGATCATTCCGGTAATCATGGCGGGTGGCAAGGGAACACGTCTTTGGCCGCTCTCACGTGCGAGCGCGCCAAAGCAGTTCATCCAGTTCACCGATGATCTCAGCCTGTTCCAGAAGACGCTGGAACGCATCTCCGACAGCAGCCGTTACGAGGCGCCCGTCGTCATCACCAACGAGGATTTCCGCTTTCTCGTCGCCGAACAGGCCCGCGAACTGGGCATCAAGCTCTCCGGCGTGCTGCTGGAACCGGTGGCGCGCAATACCGCGCCGGCCGTTGCTGCCGCCGCCGCTTTTGTAACAGCCAAATTCGGCGATGACGCCATCATCCAGGTTCTGGCCTCGGATCATGAGATCGTTTCCGGCGACAGCTACCAGGAAGCGATCGACATCGCCTTCAAGACGGCAAAGGCCGGAAAGCTCGTCACCTTCGGGATCATGCCGACCGAGCCGGCAACCGGTTATGGTTATATCGAAGTCGGCAAGGAACTCGGCGACGGTGCCAAGGCTGTAAAACGTTTCGTCGAGAAGCCGGATGCCGACAAGGCCGCTGCGATGCTGGATGCCGGCGGATTCCTGTGGAACTCGGGCATCTTCATGTTCGGTGCCGCACAGGTTCTATCCGAAATGCAGAAATATGCGCCCGCCGTTGCCGATGCGGCGGCTGCATCCGTTGCCAAGGCGCAGAACGATCTCGACTTCGTGCGGCTCGATGCAGACGCGTTCGGCAAGGCGACCGACATTTCCATCGATTATGCGATCATGGAAAAGACGGCCAATGCTGCAGTCGTCCCCTCTTCCTTCTCCTGGTCGGACATGGGCAGCTGGGATGCGGTGTGGAAGCTCGGCAAGCAGGATACCGATGGCAACGTCGCGCTCGGCAATGCCACCGTCGTCAACACCCGCAATTCGCTCGTGATGTCGCGCACCAGCCATCTGGCAGTACAGGGGCTGGATGGCGTGGCCGTCATTGCCAGCGAGGACGCGGTCTATGTCGGCAAGCTCGACGAGAGCCAGAGCGTCGGTTCACTGGTCAAGCTGCTCGGATCCGCCAAGGGCACCGCGGCGCTGACACAGACCCATCCGACGTCTTATCGCCCTTGGGGCGGATACACGTCGATCCTCAATGGCGACCGGTTCCAGGTGAAGCGGCTTTTCGTCACCCCGGGCAAAAAGCTGTCGCTGCAGAAGCACCATCACCGCTCCGAGCATTGGATCTGCGTCAAGGGCACGGCGGAAGTCACGATCGGCGACGAGATCAGGATCGTGCGCGAAAACGAGTCCGTCTACATTCCCCAGGGCGAAGTCCACCGTCTGGCCAATCCGGGCAAGATCATGCTCGAAATGATCGAAGTGCAGACCGGCTCGTATCTCGGGGAAGACGACATCATCCGCATTGTCGATGAGTTCGGACGGGGATAAAGCTCACCTAACGAAAAGTGCAGCCAGCCCGCCAGGGGCGGCTGCCGTGTCATCGATCTGTCGGCGCAAAGCCTTATCGATCGATCGACGCGATTTGATAGGAAGGCAGTCATATGCGCATCGTAATGGTTGGCTCGGGTTATGTCGGGCTTGTGTCTGGAGCATGTTTTGCCGATTTCGGTCACACGGTGATCTGCGTCGACAAGGCGGAAGAGAAGATCGAGGCACTGAAACAGGGCGTCATCCCGATCTTTGAGCCGGGACTTGATGCGCTTGTGGAAACCAACGTCAAGGCTGGCCGCCTTTCATTCACAACCGAACTGGCGCCGGCCGTTGCCGAAGCCGATGTCGTCTTCATTGCCGTCGGCACCCCATCGCGCCGCGGTGACGGCCATGCGGATCTTGGCTATGTCTATGCGGCTTCGAAGGAAATCGCCGAGGCGATGAAGGGCTTTACCGTCGTCGTCACCAAGTCGACCGTACCGGTCGGCACCGGCGACGAGGTCGAGCGGATCATCCGCGAGAGCAATCCGAATGTGGATTTTGCGGTTGTATCGAACCCTGAGTTCTTGCGCGAAGGCGCTGCGATCGAGGACTTCAAGCGACCTGACCGCATTGTCGTCGGTATTTCGGATGAGCGCGCCCGTCCGGTGATGAACGAGGTTTACCGGCCGCTCTACCTCAACCAGGCACCGATCCTTTACACCAGCCGCCGCACGTCCGAGCTGATCAAGTATGCGGCCAATGCCTTCCTCGCCATGAAGATCACCTTCATCAACGAGATTGCCGATCTGTGCGAGCGGGTTGGCGCGGATGTGCAGGACGTGTCGCGCGGCATCGGACTTGATGGCCGTATCGGCGGAAAATTCCTGCATGCCGGTCCGGGTTACGGCGGTTCCTGCTTCCCGAAGGATACGCTGGCTCTCGCCAAGACCGCGCAGGATTATGAGAGCCCGATGCGCCTGATCGAGACGACGATTGCGGTCAACGATAATCGCAAGCGCGCCATGGGCCGCAAGGTGATTGCGGCTGCGGGTGGCGACGTGCGCGGCAAGAAGGTCGCGATCTTCGGCCTGACCTTCAAGCCGAATACGGACGACATGCGTGATTCACCGGCGATTGCCATCGTTCAGGCCCTGAAGGACGCCGGCGCGACGGTTGCCGGATACGATCCGGAGGGCATGGACAACGCCCGCCAGATGATGGAGATCGACTTTGCCGCCAATCCTTACGAGGCGGCGCAAGGTGCGGATGTGGCGGTGCTCGTCACCGAATGGAACGAGTTCCGGGCACTCGATCTCGACCGGCTGAAGACGATCATGGCGACACCGGTGTTTGTCGACCTGCGCAATGTCTATCGCGCGCATCAGGTGGAGCCGTATGGCTTTACCTATCACAGCATTGGCAAGAACAGCGGCTGACACGCCTTTACCAGACGGCCGCCTGCCCTGACTGCTGGCGGCCGACCCTTAAAGCTTTCGATGTTTTCGGGACAGATCGCTAACCATTTCGGTTCACGTCGCGCAAACTTTCGAATGGCACAGTGGGATCTCATTCAAGAGGTCCAAATGTCGTCTCGCCTTCGCAATATGATCGTGGTGTTTGCTGTCTCCATCATGATGTGGGCAGGCCTGCTGCATGGCACGCTGGCGCTTTATGCCGGCTTTGCAGGATCACAGACAGATGCGATGACGACCGCAAGCGTCGACCGATAATCCACGATCGAGAACAAGGTCTGCGCCGATGTCGCCACGCGGAGACATCGGCATTTATGCGATTGCATGCTCGCGAAACAAAGGTCTCCGGGCAGAAGCCCACCCGGAAACGGGTTTTAATCAGACCAAGTCGAAACGATCCGCGTTCATGACCTTCACCCAGGCGCTGACGAAGTCCCTGACGAACTTCTCCTTTGCATCGGATTGGGCATAGACTTCCGCAATCGCTCGAAGCTGCGAGTGCGAACCGAAGATCAGGTCGACCCGCGTACCGGTCCATTTCAGCTCGTTCGAATGGCGGTCGCGTCCTTCATAAACTCCGGTCTCGCCGGCCTTCGGTGCCCAGACAGTTGCCATGTCCAGAAGGTTGACGAAGAAGTCGTTCGTCAGCGTTTCCGGCTTGTCGGTGAAGACACCGTGATCCGGCGAACCGGCCTGCAACACGCGTAATCCGCCGAGAAGCACGGTCATCTGCGGCGCCGTCAGCGTCAGCAATTGCGCCCGATCGACCAGAGCTTCTTCCGCCTGCAGGAACTGGAGGCGTCCGGTGTTGACGTAGTTGCGGAACGCGTCGGCGCGTGGCTCCAGCGCGGCGAAGGACGCGGTATCGGTCTGTTCCCGAGAGGCGTCGGCACGGCCCGGGGTGAACGGCACGACGACGTTATGGCCTCCTGCTCTCGCAGCCTTTTCGACACCGGCAGCGCCTGCCAGCACGATCAGGTCAGCCAGCGAGATCTGCTTGCCCGCTGCATTGGCGGCGTTGAAGCCCTGCTGGATTCCTTCGAGGGTGCCGAGCACCCTGGCGAGCTGCTCCGGCTGGTTGGCTTCCCAGTTCTTCTGCGGCTCCAGGCGGATACGGGCTCCGTTGGCACCGCCACGCTTGTCCGAACCACGGAAGCTCGAGGCGGACGCCCAGGCGGTCGAGACCAGTTCCTGCACGGAAAGACCGGTTGCCAGAACCTTTTCCTTCAGGCTTGCGATATCCGCATCATCGACCAGCGGGTGGTCGATAGCCGGGATGACATCCTGCCAGATCAGGTCTTCGGCAGGGACTTCCGGACCGAGGTAACGTACCTTCGGGCCCATGTCGCGATGGGTCAGCTTGAACCAGGCGCGGGCAAAGGCATCGGCGAACTCGATAGGGTTTTCGAGGAAGCGGCGCGAAATCTTTTCGTAGATCGGATCGAAACGCAGCGCGAGGTCGGAGGTGAGCATGGTCGGGCGGTGCTTTTTCGCGCTATCGAATGCATCCGGCACGGAGGCAGCGGCGTCCTTGGCGACCCATTGATGCGCACCGGCCGGGCTTTTGGTCAGTTCCCATTCGAAACCGAACAGGTTTTCGAAGAAATAGTTGCTCCATTGGGTCGGCGTCTGGGTCCAGGTTACCTCGAGGCCGCTGCCGATGGCATCGCGACCGACGCCGCTGTTGAACTTGCTGGACCAGCCCAGTCCCTGGGATTCCAGCTCGCCGCCTTCCGGATCGATACCGACAAAGGAGGGATCACCGGCACCGTGGGTCTTGCCGAATGTGTGGCCACCGGCGATCAGAGCCACGGTTTCCTCGTCGTTCATCGCCATGCGGGCGAAGGTGTCGCGAATGTCGCGGGCCGAAGCGAGCGGATCGGGATTGCCGTTCGGGCCTTCCGGATTGACGTAGATAAGGCCCATCTGAACGGCACCGAGCGGTTCTGCCAGTTCACGCTCGCCACTGTAGCGCTCGTCGCCGAGCCAGGTGCCCTCAGGGCCCCAGTAAAGCTCCTCCGGCTCCCAGACATCGGCACGGCCGCCGGCGAAGCCGAAGGTCTTGAAGCCCATGGATTCGAGCGCGACGTTGCCGGTGAGGATCAGGAGATCGGCCCAGGAAATCTTGTTGCCGTATTTCTGCTTGATCGGCCAGAGCAGACGGCGGGCCTTGTCGAGGTTGACGTTGTCGGGCCAGCTGTTGAGCGGCGCGAAACGCTGCTGGCCCATGCCGGCGCCACCGCGCCCGTCGGTGATGCGATAGGTGCCGGCCGAGTGCCAGGCCATGCGGATGAAGAGGCCGCCGTAATGGCCGAAATCGGCCGGCCACCAATCCTGGCTGTCGGTCATGAGCGCATGGAGATCCTGCTTCACCGCGTCGAGGTCAAGTTTCTTGAACTCCTCGGCGTAGTCGAATGACTTGCCCAGTGGATCGGAAAGCGAGGAGTGGGTGTGAAGGATCTGTACGTTCAGATGGCTCGGCCACCAGTCGCGGTTGGACCGGCCACGCGGCGTGTTGCCGTGGGCGACGGGACACTTACCGGCGTTTTCGCTAGACTTGGCATCCATGACTATCTCCTTCCAGTCGTTGTTATCTCATGGCGGACGTGGGAGCCGATAAGGCTTCTCTGACGTCCGCGATTGCAGGTCGTGAGGATTAAGCTGGTGCAGATCCTCTCCTGGGCAAATCAAATAACCGGATTTATTGATAGTTTTAAGTTGGAATTACAGATCACAACGATAGGAAAAAGATATCGACCTTAATATTTGGCGATGCGCAGCGCGTTCGCGCAGTGCGCTTTGAACTTGCTGCAATTCGATGGTATAAAACGAGGAGACGATTTTCGCGGCAAGTGTTGCTGCTGCGCTGGATCCGAAGCTGCAAATTCACATCGAGCCATGGATCCAATGGCCCCACAAGCCCGCTCCCGAATGGCCGCTTCACTTCCCCGACCGGCAAAACGCTGGCCGCTGACGCTTTTCATCCTCGCCGTCATATGCGCTGTTGCAGCGACTATGTTGCTTGCCAATGAGCAACAGAACCTCAAGACGCTTGCGCGGGTCCTCGGCATCGATCTTCCCCAACCGACCGCCAATTCAACTCCTGCGCCGATGGAAAGCGAAACGGCGTCGAGTTCGCCCAGAGCCGTTTCACGCTGGCCCTGGCCCGGTTTCTCCATCACGCCCGGTCTCATTGAACCGAGCGCCACACGCGCGGACATGTGCAGCGATCAAGCCGCCGCAACCCAGGAAATACCGGCCTTTGCCGAGACCGAGCAACGCGGCTGGGAGTGTTCATTGCTGCGGGATAAACTCGGCGCAAATAGCTCGGCCTCTTTGTTTCTGCAGGCCCGCGGTCCCATTCATGCGCAGGCCGACAGCATTCGCGTGAAGTTCAATCTGGCCGGCGGCACGCTGGACGGGGATCTCGCTGCACAGGCACTGACCTTCTTTCGCGTGGCCGCATCCATGCCGCGTGATCCGTCACTGTCCGAAAAGCTCGCCAAAATGCTGACGACCCAGGCGGACTTCTATTTCTTCGCAGGGTATCAAAGCCTGATATTCCGGCAGGAGGTCGGCGATCCGGGGAGATACAACCTCATCGGCACGGACAGAACCTCGAAACTCCTGACGGATTCGCCGACGATCTGGCCGACGCAGACGCAAAACAGCACGTCTTCACAGGATGCGAGGATTGAAAGAGGCCCGCGTCTCTTAACCTTGCCTGCAGGAAACGATTGAAGATCGACAAATTTGCGAATATCGACAATATGTTAACCCTCCTTTAGGGACGGGTTCCCATTGTCGACGGGATATTCCTGTCTTTAATTGGCCTGTCTGCGATTGGCGGCATCAATGCGTAAACTCATCGGCTGGATGAAGGGTCGCCCCACGGGCCAGCCCTCTCCGCCTTCCCGACGCCGGATAGATCTGGGTGACGAACCCGCCACCTATCCGATCTATGCGATCGGCGATGTGCATGGCTGCCTGAGTGAACTCCAGCAGGCCGAGGCCCGCATCGCCGCCGATATTGCCGGCACAGGCCGCCCGGGGCTGATTGTATTGCTCGGCGATTATGTGGACCGGGGACCCGGTTCCTATCAGGTCATCGAGCACCTGCAGAAGCCGAGCGAACTCGGTTTGCGCCGAATCGCGCTGTGCGGAAACCACGACGACATCTTCAGCAAGTTCATCGACGAGCCCGAACTCTATACCGACTGGCTGAGCCTGGGCGGCGAGCAGACATTGCTCTCCTATGGCATAGATATCCATCATCTCAGCGCCAGGAGAAAAGGGCGGCTGACGGATCTGAGGGATGTGCTTGCGGGAGCCATACCGACAAGCCACAAGCAGTTTCTTGCCAACTTGCCGATCTGTCTGAAGATCGGCAATATCCTGTTCGTTCATGCAGGTGTGCGCCCCCGGGTGGCGCTGGACAAGCAGAGCGACGAAGACCTGATGTGGATCCGCGAACCGTTTCTCAGCCAAGGTCCCGGTCAACCGCTGCTGGTTGTACACGGACACACGCCGCAGCCGACGCCGGATGTCGGCATGGGACGCATCGGAATCGATACGGGTGCCTATTACAGCGGCAAGCTGACCGTTCTGAAGATCGACGGCAGCCACAAGGCATTTGTTTGAGATCGGGAGCATAGGCTCCCAGACATCTTTGTTTTCACGCAATTGCGGACGCTAAACCGGTTTCCAATTTTGCTGGAGTTGCGCTACCCGCCTGTACGCATCCGATACCAGATTTTGATCATTGGCCTTGCGAGAGGGCCGAACAGGCCGAGCGCAGCAATCGACGCCGTGAAATAGACATGCGCGCGCTTGCGATCGATGCCGGCCACGAGCTTTCCGGCGATTTCGTCCGCGCGTCTGGGCCTGATGCGGCCCATCAACAGCTCGGCTTCTCTCGGCCGGCTCTGAAGTTCGCGGGAAAGCTGCGGCGTATCGGTATCCGGCGGGAAGCAGATGCCGACCGAGACCCCCTTCGGCATTGCCTCCAGACGCAGCGCATCGGCGAAACCGACAAGTGCGGATTTCGAAGCGCAATAGGCGGAATAGGCCGGGATACCGATGAAGGCGGCGGCAGACGAGACTATCATGATACGTCCCTGCCCGCGACTTCTCATGCCCGCATAGACGGCCCGCACGGAGTTCACAGCGCCCGCGAAATTGGTCTGCCACTGGGCTTCGAACAGTTCGGGGGTCTGTTGGTGGAACCAGCCCGGCTCAACGACACCGGCTGAGGCGACGAGAATATCGCATGGCCCATGGGTGGCCTCGCAGGCCTCGATCGCAGCCATCATTTCGGCGCCGATTGCCGCATCGGCGGTGGCGAGGAAAACCTTCGAACGTCCTCCGGACATCTGTTCGATCTCGCTGCGGGCAGTTTCCAGGCGATCGGCATTACGGGCGATCAGCGAAACCGAAGCACCGCGGCGCGCGTAGATCTTTGCAACTTCAAGACCTATGCCGCTCGATCCCCCGGTTACGACGACATGCATGGCCGCGCTCCCGAGCTCAGCTATTGGGCGTTTGAAGCAGTGGCGAAAGCTGCATCATCTTTTCCATATCAAGCGAGGCAAGGCCGAAATTGCGCGCCTGCAGTGCTTTCAGCCGACGTGCCGTCGCTTCCACCGCATGACGGATCTGCTCGTCCGTATGGTTGCAGGTGATGAAAAACCGCAGCCGTGCCATGCCTTCCGGCACGGCCGGGTGGATGATCGGCAGCGCGTTGACGCCTTCTTCGAGAAGCTCGTTCGACAGCTGTACGGCACGAAGCGAGTCGCCCACGAGAACCGGGACGACCGAAAATCCGACGCTGAGGCCAGTATCAAGACCGGCCTTCTTGGCCTCTTCGAGAAACAGCGCGCCGTTGCGGTGAAGTTTTTCGGTCCGCTCCGGCTCACTGCTCAGGATATCGAGACCGGCCTTCGCCACGCTTGCCAAAACAGGCGAAAGCCCGACGCTATAGACAAAGCCGCCTGCCTCCGCCTTCAGGATATCGGCAAGTGCCTGTGAGCCGGCAATGTAGCCGCCGCAGCTGGAGGTCGTCTTGGACAGCGTTCCCATCCAGATGTCGACCTCTTGCGGATCGACGTCGAAATGTTCGAACGTGCCCCTGCCCGTCCTGCCAAGAACGCCGAGTGCATGGGCTTCGTCGACCATCAGCCAGAAGCCGTAGCGGCTGCGCAATTCCAGAAGCTTCGGCAGGTCGGCAATATCGCCGTCCATCGAATAAACGCCTTCGACGACGACAAGGACACGTCGGAATTCTGCCGAGAGCGTCTTCAGCACGGTTTCGAGATTGTCGACATCGTTGTGGCGGAAGAGCCTGCGCGTTGCGCCCGACTGCTTGATGCCGGCCAGAGCGCTGTTGTGGATGAATTCGTCATGGATGACGAGATCCTGCGGACCGACAAGGCAACTGATGGCTGCGACATTGGTCAGGTAGCCGCTGACGAAACAGACCGCCGCCTCGACACCATAAACTTCGGCAAGCGTTTCTTCGAGTTCGGTATGGATGGGACGTTCACCGGCAACCACCCGGCTGGCGGAGGCGGAAATGCCATAACGGTCAATCGCTTCCTTGGCACGGCTCGTCACCAAAGGATCCGTATTGGTCCCGAGATAGTCGTAGGAGGCGAAATTGGCAAAGTCCCGGCCGCCCATCACCGTTGTGGCGCCGGCCGCGACATCGTGGGAACGATAAAATGGGTTATCGACCCCGATCAGTTCACCGACTTTCCGCTGCGTCAGGACACGCTGGTATTCTGGAAGCTGATCGAATTTCGGGCTCTGGCGCAGCGGAGCCTGCGGCTGGCGGTTCAGGCGTGCTTCCCGATTGCGGCCGGAGGCTTCGCTTGTCTGTCGCATTTTTTCCAGAAAACCAAGTTTCGCGCCTCCGGCGGGAGGCACGGTCGTTTCCGGCTTATCTTTTTCTGTCACTGCGCGGCTGCTTTCTGGCTCTGGGTCGAGTGGCTCTTGACCAGACGGTCGAGCACCTCGTCCTGCGGAGCCTCCTCCTCCCCGCCACTCCGTTTCGAAACTCGCTCACGCAGGCGGGTGACCACGTCACTGACCGTCGTGTCCTCACCGACACCGCTCAACGGGATATCAAATCCGGTCTTCTGCTGGAAGCTCATGCCGAGTTCCATCGCCATCAGACTGTCAAGGCCGACATCCTTGAGGATTTTTTCCGGCGTAATGCTGTCTTCGGTCACGCGCAGGATCGCGGCGATTTCCGCAGCGACGATCTTGTGCAGGATCGCCTGCGCCTCATCGGCGGACTTGCCCTGGATCAGCGCTTCGAGATCGATCTGGTCACCATCAGCGGACGATTGCGCATTGCCGGCGGCCCGCATGGCGGTCTCGAACAGGCTGGCTGTCGCGATCGGCAGCATGCGCACCGCGTTCCAGTCCACTTCGGCGATCATCACCGCGGCACCATCGATACTACCGGTTTCGCTCACCAGGTAATTTTCGACCTGTTCCAGCGCATCGCGCGCCTTCATCGCCGTCTTGCCGATCCTCTTCGACAGGATTTCGTTGACTTCGGCGTTGCGCGCCAGGAAGCCCGTATCGGCAATCGCACCGAAACCGACGGCCAAAGCCGGTCGGCCAGCCGCGCGGCGCATGCGGGCAAGGCCCTCGAGATAACCATTGGCGATGACATAGTTCGCCTGGCCGGGATTGCCGAGCATGGTTGTGGCGGACGAAAAGAGCAGGAAAAGCTCCAGAGCATCGTCACGGGTCAGCTTGTCCAAAAGCTCTGCGCCGCGAACCTTGACATCCACGACCGGACGGTTGCGATCGTCGGTCAGGTTCGACAGGAGAGCGTCGTCCAGCACCATGGCGGCATGGATGATGCCCTTGATCGGTGCCGTGGCGCGCAATTCCGTCAGAAGCGCGGACAGAGCCTGTTCATTGGTGACGTCGCAGGCGTGAATCGTGGCGACAACGCCAAGAGCGGCCCATTTCTCCAGAGACCTGATGGTCGCCTCGTCGGCAATGCCACGGCGGGAGCAGAGTGCGATACGTCGCGCGCCCTTGGCGACAAGCCAATCGGCCGCCACGAGACCGAACCCACCAATGCCACCGGCGACGAGGAAGGTTCCCGCATCGCTGAAACGCAGGTTTCTCTCGCTGGCGACAACCACCCGATCCCTGCCGCGAACCGGCGGACGGATGACGATCTTGCCGATCTGGCCGGCATTCTGCATCAGCCGGAAGGCACTGCCGATCTCGTCATAACCAAAAGCGCGATACGGCAGCGGCACCAGTTCGCCACTCTGGAACAGTTCACCGATCTCGGAGAAGATCCGCTTGGTGATCTTCGGCAGGTTGACCAGCAGCTGGTCGGCATCGATGCCAAAATAGCTGATGTTGCGGCGGAAGGGACGCAGGCCGATCTTGCGGTCGGAATAATAGTCGCGCTTGCCGAGTTCGAGGAAGCGGCCGAAAGGTTTGACCAGTTCGAGGCTTCGCTCCATCGCTTCCGAGAAAAGCGAGTTCAGAACGAGATCGACGCCCTCACCGTTCGTGACTTCACGGACGCGCGAGACGAAATCCAGCGAGCGGCTGTCGAAGATATGGTCGGCCCCGAGCGCTTCGAGGAAGCGCCGCTTTTCGACGGTGCCTGCCGTGGCGATGACCTTTGCACCCTTCAGCTTGGCGATCTGCAGCGCGGCAAGGCCCACGCCACCGGCGGCACCATGGATGAGGATAGTTTCGCCCGGCTCGATATGGCCAAGCTGGACCATGGCATAATAGGCCGTCAGGAAGGCGACCGGTACGGTCGCGGCGGCGGCGAAATCCAGCCGGTCGGGGAATTTCGTCACCCCATCACGGCGGACACGAACATGGGTCGAGAACGCGGCAGGGCCGATACCCATGACGCGATCGCCGGGAACCAGATCGGTGACGGCCGAGCCAACGCGCTCGACGCGGCCGGCCATTTCCATGCCGATGGTCGCACCGGCAAATCCGTCTTCCAGCGCCTCTTCAGGCAGAAGGCCCATCGACCACATGACGTCGCGGAAGTTCAGGCCCGCAGCCTCGACCGCAATGATGACCTCGTCATCACCGGGCTGCTGCAGCGCGCAACGTTCCCAGACGATGCTGTCAACGCGACCGCTGGTCAGCTGGTGAATGGTTGCGGCTTCGAAGTCGGACGTGGTGCCGTCACGTCCCGCAGACGGGCCGGACGCAGCACGGATTTCGACAAGACCGTTCTCGCCGGAAAGCCACTCACGATTGGCGCCTTCGACCGTCGCAACGCGGTCCACGAGGGCAATGGCGTGTTTGCCTTCGGCATCGATCAAATGGATGTCGATCGCGTCATATTCGTTCTGGAGAACGCGGACGAATGTCCACAATCCGCCATTGGCGGCATCGCTGTTTTCGCCGGCAAGCGGAGAGCCGCCCGGCGCCAGCACGATCAGGCGCGGCCTGCCCGCAGCACCGCCTGCCTGACGGGTCATTCCTTCGGCAAGCGCCTTGAAACGGGACAGCCGCGAGATCTCAAGCGCCGAAACGGCCTGCGCTGCACCGCGATCGGCGAGATAGGCCATGCAGATGGGAGCTTGGGTGCCTTCCAGCACCTGCTCCAGCGCGCGTTCGGCCTCGGCGGCCTGAACGATCGATGCATCGGCGAAAGAGGAGCTGAGCGCCTGCTCGGACGCCTGTTCGGCAACGACGATAAGCCTCCCCCTGACGGTTGTGGCATCCACGGCCTCGGGTCGGGCGCGGGACTGCGCGATGGCGACGACCAGGCCGCCCTCATCCGCCTGCACGTCCTTGACGGACAAGCTCTCGAAGCCGAGCTCGGAGAGAAGCGTTTCCACCTGCGCCGATGTAGCCAGCTGGCCGATCGGGAATTCGGCGGACTGGCTTGCCGCGAACCAATCCTCCGACAGGCCAAAGGCGAAGTCGTTGAATGCGGATGGGGCGCGATCGGCAAAAACGATTGCCGTCCCGCTCGCGGCAGCGGTACGAACGACTTGGCGGACATCCTCGTCGCCCACCAGCATCGACTGGCTGGTCAGGCCACCGGCGACGATCAGATCAACGCGCTTCAGACCGGCGAGCGCTTTAGGCTCGACAACCGAAACATGCACATTCTGCTCGAATGCCAGTTCCAGCATGCGGCGCGCGTTTTCCTTCGGTTCCGCGATTACCAGTCTTGCACCGATCGATGCGGCGAGACCGGCAAGCCGGGTGCTCACGGACTGGCTCGTCGTGCCAAGCTCGACGATGAACCGGATTTTTCCGGCATTCTCGCGGCAAAAGCGCTCCGTCAGATCAAAGCCGTTTTCGGCACGGAGGTGACCGAGTGGCGAATGGACCAGGACGTGGTCCAGCGTCGCTTCGCTGACATTGCGGGTGTGTTCGTTTTCAGCCTCGGCAGGCTTTCCGGAAAGCGATAGATGGTCGAGCGCATCGCGGTAGACGTCGTTGACCAGAACCGCTTCGGCAATACGCGAGGAGTCCTCGCGATAGATTTCCTGGATCAGTTCATCAACGCTCGGGAACGAGAACTCCCGCGGGATCGTCCAGCCATCATCGGAAGCGACTGCGACGCCGGCATCCTCCAGCGTGAACAGGCAGGATGTCAGGAATGCGCGGAACTCCGACTCTCCCGGCAGAGCCGCAGAAGACAGCCTGCCATCAGCGTCGGCAAGAGACAGGGCAATCTCGTGGCAAGCACGATAGACGGCCGCATCGATCATCAACGAGGCATTGTCCTTCGCATCCGAGGATACAAGATCGGTCAGAGCCGGCAGCTTGATTTCCGAGACATCGCGCGTCGCAAGAAGCGCACTCGGCACCGCGTCGAAATGGAAGGCGACGGTATCCAGCGTATGGTGACGACGCAACGAGGTGCGGCGGAAACGGCAATCCGAAAGAACGGCGATCTGGCCGCCGTCAGCATCATACAGACGGAAATTGACCTTGATCGAGAAGCTGCTGAACCGTTCAATCTCGATGCGCGCCCTGGCAATCGCGCGTTTTTTGCCCACGACCCGGATCGAGCCGAAACGGACCGGAATATAGGGAGAGCCAGCCTCTGCGCCTGAAAGCCGGTCGAACATCGCCACCAGACCGTGGAAGGCAGCGTCGACGGAGAACGGATTGAGGTTGTAGCCGATATAAGGATGGGCGGGAGATGCCGCTTCCTTCAGCTCGACCTCGACGACATTTTCGCCGTAAGGCACTGCCTTCGACAACAGCTGGAAACGAGGGCCGTATTGGAGGCCGAAGCGCTCGGCCATTTCATAGACCTCGGCAGATGTAAGCGGCACGCCGCCTTCGGTTGATGCTGCGATTTCGAACCGGTGGCTTTCCTCATCCACCGGGCGTCGACAACGGCCAACGGCGTGAACGGTCCAGTCGTCGCTACTCAGCCGCTCGCGCGAGCGGATTTCGATATTGCCGGTTTCCGGTGAGAGGAGCGTCGAAAGCTCCAGCATCCGGTCGGGACGCAGTTCCAGCGGCCGGACGATCTCCATGTTGGAAATCTCGACTTCATCGGCACCGAAATGCGCCTGGGCGGCGGTAACCGCAATTTCCAGGAACCCGGCTCCCGGCAGGATAGCGCGGCCATCGACCACGTGTTCCGCGAGATCAGGGAAAAGCAGCGCATCGATATGGTTCTTCCAGTGCGAACCGTTCGGATCGTTTCGCCAGCCAAGCAGTGTGTAGCTGTTCTTGAAATCGCGGCCGAAGATATCGATCTCGTCGGTGGTGGCCGGCACTTTCAGCGCGGTCGGTTCGAACGGCAACGCCGGCAGATCGACGATCGGGCTGCGCTTACCCCAATGTCTGGACGCGACCGGAACAGCACCATGGGCGATGGCGCGGGCAAAGGCACGAGCGACGGGATCGCGACCTTGGACCGGCGTTTCGCGCTGCAGCGAACCGATTACAGTCGCAGTCTGCGCCCTGCTCTTGGCAATGTCCGAGACGTAATTCGACAGGATCGTGCGCGGCGAAATCTCGATGAAGAGATTGCATCCGAGATCGAGTGCGGCCTCCGCGGCAGAGCGGAAGAGCACGGGCTCGCGCACATTGTGCCACCAGTAGTCGGCGTCGAGCCCACGTCCGTCGTAGATCCCGCCGGTAACGGTAGAGATGAAAGTACAGGCGGCGGCCTGCGGCTCGATTGCCGGCAGTTCCGCCAGGAACCCATCACGGGCGCTATCGATGATCGGGTGATGGAACGGATAATTGATATCGAGAATATGGACGACGGTCTGGGACTTACGGGCAGCATCCCGGAAGGTCTGGATTTCGTCGACCGGTCCGGAGATCGTCACGGAGTTGGGTGCATTGACCGCTGCGACATGGATGTCATCCAGTCCATGCGTCTTGGCGAATGCCACGGCCGCTTCTTCGCCCATCACGGCTGCGGCCATCTTGCCCTGTCCCGCAAACAGATGCTGGGAATGCGAACGCTTGGCGACGATTGCAACGGCTTCGGCTGCCGTCAGCGCCTTGGACGCATAGGCAGCGGCAATCTCGCCGACGGAGTGGCCGAAAACGACATCGGGCCTGACGCCATAGGCGCTCAGGCTGTCCGAAAGCGATGCCTGGACGGCAAACAGCAGCGGTTGCGCGATGGTCGCATCGGCGAGCCGCGATCCGAGATCGTCTGCGACGATCAGGTCCGTCAGCTTTTCACCGAGATGATATTCGAAAAGCGCACTAAAGGACTGGAAATACTGGCGGAAATGCGGGTTTTCGCGGTAGGCCTCGACGCCCATTCCCGCCCATTGCGCACCATTTCCGGAAAACACGAAAGCGACCTTGCCGAGCGAAGACGGAGCTTCGCCGCGCTCACCATCGGAGGCCTCACCGGCAAGATGCGTCTTGATCGCATCGAGAACCGCGCGTTCTCCGCGCGCATCGACAGCAAACCGGTATTTCAGCGCATCCCTGTTCGTCGTGGTTGCGGCGATGATGCGGCGCGCCTTTTCGGGCGCAGCGGCGGAGAGACGTGCACGGTAATCCTTGAGCAGGCCTTCGAGCGCGCTGGCGCTGTGGGCGCTTGCGAGGAACAGAAGATTATCGCCCTTGGCAGGCGATTCGGCCTGTGACGCCGGTTCGGGATCGCCGATGACAACGTGTGCATTGGTGCCGCCGAAACCGAAGGAGTTGATGCCGACGAGCCGCGCTTCCTTGGCCGGAAGCAGCTTGATCGCAGATGTATTGACCCTCACGTTGAGGGCATCGAAGTCGATATCCTCATTCGCCGTTTCGAGGTGCAGCGTTGCCGGAAGATAGTCGTTCTCCAGAGCCAGCATGGCCTTGAACAGGCCAAACAGACCGGAGACCGGCTCCGTGTGGCCGATATTCGATTTGATCGAGCCGATCGGAAGTGGCGCACGGCGCTTCTGGCCGATGACGCTGCCGATGGCCCAGACCTCGGCCGGATCGCCGACGCGTGTACCGGTTCCGTGACCTTCGATGAAGGCGACGCGGTTCACATCGATGCCATGCCCCTTGTAGATGGAGCTCAGCAGATCGGCCTGCGCCTCACGCGAAGGAAGACTGATGCCATTGGTGCGGCCGGAAGAATTGACCCCGGTCGCATGGATGCGGGCATAGCTGCGATCACGCTGCTGACGCGCCACATCGCTGCGGCGCAGGATGATTGCCGCACCGCCTTCGGCACGCACATAACCCTGACCGTTGGTGTCATAGGCCCGGCAGAGACCTTCCGGCGACAGCATGCGCGCCTGGGCAAAACCGACGAAGGAGAGCGGATGAATGAGAAGATTGACGCCGCCGACGATCGCGGTATCGATATCACCCCGTTCCAGCGCGCGGGTTGCCTGGTCCAGCGCAACCAGCGAGGAGGAACAGGCCGTATCAATCGTCATGCTTGGACCATTGAGGCCGAACACATGCGAGATTCGGTTGGAAACGATCGAGAGCGTATTGCCCGTCATGAAATAAGGGCTGCCGGAGGCCGGATCTTCGGCCGACAGATTGCCGCTATCGAGGCTCGACGCGCCGATATAGACGCCGACACGCTCCTTGCCGAGCGTGCTCACCGGCAAGTTGGCATCTTCCAAAGCCTTCCAGACAAGTGTCAGCAATATGCGCTGCTGCGGGTCCATCTGCATGGCCTCGCGCTGGGAGAGGCCGAAAACGGCAGGGTCGAAATCATAGATTGCGTCGACAACGCCAGCTGCAAACGTATAGGTCTTGCCCGGTGTTCCCTGGGTGGGGTGCCAGAAACGAGCCAGTTCCCACCGATCAGCAGGGATTTGCGTGACGGTGCAACGACCGGTTCTGAGAACCTGCTGCAACTCTTCGATCGAGTTGGCGCCGGGCGCAATGCAGGCTCGACCAATTACTTCTATCGTCATCGTTACTCTACGTTTGTCAAAGCCATAGTAGCTAATGCTGATTTAAGTCGGCACCGACTTTAACAACACACTTGCCCGTGGTTGTCACGAGAAAAGCAGAATAACCCACTACTTCAACGTGACTACACAGAAAAAATACAACTTTTAAAAAAATCTGCACAAACGAAGGGTTGTGCCGTCAATCACTCAAATTATTAGAAATAGCGGCCCCCTGCACGGCAATCCCGACAGGCGTGCCAATGACGCGTAGGAATTTTGTCAGATCAACGGCCGGATGGCGCGAAGCGTAGATGACGTCGCGGCTCTTGACCGGGAAAGTCTGGCCCACGAGCATGCTGTCCGCATGGCTCATGTCGAACCGGTAGACGATCGGGTAACGGCCGTCCTTGTCCGGTCGCATGCCCTTGCGGGCCAGTTCGTCAAACCGGCGCTGGCCGAGCAGACCGAGTACGACTGCCGGGTCCTCGTAACGGAACAGGAAATATCCCTTCGCATTGACGGTTTCGTCGTTGCCGCCGCGGCCGAGAGCAACTGCCTCGAGGACGTTGAGGTCGTTCGCACCGAATTCGATTCGCGAATTGCTCTTCACGGCGCCGAGCAATGTGAAGGTCCGCGGATCCTGGGTCACGAAGATCTGGTCACCGGGCTGGACATAAATGTTTTCCGACGGGTTTTCGATGATCGACTTCATGAGCGCCGTGCCGGTTCGCTTGCCTCGAACGAGCGTGACATAGGTCTCGTAGGGCTGAGCGGTCGGGCCGCCCGCTTTGGCGATCACATCGGTGATCTGCTCGCCACTCAGATTGAGCGGGATCTGCGCCGACTTGCCGACCGCGCCGGCGACGGTGACCGAGCGAGACGGTGTATCGCCCATGGCCACGATGACGTCGGGCTCGACAGCCTTGCTCTTCAGGGACGAAAGAATTTCCTGGCGCGCTTCTTCGAGTGTGCGACCGGCGAATCGGACAGTACCAACATACGGGATCGCCGCGGTTCCATCTGGCTGGACTACGATTTCGATAGGAGTCTGCTTACGTTCGCTGGTGGAAAACAGACCATCCGCACCGGCTTCGAAGATCGTCACTCTCAACTGGTCACCGATACCGATGACCGCCCTGCCCGGACCGCCGCCGATACCGAAGCGGCGCTTCAATGCTGTCGAAACATAGTCCGAAACCAGTCTTGCCGTGTGATTGTCGACATCGACGATGTCGAACACTGCGGCATTTGCACGGCCAACCTCGGCCGGAGACCGACCAGCGTCCTCGTTGATCGCGGAGGCCAGAGGTCCTTCACCCGGTACCGCCTGACATCCGGCCAAGGCAGCACAGATCACGATCGCAGTTACTCGAACCAAATCTCGATACTCCAAGTCGGGACCGCATAAGAGCTTAAGCTCACTCGCTGGTCCGTAATTTGATGCCCTTGAAAGCACACCGGACGACGAACGACAAGCACCATGGCTTGGGCTCCCCGGAAAATAAAATTCAGTGCGGTTTTAAGGCCATAGTCACCAGCAAGCTGATATTCAGAAACGAAACTAAAAAATTTAACTTAAATGCCTGCTAACTAACGTAGTTAACGTGCAGGCCGAAATCGCGAGGCGGATGTTCGGACGGTCGCCTTCCGTTCACCATTGCAGCGAATCTTACTTGGACACGGACCTGTTCGATATGCCAAAGCTTGAGGGCATTTGAACCTGAAACGGAGCAATTTCCTTGGCGGACAAGGCGGAATTCCTGACGCCTTTGGTGCGCCTTCAAAGACGGCGGCGAGCAGCAAAGGCGTTCGGCGCTTTCCTGATCTTTGGCCTCATGCTGCTCTTGGGAATCGTTCTCGCCGTCAATGACGGACGCAATTACCGGCGGCTCGTCGCATGGGTCGGGCTGGAGGAATACCTGAAGCGACCTTTTGCCGCTTCACCACCCCCGGCGTTGAAATCGCGTCGCACGACACTCGTCGTCGACGCATCACCGCGACTCATCCAGCCAGCAATCGGCATGTTCGACAGGCTCAGCCTCCTCCCCCGGCTGACGGCGCATGAGCGTTGCGAACGGATTGGCGAGGATGGGACTGCGCCAAGTTTCCAGGCCGTCGGCGGGGAATGGGAATGCCTGCTTTCGAAGGAACTCGGCGCGTCGCCAGAGCCTTCCGTGCTCTTCATCCAGATCAAGGGAACATCGTCCAGCACGTTCCGCACGTTCCGCGCCAAGCTCAATCTTCTCGATCCGGCCTATGACCAAGAGATGCTCCGGCTGACGGTGCAATCCATCGATCGTTTCGGACTTGAGCTGACGCAGGAAAGTCGCCGTTATCTCGATAGCCGGATCAAGGCGGGTAACAGCTTTTCGTCGAGGCTCGGGGGCTACCGGATCCGCTACGACCGAGAGAGAGACGATGATCGCCGCTTCAACCTTCTGATCACGCAGGTGCTTGCGGTTTCAGCCTGCGACCAGCCGATGCGGATGTCGCAAGGGGCTCCGATGCGCTCCTCGACCGTGCCCTTCACTCTCGAATGCCTGCATCTTCCACGGTCGCGTTCATCACGCTCGATCCAGCCGGACTAGATCGACATCATCGCCTAACTCGCGCTGCGCCGCATCCAGCAAGCTCTTCTGGTGGGTAAATAGGACCGACTGGAACGCACCGCTCGATGCTGCGAGCGTACGCAGGCCTGCCGCCGTGCGCTCGTCATCGAACGTCTGGAAGATATCGTCCAGCACCAGGGGTGCCGGCTCGTTGCGGCGGCAATAGTCTTCAAGGAAGGCAAGCCGAAGTGCCAGGTAGAGCTGGTCTCCTGTGCCTTCGCTCAACCCGGAAAGCGGCACCTGCTCGCCGGTCTTGCGTTCGACGGCCAGTTGCAGGTCGTCATTATCGTCATAGACCTGAAGAAGGCGGGTGAAACGCCCCCCCGTCAGGTCTGAAAACACATCACCGGCGCGCGTCATCACCGGATCCGCCTGTTGCTGGCGATAGGTTTCCATTGAATGGGCAAGGAGCGATCCTGCGAGCTTCAAAACCACCCAGCGGCGGGCGAGATCTTTGGCCTCTTCTTCAGCGGCGAGTTTCTCGAATACGGCACGCTCGGCACCGGTGCCCTTTTCCAACTCCTGTCGCCGCCGCAGATTATCCGCTTCGGCCGCACGCAGATCGGCAAGGCGGTTGACCTGTCGGCTATCTTCAGCTTCCAGCCGTTCGATCTCGGCGCCGGCGATGATCCTGTCGAAGTCGACCAGCGCAACGCGTATGGCGCCTTCCTGAAGTCCGTCCGCCTGTTCGATGAAGCGATTGCGGCACAATTCCTCACTCGCGAGAAGCCTTCTGCGTTCCACGAGATCTGCCAGAACAGCGGCGAGCCCGTCCGGTTGAACTGCAGCGGTTATGGCGAGTTCGTTACGGTCGGCCTCAAGCCTGGACGTTTCGGCAGCATGACGGGCATGGGCTAGGTCGTTCCGCTCCAGGGCGGTCGCCAGCGTCCTGCGCTGGTTATCCGCAGCCCGCGCCTTGGTGACAAGGTCATTCAGCATGCCACCGGCAACATCTGCGGGAATGGAAACGAGGTCCAGTGCAAGCGCACGGCACAGGGTCATGATCTCTGCCTCGAATGCGTCCATGTCGCGAGCCATGCCACGCACACGGCGGTCACGGTTCTCCCGCTCGGAAAGAAGGTCCGGGAGCGTGCGCCAGATATCCAGCGCAGCGTGCGCCATTTCGATCGTCGCGTCTTCAGCAAGTCCGGCGGACGTCGCTGCGGCGGCGAAACCCGACCGCCAAAGATCGGCCTTTGCGCGCAAATCCGTCTCGTCGGCTTCCAGCCGGCTCAATGTATGGCTTGCCGTGTCGCGCATCCGCTCGATGGCTCGGCCCTCGCTCCATTGGCGAGCGATGTCCTCCAGACGGGCGGAGATTTCCCGAGCGAGGCTTCTCGGCGGCAGCAAACCCGCGGATGCGCCGGCAGCATCGGCAAGCGCTGCAAGTGCCGGTCGCAGCGCGTCTTCCCTGGAGCGCAACACCTCGTATTCATCGTCCGCCGCATTCAGGGCGGAGGAAAGCGCCATCAATCCATCGACCGCGCGCCGCCATTCGATCATCCGCTCAGGGGCACCGGGCGCCACCGGGGCGGCATGAAACAGATCCTCGAATTCGGTCACCGCATCGGATGCTGCAATGACGGCTTCCTTGGCAGCGCGGTCCGCCGCGGTGATCGCGTCGGCCACTTTCCGTTGCTGCAACGTCAACTGTGCGTGACGCGAAACGCGTTCGGCATCGGAAAGCGCCATATCCGCCAGCCCATCCGCCTCCTGCACAAACGATCTTGCGGCCTGCAGCGTGGCGTCGGAAGGACCGGAGGCCAAAGCCTCTATCAGGCCGTCACGCTTTTGCCGGGCAAGCGCGATCGTCTCCCGCGAAACGATCTTCCCCTCACCTTCCAGAAGCGCCAACTGGTCCGCAAGATCCTGCGCATCGCCCTTCAGGGCTGCGAGATTTTGTGCGGCCTGTGCATTTTCCAGTCGCGCGGCCTCGATCAGGCGGCGGTGATGAACAAGCGTCTCCATGTCCGGCAGCGGAACGGAGATGAGAAGGCCGAAATCCTTCACCGGCGGATCCAGACGTGCGAGAGCAGCGTCGAGATCGCTTCTTGCCCTGGCAGCACGGATCTTCAGCGTTTCGAGATTGGCGAGTTCCTCGATTTCGGGCCGCAAAGCGGCAAGCTGATCGCTCAGCGGCTTGGGGTCGACGATCCGCGTCAATGGAACATCGGCCTCCAGCTTCCTCAACTCGCTGGCTTCTTCATCGATCCGCTTGCGAAGCTGCCGTATCTCGCGATCGAGTTCTCCGCCTTCCTCCACCAATTGACGAAGGCGTACCAGATCGGCATCGGCCGGCTGCATCTTCTGAAGGTGGGAAAACTCCTTGAAACCGAGACGGCGAGAAGCCTGGAGCAGCTTCTGGTCGAAATCATCGACCTCGGTGCGAACACGGGCAATATCCTCCCTCGCCTTGAGATAGACACCGCTGCGGCCATAGGCGGCCAGAATATCGGGGGCGGCGGCAAGCAGGGCATCGTCCACCTTTATGGTCGACATTTCCTCACGCAGCCTTGCGACCTCGCTTTCGGATACCGCGAGCGCTTCGGCGCTTTCATCTAGGGCTTCAAGCGTGGCGGCAAGCCTGGCTTCAAAACCGTCCGGCAGGTCGGCCAAACCCTCGTGCCGGGCAAGAAGCGCGCGTTCACGCTCGAGTTCGCGCAGCAGGGGCTCAAGGGCGATCTGCCTGCGCAAGCGGTCGAGCGCGCGTTTGGTTTCTTCACGGCCTTGCTGAAGCGTTTGGATCTCGGATCCGAGTTCGGCTTCTTCCTTCAGGAGCGCTTTCCAGTCACCGGCCTTCAGCTCGTTGTCGCGCTCCGCCTTGCGGGCTGCGTCATGGGCATCAAGAACCTGGTAGAAACTGCGATCTTTAGACCTGCGCTGGGAATAGATGGCGTCGGCATCCACATCCAGCGACTTGCGCAGATTGGACAGTCCTGTCAGGCCCGATGCGGCGGAAAACAGCAGGCTGCCGATCTCGCCGCCGCTTTTCAGCATGGTTTCACCACCGGCTCGGAGCGAATCCGAGTTCAGGCCGAAAGCGCGTTCGAACACATCTCGGGAGAGATTTCCCAGATAGGGTGCGAGTGCATCGTCGGGCAGGTTCTCTTCCGCGTCGGAATTCCCGAGCAGCGTGTTCTTGCGCCCCTTGCGGCGGCGAAAGGAAAGTGCCTGCCCATCGCGGGCCGTCAGCTGCGCGCCGATGCGCAGAACGCCTGCATCATGCAGAAAACCATAGGCGGAGCGCTCGGGGAATCCGAACAGCAGATCCGAGATTGCGGATAGTGCAGAGGATTTTCCGGCTTCGTTCGGTCCGTAAACGATATGTAGCTTGGCGTCCGGCCGGAAGACCAGCTGGCGATCGGTGAGTGCGCCATAGCGAAGAATGTCGAAACGATCGAAACGCATGGTCAGCCGGCCTCCGCCGCACGGGCAATGAGAAGGTCGCGGGCTTCGGCCAGAAGCATATCGAGGTCGTCACCGAGCGGCAGATCCCCTGCCCCGCTGCCACCGGGCAATCTGGCGGCGATTTCTGCAACACGAGCCGCAGCATCCTCCAGCAGTTCCGACGGGAAGCCATCCAGGGCCAGCAGACCGTCCAGACCCAGCGTGCCGGTGCTGCGCTCAGCCGGTCCATCGACGGGCTCGATCCGCAACTCGAGTTTTTCGAGCCAGATATCCGCATGGCTGCGGTGGCAGGCAGCCTGCACCTCGTCGCGGAAATCCGCCGCCTTTGCCAGAAGCTGATTGCGGACACGACTTTTGCCGGTCAGGCGGATACGCAATGCAAGCGGCCGCCCCTCCATGGCCTCGACCAGCGGCTCGATCGAAGCCTCGACGCGGCGCAGGACGGAGGCCGGTGTGTCGTCAATCTCCGCCGCGACGGTCAGCTCGGCAAAACGGGCACTGTCCGTGATCAGGCGTTCATACGCGATGCGACCATCCTCGACCGTCACCAGTACGGCGCCTTTTGCTCCCTTTTCGCGGATCGAACGGCCCTGCAGGTTACCGGGGAAGACGACCAGCGGATCTCGCGCCACGATTTCAAAATCATGGACATGGCCGAGCGCCCAATAATCATAACCGCGGGAGCGAAGATCTTCGACCGAGCATGGCGCATAGGGCGCATGCGGCTCGCGGCCGGTAAGGGAGGTATGCAGCACACCGATATTGAACCAACCGGCTTCCGGCTTCGGATAGGCGAGTGCCAGGTTTTCATTCGCCGAGCGTTCGGCAAAGCCCTGTCCATGCAGCGCCACCTTGAGGTGATCAAGCCTGAAGGTGCCGGGCTTGCCGGTCGGAAATTCGCTGACATTCTTCGGCAGCGTGATCGTTCTGGTAATCACGCTTTCGGCGTCGTGATTGCCCTTCAGCAGGAACACCGGAATGCCGGCGCGTTCCAGCCGCGCGACTTCGCGGTTGAAGAACAGTCCGATCTTGTTGTCCTTCCAGTCGCCATCATAAACGTCGCCGGCGACGAGGAAGAAATCGACAGCGCGCTCGATGGCCTCATCGACAAGCGCCGTAAATGCCTTGCGGCTTGCCTCGATGAAGAGGTCTGCAAGATCGGCATCTTTCAGCGCCAGTCCCTGAAAGGGGCTGCCGAGATGCAGGTCTGCGGCATGGATGAAGCGGAAGGAACTCATCGAATCGCCTCATGCGAACACATCGGGAACGCCAGACTTAAGGTAGGTGCCCGCAATAAAAAAGGCCGGGTGTGCAAACACCCGGCCTTTTCCTGTTGAAGATGGCGATCTCTTAGTTGGTGACCTTGAGGGTAACCGGCAGGAACAGGGTTTCGCCGGAGCTATCGTCAACGCCATCGTTGTCGGTGACCATGAAGGCCTTGCCGGACTTGTCGAAGGCGAAACCTTCCAGCTTGTCGACGACATAACCGTTGGTGGTGTTCTTCAGGTCGGGCAGGAAGTCGTGGACTTCTTCCTTGGTAACGACCGGCAGTTCGCCGCCGAGCTTTGCGGGCTTCAGGTCCTTGAGCGAGACGCGATAAAGCTTCTTCAGCTTGGCAGCGTCGCCGATCTGGTTGTCGCGCTCGACGATGTAGAGATAATCGCCGCGTGCGGTGATTTCAGACAGGCCAACCCAGCCCTTTTCGGCCTTTTCGAGCGGGTAACGGACGGCTGCCCATTCCTTCGACTTCGGCTTGTAGGTGAGAAGCTTTGTCTGTCCCTTCGGATCGTCCTTCCATTCGCGCTGGACGGCCATCCAGAGCGTCAGGTCATCGCCCTCGCCCGTCGTGGTAATGCCTTCGAGGCCGAAGCGGGTTTCGCCGGCCAACAATTCAGCCGGGAAGCCGATCTCGGTCTTGATCTCGCCCTTGGCATTGACGTTGTAGATGCCGTGGCCGACGAGCTTGGAGCTGTCGCCTTCCGACGCGAGCCAGAAACCGCCCTTGCCGTCGAGCGCGATGCCCTCGATGTCGAGCTTCTGAGCAGGCTGGCCATTGCGGGTGATGCGCAGGACGCTGGTGATTTCGGCCGGCTTCTTGGTGGCGTCAATGGTGAAGATCGACGGCTGCATGGCGTAGACCGAGTCGGAAACGGCGTAGAACGTGCCGTCCTTCTCCGCATCGCCGACGAGACCGGAGAGAGCGCCCCAGCCGATGACCTTGCCATCCACATCCTTGGAAACGAGTGTCGGGTAGGACTTTTCGCCCTCCGCCAGTTCATAGAGCATCACGTGCGAACGAGCACCGCCATCTTCGCCGAGATCGGCTTCATTGGCGGTCGCAAGCAGGTTACGGCCCGGAATGGCAACGGCACCTTCCGGCGAAATGCCAGATGGCAGAAGCTGCACGAGCTCAGGCTCACCACCGGTATCCTTGTAGACGGCAATCATCGAACCGCGCTCGGAGAGCACGAAGAAGTACTGCTGGCCGTTGAAGATGGCGGCTTCCATGCCTTCCGGCTCGATGCCCTTGTTCTTGGCACGCTTTTCCGGGAAATGGCCATGGCGGGCTATTTCGTGTTCGAGCGTCATGCCGGCGTCGTAGACAACCTTGCCGGAGCGGTCGAAGATGGTGAAGCCACGCGAACCGCCCTTGTAGTCGCCTTCGTTGGCGATGACGAGGCGATCGGTGCCGAGCCACTTGACGGCATCAGGCTCGCGCGGAACGGCAGTAAGCTTGCCGGAGAAGTTGAGCGAACCATCAGTCTTGGCATCGACGCCTTCAAGATCGACCGTGCCCGCCGTGAAGTGGCTGGTGACCTTGGCGGTCTTCGAATCGATGATGATGACGTGGTTGTTTTCCTGAAGCGTCAGGGCAATCTCGCCATTGGCATTGATGTTGACGAATTCCGGCTCCGGATCTTCCGGGGCAACGGTGGCGAGGCCGGTGACGTCGACGCGCTTGATGCTGTCGCAGGCCGGAACGCCGTTCTTCAGCGATACGATCAGCAGTTCGCCGGCTGGGAGCTGCGGCAGGGCGCCGTCGTTCAGGTCTTCATCGCGCTGGTTTTCGATTGCGATGGCGGCAAACGTACCGTCGGGAGAAACCACGACAGAGTCGGGCTGTCCGCCGAGATCGCAGGTATTTTCAAGCTTCTTCGAGGCAATGTCGATAACGCCGAGCTGACCGGCCGGCTTCGTCAGGTCCTCGGTCTTGTCGATGGTGATGAGAACCTTCGGACCTGCTGCGGCAACCGAATTCGGCTCGCCGTCGATGGCGAGCGAACCACCGGCCTTCGGTGCCTTGGCGTCGGTGATGTCGATGAAACCGATCGTGCCGCCCGGCGCGTCGGAATAGATCAGCGTATTGCCGTCGGCTGTCGCGGTGATGATTTCCGACGATGTGGCCTTGTCCTCGCCCTTGGGCAAGTTAGAGGCGACCGGGAAAGATGCGATGCGGTTGAAAACCTGTTCGGCGCTGGCCGGAACGGCGACAGAGGCGAGCAACGCTGCCGTCAAAGCGGCGCGGAAAGTGAGTGTCATGGGGACCCCTCCAAGGATGACAAGAGACAGTCGCTTTTGGGTCAATTGCGTGACAGCGCAATGACAAATGGCTGTGGAGGGAAAATACAGGCGCATCGCGATCGCAACGCGGCCCGAGAATCGAAAAAGGCCCGGTACAGACCGGGCCTTTCGAACCAATGGCGGCAAACCGCCAGATACGGCTTACTTGCCGTTGACAGCGTCCTTCAGGCCCTTGCCGGCCGAGAACTTCGGAACGTTGCGAGCCGGGATATCGACTTCTGCGCCGGTCGACGGGTTGCGACCCTTGGAGGCTTCGCGACGGGATACCGAGAAGCTGCCGAAACCAGCGAGACGAATGTCGCCGCCGTTCTTCAGTTCGCCCTGTACGGTTTCGAATACTGCGTCCACGGCGGATGCGGCGTCAGCCTTGGAGAGACCAGCCTTTTCGGCAACTGCGGAAACCAGCTCGTTCTTGTTCATGTTTCCATCCCTTTCTACGGTTTTGGAACGACTCGATTAGTCGGCGCCGACAATAGTTTTGCGTCGGTGCTTGGCAACCCAAAAGCTCTGAGATCGCCTGAAAAACAAGGGGTTTCATGCATTTTTCACAAAAAAAGCCGGCTTTCGCCGGCTTTCTCCACAATTCAAACCCGGTTTGCCCGAGGGATCGCTTAATGGGCGATGGTCGTTGCGCCGTCTTCGGAACCTTCGACGGTTGCGATGACAGGTGTTTCAACAGTGCCATCCCACTCGATCGGCTCGGGGCGACGCACCAGTGCATGCTTGATGACCTCGCCCATGCGCGACACGGGGATGATCTCCATGCCGTTCTTCACGTTGTCCGGAATGTCGGCCAGGTCCTTGGCGTTTTCTTCCGGGATCAGAACCGTCTTGATGTTACCGCGGAGAGCGGCAAGCAGCTTTTCCTTGAGGCCACCGATCGGCAGGACACGGCCGCGCAGCGTGATCTCGCCGGTCATGGCGACATCCTTGCGAACCGGGATGCCGGTCATGATCGAGACGATCGCGGTCGCCATGCCGACGCCGGCCGACGGGCCGTCCTTCGGAGTGGCGCCTTCCGGCACGTGGACGTGGATGTCCGACTTGTCGAAACGCGGTGGCTCGATGCCGAAATCGACGGCCCGCGAACGGACATAGGATGCCGCCGCCGAGATCGATTCCTTCATCACGTCCTTCAGGTTGCCGGTCACGGTCATGCGACCCTTGCCCGGCATCATGACGCCTTCGATGGTCAACAGCTCGCCGCCGACTTCGGTCCAGGCAAGACCGGTGACGACACCGACCTGATCCTCACCCTCGGCCTCGCCATGGCGATACCGCGGAACACCGAGGTAATCCGAAATGTTGGCAGCCGTGATGGCAACCGACTTCGTCTTGCCCTTGATGATCTCGGTGACCGCCTTGCGGGCGAGCTTCATCAGCTCGCGCTCGAAGGAACGAACGCCGGCTTCGCGGGTATACTGCTGGCTGATCGCCATCAAGGCATCGTCCGAAACCGAGAACTCGTTCGGCTGCAGCGCATGTTCCTTGATCGCCTTCGGCAGAAGGTGACGCTTGGCGATCTCGCGCTTCTCATCTTCCGTGTAACCGGCGATGCGAATGATCTCCATGCGGTCCATCAGCGGACCCGGAATGTTGAGCGTGTTCGCCGTGGTGATGAACATCACGTCGGACAGATCGTATTCGACTTCAAGGTAGTGGTCCATGAAGGTCGAGTTCTGCGCCGGATCGAGCACTTCCAGCAGCGCCGACGACGGATCGCCGCGGAAATCCGAGCCCATCTTGTCGATTTCGTCGAGCAGGAAGAGCGGGTTGGACTTCTTGGCCTTCTTCATCGACTGGATGATCTTGCCGGGCATCGAGCCGATATAGGTGCGGCGGTGACCACGGATTTCGGCTTCGTCACGAACGCCGCCCAAGGCCATGCGCACGTATTCGCGGCCGGTCGCCTTGGCGATCGACTGGGCGAGCGAGGTCTTGCCGACGCCCGGAGGACCGACGAGGCACAGGATCGGGCCCTTGATCTTGGTGGCGCGAGCCTGGACCGCCAGATATTCGACAATGCGTTCCTTGACCTTGTCGAGACCGAAATGATCGTTTTCGAGGATCTTTTCAGCGTTGTTGAGGTCGGCCTTGATCTTCGATTTCTTGGCCCACGGGATACCGAGCAGCCAGTCGAGATAGTTGCGCACGACGGTGGCTTCCGCCGACATCGGGCTCATCTGGCGCAGCTTCTTCAGCTCGGCGTCTGCCTTTTCCTTGGCTTCCTTGGAAAGCTTGGTCTTGCCGATGCGCTCTTCCAGTTCGGCCATCTCGTCGCGGCCTTCCTCGCCGTCGCCAAGCTCCTTCTGGATCGCCTTCATCTGTTCGTTCAGGTAATATTCGCGCTGGGTCTTCTCCATCTGGCGCTTTACACGCGAGCGGATGCGCTTTTCGACCTGCAGGACCGAGATTTCGCCTTCCATGAAGCCGAGCGCCTTTTCAAGACGCAGCTTGATGGACACGGTTTCCAGCATCTCCTGCTTTTCGGTGATCTTGATCGACAGATGCGAGGCGACCGTGTCAGCGAGCTTCGAATAATCCTCGATCTGGCTGGCGGCGCCGACGACTTCCGGCGAAATCTTCTTGTTGAGCTTTACGTAGTTCTCGAACTCGGAAACGACCGAGCGCGACAGAGCTTCGACCTCGACGGCATCTTCTTCAGGCTCATCGAGGATGTCGGCCTTAGCCTCGTAAAACTCCTCGCGGTCCGTATAGTTGGTGATCTCGGCGCGGGCGCGGCCTTCGACGAGAACCTTGACGGTGCCGTCGGGAAGCTTGAGAAGCTGCAGGACATTGGCGACCGTGCCGACCTTGTAGATCGAGTCCGGCTCCGGATCGTCATCACTGGCATTGATCTGGGTGACAAGCATGATCTGCTTGTCGGAGCCCATGACCTCCTCAAGCGCGCGGATGGATTTCTCACGTCCGACGAACAGGGGAACGATCATGTGCGGGAAGACCACAATGTCGCGCAATGGCAGGACCGGATAGGTCGCAGAGCCGGATGCCGCAGACGTTGAACTTGTCATCTTGTTTCCTTTCCATCGTCCCGTTTCCGGGATGGCTTGAGCAAATACCCAAGCACTTCACTCCCGCCCAAGGTGGAGCTTTCCTATGTCATTTTCAAGCCTTGCAGCAGCCCGGCCGCCGCCAACGTGACAGGGATATTACACGGCTCGCATAAATCTTTACGTTACGGCTACGTCAGACTGGCCCGTTCACCGACAGAAACGTCCATCGTATCCGGCAGATCGCCAAAACCGCGACTGCGAAGCAGTGAGAACAGACATGATCTGCGTGCTTCACGTCTAAAGCAAGCTGAATATCGCGCAATCGCCAGCCTTGGGGATTTCTGTAAAAACCGGCGGGAAACCACAGTTTACCTACGAAAAGAGGCCCCAATACGGGGCCTCGATCAAATCTGGACTGGCGATTCGGCTCACGCCGAAACGTTGGCCTTCTCGTCCTGGCGATCCGCATAGATGTAGAGCGGACGGGCGCTGCCCTTGACCACGTCGTCGGAGATGACCACTTCGCGGACACCATCGAGAGCCGGAAGTTCGAACATCGTGTCGAGCAGGATCTTCTCCATGATCGAACGAAGGCCGCGGGCACCGGTCTTGCGGATAATCGCACGCTTGGCGATTTCGCGAAGGGCGTCCTCGTGGAAGGTCAGCTCCACGTCTTCCATCTCGAACAGGCGCTGATACTGCTTGATCAGTGCGTTCTTCGGCTCAGACAGGATCTGGATCAGTGCGTCTTCATCCAGGTCTTCGAGCGTCGCCAGAACCGGCAGACGACCGATGAATTCCGGGATAAGGCCGAACTTGACCAGATCTTCCGGCTCAAGCTCGCGCAGCACTTCGCCGACCCGGCGATCTTCCGCCGACTTGACGGATGCGCCGAAACCGATCGAGGTCTTCTCGCCGCGGGCGGAGATGATCTTGTCGAGACCGGCAAAGGCGCCGCCGCAGATGAACAGGATGTTCGTCGTGTCGACCTGCAGGAATTCCTGCTGCGGATGCTTGCGGCCACCCTGCGGCGGAACCGAGGCAACCGTGCCTTCCATGATCTTCAGAAGCGCCTGCTGCACGCCCTCGCCCGATACGTCGCGGGTAATCGACGGGTTGTCCGACTTGCGCGAAATCTTGTCAACTTCGTCGATATAGACGATGCCGCGCTGGGCGCGCTCGACATTGTAGTCGGCGGACTGCAGAAGCTTGAGGATGATGTTTTCGACGTCTTCACCGACGTAACCTGCTTCGGTCAGCGTCGTTGCGTCAGCCATGGTGAAGGGAACGTCGATGATGCGGGCGAGCGTCTGGGCAAGATAGGTCTTGCCGCAGCCGGTCGGACCGACAAGCATGATGTTCGACTTCGCAAGCTCGACATCGCCGCCCTTGGAGGCATGCGCGAGGCGCTTGTAATGGTTGTGAACGGCGACCGACAGGATGCGCTTGGCCTGCTGCTGGCCGATGACATATTCGTCGAGAACCTTGATGATGTCCTGGGGCGTGGGAACGCCGTCGCGGGACTTGACCATCGAGGTCTTGTTCTCTTCGCGAATGATGTCCATGCACAGTTCGACGCATTCATCGCAGATGAATACGGTCGGCCCAGCAATCAGCTTGCGGACCTCGTGCTGGCTCTTTCCGCAGAAGGAGCAGTACAATGTGTTCTTGGAGTCGCCGCCGTTGCCGCTGCTGACTTTGCTCATATCACTTTCCTTCCAGCACTCTGCGCTCACGTAAAGACGGGCGCAGTCCACTCAACCGCTGCCGGCACGTGACACCGACGGGCTTCACGTGCCTGCCCTGTTCCGGGGGTACTCTACCGGTCCAGATAACGGTCCGGCGGCAACGAAACCCCTAAGAAACGATGCTATGTCATAAAAGTTCAACACAGCATTAATAGTTACTAATAGCGCTTTCCGACCGACTTGAAACCCCTTTTTGCTCACAACAGGGTTACAGTGGCGGAAAGGCTACAACCCGATCAGCCTTCCGAGCCGCCTTCAAGTTCCTGACGCGTGGTCAGGATCTTGTCGATGACGCCCCATTCCTGGGCTTCGTCGGAGGTCATGAAGTGGTCACGATCGAGGGTCTTTTCAACTTCCTCGAGGGTGCGGCCGGTATGCTTGACGTAGACTTCGTTCAGGCGACGCTTCATCTTCAGGATGTCGCGCGCGTGACGCTCGATATCCGAGGCCTGCCCCTGGAAGCCGCCAGACGGCTGATGCACCATGATGCGGGCGTTCGGCGTTGCAAACCGCATGCCCTTTTCACCGGCGCACAGAAGCAGCGAACCCATCGAGGCGGCCTGGCCGACGCAGAGCGTCGAAACGGCAGGCTTGATGAACTGCATCGTGTCATAGATCGCCATGCCGGCCGTGACGACACCGCCCGGCGAGTTGATGTAGAGCGCGATTTCCTTCTTCGGATTCTCGGCTTCGAGGAAAAGCAGCTGGGCGCAGACGAGCGACGCCATGTGATCTTCCACCGGACCGGTCAGGAAAATGATGCGCTCCTTCAACAGGCGCGAATAGATATCGTAAGAGCGCTCACCGCGGTTGGTCTGTTCGACGACCATAGGCACCAGGGCCATTGCGGTATCAACTGGATTTTTCATGTCCGTCCTTTGTCAAATGCCTTGCCGAAGGCAGCGTGGCGCTCCGGAATCATTGGAATGGGTCAATCCCTACATAGAGTGTCAATGCCCGGTACTTCAAGACGGAGAGCCCGATATCCTTAACTCGCAATCCTAACCCCGTGCCGAACCCTGCGAATGGCCGAGCCGACAGCATCTGCGCTGTCGCGAATAAATCACGTCGGCTCAATCATGCGAGGGCAATGCCCACCGTCTTTTTCACCGCCAAGGTAAAGCAGAGGTAAAGAACGACGCGCAAGAGCGCCTTATGTCGAATATCATGCTCAAGACGCCCATTTGACGCAAACCTCACCTTAAACTTTCAGAGATATACACACGCCATGCCGAGGTTCGGCGGGGAGTATTGCGTTGGATATTGTTACAGGCTTCATGATCTGGGCCGCTGAGGCCAGCACGATCGGCGTGCTTTTGTGGTCACGCTGGTTTTACGAACGCCAGCCTTTTTACTTCACCTGGGGAACCGGTTTCATTTTTCACGGCGTCGGTGTCGGCATGGTCGCCATGCGCGGAACATTGCCGGATTTCGTCTCGATCGAGATCGCCAACGTCATGGCGCTCGGCGGCATAGGCCTGTGGGTCGCCGGAATGATGCAGTTCGACAAGCGGCGCGTCGAGCCGTTCGTCGCCATTCCCTCGCTGATTTTCGTCGCCGGCATGCTAATCGAACCTGTACGAAGCAGCTTCAGCTATCGCGTCGCGCTTTTTCATGGGGCAGCGTCGGTGGGCTACCTGATGCTGATCGCAACCGTTCTGTGGAGCGACAACGGCCGGTCGCAGACCCGTCGCGTTTTCGCCGCCTGTGTCGGGGTTCAGGTTTTGTCGAGCACGATCGTTGCGGTCTTTGCGCTGATCAGCCAGCCGCAGTCCTTCGCATCCGGCAACAATTCCTTCCTTCTGCTTCTAGTCGCAGCCCTTTGCTTCATCGCAGCCATCATGAGCGGCAGCAAACTCGTCAACGAGCGCAATGAAGCCAAGCTGAAACTGCTTGCAGTCACCGATCCCCTGACCAATCTGCTCAACCGCCGCGGCCTGATAGACGAATTCCACCAGCTGAAGCGAAGCCATTCGGGCGATAGCGGATTGCTGGCACTCATCCACCTCGACCTCGACGGCTTCAAGCAGATCAACGACCTCTACGGCCACCAGGCCGGCGACGAGGTTCTGGTCGCGTTTGCCAAGATCGGCACGGCGGCACAGCGAGGCCGGGGATCTTTCGGTCGCATGGGCGGCGAGGAGTTCGCCTGCATCATGCATGTCGCCAACATGATCGAAGCCGCAAGCGTCGCGGAGGCGATAAGGACTACCCTAAAACACAGGCCGATCGTTGTGGGAGAACATCAGATCCCCGTTACCGTGAGCATCGGCATCGCGCTTACGGACATCCGGTCGGCCAATCTCGACAGCCTGCTCAGCACGGCGGACCGGGCGCTCTATGTCGCCAAGACCAACGGTCGGGACCGCACGGCGATCGGGACGGAAAACGACGTGTCGATCGTTCCCGCAATCGACCATGCCGATTCGCAGGATGTGCCGGTTCAGGCCAGCATGACGCAGCAGGTCGCGGCGTTGAGGCGGATCGTGGCGATCGGCAAGTAAGCCTCCGCGTCCTGCGGGAGGCGGCCCGGTTTTTCGCCCCGCCCCTTGCCTTCACCTCAAGTGTCCCCAAATCCCTCCGAAACAAAACCGAGAGGGTGGGACATGGCGAAGAGATTTTACGCGGCTGCGGTCATCAGCCTCATATCGATTTCGTCCGCGACGGCGCAACAGGCCTCCGACACGCCTGCCCCGGAGCGTGCGACCGGCACGGCCGGTGCGAGCCGGGTGGAAGCCCGAGACTTCATGGTTGCCGCCGCCAATCCGCTCGCCGCACAGGCAGGCCGGGACATTCTGGCCGCCGGCGGCACCGCGATCGACGCGATGGTGGCCGTGCAGGCCGTTCTTGGCCTCGTCGAACCGCAGAGTTCCGGCCTCGGTGGTGGCGCTTTCCTCGTCTATTACGACGCCGAAACGAAGCGGCTGACGACATTCGACGCCCGCGAAACTGCGCCGATGGACGCGACGCCCAAGCTGTTTCTCGACGATGCCGGCCAGCCGCTGAAATTCATGGACGCCGTGGTCGGTGGCCGTTCGGTTGGCACGCCCGGCACCGTGCGGCTGCTGGAGGACGTCCAGAAGCGTTACGGCAAGCAGAACTGGCCGATCCTGTGGAAACCGGCAGCCAAGCTTGCCCGTGACGGGTTTGCGGTCTCCCCTCGCCTCGCTTCGCTGATTGCCGCCGAAGGTGACGCGCTGAAACGTTATGACGGCGCAAGACACTACTTCTTCGATCAATCCGGCGCACCGCTCAAAGCGGGGCATATCCTGAAAAACCCGGACTATGCCGAAACGATCGAGGCGATCGCCACAGGCGGTGCCGATGCGTTTTATCGCGGCCCCATTGCGGAGGACATCGTCAAAACGGTGCGCGGTGCGCGCGACAATCCCGGCGTCCTGTCCCCGATAGATCTCGCGACCTATCATATCAAGGAGCGGCAGCCCGTGTGCTTCCCCTACCGCGCGCTCGACATTTGCGGCATGGGACCACCGTCTTCCGGCGGTATTGCAATCAGCCAGATGCTGGGCATGACGGAAAACTTCGACCTCAAGGCGCTCGGGCCGGAGAATGTGGAGAGCTGGCGGATCATCGGCGATGCCCAGCGGCTGGCCTTCGCCGATCGCGAGCGTTATGTCGCCGATACCGATTTCCAGCCGCTGCCGATCAAAGGGCTGCTCGACAAGGCCTATCTCGGCGAGCGTGCGAAACTTCTCGATGGCGACAAGGCGCTTGCCAAGGACGCGGTGAAAGCCGGCGAGCCGGAATGGGACCACGCCATGCTGTTCGGCCGGGATGCCGCGATCGAGCTGCCGTCCACCAGTCATTTCGTCATCGTCGACAAACAGGGCAACGTGGTGTCGATGACCACCACGATCGAAAACGGTTTCGGGTCGCGGCTGATGACGAACGGTTTTCTGCTCAACAACGAGCTGACCGATTTCTCCTTCAAGACCCATGACGGCGGGCTTGCCGTCGCCAATCGCGTCGAGCCGGGCAAACGGCCGCGCTCCTCCATGGCGCCGACGATCGTGATGAAGGACGGCAAGCCGCTGCTGGCGATCGGTTCGCCCGGCGGCAGCCAGATCATAGGCTATGTGGCGCAGGCGCTGATCGCCTATATCGACTGGGGCATGCCGGTCGAGCAGATCGTCGCCCAGCCGCATCTGATCAACCGTTTCGGCACCTATGACATCGAGGCCGGCACAACGGCGGAGAAATTCGCCGAGCCGCTCAAGGCGCTCGGATATGCGGTGAAATCCGGCGAAATGAATTCGGGCCTCCATGCCATCGAGATCACTGGAAACGGGCTGGTCGGCAGCGCCGATCCGCGCCGCGAGGGTGTTGCCCTCGGTGAGTGATGTCTGATCTTGCCCGCATGACCAAGGCAATGCGCTTTTGCACGAACGGCGTGTCGCGCGGAACCTCCCACACAAAGTAAGCGGCGAGCCGACGGCACTTCATCATTTCAATAGCTTGGAACGACCTGTTCCCGTTCGCTGATGCCTGTTCAGGCAGCGGGCGACAGTACGCCACATCGAAAACACATGGCTCTTATGCGATCTGTTCGATGGTTTAGCGAAAACAGTACCTTATAGTACGGCTGAGGGAGGATCGTTGAACAGGGACCCTTCCGTGACCAAGCGCAAGACCGCCATCCTCCTGCACAAGAGCCTTCATGGCAGCCGCTTCGCACAGGTGGCGCTGATCGTGATCCTGTGGCTTGCCGGCGAAGCCGTGTCGCGCAGCACCGGCCTGCCCATCCCCGGAAGCGTCATCGGGCTGTTCGGCCTTCTCTATCTGCTTCTCACAGGCACGATCCGTCTCTCCAGCATGCGGCGCGGGGCCTATTTCCTGCTGGCCGACATGTTGCTTTTCTTCATACCCGCGGTTCTTGCGGTGCTCGATCATTCCGAATTCCTCGGTCTCGTCGGGCTAAAGGTGCTCGCCGTCATTCTCGCGGGGACGCTGGTGGTCATGTGCGTGACGGCTCTGGCTGTGGATGTCGGTTATCGGCTGATGCTCCGCCTGGAGAACCGTCATGCCGTCTCCTGAGACGATCCTGATCACCGCCTTCTGGTCGGTGGCGACGATCGCAATCTATCTTCTTTCCAAACGAACCTATCGCCGGTGGCCGGCGATCTGGTCGTCACCCATGGTGCTGACCCCGGTTCTCCTGGCGGCACTGGCACTCTCGCTGCACACGACCTACAGCGAATATATCGGGGCCACCCGCTGGCTGATGGTCATTCTCGGCCCGGTCACCGTCGCGTTCGCGATCCCGATCTACGAGCAGCGAGCCATGATCCGGCGTTATTGGCCGGTGCTGATCTTCGGTATCATCGTCGGCAGCGGGACCGCCATTCTGACCGCCTGGGCCTTGGCGAGCCTCCTTTCAATCGACGGCACGCTGCGCCTCAGCCTACTGCCGCGGTCGATCAGCACACCGTTCGCCATGTCGATTTCGGAGAATATCGGCGGCGTGCCGGATTTGACCGCGCTTTTCGTGGTGCTGACCGGCGTGCTCGGCGCCACGCTGGGTGAAAACCTGCTGCGCATCCTTCCGCTTAAATCCTCGCTCGCCCGTGGCGCGCTGTTCGGCATGGGGGCGCATGGCGTCGGCGTCGCCAAGGCCAACCAGATCGGCGCCGAAGAGGGCTCGGTCGCCGGGCTGGTGATGGTGCTGGTCGGTCTCGTCAACGTTCTTGCCGCGCCGCTTCTGGCCTATGTCCTGCGTTAGCGCTCAAGACCATAACGGACCGCAGGCTTGCGCAGGGAGAGGTTGGGCCGCAGCGCATTTCTGGCTGCAATGAAGGCCTCATAGAGACTGTAATCGGACAGGGATGGCATCGTCACCACCTCCCCTTGGTCAAAACCGGCCAAAGCAGCATCGACCAGATCACCGGCATCCATGACTGCCTCCGGGTCCAGATTGTCCATGGAGCCCCCGACGCGATCAAAAATTTCCGTCCGCGTGTAACCGGGGAGAACGGCCTGCACCTGTACGCCTTTGTCCTTAAAATCCGCCGCGAGCGATTCCGTCAACGCGAGGACAAAAGCCTTGCTGGCGGCATAAGTGCCATGAAAGAAAGGGGCAGCCAAAGCCACGGCAGACGCGATGTTGACGATCGCCCCCTTGTTTCTCTCTGCAAAAATCCGGGCAGCAACGACTGCCAGGCGATTGGCCGCACCGACATTGATGTCGACGATGCGGTCGAGGTAATCGGGATCAGCGGTCAGAAGCGGCCCATTGGGGCCGATGCCGGCATTGTTGACGAAAAGCGTGATGGTTTCGTCCGTCCGGAGCCTGTTTTCGACTTTGAGAACGTCAGCGCGTTCGCTCAGGTCGGCACGCAGGATATCGGCATCGACGCCATAGGTCGACTTCAGGTTTTCGGCCAACTGGCCAAGGCGCGCCGCATCACGCGCCACGAGGACCAGATCATAACCGCGCCGGGCAAGCCGGTCGGCATAGGTGGCGCCGATGCCCGAAGATGCTCCGGTGACAAGCGCAGTTCCGAGCGAAGAGGTCATGACAATTCTCCTGTTTCGATAGTATCTGGAATTTACTGGTATATGCCACTATATTTGAACAAGGATTTCACCGTTGCAAGTGGGCAGGAGAAATTTTGTGGAGCGACAGCCGGAACGAGGCGCCTCAAGCGTTGCGTGAACCGGCAAGGTCGGGAATGATCGAGGCCATGGACAAGTTGGAAAACAGTATCTGGGCGCATTGCAGCAGCAGTTCCGTCCGCCGGGCATCACGCCAGCTCGGGCAACTTTACGATGATGCGATGGGGCTGAGCGACCTGCGCGGCACGCAGTTCTCGCTGCTGACCCAGATCAGCTATCTGCAGGAGGCGACCCAGAAGGAACTGGCAAAAGCGATGGTCATGGACCTGTCGGCGCTCGGCCATACACTGAAGCCGCTGATCCGCGACGAGCTGGTGGAACTTGTTCCGGACGAAAAGGATCGCCGCGCCAAACGTGTGCGGCTGACGGCGGCCGGTCGCGCGAAACAGGCGGACCTGGTAAAGAACTGGCAGGAGGCGCAAAGGCGCTTCGAGACGGTGCTTGGTGCGGAAAAATCGGCGGAGCTTCGCCGAACGCTTGCCTTCATCGCATCGGAGGATTTTGCAAAAGCTTATGCGGCTGCGGGCCAAAAGGGCGGCTGACAGCCGCCCGGGGATTTCAGGATCTCACAGCCAGCTGCGGCCGTCGGAACCGGCCTGGCAGCCGTAGGGCGGCAGAACATTTCCGAATGTGGCATGCAGCTTGTCGCAGCCCCATTTGCGCAGCGGCGTCGGCAGGCGGCTGTTGATCTCGATGCCGACCTCGTCATAGGGGCTGTCGGTATTGCCGACATAACGGTACCAGCGGAAGCCGACGACGACCGAGATGGCGATCACGACGGTCAGGAGAAGTCTCAGAATGCGCATTGCGGGATCCGGATTGTTGTCGATCGCGGAGGTCTAGCGCGATAGATCGTGGACCGGAACCCTTGCAGCAGCCTATCCCCAGTTCGCGCTGACTATGACGGACCTAGAGCCGGATGACGTAGTCTTTGCGAGTCGTTTCAACGACTTGCCACGTTCCCTTGAAGCCGGGTCTGAGCACCATACGATCGCCGGCATGCAGGTGGACCGGTTTACCGCCCTCCTCCGTCACGATGGAATGACCCGAGAGGATATGGAAATATTCCCACTCCTCATAGACGATCCTCCACGTTCCCGGTGTTGCCTCCCAGACGCCTGCATAGATGCCGCCTTCAGCCTCTTCGATATTCCAGGTGCGAAAGTGTGGGGCGCCCTCGATGATGCGGTCGGGTGCCGGAGCGCCCTCCTCCGGCTCTATCGTTGCGAGATCGAATGTCGTCCAGGCTTGCATCATCGCTCCTTATTTCAGTCCTTGCGTGACCACCGGTCAGGCGGCATTTTCCAGATAACCCGAAAGCCCTTCCGCAGCTATCGCAGCCATGACATGCAAGCGTGCTGTCGGCATGCCATTGCGGGCACTGGCCGAGAGACCGGCAAGGGACATCATCACATAGTCAGAGGCAAGATCCGCATTGCCTGCATCAAGGCCCAAAATCCTTTGATGGATATAGGATCGGCTTGCCTCCATGCGCTCGCGTGCCTTTTCGCCTGCCGCCGAATCCGCCGTGCCCCTGGCGGCCTCGATTACCATGCAGCCGCAGGCACTCCCGCTGGCATAGGCATCGGCAGCGTAGCGCAGCAGCCTTGCCACGCCATCAGAAAGCGGCGTGCCCGGCGCAAGCGCCGTGTCGACATCCAGCCCTTCGGTGCGTTCGTAACGTCGCAAAACCTCGTCATATAGTTCAAGCTTGCTGCCGAAGGCGGCGTAGAAACTGGGAGGATTGATGCCAAGCGCATGTGTCAGATCGGCAACGCTCAGCGCATCATATCCCTTCGCATGAAACAAATCCTGGGCTTTGGCGAGCGCCTCTTGCCTGTCGAAGCCGCGCGGCCTTCCACGCCTGGCCGTTGCTTGGGGAGTTATTTTTGTATCGTTCACTACAAAATCCTTGACGCCGTCAATCCGCATATTTATGTAATGCTCACTACATTAAATCTCAAGCCTGATGCAGGGAGAATGACAATGACAGACTTCCACGGAAAGACGGTACTGGTTCTGGGCGGCAGCCGCGGCATTGGTGCCGCGATCGTCCGGCGCTTCGCAGATGACGGTGCCAAGGTGACGTTTACCTATGCGGGATCGAAGGATGCAGCAGACGCCCTTGCCGAGGCGACCGGCGCCGAAGCGGTAAAATCCGACGCGGGCGACCGCGGCCATACGATCGCGACGGTCAAGGCTGCAGGAGCGATTGACGTTCTGGTGGTCAATGCCGGGACGCTTGTGCTCGGCGATCCCCTCGAAACCGATCCCGATGCCGTCGACCGGATGATCGACATCAACGTGCGCGCGCCGTACCACGCCTCCGTTGAAGCTGCACGCCAGATGCCGGACGGTGGCCGCATCATCATTATCGGCTCGGTCAACGGCGACCGGATGCCGTTTGCCGGTGGTGCTGCCTATGCGCTGACGAAATCGGCCGTCCAGGGCATGGCGCGCGGTCTCGCCCGTGACTTCGGCCCGCGCAACATCACCGTCAACGTGATCCAGCCCGGCCCGATCGACACCGACATGAACCCGGCCGACGGACCGATGAAGGATACGATGCATGGTTTCATGGCGTTGAAGCGTCATGGCCGGCCCGACGAGATCGCCGGGCTCGCCGCTTATCTCGCCGGCCCCGAGGGCGGCTTCATGACGGGCGCCATGCACACGATCGACGGCGGCATGGCAGCCTGATCGTCCACAGCCGAAAGGCATTGCGCCACCAAGGGACACTCTCACGCGCCCGAATCGCGAAAAAATGAACGCGGTCCGGATGCAATTGTGGCCGCGATCGTCTATAGCGCTTCGCCATGGACAGCCGATTGCGTGTGTCCGGCCTGACGAGTCGATGGAAATCGGCAAGGACATCGGACCGGACGTTCCACCTTCATGGTCGAGAGATGACCGCGCCCCGCCGCAAGCCGGGGACGCCTGACCACGCCATCACACATATGTTCCATTTTCCGCCGTCCCCTTTCCGGGGCGGCATTTTTTGTTTTCCCTTTCAACCACAGAAGGAATGGCCTCCAGAAACGGTGTGCCGCTTATCATCATGATATTCGAATGGATGTCCGACCCCGCTGCATGGGCGGGTCTCGCCACCCTCATCATTCTTGAAATCGTCCTCGGCATCGACAATCTCGTGTTCATCGCGATCCTTGCCGACAAGCTGCCGGAACATCAGCGGGAGAAGGCACGCCTGATAGGCCTCAGCCTTGCGCTGATCATGCGCCTCATGCTGCTCGCCTCGGTTGCCTGGATTGTGACACTGACGGCACCGCTCTTCACTGTCGCGGGGCTGGAAATTTCCGGGCGCGACCTGATCCTGCTGTTCGGCGGCGTGTTCCTTCTTTTCAAGGGCACAATGGAGCTGCACGAGCGCCTGGAAGGCCATTCCGGCCCCAAGGAAGGCAAAATAGAACATGCCGTATTCTGGCAGGTTCTGGTGCAGATCGTCGTGCTGGACGCAGTCTTTTCGCTGGACAGCGTCATCACTGCCGTCGGAATGGTCCAGCACCTCTCCGTCATGATGATCGCCGTGATCATTGCGGTCGGCGTGATGCTCATCGCCTCCAAGCCGCTGATGGCCTTTGTGTCGAAACATCCGACCGTGGTGATCCTCTGCCTCGGCTTCCTGATGATGATCGGCTTCTCGCTGATCGTGGAAGGCCTCGGCTTCCATATCCCAAAGGGTTATCTTTACGCAGCCATCGGCTTCTCGGTTCTCATCGAAGCCTTCAACCAGATCGGCCGCCGCAACCGCGAGCGCTTCATGAGCACCGGCGACCTGCGTGAGCGCACGGCAAGCGCCGTGCTCTCCCTGCTCGGCAGCCGTCGCGGCGAAAACTCGCTGGGCGAGACCGCCGACGTGATCGCCGAACGTGCGTCGGAAAACGAACTGTTCACACCGGTCGAGCACGAGATGATCGAAAGCGTGCTGACGCTTGCCGATCGTCCGGCGAAGTCGGTGATGACGCATCGTCTCGATATCGACTGGCTGGATATAGAGGACAGTGACGAGGAACTGCGCCACAAGGTTCTGGAATCGGGCCATTCCCGCTTCCCGATTGCCCGAGGCAGCCTAGACGAATTCCTCGGGGTCGCGCTTGCCAAGGATTTGCTGCGCGACCTCATCGAAAACGGCAAGATCGATTTCGAACGCTCACTGCGCCAGCCGCTCGTGGTGCATGAAAGCGTCAATGCACTGCGCCTGCTGGAACAGTTGCGACAGTCTCCGCTGCAGGTGGCGATCGTTCTCGATGAATACGGATCCGTCGAAGGCATGGTGACGGCAACCGACCTCCTGGAAGCCATCGCCGGCGACTTTGCCGATGACGACGAGGAACAGTTGACCGTAGAGCGCGCCGAAGACGGCTCGCTACTGGTCGACGGCTGGATCGACATCCGCCAGGTATCAAGACTTCTCGACAGCGACCTCGTCGATGACGCGGACCGTTATTCGACGCTGGCGGGGCTTATCCTGTGGCGTCTCGGTCATCTTCCAGAACAGGGCGAGACGGTCACGTTCGGCGGTCTTACCTATGAGGTCGTGTCGCTCGACGGGCGCAATATCGACAAGGTGAGGATCAGGACGACATCATCCGTCAGTGCTGTCGCCGAAACAGTCTAGTCATAACGGTGCCGCGGATCTCAACCTCCGCGGCATTTTCTTGACCGGATCCGACGTGTCACGCGCTCTGGCGCTGCGCGGGTTTGCCGATCCGTTCCTTGCCCTTCAGCACGCTTCCAACGGTTGAAAGCAGCTGCGCGGCGGTGCACGGCTTTGCCAGGCGATGCGCCACATCGGGCAGGCCCGCGAGATCACGGGCGCTGCGGGCAGACGAGACGATGATGCTGATTTTCGGCGCGCATTCGGCGATCATCTTTGCAAGATCAATGCCGTTCAGCCCGCCGGGCATGTCGACATCGGTCAGGACGAGATCGATATGCTCGTGCTGGCCGAGCTTGCCGACCGCTTCCAGCACGGTTGCCGCCTCCAGCACCGCATAACCTGCATCCTCAAGCGCATCAGCGATCGTGAAGCGGATCAGCGCTTCGTCCTCTACAACCAGAATCGTCTTCTGCCGGAAGCTATCCATGTGCGATGTCCTCGTTTTACCGTCGGACCATCAACGCATATCTCTGGGAAATGATTGCGGCAGAGCCTGTGCCAATTCGAAACATGTTTAATAGAATGCTAACGAATGGCTTAACCATCTCTCAGGCAAAACCGTCAGTCGGCCCATTCCGGATCGCCGGTAAATACGATGGTCAGCCAGCGGTCGGGGCCCTCGCCGCCGATCGCCTCGCCAATCTCATCGCGGATCGCGTCCCACTCGGACAGGGGACGCGGCGGCAAATCGGAAGGTGCGATGAAAAAGAGTTCGATCTGCCGGCCGCGCCCCACACGCGCGACATAGGCGCGATAGGACGTGAAGCCGTGGCGTTCGACGGTTGCTGCGGCAACCGCATCGACATGCAGCTTCAGTTCGACCGGGGTCACCAGAAGAATGTCGGCAACGGCCTGGCGCACGTTCGAAAGCGGCACCGGAGCGATGATCAGGCAGATGACGGCCAGCGCGCCCGGATCGATATAGGGGCTCAGCCATTCATATTGCGTTCCCTCGATGGCATGTCCGGCGGCAAAGGCCACCAGCAATGCCGAGGTCAGCGCCGCCGTCATGGCCCAGGCCTGGCTATCGAGCGCAACGAAGCTGGATTTGATTTCGCGATTGGCGCGGCGGCAGAACAGCCACATGCCAAGCGACAGGGCCACGGTGACGATCGTGAAGATCACCGCAGGCCCGAAATCGATCGGCCGCCCGCCCGCCAGCAAGCTGCCGACGGCGCTGATGAAGGCGTAGACCGCAGCCCCCATCAGAAGCGTGCCGTTGAGCCCGAGCACCATCGGTTCCAGATGCCAGAAGCCGACACTGAAGCGGTCGATCAGCTTTCCCTTCGCCGTCGGCTGGGCGGACGTCACGATCAGCCTCGACACCAGCAACGCAAGAAGCGTCATGAACGCGTCGGTCAGGGAGTAAAAGCCATCGAAGACGATAGCGAAAGAGCCGGACACGAGACCGACGGTAATGCCGAATGCAGCCAATAAGGCCGTGACGGCGATGGACAGCCGAAGAAGTGACTGCTCGCTCACGGGTATTCTCCATTGAGGCGGACGCACTGCCCCCACCCCTTATCTGATTATTATAGTCCAACCCGAATGCAGCGCATCAAACGAGCGCCGCCACAGCCAGCCGATAGCGGCCGACCATGTCGGGATGATTACATGAGCGGCCTCTATAAAAGTCTCAGCCGACTTTCGCCAGTGCTTGTTCGATATCGGCGATGATATCGGCGGCATCCTCGATGCCGATCGACAGGCGCACGACGTCCGGCCCCGCGCCGGCTGCAACCTGCTGCTCCTCGGTCAACTGACGATGCGTGGTCGATGCCGGATGGATGACGAGCGAGCGGGTATCGCCGATATTGGCGAGATGCGAAAAGAGCTGCAGTGCCTCGACAAAGCTCTTGCCAGCCTCGTAGCCGCCGTCGATGCCGAAGGTGAAGACCGACCCCGCCCCTTTCGGTGAATAATGCTGCTGCAGCAGATGGTTGGGATTGTCCTCCAGACCGGCATAATTGACCCAGGCGATTTTCGGATGCTGCTTCAGCCATTTCGCGACGGCCAGTGCATTGTCGCAATGTTTCTGCATCCTGAGCGGCAGGGTTTCGATGCCGGTCTGGATCATGAAGGCGTTGAAGGGGGAAATTGCCGGTCCGAGGTCTCTCAGGCCGAGCACCCGGGCGGCGATCGCGAATGCGATATTGCCGAAGGTCTCGTGCAGGACGATACCGCCATATTCCGGCCGCGGCTCTGATACCATTGGATACTTACCGGATTTCGACCAGTCGAAGGTTCCGCCATCCACCAGGATGCCGCCCATCGAATTGCCGTGGCCGCCGAGGAATTTCGTCAGCGAATGAACGACGATATCGGCGCCGTGCTCAAGCGGCCGCAGCAGATAGGGACTTGCCATCGTGTTGTCGACGATCAGCGGCAGGCCGCGGCGGTGCGCGATATCGGCAATCGCCGAGATATCGACGAAAGTCCCGCCCGGATTGGCGAGGCTTTCGATGAAGATCGCGCGGGTCTGATCGTCTATCGCCTCCTCGAAGCTTGCCGGATTATCGGTATCGGCCCAGCGCACATGCCAGTCGAAATTCTTGAAGGCATGACCGAACTGATTGATCGAACCGCCATAGAGACGCCGGGCGGCGACAAAATTCGCGCCGGGCTGCATGATGGTATGGAAAATCAGCATCTGGGCCGCGTGGCCGGATGCGACGGCAAGCGCTGCGGTCCCGCCTTCCAGCGCCGCCACCCTCTCCTCCAGCACGGCCTGGGTCGGGTTCATGATCCGCGTATAGATGTTGCCGAATTGCTGGAGGCCGAAAAGCGCTGCCGCATGGTCGGCATCGTTGAAGACGAAAGATGTCGTCTGGTAGATCGGCGTTGCCCGCGCCCCGGTCGTCGGATCAGGCGCCGCCCCGGCATGAACGGCAAGCGTGGAAAATCCCGGATTTAACGGCGGCATCATACCCTCCCAACAGTGTCACTTGATTTATCTTGTCGCAGCAAAGCGCGGACGTTGACGGGGATCAAGGAATATAATTCCGCCCGGCGCATCTTTCTCAAAACAAAGGAGGTTGTCATGGGACGGATGGCATTCGAGGAGCATACAAGCATTACCCGGCGTTTCCTCAGCTGGTGCGCGGAAGCATGGTCTGCGGCTGCGGAAGCCGAAGAGATCGCGATGCTGGACGAGGAAACCATCCGGCGGATTTCCAAGGATTGCGCAATCGCACCGGATGACCTTTTGCAACTGGTCAAGGCAGGGCCGCACGCCTCTGACGAAATGATCGAGATGATGCGTGCACTCAACATCGATCAGGGCGACGTGGCACTGTTGCATCCGGCCCTATACCGGGAAATGCAGCTCACCTGCACCAAATGCAGATCCAAGTCACGGTGTCGCCATGACCTGGAGACCGAAGTCGCCGGGCATGAATTTTCCGGCTACTGCGGTAATGCGGCAAATCTCAATACGATGCGCGCCGACCCCGAGTTGCTGCTCGGCTGACGCCGTCAGCCAACGAGTCTGGGATATTCAATCGCCGGGCAGCGGTTCATCACAACCTTGATGCCCGCTGCCTCGGCCTTTGCAGCGGCGGCGTCATCGCGCACACCGAGCTGGCCCCAGATTGCGGCCGGCTGGGCTTCCAGAGCCAGAGCCTCGTCGACGATCCCGTCCAGATGCTCGGGTGCGCGAAAGACGTCGATCAGGTCGACAGGTTCGGGAATGTCGGCAAGCGTGGCATAGGTCGTCCGGCCCAGAATTTCCTTGCCCGACTGTCCCGAATTGACGGGATAGACCTTGTAACCGCGCTCAAGCAGGAAACGCATGACGCCATAGCTGGGTCGATCCGGTTTGGGGGATGCTCCAAGCAGAGCGATCACGCGGGTCTCCTTCAGGATGCCGGCAATATAGTCGTCTTCATAGCGATCATGGTCCATATTCGGCTCTCCCGGCATTCCGCCTACCCATTCGGTCGTCTGTCGATCCCATGTAGTCTTTCGGGGCGGTTCTCGCCAATATCCTGAAGCGCTTCACATGGTCGCGAGGACCGACCTATAGGTGCAATGCCACAGTTGCATCCTTTGTTGCGGGAACATTCCAGCTTTGTTCCCGGCATATTAGGCGTATCTCATAATTTAAGGATTTCTTACCGGCATTGTCTGATTGGTGCGTCCTCCTCCGAAATGGCGGTTGAAGAGAGCAGACATTGAAGCTTGATATTTTTGTGGTATCAAATTACCTCATCTATATCCTATTGTTTTTGTTGATTTTATTTTTTACTCCAACAAATCGGCAACGTTGACCGCTCTCGCTCATCACGTTATAAGCGCGCCAGATTGCGGACCTTAACGGGCCCGCATTCTTTTTGGCGCCGAAAAGGCTGCCAATACAAGCAACAAGAAACGCCCCGACGACCGGTTTCCGGCCACGGGGATCAACGAAAGAGAAAACCATGTCTACCTTCGTTCAGAAGCCTGCAGAGGTGGAGAAGAAGTGGGTGATCATCGACGCCGAAGGGCTCGTTGTCGGCCGCCTCGCCACCCTCGTTGCCAACCGTCTGCGCGGCAAGCACAAGGCTACCTACACCCCGCACGTTGACGATGGCGACAACGTCATCATCATCAACGCTGAAAAGTGCGTCCTGACCGGCAAGAAGTACACCGACAAGAAGTACTACTGGCACACCGGTTACCCGGGCGGCATCAAGGAACGTACGGCACGCGCCATCATCGAAGGCCGCTTCCCGGAGCGCGTTATCGAGAAGGCAATCGAGCGCATGGTCCCGCGCGGCCCGCTCGGACGTCGCCAGATGAAGAACCTGCGCGTCTACGCCGGCTCGAACCATCCTCATGAAGCACAGCAGCCGGTCGCTCTCGACGTGGCTTCGCTGAACAGCAAGAACACAAGGAGCGCCTGATAATGGCCGATCTTTCCTCTTTGAAGGACCTCGCTCCGGCTGAAGGCCAGGCAGCACCGGTTCACGTCCGCAAGGTCGATGCGCAGGGCCGCTCCTACGCAACCGGCAAGCGCAAGAACGCCGTCGCCCGCGTCTGGGTCAAGGCTGGCTCTGGCAAGATCGTTGTCAACGGCCGCGATTTCACCGCGTATTTCGCACGCCCGGTCCTGCAGATGATCCTGCAGCAGCCGCTGGTTTCGGCTGCCCGCACCGGTCAGTTCGACATCATCGCAACCGTCACCGGCGGTGGTCTTTCCGGTCAGGCCGGCGCTGTTCGTCACGGCGTCTCCAAGGCCCTCACCTACTTCGAACCGGGCCTGCGTCCGGTCCTGAAGAAGGGTGGCTTCCTGACCCGCGACAGCCGTGTCGTCGAACGTAAGAAGTACGGTAAGGCCAAGGCTCGCCGTTCCTTCCAGTTCTCGAAGCGTTAATCGCTTTCGGACTTATGCTTTTCGAAAAGGCGGGGCTTCGGCTCCGCCTTTTTTCTTTGGGCATTCGCAAGACAGGAATTCGTCGCAACGAAAAAGCCGCCGCCTTCCTTTACGGGAAGCGACGGCTGGGAACGGCGGGGTGTTATTGTTCAATCAGTTCATCAGCCTGACGGAGCTCGCACCGGAGCCCGCCCCCGGCTGACTGGATGAGGAACCGCCCTGATAGGGCTCGATGTTCCAGTTGGACGAGTTCATGATCATCGTATTGACGACCATGTTGATACGGCTGGTCTGGTTCGTCTTCGAGTTATAGGTGACGTTACGGTTCGGCAGATAGATGATGCCGGCCAACGTCTCGCTTACCGACCCATTGAAGACATACTGCTGCTTGTTCGAATTGTTCGATGCGCTGCTGGTTGCCTCGAACATCAGGATTCCGCCGTATATGCCTGAAAGAGGCGCCGAGGCATTGAACGTCAGGCCGCCATTGGCCCGGATCTCACTGTTGACGTCCGGGAAGTAGAATGTCACGCCCTCGGCATTCACCGTCGCGCCGGAATTGATGATCATGCGCCCCTTGATGATGTGCAGGCCGGGCGCGAAAGTTATCTTCGGGCTGCCGTTGAACGTCACGTCGCAATGCATGCCGGGCTTCAATGTGAAGGTCGTACCCGACGGCACACCGGATGTCTCGCATTTCGAAGGCAAGACCGGCTCCGGCAAGGCACCCGCATAAGGGTCGCCTGCAGCCGCACAGCCGGTCTGCAGGTTGGTGAGGGTTCCGCCGTTCCTGATATAGTTCGTGCCCCTGACGCAGAAGCGCGGCGTCTCGATCTTGGCGCCGGCGTTCATGATGAATGCAGGGTTCGCGGCGGAAAGAACGTCCACGCCGCATTTGCTGGACTTCACGTTTGCGCCGGAATTGATCAGCACGGCTTGCGAGATATTGGCAAGGACGTGGATGCAGGCGCTCCCCGTACTGCCTTCCCCGCCGCCGGACTTGCCGGTCGCCATCGCCGTTGCCGTGACCACCAGCTTGAAACTGTCGAGACCAACAATGCCGAGGAACGTGTTTTGCGCCACGTAAGTGTAGGTGCCGGTTACGCTGCCATCGCTGTTATTGGTGACAATGAGAGGGTTTTCACCCGCACTTCCCGATCTGGCGGGCATGAACCCTGCTGCGGTGGCAAGGCGCTTGGTGCTGTCGCTTTCGCCGGCTGCAGCCAGCACCGCCGCATCGAGCTGCCCCTGGATCCTGCTCCTCTCGAAATAGGCGGAAGACGCATCAACCGCACCGCCGCCTGCAAGAATCATGACCGGCAGCATGATGGCCGTGGCGATGGCAAAATTGCCGGTGCGGTCGCGTGCCAGTTTCCTGCTGCAAGTGGCGCTTATTTTCAAAAACCCTAACATTATCAATCGCCCCCGCGAATTTCTGACAGATTGTCCGAATACGCCCCTCCCTTTAAATGTCCCTGAATGGAATACTTCGCATTTTAGGCTTCATCGGTCGCTAACCAAGAGGTTGCCTGATAACCGGACACGAGATCTCGCTCCGATACAGGTGCCAGTAGACGCCGGCTGCCTTTTTCGAGTTCGCCGATCGATCAAGATTTGAGATTTGCGTATCACGCTTGGATCGCCCACATGGCGGATTGCGAAACGAGGAAAGAGCACTCCCATGTCCAGCCTGCCGGCCACGTCTTTTGCCCGACTGCCCGCCCCGCCCTATTATATCGTCGCCTTCTCGTCCTGTCGCACCGAGGGTGACAACGGGTATGGCAACATGGCCGACGCCATGGTGGAGCTTGCCAGCCAGCAACCGGGATTTCTCGGCGTTGAAAGCGCACGTGACATTGACGGATTCGGAATTACCAATTCCTATTGGACGGATGAGGACAGCATCCGGGCATGGAAGGCCGTGGTTTCGCATGCAGCCGCCCAGAAACTGGGGCGCGAGCGGTGGTACGAGGATTACCAGGTGCGGATCGCACGGGTGGAGAGAGCCTACGGGTTCGAAAAATAGGATAGAGAATGGCGAGCAGATCGATCGACAACGCCTTTACGGCCAAAGCTCTGCGGGGCGCTGCGACCGACCCGACCTATGCGGGCACCCTCTCCTTCATGCGGCGGCGTTATTCCAAGGATGTCGATGGCGCTGATGCGGTCGTGCTCGGCATCCCTTTCGATGCAGCCGTCTCCAACCGGCCCGGCGCCCGTTTCGGGCCACAGGCGATCCGCCGCGCGTCCGCGATCTTCGACAATGATCCGCAATATCCTTTTTCACGCGATCTGTTCGAGGCCATGGCAGTGGTCGATTACGGCGACGTGCTGCTCGACTACGGCAATCACCAGAAGACACCGGGGCTGATCGAGGAGACGGCAGCGGGTATCATCGCATCCGGGGCCTTCCTGCTGTCGCTCGGCGGCGATCATTTCATCACCTGGCCATTGCTCAAGGCCCATGCCGAAAAGCACGGCCCCCTTGCGCTGGTCCATTTCGACGCTCATCAGGATACATGGGATGACGACGGCGAGCGGATCGACCACGGCTCGTTCGTCGCTCGTGCGGTGCGCGAGGGGGTGATCGATGCGGCACATTCGATCCAGATCGGCATCCGCACCCATGCGCCCGAGGATTTCGGCATAAGGATCCTGCATGGCTATGAGGTGGAGGATATGGGGGCGCAACAGATCGCCGATACGATCCTCGCACATGTGGGCGACCGGCCGGTCTACCTCACCTTCGATATCGATTGCCTCGATCCGGCTTATGCGCCCGGCACCGGCACACCGGTCGCCGGCGGGCCATCGAGCGCGAAGATTCTGTCCGTGCTGCGTAAGCTTGGCAGTCTCGACATCCGCGGCGCGGACGTGGTGGAGGTGGCGCCGGCCTATGATCATGCGGATATCACCGCCATTGCCGGGGCAACCGTTGCAATGTATATGCTCGGGCTCAAGGCTGAGCGTCTTGCCCGGCTTTAACAAACTGATTCAACGGGCTGGCAAAGTGATTCCGGCTCTTTATCCAAGGCACTGATTTAACAGGACAAAGTCAATGACAGCGAAGATCTTCATCGATGGCGAACACGGCACCACGGGACTGCAGATCCGCACCCGCATGGCCGGCCGCCGCGACGTGGAACTGCTGTCGATCCCGGAAGCAGAGCGGCGCAACGCCGCCATGCGCGAGGACCTGCTCAACAGCGCCGATATCGCCATCCTCTGCCTGCCCGACGACGCTTCCAAGGAAGCCGTCGGCATGCTGTCCGGCAACAACAACGTACGGATCATCGACACCTCGACCGCCTACCGGATCGCGCCCGACTGGGCCTATGGTTTTGCCGAGATGGACAAGGCCCAGGCCGACAAGATCAAGGCGGCGCGCCATGTCGCAAATCCCGGCTGCTACCCGACTGGCGCGATCGGCGTCATCCGGCCGCTCAGAGCCGTCGGCATCCTGCCCGACGGGTATCCGGTCTCGGTCAATGCGGTCTCCGGTTATACGGGCGGCGGCAAGCAGATGATTGCGCAGATGGAAGATTCTTCCCGCGAAGATGCGATTTCCGCCAACAATTTCGTCTATGGCCTGACGCTTAAGCACAAGCACGTGCCGGAGATAAAGACCCACGGCCTGCTCGATCGCGCACCGCTCTTTTCGCCCTCCGTCGGTCGCTTCGCACAGGGCATGATCGTGCAGGTCCCGCTCTTCCTCGACGATCTGAAGGATGGCGCGACGATCGAAGGCATCCATGCAGCGCTTGTCGCGCATTATGCCGGGCAGGATATCGTCACCGTCGTGCCGCTGGAAGAAAGCGCCAAGCTTGGCCGCGTCGATGCGGAGGAACTGGCCAATACCGACCGCATGAAGCTCTTCGTGTTCGGCACACCGGGCAGTGCCCATGTCAACCTCGTGGCCTTGCTCGACAATCTGGGCAAGGGCGCTTCGGGCGCTGCCGTGCAGAACATGGACCTGATGCTGTCGGCCTGATGACGGGTTTTGCCCCATCCCTCCCCGCAGAGATTGTGGAGCGTTGGGGCATCCAGTCCGCCGAGCTGATCGCAGATACGCGCACCAGCTACGTCCATCGCGCGTTTCGCCGCGATGGTTCACAGGCGATCACCAAACAGTTGAAGCCGGACGGGCTGCACGAGCTTTCCGGCATCGACTTTCTCGACTGGCGCAAGGGCCACGGAAGCGTGCGACTTCTGGATCGCCAGGGAACGGCCTGCCTGCTCGAAGACGCCGGTTCGCTCTTGCTGAAGGATTATCGGCTTCAGCATGGCGAGGACGCCGCCAACAGCATCATCCTGTCCGTTCTGAGCGAACTGCACTCAACCTCTATGGACATTCCGCCGGACAGTCTCGTTCCGCTGAGACGGCATTTCCAATCGCTGTTCGAGCGCGCATCCAACGAGGATAATCCCGATCTCTCGACCGCCCTTGGCTATAGTGCATCCATCGCAGACGAATTGCTTTCATCCCAAATCGACATTCGCCCGCTCCATGGCGATCTGCATCATGAGAATATCGTCAGTGGATCAGAACGGGGATGGCTCGCCATCGATCCGCAGGGGCTTTTCGGTGATCCGGCCTATGACGTGGCCAACGTCTTCGGCAACCCGGATGGCGCATTTGCCGAGATCATAGATCCTTCGCGGATCATCCGCCTGCTGGACCTCTTTGCACCGGTCATCGGCTGCGACAGAGAAAAAATCCTGCGCTACGCAATTGCCCATGCAGGTCTTTCGATCTGCTGGTCGCTGGAAGGTGGAGACAGGATTTCGGGAGAAGGCAACGCGATGGAGCGCTTTGCCTTCCTGAAGGTTGCGAAAAGCCTGCTCGACGAGCGTACTTTCAGCTTCTGACCTCGATTGCCGCTTCCTTTGGATATTCACCAAAAAACGCACGGAAATGGGCGATGGCGAAGCCGAGCACGATCAGTGCCATGCCCTGATGGGCAAGCGCCATGTCGAGCGGGACCTGAAAAACGAGCGTCAGCACACCGATTGCCGCCTGAATACCGACAAGGATGAAAAGCAGCACTGCGCGGCGGGCATGGGTTGTTGCCGGCGCTTTCGACAGCGAGACGATCATGTGCAGGAAGACGGCGACCAGGAGCACATAAGCGCCGCAGCGGTGCACGAACTGAACCGTCTTGGGGTTTTCGAAGAGATTGATCCACCAGGGGTTCTGGATGAACAGGTCGCTTGGGATGAAGGCGCCGTCCATCATCGGCCAGGTGTTATAGCTCAAGCCCGCATCGAGACCGGCAACAAGCGCGCCGAGATAGATCTGAAACAATACGAGAAAGGCAATCGCACCCGCCGCCCATTTCGACTTGTCCGTCGGCGGACGGTCCTTTGCGTGCGACGCCAGTCCGCGCATGATCCACACACAGGCGGCGAAGATCAGACAGGCTATGACCAAGTGGGTGGCGAGGCGGTATTGAGAGACGCTGACAAGCTTGGTGAGACCGGACGAGACCATCCACCAACCGATAAAGCCCTGAAACCCGCCCAGCGCCAGCGTGCCGAGAAGCGGCAGGCGTACCCGCTTTTCGATACGGCCGGTCACCCAGAAGAACGCAAGCGGGAGCGCGAAAATGATGCCGATCGAGCGAGCGAGGAACCGGTGCGCCCATTCCCACCAGAAGATCGACTTGAACTCATCGACCGTCATATGGCTGTTGAGCAGCTGATATTGCGGAATACGCTGGTAGAGTTCGAACTCTTCCTGCCACTCGGCGGCATTGAGCGGCGGGATGACGCCGTGGATCGGCTTCCATTCAGTGATCGACAGGCCGCTGTCGGTCAGCCGCGTGGCGCCGCCGACAAGGACCAGACAGAAGAGCGTAAAGATGACGACACCGAGCCAGATGCGGACCGCCTTGCGGTTCCGCTCGATCCGCCCGGTTTCGCGCGTCGCTTCGATGATGATCGTATCCGTTGCCGACATGATGACGACTCCTGCCATAATGGCTTCGTTCGGGCCGCAATCGGGGGTGCGCATCGGCCCGTCTTTCAAGAGACACCGTGAGACAACGCGCCACAGCGGCACATCGCCTCCGGTTTTACGCGTTGATTTGCCTCATGGACCCGTGCAAAACAAGCCCCAAGGCTTTGCGGCATCCGGTCGCGGCCATGGGGAGCCTGAGGAGGACGTCTGGTGCCGCGTTGGAGAAGTTTTGTCGGTACCATTCTGATCATCATCCTGGTGATCACCTACGCGCTTGCGGCAACGACGATCGCAACGCTGACGCTCGCCACCGCCCCTTGGTGGGTGCATTTCCTCTATTTCCTTCTGTCCGGGCTGCTGTGGATCCTGCCGGCGATGCTGATCATCAAATGGATGGCCGGACCAAAGCCGAAGCGGTAGCCGTACACCGCAGGTTAACCAGACCCCATGCTTCCGCCTATTTCTTCAACGTCATAAACGCATTCTTCGCGCTCACTGGCCAATATATCGACAGGTATACGGGTGATGGATGACTGCAAGGGCAAATCAGGACGAGACGAGTGCTCCGTCGGTTCTCTCCGGGACAACGGAGAAGCCAGAAGTGCATTTCGACGAACTCGACATTGCCGTGGCGCGCGATATCTCGCCGATCGAAGACGAATGGCGGCGTCTCGAACGCCGGGAATGGAATTCACTCAATCAGGGCCTCGACTGGTGCCGCGCGTGGACGGCGGCGCAGCAGAGTGAGTTGCTGGCCGTCACAGGCTCTATAGGTGCCCGCATTCTGTTTCTGCTGCCGCTCGAAATCGTCGCGGGCAGATTCGGGCGCATCGCGCGGGTTCCGGGTGGGCGGTTCAACAACCTCAACACGGGCCTTTTCGACGACGCGCTTGCCGCGCCGGATGCGAATGCGCTGCAGAAGTTCAAGACAGATCTCGAACGATCACTACGCGGCGTTGGCGACCTCCTTGTGATCGATCAGGTTCCGCTTGCGTGGAAAGGCATCACGCATCCGCTGAGCGATCTGGCCTCGATCGAAAACCAGAATCATTCTTTTCAGCTGCCGCTTCTCGGCACGATGGAGGCGACACTTGCGCAGGTGAACGCCAAGGCGCGGCGCAAGAAATACCGGGTTCAAGTACGCAGGCTGGAAGCGATCGGCGGCTTCGATTATGTCGTGGCCGATAAGGTGGAAGAACAGCATGCGCTTCTCGACCGCTTCTTCGCGCAAAAGGGTGAAAGACTGAAGGCATTCGGTCTGCCGGATGTCTTCGCCGCCATCCCGACACGCGACTTCCTGCACAGGCTGCTCGATGCACCTCAACGCGGTCAGGATATACCGCTCTCCATGCATGCAATCCGTTTGAAAGGCGAGCACGGCGGCCATATCGCAGCCGTAACCGGCCTATCGCGCAAGGGCGGCCATGTGCTCTGTCAGTTCGGTTCCATCGACGACAGCGTCGGGGCCGACGCAAGTCCGGGCGAGCTTCTATTCTGGTTGGCGATCGAGCGCAGCATCAAAGAAGGGGCGACTCTTTTCGATTTCGGCATCGGCGACCAGCCCTACAAGCGCAGCTGGTGTAGCCAGGAGACCGTGCAGCACGACATGCTTCTGCCGATCAGCGCCAAGGGCTCGGCGCTGGCCTATTTGCATCTGGCGAAAACCGGCATCAAGACTGCGATCAAGCGGAACCATCGGCTCTATGCGATGGCGCAGCGCTGGCGCTCCCGTCACGGCGAGCAGGATTGACAGGATTTCAGGCGGCGCTGCGGCGCGATGACGGCGACTGGCGGTCGTCCGGCTGCGCCATGACGAGGAGGTTGCGGAAACCGGCATCGGCATAGGTGACGACAAGCTCGGCGATCGCATCCTCGGTGAAGCCCGGAACGGACAAGATGATCTCCGTACCATCTGCGCGCACCAGGCGCTTCAGGCTGGCAGTGTCGGCCGGACCGCATTCGATCAGCACAAGGTCATAGGCATCGGCGAGTGCATCGATGATCATCGTCAGGCGATCGGCACCGCGCATGGCACGGACAGGGTCGGATACGCCCTGCGGCACGACATGGGCCTCGGACAGGCGGTCGGGATGGATGGCCTCGCCGAACGCCGTCTCTCCGCACAGAAGATCGGTAATCCCCGGCAGACGGTCATGCTCGGCCATAAGGCGCGTCGGGCATGCCGATCCTGTCAGGTCGATCAGAACGACGGTGCGGCCGGATTCGGCCACGGCGCGCGCCAGCATGACGGTTGCCGTAGAGCCCTCGTCGCCGATCGGCGAGACCGCAACCGCAACCGGGACTGCATGGCGCTGCAGATAATGAGCGACCGAGCCGATCGTGAAGCCCGTATCGATGATGGGAGCCGATTCCACCTCATCCGATGCCGCAGGCTCCGTTAAGGCGATATCCTCGACCGCTTCCGCCTTCGAAGCGACAACCGGTGCAGGCGGCAGGACAGTGCTGTGAACCTCTGTCCTCCGCTCGACAGCGACTGTCGGCTCTGGCAACGCTTTCGTTTCGACAGTGGTTTCGCGCGAGACGATGGCAGCAGTTGCCGGTGCGGCGGCAGGCAGCGGTGCCTCTACCGTCTTTTCGCGCTCCCGGAGAGGCGCGGGCTCAGGCAGAGCTTCCCGATTGATCGGCCTCAGGGCGCGACCACTGAACAGTTCCGAAATCATCACGATCAGGCAGCTGACGATCAGCGTCGCCAGCGTCACGACGATGACGATCGGGATGATTTTGGGGAAATAGGGTTCGGACGGTTCCACAGCCTTCGAGACGACGCGGGCATCGGCCGGCGTGGCATTGCCGTCGAGCCTCGAGGTCGCCTCGCGATAGCGGGCGAGATAGGTTTCGAGCAGCTGACGCTGTGCGGTGGCCTCACGCTCCAGTGCACGAAGCCCGACTTCCTCTTCCCCGGCCCGGGCGGAGTCGGCCTTCAGCGTATTGAGCTGCGCGATGAGTTGCTGTTCGCGCAGGCGCGAAACCTCCGCCTCGCTTTCAAGGCTCGCAAGGACTTTCCGGGTCTCGCTGGCGATCTGCTGGCGGATCTGGGCGAGCTGTGCCCGCAGACCTCTGATCCGGGGATGGCCATCGAGAAGCGATGTCGCCTGATCGGAAATCTGCGCCTGAAGATTGGTCTCGGCTTCCTTCAACCGCTGGATCACCTGCGAGCTGACGACATCCGCGATCGTGTCGGAATCCCGGCCTGCGCCCAGCGCGGTGCGGACATTTTCCACCTTCGCCTCGGCATTGGCGCGTTCGCCGCGAACCCGCGTCAGTTCGGTGGAAATATCGTTCAGCTGCTGGCTTGAAAAACTGTTGGTTTCGTTCGTCCGGAACAGGCCGTTGCTGGACCGATATTCGGCAACCTTGCTTTCGGCCTCCCTCACCCGCTGGGTCAGATTGGCGATTTCCGGCTCCAGCCATTTGGCCGTTTCCGAATGGGTGTCGAGCTTGGCGCCGCTCTGCAGCTGAAGGTAGACCTCGGCCATCTTGTTGGGAATGGCGGAGGCAAGAACCGGATCATGCGAGGAAAACTCGACGCCGATGACGCGCGAGTTCTCGACCGCGTAGACTTCCAGCCGCTCGCGGAATTTTTCCACGACGCGGTCTTCGGGATCGAGCGCCATCGGGTCCGGCTTCAGGCCGGTCATGACAAGAAGATCAGGCAGCAGAGATCGCGCGGCCGGATCGAATTCCTTGTATTGCGCAAGGTTGAGCTCACGGGCAACACGGCGGATCAGATCGCTTGATTGCAGGAGCTGCGCCTGGCTGGTGATGTTGAGACTGTCGAGCACCGGATCGTTGCCGGCCGCCGCCCCCTCTCCGCCCGTCAGGTTCGGCGAGCGGGATTCGATCAGTAGCCGCGTCTCTGCCTTGTAGCTCGGCGTCATCATGCTCGTGATGACGAGCGAAGCCACGGCCGCGAAGGCGGTGACGGCAAGGATTCGGCCCTTGCGCGCCCACACGGCGGCGATCACGCGACCCAGATCGATATCCACGTCCTGGTAATTGCCGTTGGCTCCCGACATCACACACTCCACCGTCTCAGTTCAGCGAATGGTAAAGGACCGTGGTAACCCTGTGGTTAATAGCCCTTTATTTTCGGAGTTGCTGATTATCATCTGCGTTTTTACCGGCCATTAACCCTAACAGATCCATAATCGCCGAAACGACATGAACAGCCGGAGCCTGAGTGGGACATGGTCCTTGCCCGACGCAGACAAGTGCAGACCCATAAGGTGCTGGCCGCGGCCATCTTCGCCACAGTCGCGCTGCTGAGCGGCTGCGCGTCCTCTCCTCCGCCATCGAAGGGGTTCGAGACGGCCGCACTGCAGCCCTACCGGCTGGATAGCGGCGACCGCCTGCGCGTGACCGTCTTCGAGCAGACCGGACTAACAAACACCTATACGGTCGATCAGGCCGGCTATATCGCCTTCCCGCTTGTCGGACAGGTTGCAGCCCGCGGCCAGACGCTGCCGGCACTGGAAGGCGCCATCGCAAGCCGCCTGAAAAAGGGTTATCTGCGCGATCCCGACGTCAGCATCGAAATCGACAGGTACCGCCCGGTCTTCGTCATGGGCGAAGTCGGACGGCCAGGACAGTATTCCTACGTACCGGGCATGACGGCGCAGAATGCGATCGCGATTGCCGGCGGCTTTACGTCGCGCGGCAACGAGCGGGACGTCGACGTGACCCGCAAGATCAACGGGCAGGTGGCAACCGGACGAACTGTCATCACCGCCCCGATCCTTGCCGGCGACACGATCTATGTCCGCGAGCGCCTGTTCTGACCCAAGATGCATCCCTCCCCTCCCTTGCGCATCCTGCATTGCTTTCGCAATCCGATCGGCGGAATCTTCAGGCATGTGCGCGATCTGGTGGAAGAACACAGCGCCGCGGGCCATCAGGTCGGCATCCTGTGCGACAGTTCTACGGGCGGCGCCTACGAGGCGGCACTTTTCGAAACGATCAGGCCACGGCTCGCATTGGGGCTGACGCGCCTGCCGATGCGACGGGCCATATCGCCCTCGGACATGATCGCTCTAGCCAAGAGCTATCGACATATAAAAAGTTTGCAGCCGGACATCCTGCACGGACATGGCGCCAAGGGTGGCGCAGTGGCCCGGATGATCGGCTCAGTGTTGCGGGTAAACAGGTATCGCGTAGCCCGCGTCTATTCTCCGCATGGCGGCAGCCTGCATTTTGCCCGGTCATCCGCGACCGGACAGATCGTGTTGAGGCTTGAGCGTTTCCAGGAAAATTTCTGCGATGCGATCGCTTTCGTCTGCGACTACGAGAGACGCACCTACGAGGCAAAGGTCGGTAGCCCGAGGCCGCTTTCGCAGGTCATCTACAACGGCATAAACGAAGCGGAATTCGCCCCCGTCCCACTTGAACCGGACGCTGCGGATTTTCTCTTCATCGGCATGATGCGCGACATGAAGGGGCCTGACGTCTTCATCGACGCCTTCCTGCGCACCGAACGCCGCATCGGTAGGCCTTTGACCGCGATGATGATCGGCGATGGTCCCGACGAGGACAAATACCGGGCAATGATTTCGGAACTCGGGCTTGATCGGCGCATGCAGATGCTGCCTGCCATGCCGGCCCGCACGGCATTTGCGCTGGCAAAGACGATCGTCGTTCCCTCCCGCGCCGAAGCGATGCCCTATATCGTACTCGAGGCGCTTGCAGCCGGCAAAGCCGTCATTGCTTCGAGAGTGGGTGGAATACCGGAAGTGCTGGGCGAAAACAGCGAAGCGCTTGCCATTCCGGGCGACGCGCAGGACCTTTCCCGCATCATGACCGCGGCAGCAACCCAGCCGGACTGGCGCGCCCGCACCATGCCGAAACCCGCAGCTTTCAAGGCCGTATTCTCCGCCCCTGTCATGGCGCGCGACATGCTTGGGCTTTATCGGGAAGCCCTGCCGGCTGGCGTTAAAAAGCCCGCCTAAAGGCTTCCTTAGCATCTTCCTGATAAGCGATTTCTCATGATCTCTCCGATGATAACCGGGAGACAAGGGACCGTTTCATGAGCGACTTGGGCAATCGGCCGGACCTGGACCTCGACGCATTGCGCCGCAGCGTCGCGGATGGCGGAACACACAGTGACGGGCCTGCCGCGCATGTCGAGCTGAACCCTTTCGCCAAGCAGATCGCCGATCAGTTTCGCGACAACAATTATTCGCCGACCATGCTGATCGGGCAGTTCCGGCTGTTCGAACTCGCATCCCTTCTCGCGATCGGCCTTTTTGCCTGCTACATGCAACCCGTTCCGGCGGACAGCCATTTCCTGACGCGTTTCGTCGTTACCGCCGTCGGTGCGACGCTGACGGTGCTGTTCCTGCAGCTTGCCGATACCTATCTCATTCCCTCGATCCGCGCGGCCCGGCGCAATGCCAAGCGCGTGCTCGCCGCGTGGGCTATCGGCTTCGTCCTGACCTATATGGGCGTATCGGTTGCCGAAGGCGTTCTCTATCCGCCAAGCGCTGCAGCGATCTGGTTTGCGTGCGGCGCAGCCTTCCTGCTCGCGGAGCGTCTTTTGACTGCCTATGCGATCCGCCACTGGGCGCGTAACGGCGTGATGGAGCGTCGTGCCGTCATCGTCGGCGGCGGTGAGCCTGCAAAACAGTTCATCCGCGCGCTGGAACAGCAGCCGGACAACGACATCCGCATCTGCGGCATCTTCGATGACCGCGGCAGCGACCGGTCGCCGAGCGTCGTGGCCGGCTACCCGAAACTCGGCACCTTTGCCGAACTGATCGAGTTCGCCCGGCTTGCCCGCATCGACATGCTGATCATCGCGCTGCCGGCGAGCGCCGAGGCGCGCATCCTGCAACTGCTGCGCAAGCTCTGGGTGCTTCCCCTCGACATACGGCTTGCGGCACATGCCAACCGCCTGCGTTTCCGCCCCCGCTCCTACTCCCATGTGGGGTCGGTGCCGATGTTCGATATTTTCGACAAGCCGATCCGCGACTGGGATTCAGTGGCGAAACGCGCCTTCGACATCGTTTTCACCGTCATCGCGATCACGCTTCTCTGGCCGATCATGCTGGGTGCCGCGATCGCCGTGAAAACCACATCAAAGGGGCCGATCCTGTTCCGTCAGAACCGGCATGGTTTCAACAACGAAACCATCAAGGTCCTGAAATTCCGCTCGATGTACACAAACATGAGCGACCAGACGGCAGTGAAGGCCGTCACCAAGGGTGATCCGCGCGTCACCCCGGTTGGCCGGTTCCTGCGCAAATCCTCGATCGACGAGCTTCCGCAGCTGTTCAACGTGCTGAAGGGCGAGCTTTCGCTGGTAGGCCCGCGCCCGCATGCCGTCCACGCCCAGACCGGCGAGCGCAAATATGTCGATGTCATCGAAAGCTATTTCGCACGTCACCGGGTAAAGCCCGGCGTGACCGGCTGGGCGCAGATCAAGGGACTTCGCGGTGAGCTCGATTCGGACGAAAAAATCCGCGCCCGCACCCAGCACGATCTGGATTACATCGAAAACTGGTCGCTGTTTTTCGACCTGAAGATCCTGTTCCTGACACCCATCAGCCTGTTCAACACGGACAACGCGTATTGACCACGGCGAGCTTCGAACCACAGGCCCAGCGCCTGTCGACAGTACAGATCAGCCGGCTTCTCGGGTCCGGTCTGCTGGCGTTCGGGGTTTTCCTGTCGGGTTTCGTCATCTCCGAGCCCGCGCCATACGAACTCATCATGGTCGTGCAGATCGGAATCTGGTTCCTGCTCGGCTTGCGGATTTCGCGCACCGTCTGTCTTCTGCTTGCCCTGCTGCTTGTCTTCAATATCGGCGGCATGTTCTCCATCACCGTCATGAAGGACATGAGCGGCGCCCCAATGTATGTCGCGGTCTCGATCTTCCTGGCGCTGAGTTCGGTCTTTTACGCAGCGATCATCGAAGACGATCACGGCCGGTTCGAGTTGATCTTTCGCGCCTGGGTGGTTGCGGCGATCATCACCGCGCTTCTGGGTATTCTCGGTTATTTCAACGCGTTTCCGGGCTCGCACGTCTTCACCCGGTATGATCGGGCTATGGGTGCATTTCAGGACCCGAACGTGTTCGGTCCCTTTCTGGTCGCGCCGATCCTCTACATGACCTACCGCCTGTTGACGGGTCGCATTCTGGCGGCGCCATTTCTGATCGCCGGCATTCTCGTGCTGGTTCTTGGCGTATTCCTCTCCTTTTCGCGTGCGGCCTGGGGCCTGCTGCTGTTTAGCGGCGTAGCGCTGGTCGTTGTCATGCTTCTGAAGGAAAGGACGACGGCGTTTCGGTTGAAGATCCTGACCCTCTCCGCCGTTGCAGTCGTCCTGCTTATTCTGGCGCTGGTGATCGCTCTTCAAATCCCCCAGATTTCCGACCTGTTCACCAACCGCGCCCGGCTGGTGCAGGAATATGACGGCGCCCGGCTCGGCCGCTTCGAGCGACACAAGATCGGTTTCCTGATGGCCATGGAACGGCCGCTCGGTTTGGGGCCCATGGCGTTCGGCAAGATCTATGGCGAGGACGAGCACAATATCTGGCTCAAATCGCTCACCACCTACGGCTGGCTCGGTGCCGCGACCTATCAGATCATGATCTGGTCGACGATCTGGATGGGGTTCCGCTATCTTCTTCGTGAACGACCATGGCAACCCTATCTGATGATCTGCTGGATCATGATCCTCGGGCATGCGCTTGTCGGCAATGTGATCGATACCGATCACTGGCGGCACTTCTACCTGCTTCTCGGCCTTTTGTGGGGTTGCTATGCGCTGGAGCATCGGCACATGCGCAGACAACAGGCCGAAGCGGCAATGGCCAGCTCCGACGCCGCTTGACTTCGGCCGAAGCCATTCCAGATCATATGGATGCTGACCACATCACAATTGCGCGCCGCCCGGGCCATGATCGGGATTTCGATAGAAGAGCTTGCCGAAGCGGCCGGGGTCGCCGGCGACACCATCCGCGCGACTGAGGCTTCCGCCGGCAATGCCGAGCCGGAACTGTCGGAGAAGCTGAAACGCGTGCTTCAATCGCGCGGCATCATCTTTGTCGCCGCCGGACAGCAGGATGCATCCGGCCCCGGCGTGAGGCTGCATCAACAGCCAGCGGATGAGGGTATCAGGCCTCAGAACCTGAATGCGACGAATGACGATTAAATTCTTGCAATTCGCTGGAACCATTTGACTTCCAACGCGTTTCCTCGCCGCAATCACTATCGGGGACACGCATGGCTCGCAGCAATAATCTCTACCTCCTCATCGGCGCACTCATCGTCGTCGTCGCAGGCTTGAGCTTCTACGTCTATCGGGAAGAAACCAAGCCGGAAGGTGTTTCAATCAGCATCGGCGAAAACGGGGTGCAGGTGAAAGAAGAATAAAAGTAAAATTGCGCGTATAAATTTAACCACAAAAGCGCATACTTCTTTCAAATTGCCTTTAGCAAAGTCTCTGAACACGGAGAGGGGTTCACATGACATCGCATCTCAGCACTGCTGATATTGAGGAAAAGGGGCTGCGGAAGGTCTGGAGTGTCGCGGATTTCTCGCGGCGCTACCGTCTGGATACAGAGGAAGAAGCCAGGCTTCTCAAGCTTCTCGGCCCGTTTGCTACGCAGCAGGAACTGCTGATGAATGCCAGCCGGGCACCGCGCTTCCGTTAACATAGCTGAGCAGGGATTGAGAAACGCTCATTGAAGAGCGTCTCTCAAATCGCTCTCAATTCATTCCCTATACTTCAAACCGAATTCATCCTGCGGCGGAACCTTTCGCTCAACAAGCGGGTTACTTCTGCGTGAATTTATCAATGATGCGCGTCACGTTAGCGTCCGCGCGGAGGAGAAGAGATGTTCAAGATGGCCTCGAAAATCGGGCTCGCGGCAGCCCTTTCTATCGCAGCATCCTCAGTATTCGTCATGCCGGCCGCAGCACAGGATGTGGAACTGCGCATCGGTCCCGATGGCGTACGCCCGGTGATCCGGGATCGGGACAGGGATCGTGATCGCGATCGTTACAGCGATCGGCGCGACCGTGGTTGCAGCCCGGGTGAGGCCCGTGCAGCAGCGCGTGACGAGGGACTTCGCCGTCCTGAGGTGGTTCGCGAGACCTCCCGTAGCTTGACAGTCCAGGGGATGACGCGCCGTGGACCTGATCGGATCACATTCGCAAACCGCCGTGGCTGCCCGATCATCTGACATCGAACGATCATCTTAGACAAATCCAGTCCTGCCGAGCCTTTGAGCACGCGGCAGGACTTTTTTGTTGGATGATGTGCACGCAGCATCACGAGGGGGATTTTTTCGCTTGCACCGGCAATGTCATGCCAGTATGGAAGTCATGCTCTCGTAGCAGGTCGGAATGTAGCGCAGCCCGGTAGCGCACTTGACTGGGGGTCAAGGGGTCGTGGGTTCGAATCCCGCCATTCCGACCATTTATCTCCCCCAAAATCCAGATTCACCAATAGTTTGGCAAGCCGGACATGTGCGAGACAAGATCGAGACTGCCGATCGCGCTCCGCATGCTTCTCGCTTCGTTTGCTTTGCTTTCCATCCTGTCGTCAGCAGCCTTTGCTGCGGATTCCGAGCGTGGCCAACGACTGTTCAGAGTGTGCGCGCCCTGCCATGCCGTCGACAGCGACATCAACAAGCTCGGCCCGCATCTGAAGGGTGTCGTCGGGAGGTCGGCCGGAGGTCTTAGCGATTTCCGGTATTCCAAAGCCATGTCCGAGGCTGGTGCCGCGGGGTTGATCTGGGATGACAAGGCGCTTGCCGAATTCCTCTCCAGCCCCAAGACGAAAGTGCCGAATACCAGCATGCGATTCTGGGGAATGTGGTTCCAGTCGGAAATCGACGACCTGATCGCGTATCTGAAGGCCAACCCGTAGCTACGACCTCCCTGCTCTTAAAAAAATGCCGCCCCGAGATCCGGAGCGGCATGATTGATTTGATAGAGACTGGCGGTCTTGTCAGTAAGGCGAGTAGCACTGCTGACGCGGACCGTTATAGGGCTGGAACGTATTGTCGTAGGCCCGGTACGAGCGGTAGCGCGAATAGCACCAGTTCACGTGGCTGTTGCCGCCACCGACATATCGACGCTCCTGCGGCGGTGCATAACGAGGTGCAGCCAGTGCGCCGCCGATGATGGCGCCTGCTGCCAAGCCACCGATAATCGCACCGGCGTTGGAGTTCCGGTGACGGCGGTGGTCGCGCCAGCGACGATCACTGTAATAACGGCGGTCATCACGCCAGCGTCGGTCATCACGCCAGCGGCGATCCCCGCGCCAACCGCGATCGTCGCGAGAATAACGCGGGCCGTAGCGGCGCCAGTCATGGCGACCTTCACGCCACTGGACCTTCTCCACCGCCTGCGACGTCTGCACTGCAGGGGCACTTACCGTTGGAAATGCATTTGCGGGCACGACACCGGTCAGGGCGGTGACCGCGGATATCAGGATAATTGCAAGTTTCTTCTTCATCTCATTCTCCTCGGAATGTCTCCCTGAGGTAAATGATCTAATTTGCGTGCTGAACCAGAGGTGAACGGTAAAATTCAGGTGATCACATATAGTTGTAAGCCTAACCAGTCGGTTGTTCAGCGCACTTGATCGAGCAGCCGCTTGCATTCCAGGAGATCGAAAAGGGCTTCCTGCAGCAGCGCCCGATCTTCCTTGCCGACACTCGATTTTCCGATTGAGACTTCCAGAGCGTCGTCATCGCTGGACGAACCGAAACCGAAAAAGCGTCCGCTCGGCTTGACCTTCGGGCGCCCCAGAACCTGGTCCTCTTCGGCACCGCCAACCTTCGGCTCGGCATGTTTTTCGCCGCTTGAGGCAATGATAGCGTCCATGGTGGCAACGTCACCCGACGCAATGGCGGAAACGAACTTGTTGCCATTTGTCTTCAGAAGCTTCTGAACACCCCTGATCGTATAACCGTGATCGTAGAGCAGATGGCGAATGCCTTTCAGCAGCTCGACGTCTTCAGGCCGATAATAACGCCGGCCGCCGCCCCGCTTCATCGGCTTGATCTGGGTGAAACGGGTTTCCCAAAAGCGCAGGACGTGCTGCGGCAGATCGAGATCATCCGCCACTTCGCTGATCGTGCGGAATGCATCCGGGCTTTTGTCCACGCTCAAACCTCCAAGCAGCGGCAGCAAAGCCGGCTGACAGCGCAGAACCGTGCGACCAATCTGGCGCGAAACCGGCTCTGTGACACTTCATAATCCACGAATCGCCTGCTCCGAGCATCGATTCCGATTTTCGAGGCGATACATGAGACTAAGCCTCGATTCCCACATATCTCAATGGGTTGAGGCAGAGGATTCAAGCATGTTCACAGGAATGAGGTAAAATACGGGCTCAAGCGACCGGAGCGGCGGACTTTAGCTTGGCCTTGCGGCTGGTATGGGACTTCAGAATCCGCTGTTTGAGAACATTGGAAGCCTTGAACGTCATCACCCGGCGTGGAGAAATCGGCACTTCTTCGCCGGTCTTCGGGTTACGACCGATACGCTCGTTCTTCGATCGAACCTGGAAAGTCGCAAAAGAGGAAAGCTTGACGACCTCGCCGCGAATGATCGCGTTGCAGATTTCGTCAATCACCGTCTCTACGAGCTCTGCCGATTCAGTCCGAGAGAGCCCAACCTTGCGAAATACCGATTCCGCCAAGTCTGCACGCGTCACTGTCTTTCCGGCCATGATCCCCGCCCAGTTTGCAAATTGATCTCGTCAAAGCGGCCCAAGAGTATTTTGCTTGGCGACTAGGGTCAAGCACCTGTCGCCAATCAGTTATTTCTTCCGGGCGGGGCGTTGCATCCTTACCAGCGAACGAGCACAGAGCCCCAGGTGAAACCGCCGCCCATCGCTTCAAGCATCACAAGGTCGCCCTTTTTGATCCGGCCATCGGCAAGCGCGACGGACAGCGCGAGCGGGATGGAGGCTGCGGAGGTATTTCCGTGCAGATCCACCGTCACCACCACTTTTTCCGACGGAATGCCGAGCTTCTTGGCCGATGCGTCGATGATACGACGGTTGGCTTGATGCGGCACCAGCCAGTCGATATCCTCGGCCGTCGTACCGGTGGCCTCGAATGCCCCCTCGATCACATCGGTAATCATCGCGACCGCGTGCTTGAAGACCTCGCGGCCCTCCATGCGCAGATGGCCGACAGTGCCAGTCGAGGACGGCCCGCCATCGACATAGAGCTTTTCCTTGTGCGAGCCGTCGGAGCGCAGCTTGGACGTCAGGATGCCGCGGTCGCTCGTGGTCCCCTCACCTTCCTGGGCTTCCAGGATCAGTGCACCCGCACCGTCACCGAAGAGCACGCAGGTCGTGCGGTCCTTCCAGTCGAGAATGCGCGAAAACGTTTCGGCACCGATGACCAGCGCACGACGCGCCATGCCGCCGCGGATATGGAGGTCGGCCGTCGCCATCGCGTAGACGAAACCGGTGCAGACGGCCTGCATGTCGAATGCATAACCATGCTCCATGCCGAGACGGCGCTGGATATCGACGGCAGTCGCGGGAAAGGTGTTGTCCGGCGTGGACGTTGCAACAAGGATCAGATCGATATCGTCCGGCGTCAGGCCGGCATTGTCGAGCGCTGCGCGTGCAGCCTGCTCGCCGAGCGAAGCCGTCGTTTCGCCTTCACCGGCGATATATCTCTGCGTGATGCCGGTGCGTTGAACAATCCACTCATCCGTGGTGTCGACGATGCTTTCCAAATCCCGGTTGGTCATTACCCGTTTCGGGAGCGCTGCCCCATAACCGCGAACTACTGATCGGATCATTCTCACTCACATCCTGTCGTCATGCAGCTGCAGGATCAGCCGGCGGCTGATGCTTGGCATGGTAAAGTGTCAAATCCTGCGCGATCTTCGCGTTCAGGTCGTTGCGCGCCATGTCATAGGCAACGTCGATCGCCGCCGCGAAACCCTCGGCATTGGCGCCGCCATGGCTCTTGATGACGATGCCGTTCAGGCCGAGGAATACGCCGCCATTGACCTTGTTCGGATCCATTTTTTCGCGAAGCCGGTCGAATGCGGGCTTGGCCAGCAGATAACCGATCTTGGCGAGAAGCGTGCGAGACATCGATTCGCGCAGGAGCGTGGCGATCTGGCGGGCCGTGCCTTCGGCCGTCTTCAGTGCGATATTGCCGGTAAAGCCCTCGGTAACGACAACGTCGACCGTGCCCTTGCCGATATCGTCGCCCTCGACAAAGCCCTGATAGGCGATCGTCGGATGGTTGGCCTCACGGAGCAGCCGACCAGCTTCCTTGACGTCCTCCTGGCCCTTGATCTCCTCGACGCCGACATTGAGAAGACCAACTGTCGGGCGATCGATCTCGAACAGGGCGCGCGCCATGGCGCCACCCATCAGGGCAAAATCGAGAAGCTGCTGGCTGTCGGCGCCAATCGTTGCGCCGATATCGAGGACGATACTCTCGCCCTTCAAGGTCGGCCAGATGCCGGCGATGGCCGGGCGCTCTATATTTGCCATGGTGCGCAAACAGAATTTTGCCATGGCCATCAGGGCACCGGTATTGCCGGCCGAGACGCAAACATCGGCCTCACCGAGCTTTACAGCCTCGATAGAGCGCCACATCGTCGAAACGTAACGACCACGCCGCAACGCGGCACTGGGCTTTTCGTCCATGGTCACGGCGACTTCACACTCGTGGAACGTCGAGCGCTCGCGCAGTTTCGGGTATTTTGCAAGCCACGTCTCGCACTCGCCCTTCAATCCGTAGATGATGAAGGTCGCTTCGGGGTGCCTGTCGAGAGCCTTTGCGGCACCGGGTATGACAACCTCGGGACCGAAATCACCCCCCATGGCATCCAGAGAAATTCTGATCACGCGTATCTGATCCTTATCTTCGACCGAACGGACCGGCCATTAAACCCGTCCAACGGTCGTCGTCGGCGTTCCGGCCATGCTCATGCTTGGCCCTGCCGGCGAAATCGTGGCCAAAATATAGTTTTCGCCGCCGCATACAACAGGGCTAGTCTTTTTTCCAGTCCTTGAGGGCCGCGAACGGATTGGGCCGGTCGCTCTTGGCATCGGCCGTGCTCTCGATATGGTCGTCAAACTCCACCCCGCGCTTGCGGGGATAGGGATCGATTGCCAGCGCCGCGAACTCCGTGATCGCCCCGCCGATATCGATCGTATCCCCGGCAAATTCCTCAGGAAGGTCCGGCCCGTCAGGATCAAGCACCATCTCGGCAGCATCCTTGGCGACAACGCGGGCGAGTTTCGATCCCTCGGGCACGAATATCTGTTCGAACTCTTCGTCGATGCGCGATTCGACCGGCTCGAGCGTCACGACGCAGGACTGGACAATTTCCGCCTCGACCCGCCCCTTGACGCGGACACCGTCCTTTTTCCACCGCGACAGGTAGACTTCCGCCACCAGGGACTTCACCTCAACGACCTGCCAGACGTCGGCAAGTTGCTTGCGCTCACGGTCATCGGCGGAGACTTTAACCGTCACCGGATTGGCGGAGATGTTTCCGACCTTGACCGGGTAGGAGAATGGCGGTTTGCCGCCCGTGTTGTTATCGTCTTTCATCTTTCCTCACTTCTCCCGCTTCAGCCGTTTACAGGCGCCGGGATGACCGCGCTGCCGCGGGTGATATCATCTTCGGGCGTTGCGGCGAGATGCCGCTCCGCCTCAACCATCCATGCTGCCAGCCGCTCCATATCCGGCGCAGACTGGCTTTCGGGATATATATTACGGGCAAGGCTTTTCGCCAATTCATCGACATCGCCGGCATCGAGCGCCCTCGCATAGGCCTCAAGCCGCCCGTAAAACATGCCGGCGAGTTTCTTCATGCGTTTCGGCACGCCCTGGTCACCGATCCCGAGTTCGCGAATCGAATGATCGAGATCCTGAAAGAAGACATCCACGATCTCCTGCGCCAGTTCCTGCCCGCTGGTCGAGGATTTGGCGGTACGACGAAAAAACAGGATCATCACGATCGACAGCATCTCGTAGCGGCCCATGACAGTGTCGGGCACGCCGAATTCGCTATAAAGAAGAGGGATGCGGGCAGCCGAGGTCAAAGCCTCGTATTGCCGGTCGACAATTGCCTGATTGTGCTTTTTCTTTTTGAATAGCCCGAAGATCATCGATAAGTCCCGCGAATGACCGGGCCCAATGTTGCATGGAGACGAAAGCTGGTTTACCGAAGCAGGCGCGAATTGCAATGCCGTTCGGCCGGAGCCGTAGACGGGATGCGTTCGATCCGTAAAACGTTTGGCGTTGCAGGGTTCTCGTCCCCGGAATAGCCACAATGGTGATGAACAGCAGAAGCCCGGCCTTAGCACCGGTCTCGTTTACCTGGGGGATCCCGTTGAAGAAGCGGACTGTCGAGTACAGAATGAATTTTCTGAATAAAACCGCCATCAGCCTGGTACTTATCGCTTCCGTCACCGCCTCTGGCTGCACGTCGATGGATATCGGCGACACCATGTATAACGGCTATGTGATCGACCAGAAGTCCCTCGCGCTGATCCCGGAAGGATCGAGCCGCGAACAGGTCCTGCTGACGATGGGCACACCTTCCACAACGGCGACCTTCGATTCGGAAGTGCTCTATTACATTTCCCAGCGGCGCGAGCGCGCCGCCGCCTTCATGAAGCCGAAACTTGTCGAGCAGTCGATTCTCGCCATCTATCTGAACAAGGACGGCGTGGTCGCACGCAAGGCCAACTACACGCTTCAGGACGGCAAGGTGTTCGACAGCATTTCGCGCACTACGCCGACCGGCGGTCGCGACCTGACCTTCCTGCAGCAAATCCTTTCCGGCGGCAGCGGCCCCGGCGGTGCGGGCGCGGCGGCCATGCGCAGCCTGCTCAGCAACTAAACAGACAACCGAATGCAAGGAAGCCCGCGGATCGCTCCGCGGGCTTCTTTCGTTTCAACAGGCGGCGACGATCAGCCGGCGAGTATCGCCAGCAGCAGCAAGGCCACGATATTGGTGATCTTGATTGCAGGGTTGACGGCCGGACCTGCCGTATCCTTATACGGATCGCCAACGGTATCACCCGTTACCGAGGCCTTGTGGGCATCCGAGCCCTTCATGTGGCGCACCCCGTCCTTGTCGACAAAGCCATCCTCGAAGCTTTTCTTGGCGTTGTCCCAGGCACCGCCGCCCGACGTCATGGAGATGGCGACGAACAGGCCGTTGACGATCACGCCGAGAAGCGACGCGCCCAGCGCCGCAAAGGCCGAAGCCTTGTCGCCGCCGGAAATCAGCAGAACGCCGAAATAGACGACGATCGGCGCCAGAACCGGAAGCAGCGACGGGATGATCATTTCGCGGATAGCCGCGCGCGTGAGGATATCGACCGCACGGCCGTAATCCGGCCGGTCGGTACCCTGCATGATACCCGGCTTTTCGCGAAACTGGCGACGAACCTCCTCGACGATAGAGCTTGCCGCCTTGCCGACGGCGGTCATGGCAATGCCGCCGAACAAATAAGGAATGAGGCCGCCAAAGATCAGGCCTGCGACGACATAGGGGTTGGCAAGGCTGAAGGAGATCGGCCCCACACCCTCGAAATACGGGTATTGCTGCGGGTTAGCGGCAAAATACTGCAGGTCGTTGGAGTAAGCGGCAAACAGGACCAGAGCGCCGAGACCGGCGGAACCGATCGCATAGCCCTTGGTGACTGCCTTGGTGGTGTTGCCGACAGCGTCGAGTGCGTCGGTGGACTTGCGGACCTCCGGCGGCAGGTGAGACATTTCGGCAATGCCACCGGCATTGTCGGTCACCGGACCGAATGCGTCGAGCGCCACGATCATGCCGGCAAGGCCGAGCATGGCGGTGACGGCAATGCCGGTTCCGAAGAGGCCGCCGAACTGGTAGGTGGCGATGATGCCGCCGACGATGACGATGGCTGGAAGCGCCGTCGATTCAAGCGAAACGGCAAGGCCCTGGATGACGTTGGTACCATGGCCGGTGACCGAGGCCTGGGCAATCGAGTTGACCGGCCGCTTGTTGGTGCCGGTGTAATATTCGGTGATGACCACGATCAGGGCCGTGACGATGAGACCAACAAGGCCGCAGACGAAGAGGCTGGAGCCGGTGATTTCCTTGCCTGCCACCGTCCCGATCACACCCCAGCCGACCGTCATCGAGGTGGCGATTGCCAGGCCGAAGATTGATAGAACACCGGTTGCGATCAGACCCTTGTAGAGCGCCCCCATGATCGAGCCGTTGCTGCCGAGCTTGACGAAGAAAGTCCCGATGATCGACGTGACGATGCAGGTGCCGCATATGGCCAGCGGATAGAGCATCGCGGATTCGAGCACCGGGGCACCGGCAAAAAAGATCGCCGCAAGCACCATGGTCGCAACGACGGAGACTGCGTAAGTTTCGAACAGGTCGGCAGCCATGCCGGCGCAATCGCCGACATTGTCGCCAACGTTATCGGCGATCGTTGCAGGGTTGCGCGGATCGTCTTCCGGAATACCGGCCTCGACCTTGCCGACCAAGTCACCACCGACATCGGCGCCCTTGGTGAAGATGCCACCGCCGAGACGGGCGAAGATCGAGATGAGCGAAGCGCCGAAACCGAGCGACACCAGCGCGTCGATGACCTCACGCGAACCGCTGGGGTGACCGAGACCGGCTGTCAGGATCCAGTAATAGATGGACACGCCGAGAAGCGCGAGACCGGCGACCAGCATGCCGGTGATGGCACCGGACTTGAAGGCGATGTCGAGGCCAGCAGCAAGGCTGTGAGAAGACGCTTGCGCCGTGCGGACATTGGCCCGGACGGAAACATGCATGCCAATAAAACCTGCGGCGCCGGACAGGACCGCGCCGATTATGAAGCCCAAGGCAGCCGTGCCGGACAGAAGAAGCCATGCAAGTATGGCAACGACGACGCCGACTGCGGCGATCGTCATATACTGGCGCGTCAGATAGGCCTGAGCCCCCTCACGAATATAGCCAGCAATTTCCTGCATGCGTTCATTGCCCTGGTCGGCGGCCATGACGGAACGCGTCGCCCACACGGCATAGATGATCGACAGCAGACCGCAGACGATCACACTCAAAATCACTGTCATACTATTTTCCTCTCCCTAACCGCCGAGACGAAAAATCCCGGTCGCGCATTTCACTGCGGCTGCTCTCCCCTCCCAAGGAAGCGTTTCCGCCATGCGAAGACGAGATTGCGGTGGAGATGAAATGACGTCAAGCCCTGTGCGGACAAGGGCCCAAATGGACGCAGGTTGTAATATAAGTTAACGCTCGCCTACGACGACCTGGTTGGCGAACGCCTCAACAGCAGGGCTGCAATCAATAGAAGGCAGATTACGGCGACTGGCCAGATGACCATGTTGATGAAGGACCAGCCCCAGGTGACGAAAACCTTGCCCGAGGAGAAGGATGACAGCGCCACCGTGCCGAACAGCACGATATCGTGAAAACCCTGAACCTTGTCGGCCTCATGCGGGTGGTAGCTCGACGCGACGATGGCGGTTGATCCGATAAAACCGAAATTCCAGCCGACACCGAGCAGGACGAGCGCTCCCCAGAAATTCCAGAGTTCGATGCCGAGATGGGCAACGACGGCGCATCCCATCATCACGAAAATGCCGGCAGCGACAACCTTTTCGGCTCCGAAGCGAGAGATCAGCGAGCCGGTGATAAAGCTTGGCCCGAACATGGCCAGCACATGCCACTGGATGCCCAATGTCGCCATTTCGGGCGGGAAACCACAGCCGATCACCATGGCGAGCGGTGCGCCCGTCATGACGAAGGTCATCAGGGCATAGATGCAGATGCCGCAGATCATGCCGGTCAGGAAGCGCTGGGTCAGCACGATTTCCTTCAGCGGTCTTACGGGCTCCGAGCTTTGTGCCGCTGGCTTTTTTTCCGGAAGGCGCAGGAAGGCGAATATGGCGATCCCGACAAGGCTCAGCGGAATGAGCACGATGAAGGCCCCGGCAAATGTCACCGGGGCGAACCAGTCCTTCGCCCAGATGACGATCTGCGGACCGAGCACTGCCGAGACAACACCAGCACCAAGAATCCAGGAGATCGCCTTGGGCTTGTATGAGGACGGAGACGCGTCGGCTGCGGCAAAGCGGATTTTCTGGGTAAAGCCCGAGGATGTTCCGATGAAAAGCAAAGCAAGAGCGAAGAGCCAGAAGCTTTCGCGAAAAAGCGAGATCGCGGCAAACGCGCCACCGGCAGCGCCGATCAGGCAGCCGGCCATGAAAGCTTCGCGGCGGCCGAGAAACCGCGACAGAAGCGCGATGACCACGGCGCCGCAGGCGGTTCCGACATTGAATGCAGTGATGGGAGCGGTGGCGAGCGACTTGTCGTCGCCTAGCAACTGGTATCCGGCAAGCGAACCGATGGCGATCGACAGCGGCGCTGCCGATCCGAGTATGGCCTGGCTTGCTGCCAGCAGTACGACATTGCGGCGGGCGGCGCGCATCTGCGTCTGAAGGCCGTCCACCACACCGTCCATGTCTGCCTACCCGTTATTTCTTATCGCCACGAACCTGTTTAGCGATACGGTCGAGAACCGCATTGACGATACGCGGTTCGTCTTCCTCAAAGAAGGCGCGTGCGATCTCGACATATTCGGTGACGATGACCGGAACCGGAACATCCTTGCGTTCCAGGATTTCAAACGTGCCGGCGCGCAGGATGGCGCGCAACGTCGAATCGAGACGCGACAGAGGCCAGTCTTCCTGCAGCGAGGAGCGTACGATCGGGTCGATCTTGGTCTGGTCGCGCACGACACCGGAAACGATAGAGCGGAACCAGGAGGGATCGGCCTTCAGATAGGTGTCACCATCGAGTTCCTGGCCGAGACGATGCGCCTCATATTCGGCGACGACTTCCAGCACGCCGGTGCCGCCGATATCCATCTGGTAGAGCGCCTGCACGGCTGCAAGGCGGGCTGCACCACGCTGGTTGACCGGCTTGACCTGTTTTTCCTGTTCGTTGGACATCAGCGTGCACCGTTCAGCTTTTCGCGTACGGCGATCATGGTCAGTGCCGCACGGGCCGCAAAGCCGCCCTTGTCCTTGTCCGAACGACGCACGCGCGCCCATGCCTGATCGTCGTTTTCGACGGTCATGATGCCATTGCCGATGGCAAGCGATTCCGACACGGCGAGATCCATCAGCGCGCGCGAGGATTCGTTCGAGACGATATCGAAATGATAAGTTTCGCCGCGGATGACCATGCCGAGTGCAACAAAACCGTCATATTCAGTGCCGCCGTTCTCGGACGCGTCGAGCGCCATGGCGATCGTCGGCGGAATTTCGAGCGCGCCGGGAACGGTGATCACGTCATAGGTCGCTCCTGCTTCCTTGAGTGCCGAGGTCGCCCCATCGAGCAGTGCATCGGCCATATCATCGTAGAAGCGTGCTTCTACGATCAGGATGTGTGGAGCGGTTTCGAGCGACATGGATCACCTTAAGATACGTGTATTCGGTCCGGCAAACGCGGACTTGAGAGCATGGGCGCGGTCAAAACACGCCCGGAGGCGCTTGGCAAGCGATTTTGCGGGAACGAGGCCTGCATGTCGGGAATAGGAGCAAGTCGGACATGCCCCGCAATACTTTCTCGATCCCGGTCTGGATCATCTCTGCGGCGCGTGATTAATTATCTGTTAAACTAATGAAACAAGGCGTACCACTCTTGCCACCTTCGTTTTATTAGACATTTATTATTGTACACACCGATGCAGGTGAAAAATGGAAAAGCAACGTTTCCAGATAGACGACATGGACGACCTGCTGCTGAAGATATCGATGGCGCGTGGTCTGGAAGAGATCATGACCGTGGTCAGGCAGTCCGCGCGCCGCGTTATCGGCGCCGACGGTCTTGCCTTCATCCTGCGTGACCGAAACGAATGTTTCTATGTGGACGAAGACGCGATCCAGCCGCTCTGGAAAGGCCAGCGTTTTCCGATGGAAAACTGCATTTCCGGCTGGGCGATGCAGCATTCCGAAGTGGTGGTCATCGACGACATCTCCAAAGATTCGCGCGTCCCGCAGGAGGCCTACCGCCCGACCTTTATCAAAAGCCTTGCCATGGTGCCGTTGCGACCGGGGGATCCGCTGGGGGCGATCGGCGCCTATTGGGCAACGGTTGGCGCCCCAGCGGATGAAAGCGTCTACCGGCTGCAGCGTATCGCCAACACCGCGGCGGTCGCCATGGCGAATGTGGCGCTGACCAACTCGCTGGCCGAAGCGCGCGACGAAGCCGCACGTGCTCGCGATGCGATGATCCTTGCCATGGCATCGCTTGCCGAGACGCGAGACCACGAAACCGGCGATCACATCCGCCGCACACAACATTATGTGCGGGTTCTGGCCGAAGCACTCAACCGGCGCGAACCGGACACGACCGGCCTCGACGAAGAGTTCGTCGATCTTCTCTACAAGTCGGCTCCGCTTCACGACATCGGCAAGGTGGGCATTCCGGACCGCATCCTGCAGAAGCCGGGGCGGCTCGACCGGGCGGAATACGACATCATGAAAACCCATGCGGATCTCGGCCGCACCGCGATCGCAACGGCTGAGCGCTATATCGGTTCAAGCAATCCATTCCTCAGCCTCGCCAAGGAAATCGCACATTGCCATCATGAAAAATGGGATGGTACGGGTTATCCTCGCGGCCTGAAAGGCGAAAACATTCCGCTTGCGGGCCGGATCATGGCCGTCGCGGATGTCTACGATGCGCTGGTATCCGAACGCGTCTACAAGCCAGCCATGAGCCATAACGAGGCTGTCGACATCATCACCGGCGAAAGCGGCAAGCATTTCGACCCTGCAGTCGTTGCCGCCTTCGACGAAGTGGCTCCGCAATTTGCAGAGATCCATCGCCAGTTTTCACAGCCGATCTGAGATCGCCGAAGATCTCAGGCCTTGGCGGGGAATTCTGCCAGACGGGCGGCGTAACGCGCCATCGTGTCGACTTCGAAGTTGATGAAGTCGCCGGGCTTGCGGTCACCCCAGGTGGTGACGGCGAGCGTGTGGCGGATCAGCAGGATATCGAAATCCGTGCCGTTGACGGCATTGACCGTCAGCGACGTGCCGTCGAGCGCGACGGACCCCTTAGGTGCAACGAACCGGGCCAGGTCTTCAGGAGCCCGCAGAGTGATGCGCACCGCCTCGCCTTCCGCTTCGACAGCCAGGATCTCGGCCTTGCTGTCGACATGACCGGAAACGATATGGCCACCCAGTTCGTCGCCGATCTTCAGCGCCCGTTCCAGGTTGATGCGGGTTCCCTTCTCCCAGGATGCGATCGTCGTCAGGCGCAGCGCCTCTTCCCAGGCCTCTACTTCGAACCAACGCTCGTTGCTGCCGTCTTCCGGAAGCGTCGTCACGGTCAGGCAGACACCGCCATGGGCGATCGACGCACCGAGATCGATCGTCTTCGGGTCGTAATTGGTGGAGATACGCAGCTTCACGCCCTCATCGAGAGGAGTCAGCTCGGAAACCGTGCCAATATCGGTGACAATACCCGTAAACATCAAAGGCCTCTTTCGTATTCGAAGCTGCGGTCGGCGCCGAAACGCTCCTGCCGCACGCACTGAAATCCAGCTGGAATATCGGATGGCGTGGCGGGCGATTCAATGCCACCCGCTCCGACCACCATCTCGGACTGCGCAAGCACAAGACGGTCGACCAGTCCGGCCTCAAGGAAGTTGCGCGCCACATGGGCACCGCCCTCGACCATGAGAGAGGAAATTCCACGTGTGGCGAGATTGGCGAGAAGGTCGTTCAGATCCGCCGCCTGCAGGATTTCCACACCGGCGGACATCAGCGCACGCAGGCGCTCCTCGTTCGAGGCATGCGTCTCGCAGAAGGGATCGGTGACCGCGACAACGGGAACGGTGCCGGTCGACCTCACGAGTTTTGACGACAGTGGCAATTCCAGCCGGCGATCGAGAATGATCCTGAGCGGCGAACGCTTTTCCAAACCCGGCAGGCGCACGGTCAGTTCGGGATCGTCGACAAGCGCGGTACCGATCCCGACAAGGATCGCATCGTTTTCTGCCCGCATCATATGGACCTGGGCGCGCGATTGGGGACCGGTGACCACCAGTTCCTCACCCCGGCGCCCGAGCATGCCATCGGCGGAAAGAGCAAGTTTCAGAGTAACATAGGGCCGTCCCCTCGTCTGGCGCGAGAGGTAGGCGGCCAGGACCCGGCGTCCCTCGTCTTCCAGCAGGCCGGTTTCGACAGTGATGCCTGCTTCGCGCAGAATGCCGAAACCGCGGCCGGAAACGCGCGCATCAGGATCGTTCAGGCAGACGACGACGCGGGAGACGCCGGCCGCGACCAGCGCATTGGCACAGGGTGGCGTGTGTCCATAATGGGAGCATGGCTCGAGGGTGACATAAACCGTTGCCCCCCTCGCCTTTTCACCGGCGACGGCCAGTGCCTGGGTTTCGGCATGCGGCCTGCCGCCGACGGCAGTCACGGCCTGACCGACGATTGCGCCGTCCCTGACGACGATGCAGCCGACGGAAGGGTTGGTTACCGTCAAACCGGTGTGCCATCGTGACAGCCGCAATGCGGCTGTCATGAAACGCCGGTCGTCGGCAACGCCCGTCAAGAACCGTCTCCGGTTTCCAGCCCCGGATCGCGGGCAAGCTTGGCGTTGATCTCCTCGATCACCTTCTCGAAATCCTCCGCATGGGAGAAATCGCGGTAGACCGAAGCGTAGCGAACGAAGGCAACGTCATCGAGGCTCTTCAGAGCCTCAAGCACCTGCAGGCCGATCTGTTCGGACGAGATTTCGGCCTCGCCCGAGCTTTCCAGCCGGCGGACGATGCCGGATACGGCGCGCTCGATGCGGTCGGCATCCACCGGCCGCTTGCGCAGCGCAATCTGGAAGGAGCGCACGAGCTTGTTGCGGTCGAAAGGCGCCTTGCGGCCGGTCTTCTTCAGCACCATCAGTTCGCGCAGCTGCACGCGTTCAAAGGTGGTGAAACGACCGCCGCAATCCGGGCAAATACGACGCCGGCGGATGGAGGTAAAATCCTCCGCCGGACGTGAATCCTTCACCTGGGTATCTTCGGAGCCGCAGAAAGGGCAGCGCATCGGCTCTCCTCAGAGGTAGGGGTACATCGGGAAACGGTCGGTCAGGCCGACGACCTTTTCGCGAACGGCAGCTTCGACGGCTGCATTGCCTTCATCGGAATTGGCCGTCTTCAGACCGTCGAGAACCTCGACGATGAGATTGCCGATTTCCCTGAACTCGGCTTCCTTGAAGCCGCGCGTCGTGCCGGCCGGGGTGCCGAGACGGACACCGGAGGTGACGAAGGGCTTTTCAGGATCGAAGGGGATGCCGTTCTTGTTGCAGGTGATGTAGCCGCGACCGAGAGCGGCTTCGGCGCGCTTGCCGGTGGCGTTCTTCTTGCGCAGGTCGACCAGCATCAGGTGGTTATCGGTGCCGCCAGAGACGATATCGAGGCCGCCGGCGACCAGCGTTTCCGACAGTGCCTTGGCGTTCTTGACGATCTGTGCCGCGTAATCCTTGAAATCAGGCTGCAGCGCTTCGCCGAAGGCCACGGCCTTGGCGGCGATGATGTGCATCAGCGGGCCGCCCTGCAGGCCGGGGAAGACGGCCGAATTGAACTTCTTCGCCAGATCCTCGTCGTTGGTCAGGATCACGCCACCGCGCGGGCCGCGCAGCGACTTGTGGGTGGTTGTCGTCGCAACATGGCAGTGCGGGAACGGCGACGGATGCTGGTCGCCGGCAACGAGACCGGCGATGTGAGCCATGTCGACCATGAGATAAGCGCCGACTTCATCCGCGATCTCGCGGAAACGCTTCCAGTCCCAGATGCGGGAATAGGCGGTGCCGCCGGCGATGATCAGCTTCGGCTTGTGTTCACGCGCCTTGGCGGCAACGTCATCCATGTCCAGCAGGTTGTCGTCTTCACGCACGCCGTAGGACACGACATTGAACCACTTGCCGGACATGTTGACCGGCGAACCGTGGGTCAGGTGTCCCCCGGAGTTCAGATCGAGACCCATGAACGTGTCGCCCGGCTGCAGAAGCGCGAGGAAGACGGCCTGGTTCATCTGCGAACCCGAGTTCGGCTGAACGTTGGCGAAGTTGACGCCGAACAGCTTCTTTGCGCGCTCGATGGCAAGGTCTTCGGCGATATCGACGAACTGGCAGCCGCCGTAATAACGCTTGCCCGGATAGCCTTCGGCATACTTGTTGGTCATGATCGAGCCCTGGGCTTCGAGCACGGCGCGCGAAACGATATTTTCCGAGGCGATCAGTTCGATCTCGTGGCGCTGGCGACCGAGCTCCTTCTGGATCGAGCCGAAGATTTCCGGATCGATTTCAGCAAGCGGGCGGGAGAAGAAGGCTTCGGTATTCGACATGGACGAGGCTCCTCGAACGGGATGGCGGGCGGTGTGACGCGTCTTAGCGCCCTGCCCGTTGAAGGGCAAGACGAAGAGCGACATTTGCAGGCTCAAGCCGCGCCACACAGGCGGCCCAAATGCAAAAAGGCCGCGCCCTCTTACGAGAGCACGACCTTACAGGTTAAATCGACGGGCACCTTATTGCGGCAGCATGTCGCTTTCGGTCAACGCACCCTGACGCTGTTCGATACCGGTCGTGGTCTGCAGCGCAAGTTCCTGATTGCCATCCTTCTGATAGATGTCGTCGCGGAACTGTACGACCTGGTCCTTCGCCGACCATGCGGTGACATAGACGATATAGACCGGCACTTCCTGGGCCAGCTTGATCGGATTGTTCTGGCGAGCGGAGATGACGCGCTCGATATCCTGACGCGACCAGCCCGGTGTGTCGCGCAGCAACCAAGTGATCATATCCCGAACGTTCTGGATACGCATGCAGCCGGAGGATTCGAAACGCATCAGCTTGTTGAACAGGCCCTGCTGGGGCGTGTCATGCATGTATTCGTTGTTCGGGTTGTGGAAGTTGATCTTCGTCGAGGCCATGGCGTTGATCTTGCCCGGATCCTGACGGAACATGAAGTTCGGAGCCTTGGGCGCGAACCAGTCAACGGTTTCCGGCGACACTTCCTGGCCACGACCGTCAATGAGGCGAATCTGGTTGCGCGTCAGATAGGTGGGATCCTTGCGCATCAGCGGCACGATGTCTTTTTCGATGATCGAGCGCGGCGCAGTCCAGTACGGATTGAGGATGACTTCGTAGATCTTCGAATTGATCGCATGCGTCGGGCGGTCGATACGACCGACGACGGCATTGGTGCGCAGCGCAACACGGTCGCTTTCAACCGCTTCCACATAGGCAGCCGGAATATTGACCATGACGTAGCGGGAACCGAGATCGCCGGACATGGACTGAAGGCGAACGAGGTTGGTCTCGAGCTGCATCAGGCGGGTCTGGGCGGGAACATTCATCGCCTTGAGCGAAAACTCGCCCAGCACGCCATCGGCGGGCAGGCCATGACGCGCCTGGAAGCGCTTGACCGCGCCATCGACATAGCTGTCGAATGCATTCGACATGCCCGCAGACTGGTCGAGGTCACCCGCGATCATCAGGCGGCGGCGCAGGTTCTGGACGGACGGATCGGCAACACCGAGCTGCAGGCGGGTCGAAGAATTGACTTCCGGCCAGCCACCGTTGGAAACGATCTGCTGATAACCGTAAATCGCCTGCTGGATATTGGCCGGGCCTTCCGGTCCAAGAACCGGATTGTTGGACACGACGCCGACGGCCGTGCGCGAACCGCGCGCGTCGAACTGATCGTCCCAGCTGCCGCGGCGCGGTGCGTTGATGAGAGAATCGATCGGGCTTTGAGCGAGTGCCGGAGCGGCCAAGGCCGCAGCCCCCACCGAAACGGCCGAGCGCAGCAGCGCGCGACGAGACAACACTTCAGGTCCGATTTTCTTCGACATCATTCAATCCATCCGATCCCGGTCAACACGACAGCGCTACAGGGATATGGTTAAGAAAGGGGCAAACCAAGGAGGCGCCCTTTCGGCCCGCTCTGCTAACCGGCAAAGCCACGTTTTACCAATTGCTTGAACAAGCCCGGTCCCATAGCAATATGGCCAATTCGTGTCAGCGCCGGGAGGGTCAAAAGCCCGTTTAACGCTGTGACTTTTCTGCCGTATCGCGCATCTTGCGCTGGAACCCTCGCACAGGGCTTTTCCAACAGCGTTCAAGCGCCTCTCCAAAAGCGCCGCCCGAGGTGATTTTCGGAGAAATGCGCGATGGATACCCCTCCCGCACGGCGTACGGAGATGAGCATCAGGTACCGCCGCTGGGCATTACGCAGATCCAAAAGACACTCTTGGGCCGTCAGTGCTATTTCTGTGGACTTGCCCTTTCAAAAGCTTCCCGCAAAACAGGCTCCCGTTGAAGAATCACCCGCGTTGCGAGCAATCGCCCTCCGCAGAGGCTTCTTCTTGAGAAGCGCCAGCTTCAAGCAAGGCGACAACAATAAATTGTGTAACTTGAAATATAGGGGTGGAGAAATTGAATGCAGTGGAAACCGATAAACACTCTCATGCCAAACAGGCTCGTCTTTCTATTGTTCGATCATCTTGAGAGCGCTCAATGGGTCGGCTACGTCAATGAAGACGGCATTTGCGAGTGGCCGGATAAAGTTCGCGGCTACCGCCCGACGGGCTGGCAGGAAGTGATTGTCGACCTGACACGCATCAAGGCCATCGGCGGCTGAGTTTTCCGGACATATCGGTACCAAAACGAGCAAAACGGAGCGCAGGCGCTCCGTTTTGCTTTTGTGCGTCACCGCATGACTGGAGGTAATGAGGAACGCCAAGCCCTTAGTGGTTTAAAGGCGGATCGCGGTTCCGTTAAGATTACATCCGGTATGCGATCGAGTCGTTCCAGAAGCGATCGAGGCGCTGCAGAAGGCGGTTCATCTGGGAGAATTCGCCCTCGCCGATGCCGCCGACCTTTTCGATCGAGCCGATGTGGCGCTCATAGAGCTTCGAAACGGTTTCGGCGATTTCCTGGCCGGCCGGCGTCAGGCTGATGCGAACCGAACGACGGTCGATGCGCGAACGGGCGTGGTTGATGAAGCCGAGATCGACCAGCTTCTTGACGTTGTAGGAAACGTTCGAGCCCAGGTAATAACCGCGGGAGCGAAGCTCACCGGCAGTCAGTTCCGAGTTGCCGATATTGAAGAGAAGAAGTGCCTGGACGGCGTTGACGTCGTCGCGACCCTGACGGTCGAACTCGTCCTTGATGACGTCGAGGAGACGGCGGTGGAGACGTTCCACAAGGTGCAGCGATTCCATGTAAAGACCACGGATCGTATCTTCGTGCGGATCTGCGACTGCCGGTGCCTGCGGCTTGAGCTTCGTGTTCATCATAACTGCCTCACTGTTTTGTTTGGCGGTGTGTTTGTTTGTTCCCGCCTTGAGACAGACCCTATCGAATGCGCATAAAATTCGACTTAAAACACTTGCTTAACAAAAACCTACCTGCATTTTTCGAATTTGTCGGCACTGTGGCGCAGGCCCGGTCACCCGTTTTTCCGCCTATAAAAATCAGTGGCTTAGCTCGAAAATTTCGCTAAAATTCGAGCTAATTGCCTTTAGGATCAAGGTAAATCAATCCTTACCTTCTCCTCCTTGCGCCGGCTTTCCAGCCACAAGGCGAGCCGAAATACGACGTAAAGGCTCGCCACCAGGACGTTCAAAAGCGGCACAAGATGGTTCTCGCCAAAGATTTCCGGCCAGACGACATACATGAGGATCTGAATGATCGCGGCCATCGCCCAGAGCACCGCTCCCCAGGAGACAGTCAGCCACAGGCCGAGCGACGCAACGGGGAACAGAACGGCGAGTGTGGGAGCGGCTGCCCTCCAGGGCAGGTTCAGAAGATCGAAGCGCGCCCGGCCTTCCAGAGAGTAGCCGACCAGCATCGCCCAATATTGCATGCCGAACCAGAAACAGCTGACAGCAATCATCCTCATGAAGAGAACGAACAGGAGCTCGGTCAGCGTGCGCCTTGGCGTCGAGGGTGAATCAGGTTCCATGGGACAATGATATATAGAGCCATTCCTTCAGCCGCCAGCCACGCGCATGGCAGCAATGCTTGATCCTGGCCATTCATAAACAACTTGTCGCATGCTAAGGACCGGCCAAGAAAAATAACGGAGACACCGTCATGGACAAGACGCACCTCGTCGACGAGATCACCGGGCACCGCAGGATGCGGCGCAACCGCAAGGCCGACTGGGTCCGGCGCATGGTGCAGGAAAACCGGCTGACGGTCGACGACCTGATCTGGCCGATCTTCATCACCCACGGCACCGGAATTTCCGAGCCGCTGGCGGCCATGCCCGGCGTCAACCGGATGAGCGTCGACAAGGCGGTGGAAGCGGTCAGGCAAGCGGCCGATCTCGGGATACCGGCGATCGCTCCCTTCCCGGATATCGAGATGAACCTGCGGGATGCGACCGGGTCCCATATTCTCGACGCGAACAACCTGATGAACCGCTTCATTCGCGAGACGAAGAAGGCGGTACCGAATATTGGGCTTATCACCGATGTGGCACTCGACCCGTTCACCAGCCATGGCCATGACGGCATCCTGCGCGAAGGCATCATCGTCAACGACGAGACTGTCGACCATGTCGTGAAGGCTGCGGTCATGCAGGCGGATGCCGGAGCCGATATCATCGCTCCGTCGGAAATGATGGACGGCCGCATCGGCGCCATCCGCCGCGGGCTGGATGCGAGCGGCCATCAGGATGTCGGCATCATGTCCTATGCGACAAAATTCTCGTCCGGCTTCTACGGTCCCTATCGCGAGGCGATCAATACCGGCGGCCTGCTGAAGGGAGACAAGAACAGCTATTACATCTCTCCGGCCAACGGCACCGAAGCGATGCGCGACGCAGCGCTCGATGTCGAGGAAGGCGCCGACATGATGATGATCAAGCCGGGCCTGCCCTATCTCGATATCTGTTGGCGCATCAAGGAGGCTTTCGGGCTTCCGACCTATGCCTATCAGGTGTCGGGCGAATACGCGCAGATCAAGGCGGCGGCCATGAACGGCTGGATCGATGGCGACCGGGTGATGATGGAAACGCTTCTGTGCTTCAAGCGCGCGGGCTGCGATGGCATCCTCAGCTATTTCGCCGTGGATGTTGCCAAAAAGCTGGCCAAAGACTGAAAGCCGGGTGCATCGCGGCGAAACTTGCTAAGGTTGCAACCTCTCCCCATATGATTGGGGAGAAACAGGAGACCGACTATCCATGAGCCTCGACCCGAACCCGACCTATGCCGCACCCGACGACTGGCGCGCCTATAGCGGCGTTCTTTCCCGCCGGGTGTTCGCGTTCATTCTCGACTACCTGATCGTGCTTTTGCTCTGCATTCCGGCTGCGGTGATCGTGTTCTTTCTGGGCATCATCACGCTTGGCCTCGGCTTCATGCTCTATCCGGCGCTGTTCGTCATCGTGGCGCTTCTCTATTTCGGCATGACGCTGGGCGGCCCGGCCCAGGCCTCACCGGGCATGCGCGCCATGGGGATTACGCTCATGCGCATGGACGGACGGCGGATGGATTTCATGACTGCCATGGTCCACACCGTGCTGTTCTGGCTGATCAACTCGGTGCTGACGCCGCTCATTCTGCTGGCCGGCCTGTTCACCGAAAAGTCCCGACTGGTGCACGACATGCTGCTCGGCACGGTGGTCGTCAGGACATCTTGACCACAATCATCAGTGCGGCCAGTCGCAGGATTGCTGGTGATTGGCCGTACTTAAAACCAAGCTTCAACAAGCACATGGTTGACGTTTTTCATTTATGCGCCATGGTATGACATTTACCACCTAATGACGGGATCGGCCGCACCTCGATGAATACCCAGACAACGCCTTCCCCGCAGTTTTATCTGACGGCTCCGGCAGTTTGTCCTTATCTTCCGGGTGAAATGGAACGGAAGGTGTTCACTCACCTCGTCGGTCCGCGTGCGGCGGAGATGAACGATCTCCTGACCCAGGGCGGTTTTCGCCGTTCCCAGAATATCGCCTATCGTCCGGCCTGCGAAGCCTGTCGCGCATGCGTTTCAGTTCGCATTCTGGCCGGCGAATTCGAACCGACGCGCTCGATGAAGCGGGTCACCTCCGCGAACCGCGATCTGATCGCCACTGTTCAACCGGCTCAACCTTCCACCGAACAGTTCGCGCTTTTCCGCCGTTACCTCGATGATCGCCACCAGCATGGTGGCATGTCGGACATGTCCGCGCTCGATTACGCGATCATGGTGGAGGACACGCATGTGAACACGAGACTGATCGAATACCGGATCCGCGAGCCAGGTTCGGGACTGAGCCCGCAACCGAAAGGCGAACTGATTGCCGTCGCGCTTACCGACATGATGAGCGACGGACTTTCGATGGTCTATTCCTTTTTCAACCCCAAATACGACAGGCGCTCGCTCGGGACCTTCATGATCCTCGACCATATCAACAGGGCACGCAATCTGGGCCTGCCGCATGTCTATCTCGGCTATTGGGTCAAAGGATCGCCCAAGATGGACTACAAGACCCGCTATCAGCCGCAGGAACAGTTGATGGCGCGCGGATGGGAACGCGCGCAGCCGCCGATCGATGCCGATGATTGACACCTGTCGATGAACAACCATCGCCGTGGACTGATGGTGACGATCACGGGTGGCATCGCGTTGTCATTCGACGTACCGCTTGTGCGTCTGGGCGGTGGCGAGCTGTGGCAGACACTGGCACTACGCAGCCTTTCCACCTTTGCACTTGGCATAGTCATCTGGTTTCTGGTGCGCCACTTTCAGCCAGGGAACACGGCATTGCGCCCGGGAAAGGCCGGCCTGATCGCCGGTATCTGCTACGGCTTGTCGACGATCACCTTCCTTGGCGGTGTCTTCAACACGACAACCGCGAATGTCGTGTTCATCGTCGCCTTCACGCCGATGTTCGCGGCGCTGTTCGGCTGGCTGTTTCTCGCGGAACATCCCTCGCGGGCGACCTGGATCACCATGCTGGCAATGATCTTCGGTGTCGGCCTGATCGTCTCGGGCGGTCTTTCGGCCGGAGAGACACTCGGTAATCTTTCCGCGCTGGCGACCACTGTCCTTCTGGCAGGTGCGATCACCATAGGCCGCAAGACCAGGGTCGATCTGGGGCTGGTTCCGCTTGTGGCAACCATCATTCCCGCCATCGTGGGCCTCACTATGATGGCGCCGGACGGGCTTACGTCCGTTCCCTCCCCTTCCTGGGTGCTGTTTGATGGCCTTGTGATGCTGCCGGTCGCCTTCTGGTGCCTCGCCACCGGCCCCAAATACCTGACCGGCGCGGAAGTCGGCATGTGTTACCTGCTGGAGACGGTGCTTGCACCGATCTGGGTCTGGATGATTTTCAGCGAGGAGATGCAGGCAAGAACACTTTTGGGCGGCGCGATCCTGATCCTGTCGCTGGTCGGCCACGCGCTCTGGCAGATGCGCCGGGGCCAGCCGGGCCTCGGCCATTCCTGACAGAATTGCCCCACCGCGGCCGGCATGTTATAACTGCGTTAGAACATGAGGCTCCGAACATGAATACGACCATCCGCAAGATCGGCAATTCCGAAGGCGTCATCATTCCCAAGGAACTTCTCGACCGACTGGGTCTGAAGGCCGGGGATAATGTCGAGATTCGAGAAGAGAACGGCAGCATCTATCTCCTTCCCGAACAAACCGACCTTGCCGAGCAATTGAAGGCCGCCCGTATTGGAATGGAGAAGTATCGCTTAGCCCTGCGCGAACTGGCAAAATGACAACCTTCAAATGGCTGTCACGCCCGGCGATCGAAATCATTCATGATGAGCAGATCGCGGAACATGGTGGGCTCCCCGGTCTGAAAGATGAAAATTCACTGGAGGCAGCTCTCGCACGCCCGCTCCACAAACATGCCTATGGTGAAGAGGATGTTTTCGTCCTTGCGGCCGCCTATCTTTATGGCCTGGCGCGTAACCATCCTTTCTCGGACGGCAACAAACGGATCGCTTACCTTGCGGCCTTCACCTTTCTGCTGATCAATGGCTACCTGATCGAGGCAACGCAGGCGGAGGTAATTACTTTCGTGCTTTCCGTCGCGGCCGGCGAGATCGATGAGGAAGGCGCGACACGATTTCTTCGCGACCACTGCGTCCCCTATCCGGCGTGATTGCCGCGCTGATCGAAACGATATCGCAGCACACATAAGAATATGATATTATCTCATCTCAATCCGTGGAGGGCGGTATGAGCGAGACAGTGACGATCCAGAGGATCGGGGATAAGTGCGGCATCATGCTGCCGCAAGAGCATCTCGACAAAGTCGGCTGGAAGGAAGGCGATCGGGTCGAAATTCGCTCCGACAAACTTCACATCGAATTCATAGCGCCTGATGACAACGACAGCGCGGCGGCGAGGACTTCCGCCCTGCCCAGCGGAACGGTGATCAGAAATTATCTGATGGCGCTCAAGGGTCTGACCAGAAACTGAAAAACGCCGCGCATCGGTGTGATGCACGGCGCTTAATCTTAGAGGCGTCAGATCAGCCCGCGAACTTGCCGCTGCGCGGAAAACCCTTCGGGACCGTACGTCCGGCCGAAGCGCGGTCGCCCATCCATTCGAGCAGCTCGTCCTTGCTGCGGTTAAAGGCTCGGCCGGCGCTGTCCTCCCATGAAAGACCAGCCTCCATCGTGAAGCACTTGATGTCGGAAATGCCGCCATCTTTGTAGCGCTGCAGGCGAACGCCCTTGCCACGGGTCATTTCCGGCAGCTGCTCCAGCGGAAAGACGACCATCTTGCGGTTCTCGCCGACGATCGCCACGTGATCACCGGAAACAGGCACGACGAGCTTCGTCTCGTCCGGCATGCCGACATTCATGACCTGCTTGCCCTTGCGGGTATTGGCGACCATCTCGCTCTCGGCGACGATAAAACCATACCCAGCAGTCGATGCGATGATCATCTTGCGGTTTGCATCGTGAACGAAGGCGGTCAGGATGTCCTGATCGTTCTCCATATCGACCATGATACGGATCGGTTCGCCATGGCCGCGTCCGCCGGGCAGCTTGTCGCCGCCGAGCGTATAGGCCTTGCCCCCGGTGGTGACGAGCAGCAGCTTATCGGTCGTCTGCGCCGGGAAGGCGATCTTCGGTCCGTCGCCTTCCTTGAAGGTGAGGCTCGACGTGTCGGCCACATGACCCTTCAACGCACGGATCCAGCCCTTCTGCGAAATGATGACGGTGATCGGTTCCTTCTCGATCATCGCCTGCTGGATGGCTTCGAGGTCGGCTTCCGGTGCTTCGGCGAACTGTGTGCGGCGGCGGCCGAGTTCGGTCGCCTTGGCATAGGCCTTCTTGACGTCCTGGATCTCGACTTCGATCATCCGCCACTGCTTGTCGTCGGAAGCCAGCAGCGCCTCGATATCGGCCTTTTCCTTGGTGAGCTTGTCGTTCTCACTGCGGATCTCGAACTCTTCCAGCTTGCGCAAGTTGCGCAGCCGCATGTTGAGGATCGATTCCACCTGAAGATCGGTCAGGGACCAACGCTCCACCATGACCGGCTTGGGCTCATCCTCTTCACGGATGATGCGGATCACTTCGTCGATATTCAGATAGGCGACGAGCAAGCCGCCGAGAATTTCCAGACGCCGGTCGATCGCGGCCAGACGATGGCGCGAACGACGGACGAGAACATCCTTGCGATGCGCCAGCCATTCGATGAGCACTTCATTCAGTGCCATGACCTTGGGCACGCGGCCCATGGAAAGCACGTTCATGTTGAGCGGAATGCGGTTTTCAAGCTCGGTCAGCTTGAACATCGATTCCATCAGCAGGGTCGCATCGACGGTACGGCTCTTCGGCACGATAACGATACGCACGTCTTCCGCCGATTCATCGCGGATATCATCGAGAAGCGGCAGCTTGCGGGCGATCAGCAGCTCGGCGATCTTTTCAATCAGGCGCGACTTCTGCACCTGATAGGGAATTTCCGTGACGACGATCTGGTAGCCGCCGCGACCGAGATCTTCCACTTCCCACTTGGCGCGGACGCGAAAACCGCCGCGGCCGGTCCTGTAGCTTTCGATGATCGATTCACGGCTGTCGATAATGATGCCGCCGGTCGGCAGGTCCGGACCGGGCACGAAATCGACCAGCTTTTCAACGGTTGCATCCGGGTGCCGGATCAGGTGCAGGGCCGCGTCGCAGAGTTCATGGGCGTTATGCGGCGGAATGGACGTCGCCATGCCGACCGCGATGCCCGTCGAACCATTGGCAAGCAGATTAGGGAAGGCGCCCGGCAGGACGGTCGGCTCGGAATTGCTCTCGTCATAGGTATCGCGGAAATCGACCGCGTCCTGATCGATGCCTTCCAGCAGGAGTTCGGCGACCGCCGTCATCTTGCTTTCGGTGTAACGCATGGCGGCGGGACTATCGCCGTCGATATTGCCGAAGTTGCCCTGGCCATTGACCAGCGGATAACGTAGCGAGAAATCCTGCGCCAGACGCGCCAGCGCATCGTAGATCGCCTGGTCGCCGTGGGGGTGATAGTTACCCATCACTTCGCCGACGATCTTGGCGCATTTGCGGAAAGCCGTGTTCGGGCGAAGACCCATCTCGCTCATCGCGTAGACGATGCGGCGATGGACGGGCTTCAGACCGTCACGAACGTCCGGAAGTGCACGATGCATGATGGTGGAAAGCGCATAGGCGAGATAACGCTCTTCGAGCGCTGCCTTGAGGTCCACCGGTAAAATATTGTCGCCGCCGTCGCCGCCGGGCGGATTCACGATCTGTCCCATGGGCTTTTGACTAGCTTAAAGCCCGGTTTTCAGCAACAAAGCAGGGGTACCAGACTGTGGAGAAACTAACCCTTTGATAAGGGCGTCACAAAAATGGCTCAGGGCCGGGATCACAAAGCGATGGACGTTTTAGATACCCGACCTATAAATGCCTTTGATTTCATAGGCGTGTCCCTGCCGCAGGAGGCTTTTCATGCGTTATACTTCCACAATCAGGCTGCTTGCAGCCGGAACGACCCTCGTTGCACTCGGCACCCCCGCCCTGGCGCTCGATGGCAACGATCTGGTCAAGAAGCTTAACAGCGCGCTCTACATGCAGCAGGGCGAGGGTATCGTGCCGGGCTCGGTGGAGGTCAACGGCTCCAACATCACGCTGAGAAACAGCCGTTTCGAAGCCGGCACCGGCCAGGGCAGCCTGCCGCTCGGCACGATCGAGATGGAAGGCGTGGAAGAAGACGCTGGCGGCTACACGATAGACAGCGTGACATTCGAGAATGTCGACCTGCGCCAGGACAAGACGGAGATCAGAGCCTCCGATCTCGTCATGAGCGGCGTGACCGTGCCGGCCAGCACCACCGGCAATTCGCTCGCTTCCGTACTACTTTATGAGGAAGCAACGACCGGGCCTATCGAGGTCAAGGTCGACGGCAAGAGCGTTGCGTCCATCGGATCTTCCAAGCTGACGACGGATGTCTCCGATGACGAGAAGACAGTCGGCTTCGATCTGCAGGTGGCCGATATCAAGGCCGATCTCAGCACGATCGACGACCCGGCGACGAAACAGACGATCTCCGATCTCGGTGTCACCTCGCTTGACGGCAAGATCAGCATGGTCGGCAGCTGGGAGCTTGAGCCGGGTACGCTGGCAATCGAGGAATATGCCTTCGACTTCGCCAATGTCGGCAAGCTTGACATGTCGATCAGCCTGTCCGGCTACACGCTCGACTTCGTGCGTTCCGCCAACGAAACCGCAAAGGCAATGGAAGCCAATCCGAACAAGCAGGAGGCTGAGCAGGCCGCCAATCTCGCCATGCTCGGCCTGATGCAGCGGCTGACCTTCAACAGCGCGATGATCCGTTTCGAGGATGCCGGCATCACCGAAAAAGGGCTCGACGTGGCCGGCAAGAGCCAGGGCACAAGCGGCGACCAGATGGCCCAGATGATCAAGGCTATGACCCCGATCATGCTCGCGCAGTACAACATTCCGGAATTGCAGAACGCACTCAGCCAGGCGGTCAACACGTATCTGGACAATCCAGGCAGCCTGACGATCACGGCGCAGCCGCAGAACCCGGTTCCGTTCCCGATGATCCTCGGCGCCGGCATGGGTGCTCCCAACACGCTGCCGCAGGTGCTCGGCGTGACGGTGAAGGCGAATGACTGAGATCGCTTGCCTCAGAAAATCAAAAGCCCGGCAGTCACCTGCCGGGCTTTCTTTTTGTCAGTGCGCCGGGGACGCCGCGAGCGAAGCGTGCTCCTTGTCGTGCAGCGCGAAGCGGTCGATCATGCTGGCGCTCGCTTCATTGGCGCCCCTAACCTCGACGTCCACGCCACGTCGGCGGAATTTCAGCACCACCTGATCCAGTGCGTCGACCGCCGAAATATCCCAGAGATGGGCGCGGCTGACATCGATCGCCACGCGCTCGATCTTCTCCTCGAAGTCGAAGGCCTGAAGCAGGGAGTGGGTCGAGGCGAAGAAAACCTGGCCTTCGACTTCGTAGGTTCGCAACGCACCATCCGCGGTGCTTCGAGACACAACCTTGAACATGCGCGCCACCTTTCCGGCGAAAAACACGCCGGACAGCAGCACGCCGACGATCACGCCCTTCGACAGGTCATGGGTGAAGAGTACGACTGCGACGGTCGCCAGCATGACGATGGATGACGTGCCGGGATGCCGTTTCAGATCGACGATCGACTTCCACGAAAACGTGCCGATCGACACCATGATCATGATCGCAACCAAGGCCGCAACCGGGACGATGCGCAGGATATCGTCAAGCACCAGCAGCAGGACCAGCAGGAAGGCACCCGCGACGAAGGTGGACAGACGTCCGCGACCGCCCGAGGACACGTTGATCACCGACTGGCCGATCATCGCGCAGCCGCCCATGCCGCCGAACAGGCCTGACACGATGTTGCCGGTCCCCTGCCCGACGCATTCGCGGCTCTTGCTGCTGACCGTATCCGTCATGTCGTCGACGATCTGCGCCGTCAGCAGTGATTCGAGCAGGCCGACGGCAGCGAGCGCCAGCGAATAGGGAAAGATGATCTGCAGCGTCTCGAAGGTCAGCGGCACCATTGGCAGCGCAAAGATTGGCAGTGCAGTCGGCATTTCGCCGAGATCGGCAACGGTGCGGACATCGATGCCGAAACTCAGCGTCACGATCGTCACCACGACAATCGCCACCAGCGGCGACGGGACGGCCTTGGTCAGGTAGGGAAAGAGGTAGATCACCGCGAGCGCCAGCGCGATCAGCGGATAGGTGATGGTGGGCACACCGATCAGCTGCGGCAACTGCGCCGTGAAGATCAGGACCGCCAGTGAATTGACGAAACCGGTCATCACCGATTTCGACACGAAGCGCATCAGCCGGCCGAGCTTCAGAATGCCGGCAACGATCTGCAGCACGCCCATCAAAAGCGTGGCAGCGAACAGATATTCGATACCGTGTTCCTTCACCAGCGGCCCCATGAGAACTGCCGTGGCTGCGGTCGCTGCCGAAATCATCGCGGGGCGACCGCCGGTAATGGCCGTGGTGCAGGCAATAGCGACGGACGCAAACAGCCCCACTTTAGGATCGACGCCGGCAATGACGGAGAAACCCACTGCTTCAGGGATCAGGGCAAGAGCGACGACAATGCCCGACAGCACATCGCCACGGATATTGGAAAACCACTCGCGGCGGTAATTGGTAAAACTGGTCATGGAAAATCGCACACATTCGCGCATCGCCGCAGGAAATATCCGGGGTGTGAAAACGGCTGATGCTTTGCGTTGTCCGGCGGATCGGCGGCCGGAAGAGCCACCCGGGAGTTTCACCCGAGTCCTTGTGGTCGGCGAGCTATAGCGGGGATCTGAACATATGCCAAGTCTGCGAGACTTCAGCCAGCCCGGCTTTTTCGATAGGATCGGAATAGGCTTTCGGGGGAATGCTGATGGATGAGGATGCGCAGCGGAAACTGGTGAACAATGAGCGGTTGAAATTGCTGGCCACGTTCATGAACGGCATCGCGATCGCGGTATTTGCCGTTGGCGGGCTGGCGCCATTATTTTCCGGCCTTTACGGGCCAATAGGAATTACCAGACTGCTGCTGTTGATGAGCAGTATTTGCTTTGGAGGGGCGTTCATCTTACATTATCTAGCGAGCACAGTTCTCAGAGGATTGCGACCATGAGCTCGATGCAGATAATTTCTATTCTGATTACACCGGTCGGCGGGCTGCTCATTGGCGTTGCATGCCTTTTTCTCGCGCGATCCATAATTAGAGAAGGTCGGAGCCGCTAAGTGCACCCCGACCTTTTTTTCAATGTAAAATCTTGACGTGACTTGTCGATTACTCGAGAACCTGGATCACGGTATGGGTCTGGGGATCGACGATCACACGACGCTCATTGACGATCGTATAGCCGTAATTGTCATATCCCTGAACCGGCCGGACTTCCACGGTATCGGGCAGTACCCGACCGACAAGCACGTCGCCTTCATAAGGGATGGATTCAACCGGCTCCTGCTCCATCACATAGGTGCGGACTTCGCCGGGCAATGGGCCGGCCGAATGTGTAACCACCGGATCGGTCGGTTCCTGCTGGATGATGACGGTGCTCTGCGCATAGGCCGAAGCCGACAGAGCGAGAAATGCCGCGGTTGCGGCCATCGTGAACTTGCGCATATTGCTTCTCCCTGAGCTAATTGCTGGGGGTAACAACCCGGTCCAGCCAAGATGGTTCCGTCTTTTTACTTGCCTTAATTGTGGCGAAAACTGCGGCAAAGCCGAAGCAATACATATGGTCCCGTCCGGACGGGCAATTCCGGTCAGGCTGAAGGTCGGCTCAAAGTTCCACTCCGTCAGGCTGCGCTTCTGTCCAACTGTTGCTTGCCCGGGCTCTGGTGAGCAAGCCGGAACATGCCAACGAGTTCGCGCAATCTCTGAGCCTCGGTCATCAAAAGCGCACTGGCCGCATTGTTTTCCTCGACCATTGCCGCGTTCTGCTGGGTCCCCTGATCAAGGAGATTGACGGCGCTGTTGATCTCGCCAAGTCCGACCGACTGCTCCCTTGCGGACACCGCGATCGCCTCCACCTGAACATTGATTGCCTCGATGTGGCCGCTGATCCCGGTCAGAGCTTCGCCGGTATCGCGGACAGAACGGACACCATCCTTCACTTCGTCTGCCGAGACTTGGATGAGCTGCTTGATCTCGCGTGCGGCGTCGGCCGAGCGGCTGGCGAGTGCGCGCACCTCCTGTGCGACGACCGCAAAGCCACGGCCCGCATCCCCTGCCCTCGCCGCCTCGACACCGGCATTCAACGCCAGAAGGTTGGTCTGGAACGCGATCTCGTCGATCACACCGATAATGCCGGAAATTCTTGCGGAAGACCCTTCGATACGATGCATGGCATCCAATGCATTGGCGACAAGGTCGCTTGTCTGCTTCGCCGCCTTGTTCGCGACGCTTGCAAGATTGTGTGCTTCCTGCGAACGACGCGAGGAATTGCCGACATTGGCGGTAATCTCGTCGAGAGCCGCGGCGGTCTCCTCAAGTGACGCGGCCTGCTGTTCCGTGCGGCGAGACAGATCGTCGGCACTGCCTGCAATCTCCCGGCTTCCGCCTTCGATCGAACCGCTGGCATGCGCAATCTCGGCCATAACATCGGCAAGGCGCGCCACCGTCTGGTTGAGGTCGTTGCGCAGGGCCTCGAAATCGGGCGCGAAGGGTTCGGACAGCGTGAAAGAAAGGTCACCCTCCGCCAACCGATGCAGACCGGCAGCTAGGCCGCGCGTTGCCTGTTGCAGCATCCGGCGTGCCTCGGCTTCCGCCTCCTCATGCATGCGCCTGCGTTCCATCTCGGCATTCGTGCGAGCTTCCACAGCCTCCTGCTCAAGCCTTCGATTGGCCATGGCCGCCTCGCGGAACGTATCGAGTGCTTCGGCCATGGCACCGAATTCGTTGCGACAATGCAGCGCCGGGATGGTGATATCCGTCTGGCCGTCCGCCAGCCTGCGCATGGCTCCGGTCATGGCAACGACCGGACCCGTGATGGAACGCCCGATCAGCCACACGCCCGCGATCAGCGTGGCAATGGCGCCCAGAAAAAGTGCGGCGACGACAATGAGATTGCGCCTGGCGACCATCTCGTTTTCGGCGAGCGTTTCCGCCCGCTGCGTTTCATAGGCTGCGCGGACTGCCGCCACCTGTGGCTCCAGCGCGCGATAGGTGGCAGAAACATCTTCTTCCGACTTCACTTCCTTCAAGCTGCCTTCGACATAGAGTTTGAAGGCCATGCGATACACTTCCAGTCCGTCCATGACGCGGCTGCGCTGCGCTCCCGGACGAAAAGCCTGCTTGACCAGTGCCGTGAAAGTCTCGGCTTCGGCGGCATGCTTTTCGAGATAGCCGGCATCCCGACGAAGGATAAAATCCTTCTCGTGGCGGCGCATCATCAACATGCTGGCGCGAATGCCGATATCCTCGACCGCCTGCAGGCGCTCCTCAACCGAGTGGACGGCCGAACGCATGGCGCCTTGAAGACCGCTGTTCTGGTCGAGACCCAGTTCCTGATTGTCTTTTACCAGCACCGCGAATGCCGTTTCGTAGGCGGCTAGCCCCTCGCCCAGCCGGTTTAGCTGACCGGCTAGATCACCGCTTGCCGAAGACGTCAGGCCATCGAGCTTGGCATGAACGTCGGCAATCGCTGCCTGAAACTTCTCGACGGCTCCGATATCCTTGTTCAACAGGAAATACTGTTCCCAAAGCAGGCTGTCGCTGACGCCGGCGGAAAGCATCGAAACCTCTGCCTGCCTCTCCGTCAATGCATCCGCACTGGCTCGATATCCTGCCTCGATCTGCCGTTGACCAAGAAAGATCACCGCGATCGCGACGATGCCGACCAAAGCCAGGATGGCGAGCAGCAGCACGCGATGGGAGATTCGAAGATTAGAAAAGAAGACCAAGTCATGTATCCCGAGGCAAATGAATATGCCGCGGATAAATGCCTGTCAGGGTTTAAATAAATCTCAACCGGAAGACTAAAAGTTGCTCCCAATTTCGCATTGCAGCAATGCAACTTTGCATTGCACGCCCATGCAAAACGGCGACCCTGGGGCCGCCGTCGAAATTGCTTGATAATTGACAACTGGGGGACTGGAATCAGTCCTTCTTCACCGGCGGGATCGGGCGGATCGCCAGTTCGCGCAGCTGGGTCGGGGTGGCTTCCGAGGGCGCGCCCATCAGAAGGTCCTGTGCCTGCTGGTTCATCGGGAACAGCGTGATTTCGCGCAGGTTCTTGGCACCGGTCAGCAACATGACGACGCGGTCGACGCCGGCTGCCATGCCGCCGTGCGGAGGTGCGCCGTACTGGAAGGCGCGGTAGAGGCCGCCAAAGCGATCTTCCACGTCCTGCTGGCTGAGGCCGACCATTTCAAAAGCCTTGACCATGACTTCCGGAAGCTGGTTACGGATCGATCCCGAGGCGATTTCGAAACCGTTGCAGACCATGTCGTACTGGTAGGCCTTGATCGTCAGCGGATCCTGGTTTTCCAGTGCGTCGAGGCCGCCTTGCGGCATCGAGAACGGGTTATGGGCGAAATCGATCTTCTTGTCTTCTTCGTTGTATTCGAAGAACGGGAAGTCGACGATCCAGCACAGCGCGAACTGGTCCTTGTTGGACAGACCCAGTTCGTCGGCAGCGCGGTTACGGGCTTCGCCTGCGAACTTGTAGAACTTTTCCGGTTCGCCGGCGACGAAGAAACAGGCATCGCCCGCTTCCAGACCGAGCTGGATGCGAACGGCTTCGGTGCGCTCTTCGCCGATGTTCTTGGCAAGCGGACCGGAACCGGCGATCTTGCCGTCTTCTTCCTTCCAGAAGATGTAGCCGAGGCCCGGCTGACCCTGCTGCTGTGCCCAGGCGTTCATGCGGTCGCAGAATGCACGGCTGCCGCCGGTCTTGGCCGGGATCGCCCAGATTTCAACCTTGGGGTTGGAGGCGATCATGCCGGCAAACACCTTGAAGCCGGAGCCGGCAAAATGTTCGGTGACGGCTTCCATTTCGATCGGGTTGCGCAGGTCCGGCTTGTCGGAGCCATACTTACGGATCGCGACGTCATACGGAATACGCGGGAATTCCTTGGTGACCGGCTTGCCTTCTGCGAATTCTTCGAAGATGCCGCGCATGACCGGCTCCATCGTTTCCCATACTTCTTCCTGGGTCACGAAACTCATTTCGAGGTCGAGCTGGTAGAATTCGCCCGGCAGGCGATCGGCGCGCGGGTCTTCGTCACGGAAGCAGGGCGCGATCTGGAAATAACGGTCGAAACCGGCAACCATCATCAGCTGCTTGTATTGCTGCGGCGCCTGCGGCAGCGCGAAGAACTTGCCGGGATGGATGCGGCTCGGCACGAGAAAGTCGCGCGCGCCTTCCGGCGAGGATGCGGTCAGGATCGGCGTCGAATATTCGGTAAAGCCGCCGATGGTCATCTCGCGGCGCATGGCGGCGATGATCTGGGTGCGCTTGACGATGTTCTTGTGCAGGGTTTCGCGGCGCAGGTCGAGGAAGCGGTACTTCAGGCGCACGTCTTCCGGATATTCCGGCTCGCCGAACACCGGCAGCGGCAGTTCCTTGGCGGCCGACAGAACCTCGATTTCCCTGGCGTAAAGTTCGATTTCACCGGTCGCCATGGTCTTGTTGACGGTATCTTCCGAGCGCGCCTTGACGGTGCCGTCGATGCGGATGACCCATTCGCCGCGCACGACTTCGGCCGTCTTGAAGGCAGGGCTGTCCGGGTCGCAGACGACCTGGGTCATGCCGTAATGGTCGCGAAGGTCGACGAACAGGACGCCGCCATGATCTCGTACACGGTGGACCCAGCCGGAGATGCGGACATTGGAGCCGACATCCGACTTGCGGAGGGCTGCACAGGTGTGGCTGCGGTAACGATGCATGACTTCAATCCTGGACTGATGCTTGGGAACGGCTTTTATGGCGTGCAAGGCACGGCCGCCGATCGCATGGAAAATCGGCGCGAAAAGCGCATGTGCGCTCCGATTTGTCAAGGTTGCAATGGCTCAGCAGGATTGCTTAGCACATGATAGTCGGAAATCGCGGACCTTTACGCCACCTTCCGGCTGCGTGCTTATGTCTCTTTGCTCGCGTCTTCATTATCGAAGCCGACGGTGCGATGATAGATCCATGGTCAAGTTTGTCCGGGTCATGCTGATGCTGCTGGCCGCGCTTTTTGTGGCGCGGGGGTCTGTTGCTTATGATTCTCAGGCCGCATCGTATCATGTCCATCTCAGCCACATGGAAATGGCCCTTCATCGCGGACATGCGCCGATGGACGGCCACCAGATCGAGGCCCAGTGCTCGAAGGCAGGATGCATGCTTGCGGCTTGCCAGGCGCAATCGGTAACGGCCGCCATCCTCCCGCACGGCCCGTTTGCCGTTCCACCACTCCTTTCTCCGAGCTATAATCTTCCAGACGACACCGCCTTCTCGTCGCTTCGCAAAGAGCCTCCCTCGCCTCCTCCAAAATCTCCGATCGGTTACCTGCAGGCGGCCTGACCGCCCGAACAAAGATATTCGTTCGCCGATCCAAGGAGATTATCGTGAACAGACAGAAATTTGCGGCGAGATCGCTCGCCTTTACTCTGATGAGTGCTGCCTCCGTTTTTGCCACCGGCGCCATGGCCGCCGAAATGGTGGTCTATAAAAGCCCCTATTGCGGCTGCTGCGAAGAATGGGCCGCGGCGCTGACAGCGTCCGGAATTGCGCTTCGCATGGAAAATGTCGAGGATATGGACGCATTGAAGGCCAGTTACAAAGTGCCGGACGATGCCTGGAGCTGCCATACGGCGGTGGCAGACGGTTATGTCTTCGAAGGTCATGTGCCGCTCGAAGCGGTCAATCGCGTTCTGGCCGACCATCCCGACATCACCGGCATCGCCGTTCCCGGCATGCCGAGCGGCGCATTGGGGATGGGGGAAGACCCGGATGCCTCGTATGACGTGATCGTCCTCAACAAGGACGGTAGCCAGTCTGTCTATATGGAGATCAGACCTTAACGGCGGTCGCCTTGTCGCCACCTATATCCGTACTCAGCACCCGCCCCTGGCCGCCCAAAACAGACCAAGGGCGGGTGACGTTCGAGTTCTGCACACCACATCTATCTGCATCGGACGCAGTTTTCGCATGGTGCAGTCAGGTTAAGTCATTTCCGGCCTGTCGTTTCCATGCGCGTCACGCTACAGCTTAGCGACACCCCCGTGCAAAGATTCCCTCATGTCCCATATTCGCCCCCTCGTGCCCCTCCTTGTCACCGCAGGCATCCTGATCGGCGGAAACGGGCTTCAGGGCACCTATATTGCGTTGCGTGGAACGGCAGAGGGCTTTTCGCCGACAGTCATCGGCATGATCGGCGCCGGATACAGCGTCGGTTTTGCCATCGGTTGTATCTACGTCTCGCGGCTGCTCCGATCGATCGGGCATATCCGCACCTTTGCAGCAATGGCCGCCATCGGCGCGTCATGCTCCATCGTCATGGCGCAGGTGATCGATCCCCTTGCATGGACGTTCCTGCGCTTCCTGACAGGCATCGCCGTCGCCAGCCTGTTTGCAACCGTCGAAAGCTGGATCAACGCCAAGGTAACCAATGAAAACCGGGCGAGAACACTGTCGATCTACCGTTTCGTCGATCTCGGCTCCGTTACATTCGCGCAATATCTCATCCCCACGGTCGGCATCGAAGGACAGGCGCTCTTCGCCATCATTTCGATCGCGATGACCTTGTCGCTGGTGCCGATTTCGGTCGCCGACAAATCCAGTCCTGCACCGCCGGATGCGGTGGCGTTCGACCTCAAGGCCGTCTGGCAGATCTCGCCGCTTGCCGTCGTCGGCGTCGTGGCTGTCGGCCTCTCCATGGCCGCCTTTCGCAATATCGGACCGGTCTATGCGCATGAGATCGGCATGGACATCACCTCGATCGCAACCTTCATGAGCGCCGGCATCATTGGCGGCGTCGTGCTGCAATATCCGCTCGGCGCCTATTCCGACAAACTGGACAGGCGGCGCGTGATCGTCTGGGCAACGATCGGATCGATCCTGACCGGCGGCTATCTCTCTTTCGGTGCGGGCACCAACGAGACGGCCAATATCATCGCAGTGTTCCTGTTTGGCGCGTTTTCGATGCCGCTTTATTCGCTGTGCTCGGCACATGGGAACGACCATGCCAAACCGGGGCAATATGCGCTTATCGCGGCCGGGTTGCTTTTCTTCTGGTCGGTCGGCGCGATCGTCGGCCCGCTGCTTGCCGCCACCCTGCTCCAGTATTATGGCCCGCGCGCCTTCTTTGCCTATACATCCTTCATCTTCGCCGGTTTTCTGGTCTTCACGCTTCTGCGCATGGGAGTGAGGCCGCCCGTGCCTCCGTCCGAACGGCATTCCCGCTTTCGCGCGCTCCTGCGCACATCCGCCTATTTCAACCGGCTGGCGGCGCCGCCTGAAAAAGATGGCAGGGACTAACGTGTTTGCTGCGCTCTGACGGTCTTGACATGCGCTGCTCAAAGCGAAAGGAAGGTTGATCACCGCTTGTGAACGGACCAATGATCGAAACAACCGCTGCTCTTCAAGACGCCTGCGCCACGCTGGCGCAATCGGATTTCATCACCATCGACACGGAGTTTCTGAGGGAAACGACGTTCTGGCCGGAACTCTGCCTCATCCAGATGGCAAGTCCGGATCTGGAGGTAATCGTCGATCCGCTGGCAAAAGGGCTGGATCTCGCGCCCTTCTTCGAGCTGATGGCGAACCCCGCCGTGGTCAAGGTTTTCCATGCCGCAAGGCAGGATATCGAAATCATCCACCACCTCGGCAAGCTGGTGCCGCATCCGATCTTCGACACGCAGGTCGCGGCGATGGTCTGCGGCTTCGGCGACAGCGTCTCGTATGATCAGCTCGTCAGCCGTATCAAGAACGTCCATATCGACAAGTCATCGCGCTTTACCGACTGGAGCCGCCGGCCGCTGTCGGAAAAGCAGCTCGACTATGCGCTGGCCGATGTCACCCATCTGCGCGATGTCTATCTCTTTCTGAAGGAACAGCTGGAGCGCGAAGGCCGCGCCCTGTGGCTGACCGAGGAAATGGCGATCCTCGAAAATCCGTCCACCTACGATCTTCATCCTGACGATGCCTGGCAACGTCTGAAGGCGCGCCTGCGCAAGCCGACCGAACTCGCCATCCTTAAATTCGTCGCCGCCTGGCGCGAACGGGAAGCGCGCAGCCGCAACGTGCCGCGTTCGCGCGTGCTGAAGGACGATGCGATCTACGAAATCGCCCAGCAGCAGCCGAAGGATAACGAAGCGCTCGGACGCCTGCGCACCATCCCCAAGGGCTGGGAACGCTCGGCCTCGGGCACGGCGATCGTCGAGGCGGTCAATGCCGCGCTCGCACTGCCGAAGTCGGACATGCCGCATCCGCCGAAACACAGCCATGTTCCGGAAGGCGCTGCCGCTGCCGTCGAACTCCTGAAGGTGCTGCTCAAGCTCGTCTCCGACAAGCAGGGCGTTGCCGCAAAGGTAATCGCCAATACGGACGATCTGGAAAAGATCGCATCCGACGGTGAAAATGCGCAGGTGGCCGCTCTTTCCGGCTGGCGCAAGGAGCTTTTCGGCGACACGGCGCTGAAACTGATCGAAGGCGGCGTGGCGCTGCGCTTCGTCAACAAGAAGGTCGAGGCGGTCGAGCTTTAAGCACCCGATTGCGATCAGGGGTGCATCTTTGCGCCCTTTGTGATCTTGTCGACCAGTTTTCTCTCCGCCCTCAGCGCGATGCCGACCAGCTTGGCATCGTCGGGGCCGAACCGGGCAAAGACTTCCCGGTTGGCGGCATCGTGACCGGTCACGAACATCTCCTCGATATAGGCGGAGGTGCTCACCTTGCGATCCAGAGCGCGCTTGTGGATCGCCCGCAACGTCTCCTGATCGGCGGCAAGCACCACGATCGGCTGGATGGAGAGCGGATTATAGACATTCTCCATGGCATCCCGGTATGGTTCCCCGATGATCGACGGCGACTGGGCGATGATACCGCTGGTCAGAAAAGCGGTGACGTTAAGCTTTTGCCACGTGGCTAGGTCGTCGCGAACAACAATCGCGATCTTGGTGTCGAACATGCGGGAAAACTCCGTTCGGGGTATCGAAAGAGCCGAACACTTAGCGGCCGGCAGTGCGGACGGTCTTGAACGTTCGTGCAATGGGCAGTTCCGCGATGGCATGCGCATCGCCATGCCGAGCCGTGGCGTCGAGCGGATTGAGGCGCGGTTCTACGGCAACGGCTTTTCACCGCACCGCCACGATACTTATGCGCTGGGACTGACAATGTACGGTGTGCAGACGTTTCGGTATCGCGGCTCCGAACGGTTCAGCAATCCCGGCAATGTCATCGTGCTGCATCCCGACGAATTGCATGACGGCGCGGCCGGCACCGACGATGGGCTGATCTACCGGATGATCTATCTGCCGCCCGAGCTGATCGGTGCCGTCGACGGCCATCGCAGCACGCTGCCTTTCGTCAGAAATCCGGTCGTTGCAGATGCCAGCCTCTGGCAGGCACTCGCCGACATCCTCGACGATCTGGATCACGAACCGGATGAACTGGTACTGGACGATGCGATGATGCGGATCGCCGCGGGGCTTTCGCGACAGGCCGGCATGCCCCGCAAGGCCATTTCCGCGACGGCCCGGACAGCGGTTCTTTGCGCCCGCAATTTCCTTGAAGAGCACAGCGCCCGGATGGTTCGTTCGGAAGATCTGGAGGCCATTACCGGTCTCGATCGTTATGAACTGGCGCGGCAGTTCCGCCGGCTGCTCGGCACCAGCCCGCATCATTATCTCGTCATGCGCAGGCTGGAACGCGCCAAAAGGCTGCTATCGACCGGTTGCGGCCTTGCAGATGCCGCCGCGGATGCGGGGTTTGCCGACCAGGCGCATTTTACCCGACACTTCCGCAAGGCCTTCGGCCTGACGCCAGGCCGCTGGAACGCGCTGCGGGCCGAAACGCTATAATCGCGGCGACTAGACGGTCGCCGGGTGCTGTAAAAATTCAAGTCATCAAATCTTCATCACATCATCACCTGCCCGTCATGCGCGCATTCTATCGACGCCGCATGTTCAATGCGAAACGATCAGGTGTTTTCATGACCAAAACCTTTATCACATCCGTTGCAATGGCCGCGCTCCTCGCCGGTTCCGCCTTTGCGGACGACAAGGAATTTTCGGCCAAGCTCGTCGGCCAGGCGATCCTTCCGGCCAACACGATGACGGCGGCACCAGCCGATGCACCCGAATTCCTGAAGACCTCGGGCAAGTTCACGACGCCGGGCAAGCGCGTCGAAAAGCTCGGCACCGTCGACGGCAAGGATGGCGCCCGGGTCACCGACGTCAAGCTGCCGCTCGATGGCCAGCCGATCCAGGGCTTTTCCGGCATCAAGGCAATGGCTGACGGCACCTTCTGGACGTTGTCCGACAACGGTTTCGGCTCGAAGGCCAACTCCTCCGACGCCATGCTCTTCCTGCATCAGGTCAAGTTCGACTGGGCCACGAACAAGGTGGACGTGGTCAAGAACATCTTCCTGTCGGACCCGAACAAGATCGCTCCCTTCCCGATCGTCATGGAAGGTTCCGAAAAGCGTTACCTGACGGGCGCCGATTTCGACATCGAGTCGATCCAGCCAGTTGGTGACGGTTTCTGGCTCGGCGAGGAATTCGGTCCCTATCTGATCAAGGTCGATGCACTCGGCCAGCTGACCGACGTCGTGGCCACCATGGTCGACGGCAAGCCGGTCAAGTCGCCCGACAACCCGACACTCTCCATGCCTGCCAATCCGACCGCAAAGCTGCCGGTCTTCAACCTGAAGCGCTCGGGCGGTTACGAGGGCATGGCAATGTCGAAGGACGGCTCCAAGCTTTACGGCATGCTGGAAGGCCCGCTCTTCCTCGAGGACGGCAAGGTCGAACAGGCTGACGGCCGCACGGCACTGCGCGTCATTGAATTCGATATCGCCTCGAAGAACTGGACCGGCCGCTCCTGGCTTTACCCGCTGGCTGAAAAGGGCGTCGCCATCGGCGATTTCAACATGCTCGACGCTACCACCGCCCTCGTTATCGAGCGCGACAACGGCGCCGGCTCCAAGGACAAGGCCTGCGCCGATCCGAAGCAGCCGAAGCCGGATTGCTTCGATGCTCCGGCCGAACTGAAGCGTGTCTACAAGATCGAATTCAATGACACCAATGTCGGCAAGGCGGTTCGCAAGATCGGCTACATCGACCTGATGAACATCCAGGACCCGGACAACAAGAAGAAGGTCGCGGGCGGCAAGCCCGGCATCTACGACATGCCGTTCGTGACGATCGAAAATGTCGATCAGGTCGACGCGACCCATATCGTCATCGGCAATGACAACAACCTGCCCTTCTCCGCCGGCCGCGCCGTCGATAAGGCAGACGACAACGAATTCAGCCTGCTGGAAGTCGGCGAATTCCTGTCCGCGAAGTAATCCACTTCGCAATGAAGCTTCTGAAGGCGCGATCGGCTACAACCGGTCGCGTCTTTTTTGTTATCGGCTTCATGTCCAGTTTTCGAAAAAAATCAGCAACCGATGTCGGAGCGGACATCCCGACATCGTCCTTAGAGCATGTTACAACTGCCCAAGGAGGATCAGACCATGCCGAGCACGATCAAACTGCACCGCGTCTTGGCAACCAGCCCCGAAAAAGTCTATCGCGCCTTTATCGAGGCCGACGCGTTGACCAAATGGTTTCCGCCGAACGGTTTTACCTGCACCGTGCATCATCTCGACGCGAAGGTCGGCGGCACCTTCAGGATGTCCTTCCGAAATTTCACCACGGGTGAAAGTCACGCCTTCGGCGGCGAGTTCAGCGAACTCGTTCCCGGCGAGCGCATCCGCTACACCGACAGGTTCGAAGATCCGAACCTTCCGGGCGAGATGGAGGTGACCATTATCCTGAAGAAGGTGTCTGTCGGAACAGACCTCGACATCACCCAGGCTGGCGTGCCCGACATCATCCCTGCCGAAGCCTGTTATCTGGGCTGGCAGGAATGCCTGCGCAATCTTGCCAGGCTGGTGGAGCCGAATATCGAGGAGTAACGCTTATTCGCGCAGGATAGGGTCGGCGAAAACAACTTCGCCGACCAAGTCTGTCTTATTCGAACTTGAAGGCCAAGCGCTTGCCCGTCAGCTTCGCCAGTTGCTGCAGGCGGCCATCCAGGCGTTCGCCTGCAAAATTGGCGTAGGCGTGCGGCACGACAAATTCCAGATCGAGGTCCGGCGACATCGATTCCCGGAAGGTCAGGTGATGCACAAGGCCGGGCATGGAAGCCGAGAACAGGTAAACGACGCGAAGCAGGCCACCGAGAAGCTTGGCGAGTTCCAGAAGGCGTGGCGTCGCTATGGTCGCCAACGCATCCGTAGCACCATTATCGCCGACACCTTCGAAGCGGTAATAATTCGCCAGCGCCAGATAGGCGCGGCCCGGATGGCTGATGCCGACGAAGGACGAATGAGCAATGACATTCATCGCCTGCGCACCGCGGTAATCCGGATGGGCGCGCCAGCTGATATCGGCAACGAGACAGGCTGCCCGCCGATAGCGGCTCTCCTCCTCGGTCTCCGCGATGTCGAAAAACGGCATCATGCGGCCGGTCCAGTCGGCCAGTTCGCGGGCGTGTTCGGGCGAACGCGCACGCAGAATGGCAAGCTGGTCGGCCGCGACCAGCAAGGGGTCCGCGTCACGCTCGCTGTCCGGCAGACGGGAATACAGATAACCTTCGCGCACGCCCTGCGCCGAAAAGGTGATCCTCGCCGGTTTCATGACACTCAGCACTTCCTGCATGGCGATCGCGCCATAGGGCAGAAGCGAGCGACGGTTCTTGGAAACCGCCTGCCATGCGCCTTCCTTGCTGTCCTTGGCTGCGATCACCTCCTCGAGGAACTTCTGCATGTCCTCGAAAGAAAGCTCGTAACCCTGCATCATGTGCAGCGGATAATTGGTGATCTCCATGTGGAGCTTGGCAATATTACGCCAGGTCCCACCAACGGCGTAGAAGGTCCTGCCCTCGCCCTTTTCGAGAAAGCGTGCGGTATTGACCTGCTTGCGGGCGAAAGTGCGCGCCTTGGCAAGCGAATTCCCTGAGGATTCCGAAAGCCGCAAACCGCCGAGCGGAAGCGTTATGCCGCGCCCGAATTCATGTCCCTTGATATCGATCAGTTCCAGCGATCCGCCGCCGAGATCACCGGCAATGCCGTCAACCTCATGGAAGCCGCTGATAACCCCGAGCGCCGAATATTTGGCCTCTTCCTCGCCCGAAAGGACCTGGATTTCCTGTCCCAGGATCTCTTCGGCATTGCGGATGAAATCCGGGCCGTTGCTCGCCTCGCGGGCTGCAGCGGTCGCCAGGACATAAATGTCCGTCGCCTTGGCCTGATCGGACAGCGCCTTGAAGCGTCTCAACGCAGCAAGAGCGCGGCTCACGCCTTCATCGTCCATTCGGCCATTGGCGCCGAGCCCCTTGCCGAGCCCGCACAGTACCTTTTCATTGAAAAGGACCGTCGGAGCCCGAGTCAATCCCTCGTAGATCACCACGCGGACGGAGTTCGACCCGATATCGATAACGGAAACAGGGGCGATGCCCGGGAGCCGCCCCTGAGCTTCAGAACTTACCATACTGCCTATTTCTTACGGCCAGACAAAACTCCGGCGATCAGTTTCGGTGCGCTTGACTTCAAGGCTTCACCGCGGCCGGAAAGGCTGGGGTTGGTCATGAAATAGTGCTGGGCGTTGAAAGGCTCCTCACCCTGCCGCACCTCCATGCGCCTTGACGTCCCGTCCGGGAGTATCTCGTAGCTCTGCTGGTTGTCAATCAGATTGCCCAGCATAATCTGTGACAGAACCTGTTCATGCACCGTCGGGTTGAGCAACGGCACCAGCGTCTCGACGCGGCGGTCGAGATTGCGCGGCATCATATCGGCCGAGCCGATATAGACGAGCGCCTTGTCAGACGGCAGGCCCTGGCCGTTGCCGAAGCAGAAGATGCGGCTGTGTTCGAGGAACCGACCGACGATCGACTTGACGCGAATGTTGTCAGACAAGCCCGGAACCTGCGGGCGCAGGCAGCAGATGCCGCGGATGACAAGCTCCACGTCGACGCCTGCGTGGCTGGCGCGATATAGGGCGTCGATGATTTCAGGATCGACCAGCGAATTCATCTTCATCCAGATCGCCGCAGGGCGACCGGCCTTGGCGTGGACGATCTCTTCCTCGATATGGCGACGGATGCGCGGGCGCAGCGTATAGGGCGACACCGCCAGCTTCATGCTTTCCTTCGGCTCGCCGTAACCGGTGATGAAGTTGAAGATATTCGCCATGTCATGGGCGATCTTCGGATTGCAGGTGAAGAAGGACAGGTCGGTATAGATCTTGGCGGTGATCGGGTGGTAGTTGCCGGTGCCGAGGTGGCAATAGGTCCTGAGCTTGCCGTCCTCGCGGCGTACGACCATCGACATCTTTGCGTGGGTCTTCAGTTCGATGAAGCCGAACACGACCTGCACGCCGGCGCGTTCAAGGTCGCGCGCCCAGCGGATGTTTGCCTCTTCGTCGAAACGCGCCTTCAACTCGACAAGCGCGGTGACCGACTTGCCGGCTTCGGCCGCGTCGATCAGTGCCCGGACGATCGGGCTGTCGTTGGAGGTTCTGTAGAGGGTCTGCTTGATAGCGAGGACGTCGGGGTCGCGGGCTGCCTGCAGAAGGAACTGCACAACCACGTCAAAGCTTTCATACGGATGGTGGACCACCATGTCCTTTTCGCGGATGGCTGCAAGGCAATCGCCAGCATGTTCGCGAACCCGCTCCGGAAATCGGGCGTTATAGCTGTCGAAACGCAGGTCCTCGCGCGGCGCCTTGGTGATTTCCGACATGGTATTGAGGGCGAGAAGGCCGGGAAGAACAGCCACGCGATTGTCCGGAACGCCGAGTTCCTGCACGACGAACTGGCGCAGCGAGGCCGGCATTTCCGAATCCGTCTCGATGCGGATGACCTTGCCGCGGCGGCGCCGCTTCAGCGCCGTCTCGAAGAAGCGCACGAGGTCTTCCGCTTCTTCTTCCACTTCAAGATCGCTATCGCGGATGATGCGGAAGGTGCCGGCGCCCTTGACCTCATAGCCCGGGAAAAGCCGGTCGGTGAACATGCCGACAACGTCTTCGAGCGTGATGTAGCGGATCGTCGTGCCGTCGTCCGGCAAGCGGACAAAGCGGTCGAGCGTGGTCGGCAGACGCAAGAGACCTGTCATCGGCTCCTTGCCGAGCAGGCTGTGCAACTGCAGGCCCATGGAAAAGCCGAGATTCGGGATGAACGGGAAGGGATGCGCCGGATCGATCGCCAGAGGCGTCAGCACCGGGAAAAGATCTTCCTCGAAATCGGTCGCAAGCCATGTCTTGTCCTCAGCGGACAGGGCATTGGGGCGAACGATGAGAATATCTTCCTGCGCTAGATATTGCTGCAGAACGGCGAGCGAAGCCTGCTGTTCCATCTGAAGGTTGTCGATTTCCTGCAGGATGGAATCGAGCTGCTCGGCCGGTGTCTTGCCGTCTGGGCTGCGAATGACGATGCCCTGGCGTACCTGACCTTCAAGGCCGGCAACACGCACCATGAAAAATTCGTCGAGGTTGGCGGCGGAAATCGAGAGGAACCGGACCCGCTCCAGAAGAGGATGCGCGGTGTTCAGCGTCTCTTCGAGAACGCGGCGATTGAACTGCAGCCAGGAAAACTCACGATTGATGAAGCGTTCGGAGCTTGAAAGCTGCTCCTCGAAGCTCGGGATCGCGTCAACAACTTCCTTGGTCTCGTGCGTTTCGGCGATCTGGTCCATGAGCTCCATCCTCAGTTTAAGCCTTTCGGCCGTATAATGTTTTGACGACGGAACTGTGACAGTCAATCTCCGGCGTCAGCTTGACCGAAACTCTCCAGCACTTCCGCCGCCAGCGCGCGATTAATTCGCGTGCTGCGGGAAAGTGCCAGCCGATCCAACTGCTCGACGACGCGCTGTGCCGTCTCGAGCGACCGTTCCATTCGGTTGACGATATAGCTGACCAGTTTGTCATCGATGTTAAGCTGGCGGTCGGAAAACAGCTTGATCATCACCTGAGCAAGAAGTTCTTCGTCAGGCTCGCCGATTTCCACGACGGTGGCCGCCTTCAGCCGTGATTGCAGATCCGGCAGATCCACCGCCCAGGACGTCGGCCAGAGCCGTGACGTCATCAGCAATGTCTGGCCATGCTGACGCGCGGCATTGATGACGTGAAACAGTTCGGCATCGTCGAAACCACGACGATCGGCGTCCTCGAACAGCACCGGGCCGGCGGCTGCGATCTGCGATGCGTTGGAACCCGCAACGGGATGGATTTCCTGCGCACCCGATTGCTCCCGCCAGATATGGGCGAGATGCGTCTTTCCCGATCCGACCGGGCCGGCCAGCACGACAATCGGCGACGGCCAGTTGGGCCACTCGTCGACGATCGACACGGCTGCGGCCATGCGTTCGGACACCATGAGGTCATCGCGACCGCGGGCGGCGTCGTGGGAAAATTGCAGGGGCAATTGCTCGCCCTTGCCCTGCGGGCGGTCCATGGGGTCAGTCATTCTTGATCGTTCTGGGGCAATTTCAGTTGTTCTTGGGAGCTTCGATTTCACGCGTGGCGGCCGTGTGTTCCACAGCGTTCGGCGCGCCCTCCTCCCAGGGAAGTTCGGTGGAGCGACCGTAATAGATATCGCTATCAAGATACCGTGCCAAGACGAAACGGACAAGCACGCCAACCACCGCAGCCGCGGGCACCGCAATCAGCAGGCCGACGAAGCCGAACAGCGCGCCGAAGGCAAACAGCGCAAACATCAGCCAGACCGGATGCAGGCCGACGCTCTGGCCGACGAGTTTCGGCTGCAGGATATTTCCCTCCAGGAACTGGCCGGAGAAGAATACGGCGGCAACAGCCAGAATCCATGGGAAATCCGGCCAGAACTGCACCAGCGCCACGCCGATCGCCATGATCAGGCCGATGAGCGAACCGATATACGGAATGAAGGAGATCATGCCCGCGACAAAGCCGATCAGCAGCCCGAAATTCAACCCGACGAGAGACAGGCCGACGGCATAATAGATGCCGAGGATAAGGCAGAGCGACCCTTGGCCGCGGATGAAGCCGGCAACTGACTGATCCATGTCGCGGGCGATCTGACGGACGATCTGCACCTGGTCGCGCGGGATCCAGCTATCGACCTTGCGCACCATGCGGTCCCAGTCGAGCAGGATGTAGAAGGCGACGACAGGGGTAACCACGAGGAGCGACATGACGTCGACGATGGCCTTGCCGGAATTCCAGATCTGCGCCAGCAGCGAACCGACGAAGCCTGCTCCCTGGCTCAGGACCTGGGAAAAATTCTCCTTCACGGTTTCGATCTGGGTCGAAATCCAGGGCGGCAGGAAGGATGTCTGCGGGCTCGAAATGATCTGCTGCAGCTCGGTGATATAGCCGGGCAGCGCCGCCGCAAACTGGGTGAACTGGCTGATGATGATCGGGATGACCAGCATCAGGGCGAGCGCGAAAATGGTGACGAAGCAGACGAGAATGACGATCGTTGCCATCGTTCGGCTCAGGCCCCGGCGCTCCAGCCAATCGGCAACCGGATCAAGGAAATAGGCGAGCGCCATACCGGCCACGAAGGGCAGGAGAATGGACGAAAAGAACCACAGGAACAGGATGAAGCCGACAAGAACGCCCAGCCAGAACAGGATGTGGCGCTTCAGGCTTGCGCCACTGACGTGATACGGCATGTCTGTCTGCTCCTTAGCTCTCTGCAAGCTCCGGCCTGCACTACTTGAGGCATATGAGGGGCTTGGAGGATGAGGTCAAGTTCACATCCCGGTTAAAGACCATGCCTGTGAAATGCCTTCAAAACATGGCCGAAACGCTTGCATATCCGGGCGTGCCGTGCAATTGGCGGCAGCTTATAGTTCCCCTTGGGTCCGGACTGGAGATGGATTATGAGCGAGGCAGGCAAGAACGGTCTCACCTATAGCGATGCAGGCGTCGATATCGATGCCGGCAATCTGATGGTCGAGAAGATCAAGCCGGCGGTGCGCTCCACCCGTCGTCCCGGCGCCGATGGCGAGATCGGCGGCTTCGGCGGCCTGTTCGACCTCAAGGCCGCGGGCTTCAACGACCCGATCCTGGTTGCCGCTAATGACGGCGTCGGCACCAAGCTGAAGATCGCCATCGATGCGGATTTTCATGACACGGTCGGTATCGATCTCGTCGCCATGTGCGTCAACGATCTCGTCGTTCAGGGCGCCGAACCGCTGCTGTTCCTCGATTATTACGCCACCGGCAAGCTCGATCCCGATCAGGGTGCAGCGATCGTCAAGGGCATTGCCGCAGGCTGCGTCGAATCCGGCTGCGCGCTGATCGGCGGCGAAACGGCTGAAATGCCGGGCATGTATTCCGATGGCGATTATGACCTTGCGGGCTTTGCAGTCGGTGCCGCCGAACGCGGCCAGCTGCTTCCGGCAGGCGACATCGCTCCGGGCGACGTCATCCTCGGCCTCACCTCTTCCGGCGTCCATTCCAACGGCTTTTCGCTGGTGCGCAAGATCGTCTCGCTCTCCGGCCTCGGCTGGGATGCCCCTGCCCCGTTCGCAGCCGACAAGAAACTCGGCGAAGCGCTTCTGACGCCGACCCGCATCTATGTGAAGCCGCTGCTGAAGGCGATCCGTGAGACGCATGCGCTGAAGGCACTTGCCCACATTACCGGCGGCGGTTTTCCTGAAAACATTCCGCGCGTCCTGCCGAAGCATCTCGCAGCCGAGATCGAACTCGGCAATATCCCGGTTCCGGCCGTGTTCTCCTGGCTGGCAAAGACCGGCGGCGTCGAGCCGAAGGAAATGCTGCGCACCTTCAACTGCGGCGTCGGCATGATCGTCGTCGTCTCTGAAGAGAACGCCAAGACTGTCACCGACGTGCTTGCTGCAGAAGGCGAAACCGTCGTGCAGCTCGGCCGTATGGTCGAGCGCGCTGAGGGTGGCGCTGGCGTCATCTACAAGGGTACGCTCAGCCTCTAAGTTCCAAGCCTGGCAAAGGGTGAGATCATGAATTCGGCCAAAAAGCGCGTCGTCGTCTTTATCTCCGGCGGCGGCTCCAACATGGTGTCGCTGGCCGACGCCTGCGCGGCACCGGCCTTTCCGGCCGAGATCGTCGCCGTCATCTCCGACAAGCCCACGGCGGGCGGTCTCGCCAAGGCCGAGGCGCGCGGCATCAAAACCCACGTCTTCGAGCGCAAGGCCTATGCCGGCAAGGCCGAACATGAGGCGGCAATCCTTGCCGCGCTTGCCGAGATCAACCCGGACATCATCTGTCTTGCCGGTTATATGCGGCTGATCTCCGGCGAGTTCATTCGTCCCTACGAGGGTCGCATCCTCAACATCCACCCTTCCCTGCTGCCGCTCTTTCCCGGCCTTCACACGCACCAGCGCGCTCTTGACGCCGGCATGAAAATCGCCGGCTGCAGCGTGCATTTCGTCACCGAAGGTATGGACGAAGGCCCGATCGTCGCCCAGGCGGCCGTGCCGGTCGCCTCAGGCGATACCCCCGATACGTTGGCTGGACGCGTGCTGACGGTCGAGCACAAGCTTTATCCGCTGGCGCTGAAGCTGTTTGCCGAGGGCAAGGTGAAGATGGAAGGCGGACGGGCGGGCGGTTGCGCTCCTTCCGCGGAAGAGTACGGCACTCTGATCTCTGCCTGATTTACGAGAGGCATTCGCTCCGATTGACCGGTTACGCGTCCCGCTTTATCCTGACCCGACAGGTGGAGCAAAACGATGACGATCACAGTCAATATCGGCGACGCCGATCTCAGCGACCTGCTTGCGAAAGTGGAAGCCGGCGAGGATGTATTCCTTGCTCGTAACGGTGTGCCGGTGGCGCAATTAAAATCGGTTCCCGACCTTGAGGCGCGCCGTAAAGCTATTGAAGAGATTCTTGAGTTTCGAAAGAAGATGCCATCGATCACTCAGGAAGAGATCGCGGAGTGGAAGGCTATTGGTCGGCGGTGATGGTTGATTTTGTCATCGATGCGTCTGTTCTTTGCGCATGGGCGTTGCCGGACGAAAATTCAGCTACAGCGGAAACGGCGATTATCAACCTGCGAGGCTCCAATGTCATTGCACCGGATCTGATATGGCATGAAGTACGAAACGTGCCGATGGTGGCCCGGCGACGTAATCGTATCGACTTCAACCTTGCCATGGAGAGCTTTCAAAAGCTTCGAAATCTAGGGGTAGCAACTCTTCCGATCAGTAACGAAAGCATGATCCTGGCACTCGCCGAGCGTCATAAGCTGACGGCCTATGACGCAGCCTATCTGACCTTGGCTCTTGAGACCAAGTTGCCGCTCGCGACGCTCGACAAGCAATTGATTGCGGCAGCGACACACGAAAACGTGCCGCTGCTCGCATAGTCGATACCCTCTCAGGCCGCCAGCATCTGCAGCGGATGCAACGTGCCGTCGCTGTAGACAAAACGGCCGTCTCGGAACGTGGCGCGGATGCGGTGGACGTCGCCGGTCTCGACGACGACGAGGTCGGCGCGCTGGCCGATCGAGATTTCGCCGCGATCGGTGAGGCCTGCCGCACGGGCGGCATTCGACGTTGCCATGGCGACCGCCTTGGGCAGGCCGATGGTCATGATATCGGCAAGCTTGAAGATCGCCGGGACGAAGGCGGCCGGGTGATAGTCCGCCGCGATTGTCGAGAGAAGACCGGCGCTGGCGGCATCGAGCGCGCTCAGGTTGCCCGACATGGACTGGCCGCGCAGCGCATTCGGCGCGCCCATCAGCGTGTGGAGACCACGGCGAATGGCCTCTTCGGCAGCCGCCATCGTCACCGGGAATTCGCTGATCGTCACGCCGAGATCGAACATCTCGATGACTTTTTCGACGCTGTCGTCGTCATGCGATGCGAGCGACAAGCCATGTTTCTTCGACAGGGCGACGATTTCCTTCAGCCGCGTGTCGATTTCCGGATTGCTACGCATCTCGATACGCTTGTTGATCATCTCCTGCGCGGTCTCGATCGAGATCGAACGGCGCTCGGACATGCTCAGGACGTAAGCCTCGATATTGTTGTACTGGCCCTGCCCCGGCGTATGGTCGGTCAGCGAAACCATGTCGATCTCGCCCGCTTCCAGAAGTCGCTCCAGCGTCGGCGCGGCACCGACATTGGTGATCTCGTAGCGCGCATGGATGCGGTGGTCGACCAACAGGTCATCGCGCAAACGGTTGACGCCCTCGATGACGGCCGATGTGGTTTCCAGCGAGCGGACATTGCCGTAGACGCTTTCGGTGGCGAAGGAGACAGCCGCGTATGCCGTTGTCACCCCGTGGGCGGCAAGTTTCTTGTCGAGTTCATGGATTCCGAAATCGATCGGCATCTCGGCCTTGGGGCGCGGAGAAATCTCGCGCTCGATCATGTCGCCGTGCAGATCGACGAAACCCGGCATGAGGTAACGTCCGCCGCCGTCGATGACGGCGTCAGTGACCGGAGCGCCGCGTATTTCGGCAATCGCGCCATCCTCGATCCTGACCGAGCCGCCTTCGACGATCTGGTCCGGCAACACGAGAGTAAAATTGCCGAGCCACATGATCTTCTCCTAATGCTTTCGGTCTATCGGCTGGAGCCGTTAGGCGCGTTTCATGACATTCGTGTGAAGCCATTGCGGTTTCACACAGCGGATGACGTTCAGCCGCTGGTCAGTTCCGACCGATGCAGCATCGCCCATTGCAACGCGATGATCGTCTTGGCATCGGTGATCTCGCCGGTGGCGATCATCCTGTAAGCCTCATCCAGGCCGAGCGTGACGATCTCGATATCCTCGGCCTCGCCTGCAAGCCCGCCACCAAGTCCGGTTCTCTTGTCGGCATCGACACCGGCGAAGAACAGGGACAGCTTCTCCGTCAAAGCGCCGGGGCTTGCATAGATATCGCAGATATAGCGAGCCTTCTCGACCCTGAACCCCGTCTCCTCCATCGCCTCGCGGACCACGGATTCGGCTGGAATTTCACCTTTATCGACAAGGCCGGCGGGGATTTCCAGCATGTAGGCCGCGTCACCGTTGGCAAAGGCGCCGGACCGGAACTGGCGGACGAGCACGATGCTGTCGTCGGCCGCATCATGCAGAAGGATGGCGGCGGCACAACCGTGGTCATGGACTTCGCGATCAACCGTCACCACGCTCCCGTCGGGCATGCGCTGTTCGAAAGTGAGCATTTCCAGCGTCACGAACCCCTTCCACAGGGTTCTTCGGGATATCAGGCGCACGCGCTCGGTTTCGGAAGTGTCGATGTCGATCATGTCCGTTCCTGTTTGTCTTGTGATTCCAGTCAATGATGCAGGATCAGCTCTTGCGGAGCCAGACCTTGTTGTCATGGACCGCGGCTCCTCCGAAGGGAGCAACCGGATCGGCACCGGTCAGGACGTTGATCCCCTCACCGTCGAGATGCGCGTCGTTCGGCCAGAGACCTTCGGCAATAAGCACACCCGGCTTGGCGCCCGGCACCAGTTTCGCATGGAGGCGGATTTTTCCGCGCGCATTACCCAGACTGACAATATCGCCATCGACTATTCCAAGACGTTCCGCGTCGCTCGGCTCGATCATCACTTCAGGTCGGCCTTCCTTTTGGATCGAGCTTTTTGTCTCCGCAAAGCTGGAATTGAGGAAGCTGCGTGACGGCGAGGTCGCGAGCCGGAACGGATGTTCGGCATCGGCCATCTCGATCACCGCGACATGGTCGGGAAAGCGTGGAAGGTCCGCATGCGGACCGAGCGGACCGACACTTGCCGGTGTACGATCGGGCGACGGGCCGTTCACCCAGTCCGGGGAAAAGCGAAACTTCCCATCCGGATAACCGAAGCCCTTGACGTAGTGAGCGGTGTCGAAATCCGGCTGGGCATCGATCCACTTGTCGGCTTTCAGGTCGTCGTAGGAGCCCCAGCCGCTGTCGCCGAGGATACGATCGATATGGCTGCGCTCGTTCTTGCCGAAACCGGCGTAATGATCGACGCCGAGGCGTTTTGCCAGTTGCTCGATGACGAAGAGATTGGTGCGCACCGTAGACGGCGGCTCAACCAGCTTCGGCCCGAGCAGGATATGCTGCTGGCCACCGGCGCGGTAAAGGTCGTCATGTTCGAGGAACATGGTGGCCGGCAGGACGATATCGGCAACCTTTGCCGTATCGGTCATGAACTGCTCGTGCACCGCGGTGAACAGGTCGTCGCGCAAAAAGCCCTGCTTTACGAGGCGCTGTTCCGGCGCGATGTTCATCGGGTTGGTGTTCTGGATCAAAAGCGCGGTCACCGGCCCGCGATGGCGAAGCGCCACCGCATCGCCGGTCAGCACCCGACCGATCTGCGACTGATCGAGCATGCGGATATCCGGATCCATATAGGCCGTGCCCATCAGCTCGGACTTGTTCAGCCGAAAGATCTCGCCGTTGTTGTGAAAGGCGCCGCCGCCTTCATATTGCCAGGAGCCCAGGACCGTGGCGATGGACAATGCCGCATGCATGGCCGCCGTGCCGTTGCGCTGGCGCGAGAAACCGTAGCCGAGGCGGAAGAAGGTTTTCTTCGTCTTACCGATCAGTCTTGCGAAATCCTCGATTTCCTCGACCGAAAGGCCCGTGATAGCTGCCGCCCATTCCGGCGTGCGGGATTTCAAATGGGCTTCGAGGCCGACGGGATCATCGGCGTATTTCGCCATGTATGCGTGGTCAGCGTAACCGTCGCGGAAGGCGATGTGCATGAGGGCGCAGGCAAGTGCGGCATCGGTGCCGGGGCGAAGGACGATTTTTACGTCAGCCTGCTTCATCGTCGGATTGTCGTATATGTCGACAACAACGATCCTGGCACCCCGTTCCTTGCGGGCCTTGATCGCATGGGTCATGACATTGACCTGGGTAGCGACCGCATTGGTGCCCCAGATGACGACGCAATCGGACTTGGCCATCTCGCGCGGATCGGGGCCTCGTAGAGCGCCAGTGCCCATCACGTAACCGGTCCAGGCCATGTTGGTGCAGATCGTGCCCATGAAGCCCGAATATTTCTTGGCATGCCGCAGGCGCTCGATACTGTCGCGCTGCACCTGCCCCATCGTGCCGGCATAAAAATAGGGCCAGACGGCTTCGGAGCCGTGCTTGGCTTCCGCCTTGACGAAAGCATCTGCGATCTCGTCGAGTGCCGCTGCCCAGGAAAGCTCCTGCCAGCTTCCGTCACCCTTGGCGCCCTTGCGGCGCTGCGGCACCATCAGCCGGCCCGGATGATAGATACGCTCGGAATACCGCGCGACCTTGGCGCAGATCACCCCCGCCGTGTAGGTGTTGTCCGACGAACCGCGCACCCGGCCGATCTTTCCATCCTCGGTCAGATCGACATCCAGCGCGCAGGCGCTCGGACAGTCATGTGGACAGACCGTATGACCAACGGAATTGTGGCCAGACTTGCTTTTGGCGGAGATGGGGGTCGCGATGTTCATGGCTTTTCTATATTGCAAGCGGAGGCGCGCCAAAAGCGCGATTTGGCAGCCATCAATTTAATTCAAGCGAGACACAAGCTCAGATGAACTACCGGCACATCTATCACGCGGGCAATTTTGCCGATGTCCTCAAACACGCCGTGCTGGCGCGGCTGGTTCGCTACCAGCAGAACAAGGACAAGGCGTTTCGCGTGCTCGACACCCATGCCGGTATCGGGCTCTACGATCTGTCTTCGGAAGAAGCGCAGAAGACCGGAGAATGGGTCGACGGCATCGGTCGGCTGATGGAAGCGGAGCTTCCCGCGGATGTTGCGGACATCCTTGCGCCTTATCTGGACGCCGTCAGGGAACTGAACCCCAAGGGCGGCATCAAGCTTTATCCCGGTTCTCCGAAGCTTGCGCGCATGCTGTTTCGCCCGCAGGACCGGCTTTCGGCCATGGAACTGCATCCGGAAGACTATAACCGCCTGCACAATCTGTTCGAAGGCGATTTCCAGGTTCGCGTGACGGAACTCGACGGCTGGCTGGCGCTTGGCGCACATCTGCCGCCGAAGGAAAAGCGCGGTATCGTTCTGGTCGATCCGCCATTCGAGGAGAACGGAGAATATGAGCGCCTGGTGAAGGGGCTCGCTGCCGCATATCGCCGTTTTTCCGGCGGCACCTATTGCCTCTGGTATCCGATCAAGAAGGGCGCTCCGATCAAGAGCTTCCATGAGGAGTTGCAGGCGCTGGAAATCCCGAAAATGCTCTGCGCCGAACTGTCGGTGAAAAGCGATCGCGAGACGACGGGGCTTTCCGGCACCGGCCTCATCGTCGTCAATCCGCCCTTCACCCTCAAGGACGAATTGCATGCGCTGCTGCCGGTGCTCAAGACAGTGCTTGGCCAGGACCGGTTCGCCTCGCAGCGCGCCTTCTGGCTGCGTGGCGAAGACGGCGGGCGCACTCAAGAGTAATCGCGCTACACCTTTTCCTGATTTTTGGCCCGCTGCATATCGAGCGGATGCTCGCGACGGAATTGCGAGCGCTCGAAAACGAAGATCACCACCAGCGCCATGATGAAGGGGATGATCAGGTAGAAGAGCCGGAACACGAGAAGTGCGGCGATGACATCGGCCGGGTTCATGTCCGGCAGCCCCATGACGAAGACCAGTTCCAGCACGCCAAGACCGCCCGGAGCATGGGATAGAAGTGCGGCGGAAAAAGACACCAGGAATATTCCGAGCACGATCATGTATCCGGGGTTCCCCGCCTCCGGCAGAGCAAAATAGATGATCCCGGCAGCGCCTATCAACTCAATAGGGGCGATCAGGAGCTGTGGCAGCACGACCCGCGGCGCCGGGTAAACGATGTTGACCGAGCCGATTTTCCAGAGCCTCAACGTCAACGGCCGCAGCTTCATGAAGCTTGCAATGACGTAGAGCCCGATCAGCACCAGCAGGAAATAGCCCATCGCGGCTGACGCTTCGACCGGGATCAGGTCGCCGAAACGCTCGATCACTTCAGGCTCGATGACAAGGATGATGCCGATCAGCATCAGCGTTCCGAGAATGAAGGTGAAGGAACACATGGCGATGAGAACGCCGATTTCCGCCGGCGTCATGCCCCTGGTCGAATAGGCCCTGTAACGCACGACCGCGCCGGACACGACCGAAGCTCCGATATTATGCGACAGCGCATAGGTGGTGAAGGAGCAGACGGTGATGAAGAACCAGTCGATCTTGCGGCCCAGATGCAGCAGCGCGATTCGGTCATAACCCGCCAACGCCCAGTAGGCGACAAGACTGGAGGCGGCAGCCAGACACCAATGGGTACCGTTTATTGCGGCAAGACTGCCCCATAAATCATCAAGCGAAAGCCCCCTCAATTCCTTGTAGAGAAGCCACGCCGAAAGCGCTATCGTCAGGCCGCCCACGGCAGGCCACAGGTATTTCTTGAATGTCATTCAGCTGTTTCGCTCTTTGCTCCCCACCTCGATCACTGCATGCAGCCATCAGCGAATTTGCACTCTATTCGCCTGGACACTGAACATTCAACAATTACAACGCTCTCGTGTTCCAATGGTGAGGATTCGTGATCATGATGAAGAAATCGCCCGCGCTCCGCGAGGTCCTTTTTGCCGCAGCGATCATGCTCGCAACGACCGTTTCGGCATTGTCCCCGGTCAACGCGCAGGAACGGCGTCAGGATCGCCAGCCGGATCGAGCCGGAAATTTCGACTTCTACGTTCTGTCTCTTTCATGGTCCCCAACCTTCTGTGCGACCAACAAGGGTGGCCGCAACGACCAGCAATGCGGCTTGGACAAACAGTACAGATTCGTTGTCCATGGTCTGTGGCCGCAGCATGAAAAGGGCTATCCGGACTTCTGCCGTACATCCGAGCCGGAACGGGTACCGCGCGGGCTTGGCGAAACCATGTTCGACATCATGCCGTCGATGGGTCTTGTCGGCCACCAATGGCGAAAGCATGGCAGTTGTTCCGGGCTCGGACAGAAGGCCTATTTCGACACGGTGCGGCAAGCCTACCAGCGCGTCGACATTCCGGCCGACCTCAAGCAGGGCGATCGGCCGATCAGTCTTTCCGCTGACGAAATCGAACAGAAATTCCTGAGCGCCAATCCCGGCATGAGCCGCCGCGGGATAGCGGCGAGCTGCGAGGGACGGCAGCTCGAAGAAATCCGCATCTGCCTCACCAAGGACCTTAAATTCCGCGACTGCGCCGAAGTCGACCGCCGTGGCTGCACGATCAGCCAGATTACCCTTCCGCCGGCCCGCTGACGAAATTCAAAGAGGAAAATCCGATGAAAATTCTGTACTCCCCCGCCTCCCCCTATTCGGCCAAGTGCCGCATGGCGGCGCGCCATGTTGGAATCGCACTCACCGAAGTGACGACCGACACCAATGCGGCACCGGCGGAACTGACCGACAACAATCCGCTCGGAAAAATCCCGGTGCTGATCCGCGAGGGCGAGGCGCCGATCTATGACAGCGTCGCGATCATGCATTTCCTCGACCGCCAGTCGGGCGGCAAGCTCTATCCGAAAAAGGATGAGAAGCGCACCGAAGCCGAAGTGCTCGAAGCACTCTGTGACGGCGTGATGGATTGCCTGCTCTCGATCGTCTACGAGCGTCGTTTCCGCGGCGAGGACAATGCCTACCAGCCTTGGATCGACAAGCAGTGGGCAAAGGTTGTCACATCGCTCGACTATCTGGAAAAGAACCTGCCTAAGACCGGCAAAAAACTGCACGGCGGCCATTTTGCACTCGCCGCGATGATCGGTTACCTCGACCTGCGCTTCAACGGCCAATGGGCCGAAGGCCGCCCGGAACTGGCCTCCTGGCCGGATGTGTTTGCCAAGAAGTTTTATCATTATGCGGAGATGAAGGCGGCTGGTTGAGCCTCTGGGACGAGCGTCTGCCCCTCATCCGCCTGCCGGCACGTTCTCCCCGTTTACGGAGAGAGGTTAGGGTGAGGGGCAAGCCCACCTCCACTCAACCTCCACTACACTTAGACTTTCCTCCTATATCCCCAAGCGCCTGAAATGCTTGCCCTCCCCCCTTCCTCCGCTACTATGAGACGAACGGCGGGAGGCCGTGATGGAGGAAAACAAATGAAGCTCACGCAGTTGACGCGGCGCGCCGCGCTCGTTCTTGCCGGTTCGGCCCTTTCCGCACTCTCGTTCGGCCAACAGGCCACGGCACAAAGCTTTCCGGATCGCGCCATCACACTAGTCGTGCCGTTTGCAGCCGGGGGCTCGACGGACGTGGTCGGTCGCGTCGTGGCCCAGAAGATGGGCGATATTCTCGGGCAGCAGGTGGTGGTGGAAAACGTGGCCGGTGCCGGTGGCAATCTGGGCGCCGACCGGGTGGCCCGGTCAGACCCGGACGGTTACACGATCCTCATGGGAACCGTCGCAACACACGCGCTCAACCCTTTGATCCTTAAACAGAAACCGTATGATCCCGAAAAGGATTTCTCGCCGGTCTCGCTGCTCGTCATCGTGCCCAATGTGCTGGTCGTCAACCCGAAGCTTGAGGTCAATTCCGTGGCGGAACTGATCGCTCTGCTGAAGAAGGATCCGGATAAATATTCCTATGCATCGTCGGGCAATGGCACGCCGCTGCATCTGTCGGGCGAGCTGTTCAACAGCATGGCGGGCGTGAAAATGCAGCACGTGCCCTACAAGGGCGCCGGGCCTGCGCTCAACGATCTGCTCGGCAACCAGATCTCGATCATGTTCGACAACCTCCCCTCGTCTTCCAGCCATATCAAGGGCGGCACGCTCAAGGCGCTCGGCGTGACGACCAAGGAAAGGGCTCCCTCTTTCCCCGACGTGCCGACCGTGGCGGAAACCGTGCCGGGATACGAGACGTATACCTGGAACGCGCTGTTTGCGCCGGCGGGCACGCCACCGGAAGCGATCGCAAAGCTCAACGCAGCCGCCAACGAAGCGCTCAAGGATCCGGCCGTGGCCAGCAGGATGAAGGATTTTTCCGCGACGATCGTCGGATCGACACCGGAAGATCTCGGCAAGCATGTGACCGCCGAGCTCGCCAAATGGGGCCCGGTCGTCAAGGCCGCCAATATCCAGATGGACTGAGCATTTCCCTCGACGCAAAAAAGCCCGCGGCATTCACGCCGCGGGCTTCCCCAGCCTGTTAAGGCTATAGACTGATTAGAACTTCACGCCGATACCGACCTTGACGCTGTGGTCGTCGTAGCCCTTCGAGAAGGAGCCGCTGTCGAGGTTGTAATCCTTGGAACCGAAATCGGTGTAACGGTATTCGAGACGGGCAGTGATGTTGTTGGTGACGAAGGCTTCCGCACCGGCACCAACCGTATAACCGACAGCCGTCTTGCTTTCGGACGAGGTCGCGTCAGACAGCTTGTTGTCCTGGATGGCAACACCGGCCGTACCGTAGATCAGGAAGGGGTTCATGTCGTAACCGACGCGGCCACGCAGCGAGCCGTTCCAGCCGGCCTTGCCTTCGAGATCCGGGTAGGTGCCGTCCTTTTCGCCGTTATAGGCGACGTCGCCTTCAACACCGTAGACGATCTGGCCGCTCTGCCAGTTGTAACCGGTATAGAGACCGCCACCGAGCTTGTCGCCATCACGGTCGCCACCGCCGAAACGACCGAAGTCGTAGGCACCGGTTGCACCGAGGTAGTAACCCTGCCAGTTACCTACCGCCGGAGCCGGTTCTTCCACGGCGACCGGCGCCTGCGGGATCTGCTCTACAGCGTCAGCAGCGTTGGCTGCGGAAATTGCGATGAAGCTGGCAGCCGAGGCCATCAAAGTTGCGATGAGGATACGCATATATAATTCTCCTTTTAGTGCTGCCGGGAAGGCCGTCACATCAACTTGGTGGCGACGAGTTGGTTCCCTGCTGGCTGAGGAGAATTTGGAGGGCAATTGAGGAATTGAGAGAGCCGAATTGTGAATTGTTTGCGGCATACAGAAGGCTAAATCTTGATGTTGCATTGCCGCAACATGTACTTCATTAACCCTAACAGAATACTAATTCATTTATTAACTGTTTTACATTTCTTTATTATTTCTTAACAAGCCAGAAAAACCAAGTCAATACCAGAAAAAATTGACGACAACTTCCGATCAACACGGGAACTGCACTTGTTGTTCGAGTTTAGAGCAAACACACCGGCTTTCGAAACGCGTTATCTATGCTTCGAAATACCTGTTTCACCCTTCCTCTCCCGATATCGTCCCGGCGCAACAATCCGAATGCAGCCACATTTCATCACTGGCCGCGATCACAGTGCTTCAGTCGCGGCCGCTTCCAAACCGTCTCGGCGGACACTATTTGTGAAGGCAGCAATCGGCTTCGATTCGAGAGATGGCAGGCCCGGCGCCCTTCTGCGGCGCGGCGGAGATATGGAATGAACGACAAGAAGCTGCCGGATGGTGGCGTTCTCTATGACGAGATCGACGATGACGAGGATGATGTAACGGCGCCGGATACGGCCGCCGACGTCATTACCGCGTCGATCGACTGGAACGAGGCGGTCAGACAAGACAACGGCCTCAAGGGCGCCGACCTGATTGCCGAATTCGTCAAGCACTTGCCGAATGCGCCGGGCGTCTATCGCATGTTCAACGAGGCCGGCGACGTCATGTATGTCGGCAAGGCGCGCAGTCTGAAGAAACGCGTCGGCAACTATGCGCAGGGGCGACTGCATTCGAACCGCCTCACCCGTATGGTGCGCGAGACGACCCATATGGAATTCGTCACGACGCGGACGGAAACCGAGGCGCTGCTGCTCGAAGCGAACCTGATCAAACGCCTGCGCCCGCGCTTCAACGTGCTTCTGCGCGACGACAAGTCGTTCCCCTATATTCTCATCAGCGGCGACCACCGCGCCCCTGCCCTGTTGAAACATCGCGGCGCACGGGCGCGAAAGGGGCAGTATTTCGGACCCTTCGCATCGGCCTCCGCCGTCGGCCGGACGATCAATTCGCTGCAGCGAGCGTTTCTCTTGCGCACCTGCACCGACAGCGTGTTCGAAACGCGCACCCGCCCCTGTCTTCTCTATCAAATCAAGCGCTGTTCCGGCCCCTGCACGCATGAAGTCAGCGATGCGGGGTATGCTGAGCTGGTGAAAGAGGCATCGGACTTCCTGTCCGGCCAAAGCCAGAACGTCAAAACCGTGATTGCCAAACAGATGGCCGAGGCCTCGGACGATCTCGATTTCGAGCGTGCGGCCGTCTACCGCGATCGTCTGGCAGCGCTTTCCCATGTCCAGAGCCATCAGGGCATCAATCCGGCCGGCGTCGAGGAAGCGGATATCTTTGCCATCTACCACGAGGCCGGACTGACCTGTATCCAGGTGTTTTTCTTCCGCACCGGCCAGAACTGGGGCAACCGCGCCTATTTCCCGAAAGCCGACCCACAAATGCCGGCTGCGGAAGTGCTGAACGCGTTTCTCGCCCAGTTTTACGATGACAAACCGGTGCCGAAGCAAATCCTGCTTTCGGAAACCGTCGAGGAACAGGAGCTTCTCGCCCTCGCCTTCTCCGAAAAGGTCGGCCACAAGATTTCGATCCTGGTGCCGCAGCGTGGCGAAAAACGCGATCTCGTCGATCACGTCGCTGCCAATGCCCGCGAGGCGCACGGCCGCAAGCTGGCGGAAACCTCATCACAGGTACGTCTGTTGGCGGGGTTGGCCGAAACATTCAAGCTGCCTTACCAGCCGCGCCGTATCGAGATTTACGACAACTCCCACATCATGGGCACCAATGCCGTGGGCGGCATGGTCGTGGCCGGTCCCGAAGGGTTCGTCAAAGGCCAGTACCGAAAGTTCAACATCAAATCGACGGACATCACGCCCGGCGACGATTTCGGCATGATGAAGGAAGTGATGACGCGGCGCTTCTCACGCCTCATCAAGGAGGAGGGCATTCCCGACCGCAGCATTTCGGCGGGGACGAATGCGGAAGCGCCTGCCGAGGTCGGCAGCGACGACATCAACGATGCCGCCTTCCCGGCATGGCCTGACGTGATCCTGATCGACGGCGGCCAAGGCCAGATGACAGCGGTGCGCGCCATTCTCGACGAACTTGGCATCCGCGATGTCGTCACCGCGATCGGCGTCGCCAAGGGCGTCGACCGCGATGCCGGCCGCGAGCGTTTCTTCGCCGACGGCAAAAGCGATTTTTCGCTGCCGCCGCGCGATCCGGTTCTCTATTTCGTCCAGCGCATGCGCGACGAGGCGCATCGATTCGCAATCGGCTCACACCGGGCACGCCGCAAGAAGGAAATGATCAAAAACCCTCTGGACGAAATTTCCGGCATCGGACCCGGCCGAAAGCGCAAGCTCCTGCAGCATTTCGGCACGGCGAAGGCGGTATCGCGTGCGGGCCTCAACGACCTCATGGCCGTCGAAGGGATTTCGGAGGCGGTGGCCAAACAGGTCTATAATCATTTTCACGAAACAAGAGCCAATTGAGCGTGATACCGACAATCAATCTGGCCTTTGACAAGTCTCATCGGAGCGCCTGTCACAATCGTCTGTAAAAAAGCCTCGAAACCGGTTGACGCTTCGCCTCCGAAACATCAACTAGGGACAAACCGCAAGCATAGGTCCGATATGGCTTCCCGCGCATACAATATCCCCAACCTCCTCACCTATGCGCGTATCGTCGCCGTGCCGGTGATCGTTCTCTGCTTCTTCGTCGAGGGTAAGCTGGAAAGCTCGGACACGGCCCGCTGGACGGCGCTTTGGCTTTTCATCATCGCCTCGCTCACCGATTATCTGGACGGCTATCTTGCCCGTATCTGGAACCAGACGTCGAATATCGGCCGGATGCTCGATCCGATCGCCGACAAGCTGCTGGTCGCAGCCGTGCTCCTGCTGCTCGCCGCCGACCAGACGATCGCCGGCTGGTCGCTCTGGGCGGCAATCACCATCCTGTGCCGCGAAATCCTCGTCTCGGGCCTGCGCGAATATCTTGCGGCGCTGAAGGTGTCGGTCCCTGTTACCCGCATCGCCAAGTGGAAAACGACGATCCAGATGGTGTCGATCGCCTTCCTGCTCGCGGGTCCTGCCGGCGACAAGGTCATTCCTTACATCACCGAGATGGGAATCGCGCTTCTCTGGATCGCTGCGTTCCTGACCTTCTATACCGGCTACGACTACTTCAAGGCCGGCGTGAAGCATCTGGTGGATGCGGATTGAGGATGTCGGGATGAAAGCCAATCTCATCTATTTCGCCTGGGTCCGCGAACGTATCGGCAAGATGGAAGAAGAGATCGAGCTTCCCGAGACGGTCGTGACGGTTGGTGATTTGTTGAGTCATCTGAAAGGCTTGGGCGAGGAATACGAGACCGCGCTTGAATATCCCGACGTGATCCGCGTGGCGATCAACCAGGAACATGTCGAGCACGACGAAAAGATCGCCGGCGCCCGCGAGATCGGTATATTTCCACCGATGACAGGTGGGTGAGACGCGATTGGGCAAAGCCGCAGAGCCAAAACGAGGAGCCGGGATAGGGTTCGGCAAATTCGGCTCAAGTCCTCGGAGGCCACGATGACCACTCCAACAATCCGCGTCCAATCCGGCGACTTCGACCTCCAGACTGAAGTCGATGCCCTGACCGAAGGCCACATCGATATCGGTGCCGTCGTTTCCTTCGTCGGACTTTGCCGGGGCGAACAGGGCAAGCTCTCGGCACTGGAGCTGGAGCATTATCCCGGCATGGCCGAAACCGAGATGCGCCGGATCGCCGATCTTGCCATTCGGCGGTTTTCGCTGATCGGGGCGACCGCCATCCACCGGTTCGGCCGGATCGAACCGGGCCAGAATATCGTGCTGGTCATCGCAACGGCCGCGCATCGGCAGGCCGCCTTCGACGGCGCCAATTTCATCATGGATTTCCTGAAGACGTCGGCTCCCTTTTGGAAGAAGGAACATGCGGCCGACGGCACCGCCGGGGAGTGGATCGAGGCAAAGGACGCCGATGACACCGCCCGAGACAAGTGGCGGAATCTATAGGGTCACTCTTTCGCGCCGACTCAGCACCAAAAGCAGGATCAGGCCCGAGATCACCGCCAGATCGCGCCAGAAAATCGGGCCGTAACTACCCCATAGGGTTTCGCCAAATCCGACCGCTGCAGCTCCTGCTGCGGATTTCAGCGGGCTGGAATGCCCGCCCGCAGCGGCGATCAGCACGACTTTCAGACCGAAGAGCAGGCCCGCGCCAAAATCCATCGTGCCGTAATAGGATGTCGCAAGCACGCCACAGACGGACGCGTAGAGTGCTGCAGTGGCATAGGCCGACACGAACATCCGGGCAGCGCTGACGCCGGATAATTCCGCCGCCAGAGGATCATCGGATACCGCCCGCCACAGGCGTCCGAAACGGCTGTGACGGAGCAGGACATGCCCGGCCAGAACCATAACCAGCATGATCGCAACATTGATCACCTGCAGCACCGTCAGCGATACGGGAAACCCTGCGCCCTGCCAAAAAACGATACGATGATTGAGCAAAGGCGGCAGCCAGAGTTCCCGCGTATCGGAAGCAAGCCGCGCGCCTTCCATCAACACCATCACAAGACCAAGCGAAGCGACGATTATCGCATTCGGAGACACGGCAGAAAGCCGTTTCATGACCAACTGTCCGATCATCACGCCTGCTCCGACCCCGCCGATCAGTCCGGCTGCGGCTCCGAGCGCCAGCGAAGCGGGCAGGACGAGCCAAAGCCGGTCCCAGCCGATATGCGCGAACAGAAGATAGATGTGGCCGGAAAAGGCGAAGATCGCTCCATAGGTGATATCGGCACGGCGCGTCACGGCAAACGCAAGCGAATATCCGAAGGCCAGCGCCGCATAAAGCGATGCGATCGGCAGGGCATTGGCGATCTGCTGCAGGAAATAGGCCATCCGGCGCTCCAATCCACCATACCGAATATAACTGGTAAAAACCACTTTGAAAGTTATAATCGCGCATGAACTTTTCATGGACCCGACACCGTTTTTCCGGAGGCGCGCTGGCGCTGGACGTCGCCAACAGCGTCATCCTGCGCTTCGATCCTGCGCGCAGGATCGACCGCTTCGCAGAAGTGGAGCAAATGGACGCATTCCCGAAAGCTGCGGCCGAATTTTCGGCCGAGCGCGCGCTGTTCGGAACGCTTGCTCCCATGTCAGACGGAAACCGCGCTGACTTCATCACGCTTCGCGAGGCGATCGACCGCTACTTTCGGGCCTGTGTGACCAAGAGCGAGACTTCGGTGCTTCTCGCCGAATTGCTGGAAGCGACGGCCGTTCTGTTGCGGCTCGGAGCCAAGGGATCGCTTGAGGCTGAGACCGCCTGTTCGTCCCTGCGATTGTTGTCGGCACACGAAGTGGAAAGAATCAGGATTTGCGGCAATTGCGGCTGGCTGTTCGTCGACCGCAGCAAGAACCGCAGCCGCATCTGGTGCGACATGTCCGTCTGCGGCAACCGGGTGAAGGCCTCACGCCACTACACCGCCAGGAAGGAACGCTCGCCATGAACGGCAAGGCTCTCGCCGCAGTTCTGGCAGCGCTTCTCGTGAGCTCCTGCCAAAGGGAAACCGAGGGCAAGCTGGTCGAGCTTTCGGGACGCCTGTTCGTTTTCAACTATCGCGTTGCCACCGCCAGCTATCTCGTGACGCTGCGAAAACTTCGCCCCTTGCCGGATGGCAGTATCGTATCGGCGGAATTCGAGGACCCGAAGAGCGGCGATACGCTGACCGCGCAAGAAAAGATATTCCCGATCGACGAAAAGATCGTCATCCAGAGCCCGCATCTGCAATGCGTGCGCAAGGACCACCCCTATACCGTCAAGATCCACATCCTGTCCGTGTCCGGCGAAGTTCTGCAGGAAATCGAAACCAGCATCACCTCGGATGTCGACCAGAGCGTGCTGCCCGCCAGGCCGCTGGTGATCGGGCCGGGTTATACACCCAATCCTGAGGTCTTTCGCGCCGATGGAAGCCAGGACATGGCGGCGGATAGCGACTGCCCACAATAAAAAAGCCGGAGCATCAGCCCCGGCTTTTTCAATCTTCAATCGTATGGCAATCAGCCGACGATTTCGGTTTCTGCGAACCAGTAGGCGATTTCCTGAGCAGCGGTTTCCGGAGCGTCCGAACCGTGAACCGAGTTTTCGCCGATCGACAGGGCGAACTGCTTGCGGATCGTGCCTTCGTCGGCGTTTGCCGGGTTGGTCGCGCCCATGATTTCGCGGTTCTTCAGGATGGCGCCTTCGCCTTCGAGAACCTGAACGATGGTCGGGCCGGAGGTCATGCCTTCAACCAGTTCGCCGAAGAACGGACGTTCCTTGTGAACTGCGTAAAAGCCCTCGGCTTCGCGCTTCGACATCCAGACGCGCTTGGATGCGATGATGCGCAGGCCGTTGTCTTCGAATACCTTGGTGATAGCGCCGGTCAGGTTGCGCTTGGTGGCGTCCGGCTTGATCATCGAGAAGGTGCGTTCAATCGCCATCTTGTTTGTCCTTTGTTTCCAGGGGCACTTTGCCAGGGGAAAGTTGGCGGTGTTTACCCGCCTTAATCGCCGGAAACAAGGGGGTTTTGGCTATAGTCACGTCGCGAAGTTGAATTTCACGCGGCCGTCACACTACGCCCGACGCCTTCATGCAGGTCGAGGCAACGTTCGAACCACTTGCCAACCGGGTCATCGGTGGCAAACACGTCAGCACCGGTGGTGATCCGCATCCATTGCAAGGCGCCGAACAGGATGTAGTCGGCAAACAGCGGGCCATCGCCGCCGATGAAATCCTGATAGCGGAGTGTCTGGCGCATCGGCTCCAGCTTTGCCGCAAATTCCTTGACTGCCGCCTCACGCCCGGCACGAACCTCCTCCAGCGACTTGCCGAGCATCTTTTCGCGCGATGTGCGGAAATAGTGCTGGTCGGTCTCGTCCAGCATGTCGTGAATATCGGCAACAGCAATGCCGGTGATCGCCGGGTGAACGATGGTCTGCGAGAAACGCTCGACGAAGCGCGACAGTGCCTTGCCGCCCTCCCCGCCGAAAAGCGTTGGCCGGTTCGGGTAGTGGTCCTCGAGATAGAGCGCGATATCGAAGCTGTCGCGGATCAGCTCGTTGCCGTCCCGCAGGATCGGCACCGTCTTCGAAAACCCGTTCTCAAGTTCCGGGATCTGCGTGAAGGGCGTCGGCTTTTCGACGAAATCCAGCCCCTTGTGCTTCAGTGCCAGCACTACTTTCCAGCAATGGGGCGAAAACGGCCGGGTCTCGTCGGCACCGCACAGGGAATAGAGGATACGGGTGGTCATGCAGGGGCTCCAAATCATCCGTTCGAAGAGTGATGATGATCAGGTTTCCCGCGCCAATCCAATCAGAAGATTTCATGCATTGCATAAGAGCCGCGTGATGCGGTTTGCTGTAGATGGAAGGCCATCAAACGCCATCGCCGGGGGAGAACACATGCAACGCCATTTCCAGATGCTTGCCGACTACAATCGCTGGGCCAACAACCGGATTTACCAAGCCTGCGCCGCTCTTTCCGATAGCGATTACCGCGCCGATCGCGGCGCCTTCTTCGGCTCGGCGCATCGCACGCTCAACCATCTGCTCGTCGCAGACCGGATCTGGCTGCGACGCATCGCCGGCACCGGCACGGCGCCGATGGAGCTGAACGTGATCCTGTTCGAAAGCCTTACGGACCTGAGGGGCGCGCGTCAGGCGGAAGACGAGCGCTTCATCCAGCTCACCGGCTCGCTTGAGCCGGATGCCTTTTCGAGAATTGTCACCTATACGCCGGTCACGGTCCCCACACCGGTCACCGAACCGCTCGGCCCGATGCTTGCACATGTCTTCAACCACCAGACCCATCACCGCGGACAGGTGCATGCGATCCTGACTTCGCTCGGGCAACCATCCGTCGTACTCGACATGATCGCTTTTCTCAGAACGGACGGAAAGCAGTGGATGTCGTGAACCGGGCCTTAACCCTTTTTCGCACGAATCCGGCGCTCCATTGCAATCCATGGCCGTATTTCAGCGGATGTTAACGCGCTCCCGCAATCAATCGTCTTCACGGATGAACGATCAGGAGACGACGGATGTCGACCCAGGCCCGCAAGATAGCTCAGGACAGGACATTGCAGGCAGTCAGCCAACACATGGCCCGCATCGAGGTGAATGGCCTGCCGCGCAATTACGAGCTCTTCTACGAAGCGCATTGCGGTGCCGATGCAGTGCTGTCCCGTGAAGTGATGGCACTGCCGGTCGCACCGCGACAGACGGTGCTGGACGAGATCGGCATCCGCTATCAACTCCCGGGTTTCGTCGCCAGCGGACTGCCGAAATCCCGCGATCCGGATATCCGCCTGCTGACCAGCCTTCGCGAGAAAATGACGAGCGGTGCCGAGCAGAAGCGCGGCTTCAGCCGGGCGCTCGAAGCCGTCGCAAAAAGCCTGCGCGAGGATAATGGTGCAGGTCCGGGCGATATTCTCGCCGAAATCGAATATCTCAGCGTCTCGCTTTCGGATGCCGTCGTGGCGGAAGCCGAGCTGGAGGCAGCTCTGCGCTCCGGTGCCCATCTTCTGACGGCTGCGGAACAGGACGTTTCCGCCGTCCGCGCCGTGATGCTGCGCGACCGGATGACCAGCCTGCCGAACCATGCGGCCTTCACCGAGAAGCTGGAAGCGCTTTATGCGGATGACATCGAGAGCCGCGATACCGCGCTTTTCCTCGTCGCCATCGCAGACATTTCCGAACTCGCCGACAGCTATGGAGAGGCCGCAGCTACCCGGATCGTCAAGAAGACCGCAGCCGTCTTCCGCAAGACGATCAAGAAGGACGATTTTCTCGCCCGCATCGGCAAGGGTGAATTCGCCTTCCTGTTCCGGCATGTCAGCCGCGACGCGATCAAGCCGATCGCAGCCCGCCTGAACGCATCGATCACCGACAACCTCGTTTTCGCGACTTCCGACGGCACACCTGCCATCCGGCTTTCCATGGGCGCGGCAATGGCAACCGAAGCATTTTCGCCGCAGCAATTGCGACAGCAGGCGGTGCTCGCGGCCGAGGCCTCGCGGGCCAATCCACGGGCGAGCGTCATCATTCACGGGGATATCAGCCGGCCAGACATCTGAGAACTCGATATGCCTGGGTATGGTTCCTAGCATCTCCAGCCATCAGCAGCCTTCTTACAGGCTTGAACCGCCGGATACCGGTCAGTCAGGCTACGCGGCGCACGGCACTCTCCGCTCTCAAATCAGAAACCACCTTTTCCCCGGAAACGCGGAAGCGGACCATCAGTCGTTCCAACGCATTGGCCTCGTTGGCCAGTTGCTGGATGGAGGCAGAGCTTTCTTCGACCATCGCAGCGTTCTGCTGAGTGCCTCTGTCGATCTCGGAGATCGCGCCTTCGATTTCGGTCAGGCCGCTTGCCTGCTGCCTGGCGCCTGCGACAATCTTCTCGATCTCATGGCTGATCTCGGTCACCTCGCTGGCGATGACGCGCAGCGCATCACCAGCCTGCCCGACAAGGGCGACACCGGTTGAAACCTGTTGTCCCGAGGTCGTGATCAGCGCCTTGATATCCTTCGCCGCACTGGCCGAGCGTTGTGCGAGTTCCCGCACTTCCTGGGCGACAACGGCAAACCCCTTGCCTGCATCGCCGGCCCGCGCTGCCTCGACACCGGCATTCAGGGCCAGAAGGTTCGTCTGAAAGGCGATTTCGTCGATCACGCCGATGATCTGACCGATTTCGCGCGAAGAGGTTTCAATGCGGCTCATCGCGTCGACCGCGTCCGTGACAATGACACCGGACCGCTCTGCGCCACCGCGCGCCTGCTCAACCATGCGCCCCACGACATCAGCCACCTGGGCGGTCTGCTTGACGGTGCTGGTCAGCACACCAAGAGCGCTTGCGGTTTCCGTCACAGAAACGGCCTGTCGCTCGGTCCGGGTTGAAAGATCATGGGTAGCGCTATTGATCTCGGCCGTACCTCCGCGAATGGTCTGGACGACATGACCGACCTGAGAGAGCACCGTCTCCAGATTTTCGACCGAGGCGTTGAAGGAACCCCTGAGCGTATCGAGCTCGCCGTGAAAAGGCTGCGGAATGCGATGCGCAATGTTGCCGGAAGACAGTTCTGCTAGCGCGTCGCCCAACCGATCGACGGCATTGCGGACTGCCTCGGCTTCGAATGCCTTTTCGTTTTCGTGCCGCAGCCGCTCGTCCGCAGCCTGACGATCCGAGGCACGCGCCCGCTCCGACATATCGACTGCGTTGCGTTCGGCCTTGTGGGCAGTCTGGACTGCCGCATCGGACGCCTCAAACGCGTTGACGACCGCCCGGGTGAGCGCCACCAGCACGCAGGCCTGAAGGACGAGGATGGCCGCATGCAAGCCAACCCGCAGAAAATGCGTCTCATCGGGGAAAGCGGCCAAGGGCATGGCAAGGAACAGCAGCATATGATGAGCCGCCACGAGCGCCGCGTAACCGGCGATTGCCCGCCAGTCGATCCAGGCCGCACAGATCGCCAGCGATGCGAAAAAATACATATGCAGGTCGATCTGCAGCGGCGAGCCGGAAAAATTATAGACGAGAATCGCGACCGTTGCCGCCTGGGCCATGGAGGTGACTATACGGGTCGTCTCGCCCGTGCGGTCCCGCCACCAGAGCACCGTGGCCGACGCGACGATCACGAGGCCGGAGGCAACCGACAGGACATCGAAGCCGCCTGTACCGAATAGATTGCGGGCGACGATGAAAACCAGGTTGATCCAGAGCAGGCCGACAATCCCGATAGAGGCAGTACTGCGGAGTTGCGCGAGCGAATTCATTCCCCATTTCCTTTAAGACAGCCGAGGGCGAGTTGATGATTGAGGACGAGCATCGCGCCCGCCTCCATGAGTTTTGTCGGGAAATCATGGTCTTCCGAATAACCGACCGTTATCCAGGCATAGCGACCTGTTGCCACGAATGAGCCGCCGGCACGGCCGATCACCGAGATCCCATAGCCGGGTTCTTGCGCGGGATCTGTCAGAACCAGGACAAAACGCCCGGAAGGTGCCGCCCACACGGCAAGAACAAGAATCAGGTAGATGGCGAAATTCAATCCCACTATTCCGCGACTTATCTTCATACCGTTCCCCAGCACTGAGAGGCGATCGCATCGCGCACTCCGCCTGCCACGATGTTACGGCGGTGCGAAGAGCGCCCCCTTCCGAGCCAACACTACAAAAACACAACTAATGCGCGATAAATTGCAATTGCCAGCTTATCGGCGTGGTTTCTCGGGCCAGCCACAGGTCGAAGCGCAGCAGCCGTCTTGCGTTGACCGTGTGTTTCGGCCAAAAACGCCGCCATGATCACGATTACCGACCTTTCCGCCCGCATCGCAGGCCGCCTGCTTCTCGACAATGCCAGCGTCTCGCTTCCGGCGGGTGCCAAGGTCGGCCTTATCGGCCGCAACGGTGCCGGAAAGTCGACGCTCTTCCGCGTCATCACCGGCGATCTCGTCGCCGAAAGCGGCTCGGTGACGATCCCGAAAAATGCGCGCATCGGACAGGTCGCGCAGGAAGCTCCTGGCACCGAAGACTCGCTCATCTCCATCGTCATGGCCGCCGACAAGGAGCGTACGGCGCTGATGGCGGAAGCCGAAACGGCGACCGACCCGCACCGCATCGCGGACATCCAGATGCGGCTTGTCGATATCGATGCCCATTCGGCGGAAGCGCGTGCGGCGAGCATCCTGGCAGGCCTCGGCTTCGATGCGAGCGCCCAGTTGCGTCCCGCCTCGTCCTTTTCCGGTGGCTGGCGTATGCGCGTGGCGCTGGCGGCCGTGCTTTTTGCCGAGCCGGACCTGCTTCTGCTCGACGAACCGACCAACTATCTCGATCTCGAAGGCACGATGTGGCTGGAAGACTATGTGCGGCGTTATCCGCATACGGTCATCGTCATTTCCCACGATCGCGACATGCTGAACAATGCCGTCAACTCGATCGTGCATCTGCACCAGACCAAGTTGACCTTCTATCGCGGCAATTACGACCAGTTCGAGCGCCAGAAGATGGAAGCCGATGAGCTGCAGATGAAGGCGAAGGCGAAGAACGACGCCGCCCGCAAACATCTGCAGAGTTTTATCGACCGCTTCAAGGCGAAGGCGACCAAGGCCAAACAAGCGCAGTCGCGCGTGAAAGCGCTGGAGCGCATGGGCACTGTTGCCGCCGTGGTCGAGGACCATGTCCAGCCGATCAGCTTCCCCAAGCCGGAAAAGATCCCTGCCTCGCCGATCGTCGCAATCAACAAGGGCTCAGTCGGTTACGAGCCCGGCAAGCCGATCCTGAAGAATATCAGCCTGCGCATCGACAATGACGACCGCATCGCGCTGCTCGGCTCGAACGGCAACGGCAAATCGACCTTCGCCAAGCTGATTTCCGGCCGTCTGCAGCTGGATGACGGCGAGATGAAGCGAGCGTCCTCGCTGTCGATCGGCTTTTTCGCCCAGCACCAGCTGGACGACCTCATCCCCAACGAAACGCCTGTCGACCACGTGCGCCGGCTGATGCCGCAGGCAGCCGAAGCACAGGTGCGTGCCCGCGTGGCGCAGATGGGGCTTGCGACGGAAAAGATGAACACTGCCGCCAAGGATCTGTCCGGTGGCGAAAAAGCGCGCCTGCTGATGGGCCTTGCCGCGTTCCACGCACCAAACCTTCTCATCCTCGACGAACCGACCAACCACCTCGACATCGACAGCCGCCGGGCGCTGATCGAGGCGCTGAACGATTATGAAGGCGCCGTCATCCTGATCTCGCACGACCGCCACCTGATCGAGGCGACCGTTGACCGGCTGTGGCTTGTCAACGAAGGCACGGTCAAGCCGTTCGAAGGCGACCTGGAAGAATATCGCGACCTGATCATAGCCTCGGGCCGCAAAAAGGACGACAAGGCGCAGGGGTCAGCGGACGAGAGTGCCTCCAAGGCCGACCAGCGCAAAGCGAATGCCGAAAAGCGCGCCTCGCTCGCGCCGCTGAAGAAAAAGATCAACGAAATCGAATCCTTGACGGCTAAGCTTGAGAAGCTGATTCAGGCGCTTGATAAAGAACTTGCGGACCCGGTGCTCTACGAAAAGGCTCCCGCCAAGGCGGCCCAGAAAGCCAAGGAACGTGGCGAGGCCGCTGCAAAACTTTCGACTGCCGAAGAGGAATGGCTGATGCTTTCGTCCGAATATGAAGAGGCGATGGCAGGGTAAGCCATATTCCCGGACGTCATCCTCGGCCTTGTGCCGAGGATCTATCCATGTTGCAGCTAAACGAAACGGCAGCAGATGCTCGGGACAAGCCCGAGCATGACGGCATCGTGGTTTTGCCCTCGATCCGGTTGCCAGCGCCCTTTCCCATGCATAGGTAAAGGCTTCCCGAGTGCATGAGGAGGCCACGATGAACCTTTTTCTCGAAACAGATAACGACCAGAACACGATCGCTTTCGTCACCGAGCAGAACGGCAAATCGGACCACCAGTTCAGAACACCGGAATTCGAGAAAGATCGCGACGCGCTGAAGGCAATGATCGAGCGCGAGGACCGGCTGATCGTGCCGGTGCGGCGTGGGAAATGGCTGTTCGATTTCCACCGTTCGAAGAACAATCCGCTCGGCATCTGGCGTCGCCTTCCGGCAGACCTCGAGCCGCGCCACGATGCCGCCTGGGAAACTGTCTTCGATTTCGACGCCTTCTGTCTGAAGGAAGGCAAGCGTTGGATCTATTCCGGGGCTATCACGTCCCCTTACGAGCCGACGCGCGTCCTGCTGATCCTATCCGATGGCGGTTCGGACCAGCTGCGGCTCCTGGAATTCGACACAGAGACGAAGATGATCGTCGAGGGCGGATTCGACACGCCACCGGCACGCGCCCATGCCACATGGCTGAGCCCGGACGAGCTTGCCTATTTCGGCTCGGTCGACGAGTTTTCTGCCACCCGCTCCGGCTGGCCGCGCGTCGGCCGTATACTTAAACGCGGCGTCGATCCGAAGGATGCGCCGATCCTGTTCGAAGCCGGTCAGGACGACGTTTATGGTGCTGCAAGTTCCATCGATCCATTGTTCTGGGGCGGGAAGCCGGATGAGCGAAAGATCGAGTTCTTCACGGTCGGCCACGAGATCGGCAAGGAGAGCATCCATATCCGCAACGCGAGCGGCGAAATCCAGCGCCTCGACCTGCCCGTCGAAAGCGACAGCGACTTCAATCATACCCATGCCATCTGGCGGGCAAAGAGCAGCGAACGATATCCCGCTGGCACTCTTATCCTGCAGGACTTTCATCCGTTCGGACCTGAGCCGCTGACCAATCCGCGCGTGCTGTTTTCACCGAAAGACGGCCAGTCGGTCTCGCAGTTCATCCTGCTCAAGACCTGGGCGGTGTTCATCGTCGCAGACCGCATGGTACCGAAACTCTATTTGGTCGATCTGACCAAGCCTGACCCGGCACCGGAAGAATTGCCGCTGCCGGAAGAGCTGCAGACGGTCAGCTTCCGCCTGCTCGACGCCGACCTGACGCTCGGCGAGGAAATCCTGAATATCGTCGGCCAAGGCTTCCTTCTGCCAGCCAGCAGTTTCCGGCTTGATCTGACCGACCATGACGCCAGCCGCGTGCTGATACAGACCGGCACGTCTCCAGCCTATTTCGACGCGAACGGCATGACGTCGGAACTGCTCGAAGCGACTTCGGAGGATGGCACCAAGGTGCCTTATCACATCACCTTGCCCCGGAACTGGACCAAGGGTGAGCTGCCGGTACTGCTGTATGCGTATGGCGGCTTCGGCGTGTCGCTGTCGCCTGTCTATTCCGGCGCCTATGGCATGCTGCTCGAACAGGGCGGCGCTTTCGTGCAGGCCTATATCCGCGGCGGCGGAGAGCTTGGACCTGACTGGCACACGGTTGCCAAGGGCAAGGGTCGCCACAAGGCATTTGAGGACTTCGTCGCTGTCGCCCGCGATCTGGTCAAGCGCGGTTACACCAAGCCATCTCGCATCGCCTGCAACGGCGGCAGCAATGGCGGGCTTCTGACCGCCGTGATGGCTACACGTTACCCGGAGGATTTGGGGGCGGTCTGGACCTCGGTGCCGGTGATCGACATGTCGCGTTTCCACGTCTTCCCTGCTGGCCGGGCCTGGATGGACGAGTATGGCAATCCGGACGTTCCCGAAGAACTGAATGCCATGCTCACCTATTCGCCGCTGCATCAGGTGAAGCCGAAAAGCGAGATCACCTATCCGCCGATCTATATCGAAAGCTCGACCAATGACGACCGGGTGCATCCGTCCCATGCGCGGCGCTTTGCCAAGCGGCTGATCGATGCGGGCCATGCGCCGTTCTTCCGCGAATACGGTTCGGGCGGCCACGGTGGTGCCGGCGACACGACCGAAATGGCAGAACGACACGCGATGGGCTATAGCTTCCTGCGCCAGACGATCATGAGGGATTGAGCCAGACCGGAGTGGGGCGGCAGTTCCGCCCTGCTCTCCCGTTGTGGGTCCGAGCGAGATACACTATCTTGATAGCCGTATCCGCTGAGGCATCGCCATGGCTCTTGACCTTACCAACGACGAACTCGACGCGCTTGCCGAGCGAGCGCGCAAGGTGCTCAACGCGCCGACGAAACAGGATGCCGTACGCCAGGCGCTGGAGCGCGTGGTGGGCGACGAACCATCCGTGCTTTCCAGTACAACTTCGCGGCCTCCGCTGAGAGCACGCCTTGAGAAATTGAGGCAAGAGTTCAATCTACCGCCATACGAAATGCTGGAGCCTTTTGATGAAAAGGCATTTCTAGACGAAATGTGGGGCGATAACGATGTTCATCGATAGCTCGGCCATTGTCGAGATACTGATCGATGGGGAACAAGCACAATTTCTTCTCGACAAGATGTCGACGGCTCCGTTTCTCTGTACGGGGCCGACGGTTGTCTATGAAGCAGCCGTCGTTTTGACGACCCGACTGAGGAGAGAGCCTGAGCAAACCAAGCTCTTGATACACCAATTTTTCGATCGCTTCGGAATTGTAGTATTTCCGGCTTCGGCGGAGATCGCCTTTGCTGCCCTGGATGCTTTCGCCCGCTATGGCAAAGGTAGGCATCCGGCAAAGCTCAATTTTGGCGATTGCTTTTCCTACGCCGGTGCCCGCGCAGCCGATGTGCCATTGCTTTACGTCGGCTCCGATTTCACCCAGACAGACCTCGCTTAGCGATGGATGCCACAGCGCGTAAAATCCCGAAAATAACCACCCATTAACCATGTTCGACGAAAGATCGCGGATCACTGATTCATGCGTCATTTTTCATCGAGAACCCTTTCATGCCGGTCCGTGCCGCCTGTGCCGCTGCTGTCGTCGTCAGCCTTCTGTCCTCCTGCGCGGGCAAACCTCCGTCCGAAGAGGGATCATTCAGATCAGCCTTTGCCGCCGGCGATGTCGCCGGTTCGCTGAAGCCCAAGGACGATGCAAAGTCGCCGGTCGCGCTCACGCCCGCCGCCTGGGGCCGGCTGAACAAGATGGGCGGCCTTGCCGGGCGTGAACTGACGGTCAGCTCGATCTCCGACATCAAGCTGCGCGACAAGGAAGTGGTGCTCACCTTCGACGACGGCCCGATGCCGAAAAAGACCGAGCGCATCCTTGCCACGCTCGACCAGTTCGGGGTGAAAGCCTCGTTCATGATGGTCGGCCAGATGGCCAAGGCGCATCCGGATATCGCCCGCGAGGTCGTGGCCGACGGCCACACGGTCGGCAGCCATACCTATCGCCACCCGGATCTCTCGCATATGTCGTTCGACGACGCGGTGGCCGAGGTCGAAAAGGGCCGCAAGGCCGTCGAGGCGGCAACGGGCGTCGAGGCTGACTTCTTCCGCTTCCCCTATCTCGCCGATTCGAGGAAGCTTCGTCAGTGGATGGGCCGCCACAGGATGGTGGTGATGGACGTCCAGGTCGATTCGAAGGACTATTTCAGCGATACGCCGGCTGCTGTCGCAACACGGACGATGGAGGCGTTGCGCGCCCATCGCAAGGGCATCCTCCTGATGCATGACATCCATCCACGCACCGCCGCCATGCTGCCGGCGCTGCTGACCCAGCTCAGGTCCGAAGGCTACAAGGTGGTACAGCTGAAATACGGCAAGCCGTCGTCGGACATGCTGGTCGCTTCGATCACCAAGCCATTGTTTGCGACAAACTGAGCAAAGACAAGGAAGACGGCCGCTCAGGCCTTCTTCACCCAGCGCCCTTCCGGCGACTGTTGCCAGTAGGTCAATGCATGCCCCTCGCCCTTCAGCCGTTTCCATTCGGCGCGGGCGCTTTCGAGCTGTATCTGGTCGTAGCCGTCGAACATGAAGACGACGCGCTCGTAAGGATCGAGTGGCGGCGGGGCCGCACCGTCGACCATGAAGCGGACGGTGGCGTTGTTGGCGTTTTCGCTCGCCGTCGTCAGCAGCACCGGCTGAGCTTCCGCCATCGGCGCGACATCGGTGCCATGCGGCAGAAAGCTCTCATCGCGAAAAGTCCACAGATGCGCGTCGAGCATGTCCCGGCGCGCATCGTCATTCGTCTGGACGACCACCTTCCAACCGCGTTCGACGCTTTTTTCGAGGAGCGCCGGCAGCGCATCCTCAAGCTTCGATTCGGTCAGGTGGTAGAAAAGAACTTCGGTCATCAGTCCTCGTAGTTCGCCCGGACGAGTTCGTCCAGCAGGCGCACGCCGTAACCCGACGCCCAGGACTGGTTGATCTCGGTCTGCGGCGCGTTCATTGCAGTGGCTGCGATGTCGAGATGTGCCCAGGGTGTATCGCCGACATAGCGCTTGAGGAACTGTGCCGCGGTGATCGAACCCGCCGGGCGACCGCCGCTGTTCTTCATGTCGGCAAAGCGGCTATCGATGATCTTGTCGTATTCCTTGGCCAGCGGCATGCGCCACAGCTTTTCGGAGGTCAGTTCACCGGCCGCCGTCAACTGTCCCGCGAGCGTATCGTCGTTGGAAAACAGCCCGGCATGGACGTTGCCGAGCGCCACCACAATCGCGCCGGTCAGGGTGGCGAGATTGACCATGAAACGCGGTTTGAAACGTTCCTTCGTATAGAACAGCGCATCGGCCAGCACGAGACGGCCTTCGGCATCGGTATTGATGATTTCGATTGTCTGCCCCGACATGGAAGTAACGATGTCGCCCGGCCGCTGGGCGTTGCCGTCCGGCATGTTTTCCACGAGGCCGAGAATGCCGACCGCATTGACCTTGGCCTTGCGGGCAGCAAGCGCGTGCATGAGACCGATCACGGCGGCGGCGCCACCCATGTCGCCTTTCATGTCTTCCATGCCGGCGCCCGGCTTGATGGAGATGCCGCCCGTATCGAAGACGACGCCCTTGCCGACAAAGGCGATCGGCTTGTCTTTCGCCTTGCCGCCATTCCAGTGCATGACAGCCAGGCGCGGAGGCCGGACAGACCCCTGTGCCACGCCAAGCAGCGCGCCCATGCCGAGCTTCTTCATCTCCTTCTCGGTCAGAACTTCCACCTCGACGCCAAGCGCCGTCAATTCCTTCGCCTTGTCGGCGAATTCCACCGGCCCGAGCACGTTCGGCGGCAAATTGACGAGATCGCGGGCCAGAATCACGCCGCCGGATATGGCCTGCGCCGTTGCAAATGCCTTCTTGGCGGCGGCATGTCCGGCCATGACGATCTTCACATCGACCGACACCGGCTTGTCCTCGTCCTTCTTGCTCGTCTTGTAGGCATCGAACGCATAGGAACGCAGCAGCATGCCGAGAGCGAAGTCTGCTGCCTGGGCAGCCGTCACGTCGAGGCCCGGCACATCGAGAAAGACGACGGCCTTTTTGGCGGTCTTGAGATTGGCGGCGGCCACACCGCCTGCCCGCAGCCAATCATAGGCGGTCAGCGCATCCGGCTTTCCAAGGCCGATGACCGTCAGCCGGTCCGCGTCGGATCCGTGCGGTGCGATCACGTCGAGCACAGTCATCGCCTTTGCGGAAAACTTGGCGATCCCGGCTGCTTTCGTCCCCACACCTAGCGGATCGGCCTCGGATACGCCGGAAGCATGCTGGTCGCCGGAAATCTTGAGCTGGATGGCTAAAGATGCAGCCAAGGAAGAGGATTTTGCAAAGGAAATATTCAGTTGGACGGACATTGGCACTCCACGTCTTTATTCATAACATGGCTGCGATCTTCACCCTTTCGGCCACGAAGGCAACCCCGCGAAAGGCATGGTCCGGTCACTTGCGGGCGAATGTCACCCGTTTTGAAATGTCACAACAAAAAATAAAAGTCGGGTAGCCAACATTTTTGTGACGTGGCATCTGTCGCAAAGACCTCATCGATCACATAGATAGGCTCGGCGTCATCACGGGATGGCGCGGCAGCGAAATGTCGGACGGGAATGAAGCTTCTCGAAACTTACATATTGCGCCGGATCTTCCAGATGTTCCTGGTGGCACTCATTCCGGTGCTGACCATCATCTGGACCATCCAGGTGCTCGGGCGTATCAATCTGGTCACGGACACGGGCCAGTCGATGGGCTCGTTCATGCTGCTCGCAAGCTACATCCTGCCGACAATCCTGCCGGTCGTCATGCCGTTCGCCTTCGTCATCGGGATCACCCAGACGCTGACCGCGATGAACAACGACTCGGAACTGCCGGTCATCGACGCGGCGGGCGCCAGCCGCAGCATCATCTACCGGCCGATCATCGGGCTGGCCATCGTGCTCAGCATATTCTCCTTCTCGGTCACGAATTTCCTCGAGCCGGTTTCACGGCAGGGCGTGCGCCAGATGATCGCCGCGGCCTATGCCGACCTGCTCTCTTCCGTAATTGAAGAAAAGACGTTTCGAAGCATCGAGGAAGGCCTCTACGTCCAGATTTCCGAACGCCATTCCGGGCGATTGCTGAAGGGGTTGTTTGTCGTCGACTACCGCGACCCCAATTTCGACCTTATCTATTATGCCAAGGAAGGGTCGGTCGATCCGGGCGGCACTTCGCTCACGATGCGCGACGGAGAGGTGCACCGCAAATCTCCGGATGGCCGCATCTCCATCGTTCGGTTCGATTCCTATGCCTTCGATCTTTCGGCCATGACCAAGTCGGAGGGCGGCGATCTGCCGATGGCGTCGGGCGACCGTGACCTCGGCTTCCTGCTCAACCCCGATCCGAATGATCCATCCTACCAGCGATCGCCCGGCAAGTTTCATGCAGAACTGCATCGCAGGCTTTCCGATTGGCTTTATCCGATATCATTCGCCCTTGTCTCTCTGGTCGTTGCCGGCAGCAGCCGCTCGCATCGCCAGGCTCGCGTCCACCCGATGATATACGCGTTGGTCGTCGCCTTCGGATTGCGATGGCTCGGATTTTCGGTGACCAACCTGACTGAGCGCAGCGCGTCCTACGTGCCGCTCGTCTATGCGGTCCCTCTGCTTACCATGGTGGTTGCGGGTTACATGCTGGCCACCAACCGGCAGATTCACATGCCGCGCGCCTTTACGCGCAGCGTCAGCCGAATCAACGGGATGCTGCAGCGCCGCCTCAAGACCTCGTCCAATTCCAGCGGGAGCGCGTCATGATCTTCTCGACGCTCGGGCGGTATTTCTTCCATCGTTACATCCTGACGGCCTTCTGGTTCCTGCTCGGGGTCAGTGCAATCATCATCCTGGCCGATTTCAGCGAGACGACGCGCAAGCTGTCGGGCTTGGCGGAATACAGCGTGTTCGGCGCGTTTGCGATGACGCTCATGCGCCTGCCACTCATTCTGCAGCAGACGATCCCGACGCTCAGCCTGTTCATCGGCATGACGGTGCTGATCGCGCTCAACCGGCGCTACGAACTGGTGGTGACGCGCGCCGCAGGCATCTCCGTCTGGCAGTTCATCTTCCCGTTCATTGTGGGCTCCTTTCTCCTTGGATTGTTTACGGTTCTCGTCATCAATCCGGTCGGGGCCTGGGGCCAGCGCGAATCGGTTTCCATGGAGGCAAACTGGCGTCAGGCAAGCAATCGCGCCAAGGCCAGCAAGTTTGTGCCCTGGATTCGCCAGCTCAGCGGTGACGAAGACATCATCATCGGCGCCAAAAGCTACAAGGACCAGGGAGCCGAGTTGATCGACGTGGTGGTTTTCCACTTCGACAAGGGCGGCGCGGTCACCATGCGACAGGATGCGCACACAGCAAAACTCGAAAATGGTTACTGGCTTCTTACCGACGTTCTGGAGAATCGCCCCGGCGAGATTCCGTCCCGCAAGGCGACGGAACAGGTGCGTACCAATCTGAAACAGGAATATCTTCAGGAGAGCCTGGAGCGGCCGGAAAACGTTGCATTCCTTGACCTTTCCCGAAAGATCGAGATCAGCCGCTCGTTCGGCATCTCAACCAAAGCGCTGGAAACGCAATTCCACTCGCTTCTTTCGCTGCCCATCCTGCTTGTGGCCATGACTCTCATCGCTGCAACAGTCTCGTTAAAATTCAGTCGCTTCGCCCAGTCCCGCTCTATGATTCTGGGTGGAATAGTTTCCGGCTTCGTGCTTTATGTCGTCAGCGTGCTTGTAAAAGCGTTCGGAAGCAGCGGAGCGATTCCTCCGTTCGTGGCGGTCTGGATACCAGTCGTCGTCGCAACGGCAGTGGGGGCTACGATCTTGCTTCATCAGGAGGACGGCTAGTGGCGGTCAGTAACCGCAGAAATATAAGACGGCTTGCCGCCGCTCTGCTGACAGGTGTGTCTGCGTTCGTATGTGGTATCACGACGGATGTCGTGCATGCACAAGGGCTCGTGCCTGTCCAATCGGACGACGCGAAGATGCTTCTGCGCGCCAATGAGCTGACGTATAATCAGGACGCTCAGCGCGTCACCGCCCGTGGCGGTGTGCAGATTTATTACAATCGCTTCCGCATGGTCGCCCAGCGGGTCGAATACGACCAGAAGAGCGGACGCGTCATGGCGTCCGGCAATATCGAACTGATCGAGCCCGGCGGAACGCGTGTCTATGCCGACGAGCTGGACGTGACCGACGATTTCGGCCAGGGCTTCCTCAATACGCTGCGCGTCGAGACGACCGACAACACACGCCTTGCCGCAGAAAGCGCCGAGCGTCAGGCCGGCGATGTGATGGTGCTCAACAATACCGTCTACACGGCCTGCCTGCCCTGCGCTGCGACACCGGGCAAGGCGCCCCTGTGGCAGGTCAAGGCGCAGCGCGTGATTCGCAACGGCCAGGCCCATACGATCCGGCTCGAGAACGCACAGTTCGAGCTGTTCGGCATGTCACTCGGCCGGTTGCCCTTCCCGATCACCGTTCCCGATGAAACCGTCGAGCGCAAGTCAGGTCTTCTGTTCCCGCGGTTCAGCGCCGATGACAATCTCGGCTTCGGTGTCAGTGTTCCCTATTACCATGTCTTCTCACCAAGCATGGATGCAACGCTCACGCCAACCTATTACAGCAACCAGGGACTTCTGGTTGAAGGCGAGATCCGCAACAAGTTCGAAAGCGGCGAGCACACGTTCCGCTTCGCCGGCATCAGCCAGCAGAATTCAGGCTCGTTTGAAGCTGGAACTGCCGATCGGGAGTCCGATACCCGCATCATGGGCGCCTCCAAGGGCGAGTTCCACATCAACCCGCGCTGGACGTTTGGCTGGGATGTCATGGTGCAGAGCGACAACAACTTCTCGCGTACCTACAATCTCGAAGGCTTCGACCAGGAAACGTTCAAGAACGACGTCTACCTGACCGGCCTCGGGACGCGGAACTTTTTCGATCTGCATGGCTATTATTTCGACGAGCAGGACGACGCGGAGACCAGCAGGCTTGAGCGCCAGCAGGCCGTCGTCTATCCGGTTCTCGATTACAGCTGGTATGCACCCGAACCTGTGTTCGGTGGCCAGCTGTCGATCAACGCCAACCTGACGAACCTGTCACGCCGCGCCGACGACAACTATATCGTCGGCGGGGACAGCTATCGCTTCCCGGGCCTGGAAGGCAGCTACACCCGCTTCACCACCGAAGCGGAATGGAAGCGCACCATCACGACGGAGCAGGGACTGCAGTTGACGCCGTTGCTGGCTTTGCGCGGCGACGGCCTTCGCAGCACGTCGTCCAGCGCCGGCGCTAATTACGACGGTTCGCTGGAGAACGACCCGAGTGGACGCTACATGGCAACCGCCGGTCTGGAAGCCCGCTACCCGTTCCTCATCACGGCCGGCAGCAGTACCCACATCATCGAGCCGATCGCGCAGATCTATGCCCGTCCTGACGAGCAGATGGGTGGCGGCCTGCCGAACGAGGATGCGCAGAGCTTCGTCTTCGATGCGACCAGCCTGTTCGAGCGTGACAAGTTCTCCGGTTATGACCGGATCGAGGGCGGCACGCGCGCCAATGTCGGCCTGCGCTATACCGGCTCGTTCGACAATGGCGTCGGCCTGCGCGGCATCTTCGGCCAGTCCTACCAGGTTGCCGGCGAAAACTCCTTCGCCAGTGCCGATCTCGTCAATGCGGGCGCCAATTCCGGCCTCGAAAACGACGTGTCGGACTTCGTTGCAATGGCGGCTATCGACCTGCCGCAGGGCTTCAGCCTGTCGACCAACACCCGGTTCGACAAGGAAACGTTCGATGTCCGCCGCACCGATGTCGGATTCGACTACAAGACGCCGCGCGTAACCGGCAAGCTCGTCTACACCAAAGTCGAGGCTCAGCCGGATTACGGCTCGCCCACCTCGACCAATATCCTGGAAAAGTCGATGAGCTTCCGGATCAACGAGAACTGGGCAATCGCCGGCAAGGCGACCTGGGATCTCGACGAAAACGAAGTCACGCGCCGCGGTCTCGGCTTCAGCTATGCCGACGAGTGCACGATCTTCACGATCGCCTATACGGAGAAGACCGACTCGAGCAAGGCAAACGACTGGAGCATCGGCGCACGCCTGAGCTTCAGGACGCTCGGCGACGTCAATATCGGATCGACGAGCGATTACGACGAACAACAAACTTTCCGTTATTGATCGCGCAGAATTGACGGCGCCCCTCTGGCGCCGTCATGGTTTTGCCGCAACGATTGCGCATGCGGGCACGCTTATAGTAAAAGGCGGCCCGTAAGTCGCATGACAAGTTCGAGCGCTAGAGGAGTGGACTGATGTTTGGAGTGATCGGAACGCGCAGGCTGGCGGTAGCCATGACTGTACTGGCGGCATCGCTCGTCATCGATCCCATCGTGGCCGCAGCCCAGAGCAGCGGCGTGGCCGCAGTGGTCAATCGCACGCCGGTCACTACCGCAGATGTCGCACGCCGCACGGCCTTCCTTCGTCTGCAGCGGCAGAAAGCCGATACCAATACTGCTCGCGAGCAGCTGATCGACGAGACGCTGAAGCGTCAGGAGATCGCCCGCGTGAAGATGTCGGTCAGCACCGACGATGTCGATGCGTCCTTTGCGCGCTTTGCCGCCAGCAACAAGATGACGCCTGACCAGATGAGCAAGATTCTCAATCAGGCCGGTGTCACGCCCGAGCACTTCAAGGCCTTCATCGCCGTGCAGATGAGCTGGCCGCGGCTGCTCAATGCCCGGTACGGCGGTGGCGGCAGCCGCATGTCGAGCCAGGAGCTCGTCACGCGCATGAAGGAAAGCAAGGAAAAGCCGGTTACGACCGAATATTTCCTCAAGCAAATCATCTTCGTCGTGCCGGCCGCAAAGCGCAATGCGATCCTCAACAAGCGCAAGGCGCAGGCGGAAGCATCGCGCTCCAAGTTCCCGGGCTGCGATCAGGCCAAGGATTTTGCGGCAACGATGATGGACGTCTCCGTCCGTGACCTCGGCCGCGTGATGACGCCGAACCTGCCGGATGACTGGAAGCCGCTGGTCGAAAGTGCCAAGAACGGCACCACCGCGACGAAGATCACCGAGCGTGGCGTCGAATTCCTCGCCATCTGCAACCAGCGCCAGGTCTCCGACGACGTTGCTGCCGAAGCCGTGTTCCGCGCGGAAGACCTCGGCAAGGCGGACAAGAGCGGCGACAATCCGAACGACAAGAAATATCTCGACGAATTGCGCTCCAAGGCGCAGATCGACCGTCGCTGATTACAGCATTCCGGAGTATCCATGGCGCCTGACCGCCCGCTCGCATTGACCCAGGGCGATCCCGCAGGGATCGGCCCGGATATCACCTTGGCTGCGTGGGCGGCGCGGCGGGAAACCGGCCTGCCGCCTTTCTTTTTCATCGGTGATCCGCTCGTCCTGAAGTCGCGCGCCGCCATGCTCGGCCTGGACGTGCCGATCCGCGAGGCAAGTGCGGAGACCGCTCGATCGGTCTTCGAGAACGCCATCCCCGTCCTCCCGATCCCATCAGGCGTCGAAGTTGCTGCCGGTGAGCCGCATGTGGCGACCGCGCGTGGCACGATTGCGTCGATCGAGACGGCGGTAGACCTGTGCTTTTCCGGCCGCGCTTCAGCAGTCGTTACCAATCCGATCGCGAAATCGGTGCTTTATCAGTCCGGCTTCAAGTTTCCCGGCCATACGGAATTTCTGGCCGACCTCGCCCAGCAAGCGACGCGCCGAACCTATCTGCCGGTGATGATGCTCGCCGGACCGAAGCTGCGCGCCATCCCCGTGACGATCCATATCCCGCTCAGGGATGTGCCTGCCGCACTGACAGAGGATCTGATTGTCGACACGTGCCGCGTCACCCATGAGGATCTGAAGAACCGCTTCGGCATCGAAAAGCCACGCATCGCGGTGGCAGGCATCAATCCGCATGCGGGCGAAGACGGTGCGATCGGTCTCGAGGACCAGCAGATCATTCATCCCGCGATTGTCAGGCTTCGCGAGGAAGGGCTGCATGTCTTCGGACCGCTTCCGGCGGATACGATGTTCCATGACGAGGCGCGTGCCCGTTATGACGTGGCGATCTGCATGTATCACGATCAGGCGCTGATCCCGGCCAAGGCTCTCGGCTTCGATACGTCCGTCAATGTCACGCTGGGGCTTCCCTTCATCCGCACCTCCCCCGATCACGGCACCGCCTTCGGCATTGCAGGTCAGGGCGTCGCGCGCGAGACCAGCCTTGTCGAAGCGCTGAAACTTGCGGCACAACTGGCCGGTAATATTGAAGCTGCCGCCCCGGCATTCGGCGTTATCGTCTGATGGCAACGCTCGACGGACTTCCGCCGCTTCGCGACGTCATCCAGCGCCATGGCCTGGATGCGAAAAAGTCGCTCGGCCAGAACTTTCTCTTCGATCTCAACCTGACCCAAAAGATCGCCCGATCGTCCGGCTCGCTCGACGGCGTGACGGTGTTCGAGGTCGGACCGGGCCCGGGCGGCCTTACACGGTCCATCCTGGCGCTCGGGGCAAAGAAGGTGATTGCGGTGGAACGCGATGCACGCGCGCTGCCGGTGCTTGCGGAGGTTTCCGATTTCTATCCGGGCAAGCTCGAAGTCATCGAAGGCGATGCGCTGAAGACCGATTTTGCCGCGCTTGCAGCGGAAAAGGCAGACGGCGGGCCGGTCAAGATCATCGCCAACCTGCCCTATAACGTCGGCACGCAATTGCTTCTCAACTGGCTGCTGCCGGAGGATGGCAAATGGCCTCCCTTCTGGGAAAGCATGACGCTGATGTTCCAGAAGGAAGTCGGCCTCAGGATCGTCGCCGATCAGGACGACGACCATTACGGCCGTCTCGGCGTGATCTGCGGCTGGCGGACGGACGCGCATATGGTGTTCGACGTGCCGCCGCAGGCCTTTTCGCCACCGCCCAAGGTGATGTCGACGGTTGTGCACCTGACGCCGAAGGCCAATCCCCTGCCCTGCGATGTCAACAAGCTCGAACGCATTACCCACGCCGCCTTCGGCCAGCGCCGCAAGATGCTGCGTCAGAGCCTGAAGCCGGTCGGCGGCGAAGTTCTGCTCAACAAGGTGGGCATCGACCCGCAACGCCGCGCCGAGACGCTTTCGGTCGAGGAATTCGTTGCACTGGCCAACGCACTGTAAGGAATTGGCCTAAATCGACCTGCCGGATAGATTCTGCGGCTTTTCCTGCCAGGCCTCACGCCTGAACATCAGGCTGCGGTAACCGATGGTCACGACAAGCATGGCTGCGCATAAAAACTCCAGCGTCTCTTCGATGAGCGACAGATGACGCTGGCTTTTAAGATCCAGGATGACGGCCAATGCCACCATTGCCGCGCTGACGGCAACGCCGAGCAGGAGCGGATTGGATTTTACGTCATTCCACAGGGCAAGTCCCAGATGACGCCAGCGATATGCCGCCCATCCCGCCGTCACCGAGGCAAAGGCCACGAGCAGATAGAACCAGCCCGATATCTGGCCGTCGCGCACCAGGCGTAGAACGAGGATGAGCGCGTCATGTCCCCCGTCGAATTCTCCGCCTCCATACATTGCCGGAGGCGATACCAGGCCCAGCCGGGCACCGAAGCTGATTTCACTCAGGGCCAGAACAAGCGAGACAGGCACCAGAAGCGCCGTCACGACCTTTTCCAGCCGGCTGCCCTGTTTCCAGCTAACAATCAGGCAATAAAGCGAAGAGGCGGCTGCGGCGAAAAACAAGGTTGCCCCGGCCGTCTCTATCATCCCGTCTTCGACGAAGAGGCCCGGATAAAAAAGGCCGACTAGAAACAACACCAATCCCACAGACATCAGGACAATGGCGGCATACACTGAAATTCTGGACACGCAGACCTCCCGGATTCGTCAGAGTGTCACGCACAATTCACACGACTGTCACAATTTTCGCGTCAAAATTTCGTGCGCCACTCATAAAGAGGCTGCTTACATAAGGCGGCCTGTTGCTGGATTGGCGTGAGCCGACCTTTCAGGCAGATCAGTTCACGCTTCGTGGGGAGAGTAACGCGCTGGCTGGCAGAATATTCCCGATGCCGGACATCATTTTCATCGGCGTGTGAAAGGAGCCGGCTCCCATTCACAGAGAGCCGGAAGAAAGTCCTGCCGTCAGGATGCTTTCCGTTCCCAGTTGACGAACGGGTCGGGCAGGTTTTTCCAGAGTTCGGGCTCGAAAGCGGTAGCATCGACCAGACAGCTATCCAGCTCTGCCCGAATGTTTTGCTCGTCCATCGGATCGGTTCCGATGAAGACGATTTCCTGCCGGCGGTCGCCCCATACGGGATCGAGATAGGGTTTCATCATTTCTGAAAACTCCGGCGTCTGCGGCCAGCGTTCCTTCGGCACGGAAGACCACCACATGCCGGTCCTGCCGGTGCGGACCAGTGCACCCGCCTGGCTGATCTCGCCGACGAAATGCGGGCGCGTTGCCAGCCAGAAAAACCCCTTGGCGCGCACGACGCCCGGCCATGACCGGTCGATAAAGCGCTGGAACAGCATCGGATCAAACGGCTTTCTGGCCCGATAGACGAAGGACCGGATCCCGTATTCCTCCGTCTCCGGCACGTGATCCTTGAACCCATGCAGTTCCTTGAACCAGAGCGGATGTTCTTCCGCCTTGTCGATATCAAACCGCCCCGTCCCCAGCACATCCTTGAGATCGACCTGGCCGAAATCGGTTTCGATCAGCTTCGCATCCGGGTTAAGCGCAACGATGATTTTCCGCGCCGCATCGCGTTCGGCGGGCGTTGCCGTGCCGATCTTGTTCAAGACCACGACATCGGCGAACTCGATCTGCTCGACGAGAAGATCGACAATGGTGCGATTATCCCCCTCACCTGCCGTCTCGCCGCGATCGGCGAGGAAATCGCCGGAGCCGTAGTCCTTCAGCAGGTTGGCGGCGTCAACAACCGTCACCATCGTATCCAGCCTCGATATGTCCGAAAGGCTGCGGCCGTTTTCATCGCGAAAATCGAAAGTGGCGGCAACCGGCAGAGGCTCGGCTATGCCGGTCGATTCGATCAGCAGGTAATCGAACCGTCCCTGTTCGGCAAGCGCGCGCACCTCCTTCAGCAGGTCGTCGCGCAGCGTGCAGCAGATGCAGCCATTGGTCATCTCCACCAGCTGTTCCTCGGTGCGAGACAGGTTGGCGCCGCCATCACGCACAAGGGCTGCATCGATATTCACCTCGCTCATGTCGTTGACAATCAGCGCCACGCGCATGCCCTGCCGGTTGGCGAGAATGTGGTTGAGCATGGTCGTCTTGCCGGCGCCCAGAAAGCCGGACAGCACGGTGACGGGAAGCTTGTTTTTCATTGCAGATATCCATTGCGCCATTTGTTACGTTATACTATTACGTCATCACGTGATCGGGATGCTGTCAAGCCACCTTGGCGCAGGCGTCTTGTCACGCAAGTTCACTGGACAAGCTTCGGCGTGTCTCCTATCAAGGGCACGCTACGGTTCTGCATTCGCAGATGAAAAGGGAACGCGGTGGGGTCTTTCAGACCGATCCCGCGACTGCCCTCGCAACTGTAAGCGGCGAGCCTTTCGTCATATCCACTGGTCATCCGACCGGGAAGGAGACGGAAAGCGTTCGAGCCGCAAGTCAGGAGACCTGCCGTGGCTAAGGCTAGACCAATACCGGACGAGGTGTTCCGGCAGGGAGATGTTATGACGCCAGCGACCCCGTCGCCCGCCATTTTGATGCAGACTGCAATCGCGGTCCTGCTTCGTCCTGCCTTTCATCCCGGCTCAGCCATTTCTCTTGAAAGGACAGGACATGAAACTCGGCTTGATCGCCGCACTGTTTGCGGTTTCCGCAGCAGCGCTTCCCGCAACGGCACTTGCAGCCTCAACCAGCTATCCGCTGACGCTTGAGAATTGCGGACAGAAGGTGACCTTCGACAAGGCACCGGCAAAGATCGTCTCCATCGGTCAGGGCATGACCGAAGTGCTCTATTCGCTGGGTCTTGCCGACAAGGTTGCCGGCACCGCCGTCTGGGTCGGTCCCGTCGTGCCGCAATATGCCGAGGCGAACGCGAAGATCAGACGGCTCGCCGACAACGATCCGAGCTTCGAGTCGATCGTCGGGCTGGAGCCGGATATGGTCGCCGCCGAGTTCGAATGGCATGTCGGGCCGATGGGCTCGGTCGCGAAGCGCGAACAGTTTTCCGATATCGGCGTCAACACCTATCTGTCGCCGGCCGATTGCGTTGCCAAGACCAATCTCGAAGGTGGCGATGGTGTGCGCAAGGAGATGTTCACGATGGACCTGATCTATCGCGAAATCGCTGAACTGGCGCAGATTTTCGACATTCAGGATCGCGGGACCCAGCTGATCGCCGACCTCAAGGCGCGTGAAGCAGCTGCCGTCGCCTCGATCAAGGGCGCGGAAGCGAAGAACCTCCCGATCGTCTTCTGGTTCTCCAGCAAAGAGACCAAGGGCGACGCCTTCATTGCCGGCAAGAACAGCGCTCCCGCCTATATCCTGAAAGCGATCGGCGCGAAGAATGTTGTGACGACGGAAGAGGAATGGCCGCTGGTCGGGTGGGAAACGATCGCAGAGGCCGATCCGGCCGTGATTGTCATCGCCACCATGGACCGCCGCCGTTATGCCGCCGACGACCCGGCGGTCAAAGTCTCCTTCCTCGAAAGCGACCCGGTTGTCAGCCAGCTCGATGCGGTGAAGAACAAGCGCTTCGTGATGATGGACGCGCAGTCGATGAACCCGACGATCCGCACGATCGACGGGATCGAGACGCTGGCCAAGGGCATCCAGTCCTTCGGACTTGCGAATTAGGCCACGACGTATTCACCGCCCGCCCTATGGCCGGGCGGTGTCTTACTCGTCTCTCATCCGTCTTCTGAAAGGACAGGATATGAAATACGGCCTGATTGCCGCTCTCTTCGTAGCTCCCCTCACCGCCCTTCCCTCCGTCGCCTTCGCCGCCTCGACCAGCTTTCCGCTGACGATCGAGAACTGCGGTTCGCACATCGTCATCGACAAGGCTCCACAGAGGGCTGTCGGCCTCGGCCAGAACAGCACCGAGATCCTGCTGATGCTGGGTCTTTCCGATCGCATGGCCGGCAGCGCCATCTGGGTCTCCCCGGTTCTGCCGGAGCTTGCCGTCGACAATCAGAAGGTCCATCGCATTGCCAACAGCACGCCGAATTTCGAGGCCGTGGTGGCACGCGAACCGGATTTCATCGCCGCGCAGTTCCTCACGTCTGTCGGGCCGCAGGGTCGCGTCGGTACACGCCAGCAGTTCTCCGATCTCGGCGTGCCAAGCTATGTCTCGCCGACCGATTGCGTGGTGACGGACAACAGCGTCTCCGACGGCAGCCGAAAGAAGATGTTCTCGATGGATCTCCTCTACCAGGAAATCGACGAGCTTTCGCGCATCTTCGACGTCGCCGATCGCGGCGAGACGCTGATTGCTGAGATCAAGGCCCGCGAAGGAGCCGTACGTGCAAAAGTCGCGGACAAGGCCAAGGATGTCAGCCTCGTCTACTGGTTCTCCTCGCCGGAAGTGGCGGGCGATGCCTGGATGGCTGGAAAGAACGGTGCGTCCGGGTATATCACTCAGGTTCTCGGCGCAAAAAACGTCGTCGCTTCCGAACAGGAATGGCCGCTGATCGGCTGGGAGGCGATTGCCGCCGAAGATCCGACGGTAATCGTCATCGGCACGATGGATCGCCGCAACCAGGGCGCAGACGACCCGGCGGTGAAGAAGCAATTCCTCACCACAGATCCGGTCGTCAGCAAGCTCGATGCCGTCGAAAAAGGCCATATCGTCGAAATGGACGCGCAGGCGATGAACCCGACAATCCGCACGATCTCCGGCCTGGAAACCGTCGCCGCGTCCCTCGAACGGTTCGGATTGCTGAAGTGACGTCATCTCGCATAAGGCCCTGGGTCGTCGGCACTGCCGGCGTCCTCCTCGTGCTTGCCGCCCTCCTCGTCGCGATGATCGCGGGTGTTGCGATCGGCGAGATGACCATCCCGATGAAAACGACGGCCGCGGCCGTAACCAACCGCCTTGGCCTCACGGACATCCCCGTGCCGCGCATTCAGGAAGCGGTGATCTGGGATTATCGCCTCTCGCGTTCGCTGGTTGCCGCCTTCTGCGGTGCTGGGCTGGCGCTTTCCGGCGCGATCCTGCAGTCGCTCCTGCGCAATCCGCTGGCGGAACCGTATGTGCTCGGCATTTCGGCCGGCGCATCGACCGGCGCCGTCTCGGTCATGCTGCTCGGCCTCGGTGCCGGTGCTATCTCACTGTCGGTGGGGGCTTTCGTCGGCGCGCTGCTCGCCTTCGCCTTCGTCGTCATGCTCGCCAGTGGACGACAGACGGCCGACCGGACGATCCTTGCCGGCGTCGCCGCCTCACAGCTTTTCAACGCGCTCACCTCCTATATCGTCTCGACCTCGGCCAATGCCGAACAGGCACGCAGCGTGATGTTCTGGCTCCTCGGCAGTTTTGCCGGCGTGCGCTGGCCGGATGTGGCGCTTGCCGCTTCCGTCGTCAGCATCGGTCTCGTCGTCTGCATCTGGCATTCGCGCGCGCTCGACGCCTTCACCTTTGGCGAGGACGCGGCCCGTTCGCTCGGCATCGCCGTCGGCCGTGTTCGCGTCGTGTTACTCCTCGTCACAGCGCTGATGACCGCCACCATGGTCAGCATGGTCGGCGCGATCGGTTTCGTCGGGCTGGTCATCCCGCATGCCGCCCGCTTCATTGTCGGACCGGGACATATGCGCCTGCTGCCCGCCTGCGCGCTTGTCGGCGCGCTGTTCATGGTGGTGGCCGATATCGTCTCGCGCATCATCATCGCGCCGCAGGTGCTTCCCATCGGCGTCGTCACGGCGCTGGTGGGCGTGCCGTTCTTCTCGGTCATCCTCTACCGGGCAAGGAGGGTCGCATGACGCTCGCTGCAAACGCCGTCCGCTGGCTCGCCGGCCGCAAGGTCATCGTCGACGGCGTCTCTGTCTCCGTCGAGCCCGGCCAGACGCTCGGGCTGATCGGCCCCAACGGTTCCGGCAAGTCATCACTCATCCGCCTGCTGGCGGGCCTCAGGGCTCCGGCAGAGGGCGACGTCCTGCTCGACGCCCGAAAGATCTCCGGCTTCGGCCGGCGGGAACTTGCGCGCCGCGTCGCCGTCGTCGAACAGCATTCGATGACAGAGGCAAATGTCACCGTCCTCGACGTGGTGAAACTCGGGCGTACGCCGCACCGTTCTGCCCTCTCCCCCTGGACCGGCGCTGACGATGATATCGTCGAGGATGCGCTTGTCCGCGTCGGCCTGACGGATCGCCGTGACCAGTTCTGGCATACGCTTTCGGGCGGCGAGCGGCAGCGGGTCCAGCTGGCCCGGGCGCTTGCACAATCGCCCTCGGTCCTGATCCTCGACGAACCGACCAACCATCTCGATATCCAGCACCAGATCGACATCCTGCGGCTGGTCGAGGATCTTTCAATAACGACGGTCGTGGCCATCCACGACCTCAATCTCGCCGCCCGCTTCTGCGACCGCATCGCTGTCCTGTCGGAAGGTAAACTCGTCACCTGCGGCACGCCCGCAGAAATCCTGACCGAAGAGTTGATCGCCGACGTGTTCGGGGTCGAGGCGCATGTCTCCACCTCGGCGCATCACGGCCGGCTCCATATCCAATTCCTGATGTAGGCAAAGACATGCAGAACTGGTCGATCAAGGACGATATCCGCGACTACTGGAGTTTGCGCGCGCAGACCTATGACGCCAGCCCCGGCCATGGCATCGCCGAACGCGCGGAGATAGAAGCCTGGGGCCGGCTGATACGCCGCCATCTGGGCGATGGCGAGGGTAGAAAAGCACTCGATCTCGCCTGCGGCACCGGCGTGATGACAATGCTGATGCATGGGCTCGGGTTCGAGGTAACCGGGCTGGACTTCACCGAACCGATGATGGCCCGTGCGCGCCGCAAGTCGAATGAGGCGAATGCCTCGATCCGCTTCCTGACACGTGACGCGGAAGAAACGATGGAACCGGACGGAACCTACGACGTCATCATCGCGCGCCATCTTGTCTGGACGCTCACAGGTCCCGACAAGGCTTTTGCCGACTGGCTGCGCATCCTGAAGCCCGGTGGACGCCTACTGATCATCGACGGTGATTTCGTCCGCAAGCACTGGCTGGAAAAGCTGCTACCTCTCCTCGACCGCGTGTTCGGCAAACAGAAGGACGGCCACAGCCTGCTGACGCCGGAACAATGGCAGCACCACGAGCGCATCGTCGGCCAGGTGCATTTCAACAAGGGCATCCGGGCAGACGATACGGTGAAGCTTTTCGAAACGGCCGGCTTCGGCGAACTCAGGGTCGACACGGATCTTGCAGAAATCCGCCGCAGCCGTGGCATCCCGCTCCTGTCGCGAAAGGGTCTTGCGTCGACGCTGCAACACCGGTTCGCGATATCGGGCAAAAAACGCTTTGACTAGAGTTTTGGCTCTTCGGTCAGCAGCGTCGCGACGAAGTCGAAAAGGCCGTGCCGGCGGTCGCGGCGAACGCGCTCGGCGTTGACGATGCAGTTGACGTGGCCAAAAGCTTCGTCGAGGTCATCATTGACGATGACATAGTCATACTCGCGCCAGTGCTCGATCTCGGCGCGGGAATTCAGGAGCCTGGTGCGGATCACGTCTTCCGAATCTTCCGCACGGCGGTGCAGGCGTGACTGCAACTCGGTCATGGTCGGCGGCAGGACGAAGATCGAGACGATGTCGGCCTTCATCTTTTCCTGCAGCTGAAGCGCGCCCTGCCAGTCGATATCGAACAGCATGTCGCGGCCTTCGGCCATCGCCTGTTCCACCGGCTCGCGCGGCGTGCCGTAGAAATTGCCGTGCACCTCGGCCCATTCCAGCAGTTCGCCATTGTCGCGCATGCGCTCGAACTGCGGGACGGTGATGAAATGATAATGCGTGCCGCCGATTTCGCTCGGACGCTTTGTTCTGGTCGTGACGCTGACGGAGATTTTCAGGCTGTGGTCGTCCCGCAGCAGGTTGCCCGCGATGGTCGATTTTCCGGCCCCGGAGGGAGACGAGAGCACGAGCATCAGCCCGCGGCGGGCGATCTTCGTATCTGCCTTGTCTGACGGGTTCGGGGCCGGGCTCATCTTTTACTCCAGATTCTGGACCTGTTCGCGGAACTGGTCGATGACGACTTTCAGTTCGATGCCTGCAGCCGTTACAGCAGCGGAATTGGATTTGGAACAGATGGTATTCGATTCCCGGTTAAATTCCTGTGCAAGGAAATCGAGCTTGCGGCCGATCGGCCCACCTTTTTCGAGAAGTTCGCCGACAGCCGCCACATGCGCCTTCAGCCTGTCGATCTCTTCGCGCAGGTCAGCCTTGGTCGCAAGAAGCGCCACTTCAGCATAAAGCCGGTCGCGGTCGAGGCCTGCCTTGTCCTGCATGATCTGGTCCAGCTGCTGGTTCAGACGGCGGGCGATCTCGTCCGGCGAACGGGATGTATCGGTTTCGACGATATGCGTCAGCTCCGCAATGCGGGCCACATGCGCTGCCAGCACGGCCCGCAGTGCCGCCCCTTCGGTCTCACGCATGCGCTTGAGGCTCGCAAGAGCCGTGGTCAGGCCCGAGAGGATCGCTGCGTCGCGGGCGAGAAGCGCATCCTCGCCATCCTCCTGCTCGCGGATATCCACGAGGCCACGGATCGCGATCAGCGTGTCGAGACGCAGCGGCGATGGATCGATGATATCCTTCAGCTCTTCGCGCAGTGCGAGAACGGCAGACAGCGCATCGCGATTGACCACCGCCTCCATGCGCGTCTCGTCCACCGAGATAGACAGGGATGCTTGGATGTTGCCGCGGGAAAAGGCTTCGCCGACCATGCGCCGCGCATCGGGCTCCAGCCGCTCGAGGCCCGGCGGCAGGCGCAGACGCGCATCCAGTCCCTTGCCGTTGACCGACCGCAGCTCCCAGACGAAGCGGCTGCGCCCGCTGACACCTTCGCTGCGGGCGAAACCGGTCATCGACTGCAATGTCATTCAACTTACTCCACATGTGTGCCGCCGCATGGCGCGGCGGCGAAACTTTCGTCAGTTGCCTGTCGGTTTCTCGGCGTCGGCGCCGTCGGGCTGACCGTCAACGACCTCGTCTGACTGGTTTGCAGCAGCAGTGCCAGCCTTGCGCTCGGCCTCGATCCTGCGCCAGCGCTTGACGTTGGCGTTATGCTCTTCCAGCGTCGGTGCAAACACGTGACCACCCGTGCCGTCGGCGACGAAGTAGAGATCCTTGGTCCGCCACGGATTGGCGACGGCTTCGAGTGCTGCACGGCCCGGATTGGAAATCGGCGTCGGCGGCAAGCCCTTGATCTTGTAGGTGTTGTAGGGCGTCTCTTTCTGCAGGTCGGAGCGGTAGATCGGGCGGTCGGACGGCTTTCCGTCGCCGCCGAAGATGCCGTAGATGATCGTCGGATCGGATTGGAGGCGCATGCCCTTCTGCAGCCGGTTATAGAAGACGGAGGCGACATGGGCCCGCTCGTCATCCTTGCCGGTTTCGCGCTCGACGATCGAGGCCAGAACGACGAATTCTTCCTTCGTCTTGATCGGCAGGTCCGGGTCGCGGCGTTCCCAGATCTGGTCGATGAGCTTCTGCTGGGCGGCATGCATCTGAGACAGGATCTCGGCACGATTGGTGCCGCGGGAAAATTTGTAGGTATCGGGCCTCAGGCTGCCTTCCGTTGGCAGGTCCGACGGCAGATTGCCCTCCAGTATCGTATCTTCCCTCAGTCTCAGCGCCATCTGACGAACGGTCAGACCTTCCGGCATCGAGATCGAATAGAGAATGGATTTTCCGGATTCCAGAAGATCCGCGACCTCCTGCATCGTGGCATGGGCCTTGATCTCGTATTCACCGGCCTTGAGGCTACGACGGTTCTCGGCCGAACCGGCATAACCGAGATTGACCGAGGTCACGTAACGGAAGACCCGCGCATCCTCGATGATCTCGTTGCGCTCCAGGCTGGTGGCGATCTCGGCAATGCCGGCGCCTTCGCGCACGACGAAATTGGTATTGGCTTGAAGCGGACCCGGACCGTGGTAGGTCGACAGCGCATAATAGAAGATAGCCGCGCCCGCGAGGCACACGAGAACAAGCATCGTCATCACGAAGTTGAAGAAGATGATGACCTGGCTGCGGGCTTTCTTCGAACGTCTCGGCGGATCCGGAACACGTTCAGGCTTCAGGGCTTCGTTCGGCGACTTGGGAATGATCGGACCGCGGCTGCTGCCGTTGTTGGCTGCATTGCTACCGCCGGGCGGAAGCTCGCCACCATTATCGGAATTGCTCAACCGCACCCCCATTTGCATTAATTGGAATCATTGCCTGCTGTTTGGCCAAGCAATACGGCAAAAAGCAGGTTCAGAACATGGTGCCGGCCGGACTGTAGCGTCCAGCCGGCGATGGAGGTGATCACAATTACGCGTCGTAGCGCTTCAACACCAGCGATGCATTGGTGCCGCCGAAGCCGAAAGAGTTCGACAGGGCGACATTGACATCGCGTTTGCGTGCCGTGTGCGGCACGAGATCGATCGCCGTGTCGACATCGGGATTGTCGAGATTGAGTGTCGGCGGCACGATGTTGTCGCGGATCGCAAGCGTCGCAAAGATTGCCTCGACGGCTCCGGCGGCTCCCAGAAGATGGCCGATGGCCGACTTGGTCGACGACATCGAGACCTTCGAGGCCGCATTGCCGACCAGACGCTCGACAGCTCCGAGTTCAATCGTGTCGGCCATGGTCGACGTGCCATGGGCGTTGATATAGTCGAGATCCGAGGGGCTCAGACCGGCGCGCTTCAGCGCCATGGTCATGCAGCGGAAAGCGCCGTCGCCGTCTTCCGACGGTGCGGTGATGTGATAGGCATCGCCCGACAGACCGTAACCGACGACTTCGGCATAGATCTTGGCGCCGCGTGCCTTGGCATGTTCCAGTTCTTCCAGAACCACGATGCCGGCGCCCTCGCCCATGACGAAACCGTCGCGGTCGCGGTCATAGGGGCGCGAGGCCTTGGTCGGATCGTCGTTGTGCTGGGTCGACAACGCCTTGCATGCGGCAAAGCCGGCCATCCCGATACGGCAAACCGGTGATTCCGTGCCGCCGGCCACCATCACATCGGCATCGCCGAAAATGATCAGCCGCGCCGCATCACCGATCGCATGGGCGCCGGTGGAACAAGCGGTCACGACAGAATGGTTGGGCCCGCGCAGCTTGTGGCGGATCGAAACCTGGCCGGATACGAGATTGATCAGGCGGCCGGGAATGAAGAAAGGCGAAACGCGGCGCGGTCCTTTGTCGCGGAGCGTATAGCCCGCCTCTACGATGCCTTCGAGGCCGCCGATACCCGAACCGATCAGAACGCCGGTGGCGATCTGGTCTTCGTCGGTCTTCGGATGCCAGCCGGCATCGTTAAGCGCCATTTCGGCGGCAGCCATGCCGTAAAGAATGAAGGGGTCGACCTTGCGCTGTTCTTTGGGTTCCAGCCACTGATCGGCATTGAACGTGCCGTCTGTTCCATCGCCGACGGGGATGCGGCAGGCGATCTTCGCCGGCAGATCCTCGACTTCGAATTCAGTGACCAGTCTTGCCCCGTTCTGGCCTGCAAGCAGGCGCTGCCAGGTGACTTCCGTTCCGCTTCCAAGCGGTGATACCATGCCGGTACCGGTGATAACGACACGCCTCATCGCCAGTGCCCCACCCCGTTTTTCCATGTTTTAATTGCTGAAACGGCCCGAACTAGCGGGCCGTCCTGAGGGATCGCGACCTGCACAAACGCAGGCGGTCGTCCCTGATATGTCGTCGATTAGGCCTGGGCCTTCTCGATGAACTTGACCGCGTCACCGACGGTCAGGATCGAGTCGGCAGCGTCGTCCGGAATTTCAACGCCGAACTCTTCTTCGAACGCCATGACCAGTTCGACGGTGTCGAGCGAATCCGCACCCAGATCGTCGATGAAGCTTGCGCCTTCAACAACCTTGTCGGCATCGACGCCGAGATGATCAATAACAATTTTCTTAACGCGTTCTGCGATATCGCTCATGTCGGTTTCCTCGACCTTTATCTTTCACCGGATGCCGGTGTGGCATCCTCGTCCTGTTAAACCTTCAACTGCACCTTTCGGGTGCCGATGTCGGCAAACCCCGCCACCCCTTTTCCGGTTCCGTACAACATTGCTCACGCAATATGACGACCTGAATTTCAGGGTGACTTTTTCACAGTCATGGCCCGATTAACACGGTTTGACTGTTCCGAAAAGCCAGAATTTGTTCCCTCCCACAGCGCAGAACCCTTGTTCTCCACTGCTTTCGCGAACCAAGTCCGGCAATCAGATCATTGCCATGCCACCATTGACGTGCAGCGTCTGCCCGGTGACGTAGCCTGCCTCGTCCGAAGCGAGGTAGAGAACGGCTGCCGCAATGTCCGATCCGGCGCCCATGCGCTTCATCGGGATAGCCCCCATGATCGCATCTTTCTGCTTGTCGTTCAGCTTGCCGGTCATGGCGCTTTCGATGAATCCGGGAGCCACGCAGTTGACCGTGACGTTGCGGGTGGCGATTTCCTGGGCAAGCGACTTGGAGAAGCCGATCATGCCGGCCTTGGACGCGCAATAGTTCGCCTGGCCCGGATTGCCGGTCACGCCGACGATCGAGGTGATGTTGATGATGCGGCCATGGCGGCGGCGCATCATCGGGTGCGTCAGTTCGCGCGTCAGGCGGAAGACCGAGGTCAGGTTGACTTCGAGAACCGCATCCCAGTCCTCGTCGCTCATGCGCACGAAAAGACCGTCCTTGGTGATGCCGGCATTGTTGACGAGAATGTCGATCCCGCCGAGTTCGGCTTCTGCCTTTTCACCAAGCGCCTTGACTTCGGCGCGGTCTGAAAGGTTTGCCGGAAAGATGTGGACGCGTTCGCCGAGTTCGGCGGCAAGGGCTTCCAGCTTTTCGACGCGCGTGCCATGCAGGCCGACGATGGCGCCCTGCTTATGCAGCAGACGGGCGATCTCTTCGCCGAGGCCACCTGTGGCACCCGTGACAAGAGCCTTGCGGCCGGTCAGATCAAACATATCGAAATCCTTTTCTTCAGCCGAGAATGGCGGCAATCGCCGCATCGATATCGGCCGGGGTGTTGACGGCTACGCCAGAGATATTCTTGTCGATGCGGCGGGCAAGACCCGTCAGCACCTTTCCGGAGCCGATTTCATAAAGCGTGGTCACGCCATTGGCGCCGAACCACTCGACGGTCTCGCGCCAGCGAACCTGTCCGGTCACCTGGGTGACGAGCAGCTGAGCGATCTCGTCCGCATCGGAAACCGGTGCTGCGCGGACATTGGCCACGACCGGCACGACCGGGCTCTTTTTCTCGACCTTTGCCAGCGCATGGCGCATCGCATCGGCGGCGGGCGCCATCAGGTCGGAATGGAAGGGCGCGGAGACCGGCAGCATGATGGCGCGCTTAGCACCCTTTTCGGTCGCAAGGGCCGCTGCTTTTTCGACGGCAGCCTTGGAGCCCGAGATGACAAGCTGTCCGCCGCCATTGTCGTTGGCGATCTGGCAGACGCCTTCGGCACGCGCCGCAGCACAAATGGCGTCTACGTCGCCGTGCTCAAGGCCGATGATCGCCGCCATTGCACCCTGCCCGACCGGAACCGCCGACTGCATCGCGTCACCGCGGATGCGCAGGAGCTTTGCCGTATCGGACAGCGAAAAGGTACCGGCGGCACAAAGAGCCGAATATTCGCCAAGCGAATGGCCGGCCACATAGGCGACCTTGTCGGCCAGCGTCAGGCCGCGGGCTTCGAGCACGCGCATCGTGGCGATCGAAACGGCCATCAGCGCCGGCTGGGCGTTGGCCGTCAGGGTCAGCGTTTCTTCCGGACCATTCCACATGATGTCGGAGAGTTTCTGGCCGAGTGCGTCATCGACTTCCGCGAAAACCGCGCGGGCTTCCGGAAAGGCATCGGCCAGTTCCTTGCCCATGCCGACGGCCTGGCTTCCCTGGCCGGGGAATGTGAATGCGATGCTCGCTGAAGTGCTCATTGGGGTCGTTTCCTTTCCCTGATTTTGCCTCTCCATTCACATTCCGGCCTTAAGAGTCAAGGGTTTCGGGGTTTTCGCCACCCCTTACCCCCTGCTAACCGCCAGAAACGAGGCCGATGACTTCGTTGACGCAGAGCACGACGAACAGAAGTGCTGCGGCGCCCAGCAGGCCGTTGGACAGCCAGCCATTGCGCCATTCCTTCGGCACGCGCGAGGAATTCAGCAGCCAGATGAGCGTGATCGCCAGGAACGGCATGAAGAATGCCCCGAGCGCACCATAGATGATGACGAGCGTGAACGGGCGACCGAACCAGAGGAGCGCCATCGGCGGGATGGTGAGCCAGAACAGGTAGAACTTGAAGGCCGGCGTCTTTTCCAGACCTTCGCGCGAACCGCTTTCGCCACCGCGCACGGTGCGAACGAAATCGGCAAACAGCAGCGACACCCCGTGCCACACCCCGAGAATGGAGGAAATGGTGGTGGCGAAGAAGCCGAACAGGAATGCCTTGGCAACGAACGGACCAAAGCGCTGTTCCAGAACCTCGTCGAGATCCAGCAGGCCCCGGTCACCGGTCGAAAGCGCGATCTGGGCGGTATAGAGCAGTTCGGCACCGACGATCAGCATGGCGATGACGAAGATGCCCGTCATGATATAGGCGACGCGGTTGTCGAGGCGCATGACGCCCATCCAGGCCGGCGTGCGCCAGCCCTTGGCATTTACCCAGTAACCGTAGGAGGCCATGGTGATGGTGCCGCCGACGCCACCGATAAGGCCGAGCGTATAGATGGCGGAGCCTTCGGGGATGCTCGGAACGAGGCCGGTCAGAGCCGCACCGACATCCGGCGCGACGAGGATGGCGATACCGACCACGATGATGAACATGATGGCGATGAAGATTTTCATCACGTTCTCGAAGACTTCATAACGGTTGAAGGCCACGAAGGCGGCGCAGATGAGGCCGGACAACATCGCCCAGGCCCAAAGCGGCAGGAAGGGGAAGAGTGCGGCGAGCGGCAGCGCTGTCGCGCTCATGGCGGTCGCGCCATACACGAAACCCCAGATCATGATGTAGATGCCAAAATACCAGCTCGTCCATCTGCCGAGCGACTTCCAGCCGTCCAGCATGGTGGAACCGGTGGCGAGGTGATAGCGGGCCGAACCTTCCGCCAGCGCAATCTTGACGATACAGCCGATCACGGCGGCCCATAACAAGGCGTAGCCGAAACGCGAACCGGCAATCAGCGTGGCGACCAGATCGCCGGCGCCGACGCCCGTGACGGCAACCACGATGCCGGGACCAATGAGTTTCCACCGCCCCGTTTTGGGCGGATCACCGGCATCGGGGAAACCGCGTTCGTCAAATTGCGCGTTATGATCGGCCATTCAGTTCTCCGCAAATTTATTCTACACACGCTCAGTTTTTGAAGCTGAGAAGCACCACTTCGGGATGAACTAGAACTTTTTCAGCATTTTCGAGCCGGCCGACATAAATTTTTCGCGAAGTCACCACCAAAGCGCTTCATTCCTCCCTTGCGAAACAGCAAATCCCGCTTAAGTTCGACGTCTTCAAAGACGGGACGATTTTTCCATGAAATTCAACAAACTCGGCCGAACGGATTTTTCCGTGTCGGAAATCTGCCTCGGAACCATGACCTGGGGTACACAAAACACCGAAGCCGAAGCGCATGCGCAAATGGATTATGCCGTCGAGAACGGCGTCAACTTTTTCGATACGGCCGAACTTTACCCGACCACGCCGGTCAGCGGCGAAACCTACGGCCGTACCGAAGAATATATCGGGACATGGCTGAAGAAGCGGGCCAGTCGCGACGATATCGTGATTGCCACCAAGATCGCCGGTGCCGGCCGTCCGCATATCCGGCAGGGCCGACCGATCGAGGCCGCGACCATCCGCGAGGCGGTCGATGCCAGCCTGAAACGCCTGCAGACCGATCATATCGACCTCTACCAGATCCATTGGCCGAACCGCAGCCATTACCATTTCCGCAATTCCTGGGATTTCGACGCGACCACGCAGGACCGTGAAAAGTCCGTCACCGACATTCTGGAAAAGCTGCAGACGCTGGACGACCTGGTAAAGGCCGGGAAAATCCGCGCCATCGGCCTTTCCAACGAGACCGCCTGGGGCACGATGCAATATCTTCGTCTGGCTGAGGAAAAAGCCCTGCCGCGCGTCGCGTCGATCCAGAACGAATACAATCTTCTCTATCGTACATTCGATCTCGATCTGGCCGAAGTCGCCCATCACGGCGATGTCGGCCTGATGGCCTATTCTCCACTTGCCGCCGGCCTGCTGACCGGCAAATACCTGAACGGTGCCCGGCCTGCCGGTTCACGCGCGACGATCAACGCCGACCTCGGCGGCCGCCTGCAGCCCAAGCAGGAACCGGCGGTCAAATCCTATCTCGAGGTTGCCGCAAAACACGGGATCGACCCGGCCCAGCTGGCGCTCGCCTTCTGCCTGGCGCGCCCCTTCATGGCCTCCGTCATCATCGGCGCCACGACGATGGAGCAGCTGAAAACGGATATCGGCGCCGCCAGCCTGACACTCTCAAGCGAAGTGACAGCCGATATCGCCGAGGTTCACCGGCACTATCCGATGCCGATCTGAAAATGGACGGCCATGCTCAAGCAGCATGGCCACCCTTGCCGCATCACTAGAAACCCGCCCCGTCGACCGGCAGGCCGGACAGCCTGATGATGGAGGGCAGACCCCACGGGACATTGCCCTCAGCCCCGGCATCTTGATTAAGACCCAACCGCGCCTCAAGACCGCTCAAAAGCGGGTCCCTGTCGGGCGTCCACCCAGGCTCAAGATTGAAGAAGGACAACGGGTCGCCCTTCAGCAAACCGGCAAAGGTGGCAGCCACAAGTATGGACCCCAGAACCCCGAGTCGATCTCCATCACTGCCCAGCGGAGCTTCCGACTGCGCCTCCCGCAAAATATAGAACCAGAGCGCCTCATCCTCCTGCATCCTTATATCGAGATGCGGCAGTCCCAGTTTTCGGGCGACAGCACTCGCCGCAGGCAACTGCATCCGCACACCACGCACAAGGTTTCGCGCGGCCAGCACGTTAAGAATGAAGTTGGGATTGCTCGGATTGACCGGATCCTCCGGCATTTGCGTCAGAGCTGTCACGAGCAGCGGATCGAAGGCTCGTGTAACCTGCGGAAAGTCCGGTGCACGTGATGACACCATCTGCAGAAACCAGTCCCATTGAACAACCCTATCTGCCGGAAGCGGCCCGCCGCCGCGTAGGTCGCCTCTGCCTCCGGGCGCTGTAAAAGTGGGAAAGCCGTTGCCGATGCCATTGCCGATATTCGTCTGGTAGCCGCCGCGTACAAGCGTATGGCCGAAGCGATAGGCAGCGACCGAGAATTCAACGGGCATGAAGGGATTGACCTTCCAGTCATAGATATCCTCATATCCCGCCTCCCATATTTCAAGCGGTGCCGCGTCGATTTTCCGCCTCAAGGCATCGGCGTGGATCTCGGGTCGACAGATGCGTGAAACATAGTCTTTCCAGGCAACCCATTGGTACAGCCAGCGCAACGTCCGGCGCGCCTGCTCGAACGGCCTGGCCATTTCCTGCGCTACAGCCTCGTCAAACAGGGTATTGTGGGCGAGCAGGAAGGCGAGATGAACCTGAGCGACGATGATATTCTCGTCATTTCGGGGATCGCCGATCAAGGCGGTACCCTGATGGCGAGGCAAGTCATGAAAAGCCGTCTCGCCGACGGCACCGATACGGAATTTGCCCGTCCCCGGCTCATAGAGATAGGGCTGATCCTTCGTCCCGGCTCCGTAAAGGCTGTCCAGATCGAGCCTCGGGGTCCTGAAATTGTGCAAGCGGTTTGGATCCACCTCGGCTTCGCTCAGTGGCGTCACGTCATGCGTGATATCGTGGTCGATGAATTGACCAAGATAGACGTAACCCGAGGGCAATCTTGTATCTCTGCCTCCCGCACCCGCCACGTCCACCATGTTAGCCGCAACGAATGCCATGAAATGGTCTTCCAGCGCCTGAGCACTGCCTATGCCTGCGGCTATTGGAACGGGTATCGAAGGCACCCACGGCTCCAGTTCCGGAAAGAGACGGCCGAACCCGCCCTGGTAGAATTTGGAACGCGGTGCAACGACGTCGAAAATCTTCTCCCCATGCAACATTTCGCCCTCCTTCAAAGGTGCATAATTTTACACCTTCAATCCTAGGTCGTATTTCAGCAAACCGCAATCAATGATTATGCGTGGCGAAACCGTCCCCGGCCGGCTACGAAGCGTCCGACAGAAAAGCCTCCCCCTTGCCTTTCGCCGAAAAACCCGTATAAGCCGCCGTGTTCGAAACACCCGGTCTTCTGGCTGGTGGCTGAACGGAGGGCAGGTTCGCTTATCGCGACCTCAGGAACGAAAGTTTTCCGGCCTCCCGTGTCTCCGCTCTCGACCGTCTCGAAACAACAGCTTTTCTTGCCGGCCTCTTGGGCCATCAGGAGCAGTCGTTGAGGCTTAGCCGCCGAAACCGGGTGACACAACAACCGCAAGAAAAGGCAAAGCTTACATGGCTCTTTACGAACACGTATTCCTTGCCCGGCAGGATATGTCCGCTCAGCAGGTTGAAGCCCTCGTCGAACAGTACAAGGGCGTCATCGAAGCTAATGGTGGCAAGGTCGGGCGCGTCGAAAACTGGGGCCTCAAGTCCCTGACGTACCGCATGAAGAAGAACCGCAAGGCTCACTACGCCCTGATGGACATCGATGCTCCGGCTGCTGCCGTGCACGAGATGGAACGTCAGATGCGCATCAACGAAGACGTTCTTCGCTACATGACGCTCTCCGTCGAGAAGCACGAAGAAGGCCCGTCTGCCATGATGCAGAAGCGCGACCGCGACGACCGTCCGCGTGACGATCGTGGCCCGCGCCGCGACTTCGGCGATCGTGGCCCGCGCCGCGAATTCGGCGATCGTCCTCCGCGTGAAGGCGGTTTCGAGCGCGCACCGCGCCCGTCCGCTCCGCGCGAATCCTAATTGGGTCTAAGGAGAAAACACAATGGCTGACGTATCCTCGTCCCCGGCTCGCCGTCCTTTCCATCGTCGTCGCAAGACGTGCCCCTTCTCGGGCGCAAACGCACCGAAGATCGACTACAAGGACGTTCGTCTCCTGCAGCGCTACATTTCCGAGCGCGGCAAGATCGTACCTTCGCGTATCACCGCAGTTTCCCAGAAGAAGCAGCGCGAACTGGCCCAGGCCATCAAGCGCGCCCGTTTCCTCGGCCTGCTGCCTTACGTCGTATCGTAAGTGAATACCGGACCCGCTGATCAAAAGTCAGCGGGTTCATTCTCCCTTCCGCGTTGGGCGCGGATCGGAATTCTACATGCCGCAGATACCTTTCGCCCGAGCCTCGCTCGAACGGGACCTGCGGTACAAACCCCATGTTGGGGATGAAGCGCCTGTCAAAGTGATTCAGGCCCATCCCCTAACTGCTTGATCTGGCAGGACAGCGAGAGCGTAATGAACAAGACACAGACAGTGCTGCCCACCGGCATTCTGGCCGGCGTCGTCGCCACCCTCCTCGTGATGGGTGCGAACACGCAGTCGTCTTTTGCTGCTGTCCTTTACGCGGCTTCGGCCCTTCCCATCTTCGTTGCCGGCCTCGGCTGGGGCAACCGCGCGGCAATCACCGGTATCGTCACGTCGGGCATCCTCGGCGCTATCCTCATCTCGCCGATCTTTGCCGTCACCATGGCGATCTTCACGCTGATCCCGGCCGGCTGGCTGTCGCATCTCGCCAATCTGGCGCGTCCGGCCTCCGAACTCGGCGGCCCCGACAACCTGCTCGCCTGGTACCCGATCTCGGATATCCTCCTCCATCTTTGCGGCCTGGTTACGCTTGCCGTCATCGCGCTTGGCGTCGCCATCGGCTACGGACCGGAACTGGTCGGCCAGATCGTCGATGCGCTGAGTTCGGCGCTGCAGACCCAGGAGCCGGGCATGGCGCTCGATGCCGCCGGCGTCGCACAGCTGAAAACCACGATGCTGATGCTGCTGCCCATGGTTCAGGGCGGCATCTGGGTGATGCTGCTGTTTGCAGCCTTCTATCTCGCCATGCGCATCGTCTCGCGTTCGGGCCGCGCGCTTCGTCCGCGTGAGGACATGCCGTCGGCGCTTCGCATGAACCGTCATGCGATCTACATCTTCCTCGCCGGCATCGTCATGACCTTCCTCGGCGGCGTACCGGCGATGATCGGCGCGACGATCAGCGGCACGTTCGGCGCAGGTTTCCTGCTGTCGGGTTTTGCCGCCATCCATTTCCGCAGTCAGGGCAAAGACTGGCGCATGCCCGTCCTCGTGCTCTCATACCTCTCCTCCATGCTCGTCATTCCCGCCTTCGCGATCCTCGCGCTCGGTCTCACGGATACCCGCCGGACCATCGCGCTGACGCCGGCAAAGGGCGACACGGATCAGAACACAACCAATCCAGACAATTGAAGACCAGAAAGGAACTCCAACATGCAAGTCATCCTGCTTGAACGCGTGCCGAAGCTCGGCCAGATGGGCGAAACCGTAAAGGTTCGCGACGGTTACGCTCGTAACTTCCTGCTGCCGCAGGGCAAGGCGCTCCGCGCCAACGACGCCAACAAGAAGCGTTTTGAATCCGAGCGCGCCACACTCGAAGCCCGTAACCTCGAGCGCAAGGGCGAAGCCCAGACGGTTGCCGACGCTCTCGCCGGCAAGACCTTCGTCATCGTTCGTTCGGCTGGCGAAACCGGCCAGCTCTACGGTTCGGTCGCTGCCCGCGACGTCATGGACGCACTGGCTGCCGAAGGCTTCAACGTCGGCCGCAACCAGGTCGACCTGAACCACCCGATCAAGGCCATCGGCCTGCACGAAGTAACCCTGCACCTGCATTCGGAAGTCGAGATCCAGGTCTCGGTCAACGTTGCCCGTTCGGCTGAAGAAGCAGAACGTCAGGCCCACGGCGAAAGCCTCACCTCCGCCGACGCCATCTACGGCGTTGACGAAGATGCGCTTCGTCCGGAAGACTTCTTCGATCCGGACGCTGACGGCAACGCCGAAGACGACGAATAAGAAACGTTTCGCAGATCCTTCTGCGATGGCGCCCGGTCTCACAAGGCCGGGCGTTTTTTTGTCTTTTTTCCGGGTTATGCTGGAAATCGTTCCGATGAGTCGCGACCTGTTTCCGACCATGCCCCGAAAGGGGCACAGTCAACCGGATTTGTCGCTTCATTACGTTTTTTATTTCGCGTAGATGACGTCCGCTGTGGATAGCTGTGGGAATCCTTCAAAGGCAAAATGCACGGTTTCGAGGTCGAGCAGTTATCACTAGAACCTGCATCTTGAATCGACAGGACGGGTAGAAGATCATGAACGAAGTCGCGCGCAATCTCGCATCACTCAGCAACAAGGATGCAGCGCCGCACTATCGCGAGGCGCCTAACAATATCGAGGCGGAACAGGCGCTGCTCGGCGCGATCCTAGTCAACAACGACGCCTATTACCGCGTCTCCGACTTCCTGAAGCCGCCGCATCTCTATGAGCCCCTGCATCGCAAGATCTACGAGGTCGCCGGCGACATCATCCGCATGGGCAAGACCGCCAACCCGATCACGCTGAAAACCTTCCTGCCGGCCGACGACAAGGTGGGCGACCTGACCGTGGCGCAATATCTCGCCCGTCTTGCCGCAGACGCCGTCTCGATCATCAACGCGGAGGATTACGGCCGGGCGATCTACGATCTGGCGCTTCGCCGGGCGCTGATCACCATCGGCGAAGACGTCGTCAACATTGCCTATGACGCGCCGCTCGACATGCCGCCGCAGAGCCAGATCGAGGATACCGAACGCCGCCTGTTCGAACTGGCCGAAACCGGCCGTTACGACGGCGGCTTCCAGTCTTTCAACGACGCGGTGGCGCTTGCGATCGACATGGCGGGCGCGGCCTTCGAACGCGATGGCCAGCTTTCCGGCATTTCGACCGGCATCATGTCGCTCGACGGCAAGATGGGCGGGTTGCAGCGTTCCGACTTGATCGTGCTTGCTGGACGCCCCGGCATGGGCAAGACCTCGCTTGCTACCAACATCGCCTATAATATCGCAGCCGCCTACGAGCAGGAAATCGCGCCGGATGGGTCGTTCAAGGCGAAGAATGGCGGCGTCGTCGGCTTCTACTCGCTCGAAATGTCGTCCGAACAGCTCGCCACCCGTATCATTTCCGAGCAGACGGAAGTGTCGTCGTCAAAGATCCGTCGCGGTGACATTACCGAGGCCGATTTCGAAAAACTCGTCGCCTGCTCCCAGATGATGCAGAAGGTGCCGCTGTTCATCGACCAGACCGGTGGTATCTCGATCGCCCAGCTTTCCGCCCGAGCCCGACGCCTTAAGCGCCAGCGCGGCCTCGATTGCCTGGTGGTGGACTATATCCAGCTGATGACTGGATCCGGCAAGTCGGGCGAAAACCGCGTGCAGGAAATCACCCAGATCACCACGGGCCTGAAGGCGCTCGGCAAGGAGCTGAACGTTCCGATCATCGCGCTGTCGCAGCTGTCGCGCGGCGTCGAAAGCCGCGAAGATAAACGCCCGCAGCTTTCCGACCTTCGCGAATCAGGTTCGATCGAGCAGGACGCCGACGTCGTGCTCTTCGTGTTCCGTGAAGAATATTACGTGAAGAACATGGAGCCCCGCGATCTTTCCGATCCGAAATATCCGGAATGGGAAGCGACCATGGACAAGGTCAAGGGCACCGCCGACGTCATCATCGCCAAGCAGCGTCACGGACCGACCGGCACCGTCAAGCTCGCCTTCCAGTCGGAATTCACCCGTTTCACCGACCTCGCCGAGCCGAGCTTCACGCAATACGAAGAACCTTGAGCCTTCCCCTCGCCGGCGCAACACCGGCGAGGACAGGAGACCGGCGGCGCGTTCAGGCTGCGTTATGCAGCCGTCGCGTCACGAATGTCGAACCGTTCAGGGCATTCAGGGTCTTGGCAACAGCAAGTACGGCCAGATCGGCTAGCGGCTCGACCAGGATGACGGACATATAGGCAATCCCGAACGTTCCGATCGCCATAAGATTGTCAGCCGCAAATCCGGCGCCATAAAAGGCCCAGAACGCGACCCAGGCGACGACGCCGGCCTGATAGGCCGTCGACAGTTTCAGTGCCTGCACATAGGTAAGATCGACATAAGCCGTGCCCGGCGCGATGATGCGATCCGCCAGGATTTTCACCGTAAACAGCGGCACCAGCAGCGTCGTGACGTTCATTCCATATTGCGGCAGGTCTGCCGGGGCGAAGAACAGGCCTTGAACTGCCAACCCGAGCGCCAGCCCGATTGACGCGGGAGCCGCGCCGAATAGCAGGAACAGCGTCGATCCGAGAATGAAATGCACCTCGGACACGCCGACGGCATAATGCGGCAGGAGTTCGAAGAACGAAAAGACTGCCGCGGCAGTGATGACTGTCCGCACGACCAGCGAGCCGAGCCCCTGCTGGCGGATCGTGTCTCGCGCCAGTTTCAGCGCGAAAAGCCCCGCCCCTGCCGCAGTGGCGTAGCTCAGAATGATTTTTGCCTCGTCTAGAAGGCCCGGTTCGATATGCATGTTTGCTCCTGTCCGTCACACCCGACGGTCGTCGATTGATGGGATGTACAGGGTCGGTCTCCTGACTTGCGGGTCGATGCCTTGTCGAACCTTCCCATGGCGCGGTGCCACAGTGGTGTTTCGCAAAGCTCGCCGCTCACAGTCGCGGGGGCGGTCGGGTTCAGCACAGGCTGCCCTGTTCCCATGCAGCCGACGGGTATCGTCTGCACCATGTACGGGAATGGCGTAACAATTTCGCTCAGGAGCAGCAAACGATTGCAGGCGAAGCCGCATGTCCATAGGGTTGTCATAACGTCGCATGGCGCAGCCGACCCGGGCGCCACCCAAACCTTGCGCTCAGACCTGCGTTTTCAGCCATTTGCGGATGCGGCCCCGTGCGTTCGCATAGGGAGACGACGTGTTGAACTGGATCATCCGCCCCATGGTCCATTTACCGTACGAGCTTCTGCCATAAAGCTCGTCGTTCGAGCGCGCCGAGATCGTCGAAACCAGTTGCTCCCTGACGCTCCTCAACCGCTCCAGTCGCTGCGACCAGCCGAGGGTTTCGTAATCCGCGTAGAATTTCTCGGCGAGCAGGCCCAGCTCATTCCACTTGAACCCTGTCTCGGGGAAATCGATCCTCTCGCCCCGCTCATGCCGATCGAGCCATTTCAGCACAAGCTCGTTCCAGCCGATCAGGTAGGCGACGAGATCTGCCGGGCTCATCGTCTTTCCGGCCACATGGCCGTCCATGGATGCCTCCATCGCCCGGTCTTCCGGGACACGGGCAAGATCCTCCCACAGCCTGTCAAAGGTCTTGGAGATCGCGGCAAGAAGTTCGTCCCTGGAGACTGGCACGGCCATGGATTTTCCCGCAGATGCTGTTCGAACGCAGGATCACACTAATCCTCTGCCTAGCGGGAATGAAGCAGCCCCGCTGTCGCAGCCGACCCTCGGCCTCCCGCCGCAGGGCGACCTGTCCGCTTTCAAAAGCCTGTGCGGAGAACCCGAATCTTCTCGCCCGGCCTTTTTCCGGCCGGCAAAAAGGTTAGGATCGGCCACCTGCCTTTCCGAAGCATATCCGATCGAGACAATCATGACAGAACAGACCGATTTCGACAGCGACGACATCTATACGGATGAATTCGACATTGCCCCCGTCCGGCTGACCGTCGATCTCGGCGCACTCGTCGACAACTGGAAGGAAATGGCACGGCGCTCGGGCTCGGTTGCCACCGCCGCCGTCGTCAAGGCGGATGCCTATGGGCTAGGGCTCGAGGATTGCGGCACGGCACTTTACGAAGCCGGCGCGCGCGACTTCTTCGTCGCCGTGGCGCAGGAAGGCGTGACGTTGCGCATCTATGCGCCGGACGCCCGCATCTACGTGCTTTCCGGTATCTGGCCGGGCCAGGAGCGGCTGTTTTACGAAAACGACCTCGTTCCCGTCATCATCTCCGAAGAGCAGCTTGCCTTCTGGATGAGCGTCACGGCCGAGCATGGCGACCACCCTTGCGCCCTGCATGTCGATACCGGCTTCAACCGGCTCGGCCTGCCGCTGGCAGAGGCGATCGCCTTTGCCGAGGATGTCTCGCGGCCGGCGAGTTTTTCACCCGTTCTGGTCATGTCGCATCTTCACAGCGGCGACTCGCCCGCCTCCCCGCTCAACCGGGCCCAGCTTGAGTCTTTCCAACGGGTTGCCGCGGCTTTCGAAGGCGTCCCGGCAAGTCTTTCGGCCTCGGCCGGCATCTTCCTTGGCCCCGAATATCACTTCGACCTCACCCGTCCCGGCATCGCCACCTATGGCGGCGAGGCGGTTAATGGCATGAAGGCGCTGAAGTCCGTCGCCAAGGCGGAAGCCCGCATCATCCAGATCCGCGAAGCATCGTCTGGCTCGACCGTGAGCTACGGCGCCACCCATCAGCTCTCGCGCAACAGCCGGCTTGCGATCGTGTCGGCCGGTTATGCCGACGGATATCTGCGCTCGCTCTCCGGTTCCGGCGTACAGATCCGGGCCGGCGGTGCTCCGGGCGCCTTCGGCTTTATCGGCAATACCCGCGTCCCCGTCATCGGCCGCGTCACCATGGACCTGACGATCTTCGATGTGACGGACGTGCCGGAGAACGAAATCCGCGCCGGCGACTATATCGAACTGTTCGGCCCCAACATATCGCTCGACGATACCGCCCGCGCCGGCGGTACGATCGGCTACGAAGTCCTGACCAGCCTTGGACTGCGTTACGAGAGGCGCTACATCTATCCGGACGACTGAGTTCGCCCGGCCGATCGCTGCCTCTGCACCTTCCCTCTTGGAAGCCGAAAATCTTCGTGCTAAAAGAGAACAAAAGGAGATCAAAATGACCGAGATCCATCTCAGTGACAAGGACCGGGCCTTCATCGACGAACAGGTGAAGTCCGGAGCCTATGATAATGCGCAGGATGTCATCGCTGCAGGTCTGAGCCGTCTTGGAAGCGAGGACGAGCATCTGCGGGCCATGATTGCCGAGGCTGATGCCCAGTTGGAAAGAGGCGAGTTTGTGAGCTTCGAAAACGCGGAAGCGCATGCAGACTCGATCATCGAACGGGGGATGAGGATATTGAACCGAAAAGTCTGATCTATGCCCCACTTGCAGATCAGGATCTGCTCGACATCTTCCTCTACATCGCTGTCGATGATCCGGTAGTGGCCTCTCACTTCGTCCGGGATCTCACGCGAAAAATCGAATGGATTGCGCTGACCGGTTTTCCGGGCTCTCCTCGGGACAATCTCTCGCCGGGATTGAAGGCGCTGCCTTATCGCAGACGCTGTATTTATTTCCGCAGGCTTGAAACGACCGTTCGCATAGTACGCGTTCTTCACGGCCATCAGAATCTTTCACCTGATTTATTTAAAGACTGAACCTTCCCCATGGCAAAAACAAAGACACAATTCCTGTGCCAGAACTGCGGTACGGTGCACAATCGCTGGGCCGGCAAATGCGATGGCTGCGGCGAGTGGAACACGATCGTTGAGGAAGACCCGATGGGCGGCATCGGCGGTGGTCCCGGCCGTGCGCCGAAAAAGGGCCGTGCGGTGGCGCTGACGACGCTTTCCGGCGAAACCGAAGAAGCACCGCGCGTCTTTACCGGCATTTCCGAACTCGACAGGGCAACGGGCGGCGGTTTCGTGCGCGGCTCGGCGGTGCTGATCGGCGGCGATCCCGGCATCGGCAAGTCGACGCTCCTGATGCAGGCGGCGGCAGCGCTGTCCCGCAAGGGGCACCGGATCATCTATGTCTCGGGCGAAGAAGCGGTTGCCCAGGTGCGCCTGCGCGCCCAGCGCCTGGGTGCTGCCGACTCGGACGTGCTGCTTGCCGCCGAAACCAATGTGGAGGACATCCTTGCGACGATTTCCGAAGGCAAGCGCCCCGATCTCGTCATCATCGATTCCATCCAGACGCTGTGGAGCGATACCGCCGATTCTGCGCCCGGCACGGTGACCCAGGTACGCACCGGCGTGCAGGCGATGATCCGCTTTGCCAAGCAGACCGGGGCCGCCATGGTGCTCGTCGGCCATGTGACGAAGGAAGGCCAGATCGCCGGCCCGCGTGTCGTCGAGCACATGGTCGATGCCGTGCTTTATTTCGAAGGCGATCGCGGCCATCATTACCGTATCCTGCGCACGGTGAAGAACCGCTTCGGGCCGACCGACGAAATCGGCGTGTTCGAAATGTCCGACAAGGGTCTTCGCGACGTCTCCAACCCGTCCGAACTTTTTCTCGGCGAACGCAATGCAAAATCTCCCGGTGCTGCCGTTTTTGCAGGGATGGAAGGCACACGACCGGTTCTGGTCGAGGTGCAGGCGCTAGTGGCGGCGACCTCGCTCGGCACCCCGCGCCGCGCCGTCGTCGGCTGGGACAGTTCGCGTCTCGCGATGATCCTCGCCGTGCTCGAAGCCCATTGCGGCGTGAAGCTCGGCCAGCATGACGTCTACCTCAACGTAGCTGGCGGTTACCGCATTTCGGAGCCTGCCGCCGACATGGCCATCGCGTCGGCCCTCGTCTCCTCGCTTGCCGGAGCCGCGCTGCCGCCCGATTGCGTTTTCTTCGGCGAGATCAGTCTCTCCGGCGCAGTAAGGCCTGTGTCGCAGACCGCGCAACGCCTCAAGGAAGCGGAAAAACTCGGTTTCGCCAGCGCCATGCTGCCGGCGACCTCAGCCGAACTGCCAAAATCCGGAAATGCGCGCTGGACGATGATCGAGGATCTGCCGGATCTCGTCTCCCGAATTGCGCGATCAGGAAGGAAGCTGGGGAAAGACCATCAAAATGCCGGAGAAGATGATTGATCTTCCGTTAATCACCCGGCTGATGTATGAGACTGCGCCCAACACCCGCATGTCGGGCGCAGTGCCGGAACGAAACACCGGCGCGAAACGGTAGTCTTGGAGTAGAGTTTACATGCCCATCACGATTTTTGACGGCATCGTCATCGGCGTCACCCTGTTTTCTGCGGTGCTCGCCATGGTCCGCGGCTTTTCCCGCGAAGTGCTGTCGATCGCGGCGTGGGCCGGCTCGGTTGCCGCTGCCTATTACCTTTATCCGCTGGCTGTGCCTTACGCGGAAAGTTACACGTCCGATCATCGCATCGCGATTGCCGCATCGGCGGGCATCATCTTCCTTGTCGCGCTGATCGTGATCTCCTTCATCACCTCGAGGATTGCCGATTTCATCATCGACAGCCGCATCGGTGCGCTCGACCGCACGCTCGGTTTCCTCTTCGGCGCGGCGCGCGGCATTCTCCTTCTGGTCATCGCCACCGCCTTTTGGAACTGGCTTGTTCCCGTCCAGGCGCAGCCGGCCTGGGTTACGCAGGCAAAATCGAAGCCGTTCCTCGATACGCTGGTTGGTCGCCTGGAAGCCGTGCTTCCAGAGGACATCGAACCGCAGATCCGCGCCCGCATCACCGGCAAGGAAGAAGCGCCGGCCGATGTTCAGCCCGGCCAGGAACTGCCCCCGGTGGGCGACGCACCTGCAACAAATAATTGACGCTGTGTTGCGCTTGATGCAGCGCAATTCGTCACCATTTGTGGTATGACTTGAATTCAGATAGAGAGCGGGCTGGCTCCGGGGATCAAAATCCCCGGCCGGCCTTTCCATTTTAGATCAAGGGCACAGGCTCACGATGGACCAGTCGGCTTCGCAAACTTTCGATGTCAATCTCTCCCGCAATGAATGGGAGGACGACACCCTGCACGAAGAGTGCGGCGTGTTCGGCATTCTCGGCCATCCGGATGCGGCAACGCTGACGGCGCTCGGGCTTCACGCCCTGCAGCATCGCGGCCAAGAAGCGGCCGGCATCGTATCCTTCGACGGTCTGCGCTTCCATTCGGAACGCCGCATGGGCCTCGTCGGCGACCATTATACAGACCCGGCAACCCTCGCGAAGCTGCCCGGCAATATCTCCATCGGTCATGTCCGTTATTCGACGACCGGCGAAGTGGCGCTCAGAAACGTGCAGCCGCTGTTTGCCGAACTCGAAGTCGGCGGCATCGCGATTGCCCATAACGGCAATTTCACCAACGGCCTGACCCTGCGTCGTCAGCTGATCGCCGGTGGCGCCATCTGTCAGTCGACCTCGGATACCGAAGTCGTCCTCCACCTTATCGCCCGCTCCCGCTATTCCTCCACGGCCGATCGCTTCATCGATGCGATCCGGCAGATGGAAGGCGGTTATTCGATGGTCGCGATCACTCGCACCAAGCTGATCGCCGCGCGCGATCCCACCGGCATCCGTCCGCTGGTCATGGGCGAGCTTGACGGCAAGCCGATCTTCGCGTCGGAAAGCTGTGCGCTTGATATCATCGGCGCGAGATTCGTTCGTGACGTCGAAAACGGCGAAGTCATCATCTGCGAAATCCAGGCGGATGGCTCGATCTCGATCGACGCCCGCAAGGCCGGCAACGGCCAGCCGGAACGTCTCTGCCTGTTCGAATATGTCTATTTCGCCCGTCCGGATTCGGTCGTCGGCGGCCGCAGCGTTTATGTTGCGCGCAAGAATATGGGCATCAACCTCGCCAAGGAAGCTCCGGTCGAGGCGGATGTCGTCGTTCCGGTTCCCGATGGCGGCACGCCGGCAGCGCTCGGTTATGCCCAGCAGAGCGGCATCCCGTTCGAATACGGCATCATCCGCAACCACTATGTCGGCCGCACCTTCATCGAACCGACCCAGCAGATTCGCGCCTTCGGCGTAAAGCTGAAGCACTCGGCCAACCGGGCGATGATCGAAGGCAAGCGCGTCGTCCTCGTGGATGACTCGGTCGTTCGCGGCACCACCTCGGTCAAGATCGTGCAGATGATGCGCGATGCCGGCGCCAAGGAAGTGCATCTTCGCGTCGCCAGCCCGATGATCTATTACCCGGACTTCTATGGCATCGACACGCCGGACCGGGAAAAGCTGCTCGCCAACCAGTATGAAAGCCTGGAAGCGATGTGCAAGTATATCGGCTGCGACAGTCTCGAATTCCTGTCGATCAACGGCCTGTACCAGGCCGTCGGCGGCGAAGACCGCAATAATGCGCGCCCGCAATTCACCGACCACTATTTCACCGGCGACTACCCGACGCGTCTTCTCGACAAGGACGGCGAAGCCGTCGGCCGCAAGGTCTCGCTGCTCGCCAGCAACGGGTGAGACACTCCGTCCCACCGGTTTCCAAGATTTGAGAAACGTTCTAGAAGGCTGCGGAAACGCGGCCTTCTTTTTGGGCCGAAACACCATCATTGACGCGGGGGCGGGAAACATGACCATCGATCTCAAAGGCAGGATAGCGCTTGTCACCGGCGCCTCGCGCGGCATCGGGTATTTCACGGCGCTGGAACTGGCCAAGGCCGGCGCGCATGTGATCGCCTGCGCCCGCACTGTGGGTGGCCTTGAGGAACTCGACGACGAGATCAAGGCGGTCGGCAGTTCGGCGACGCTCGTTCCCTTCGATCTCTCGGACATGGATGCGATCGACAGGCTGGGTGCCTCAATTTTCGAGCGCTGGGGCAAGCTCGACATTCTGGTCGCCAATGCCAGCATTCTCGGCGTTATCGCGCCGATTGCCCATGTCGAGGCAAAAGTCTTTGACCGCGTCATGACCACCAATGTCACGGCCATGTGGCGGCTCATCCGCTCGCTGGAGCCGCTGCTGGTGAAGTCCGACGCCGGTCGCGCGATCCTGCTTTCTTCCGGCGTCGCCACCAACCCGCGTGCCTTCTGGGGCGCGTATGCGATGTCGAAGGCGGCGGTCGAGACGATGGGCCGGATCTGGGCCGAGGAAATGGCGCACACATCCCTGAAGATCAATCTGGTCAACCCGGGCGCCACCCGCACCGCCATGCGCGCCCAGGCCATGCCCGGCGAAGATCCGGAAACCCTGCCGCATCCCTCCGAGGTCGCGGCGAAAATCCTGCCGCTCGCCTCGCCGGATGTAACGGACAGCGGCCGGTTGTTCGTCGTGCGCGAAAACCGGTTCGTGGATTACCGGCCGCCGGAGTGAACCGAGCACGTCAAGATAATATCCGGCATGACTTTGGCTGCAGTTCCCCTAACTTGACTATGCAGACCTCATATCTCGCAATGCCGGAGGCCCGTTCTTGCCTTTCGAACATTTTTCGCTCGAAACCCTGATTTCCCAATACGGCGTGCTCGCGGTCTTTCTGGGAGCCGCCTTCGAAGGCGAGACTGCGGTGTTCCTCGGCGGTGTTTTCGCACACCGACATTTCATGACCTGGTGGGAAGCGGCGACGGCAGCGGCTCTCGGTTCATTTGCGGCGGATCAGGCATGGTTCCTTGCCGGGCGTTATGCCAACCGGCTGGCGCTGGTTCAACGTTTCCTGAAAACCGATACGGCACAGAAGGTCAACCAACTCCTGGAAACCCATCCGACCGTCTTCATCCTCGCCTTTCGCTTTATCTATGGGATGCGGACGGTCAGTCCCATCGCGATCGGGCTCAGCTCTGTGCCAGTTACCCGATTCGTCATACTCAATTTCATCGCCGCCATTGTCTGGGCCGTGCTTATCACCACGATCGGTTATCTGTTCGGCAATGCGGTCGAAATGCTGTTCGGGCGATTGCGGCTGCATGTGCACCTCGTCATCGCAATTGTCGTGATCGCCGTTGTCGTTGCGGTTTCGGCGTTCGTATCACGCAGGTATCTCGCAGCTCTATATCGTAGTGCTTCGCAGGGGTCCGGCAAATAGAGCGAAAAGCGCATGGACGGCGTCGGCGCGCCGCGCCCTCCCCTTGACCAAACCCACCGCCCGCGCCATAACCGACGCCATGAAAACGAAGATTTCCATTTGTGGGAACATTATCCGCTAGCGTTCGCGCTGGTCCGGCCGTTTTCGTCTCTCGAAAAGCCTTGAAGACAAACGCCCCGGTCCGGTACCGGTTGCGGCATGCCTTGTTGACGTTGGGAGAATTTTTCGATGAGCGCCACGCTCAAGCTATACAATACCTTGATCCGCGAGAAATCGGTGTTCCAGCCGATCGATGCCGACAACGTGCGCATGTATGTCTGCGGCCCGACGGTCTATGATTTCGCCCATATCGGCAATGCCCGCCCGGTCATCGTGTTCGACGTGCTGTTCCGGTTGCTCACCCATGTCTATGGCGCTGCCCACGTCACCTATGCGCGCAACATCACCGACGTCGACGACAAGATCAACGCAAGGGCGCTGCGCGATTTTCCGCATCTGCCGCTCAATGACGCCATCCATGCGGTGACGGAAAAGACGGCGAAGCAATTTCACCAGGATGTCGCGGCACTGGGCTGCCTCGAGCCGACAATCGAACCGCGCGCCACCGACAATATCGCGCAGATGATCGAGATCATCGAAAAGCTGATCGCCCGCGGCCATGCCTATGTGGCTGAAGGCGAAGTGCTGTTCGATACCAAATCGATGACGGATTACGGTCAGCTTTCCAAACGTCCGCTGGACGAACAGCAGGCCGGCGCGCGCGTCGCCGTCGATGCGCACAAGAAGAACCCCGGCGATTTCGTTTTGTGGAAACTGTCCTCCCATAACGAACCCGGCTGGGAAAGCCCCTGGGGCCGCGGTCGTCCGGGCTGGCATATCGAATGCTCGGCGATGAGCGGCCGTTATCTCGGCGACGTCTTCGACATCCATGGCGGTGGGCTGGACCTGATTTTTCCGCATCATGAGAACGAAATCGCCCAGTCGCGCTGCGCCCATGGCACCGAAGTGATGGCGAATGTGTGGATGCATAACGGCTTCGTGCAGGTCGAAGGCCGCAAGATGTCGAAGTCGGACGGCAACTTCATCACCATCAACCAGCTGCTAGAAACCGACACGTTCGGCGGCCGCCAATGGCCGGGCGATGTGTTGCGTCTCGCCATGCTGATGACCCATTACCGCGAGCCGATCGATTTTTCGGTGAAGCGGCTGGAAGAGGCCGAACGGCTTTTCGCCAAGTGGCCGGCGGTCGACCCGTCCGACATTCCGGTCGGCACCGAACCGTGCCCGATCGTGCTCGATGCGCTGGCCGACGACCTGAATACAGTCGCCGCCGTGCAGCGTATTCATGCGCTGGCGCAGGAAGCCAATGCCGACCGCACGCTTTTGCCGATGTTTGCTGCAAGCGCCGCCGTTGTCGGCCTGCTGCCCAAAAAGGCTGAGGTTGACGAGGCGCTGGCCGGTGCCGTCGATGCGCTGGTTCAGATGCGGCTGGAAATGCTGAAGGCAAAGAACTTTGCCGAAGCCGACCAGATCCGCGACGAGCTGTCGGCCAAGGGCATCCAGCTGAAGGACGGCAAGGATGCCGCGACCGGCGAGCGGGTAACGACCTGGGAGGTCAAGCGGTAGGCTTGTCGCTCCCGGGTATCCGGCCCTATGCTGCAACCGAACGTCGATGGAGGAAGACATGAGTGCAGAGCATCACGTAAAACTCTTCCGCAACGGCGGCGCACAGGCCGTGGTCATTCCTGCCGAATTCGAAATGTCCGGCGAGGAAGCCGTCATGCGCAAGGAGGGTGACCGGCTGGTGATCGAGCCGGTCAGCCAAAAAGATGACTTTCGCGAATGGCTGACAAGCATCGAGCCCTGGGATGAGGAATTTCCCGATGTCGATGAGGATCAGCCACCAGTGAAGGAAACCGACATCTTCAAGGATGCCGACCGGTGACGACTGACTGGCGCTACATGCTCGACACGAACATTGCCTCCGAGATCATCCGTCATCCGGCTGGCCCTGTCGCGCACCGCATGCTCGACGTCAGTTCGTTGTGCTGCATCAGCTCGCTGGTCGCTTCCGAACTTCGTTACGGGGCAGAAAAAAGAGCCTCGGCAAGACTTATCGATCTTGTCGAGGCGCTGATCAGGCGGCTGGCTGTCGCTTCCTACGAGGATGTTTCAACGTTCCACTACGCGTCGATCCGCAACGATCTGACAGCAAAAGGCGCCTTGATCGGGCCAGTCGACCTCTTCATCGCCGCTCATGCAAGATCGCTCGACCTCACGCTCGTGACGAACAACATGCGTGAATTTTCCCGAGTCGATGGATTGAAGGTCGAGAACTGGCTAGAGGAGGCCTGACCATGACGCAGATCCACACCGGCGGTTGCCAGTGCGGGGCGATCCGGTATCGCGCAGAGGGCGAGATCGGATTTCCGCATGTCTGCCATTGCCGGATGTGCCAGAAGGCGGCGGGGAGCTATTTCCTGCCTTTCGGCGGCGTGATGCACAAAAATTTCAAGCTGACCCGCGGCGAGCCATCATGGTTCCAATCTTCCGATACAGTGCGCCGCGGCTTCTGCCGCGATTGCGGCACGCCGCTCTTTTATGACGGCGGACACGATCATATCAGCATAACGCTCGGTTCCCTCGATTCCCCCGAAAGCGTCAGGCCACAGATGCAGACAAATCTTGGCCGCAAGATGCCCTGGTTCGGGGAACTGGACGGGCTGCATCACGAATCCGGCATGGATACCACACAGGAACAGGGCGCAGAGATCGCCGCAAGCAGCCGGCAACATCCAGACCACGATACCGACAACTGGCCACGAACGAGATCGGAGCTGTGGATTTGACGCATCACATCCATACCGGCGGCTGCCAATGCGGGGCGGTTCGCTTCGTTATCGAGGGCAAACCCGGCCAGTCGTCGATCTGTCACTGTCGTATGTGCCAGAAGGCTTTTGGCGCGTATTATGCGCCGCTGATTTCGACACGGGGCGCCGGCTTTCGCTGGACGCGCGGGGCGCCGAAACAGTTCCAATCGTCCAACCATGTGCGCCGCGGTTTCTGCGCCAATTGCGGCACACCGCTGACCTACGAGGCCGCCGACGGGATTGCCGTTTCCGCCGGTGCGCTCGACGATCCGTCCGCCCTGCCGCCATCGATCCAGTATGGTATCGAGGCGAAAGTGCCGTTCGTCGATCATCTCGGTGCGCTTCCGGCGCATCACACGATGGACGATATCGTGGAAGCCCCCTTCCTCGCCGATATCGTTTCCAACCAGCATCCCGACCACGACACGGAAACCTGGAAACCGGTTCAAGCCATTGGCGAAACCACCAAGGAGGACGATGCATGAGCGAGACGACGATTTCAGGCGCCCCCAGAACCGGCGGATGCCAATGCGGCGCGGTGCGGTTCAAGGTTCATGGCAAGCTCGGCCGTGCCTCGATCTGCCATTGCCGCATGTGCCAGAAGGCATTCGGCGGCTTTTTCGGCCCGCTGGTGAATGCGCCTCTGGATAGCCTCGAATGGACTCGGGGCGAGCCCAGCTATTTCCAGTCCTCGGTCAATATCGATCGCGGCTTCTGCAAGCGCTGCGGCACGCCGCTCACCTATCGCCACCCTCAGGGGATCGAGATCGCCATCGGCGCCTTCGACGAACGCGATGATCTGGCGCCGCAGGTACAGGTCAACCACGCCTTCAAGCTGCCCTGGGTCGAAACGATCTTCGACGCGCCCGTGCACAACGACGTCGATTATTACGACCGGCAGGAACAGATCATTTCCTTCCAGCATCCCGACCACGATACCGAGAATTGGCCCGAGAAAGGCTTGCATCTGTGACCGACATTCTGCGCACGCTTTACCCCGTCTCCGCTCCTTACGAAACCGGCACGCTCGATGTCGGCGACGGGCACGTGATCTATTTCGAGCGTCACGGCACGAAGGGTGCAAAACCCGTCGTCTTCCTGCATGGCGGACCGGGTGGCGGGATTACGCCGATCCAGTCGCAGATGTTCGATCCGGCGCTTTACGACATCCTTCTGTTCGACCAGCGCGGCTGCGGCCGTTCAACCCCGCATGCGGGCCTCGAGGCCAATACGACCTGGCATCTGGTTGCCGATATCGAGCGGCTGCGCAACGTGGTCGGCGTCGACAAGTGGCAGGTTTTCGGCGGCTCCTGGGGATCGACGCTGGCGCTCGCGTATGCGGAAAAGCATCCGGAGCGCGTGACGGAGCTGCTGCTGCGCGGGGTCTATACGCTCACCAAACCAGAACTCGACTGGTATTATCAGTTCGGCGTCTCGGAAATGTTTCCCGACAAATGGGAAGCCTTCGTCGCTCCGATCCCTGAGGCCGAACGCCACGAGATGATGGCCGCCTATCACCGTCGACTGACCGGCACCGACCGCGCCGAGCAGATCGCCTGCGCCAAGGCCTGGAGCGTCTGGGAAGGCTCAACGATCACGCTTCTGCCAGAGCCGCAACTGGCATCGAAACACGATGAGGATCATTTTGCACTGGCGTTTGCCCGGATCGAAAACCATTTCTTCATGAATGCCGGTTGGATGGATGAAGGCCAGTTGCTGCGGGATGCGACAAAGCTCGCAGGCATTCCCGGCGTGATTGTCCACGGCCGCTACGACATGCCCTGCCCGCTGAAATATGCGTGGCAGCTGTCGAAGGTGTGGAAGGATGCGGAGTTTCACATCATCGAGGGTGCAGGACACGCCGCCTCCGAACCGGGGATTACCGACCAGCTGATCCGCGCGACGGACAGGTTTGCGGGGAAGGCTTGAGCCAGACAGACAACGCTGATCGATGAACCGGTCGGCCCCTTACCCTAGCCCTCTCCCCGCACGCGGGGAGAGGGAACGCGCCCCGAGCAGGCCTCGACAATGCGGCTTGCGTCCTTCTCCCCCGCCTGCGGGGAGAAGGTACCGGCAGGCGGATGAGGGGCAGACCACGACACATAACAACGCGCTCCATGGGAGGAGCATCCATGACCCGAGACCGCATATATCTTTTCGACACCACGCTTCGCGACGGCCAGCAGACGCCGGGCGTCGATTTTTCCGTCGAGGACAAGATCGCGATTTCGGCGATGCTGGACGAATTCGGCTTCGATTATGTCGAGGGCGGTTATCCCGGCGCCAATCCGACCGACACGGCCTTCTTTGCGGAACAACGTACGACGAAGGCTAAATTCGTCGCCTTCGGCATGACCAAGCGTGCCGGGGTTTCCGCTTCCAACGATCCGGGCCTTGCCACGCTGCTGCAGGCGAAAAGCGATGCGGTCTGTTTCGTCGCCAAGAGCTGGGACTATCACGTGAAGGTGGCGCTCGGCTGCACCAACGAGGAAAATCTCGCCTCCATCCGCGAAAGCGTCGAAGCAGCGCTCACTGCGGGCAAGGAACCGCTGGTCGATTGCGAGCATTTTTTCGACGGCTACAAGGCCAACCCGGACTATGCGCTCGCCTGCGCCCGTACCGCTCATGAGGCCGGTGCCCGCTGGATCGTGCTCTGCGATACCAATGGCGGCACCCAGCCGAACGAGGTGCGCGAGATCGTTTCTGCCGTTATCGCTTCCGGTATTCCCGGCGTCTCACTCGGCATCCATGCGCATGACGATACCGGCCAGGCGGTTGCCAATTCGCTGGCGGCTATCGAAGCCGGCTGTCGGCAGGTGCAGGGCACGCTGAACGGCATCGGCGAGCGCTGCGGCAATGCCAATCTGATCACGCTGATCGCCACCCTCTGTCTCAAGGAGGCCTATGCCTCCCGCTTCGAGACCGCCATCGACCCGGAGCGGCTTTCGGGGCTGACGCGCCTGAGCCACGCCTTCGACGAGCTGCTCAACCGCTCGCCGAACCATCAGGCGCCTTACGTCGGCGCGTCCGCCTTCGCCACCAAGGCCGGCATCCACGCCTCGGCGCTGTTGAAGGACCCGCGCACCTACGAACATGTGACGCCGGACAGTGTCGGCAATTTCCGCAAGGTGATGGTGTCGGACCAGGGCGGCAAGTCCAACTTCATCAATGCGCTCAAGCGGCGGGGGATCGAGGTCGCCAAGGACGATCCGAAGCTCGATCACCTGATCTCGATCGTCAAGGAACGTGAGGCATCCGGTTATGCCTATGAGGGGGCCGATGCGAGTTTCGAACTGCTCGCTCGCCGCACGCTGGGCACGATCCCCGAATTCTTCGCCGTCGACGGGTTCCGGGTGATGGTCGAGCGCCGCTTCGACAGCTTTGGGCGGGTAAAGACAGTTTCCGAGGCGGTGGTTCGCATCGTCATCGACGGCGAAAACCACATGTCGGTGGCGGAAGGCGACGGCCCGGTCAACGCGCTCGACCTGGCGCTCAGAAAGGACTTTGGCAAATACCAGAACGAGATCGACGACCTCGTGCTGGCCGATTTCAAAGTGCGTATCCTCAACGGCGGCACCGAGGCTATCACCCGCGTCCTGATCGAATCCACCGATGGAAGCGGCGTGCGCTGGTGGACGGTCGGCGTGTCGGAAAACATCATCGACGCCTCGTTCCAAGCACTGATGGATTCAGTCATCTACAAGCTGATGAAGAACCGGGAACTCGCAGGCAGGATCGCGGCGGAGTGAGCGGATAGTAACGCGTCATGGGGGATTATCGGACATCCAATGTGATGGGTCCCGCATGCCATGCACAACGGCAACCACCAGAATTCCAAAGGCTGCCGGTTCATAAATGGCGATATAGCGCCCCTCTATAAGCAGCCGCGCCCGTTCGGAGATATCCGGGCGGGCAACCCCCATTTCGGGATGCCGGGCGGCAAGATCGAATTTGTCGAAGAGCCTGTCGACAAGACCATTGGCAGCCGGCTCGTGGTCTGCGGCAATCGTTCGCTAGATATCCCGCAGGTCATCTTGCGCGCGCGGGGTGAGGCGATAGTCAGACACGCGGTGAACGTTCCTGCTTCAAGCCTTTGAGAAACTCGCGCCGATCGACAGGTTCTCCCTCGCCGCTCGCCTTGCCCTCGGTATAGGCACGCCGAAGGTGTTCAAGCTCGATTGCCCGGATTTCTTCCCGCTGCTCCCAGAGGCGCAGCGCATCGCGAACGATTTCACTGTTGGAGGCATAGTCGCCGCTATCGACAGCGTCCTTCATCCGTCCCGCCTGTTTGGGGGTCAACGAAACCGTGAGTGTGCGCATGGATGTTGCTTTCATGGGACGCAGCCTATAACGTGTCACAAACTCTAACAAAATTTGTTGAAGTTTGTGACACGGAAAATCAGCGCACCGAGACCAATCCTTACTTCCGCAGCACATCCGCCAGCGACGCAACCGCGATCGACACGGTCGTATAGGCCTTGTTCCATGTGGCTGAGCGTTTGCCGATCTCAAGCAGGCGCGACTGGGTGGCGTCGAGTGCCCTGAAGGCATCGGCCTTGGTCTCATCATGGCTGCCTGCCGTCGTGGCCGCATAATAGCGTCGTGTCTTGAAGCGCGGATTGGTGCCGGGTTTGACTTCCAGCCGGTCCCGGTCGCCGTCGGCATGGGCGTCGATGATCGGCGTGACGGATGCGGCACCAGATCTCAGCGCCTCACGCATGGGGCCATAATCGCCATGATAGGGCGTGCGCCGCGCGGTCAGTTCCAGCCCCTGGCGAATGCAATCCAGCCGATAGACCGGAGAAGCGGCCAGACACTCGCTGCGTACCGAGGCAAGATCCCGGACGATGCTTTGCGTGACGAGGTCGTTGAGGCTCTGGTCGTAATCCTGCGCCCGGTCGCGATCTGCGGAACGGGCGCTTTGGGCATGGACCGGTGGCACGAGATACAAGATCTGGGCTGACGCCATAACAATGAAAAACAGAACGCCCCGAACACCCATTGCCCACCCTCTTCCGACTATCACCAGAGCACCCCATCCTGTCCGCGCCACTGGGGCATGGTACCCCCGCATGATGCTAGCCTATCGGCGCGGCAACCGGAACGGTTTTCGGACGGCGCAATACACGCCGCCCGAAAACAGAAGGCTACCGCCTGAGCAAGGCCCGGTCGAGGAAGTCGTTCATCAGCGGCGCGATTTCGTCGAGCTTGTCTTCAAGCGCAAAATGCCCGGTATCGAGGAGATGCAGTTCCGCCTTCGGCAGATCCTTCAAATAGGGATGAGCGCCGGATTCGGGGAAGATGAAATCGTTCCTGCCCCAGACGATCAGCGTCGGCGGCTGGCGGTCGCGGAAGAATTGCTGGAACTGCGGATAGAGCGGCACATTGGTGCGATAGTCGTAGAACAGGTCGAGCTGGATGTCGTTGTTGCCGGGCCTGTCGAGCAGGACCTGATCCTGCAGCCAGTTGTCCGGGCTGATGCGGGAAACATCCTTCACCCCGTCCGTGTACTGGAACTTGGTGGCATCGAGTGTCAGGAGACCGGCCTGGACCTTGCGATCCGCCTCAGATCCGCTTGCCCAATAGGCCTTGATCGGATCCCAGAATTCCTTCAGCCCTTCCTCATAGGCATTGCCGTTCTGCACGACCAGCGCCGTTACCCGTTCGGGATGTTTGAGCGCCAGCCGGTAACCGACAGGTGCGCCGTAATCCATCACATAGAGGGCATAGCTGCGGGCACCGATCTGGCCGAGCAGGTCATCGACCAGATCGGCATAATGAGCGAAGCTGTAGGTGAACGTCGTGTGGTCCGGCGCATCGCTGTAACCGAAACCCGGATAATCCGGCGCGATGACACGGTAGCGGTCGGCGAGCAGCGGGATCAGGTTGCGGAACATGTGCGACGATGTCGGAAAACCGTGCAGCAACAGGACAACGGGTCCATCCTTCGGCCCGGCTTCGCGATAGAACATATTGACGCCTTCGACGGTGGCGCTGCGGTAATGCACGGTAACAGGCACCGGGCGGGCAATCTTCACGTCAGTCATTTCATTTCTCCAAGTGGTTGACATTACTTTTGAAAGTTTCGACGCTGGCCAGGATTTCGACCAGTGACATGAGTGTCCGGCGCAGGCCGGCGGACAGGAAAACGATGGACCGCATAGAAGCCATGTCGATGCTGATCGAGGTTGCCGACACAGGCAGCTTTTCGGCCGCCGCAAGGTCGCTCAACGTCCCGGTCACCACGCTTTCCCGCAGAATTTCCGATCTCGAAGCTGCCCTCGGCGCCAAATTGCTCGTGCGCAGCACCCGCAGGATCGACCTGACAGATGCCGGCAGCAGTTACCTTGCCGCGGCCCGGCGCATCATCGAGCAGGTCGAGGAGGCCGAACGGGAGGCGGCCGGCGAGTTCACCGTGCCGAAAGGCCGGCTTGTCGTCACCGCGCCGATCCAGTTCGGCCAGTTGCATGTGCTGCCCGTCATCACCGACTTCCTGGCCCGGTTCCCGCAGATCGATGTCAGCCTTCTGCTGCAGGACAGGAACCTGCAGCTGGTCGAGGACCATATCGACATGGCCGTGCGCATCGGCCGTTTGCCGGACAGTTCGATGATCGCGACCGCGATCGGCTCCGTCCGCATGGTCGTCTGCGCCAGTCCTCGACTGATCGAGGCGCATGGCATGCCGAAAACCCCGCAGGATCTTTCCCGCTTTCCCTCGATCACGATCGAGACCCCGCTCTCCCAGCCCGGATGGCAGTTCCGCGATCCGGGAGACCAGTCTGCGATTGCGATCTCTCCCGCTCCTCGCCTGTCGGTCACTACGGTCGAGGCGGCCCTGCGCGCGGCGGTGAGCGATACCGGCGTCATCCGGCTGTTCCACTATCAGGTCGCCGATGCGGTGAAGGCGGGCGAATTGAAGATCATTCTGCAAGACCATGAGGTCGATCCCGTGCCGGTGCATCTGATCCACGCCTCGCGGGGCCAGATGCCGCTCAAGATGCGCAGCTTTCTCGACTTTGCGGTTCCGAGGCTGCGGGCGGTTTTCCCGATCGGCGGCTAGCTCGGTCCTACCCCCGTCTTGCCCCTCAGCTCCGCATTTTCCTTTTCAAGCTCGGCAAGGCGTTCCTGCAGCGGGCGCACCGCGGCGGCGACTTCCTTTTCGGTAAAACGCGGGGTGATATGCTGTGGGCAGTTCCAGTCGAAGGCTTCCAGCCGTATCCTGAAAATGCGTTCCGCCCTGCCGCGGTAGCCGGCGTCGGTCACGAGCGTGGTGATCGCCGGGTCCTCGTCCAGCGCCAGCTTTTCGACATGGGCATAGATCTTCAGTCGGGCGCGGCGCGGGTAATCCATCATGAAAAGGCAGGCCTTGTCGCTGGCGGCCAGATTGCCGGTCGAGATATACTGGCGATTGCCGCGGTAATCGGCGAAAGCGAGTGTGCGGTCGTCGACGATCTTCAGAAAGCCTGCCGGCCCGCCGCGATGCTGGATATAGGGCCAGCCCGTCTCGGAGACGGAAGCCATGTAAAAGCTGTCGCGTTCGCCGATGAAGGCTTTTTCGCTTTCGGTAAACCGGTCCATCCTGCGGTCGCCGCCGAAATCGGACCAGAGCTGATCGACGCCCATTTCGACCTGCGCGGCCCGCACGCTCGGCGTCGATGCGATATCCAGAAACCCGTAGGACATGGCTTACTCCCTCAGAAAGGTGGCCGGCGATGATCGGTGACGATCTCGCCCGGCCTGCTGGAGAGGACTATGCCTGTTTACATGCATCGCCATAATCAGGCAATTTCGGAGATCATCTCTCCGTAAAATGGCGAGATGGGTTTCGCCTGATGCAGTGACCTTTCTTTCCGGGAAGAACCCAGCCGTTCAGGGCTCGTCGAAGGACAAGCCCCAACCCTCCTCGCCATACCATTCCTCACCTGTCGGCTCGGTCTTCCAGCGCAGGCTCCTGACCTTGCGCAGGCCGCGGGCGCGGAAAGCGGCCTCCAGCCCGGCATGTCGCCCGGCCGGCACCGGCTTTCCGCTTTGGCCCCAGATGAAGGAAACGATCTGGAGGAACTGGGCGCCAAAACCCCGCACCTGACGGTCTATCATCAGATAGGCGGCATGGCGGGTAAAACCGTAGCGGCTGCTGTTTTCGATCGCCGGAATGCCGAGTGGAAAGATCAACCGGCCATAGGGTGCGAGGTTTTCGATCCAGGCTTGCGGGGGATGGTCGAGGGCAAAGTTGGCGTAGACGATATCGACCTGTTGCTTCGGCCAGTCGCTTGCGTCGCCCTGCACCACCTCGACATTGTCATAGGAGGCGAGATTGGCCCTTGCCCGTTCGGCGAGGGCCGCATCGTATTCCACCGCGATCACACGACCGGAGGGGCCGACGAGTTCGGCCATGATCGCCGTGTAGTAACCGACGCCGGCGCCCATGTGGACGACGGTCTCACCCTCGCGAATTTTAAACGCATGGAATGCAGCCGCATGCAGGGAGGGTGAGCCGTTATTGATGCCCTTTTTCGTATCGAGGCCGACAAGCACGTCCTGATATAGAACGATGGGATCGGTCGACGCGACCGGGCGGTATCCGCCGCCGAAAACATCGTCGAATATCCAGGGCGGCGGGCCGACATAATCTTCACGCGGGACACGGGCGAAGGCGGCAAGCAGTCTCTCGTTGCTATCGATCCCGGCCTTGGCGAGCAGCTGGAGCGCATAGATGCGGCGATGCGCAGGTTCGTCGTCCAAACTCATATCATCTCCTTCCGGTCGTCATCCGCCTCGACCGTGCCTGCATCGCCATGACGTGGCCACGCCGGGTTCGCGCCATGGTGGAAGGATGGATGACTTGTCTCAATGTGAGGTTCAAAGAAATGAATTGGTAGCACAGCGCACGTTCCTGTAATTGCGCAATGATAATCACACATGACAATTACAACAGAATGCCGGAAACACCCCATGGCCACCGAAAACGCCGCGTCCCCCGCCACAACTCCTATTGCCGTCAATGAAGACACGCCACGCGGTTTCGCCTTCGGCTTGACGGCCTATCTGCTGTGGGGGTTCCTGCCCTTCTATCTGAAGGCGGTCGGCCATCTTCCGGCGATGGAGGTGCTGGCGCACCGGGCAATCTGGTCGGTGCCGGTGGCCGGCATCGTGCTCGTCATTCTGGGCAGGCTGAAGGATGTAAAGGCGGCGCTCAAGAACCCGCGCATGCTCGGCATGGCCTGCGCCACCGCAACACTCATCACCCTCAACTGGGGTGTCTATGTCTGGGCCGTTGCCGCAGGCCATGCGCTCGACGCCGCGCTCGGTTATTTCATCAACCCACTGTTCAGCATCTTCCTCGCCGCCGTTATCCTGAAGGAAAAGCTCGCGCCGCTGCAGATGGCGGCAATCGGGCTTGCGGTCGTGGCTGTCGCCATCCTCGCCTGGGGGGCCGGCGGGCTTCCGTGGGTATCGCTGGCACTGACCGTGACCTGGGGCATCTACGCACTGTTGCGCAAGACGCTGCCGATCGGTCCCAACCAGGGGTTCTTTCTCGAAGTGCTGCTGATCAGCGTTCCGATGCTGCCCTATGTGATCTGGCTCGAATCGACCGGACAGGGCCATTTCTTCGGCGGAACCAGTTTCGACATGGGCATGCTGGCGCTTTCCGGCGTCGTCACCGCCGGTCCGCTGATGATCTATGCCAACGGTGCGAAACTGCTCAAGCTGTCGACCATCGGCATCATGCAGTATATCGCCCCAACGATGATTTTCCTGATCGCCATCTTCGTTTTCGGCGAGCCTCTGAGCACCACCAAGCTGATGAGTTTCGTCTTGATCTGGGCGGCGCTGGCGCTCTACACCATCGCCATGCTGCGCCAGTTGCGCAGCCGCTGATTTTAGGTTTCAGGGACCATATTCCATGCAGATGTCAGACATTCCCTTCGGCACGACCGACTGGTCGGAGATCGAGCCGAGCGTGCACAAGGGCGATACCGGTCATTCGACCTGGCGGACACGCCATTTCGGCGGCATCCGGGTGCGGATGGTCGAACACTCGCCGGGTTATCTGGCCGACCACTGGTGCGAGAAGGGCCATATCCTTCTGTGCCTCGAAGGCGAAATGACGACAGAACTTGCTGACGGACGCGTCTTCGTGCTGAAGCCCGGCATGAGCTATCAGGTCGCCGACAATGCCGAGCCCCATCGCTCCTCGACCACGATCGGCGCAAAGCTGTTCATCGTCGACTGAAATCCACCTTCGCCGTCATCCTCGGGCGTGTCCCGAGAATGACGATGGAAATCCCTCAAAGCTTCGAAATAACCGCCTCTTCCCCCTTGGAAGACGCCGTGATCTCGTCGCGCTCCAGAATTGCCGGAACGATGTCGTCCACGTCGGAGATGACCAGCGGCTGGACCAGATTTGCGCGGTGGATGAAGCCTTCGGCGCGCATGTGATTGACCAGCGACAGCATCGGGTCCCAGAAACCGCCGATATTGGCAAACACCATCGGCTTTTCGTGACGGCCGAGCTGTCCCCAGGTCATGATCTCGACGATCTCCTCCAGCGTGCCGATGCCGCCGGGAAGCGTGACGAAAGCATCGGACCGCTCGAACATCTTGTGCTTGCGCTCATGCATGTCCTTGGTCACGATCAGTTCGTTGAGCTGCCCGAGCGAATGGCGGGTCGCCTCCATGTCGACGAGAAATTCGGGGATGATACCGGTCACCTCTCCGCCGTTCGACAACACGCCCGATGCAACCGCGCCCATGATGCCCTTGGTGCCGCCGCCATAAACGAGCCGCAGGCCATGGGCGGCAATCGATTTTCCAAGCGCGCGACCGGAAGCGAGATAGGCAGGGTCACGGCCGGGCTGGGAGCCGCAATAGACGCAGATGGATCGTATTGGCACAGTTTTCTCCATTGGGCATTCAAAGGGGCGGCAGCGATGGCCGCACCACGCAAAATTGACGGGAAAATCCCGCAAGAGCAAGGCTTTATGATGTGAAAAGCTTGTTAAGAAGAGTGGAAAGGGCTAATCGGTAAAGTAGCGGAAACACTGGCCCTTAAGAGGCAACAGACGATGAAGAACCGTGCCGGCTGGCTCGCCCTGATTGTACTTGCACTTGCTTCGCTGCTGATGATCTTCGTTGTCATGCCGAGGATCAACCAGGAAGGCAAGCCAGTGGCAGCCGCGATCAATGCTGCCGGCGACGCGGTGAAGGATGCGGTGACCGAAGGCAACAAGCCTCAGGAGACGGCAAAAGCCGATCCGCAGGCAACGGCGCCGTCCACCCCTTCCGCGACTTCGCCTGCCCCGGCCAGCGCCCCGGCAACGGCTCCCGCATCGCAGAATGCCGCAGCGGATACCCCGACATTTGACGTGCTTCGCGTCGAGCCGGATGGCTCCGCGGTCATCGCCGGCCATGCAATCCCCAATTCGACGCTGGAAATCACCAACGGCACCTCCGTCATCGCCAAGGTGGATGTCGGCCCGAGCGGCGATTTTGCCGCCGTGCTCGACAAGCCGCTGCCGCCCGGCGACCACCAGCTCGTGCTGAAGGCGACGGCCAAGGACGGCAAGGTCGTCACCTCGGAAGAAATCGCCACCGTCTCGGTACCCGCAGACAAGAACGGCAAGCTTCTCGCCATGGTGACCAAGCCCGGCAAGGCGAGCCGCCTGATCGCGGTTCCCGAAGAAGCAAACAAGGTCGCCTCCGCACAGGCCGGAAGCCAGCCTGTGGCCCCCGTGACCGGCACAGAGGCTCCAGCCTCCGCTCCGGCAGCTCCTCAGCCCGGCACTGTCGCATCTGCTCCCGCCAGCGCAGGGACGGCCCCCATGGCCGCTGCACCCGCCATGTCGAGCGAATTGCAGATCACGGCAGTCGAGATCGAAGGTTCGAAAATCTTCATCGCCGGCGTCACCAAGACGGGCCGTCAGGTTCGCGGCTCCGCCGACGGAACAATCGTCGGCCAGGCCCAGGCGGGAGGCGACGGCCACTTCGTCATCGACGGAAGCGCCAACCTGACCGTCGGCGACCACCGCATCGCGGTCGAGGCACTGGGCAGCAACGGACAGGTTCTGGTGCGCGTCGAAGTGCCGTTCAACCGGCCGGCCGGCGATCAGGTCGCAGCCGTTGCGTCGCCGTCTCCGGCAAGCCCGGTGACGATCGCCGATGGCGGTGCCTTCGACAATCTGCGTGGCCAGGTGGCAAAGGCCTTCTCGCTGCTCAAGAACCTCTATGAGGCCGGCAAGGTGCCGACGCTCGAAAGCATGGCCGCCGCCCGATCGTCAACCGGCATCGCGCTGCAGTCTCTGGCCGAATACAGGCTGCCGGCCGGCGCATCGATCAATGCGACAGAGGCCGTCGGCGTCACCGCCGGCCATGCCAATGCGGCCCGCCAGGCGCTCGAAGCCCTGCCGCGCGACGTGGCAGCGGTTGGCGCGGCACTGGACAACCTGACCAAGCTCATTACAGAGGCTGTCGGACCGGTGCTGGCACAGCAGTTCGGCGGAGCACCGCAGACCATGGCGTCGGCAGGTGGAATGCGCACGATCGAACAGGCGCCGCTCACCCAGAGCGACCGTAGCTCCGTCATCATCCGTCGCGGCGATACGCTGTGGCAGATCGCGCGGCGTGCCTATGGCCAGGGCGTGCGTTACACGACGATCTATCTCGCCAACGAGGCGCAGATCGCCAATCCGGACATCATTCAGCCGGGTCAGATCTTTGGCGTGCCGGAAGAATTCCGCCCCGATTCCGAAGAACTGCATCGCGAACGGCTGCAGCACCGCAAAGGTTGATCCTTTGGGGCCGATCAGGCCGGCATAGCGATCGTATAATTTTCGGCCGGCGATCCTGACGGGATCGGCGGCCGAAGTGTTTTTAAACATGTCGGGGAGACTTGTGCGGCAGGTCTCGACAAAGCCATGAGCAACGCACGCGTCCGGAAAGCGGGGATGCTGGAACGGGCGGAAAAAGAATCTCCCGCGCGATCCCAACGGCTTGGCAAATCCGCCTGCGCTTTTTCATCCCCGCACCGGGCGACACGCCGATAATCAACCCGTCATCGGATGGGAACCGGGTTCGCGAACCGGCCTTCTCCTTCAACGGGTCTCGACTCGGTTTCCGGTGATGGTCGCAGCGGCGATCCGATGGGAACTGACACGTCCCGCAGGATCGAATGAAGCGGCCGGGGCAGGCGGAAAGCCTGACATACCAAAACCCGATACCACCCGCCTGCCCTATTCCCATCCCTCACCGACCCGGTTTCGCCGGTGCGGCTATCGGCGTTTGCTTCGTGCGATCCTGCAAGGTGATGCTTTCCGGCAGAAAGCCGACCGTCTCCGCAGTGATATAAACCTGCCGAGACGGTCGGTCATAACTGCGTGGTCGACCGTCAGTGCGATCTCGTTCAAAGACCGGGACATCAGTGCTCTGCGCGTTTCCTTCTGATTTCCCGCAGCATGCGCAGATTTTCGCGGGCCTGTTCCGCGTTGATCAGCGCCTTTTCCTGATTGATGAGCTGTTCACGGTCGCGGCGATGCTGCTGGTTGTCCATGCATCCGCGGTGATCCCGGGCTCCCGAACACCACCGTCTGTCGCCGAAATCGTCGGCCCCGGCAGTCGTGCAACTGGCCAGCGTCACGGCAACCAGGCCCCCTTTGAGGATCGACATCAGGGTGTTCGGTTTAATATCGGAGATTATCATCATCTCTAGCCTTCTTTTCAGAGATTCATCCGAGCGGGATGATCCTCAAGTCGACGAGTTCGCGGCGCAGACCCGCTTGGCGGCAGGTCTGCGTGTTCGCCTTCGGATACGATCAGCCTTGGAAGACCACTACGGACGCGATTGCGCGGGAACGTATCGATCGATGGCAGGGGGTCAATTTTTCAATTTTGCGGCTTCGGCCAAGGCGCGGTCCATCTCCGCCTTGGAGAGGAAACCATCCTTGTCTGTGTCTAGGGCGTCGAAATAGGTGACGAGAATGGTGTTTGCTTTCGCTTCGTCCTTGTCGATCTTGCCGTCCTTGTTGACGTCAACCTCGACGAAACCGGCATCGAACTCATCTCGCTGCTTGTCCACGATCGCCTGCATGTAGACGCCGAGTTCGGCGCGATCGATCTTGCCGTCCTTGTTGGTGTCCATGCCCTCGAAAGCCTTGTCGATCATGTCCTTGTCGGCCGGCTTTTCCTGGGCGAGAGCGGGGAGAGTGGCGAAGGCCATCACAGCCACTGCTGCTACGAGTGTCTTGATCATGATTTTATTCCTTTATGTCTCTGAAGCGGGCTAATGGCGATCACCGCCAGTCGCGATGATCCGACCTCCGGTCATATCGGCGTCGGTCATCCCTACGTCTGTCATCACGCCAGGAGCGGCGGTCCTGCCGCCATTCTCTTCGATCCCTGTCAGCCACGCTTCCGATAAGGCCGCCCGCGACGGCTCCGCCCAGAACGGCACGAGGATCGCCGTTGGAGGCGAGCGCGCCTCCCAGCATGCCTATCCCGACGCCGAGAGCGATGGCGCGCTCCTTCTTGCCAGCCTCTGCTATTCCCGGAACCGTAACCGACAGAACCAGTGCGATGGCGAGGGAAGGCATGCCAAATGACTTTTTGACTTCGTTCATGCTGTTCTCCTGTACGGCGCGGCCCATTCCGCCTCGACGCCGATATCCCAAACTCGGGAGTTCACGTTGCGAGAACATTACGTGCGAGAACTTTTCGCGGCGCTGCAGTCAACACCACCGATGGCTTGGAACGCCTAGTCGTGAAATCCGGATGCCGCTTTGCAGTCGATGAGTGCCGTCGACGCATGGCAGCAACAGAACCCGTTTCAGAACAGAATGGCAGCCGACCGCATTCGAATGCGGCGACAGGCCTCTTTCCAGCGGAAACGCCCCGCTCCGCATTGCATCTCAAGCCTTTGCCGCCTATTTGCCGGGAGGCGCCTCTTCCGCGCGTCCCGGAGACCTGCATGTCAGAAAAAAAGAAGATCGTTTCCGCGGATGACGGCAATCCGATCGGAACCCTGGTCAACCTGTGGCCCTATATGTGGCCGACGGGTCGGGCCGACCTGAAGGCGCGGGTGCTCTGGGCGACGTTTTTCCTGCTTCTCGCCAAGCTGGTGCTTCTCTCGGTTCCCTATTTCTTCAAATGGGCGACCGATGCGCTGAACGGCAAGCTGGATATGGCGGGCATCCTGCCCGTCTTCCTGCTCGGTGCGGTCGTGCTGGTCATCGCCTACAATTTCACCCGTATCCTGCAGGTGGGGCTCAACCAGCTGCGTGACGCGCTGTTTGCCTCTGTCGGGCAGCATGCGGTGCGCCAGCTCGCCCACAAGACCTTCGTGCACATGCACCAGCTTTCGCTGCGCTTCCACCTGGAGCGCAAGACGGGCGGCCTGTCGCGGATCATCGAGCGCGGCACCAAGGGCATCGAAACGATCGTCCGCTTCACCATCCTGAATTCGGTGCCGACGCTGATCGAGTTCATCCTGACGGCGATCATCTTCTGGGCGGCCTATGGCTTTGCCTATCTCGCGGTGACTGCCGTCACGGTCGCGGCCTATATCTGGTTCACCATCAAGGCGAGCGACTGGCGCATCGCCATCCGCCGGACGATGAACGACAGCGATACGGACGCCAATACCAAGGCAATCGACTCGCTTCTGAATTTCGAGACGGTCAAGTATTTCGGCAACGAGGAGATGGAAGCAAAACGCTTCGACGGCTCGATGGCGCGTTATGAAAAGGCCGCCACCCAGGTCTGGACTTCGCTCGGCTGGCTGAACTTCGGCCAGGGCGTGATCTTCGGCCTCGGCCAGGCGGTCATCATGATCATGTCGGCGATGGCCGTGCAGCGCGGCGAACAGACGATCGGCGACTTCGTTTTCGTCAATGCGCTTCTGATGCAGCTTTCGGTGCCGCTTAACTTCATCGGCTTCGTCTATCGCGAAATCCGCCAGGGTCTGACCGATATCGAACAGATGTTCGAACTTCTGGAAGTCGAGGCGGAAGTCGTCGACAGGCCGGATGCGAAACCGCTCGCGCTCAATGCGCTCAGCCCGCAAAAGGGCGCCATTGCCTTCAAGAATGTCCGCTTCTCCTACGACCCTCAGCGGCCGATCCTCAAGGGCATCTCGTTCGACGTGCCGGCCGGCAAGACGGTTGCGATCGTCGGCCCTTCGGGTGCCGGCAAGTCGACGATCTCCCGCCTGCTCTATCGCTTCTACGACATCCAGGACGGGTCTATCACCATCGACGGCCAGGACGTGCGTGACGTGACGCAGAAGTCTCTGCGGGCAGGGATCGGCATGGTTCCGCAGGATACGGTTCTGTTCAACGATACGGTCGCCTACAATATCCGCTACGGCCGGCCGGGTGCCGCCGACACGGAACTGCAGACGGCTGCCGAGATCGCCCAGATCGACACGTTCATTAAGCAGCTGCCGGACGGTTACGAAACCAAGGTAGGCGAGCGTGGGCTTAAACTTTCGGGCGGCGAGAAACAGCGCGTGGCGATCGCGCGGACGGTGCTGAAGGCACCGCCGATCCTGATCCTCGATGAGGCGACTTCTGCGCTCGATACGACGACGGAACACGAAATCCAGTCGGCACTCGACAAGGTTTCGGAAAACCGCACGACACTGGTCATCGCCCACCGGCTTTCGACCGTCATCGGCGCCGACGAGATCATCGTGCTGCGCGCCGGCGAGATTGCCGAACGCGGCACGCATGCGGGCCTGCTGGCGCAGGGCGGGCTCTACGCCTCGATGTGGAATCGTCAGAGGGAAGCAACACAGGCGGAAGAGCATCTGCGCCAGGTACGCGAGAGCGACGATCTGGGCGTCGTCACCCGCGGCACACCGGCAGCGGAATAACAAATACCGAGAACGAGTTAGACAGAGACGATGAAAAAACGAGTGAACTATTCCTGGAAGCGCATGGCGGTGGCTGGCAGCCTCGTGCTTGCCTATCTTCTGGTGCTGACCTTCTGGGGCTCACCACTTCTGGCATTGACGACCTGGCTCGGTCTCGTCGATCCGGCGAAAATCTGAAATCCCAGCGCACCGAGAGGCGTTCGCCGGGCCACCGGTCCGACGCTGTGCAGGCTATCTGACGGATGGCATCTTACCAGCCCAGACATGGGACACCCGATTTCGGCGATGTTTTTCCCGCCATGGTTTCGCGCCGTTCGGGCGTGAAGTCCGCCGTCTCGCGGAGCACGAATGTCGTCTTGTCGGAGCGACGCGGCACAGGTTTTCCGGCACCATACAGTTCCGCCGCCTTGCGGAGCAGCAATGTGAATTCCGGCGTGGAAATGCCGTCAGCCCGACGAAGCTGGGCGATCAATGGGTCGGATACTGCGTCTTCGATAGTCAGGTCGCGTTTCATGGTTTTGCTCCTCTATCAAAACCTGTACACGGGGCGCACTACAGTCACATTGCAAAACTACGGCCAAAAAGGGGCATATGCGATGTGGCAAATTCTCCCTATGCGAGAATTTTCATCTGCAATGCGCACAGACTTTCGGTTGTGGTGAGTTTCACAGGGCGACCTCGCATTCCTTGAGCCTACAGCCGCAATCAAACGCAAAAGGCCGCCAACCGGCGACCCTGATCAAAAAAGCGGCAATCATTCCAATTACTGAGGTCCGGTCAGTTTATCAGCCGATCAAAGGCTGACATCCGCAAACTCCCGCAAGCGGCATGTCAAGCTAGCGGCGCGACGAACCGTAACGCATGCGTTCGCGATAACGACGCTGGCTCCAGACCGTATAGACGACTGCGGCGATCACGATCGCAATATCCGCCGCTGCTATCAGGCACCATGTAAGGCTCATTTCCCAACTCTTCCGTGTTCCAGCCGAAGCGATATACCAGAAGTGCTTCCCATAATGATCTAAGCACACCCATATTCTTCGACCTTGATGCAAGTCAGTTGCCTCCTGACCGACTTTTGTGACAACCACATGAAAATCGAAGCAAGAAGCGTGCCGTCTTGCTGCATTGCAACAAAAAACGGAGTTTCTGTCGGAAATACCAACGTAGCCATCCCGCAATGGTTGCAATCCCCATACGGTTTGGTGAGGTGCACGGAACCGCATTGCCGCGAATACCGTTTTTCGATAGTCAGTGCCACCGACACAGACCATACGCCCCAGGGAGAAACAGTTGATCAACCTCTTCGACACCATCCGCAACACGCTCGTGCCGATCCACAAGGAAGGCTACGTCTTCGTTGCGATCTTTTTCGTCGTGTCCTTGATCCTGGGTTATTTCGCCGAACCGCTGTTCTGGATCGGCCTGGTCCTGACCCTCTGGTGTGCCTATTTTTTCCGCGATCCCGAGCGGGTCGTGCCGCAGGATGACGATCTCATCCTCAGCCCGGCCGATGGCCGCGTTTCCCATGTCGCCATGGTCGTTCCGCCGGCGGAACTGGGCCTCGGCGCGGAGCCGATGCTGCGGATCTCCGTCTTCATGAACGTCTTCAACTGCCACGTAAACCGGTCTCCCGTCCGCGGTGAAGTCAAGGTGATCGAGTATCGCGCCGGACAGTTCGTCAATGCGGAACTGGACAAGGCAAGCTCGGACAACGAGCGTAACGGCCTGGTCATCGAAAGCCGCCACGGCAATGTGGGCGTCGTCCAGATCGCCGGCCTGGTTGCGCGCCGAATCGTCTGCTGGGTCAAGCCCGGCGAGCCGCTCAATGCCGGCGAGCGTTTTGGCCTGATCCGCTTCGGGTCGCGCCTCGATGTCTTCGTGCCGCAAGGCGGACAGGCGCGTGTGTCCATTGGCCAGCTTGCCATTGCCGGCGAGACCGTGCTGGCTGAATTCGGCTCGACCAAGGGCCCGTCGCTCGGCCGCCGCAGCTGATACAGTGAATGAAGGAGTAAACGGATGATGGATATACCCCCAGGAGAGCCGAACCGCTCGACCGACGAGGCCCGTGGCCCACGTCTGAGGGAAATCCCCATCCGGCTGATGGTGCCGAACCTCATCACGGTTCTGGCCATCTGTGCGGGCCTGACGGGCATCAGGCTCGCCTTCGAAGGCCGATACGAGCTTGCGGTCGCCATGGTGCTGCTTGCCGCTTTCCTCGACGGCATAGACGGGCGGATCGCCCGTCTCCTCAAGGCGACGTCGAAATTCGGCGTGCAGATGGATTCGCTGGCCGACATCATCAATTTCGGCGTCGCTCCGGCGTTGGTCTCCTATGCCTTCCTGCTCGATGGCGCCCGGTCGCTCGGCTGGATCGCTGCCCTGCTCTATACGATCGCTGCAGGCCTGCGGCTTGCACGTTTCAACGTCATGGAAGATCGCGGCATCAAGGCGCCGTGGCAGTCGGAATTCTTTGTCGGCGTGCCGGCCCCGATGGGCGCCATGCTGATGCTGCTGCCGGTCTATCTCGGTTTTCTCGGTGTCGAGCGCACGCCCCTGTTCGTCTATGGCAGTGTCGCCTACACCGTTGCGATCGGTTATCTCCTGGTCAGCCGCCTGCCGGTCTGGTCCGGCAAGTCGAGCAAGATCCGCCGGGACATGATGTTTCCGATCCTGCTTCTCGTCGTCGCCTACGTCGCTCTGCTGATGAGCTATACGTGGGAAGTGCTGTCGATTACCGTGGTTGCCTATCTCTGCGTCCTGCCGTTCAGCGCTAGGGCCTGGCATCGCCGTTACGGCACGATTACAATCGACGATGACAGAACGCACGTCTGACGCGCATCGCAATCATCAAATTTCTTTTGCAACGCACTGAAATTGCTGCGTTGCAAAGTCCGGGCGCGGCAAGTTGCCACGCGTAGACACACCTCATCGAAAAGCGGCGGATAAGCCTTTATTCCGCCCCTATTGCCGGTGATTTCCCGGCGCCCCGCAAAACCAGAGAATCATGCGGGTGAGATGATGAGGATAAAGACGTGAGCAATACCACTCCCAAGACCGACAAGCCGGAAGCAAAGCCGGACTTTACCGCCCATTTCCGCCCGCTGGGCATCAAGGCCGTGGCCGCCGCTGCGATGATGCTGAAGCGGAAGCCGAAGCTGACGCCGGTTCGGTAAGCCCCGCTCAGAATTTACCGACCGCAGTCCACAAAAGACCGAGCGCCAATGCGCTCATGACGAGGCCGATCAGGCCGTCCAGCACCCGCCACGCGGCGGGTCGGGCGAAGATCGGTGCCAGGAGACGGGCACCGTAACCGAGCCCGAAGAACCAGACGAACGAGGCGGTGATAGCCCCCGCCCCGTAGGCGAGCCGTTCACTTCCTTCGAAGCCTGCCGACAGGCTGCCGACGAGCAGGACGGTGTCGAGATAGACATGCGGATTGAGGAAGGTGAAGGCAAGGCAGGTCAAGACCGCCGCCTTCAGCGACAGGCTTTGCGGCGCCCCCGCCACCATGGCCGCAGGCCTTGCCGCGCGCCTGAAGGCAAGCACTGCATAACTTCCCAGAAAGAGTGCACCGCCAAGCGTGACCAGCAGGATCAGCGTTTCGGATTGCGATACGATCGTACCCATGCCGCCGACACCGGCTGCGATCAGCGTCGCATCCGACACGGCACAGATCAGGCAAAGCAGGAAGACATGCCGGCGCAACAGGCCCTGCCGCATAATGAAAGCATTCTGGGCGCCGATCGCGATGATCAGCGAGCCCCCGAGGGCAAAGCCGGACAGACCGGCAGAGATGATGTTCATTGAGAATGAATTCCGGTGGGGAGAAGAATTAGAAAAGCGACATCTGGGATGTGTCTTTGCCGGCTTTCGGAGGCTTGTCCTCAACCTCGGCGACGGCAACCGGTCTCTGGATATCCGGCCCCATATTGGAGACCTTGTTGACCAGATCAGAAACCGGGATCGCCTCGAAGAAATCGTCCTCGGCGGGTTTCAGGAGATCGACAACCTGGCGCGGTTCCTGGAGCTTGCATTCCAGCCAGCGCTCGAAATCCTTCGGTCCGATGACGACCGGCATACGGTCGTGAATACCGCGGATCATTCGATTGGCCTTTGTCGTCATGATCGCCGCGGTATCGACTTCCGATCCGTCGGCTGACGCATAGGTTTCCATGAGCCCCGCGAAGGCAATGACACCACCATTCTTCGGCCTGATCCAATAGGCCTGCGATTTGACACCGCTTTCCTTCGGCGAACGCTTCCATTCGTAAAAGCCGGAAGCCGGGATGAGGATGCGGCGGTGCCGCATGGCGGCTCGGAAGGAAGCTTTGTCGATGGCGGTTTCCGAGCGGGCGTTGATCAACAGCGGAAATTCCCGCATGTCCTTGACCCAGCCGGGTATCAGTCCCCAGCGGGCGAGCGATGCCCGACGGTCCGGCAGATTGCTGCCCGGCTGACGATTGGCCTGTGCGACCACGAGGATGGGCTGCGTCGGCGCGATATTGAACCGCGGCGGAAAATCATCCTCGAAATCGGCGACACCAACCGAGCCTAGAACTTCGTCCGGCTTGTGGGTCAGGGCGTAACGTCCACACATGGGGTTTTAGATGGCATCCGTTTTTGAACTGGTCAAGAAACTCAGTCGAACCAAATCAGGCGCTGCGCGGGCCAAATAGGATGATTGCTCCGCCGACCAGGCAGACGACAGCCCCCGTCACGTCCCAGCGATCGGGTGAACGTCCCTCGACGCCCCAGAGCCAGAGAACCGAGGCGACGATGTAGATAGCCCCGTAGGCTGCATAAGCACGCCCCGCCGCTTCCGCCGGCACCAGCGCAAGCGCCCAGGCGAAGGCCGCCAGCGAAACCATTCCCGGCGCCAGCCAGAGGGGCGACTTATCCAGTTTCAGCCAGGCCCAGAAAGCAAAACAACCGGCTATTTCAGCAAGGGCGGCAAAGGCATAGAGGAGATAGGTCTGCATCGAAGGCTATTCGAAATCCTGTCGTTTGACGTCCTGCGCCATGTGCATCACCCGCAGGATCACGATCCGGTCGGGATAGGATCTGTAGTAAATGCAACGCCGGCGATAGGGAAGCGCTCTCAGGCCGCTCAAAATATGGTCTCGTGGCGCACCGGTGAAATCGGCCTTGGCGATCCAGTGAATCTTTGCCGTCAGGTCAGCCAGAAATTCCCTGGCATAAAATGGGCTGCTTTCCGCGATAAAACGCCGAATACCGCGCAGATCGGCACGCGCGAGAGGCGAAACAACCAGCCGCTTTGACCGTTTACCGCTCGTCGTCATCGTTCATGACATCCGCCAGCAGGGCTTCGGCGCTTTCGTACTCAATCCCCAGCCCAGCCTCGATCTCTTCATCAGCGGCGGATATGGCCTGTCGCAGGGATTGCATTCGCATTTCATAGTCAGCAAGCATACGAATGCCGGCACGCACAACCTCGGTCTCCGTGCCGAATCGGCCATTCCTGACAAGATCGGCAAGAATGCCGTCATAGGCTTCACCAAGAGAAAAGGTTTTAGCGCGCGCCATGTCATACTCCTCAGAACCAGAAGGATATTGTATTTTACAATACTTTTGCAATATCCGCGCTGGCAGCTACGATCTGACAGTCGTGCCGCATACCGCAGCAGAATGATGGACCGCTTCGCCATGCCCGCCTCTCCCCAAGCCGCCTCTTCCGCCATTCTCGAACGCGACGGTCGTTTTCTTCTGATCCGGCGGAAGAACCCGCCGATGGCCGATCTTTTTGCTTTTCCCGGTGGTCGGGCCGAGGCGGGAGAAACACCGGCAGAAACTGCGCTGCGGGAGTTTTTCGAGGAGACGGGAATTCAGGCGCGCAATCCGACACTCTTCACAACCTACGACCTGAAGAGTGAGAAGGATGGCGGACAACATTTCTTACTTTCCGTCTTCAAGATCGACGCCGATCTGGACGTCGAGGCGATCGCCGCCGACGATGCCGCCGATCCTGGCTGGTATACGGCTGAAGAGATCCGCCGCCTGCCCTGCCCGCCCAGCGTTCGCGATTGCGCCGAAAAGCTAGCGGCCCTCGACGCTGACCGGTAATATCGCAACGTCGGTCAGGTGGCGAATCACGGACATCCGAATCGCCACGTCCGATCCCGGACCCCAAACAAGGAATTCCGTTTGAAATCCGCTGCATGCCTCGCCCTGCCCATGCTTCTTGCCATCGCCTCGCCGCTTGCAGCCCAGGCGACGAAGAAGCCGACAGCCGAGACCAAGGCTCCGGCACAGCAGGCCGCACCGACCGAAACGGCCAAGCCCGCGCCTTACGACGTCCCGCTTTTGCGACTTGGCGAGGTGTTGGGGTCGATCAGTTACCTGAGGGAGCTGTGCGGCGCGCCGCAAGAAGACTGGCGCCGGACGATGCGGCAACTGCTCGATTCCGATGCGGCAAACGAGCCGGCGCGGCGTGAGCGATTGACGGCGGCCTATAATCGCGGATACCGCTCCTTTGCTGCCGTGCACACATCCTGCACGCTCGCCGCCCGCACCGCGGAGGAGCGATACCGTAACGAAGGCGCAACACTTGCGACGGAAATAACCTCCCGCTTCGGAAATTAGCGGATTATTTACCTCTTTCGTCAGGAAGGCGTGTCGTTTCGATAAAAGGCTGATAAAGTTCTTAACGGCGCAGTAATCAAATCGGCCTCATTGGCCGGCACCGAGGAAAGTTCAGTATGCAGTCAGGCCGCAACGAAATCGATGACATGATCGTCCACGAGAAGATGCAGGTCGCGCTCGAATATCAGAACGACGCCTGGGCAGACGGACGCGCAGACGGTATCGAGCCGGAAATCATCGCCGATGCAGCAATCGCCTTCGCCATGCGCGAAACGATCCGCCAACGCGGCGAGGAAGGTGCGGAGGCCCTGCTCGAATCACTTCGTCAGCGGATGCTGGCTGGCGAGTTTTCTCCCGAACGCAATATCCAGTAATATCGAGCTTCCCATGCGGAACGCCTCTTTGAAACTCCTGACGATACGGCTGCTGGCAACTGCAGTGATTTCCTGTGCGTCTGCGAATGCGTTTGCGCTTTCGGATGGAAGCATGGCGCCTGCTGCCGAAAACACGCTGCCCCAGGAAACGCCGCTGCGGCAGGCATTCGAGGGAACGTCACAGACGACGCCCGGCCAGCCTTCGCAAAACGATGCAAACCAGGACGACGCCGAGAACGTGGCGCCTGAGGCCGGTGGCAAAAACGCTCCCAAAACCAACGAGACGGGCGCCAATCCGGCGGCGGCGGCCACGTCCACCGAGCAATCGTCGGCAGAAATCATCCGCGACCTCTCCACCCTGCCCACACCGGTAAAGGCCATGCGCGAAAAGCTGGTGGAAGCGGCAGCATCGGGCGATATCGAGCGGCTGCGGCCGCTGATCGAAGGCACGCCGAAACCGCCGCAAATCATGAACAACGAGAGCGACGATCCCATCGATACGCTGAAGAATTTCTCCGGCGACCCGCAGGGCCAGGAAATTCTGGCGATCATGCTCGATCTTCTGGCGACAGGTGCTGCCCGCCTCGATGCCGGCACGCCGGACGAGACCTATGTCTGGCCCTATTTCGCCGGCAAGACGCTGTCCGAGCTCAGCCCGCCGGAACGGGTCGAACTGCTGCGCATCGTTACCGCAGGCGACCTGATGGGCATGGAAGAAACCGGCAATTACAATTTTTACCGCCTCGGTATCTCGCTCGACGGGCAATGGAAATTCATGGCCAGCGGCGACTGAGGCTCAAGAACAAACGGCTGGGCGCGCCTGCGCGAGGGCCAATTTGCGTTGCATTTTCTCGAATCCGTTGATGTCGGATGGAGATCTGAGCGAAACGCGATTCTCATTTCGCCTGCTGCCCACCACAATTAGACTTTCCGAACACGATCATTTTCGAATATGGAGGATGCGGCTCATGTTTGGCTGCCCTTCTCCCGGCAATACTTCGCCGCACCACATTCCAGAGATGCCGTAATGCTTTCCCGTTTCTTCGCCTATTACCGCCCCTACAAGGGGTTGTTCATTCTCGATTTCGGCTGCGCGGTCGTTTCCGGCCTGCTGGAGCTCGGTTTTCCGATGGCGGTCAAGCTGTTCGTCGACCGGCTGCTGGTGACGCAGGAATGGTTCCTGATCGTGATCGCCTCGATTGCCCTGCTTGTCTGCTACGCGCTGAATACCGGCCTGATGGTGGTGGTCACCTATTGGGGCCACATGCTCGGCATCAATATCGAGACCGACATGCGCCGGGAAGCCTTCAACCACATGCAGAAGCTTTCCTTCCGCTATTACGACAACCACAAGACCGGGCATCTCGTCGGGCGGCTGACCAAGGATCTTGAGGAAATCGGCGAAGTTGCGCATCACGGTCCCGAAGACCTGTTCATCGCCATCATGACCTTTATCGGCGCGCTGGCACTGATGATGTCGGTCAACTGGAAGCTTGCGCTTATCACCGCATTGGTCGTGCCGCTGACGGCCTGGGTAACCAGCCGCTACGGCGCGCGGATGAGCGCAAATTTTCGCCGGCTGTTCGAGCGGGTGGGCGATTTCAACGCCCGGATCGAGGAAAATGTCGGCGGCATGCGCGTCGTGCAGGCATTTGCCAACGAACCGCATGAGCGGGCCTTGTTCGAGCGTGACAACCAGAACTACCGCCGGGTGAAGCTCGAAGCCTACAAGATCATGGCCGCCAGCACCTCGCTGAGCTACATGAGCATGCGGCTGACGCAGATGATCGTGATGGTCTGCGGCGCCTGGTTCGTGCTGCAGGGCGAGCTGACGGCCGGCGGCTTCATCGGCTTCCTGCTGCTCGTCACCGTGTTTTTCCGTCCGGTGGAAAAGATCAATTCCGTCATCGAGACCTATCCCAAGGGTATTGCCGGCTTCCGCCGCTTTACCGAGCTTCTCGATACCGAGCCGGATATTGCCGACGCGCCGGATGCGGTCGCGGTCGGTGCGCTCAAGGGCGCGATCGACTATAACGGCATTTCTTTCGGTTACAGCGCCGACAAGCCGATCCTGAAGGATGTCAGCCTGACGATCGAGCCCGGTGAAACGATCGCCTTTGTCGGCCCCTCGGGTGCAGGCAAGACCACGATGTGCTCGCTTCTTCCGCGTTTCTACGATGTTACGGGCGGCAGCATCACGATCGACGGTCTGGATATTCGCAGCATGACCAAGGCGTCGCTGCGCCAGCAGATCGGCATCGTGCAGCAGGATGTGTTCCTGTTTGGCGGCACGATGCGCGAAAACATCGCCTATGGCCGCCTCGGCGCAAGCGATGTGGAGATCATGGAAGCGGCGCGCCGGGCACGGCTGGAAGAGATGATCGCCGACCTGCCGGACGGGCTGGATACGGTGGTGGGCGAACGCGGCGTAAAACTTTCGGGCGGCCAGAAACAGCGCGTGGCGATCGCCCGGATGTTCCTGAAGAACCCGCCGATCCTGATCCTCGACGAGGCGACCTCGGCGCTCGATACGGAAACCGAACGGGCAATCCAGCGGTCGCTGTCCGAACTTGCCGTCGGCCGCACGACGCTGATCATTGCCCATCGGCTGGCCACCATCCAGGGTGCAGACCGCATCGTGGTGATCGATGAAAACGGCATTCTGGAACAGGGCACGCATCAGGAACTGATCGCGCGGCGCGGCGCTTACAACCGCCTGCATTCCGCCCAGCACGGCGCCTGACGACAAACCGTGGCAAACGGCGTCCGATTCGTCACGGTTGAAGCCAGGCAGGAAACTTGATAAAAGAAGGATAGTTTTACTCGTGGCCAATATCACGAGGGCGGAGCCGCGGGGTCGGAGCATGACGTTTCAGCCGAGAATGCGCAACCAGATCGAAGGGTTTTCGGTTCTGGGGGGACTGCGTCGGCGATACTGGAACGGCATTACCGCCGACCTGTGGGATGTGGAATGCGCCGCTTACGCCGGCGGCTATTACGTGGCGCGCGATCCGCGCCTGTTCATCCTTCTCGACCAGCGCGGACAGGGGCGTCCGGCGCTCAAGCGCACGCCGCGCGAAACGGGCATGCTGCAGGATGCCAGCGTCAGCCCAATCTCCTATATCCCTGCCGAGATGGACCTGTGGATCGACATCAAGGACGTGCAATATGTCCGGCATCTCGACATCCATTTCGAAGCGGACACGATGAGCCGGCGGCTGGGTGACACTCTCGATCCGCGCCGGCTGAAAGACCCGCAACTGGTCTTTGCCGACAACCGTGTGATGGCGCTTGCCGAACTGATCGCTACCGAAATCGCCAATCCCGATCCGCTGCACGATCTTTACGGCGACGGGCTGGCGCTGGCACTTCTCATCGACGTGCTGAAGCTTGCCAAATCGGAACCGCGCAAGCGCGGCGCGCTGGCGCCCTGGCAGTTGAAGCGGGCGACGGAATTCATCGAGCAGCATTGCCTGCGCAATATCCGGCTGGAAGAACTGGCGATGCTGGCCGGTCTGTCGCAATCGCATTTTTCGCATTCCTTCAAGGCCTCGACCGGAATGGCGCCGCACGAGTGGCAGATGAATGCGAGGCTTTCCCGCGCCAAACAGATGCTGAAATCCGGCGAGCAGCCGCTGACGGAAATCGCGGCGGAAACGGGTTTTTCCGACCATGCGCATTTTTCCCGCGTGTTTCGCAAGCATGTGGGGCTGGCGCCATCGCAGTGGAAAAAGTCACAGTCGGAATAAAACATGCGGGCAATCGCGCAGGGATGCGAACTTTGCCCAATATCGTTCAAGTCCCGCACATCAGAACAAGCGCATAAAATTAATCTGAGTTAACCACTCACCTTATTAGATTACCGCAAACAAAGCGGCGCGAGTGGGGCAAAATGAAGAAATCGGTGAAGTCTTCCGCATTGAGAGCGGGTGTGGTCAAGGCAGGTCTGTTGACGGGTGTTGCGGCTGTGGGGCTGGTGGCAGCTTGGGCAGCACAGGCGCAAGAAGCACAGGCCCAGAGCGGTTCGACGCTCGCGCCGATCGTCATCCAGGGCGAAGGTGAACAAGGCGGCACCGGCCCGGTCCGAGGTTATGTCGCCAAACAGACGACGACCGGTTCCAAGACGGATACGCCGCTGAAGGAAATTCCGCAGTCGGTATCCGTCATCGGTACGGAAGAAATGGCCGACCGTGGCGTTGTCGACAAGGTCGACCAGGCGCTGCTCTACACGCCGGGCGTTTTCTCTCAGCCCTATGGCTCAGACCCGGATACGGACTGGATCTATGTGCGCGGCTTCAATGCCAGCCAGACCGGCCTTTTCCTCGACAATCTGGCGCTGACGAACCACGCCTTCGGCAATTTTCAGATCGATGCGTTCATGCTGGAACGCATCGAAGTGCTGAAGGGACCGGCATCGGTGCTGCTCGGCGGCGCCAATGCCGGCGGTGTCGTCAACATGGTGCGCAAGCAGCCGACAACGCAACCGTACTTCTATACGGAACTGGGCGTCGACAGCAACGGAGCCGGCTATGGCGCCTTCGATCTCTCCGACAAGCTTCCCGGCACGGACACCGCCAGCTACCGCCTGACAGGCAAGCTTTCCGGCGGCAACGGCTATTCGGACGATCAGGAAGATATCCACGGCTTCATCATGCCGCAGGTGACGATCCAGCCGGACGATGCAACCAGCCTGAATCTCTGGGGTTATGTCAGCCACCTGGACCAGACGCATACGAATAACGGTCTGCTGCCCTATGCCGGCACCGTGGTCAACATTCCGGGTTCGGGCAAGCTCGACCGCGACGTCTATCTGGGCGATTCGGACTTCGATATCGGCTACATGACCCAGGCCATGATCGGCTACGAATTCGAACACGAATTCGAGGGCGGTTGGAAGTTCACTCAGAACCTCCGTTACGCCAACCTGAACAAGCGCGAGCGACAACTCTATCCGTTCGACTACGACCAGACCGATTCCGGCATCTACATGTATGGCGACGATGTCCGGTCGAAGGCCAGTTCCTTCAACATCGACAACCGGCTCGAAAATGAATTCGATCTCGGCGGCGCAAGTCACAAGGTCATGGCCGGTATCGATTATCGCTACTACCGACTCGACAACAATCAGTTGGCAGCATTCGCCCCCGACCTCAGCGACGGCTCGGGGCCGTATGATGGCACACCACCGACACTTGCCCCTTACACTTGGCAGAAATTCCACATCAACCAGGTCGGCGTCTATGTGCAGGACCAGATTAAGTTCGGTGGCGGCTGGATCGCAACGTTGAACGGCCGCTTCGATTATGTTGATAGCGAGCTTAAGAACATCCGCACCACTCAGTCCGTATACTCTGCGTCCGAAAGCGCCTGGAGCGGCCGCGCCGGGATCGCCTATGAATTCGATAACGGCGTAACCCCGTATGCCAGCATCGCAAGCTTCTTCAGCCCGGTCGTCGGCGGCAATGCCGATGGCGCGCACAAGCCGGAAGAAGGCGAACAGTACGAGGTCGGCGTCAAGTACGAGCCGACCTGGGTCGACGGCGTACTCACCGCTTCGCTGTTCCAGATCGACAAGCAGAACTATCTGCTGACCGCTCCTGGATCGCCGGACAGGCAGGCTGGCGAGGTTCGCTCGCGCGGCTTCGAGGTCGAAGGCAAGTTCAACATCAACGACAACTGGAAGACGATCGGCGCCGTGTCCTATACCGATCTCGAGTTCACCGAGAACGGTATCTACACCGGAAACACTCCGAACGTCGTGCCGAATGTTCTTGCCTCCCTCTGGCTTGATTATACCGTTACGCAGGGAGCTCTCGAAGGACTGAGCCTCGGCGGTGGCGTGCGTTATCGCGGCAAGTCATGGGCGGATGAGGCGAACACGCTTCGGGTCGACGATGCGACCGTGTTCGATGCAGGCATCCGCTATGAAAAGAATGACTGGAAGGCTTCGCTCAACGTGACCAACCTGTTCGACAAGGAATATGTCGCAGGCTGCAACACGATGTACTTCTGCGGTTACGGCGAAGCCCGCACGGTCAGCTTCAAGCTCAGTAAGGTCTGGTAATCCAACCACTCGAAACCGTAAGTTGACAACTCAAGTGAACTTAATCAGGAAGGCCCCGATGGGGCCTTTCTTTTTGCCTTCGCCGGCCATCGCATGTTTGGAGGAATGATCGTGAACGCAGCCAATTTTCCGCACCGGGATTTCGTTCTGACCGGCACGGCCATTCCTGTCGATGCCGATGACATGCTGGCGGAAATCTGCGAGCATTTTGTCGATCATGCCGAAGTGTTTCGCGACGGCGATCATGTAACGCTGTCGAGTGAGATCGGCGAAGCCTACATCTCCAAGGTCAGCGAGCAGCTCGATATAAGGCTCGCCTGCTCGACCGAGGACATGCTGTCGATGACGCGCGGCATCATTGCCGAACATCTGTTCATGTTTGCCGGCGACGATCCGCTGACGCTCGAATGGGCAGATCAGCCGAAGCCGGCAAAGCTTGCCAATCTCAGCGAGATCACCATCGTTTCTGCCGAAAACGTGACGCCGCGGATGCGCCGGCTTACCGTTTCCTGCGCCGATACCGCCCGTTTCGACACGACGGAGGGCCTGCATGTGCGGCTGCTGATGCCGCCGAAGGGACGCGAGCCGATCTGGCCGGTGACACTTGCCGACGGGCGGATCGGCTGGCCGGAAGGCGAAGACGAGATTGGCGTGCGCTATTACACGATCCGCAGCCTCGACCTCGGACGCCAGGAAATGGTGATGGATTTCGTCGTGCATGAGGATTGCGGAAAGCGGATGCCGGGCGCCGAATTCGGCCTGACTGCGCAACCGGGCGACCGGGCTGCCCTGCTCGGCCCCGGTGCCGGCGGCATGCCCGAGGCAAAGGACCTTTTGCTGGCCGGCGACGAAACCGCGCTGCCCGCGATTGCACGGATGATCGAGCTGGCAACGCCCGACATGAAGGTCCATGCGATCATCGAGGTGGCGGACAAGGCGGAAGAACAGGTGCTTGCCTGCGCGGCCGGCGACTTTTCCATCGAATGGCTGCATCGCGATGGCGCGGCACCGGGCACGGCGGGTTTGCTCGAAGCGGCAATTGCCACGCGGCTGCCAGGCCTCGGTTCGGAAACATTCGTCTGGGCCGCCTGCGAAAAGACCGAAGCGCAGGCGATCCGCGCACGGCTGAAGGAGAGCGGGCTTGACCGGACACGGATGACCTCGATCACCTATTGGCGTCGCGGCTATACGGACTGATCAGCTCGCATCCGGCTTGCCCCGTTCATCACGAAGACTTATCTCCGTGGTGAGTAGAGGGATTCCCGTTCCATGAACAAAGCCTATCTTCCGACACGCAGCCTGATCCGCATTTCCGGCAAGGATGCACAGGATTTCCTGCATTCGCTGATCACCACCGATATCGAGGGACTGCCGGAAAACGAGGCGCGTCCCGGCGCGCTTTTGACGCCGCAGGGCAAGATCCTGTTCGATTTCCTGATCTGGCGGGATGGCGACGGTTTTGTCGTCGAAACTGATGCCGGGCTGCGCGATGCGCTCGTCAAACGCCTGACGATGTACAAGCTGCGCGCCGCGGTCGATCTTACGGCCCTGCCGGACGATGGCGTGACCGTGTTCTGGGATGACGAGGCCGGTCAGGGCCGGATTGCCGATGGCGGATTTGCCAAGGCAGGGATTGCGCTTTCCCGCACGCCCGGACAGCATGGCGATGGTCCGGCGGAGGCTTATCAGGCGCTCAGGATCGAGGCCGGTGTCGTCGTTTCGGGCGAGGACTATGCGCTGCAGGATGCGTTTCCGCACGATATCCTGCTCGACAAGAACGGCGGGTTGTCGTTCCGCAAGGGGTGTTATGTCGGCCAGGAAGTCGTTTCCCGCATGCAGCATCGCGGCACCGCCCGTCGCCGCGTCGCGCATGTGACGGCAGACGTGGCGCTGCCCGCAGCCGGCACCGACATTCTGGCCGGCGGCAAGCCGGTCGGCACGCTCGGTTCGGTCTCGGGCACGCATGCGCTGGCGATCGTGAGGATCGACCGGGTGGGCGATGCCATTGCCAATGGCGTTCCGCTTCTGGCGGGTGACGTGCCGGTAACGATCGACCTTCCCGAATGGACCGGCCTCAGCTTTCCTGCCGAGGCCGAAGGGGCGGAAAGTTGAGCGCCATGACCGGTACCCGCGCCTGGCAGCGCATGCTTTCGGGCCGGCGGCTCGACCTGCTCGATCCCTCGCCGCTCGATGTCGAGATTGCCGATATCGCGCACGGCCTTGCCCGCGTTGCCCGCTGGAACGGCCAGACGCGCGGCGATCACGCCTTTTCCGTAGCCCAGCATTGCCTTGTGGTGGAGGAGATCTTTCGCCGCTGCAACGAGGCCGCCTCCGCCGATGCGCTGCAGATGACGCTTCTGCATGATGCGCCGGAATATGTGATCGGCGACATGATCTCGCCGTTCAAGTCGGTGGTGGGTGGCGGCTACAAGACGGTCGAGGCACGGCTCGAAGCTGCCGTGCATCTCCGCTTCGGTCTGCCGCCGCACCCGACCCGGGATTTGAAAGTGCTGATCAAGAAGGCCGATACGATCGCCGCCTATTTCGAGGCGACCGAGCTTGCCGGCTTTACCACCACCGAAGCCAAGAAAATCTTTGGGCAACCGCGCGGCATTACCCGCGAAATGCTGCCGCTTCAGCCGCTTTCGGCGCTTGAGGCGCAGGCGCTGTTCATCACCCGGTTCGAAGTCATCGAGGCGGAGCGGGCGAAAGCTATCGCCCCATGAGCACTATCGTTGTCTGCCCGCTTGCCAGCATTGCCGAGACCGCCGTTCGCCACGGCGCAAAGGAGATGGTCAGCCTGATCGCCGAAAAACAGGATTTTCACCGGCCGGGCGTCATCCGCGCCGAGCGGCATCTGAAACTGGCGATGAACGATATCGGCTTTGCCGGCACCGGCGGGCTGATCGCACCGAGCGAAACCCATGTCGCCCAGCTGATCGATTTCGTCCGTGACTGGGATCAGTCGGCACCGCTCGTCGTGCATTGCTGGATGGGGGTTTCCCGCTCGCCGGCAGCGGCCGTCATCGCAATCCTCTCGCTGCATCCGCAAGAGGACGATTTCGCGCTGGCGCAGCGTCTGCGCAAGGTAGCGCCACATGCGACGCCTAATACGAGGCTGATCGAGATCGGCGACCGGATGTTGAAGCGCGAAGGCCGGCTGATTGCGGCAATGAAGTCTATCGGCCGTGGTTCGGAGACCGATGGACGGGCATCGTTTTCGATAGAATTGCAGCAGGAAAATTCGCCAAATAGTTGAGAAATATGATAATTTTTGGAAAATAGAGAAAACCTTCCGCGTTTGCCTTGACCTCCTTGCCCATAGCGCCAATTACGGGCGCAAAGCAAAAAAGGAGTTATTCGCGGAATGGATCAGGCTTCCGACTTCGTCGTCGCGACACGAACGGCGCTTGCCCAACTGACGGCGCTGGCCGTCCAATATTCCTTCTCCGTCATCGGCGCGATCATTCTTCTGATCCTCGGCTGGATCGTTGCAGGACTGATCAGCCGCTGGGTCTATAACGGGCTGTCGCGCATCAGCGGCATCGATGCGACGCTGTCGCAGTTCTTCTCCAACATCATCCGTTATGCTGCGCTGATCCTCGTCGTGGTCATGGTGCTCGGTCAGTTCGGCGTGCAGACGGCGTCGATCCTCGCTGCTCTCGGCGCGATCGGCCTGGCAGTCGGTCTGGCGCTGCAGGGTACGCTGCAGAACATCGCGGCCGGCATCATGCTGCTCGTGCTGCGCCCATTCCGGGTCGGCGAAAGCATCGAGACGGGATCGGTTACCGGCACGATCGTCGATGTGGGCCTGTTTGCAACCGAGATGAAGACCGCCGAGGGCGTCTACCGGCTGGCGCCGAACTCCACGCTGTGGAACGTGCCGATCACCAATTACAGCCGCCTTGCCAGCCGCCGTCACGAGATCACCATCTCGATCGGCGCCGATGAGAATGTCGATGTCACCGAGAGCAAGCTGATCAAGCTAGCGACGGCCGACAAGCGCGTGCTGAAATCCCCTGCACCGGCCGCCTTCATTTCCGATTTTGACGCCGGCAGCGCCAAGATCACCCTGCGCTACTGGATCAGCAGCAAGCAGTGGTGGGACGTGAGCCGCGACATGACCAAGGCCGTCAAGCTCGCCTTCGACAAGGAGCCGGAGACAGAGGCGCCGCAATCCTCCGAGGAGGCCGCGGTCTAACAGAGATCCCTATCCATCGTGTTGCCTGGCCGAGTTCCGGCACGAGCGGACCTCCGCTGCCCCATCGGGGCGCGGACGCGCCGGGCCTAGCGCAAGACGATGGCAAGGATGTATCGGGTCCGGTTACGAGGACCGGACCCGATACCTTTTGGATCGATCCGATCGCGACGATCGCCATTTGACGTGCGTTATTTTCCCGATAGTCACAATTCCAACATGACCGGCCTTGTTCTGGCCTGTGGAAGGCGAACTCTGCCCCTTTTTTCGCCGGGTCGTTCCTCTACATTGACCTGACCGGATCCTGCGACATTTTCGCGCCGGGCATGGGGGAAGTGAACGTGTTCCTGATCGATATCCTGCTGGTCATCCTTGTGTTCTTTCTGGTGTCACAGAACCGGAAAGTGTCGGCCCGCGTCGACGGCATGGAGAAGGAACTCGCCGCACTCCGGCAGATGATCGCGGAAGGTGGTTTCGACCCCGCGCTTGCGCGGCGGCCCGTGCGCGAAGAGATGGCGGAGACGGTTCTCGAAGAGATGCGGACCGAGGAACCGTCAGCCGGATCGGATGCGGTGCCGACGACCGACGGGGAAACCGGCGAGCCGGACGATCCTGCGGCTTCGGACGAAGAAACCGCCTCGGAAAAGCCTCGCCCGATGCGGGAAAGGCCGTCGCGGGAAAATCTCGAAAGTTATCTCGGTGCCCGCTGGCCGGTCTGGGTCGGCGGCGTGGCGCTTGCCTTCGGCGGCATTTTTCTCGTGCGTTATTCGATCGAGGCAGGCCTGCTCGGCCCGGCTGCGCGCCTGACGCTTGCATCGCTGTTCGGCCTGCTGCTGATGGCAGCCGGCGAGATCGTGCGCCGCCGCGCATTGCCGAAGATTTCCGAGCTTTATGCCAATGCGATGATCCCGGGCGCGTTGACGGCCGCCGGTGCGGTGACGCTGCTCGGCACGGTGTTTGCGGCCTATGCCTTTTACGAATTCATCGGTTCCGGCACGGCATTCGTGCTGTTGGCGATTGTCTCGTTCGCGGTGATCGCCCTGTCGCTCTTGCATGGACAGGCGCTGGCGGGGCTGGGCCTGCTCGGTTCCCTGGTCACGCCGGTGCTGGTGACGACCGACGAGCCCAATGTGAATGCGCTATTCCTGTTCCTCGGCGTCACCTGGCTTGCAGTGGCCGCCGCGTCGCGCCTGCGCCGCTGGACCGTCGTGCCGATGCTCGCCAATATCGGTACCGGGCTTTGGGTGCTGACCTATGCCGCGATCGGCACGGATTTCGACCCGTTGCCGCCGTCGCTGGCAATGATCGTGATGGTGGCGGGCACAATCTTCCTCTGGCCCGGCCAGCAATACGCCACATCGACCGGTTCGGGCTGGAAGGCGCTTCTGGCACGTCCGCCGCTGAAGATTACCCTGTCCCTGTCGATCATGGTCATGCTCGGCGCGCTTGCGACCGTGGCAGGTGGCCCGGGTTCGAGCGCAGGGCTCGATCCGCAATTCGCGTTCCTGGCCGTCATCGCCGTGCTGGCAGCGCTTGGCGCAGCCCGGGCCTATGCGGTCTGGCCAACTGTCATTTCGGCCGCCGGCGCTGTTCTCGGCACGCTCGTCACGGCGCTTTCGCTTCTCGATTATATCGCACCGGTAGGCGTGGACGGCACGCCGATCCCACTTCCGATTTCCGGCAACGAGATTGCCGTCAGCCTCGTGCTCGGCGCGATCTTCACCCTCCTCGGCGTCGTCTTCCTGAAGCGTTTCCGCCGCGAAGAGTTCGAGTTTTCGATCGTCTGGGCGTTTCTGATGGGCGCGATGCCGGTCACGCTCGGTTTCATCTCTTTCCTCAACTTCGGCAATTTCTTCCGCGACTGGACGCATGGGCTTTACGGGGTCGCCATCGGCGCCGTTCTGCTTGCGGTCGCCGAACGGCTTTTCCGGGTTCGGGAGGACATGGCGGAGGAAAGGATCGACTGGCCGGCCAATCTTGTCGTTGCGGGATCCTTTGCAGGCTTCACGCTGGCGCTGCATGCGCTGACCAACGGCATCGCCACGACAATCCTCGTCTCGGTGCTCGGCTTTGCCTATCTACTGGCGAGCCGCATCCGCAACTGGCCGGCACTGCCGTGGATGATGGCGGCGGCGATCGTGATCGTGTTCGGCCGGATCGCCTGGGAGCCGACGCTGATCGGCGCCAACAGCCTCGGCACGACGCCGTTCTTCAACGCGCTGCTGGCCGGTTACGGTATTCCGACCGCGCTGGCGATCGCCTCGGCGTGGTTGCTGCGCCGGTCTTCCGATTTCCGCGTGCGCAACATCATGCAGGCGCTCGCCTCGCTTTCGGCGCTGATCACGGTCGCAGTCCTCGTGCATCACGCGATGAATGGCGGAAAGCTTTCCGGCGATGTGCCGACGCTCGGCGAGCAGTCGATCTATACGCTGATCACCATCGGCTTCTCGGGCATCCTGATGACGCTCGACCTGAAATCGCCCTCCCCGATCTTCCGCTTCGGCTCGATGATCGCCGGTGTTGTGGCAACGGCCAATGTGCTGTCGCTGCATGTGTTTGCGCTCAATCCGTTCTTCTCCGGAGAGGACACCGGGCCGTGGCCTTTCGTCAACCTGCTGCTGCTCGGTTATCTGTTGCCGGCGCTGGCCTACGCGCTGGTAGCCTATCTCGCCCGCGGACGGCGGCCGGTGCCTTATGTGGCGATGCTTGCGGTCTCGGGTGCCGTGCTCGGTTTCCTCTGGGCGACGCTTTCGGTGCGGCGCTTCTGGCAGGGCGTCAACATTGCCGACTGGAAGGGTTTTCTTCCGGGCGAAACCTACACCTATTCGGTCGTCTGGCTGGTCATCGGCGTCGGGCTGCTGGTGCTCGGCTCGAAGCTCGATGCCAAGAGCGTTCGTCTCGCATCCGCCGGGCTCGTGCTGATCGCGGTGCTGAAAGTGTTCCTGATCGACATGTCGAACCTCGAGGGGATTTTGCGGGCGCTCTCCTTCATCGGGCTTGGTGCGGTGCTGATCGGGATCGGGCTTTTCTACCAGCGGATATTGGTGAAGAAGAGCGACTTGCCCGATACTGATTCCAAGGAAAGCACCGCATGACCCTGTCCCTCGCCGCCGCGTTTGCCCCTCACGAAGAACTTGCGCGGCAGCTCATTCTACACGCGACCGACAGCGACGACGGAAGCCATGATATCGCGCATATCCTGCGGGTGTTCCGCAATGCCCTGCGCATTCATGCCAGGGAGGGCGGCGACGGCGACGTACTGGCCGCCGCCGTGCTGTTGCATGACTGCGTTTCTGTCGAGAAGAACTCGCCGCTGAGGGCGCAGGCCTCGCGGCTTGCGGCGAAAAAGGCGAGCGGCATTCTGGCCGGCATGGGATGGGAAAAGGCAAAAGTGGAAGCCGTGGCGCATGCGATCACGACCCACTCGTTTTCCGCCAATATCCCGCCCGAAACGCTGGAAGCGAAAATCCTGCAGGATGCCGACCGGCTGGATGCGATCGGCATGGTGGGGGCCGCACGCTGTTTTTACATCGCCGGGCGCATGGCATCGGGTCTTTATGATCCGGTCGACCCTCTTGCCAAGCAACGCCCGCTGGACGACAAAAGCTTCGCCATCGACCATTTCGAGGTGAAGCTGTTCAAGCTCGCCGACGGTTTCCAGACCGAGACCGGACGGGCGCTGGCCGGCGAGCGGCACGAGCGGCTGAAACAGATACGGGACATGTTCCTTGACGAGATCTAGGGACGACATTTGAGGACAATATGATGAAGGTCGCGGAACTGAATTTCTACCCTTTGAAAAGCGGCCGCGGCATCACGCTCGACGAGGCGGTGATCACCGCAGCGGGGATTCCCGGCGACCGGCAGATGATGGTGGTCGATCCGTCCGGCCAGTTCATCACCCAGCGGGAGTTGCAGGAACTGGCGCAGGTGGCGGTGGAGCCGCGCGATGTCGGTTACCGCTTTGCGGTCGAGGGCAAGGGCGAAATCCTCGTCGCCGTTCCCTCGCCCGAGCGGCGCATGGATGTCGTGGTGTGGAAATCGCCCGTGAGCGCCGCCGTTGCCGATGACGGCGCCAATGCGATCCTGTCCACATGGCTCGGCCGCGAGGTGAAGCTGGTGTTTTTCGATGGGAAGGCTGAGCGTACCGCAAGCGCCGACTGGGCGGGGCCGGATACGCCGGTCACATTCGCGGATGGTTATCAGGTGCTCGTTACCACGACCGGATCGCTGGCGGCTCTCAATGCCGACATGGACAAGCATGGCGAAGGTTCGGTCGGTATGGATCGGTTCCGGCCGAATATCGTGCTCGACCAGGACGAAGCCTGGGCCGAGGATAACTGGGAGGGGATCGAGATTTCCGGCATCCGCTTCGATTTCGTCAAACCCTGCGCCCGCTGCATCATGACCACGCAGGACCAGCAGAGCGGTTCGCGCGAAGGCCCGAGCCCGATCCCGGCGATGGGCCGCATCCGCATGTCGGGTGATCGGCGTGTGCCCGGACCACTGTTCGGCTGGAACGCGGTGCCGCGCGGTGAAGGCGAGATAAAGCTCGGCGACGCGGCGACGATCACCGGCACGCGCGATGCCTGGGCGATCAAGCGGCGCGCCTAGCGTTTGAGTCCCCCCAAAAACGACTGCCAGAAACATCAGTTTAACCCTGTCTTCTAACCGGGTGTTTGCGGCTGGATGTTAACTTCCCGCGCAAAGCAGGGAAATTGACGCATGTTTTCAACTATCCGAGTATTTCAGAAATTCACAACACCGTGCTATCTCGGCGCGGCCGGGCTGATAACAACTACCTCCGACCTCTTGCAGAAACCGGATGTTGCTCTTTACACCGCGATCGTTCTTGTCGTTTTGGGTTTGTTTTGCTTGCTTCCGCATGGCTTCGTCGTCGATAGAATGCTGAAGGAATGGTTACGGGTGAAACTCGGCGACGACTTCTCCACAAAGCCCTTTGCCTACACGACGCTCCTCCTGGCAGCCGTAATTTTTGTGTCCTCCCAGATGACAGCCAAGGCGGCGGAAGATGGTCAGCCCGGCTATCTCGCCGAAGCGTTTCCCGAAATGCGCTCGCTTCAGGCGTCGCTTGGTCTGATCCGCGAAGATATGCTGCAGATCCATGAGCAACAGGCCGCTCTCAAGAAGGATACGTCTGAGCTGGTCAACGCCTCTTCGCGGTGGTTAACCTTCGAGATCAGGGCCGATGATGAGATGATCTTCAATCCAGGGCCCGAAGGACACGTTTATGTCGCGCGCGGAGGAAACTGGCTTATCAACAACGAGACCAACTACATGTTCGAAAACATAGAGCTGGCCATATCCACCAAGGATGTGGGAACGATCGCACGGGAGGCGATCGGGTTCATGAAGAACAATGACAGCCGGTGGAAGGACAATGCATTTGTGGAGCCTTATGAAACGGTGAAGCTCTGCGTGACCGCTAAACGGAGAGAGCGCGCGGAATGGCTGTGGGAGGAAATAACCTATCAGAGGCAAAAAACAGGTGAGCGAAGCAACTCGCGGTATATCCCGGTAAACGCCACAGGTCTGATGTCCTCTATGTCGCCAATAAAGTGTTCCTGAATGCAGCTACACTCATCTCCGCTGCGTCAGATGTTGGGAAAAACTTGACGCATGGCAGCCATGCGCAATGGTGTGTTGTCGGCACTGCATGCTGGCGGTCACAACGAGTTCAACCAAAAACATCAAGATTCGGTCCTTGAGTTGTCATCAGCGCTTTCTGGCCGGAAAACGCTAAAGAGCACTCATTCATGACACCACGCACCCAAGGTCTCATCTTCGCGCTGACAGCGGTTTCGATCTTCGCCGTTCAGGACGGCGTTTCGAAACATCTGGGGCAGGCCTACCCGCCGGTCTTCGTCGCAATGATCCGTTACTGGTTCTTCGCCGTCTTCGTACTGGCGCTGGCGACACGCAATTCGGGCGGCGTCAAGCAGACGGCAAAGAGCAACAGGCCCCTGTTGCAGATCCTCAGGGGTACGCTTCTCGTGGTGCAGATCGTCGTGTCGATCTATTCCTTCGCCAATGTGGGACTTGCCCAGACCCACACGATCTTCGCCGCAGGACCGCTGGTCGTCGCCTGCCTTTCCGTGCCATTGCTCGGCGAAACGGTGGGCTGGCGCCGCTGGACCGCCATCGGCATCGGCTTCCTCGGCATTCTCCTGATCATCGACCCGACGCATGCGACCTTCAACAGCAGCATCTTCGTGCCGGTCGCCTGCACCGTGATGTTCGCGCTCTATTCGGTGCTGACACGCATGGTGAGCCGGACCGATACGTCGCATACCAGTTTCTTCTATACCGGGATTGCCGGTGCGGCGGCGATCACGCTGGTCGGGCCGTTCTACTGGACGACGATCACACCAGACTATTGGGTCTGGATGCTGGTTCTGTGCATCACCGGCATGAGCGGCCATTACCTTCTCATCCGCGCCTTCGACGTGCTCGATGCGGTCGTGGTGCAGCCGATCTTCTACCTGCAGACGGTCCTCGTCTGCATCATCGGCACGGTCATCTTTGGAGAGATGATGAGCTGGAACATGATTGCTGGCGGCGTCATCGTCATCGGGGCCGGCCTGTTCACCATCCTGCGCGAAGCGAAGCTCGGCAAGCGCCGTCCACCCGTGCAGCCGCCGGGCTCGCTTTAGGTCTTATCAAGGCTTGGCCTTCATCAATTCAGCTGATGAATGCCCTGCGCAAAAGTCGTTTCACCGATGCGTGATGAAGGTATATGAACGTCTTCCGATTTGTGGAGGACACCCATGTCTGATGTCGCGCGCCCCTCGCTTCGAGCGCCGATGCCCTGGCTGATCATTTCTGCCGGCGCGCTCGTTGCGCTTTTGACCTTCGGGCCGCGTTCGGCCATGGGATTCTTCCAGTTGCCGATGCTGGCCGATACCGGTTGGGACCGCTCGACCTTCGGGCTGGCCATGGCGATCCAGAACCTCGCCTGGGGGCTGGGCCAGCCGATCTTCGGCGCAATCGCCGACAAATGGGGCACAGGCCGGGTTCTGACCTTCTCAGGACTGCTCTACGCTGCGGGACTGGCGCTGATGTCGACAGCCCATTCGGAAAGCATCCTGCATCTCTCCGGTGGCGTGATGGTGGGCCTGGCTGTCGGCGCAGGATCCTTTGGCACGATCCTTTCCGCCTTTGCCCGCAACGTGACGCCGGAGCAGCGGTCCCTTGCCTTCGGTATCGGGACGGCTGCGGGTTCCGCCGGCATGTTCCTGTTTGCGCCGCTCAGTCAGGCGCTGATCTCCACCTATGGCTGGTCGGACAGCCTGGTGATCATGGCTGCAATGATGCTGGCCATCCCGCTGCTCGCCATTCCGCTGCGCGGCAATTCAAGCTCGGGAACGCAATCCCAGGCCGCTTTCAAGCAGACGGCAGGCGAAGCGCTGAGAGAAGCCTTTGCTCACAAGGGATACCTGCTGCTCACCAGCGGCTTCTTCGTCTGCGGGTTCCAGGTCGCCTTCATCACCGCGCATTTTCCGGCCTACTTACGCGATATCGGCATCGATGCCCGGTATGCGGTGATCGCCATGGCGCTGATCGGTTTCTTCAATATCATCGGTTCGCTGTCAGCCGGCGTGATCGGGCAGCGATACTCGAAGCCTTATTTCCTCGCCTATATCTATCTGGCGCGCTCGGTGGCCGTGACGGCCTTCCTGCTTCTGCCGCAAACGCCGCTTTCGGTCATCATCTTCGCCATCGCCATGGGACTGTTGTGGCTCTCCACCGTTCCACCGACGAACGGGCTGGTCGCCATCATGTTCGGCACCCGGCATCTCGGCCTGCTGGGCGGGTTCGTGTTCCTGTCACACCAGGTCGGTTCATTCCTTGGCGTGTGGATGGGTGGCACCCTCTACGACCAGCTCGGCTCCTACAACATGGTCTGGTGGTTCGGTGTGGTGCTCGGCATCTTTGCGGCAATCGTGCACTGGCCGATCCAGGAAAAACCTGTCGACCGGCTGCTGGTCAGCCAGCCAGCAGAATAGGCTTCAGCCGGCCTGACGATCGGCGTCAGGCGCGGACAGCGCCTTCAGCGCCGCTTGCACAAAGCCCTCACGAGCGTCGCCGGCAGTGATGCCGCGCGGCTCATAAACATGCCGATGAAGGAAGAACTGGGTCAACCGGAAGGCTGCCAGCATGCTGTCGCGGTCGGCTGCGGGTTTTGGCCCCTCACCCAGAAACGCGGGAAGCGACAGCATCCGGTCGGCATAGGGCGCCCCCGCTTCGCCACAGACGGCACGGCCGCTTTTCGGCGAGACATATTTGAGGTTCTGCCGCACGCCGGTTGCCGCACATTCGGTGAGATCGAGGCCGTAACCGAGGTCGTTGAGCACCGCCAGCTCGAAGCGGACGAAGAGTTCGCCCGCATCGGCGGGATCGTCCATCGTGTCGAGAATGACGTCGAGCGCATCGAAGAGATGTGGATGGGGATCGCGTTCGGGCAGAAGGCGCAGCAGCGCGCCCATGGCCTGCACGCCGTAGACGGCAGTGGCTGTCTCCATCAGCTTTGCGGCTCGCAGGCGAACCGGCTCCAGCTTCAGTTCCCCCAGATGCTCGTCGAGCCTTGCGCGCCAGACGGCCTCCACGCGGTTTCCCGGCTGCAGCACCGGCTGCATGGAGCGCGAGCGGCCGGAGCGAACGAGGCCCAGATGGCGGCCGCGCTCACGCGTCATCAGCTCGGCGATGACGCTGGTTTCGCCATGCCGCTTGACGCCGATGATGATCGCTTCGTCCTGCCACTGCATCGATGCTTGAAGACCTTTCCGAACCGATTCAGTTCTACCTGATAAGTCGTTCAGATTGAATCGGTTTCACCAATTTGCAACAGCCGACCTGAAACTGCGATCAGCTGTCATTTCCCTGGAACAAATTGCCAGGCAACGGAATTCTCCCGCCAATAAATAGCACAGTCAGGGAGTTCCCATGAGACACGTCGTTTTCGCGGCTGCTGCGGCATCCGCCGCCCTTGCCGGGCTTGTTCAGGCACCGCCGGCAGCGGCTCAGTCACCGCAGCTGGAACAGGCTTGCGTTTCCGTCGCCAAGAATTTCCTGCTGGTGCAGTCGATCAAGACCGGCATCGTGCAATCCTTCCCGGAACTCGACCCGCCCGGCGCGCGACTGACCTATTCGACCCGTGAGGATGCCAAGCCGACCGATTACAATAACGAGATCGATTGCCAATTCGACAAGGCGGCACCACCCTTCGGACTTGTTCGATTCTGCATTTCCAAGACCTGTTACGGCCCGGGCGAACAGGAGCCGGAAAATCGCCGCCGCTTCGAAGAAGTCAAGGCGATGATGGCACGACAGAAATAACGGCCAGAACGGCGGCAGATCGATCGCCTGTCGCCGCTCTTGGATTTGATGTGATCAGTTGTCGGCCCGGCGGCCGAGCGCTCCCAATGCGGATGTCAGATACCGTTCGGCCAGAGCATGACGGCGGCGCTTGGCAAGTTTCAGCGCTTCGATGCAATGTGAGGCCAACGGATCCGTTTCAGGCGCTTTAGCACCGTTTTCCTCTGCCGTGACAAGACCGGTATAGATAGACGGCATTCCTTCGGCATTGCGCAGGCAGCGGCCCTGCCCTGTCACGACGATGCTTTTTCCGGTCGGATGACGGATACTATACGTCTGGTAACATGGTTTGCCGGAGACGATCGTCTCGTGCAATGCCTTGGCCACACGGTGCATGTCGTCCTCCGCGACATACTTGATGACCTGCTCGATCGGAGCTCCGATCTCCAGTTCATGTGGGGGGATCCCATAGATATAGGCGAAAACACTGTCGGCGAAGACCTTGTTCTCGTTGAGATCCCAGCTGAAGAACCCAACTGCGTCCTTCAGATCCACGCCTTTGTCTCGTCCCATGTATTTGCTGGTGGCCATGCGGCTTGCAATCCTTGTGGCACTTTTTTCCATCCCTTTTGCCAGCAGCCTGAATCAGCATGGTGGCAAATCAGATCAAAGTTCCACAGTTGCGTCGTGTCAAGTTCACCGCGCATAGTTGTGCATATATCTACAATATATCACGTTTTGCTGTGGACCGTTTCCATGCAGATTGGGCGCCGGCTATGGAAATCAAGGGTGCGATGAACAAGCTCAAGCCTGAAGCCGATCAGCCTCTGGGAAATTCCAGCCCCATTTCGCGGAAGCGTTCCGGATCGTCGCCCCAGTTTTCGCGGACCTTGACGAACAGGAAGAGGTGCACCGGCTGTTCGAGAATTTCGGACAGTTCCTTGCGGGATGCGGTGGAAATCGCCTTGATCGCCTCCCCATTCTTGCCGAGTGCGATCTTCTTCTGGCTTTCGCGCTCGACATAGATGACCTGTTCGATGCGAACCGAACCGTCCTTGCGCTCTTCCCACTTTTCCGTCTCGACGTGAGAGGCGTAGGGCAGTTCCTGATGCAGGCGCAGGAAGAGCTTTTCGCGGGTGATCTCGGCTGCGAGCTGGCGCATCGGCAAGTCCGAGATCTGGTCCTCCGGATAATACCAGGGACCTTCCGGCAGGGTCGTGGCGAAAAAATCCATCAAGTCGTCGCAACCGGAGCCGGTCGTGGCCGAAATCATGAAGGTGCTTTCGAACTCGACCTTTTCGTTGGCGGCTGCAGCGAGCGCCAGAAGGTCCTCGCGCTTGACCTGGTCGATCTTGTTCAAAAGCAGGATCTTGCGCTGGCGGACCTCCTTGAGGCCTTCCAGAATGGTTTCAGCATCGCCGCGGATGCCGCGTTCGCTGTCGATCAGAAGCGCGATGACATCCGCATCCTTGGCGCCGCCCCAGGCAGTCGTGACCATGGCGCGGTCGAGCCTGCGGCGCGGCTTGAAGATGCCGGGCGTGTCCATGAAGACAATCTGGGCGTTGTTATGAATGGCGATGCCGCGCACGATGGCGCGCGTCGTCTGCACCTTGTGGCTGACGATCGAGACCTTGGCGCCGACAAGCCGGTTCACCAGCGTCGACTTGCCGGCATTGGTGGCGCCGATCAGGGCGACAAAGCCGGAATGCGTCGGGCCGGCAGAGGCTTCATTTTCTTCGCCGGCGATGTTGTGGTCTTCGGTCATATCGGTCCAATCAATCCTGGCTCTTCGGCCAGATGCCCTCGCGTTCGAGGAGCTTCGTTGCGGCAACCTGTTCGGCTGCCCGTTTCGACCGGTCCGTACCGGTTTCGGGCGCGACGCCCTTGATTTCCACCGTCACCGTGAAACGCGGATCATGATCCGGTCCGGCGCGGTCGTCCACCCTGTAGGCCGGCGTCGTGCCGAATTTGGCATGCGCCCATTCCTGCAGCTCGGTCTTGGCGTCACGCCTTGCTGCATCCGGCTTCTCCGCCCGGTCCTGCCAGTAACGCAGGATGAAGGCGCGGGCAACATCCAGCCCACCATCAAGATAGAGCGCGGCGATCAGGCTTTCCACCACGTCGGCACGAACATTGAGCATGCGCTTGCCGGTCAGCTTCTTCACGTCGGCGCCGGTGCGGATGAAACGGTGCAGTTCCAGCTCATCGGCGACGATGGCGCAGCTTTCGGCACTGACCAGCTGATTGAGGCGCACCGAGAGTTCCCCCTCTTCCGCAGCGCGGAAGGTGGTGAACAGAAGTTCGGCGACACACAGGCCGAGCACGCGGTCGCCCAGAAACTCCAGACGCTCGTAATTGGCATTCTTGGCGGTACCGGTGCTGGCATGGGTCAGCGCCCGGTCAAGCCACTGCTTGTCGGCGAAGGCATGACCGATCGCCGTTTCCAGCTGGCCTCTTTCTTCCGCCGACAAAGGTTTCATCTTCATCAGTTGACGCCCTTGAACAGACGATCCCAGCGCATGTTGGACGGCCATTTCCAGATTTCGCGGAACGAGGTGTCATTGCCGAGCGAGAAGAAGATGACGCTGGCGCGGCCGACCAGGTTTTCGGCCGGAACGAAACCGACGTCGAAACGGCTGTCGAGCGAGTTGTCGCGGTTGTCGCCCATGAAGAAGTAATGGCCTTCCGGAACGATGAATTCAGGGGTGTTGTCGCCGCGCGAATTGGGGATCTGGTCGAGCGTGTCGAAGGTCTTGCCGGTGTCGAGCGTCTCGCGGAAAATCGGAACGTTGGCGCCGGGATCAAGACGATAATCCGAGGTGAAGCTGCCGTCAGCCTGCTTGGGCACGGCCTGGCCGTTGATATAGAGGATGCCTTCGCGCATCTGGACCTTGTCGCCCGGCAGGCCGATCAGACGCTTGATGTAGTCGATTTCCGGCTGCTGCGGCAGGCGGAAGACGATGACGTCGCCGCGCTTGGGCTCGCTGAATTGCAGAACGCGACCATCGAAAAGATCCGGCGAGAAGGGCAGCGAATATTTCGAATAACCGTAGGCGAACTTGTTGACGAAGATGTAGTCACCGACGAGCAAAGTCGGCATCATCGAGCCGGACGGGATGGTGAAGGGCTGGAACAGAACCGTACGGATGACCATGGCAAGCAGCAGGGCCTGGATAATGACCTTGATGTTTTCCCAAAGGGCATTCGGCTGCTTCGTCTCGGCTTTATCGGACACGTCAAAAATCTTTCTATCTCGGGGCGAGTGGCTGAACTGTCTAAACGCTTAGCCATGCCGCGGCAATGGTGGTGAGATTACATATCCTTCATCGAAGGTGTGCTGCATCGCCATCAGGTGGATAACGGACGCGCCTCGATGATGACGAAGGCCTGTGCATACGGATATTCGTCGGTGATGGTGATGTGGATGACGGGTTCGTGGCCGGCCGGGATCAGTTCCGCCAGCCGTTCGCCGGCACCGCCGGTCAGAACCATGGTCGGTTTGCCGCCCGGCAGGTTGACGACGCCCATGTCCTTCCAGAACACACCATTGGCCAGACCCGTGCCAAGCGCCTTGGAACAGGCCTCCTTGGCGGCGAAACGCTTTGCATAGGATTCCGCACGGTTCTTGCGGCGTTCAGACTTGGCCCGCTCGATGTCGGTGAAACAGCGATGGGTGAAACGCTCGCCGAACCGTTCGATGGATTTTTCTACGCGCCTTATGTCTATGAGGTCGCTCCCCATGCCGATAATCATCAAGCCAATCCTGTCGCCTAAACTGCTGAACCGTTTTCGGCTGACTTGAGCACTCTTGCCCTTTCCGTCAAGCGGCTGACGCGACGATTGCGGAAACTGCGCACGGCAAGATAGGTAACGGCGTAGAAGAAAAGCGCGCAGAGCATGCCGAGCGGCAGCGCGCCGACCAGCATGGGCTCCAGTACCGGACGCCAGAGCTGCGAAATATCGAGATTGGCGAACAGTGCCTCGAGATCGATGTGGCGCGAAGACGGTTCCGCGCCGAGCATGAACCGGCCGACTTCCCAGGTGAGCGGCCAGATGATCGGACAGGTCAGCGGATTTGCGAATGTGGTGCCGATGGCCGCAGCAATCATGCTGCCGCCGAAAAGCCAGGCAATCGGGATGGCGAAAAGGACGTGGAAACCAAGAAAGGGTGTCCAGGCGCTCAGTACGCCGACGGCAACGCCGGCTGCAACCGCATGGGGCGAACCACCGATCCGCATGACCTTGAGACGATAATAGCCGAGCACACGGCGAAAACCTCTCTTCGGGACAAGCATCCCAAAAAGCCTCTGACGCAATGAAAGAGGAGTACGGCGGCGAAACGGCATCTGGTCAACCTGTCCAATCGATCCGGACAGGGCCGGCCTCACTGGCTACATTATCAAACGATACTATAGCGAAAGCCAATAATCGTGTCGATTTTCGGGATGATCATCGATGGCCGGCGGTTACCAACACGCAAATCGAGAGCCTGATCCCCGGCGAGGCATTCTCCCCTCACCGTCCCGAGTGCCAAAGGCAAGTCACCGATGGCACTTCGTGCATGTGCAGAAAAGGCCAGCGTTTAGAAACCAGACCTGCGGAACAGGCCACGATCGACCTGGCGCATGCGGTATTCGAGGTCGATACGGTCGCGGGATTCGTTGAGGTATGCCATTTCGCGATCCTGATGCGAAGGAACGCGGAGAGCGCGTGCAAACTTGCGTACGGTGTCAAACATGGTCTTGTCTTTCGTTCCAGTTACTTTGCTACTGCTAAAATACGATCTCGCGATCTGTTTTACCAACGCCAGCATAGCGATACAGACCTGCTCCCAACGCATGGCAGCGACATTGATTGCCGTCAAATTGGTGACATGGCCGGTAGAAATGGGCACGATTTGGCGATGATGCTCAAAAAAGAACCGCGGAGGCCGGCGAGCCTCCGCGGCTGGACATATCGTCGCAGGCAAGGGTGATTACTCCCTGCCGCATCTCAATCCGGGATCAGAACTCTTCCCAGTTGTCGTTCTTGACCGCTGCATTGCCGGAGAAGGCACCGGCCAACCTGCGGCCAAGCGCGCGCGCCGGCGAGACAGCGGGAGCTTCATCCGCCTGGGCGGTGCGCAGCGGTTTCTGAGGCTGGGTCAGCGAGCGCTCCACGGTTACGCCTGCCAGCTTGAACTGACCAAGCAGGGCGTTGAGGGAAGCGACATCACGGGCAAGACCATGGCTTGCCGCCGTCTGCTCTTCCACCATGGCGGCGTTCTTCTGCGTGTCCTGGTCCATCGTGTTGACCGCGGTGTTGATCTGCTGCAGGCCCGATGACTGTTCCTGCGCGCTTTCAACGATGGCGGTGACGTGCCGGTTGATCTCCTGCACTTCACCGACGATCGTTTCCAGTGCCTTGCCGGTCTCGCCGACAAGATGCACGCCGTTCTGCACCTGATGGTTGGAAGCGGTGATCAGCGTCTTGATCTCCTTGGCGGCATTTGCCGACCGCTGGGCCAGTTCGCGGACTTCCTGGGCGACGACGGCAAAACCCTTGCCGGCTTCACCGGCACGTGCGGCCTCGACACCGGCATTCAAAGCCAAGAGGTTCGTCTGGAAGGCGATATCGTCGATGACGCCGATAATGTTGCCGATCTCGCCCGAGGACTTTTCGATGGCTTCCATCGCCTTGACGGCGTTGTGGACAACCTCACCGGACTTTTCCGCGCCCTGACGGGTGCGGGTAACCAGAGAGCCGGCTTCGGTCGCGCGACGGGCGGCATCCTTCACCGTCGTAGTGATCTCTTCCAGGGCTGCGGCGGTTTCCTCGACGGAAGCGGCCTGCTGTTCGGTGCGCTTGGCGAGATCGTCGGCAGCCGAGCGGATTTCGGCCGATCCGGCTTCGATGCTGCGGGCGTTTTCGGCAACCTGCTCCAGCGCACCCTGCAGCTTGGAAGCCGAGGCGTTGAAGTCGTTGCGGACGCCATCGAGCGCTGTCGTGAACGGCTGCTCGATACGGTAGGAGACATTGCCATCCGACAGCTGGCTCAGCGCCTGTGCCAGATTGTCGACGGCGAAGGTGACATCCGCGGCTTCTCGCGCCTTGGTGGCTTCGCGTTCGATACGTTCTTTTTCCGACAGGCTACGATTGTCTTCCGCTTCCTGTTCGAGACGCTGACGTTCGAGAGCATTATCACGGAAAACGGCAACGGCTTCCGCCATCCGGCCGATCTCATCCTTCCGGTCGAGACCGTCAATTTCGGCTTGGGTATCTCCATCAGCAAGCGAGGACATCCGTTCGCGCAGGCGTGCCATCGGAGTGGTGATGCCTTTCTGGGCGATGACCAGCGCAATGCCAATGGCGATGAAGTTGCCGACCAGCATGCCGACAACGGCAAAGATGATGTTTGAGGTAACCTCAGCGGACAACGCGTCTGCGCCATTCTTGATGAGATCGGTCATGGCGGCGTTGTTGGCCCCGGATTTGGCCGACAGATCGAGGGTCAACTGCTCCATGCGGGCGGACATGGCATCAAACTGGGCCTTGTCACCGGTGGCATGGGCGGTGATCATCTGACCGCCGACCGTCTTGACGTCGTCGAAACCTGCGAGAAGCTCATTGATCGCGGCCGTGCGGCTCGGCACCATGGCGGGGATCTGCGCCAGACGGGCACGCGCACCGGTCATTTCATTGCTGAAACGGGCTGCAAACTCCGTGAACTTGTCGGATTGCGGGTCCTGATCGACGGTGCGATTGAGCCAGTTAATCGCCGTCCACATGCCGGCAGCACCGCGCGGACCGAAGGTCGCGGCGTTGCTCTCGTTCTGGAGGAAGCTGAAATAGGTATTGTTGGCTGTATAGAAGCGTTCAACAGCGAACACCAAACCTGCCAGCGAAATAAGGTTCAGGATGGCAATTGCCATCAGAAATTTGGTCTTGATTTTCAGGTTCTTGAGCATCGGATACCTCCACAACACGATGAACTCAACACATCGTGCCGAAAGCCGGGCTGGCTCTCGGAGGCAGGATGCGCAAGTCTATTTGCTGCGGCGCAGAGCGTCACGAAGATGACGCCGGGCACAGCAGTGCAGGCTCCCGACGAAAGAGCCAGTCAAACAGGAGCCGTCCGACCATTCGACATGGAAGAGGCGGCGCACATCATGCGCGCTTGAGAGCAAGGGGGTATCTCGAATGTCCCGAGGAGAACCCTAGAACCGAGCCTTATAATAAAATCTTACGTTGTATCGACTTCCGAGAAATTTACGACAAAATGTCGCATTTTACTTTTCGCTCTCAACAAGACCTGAAACGAAAGGGCCGCAGACATGATGCCTGCGGCCCTTTTACATTTCGCGAAATCGACCTGCCGTCTCAAGACTTAGACGGCCTAGGGCAATCAGGGAGAACCGGGCTTAAAACTCTTCCCAGCTCTCGTTCTTGACCGCGGCATTGCCGGAAAAGGCGCCGGCCAGCTTGCGGCTTAGAGCGCGCGCCGGCGAAGCGGCAGGCGTTTCGTTTGCCCGAACTGCGCGAACGGTCGACTTGTAGGTCTGAACCGACAGCTTGAACTGGGCGAGAAGCGCGTTAAGCGAGGCGGCGTCGCGAGCGAGACCGTGACTTGCCGCCGTCTGCTCTTCCACCATGGCAGCGTTCTTCTGCGTGTCCTGGTCCATCGTGTTGACCGCGGTGTTGATCTGCTGCAGGCCCGAAGACTGCTCCTGCGCGCTCTCAACGATCGCGTTGACGTTGCGGTTGATCTCCTGGACTTCCGAGACGATCGTGTGCAGCGCCTTGCCGGTTTCGCCGACGAGATGCACGCCGTTCTGGACCTGCTCGTTCGACGCATTGATCAGCGTCTTGATTTCCTTGGCGGCGTTGGCCGAACGTTGAGCCAGTTCGCGCACTTCCTGGGCGACGACCGCAAAACCCTTGCCAGCTTCACCGGCGCGTGCAGCCTCGACACCCGCGTTCAGGGCCAGGAGGTTCGTCTGGAAGGCTATGTCATCGATGACGCCGATGATGTTGCCGATCTCGCCGGACGACTTTTCGATCGCTTCCATCGCCTGGACGGCCTTTTGTACGACTTCGCCGGACTTTTCCGCGCCCTGTCGGGTGCGGGCCACCAGATTGCCGGCTTCCGTGGCACGGCGAGCGGCATCCTTCACCGTGGTGGTGATTTCTTCCAGAGCGGCGGCGGTTTCTTCCACCGAAGCTGCCTGCTGTTCGGTGCGCTTGGCAAGATCGTCTGCTGCCGACTTGATCTCGGCCGAACCGGCTTCGATGCTGCGAGCGTTTTCAGCAACCTGTTCAAGAGCCGCCTGAAGCTTGGACGCCGAGGCGTTGAAGTCATTGCGGACGCCATCGAGTGCTGCCGTGAACGGCTGTTCGATGCGATAGGAGACGTTGCCGTCAGACAGCTGGCTCAGCGCCTGGGCGATATTGTCGACAGCAAACTTGACGTCGGTGGCTTCGCGGGCCTTGGCGGCTTCGCGCTCGATGCGCTCCTTCTCGGACAGGCTGCGATTGTCATCGGCTTCCTGTTCAAGGCGTGTGCGCTCAAGGGCGTTATGGCGGAAGATTTCAACCGCTTCAGCCATCTGGCCGATTTCGTCCTTGCGGTCTAGGCCATCGACTTCAGAGCGGGTCTCGCCGGCTGCGAGCGACGCCATGCGTTCACGCAGGAGAGCCATTGGAGCGGTGATGCCCTTCTGGGCAATCGTCAGCGCGAGAACGATGGCAACGGCAATGCCGATCAGCATGCCGATGATGGCGAACTGGATGGTCGAGGACACTTCGGCCGACAGCGTATCGCCGCCGTTCTTGATCAGGTCTGCCATGGCACCGTTGCTTGCGCCGAACTTCGGCGATAGTTCGACGATGGCCTTGTCGAGATCGGCTTCCAGAGTGTTGACCCTGGCTACATCACCGTCGACGTGAGCCTTCAGCAGATCGTCACCGATGGCCTTCAGCTTGTCCGCACCTGCCAGCAACTCGTCGGTTGCAGCCTGACGGCTCGGAACAAGGCCGGGCACCTGCGCCAGACGGGCGCGCGCACCGGTGATTTCCTTGCCGAAACGCTCGGAAAGATCCTTAAAGGCGGCGGACTGGGGATCCTGCGCCAGGGCGCGGCTGAGCCAGGTCGTTGCCGTCCACATGCCGGCGGCACCACGCGGAACAAAGGTCGCAGCCGTGCTCTCGTTATGCAAGAAATTCGAATAGGATTGGTTTGCGGCGCTAAAACGCTGGGTAACGAACAACAGACCGGCAAGCGAAATGACGCCAAGGATGGCAATCGCCATCAAAAACTTGGTCTTGATCTTTAAGTTCTTGAGCATGGGGGGACCTTCTCAGGAAAACTGAAAACACGCATTCGGGGAAAGAGGAGAAAATTCAGGAACCGTCTTTGACGGCGCGCATCATGCGCGTGGGGGATCGGCAAGGCGATCACGTGTCCTTGCCGCACCCTAGGGCGACTTTCATAAAAAAATCTTACATTTGCTGCATTGCGTTATAGTTTTTGACAAACGGGAAGATTCGAGGGCGAACTGCGCTCAAAGATCCCTTCATCCCTCCTTAATCATGGGGGGAGAACATCTCAAATTTATATTGCGGTGCACAATGTCGCGAGGCTAACACGGCGCGAAGGCGATGATTGCCGCCTCCCGCAAGCGGGCAGATTGATATGAAATCAACGACTATTATCGAAGGACTTTTCCCGTGGATCTTAGCCGCCGCAACCTCATGACATTCGGTGCTGCCGTAGCAGCAACCGCCGTCACCACAAAGATCGCCTCCGCGCAGGCAATCGGTTTCACCCCCTCCCCGATCTATCCCGATCCGGCCATTCAGGTTCTCGACCCGAGCTTTGCAAAATACCGCGTCGCAAGCGCCTCGCTGGAACAGGTCGCCACCGGCGCACGCTGGCTGGAAGGCCCGGTCTATTTCAGTGACGGCAAGTATCTGCTGGTCAGCGATATCCCGAACAATCGCGTCATGAAGTTCGATGAAACGAACGAGACCTGGAGCGTGTTCGACGCCAACTCGAACTATGCCAACGGCCATTGCCGCGATCTTCAGGGTCGCCTGATTGCCTGCGAGCACCTGACCCGTCGCGTCACTCGTACGGAGCAAGACGGTTCGATCACGGTTCTTGCCGATAACTACAAGGGCAAGAAGCTGAATTCGCCGAACGACATCGTCTGCAAGTCGGACGGCTCGCTGTGGTTCACCGACCCGCCATTCGGCATTTCCGGCATGTGGGAAGGCGAAAAAGCCGATCCGGAACTGCCGCATTCCGTTTATCGCATCTCTGCAGAAGGCGAGTTGTCGCTCATCACCGACGAACTGAAGGGCCCGAACGGCATTGCCTTTTCCGAAGACGAGAAGAAGCTCTATGTCGTTGAAGGCCGTGCACAGCCTTACCGCATCGTCTGGTCCTACGACGTATCCAAGGACGGCAAGACCGTTTCCAACAAGAAGGCGCTGATCACCGCCGACGACAATGGCGGCCTTGACGGCTTCAAGGTCGACGTCGACGGCAATCTGTGGTGCGGCTGGGGTTCGTCAGGTGCGGCCGGTGCCAGGCCGGAAGAGTTGAACGGCGTGAAGGTGTTCAACAAGGACGGCAAGGCAATCGGCTTCATCAAGCTGCCTGAACGGTGCCCGAACCTGGTCTTCGGCGGCAAGAAAAAGAACCGCCTCTATATGGCGTCCAGCCACTCGGTCTATGCGCTTTATGTCGAGACCCGCGGCGCCGTCTGATTATCGGACAGCATGGTGTATCAGGAAACGGGCCGGAGCAATCCGGCCCGTTTTTCGTAAGTGATCGGGGGCAGGCTGGCGATCGGATTTGCGCCCGCAGCGCTTGGCATACCCGTGATATGTTTGAGACATGCGTCGAGTACCGTAGAATTGTCACATTGAGCGGTTCCAAGCTTTGCAGCTTGACGATCGCAAGCTGCCAGACCTATGCAAAGACTGTTTCCAGCCCTCCCCGGAAATCCTGTCTTATCCGTGAAGCCTATCCCCAACCTTCGGAGCTGCCATGAGCGTGAGTTGGACTGATGCCGCCATCCTCGGACTTGTCCAGGGATTGACCGAATTCCTGCCGGTTTCTTCCAGTGCGCATCTGCGCATCCTCGGCGAATTCCTGCCATCGGGGACCGATCCCGGCGCGGCATTCACGGCCATCACCCAGCTTGGCACGGAAACGGCGGTTCTCGTCTATTTCTGGAAGGACATCATCAATATCGCCACCGCCTGGCTGCGCCAGGTGTTCAGGATCGGCGAATACGACAAGGATGCGGCCCGCATGGGCTGGCTGATCATCATCGGCTCGCTGCCGATCATCATTCTCGGGCTCGCCTTCAAGGACCAGATCGAGCACGGCCTGCGAAACATGTATATCACCGCCGTCATGCTCATCGCCTTCGGCCTGATCCTCGGCGTTGCCGACCGGATCGGCAAGAAGAAATATGCGCTGAAGCAACTCATCTGGCGCGACGGCATCATCTTCGGTTTCGCGCAGGCGATGGCACTGATACCCGGCGTGTCGCGCTCTGGCGGCACGATCACCGCCGGCCTGCTGATGGGCTATACGCGTGAAGCGGCGGCCCGTTACTCGTTCCTGCTCGCCGTTCCCGCGGTGTTCGGATCGGGCTTCTACCAGCTGTTCAAGACGATGGGCGAAGAGACCGCTGTTGCCGCTGGCCCGACCGCGCTTGCAACTCTGATCGCCTTCGTCGTCGGTTACGCCGTGATCGTCTGGTTCCTGAAACTCGTCTCCACCAAGAGCTACATGCCCTTCGTCTGGTATCGCGTGGCACTCGGGGTGCTGCTGCTGGGACTGCTCGGGTTCGGCTATGTCAGCCCGATCTGAGCGGCAGGCCATGTTTTCGATGATTTGGGGCGCCATGGGCGCCCTTTTTCATTTCTCTGTGCTGGATAGGACAGCAGCTTTGCCGCAATAGCGGTCATAGAACTGTCATCGCACGGGACTAACGAGACATTATTTCGTAACCAAACATTTATCGGTGCCCATGCCGCAGAACATCTATGACGAACCGATTTTTTTCGAAGGCTACAAGAATCTCCGGCAAGCTGACACGGGGCTTAATGGCGCCTTGGAAATGCCTGCTCTGCGCGAACTGCTGCCAGACCTGGCGGGTGCACGGATACTTGATCTAGGCTGCGGTTTCGGCGACTTCGCGCGACATGCCCGATCGATTGGGGCAAATTCAGTGGTCGCGCTGGATGTGTCGCAGAACATGATTTCCGAGGCGCGAAAGCTGACCGATGATGCCTCAATCGATTACATTTGCCATTCGATAGAGGGATACAGACCTTCTAGCGAAGGCTTTGATTTAATTGTCTCTTCGATGGCCCTTCATTACGTAGAAGATTACAAAGCGGTGGTGAACATCGTTTACGGCTCCCTCACGGCAGGTGGAAAGTTTATCTTCTCCGTTGAGCACCCTAGCTGCACAGCAAACCCGATTGGCTGGCTTCGTGACGAGGATGGTCTGCCAACCAATTGGCCACTTGACAGGTATCAAGATGAAGGGATTAGACAAACAACGTGGTTTGTGGATGATGTCCTGAAGTACCATCGAACGACTGAGACATACGTCAGCGTGCTGCTAAACGCAGGGTTCCGTCTCGATCACTTTAAAGAGCCCAAGCCAACCGAACAGGCTTTGACTGAAAGGCCTTCGTTGTCAATCAACCTTCGCCGCCCACCCGTTCTTCTCCTTGGCGCGACGAAGCAAACCTGATTTCAGTTGCTTAGGGAATGGCCGCTTCGAACCAAAAGCGGTCACATCAAACATGACCGCTAGCTGCCTATCCCAGCGCACTCAATCGTAAATCCGCTTCAAATTCGCCACGCAGTCCAACTCCTTCAGCTGGGACAACAGCTGGTTCAGCTGGCGCAGGTCCCAGACTTCCACTTCCATGGAGAGCTCGGAGAAATCGTCGGCGCGATTTGAGCCCATGGCTAGCGTGCGGATGTTGATGTCCAGAGCGCCGATCGTCTTTGCAACGGTCGCAAGCGTGCCCGGCTCGTTGATCGTGTTGACCGCGAGCTTTGCCGGGAAGCGCGATTTGTTGGCCTCGTCCAGATCCCAGCGGACATCAATCCAACGTTCCGGCTCGTCATCGAATTTCTGCAGCGCCGGCGCCTGGATCGGGTAGATGGTGATGCCCTTGCTCTTGCCCGCATCCATGATGCCGACGATGCGATCGCCCGGGACGGCGCCGCTCGGGGCGAAACGCACCTGGGTGTTGGACGACAGGCCACGGATCGGGAGAAGCGTGGCGACAAGTCCGGCGGCCTGGGCATTTTCCAGGTCGGTTTGCGAGCGGGCCGGAAGCTTGAACATCATGCCCGAGCCACTCGGCACGTTGAACCAGCCTTCGTCAGCAGACGGCTTTACCGTGACGCGTTCGTCCTTGTAGTCCGGGAAGACGGCGCGCAGAACGTCGAGCGAGGAGAGTTCGCCGCGGCCGACGGAGGCGATCGTGTCCTCGACATCCTTCTGGGCCAGCCGGTGCAGAGCGGGCTTCAGCGCCTCGCGGGAAAATACCTTTCCGGCGCGCTCGAAGGTGCGCTCCAGAATACGGTGGCCGAGGCCGGCATATTGCTTGCGGATCGCCATTCGGGTGGCGCGGCGGATGGCCGAGCGCGCCTTGCCGGTGACGACGATCTCTTCCCAGGCAGCCGGCGGCACCTGAACGCCGGAACGGATGATCTCCACCTCGTCGCCATTGTTGAGGCGCGTGACCAGCGGCATGATGCGGCCGTTGATCTTGGCGCCGACGGTGGTGTCACCGATATTGGTGTGGACTGCATAGGCGAAATCGATCGGGGTTGCGCCGCGCGGCAGCGCGATCAGCTTGCCCTTGGGCGTGAAGCAGAAGACCTGATCCTGAAACAGTTCGAGTTTGGTGTGTTCGAGGAACTCTTCCGGGTTGTCGCCTTCGGCAAGCGATTCGATCGTGTGGCGCAGCCAGGAATAGGCATTACTCTCCTTCGGCAGAAGTTCATCGCCCTTGGCAGGCCCCCTGCCCGCAACGGACTGGCCGTCCTTGTAGAGCGTATGCGCGGCGATGCCGTATTCGGCGATTTCCTGCATCAGCTGGGTGCGGATCTGCAGCTCGATACGCTGGCGCGACGGGCCGACGATCGTCGTGTGGATCGAGCGGTAGTCGTTCTGCTTGGGATTGGAGATATAATCCTTGAACCGGCCGGGAACGACGCGCCAGCGGGTGTGGACGATGCCGAGCGCCTTGTAGCAGCAGGCAATGTCATCGACGATGATGCGGAAACCGTAGACATCCGACAGCTGTTCGAAGGAGAGCGACTTGGACTGCATCTTGCGGAAGACCGAATAGGGCTTCTTCTGCCGTCCCTTGACGAAGGTGCCGTTCAGGCCGTTGGCGACCAGAAGTTCGCGCAGCTCGTCCTCGATCTTCTTGATCAGGCCTTCGTTGCGGGCAGACAGGTCCGCCAGGCGCTGCGTGACGGTCTCGTAGGCTTCCGGGTTGATGTACTGGAAGGACAGGTCCTCCAGCTCGTCGCGCATGTCCTGCATACCCATGCGACCGGCGAGCGGCGCATAGATTTCCATCGTCTCTTCGGAAATGCGTGCCTTCTGCTCGGCCTTCATGTGATCGAGCGTGCGCATGTTGTGCAGGCGATCGGCGAGCTTGACGAGGAGCACGCGCACGTCGTCGGAAATGGCGAGCAGCAGCTTGCGCAGGTTTTCGGCCTGCTTGGCCTTTTTCGACACGAGGTCGAGGCGCTTCAGCTTGGTCAGTCCCTCGACGAGACGGCCGATATCCTCGCCGAACAATTCGTCGATTTCGGCGCGGGTCGCCGTCGTGTCCTCGATCGTATCGTGGAGGAGCGCCACCGCGATGGTCGACTCGTCGAGATGCATGTCGGTGAGGATGGCCGCAACTTCGAGCGGATGAGAGATATAGGGATCGCCGGAAGCACGCTTCTGCTGGCCATGCTTCTGCATGGCGTAAACATAGGCCTTGTTGAGAAGAGCTTCATTGGCGTCGGGCTTGTATTTCTGCACCCGCTCAACGAGCTCGTATTGCCTCATCATCCCCGGATATGCCTTTCGACCCTCGTGCACGACAAAAGAAAATGGCGCGCCAACCTTCGGTTAGCGCAGCCATCATAATTGAGACAACCAGATTAGGGCGATAGGATGAACGATACCTTGCCGCAGCGCACTATCATTCCGATCGGAGTAAATAATCCGGCCGGGTCATCAGGGCCAAGCGAATATCAACTGAAATCCGCTTGGCCGACTTATGCCAATCAGTAATCGTCGCTCTTTTCCGGCGGAACCAGACCTTCGATGCCGGCCAGCAGTTCTTCTTCCGACATCTGGTCGAAATTGACTGTTTCGGCGACATCTTCGTCTTCCGCATCGGATGCGACCGACACGCCGCCGGCGGCGATGAGGGCTGCCGGATCGGGCTCGGGCTCGTCGATTTCGACATGCTTCTGCAGCGAATGGATCAGGTCTTCCTTCAGGTCGTCGGGAGACAGGGTCTCGTCGGCGATTTCGCGCAGGGCGACGACCGGGTTCTTGTCATTGTCGCGATCGATGGTGATCGAGGCGCCCTGCGAAATCTGGCGGGCGCGATGGCTTGCGAGCAGAACCAGCTCGAAACGGTTGTCGACTTTGTCAATGCAATCTTCTACTGTGACGCGGGCCATTGCCTGTCCTTTGCGGTCCTGGATTTCCGGAATTGATACGCCCGATACAGCTATCGGACGGGAAATTCAAGTTTTTCCTAACCCAGGACCATCTTAGTCGTGAGTTAAGGGGCGTTTACTGAGGAGAAAACGCCCTGTTCGAAGACGCAAAACCAGTGATGGAGTGATCTCTGTCAAGGCTTGCCGCCGAGGAAACGGGTGAGGTTCACCTGTTTATCCGGATACCAATCCGGGTAAGGCTGCGTCCAAGAACTCATGGTTGAATGGTCCGTGCTTGGGACATTCGACTAAAGTGCTTGGGCAGGAGGATTATATTCAATCAATACGTGCTTGGAATATTGCGAATCGTACCATAAATGACAGATATATGAATAGTTCGTAATGTAAGAGAATTATTCCAGTATCGTCGGTACAACTTTTCGTTTTGCCGATACTCCCGCAAGGCGGGCAAAAAAAGGGATGGAGACATATGTTTGACCCGAGAGAGAAAATTGCTCTCTTTATCGATGGCGCAAATTTGTACGCCGCATCTAAAAGCCTCGGCTTCGATATAGACTATCGCAAGCTTCTGAAGGCTTTCCAGAAGCGCGGCTATCTGCTTCGCGCCTATTACTACACGGCGCTCATCGAGGACCAGGAATATTCCTCCATCCGTCCGCTGATCGACTGGCTGGACTATAACGGCTACAAGGTCGTGACGAAGCCTGCGAAGGAATTCACCGACTCGCTGGGCCGCCGCAAGATCAAAGGCAATATGGATATCGAGCTGGCCATCGACGCGATGGAGCAGTCGGAAACCGTCGATCACCTGGTGATCTTCTCCGGTGACGGCGACTTCACCAATCTCGTTGAAGCGCTGCAGCGTCGTGGCCGAAAGGTATCCGTCGTCTCCACGATGCAGACCCAGCCGCCGATGATCGCCGACGACCTGCGCCGACAGGCCGATCACTTCATCGACCTGATGACGCTCAAGGCGGAAGTCGGCCGAGACCCGAGCGAACGAGCGGCACGTCCGACGGAACCCACCGAGCCGGCTGATGCCTGATCGATCTGCCCATGAAATCTGTTGAAGGCGCTGGAAACAGCGCCTTTCTCACATCCGGAAAATTCGGTCAGGCAGGCTTGGCGGCAATCGACGCGTGGTTTGTCTCATTTTCCGGGTTTCGTGATTTCCTTGCCCGGAATATCGCCTCGACGATAAGCGAGAGTGGCAGGCCGATGAAAAGCGGGATGAAGAAGTAGATCACCCGGAAGGCGACCAAAGAGCCGATCGAGGCCTGATCGCCCATGACATGGCGAACCGTCGCTTCCAGAACGCCGAGCCCACCCGGCGCATGGGTGATGAGGATCGCGACGTTGGCGAGGACGAAGGCGGTCGCGGCCTTCAGATAACTGACATCGGCGCCCGCCGCCATGACCTCGCGAAGGCAGGCGGAAACGAAGGCGAAGTTGATCGTGCCGATCATTACCTGCGCCACAGCGATCTTCCAGGTGGGCATCTGGAAGGTCCAGCTGCGGATTTTAAGAGGCGTGCGAAGAAATGCGGCCAACGCCACATAGAGCGCTGTTGCGACAAGGCAGCCCGCGCCGATCGCAATGACGACCTCCTCCTTCAATCGAAGTACTGCGGCGGCATCCTGCGGATTGATTACCATGACGATGCCGGCGAGAACGGCCATGCCCAGGCCAACGGTGACGCCAGAGAGCAGCACGATCTTCGCCACATCCTCGGTGGTCATGCCCCAATGGGCATAATAGCGATAACGCAGCGCGCCACTGCTGAGGCCCGACATGCCGACGCTCTGGCCGATCGATAGCGCAATGAAGGACGCGAGCGCGATTTTCGGATAAGGCAGGTCGTTCTTCACATACCGCACGCCGCACCAGTCGAAGCCGGTGAGGCAGAGATAGGATGCAAACGCAAACAGCAGCGCAAGTGCCAGATTGGTTGCCGGGATGTCGCGGACGGACTGGAGGATTTCCGAGGGCGAGTGCTCGCGAAAAACCTGATAAAGAAGCCAGGCTGCAAGGCCGAAGCCTATGGCCAGCATCGCGTAGGTGAAAAACTTCTTCTTCGTCATCGTCCGCCTGCCCGCATGAATGTGCGGGAGAACGATGGGGGACGAGGTTTGGTTCCGGTGGAGGTCGACCTTGGTATCCGTGTCAGCCCCTCATCCGCCTGCCGGCCCGTTCCCCGCCTACAGGGAGAAGGACATAGGCCGCCCTATCCTCGCCAAGTTTTGGGCACGTCCCCGTTTACTAGGAGCGGTAGAGCGCAGCAAGCAGCGCTCTGGGTTGGGGGCAGAGATCCAAGCGCCGAATGCCGTTTCCCGGTCAGCCTCAGCCGCCCTTCAGCAACCTGGACTTCTGGCGGTTCCAGTCGCGTTCCTTCTCGGTCTCGCGCTTGTCGTGCAGTTTCTTGCCCTTGGCGAGCGCCAGTTCGAGCTTGGCCCTGCCCTTTTCGTTGAAATAGATCTTCAGCGGAACGAGCGTCATGCCTTCGCGGTTGATGCCGGTGCGCAGGCGATTGATCTCGCGCTTCGACAGCAGCAGCTTGCGCCGCCGGCGCGGCTCGTGATTGAAGCGGTTGGCCTGCAGATATTCCGGAAGGTGGCTGTTGATCAGCCAGATTTCATTGCCTTCATCCGATGCATAGGATTCGGCGATATTGGCCTTGCCTTCGCGCAGAGACTTGACCTCGGTGCCAGTCAGCATGATGCCAGCCTCGTAGGTATCGAGGATTTCATAATTGAAGCGGGCTTTGCGGTTTTCCGCAACGACCTTGTTCACCACGCGCTGGCTGCCTTTGGGGGCCATCTGACGAATTCCATTCCGCTTAGAGCATTTCCGCGTATGCCGGGATCGGCCCGGCAAAAGAAGAACCTCGCCCAAAAGCGATGAGCGAGGTTCGATCCTTCATATAATGCGGCCAGGGCCGAATGTGAAGCTAATGCGTCAACTGAAGCCTTGAGGCCTGATGCCAACCTTCAGTTCAAAAGGCCTGCATGACGCAAAGCGGCATCGATTGCTTCTTCCGTTGCCGGCTCAAGTGCCGACACGAGGGGCGAGCGCACCTTGCGCTCCATGCCGCGCAGCCTGTTCAGTCCGTATTTGGCGCCACAGAGACCCGGCTCCAGGAAGATCGCCTTGTGCAGCGGCATCAGACGATCCTGATATTCGAGGGCTTTTCTGTAGTCTCCGGCAAGCGTTGCCGCCTGGAATTCGGCACAAAGGCGTGGCGCGACATTGGCGGTGACGGAAATGCAGCCTATGCCGCCATGGGCGTTGAAACCGAGCGCCGTCGCGTCTTCGCCCGAGAGCTGGACGAACTCAGTGCCGCAGCTTATCCGCTGTTCGGAAACGCGCTCGATCCTGCCGGTCGCATCCTTGACGCCGACGATATTGCCGTGCGCCCTGGCAAGCTTGCCCATGGTTTCCGGCATCATGTCGATCACCGATCGGCCCGGAATGTTATAGATGAAGATCGGCAGGGAGACCGCTTCGGCGATTGCGGAAAAATGGGCGACGAGGCCCTTCTGGGTCGGCTTGTTGTAATAGGGCGTGACCACCAGCAGGGCATCGGCGCCGGCCTGTTCGGCGTGCTGGGCCAGCTCGATCGCTTCGGTCGTATTGTTGGAGCCGGCACCGGCAATGACCGGTACGCGCCCGGCTGCCACCTGGACACAGAGTTCGACCACACGCTTGTGCTCGTCATGAGAAAGGGTCGGCGATTCACCGGTCGTGCCGACCGGAACGAGGCCGGAGCTCCCCTCCTCTATCTGCCACTCGACATGGGCGGCAAACGCTTTTTCATCGACATCCCCGCCAGTGGTGAACGGCGTTACGAGCGCGGGGATCGATCCCTTGAACATGCAAAACTCCCATGACCAAAGTCCACGCTTCGGCCGTAATCAACAACTAAGGTGGCGCACCATAAAGCGGAGGCAGATCGCCGACAAGCGCAAAGCTCACGCGATTCTGATCGTTCGCAGATGCTTATTTTAGAGGCTGCGGTAAGGTTTCGTTAATGCTGCCGGAGCCTAATGGAAGAACCCGACGGGGGTATATATTTTTTTCGCGAGTTACCGGATGAAGAAGCCCGCTCTGATCCTCACCTTGGGATTGGGTGCAGCCAGCATATCGAGCCTTGTGCTCGCGCAAAGCGGTAGCGGCATCGTGCCCCTGCCCTTTGCCCGGCCGGATGCGCCCGTGAACCTGCCCTTGCCAAGGCAACCCGGCTCGCAGACAGCCCCACGGGCTTTGCCCACGCCGACGGCGATGCCGGTTCCCGAGATTACCGGCTCCATTCCAAGGCTTGACCGGCCGCTCGCCTCCTCAGCCCTCAAGACCGGCCTGGATGCGCTTTCCGACAATGATGCTTTTCGCGCGCTTGCCGTGCGCGACAGCCTTCCTTCAGGCTCGCTTGACCGGCGAATCCTGACCTGGGCGATCGCCAGTTCCGGAATGCGTGACGTGCCCTATCGCGAAATTTCCGCAGCCTCGCGCGAGCTGACCGGCTGGCCGGGGCTTGGCGGGCTGCGTGAACGGGAAGAGCGTGCGCTCTACCGGGAAAACCCGCCTGCTGCAGCGGTGCTTTCGGCCATGGGCAATGCGCGGCCGCAAACGCCGGAAGGCGCGATGATCCTAGCCCGCGCGCAAGTGGCGAGCGGGAAAACGACCGATGCCACCCGCATCCTGCGTGGGCTCTGGTCCTCTGAAACACTGGATACCGCGACCGAGGACAAGGTGCTCGGCGAGTTCGGCAGGCTGTTTACCGCTGCCGACCACAAGACGCGCATGGACTATCTCATGTATCGCGGCCGTACGGCACAGGCGAAGCGCTTCTCCGGCCTCGGCAATGCCCAGTCGCTTTACAACGCATGGGTCGCCGTTGCGAACAACGCCAGGAATGCCGGCGCCCTGATCAGTTCGGTTGCCGGCTCCTGGGCGAGCGATCCCGCCTATCTTTTCGTCAGGATCGAATATGCAAGGCGGCAGAACGATTATGCCGAGGCGGCAAGGCTGCTTGAGCGGGTGCCGCGGGATCCGGCCAAGCTCGTCTATCCGACGGAATGGTGGAACGAACAGCGCATCGTTTCCCGCGGGCTCGCCGACCTTGGACAGTTCCGTACCGCCTACAGGCTGGTCGCCGATCATGTGGCCCAGTCAACGGTCGACCGGGCCGATGCGGAATTCCATGCCGGCTGGTACGCGCTGAGAGCGCTTCAGGACCCGACCGCAGCGGAGACGCATTTCCGCAAGATTCTCGACGCCTCGAGCCGGCCGCTGTCGGCCTCGCGGGCCCTCTACTGGCTCGGTCGTTCGGCGGAGGCCGGTGGACCGGGACAGGCGCGTAACTTCTACGAACAGGCGGCCCGTTATTCCGGCACCTTCTATGGACAACTGGCTGCGGCAAAGCTCGGCAAGTCGGTGCTCGATGTGAGCTACCCCTCGCCCACCGCGCAGGACCGCGAGCGTTTCGCATCCCGCGACGTGGTTCGCGCCATCGCGCGGCTCGATGCCGTTGGCCATGACCGGCGCGCGGCGGCACTTTATGCGGCACTTGGAGAACAGATCGACAGTCCCGGCGAACTTTCGCTGCTGACGGCGCGTGCCGAAGCGCAGGGCGACCATGCGCTGTCGTTGCGGATCGGCAAATCCGCCTTTTCCCGCGGCGTGGATGTAGCGGCGCTTGCCTATCCGATCGGCGTCATTCCGGCCGGCGCCAATATCGCCGGCTCCGGCAAGGCACTTGCCTATTCGATCGCGCGGCAGGAAAGCGCCTTCAACCCGGCAGCCGTTTCCCCCGCCAATGCCCGCGGCCTGCTGCAGCTTCTGCCCGGCACAGCGCAGGGTGTGGCCAAGCGGCACGGCCTGAGTTTCAAAGCCGACAGGCTGACCAGCGACGCCGGTTACAACGCGACGCTCGGCGCCCATTATCTCGGCGAGCAGATAGACGCCTTCGGCGGCTCCTATGTGCTGACCTTCATCGCCTATAATGCCGGGCCGAAGCGGGTGCCGGAATGGATCGCACGTTACGGCGACCCGCGCGGCAAATCCCTCGACGAGGTGATCGACTGGGTGGAGCGCATCCCCTTCCCCGAAACGCGAAACTATGTGCAGCGCGTGCTGGAGAACTATCAGGTCTACAAGACCCGGCTGGGGCAGAACGCGGATATTGCCGCCGATCTCAGGTTCGGACGGCAGTAAGCGCCCGGCAGTTTCCGGAAGACGGCGATACAGGATAATCGCGTTTAGAACATTCTGGCGTCTTGCCGCTTTGGCGAGCGGAGGCTGGCCTTGGAAATGTGCCAAAGATGCCGCGTAGCTCTCAAGCGATCCTAGTCTTCCAATGCCTCCGAACCGCGCTTGAATGGAAATTTTCAAACAGTCGAAGACAAGCATCGTCGCGGAAGCGTTCGCATGCTGCCCTCCCCTCCACTTGCGCCTTACAGCTGTGAGCGGATCACGGGAGATCCAGAACTGTAGCTCAAACGAGAAAAGCCCGGCACATGGCCGGGCTTTTCAAATCAGATCCGAGAAGCGGATTAGAACGAGCGCTGCAGACGCAGGAAGCCGTCCCAACGGTCAGCATCGCCGAGTGCGTCAGCGTCAACATCGGTGTAGTTGACGGTTGCCTTGGCGGAGAGACCCGTGGTGATCTTGTAGTCGGCCGTAACGCCAACGCGCCAAGCATTGCCGCCGTCGAAGTCGCCATCAGCGTCGAGAACGACGTTATCCCAGTACTGGATGCCGGGAGCGATGGAGAACTTGTCGGAAACGGCGAACGCATATTCCGCACCGATGGTCCATTCGGAAGCATCGAAGTAACGGTTTTCACCGAAGGAGTAAGCTGCGAAGACGCCGAGCGAACCCGGGCCGATGGCAGCAGTCAGCGTGGAAGCGAGAGCTGCATTTTCGCGGTCGAAGTCGTAACCGGCGAAGAAGTCGAGCGTTACGCCACCGAACTTGCCGGTGATGACGCCGTTGATGCCGATTTCATCCTGGCCACGACCGGTTCCCGGGACGTCGTCCTTCCAGCCGTCCTGCGAGTCGAATGCATCGACCTGACCGTAGACGGAGAAAGCACCGGCGTCGTAGGTGTAGCGAATACCGTTGTTGAGGGTGTCGCCGCCGAAGCCGCCGTTGCCGAACGGAGCCGAGTCAGCAAGTACGGTTTCGCCCGGAAGGCCGGTATCGAAGTAGTTGTAGAAGTAACCGACGCGAAGGCCGCCGAGCTCGATGAAGGTCTCATCGAGGAAGAAGTCGGTGCCGTTGTCCGGATCGTTGGTGTTTGCTTCCAGCGTGATAACCGAGGCCAGTGTACCGTATTCGGTATCAGACTTGGCATCGAGGGTCAGGTGACCTCGAGTGTTAGTGCGGTAGCCGCTTTCGCCGCCGAAGTCGTCGCTGCTACGAGCGTCAACCTGTACGCGGACATAGCCGCCGATCTTGAGGCAGGTTTCGGTGCCCGGAATGTAGAAGTAGCCAGTGCCGAAAGCGTCGCATACGCGAACATATTCCATCGGTTCCGGTTCGGCAGCGACGATTGCGTCGGCAGCCTGAGCAACGGTGACGCTTGCAAGCGCCGCGGTCGATGCGATGAGAAGGCTCGTGATTTTCATTTGGGGTTCCCCGGTCAACTCTAGGCTTTACATTCATCAAGCTACAGTCCGACGGTGGGGGTCTACAAGCATTTCCACATCTATGGCGGGTGGCAATCAGGCACTTACGGTCGCCACGTTACTAATATGTCACAAATTTGACGAGAGAACCGGATTGCCGACCTCCTCTCCGTGCATGTTCACACGCTAATCTCTGCGGCAACCTGGCGACTCCCCACGAATCATCACAAAACAAAAAGCCCGGCACATGGCCGGGCTTTTCGCTCATATCTGAAAGATCAGATTAGAAAGAACGCTGCAGACGGAGGAAACCGTCCCAACGGTCAGCAGAGTCTGCACCGTTGTCAACGTCGGTGTAGTTGATGGTGGCCTTCGTGGTGAGGTTGCTGGTGATCTTGTAATCAGCCGTTACACCAACGCGCCATGCGTCACCACCGTCGAAGTCGCCGTCAACAACAGCAATGTTGTCCCAGTACTGAGCGCCAGGAGCGATCGAGAGCTTGTCGGAAACCTTGATGGCGTATTCTGCGCCGATCGTCCACTCAGCGAAGTCGTAGTAGCCGTTAGCACCAGTCGAGTAGGCAGCGAAGACGCCGAGCGAACCCGGGCCGATAGCAGCCGTCAGCGTGGAAGCGAAGGCAGCTTCTTCGGTGTCGAAGTCGTAACCAGCGAAGAAGTCGACCGTTACGCCACCGAACTTGCCGGTGATGACGCCGTTGATGCCAAGCTCGTCACGGGTATCCGTGGTGATGTCTTCGCCGGTGATCGGGTCGACGCCGATAACAACGTTGTCGGTCTTCCAACCAGCTTCCGAGTTGAAGGCATCAACCTGACCGTAAACCGAGAACGAACCTGCGTCGTAGGTGTAACGAACAGAGTTGTTCAGGGTGTCGCCAGCGAAGCCGAAGCCACCTGCACCAGGACCGCCGTCGGAAAGGACGGTTTCGCCCGGAAGGCCGTTATCGAAGTAGTTGTAGAACTGACCAACGCGGAGACCGCCGAGCTGGAAGTAGGTTTCTTCCAGGTAGAAGCTGTTGTTCGAGCTGTTGTTGTTGGCGCGAAGCGTGATCTTGGAAGCGAGCGTACCGAATTCGGTGTCGTTCTTTGCTTCGACAGCAACCTGGCCACGGGTGTTGGTGCGGTAACCGCCCTGTGCGCCGGTCAGATCAAAGTCCGAACGACCGTCAACCTGGAAACGAACGTAACCACCGATCTTGAGGCAGGTTTCCGTGCCCGGGATGTAGAAGTAGCCGGTGCCGAAAGCGTCGCAAACGCGAACGTATTCCATCGGCTCAGGCTCAGCAGCCACGATTGCGTCGGCAGCCTGTGCGCCAGAAACTGCTGCGAGGGCAGCAGCGGAGCCGAGAAGAAGGCTCTTGATGTTCATTTTTGACCTCCAGTCAAAGTTACGTATGGGTCTAGGTCTTGATTTACCGAAGGACAAAAATTCCTTGGGCCCATCCCCGTGTTTGAAAGCTGACGAACCACCGCCGCGCTTCGGAGTTGAAAATACAAATAGCCGTGAGCTGTGCAATGGCGAACTGGGGACAGAGGCGAGTTTCAAAGCCGCTTCACAAAACCATGTTGCCGAAAGGACACAAAACCGCACCCGGGGATCGGTAAAAATTTAGTTTTCGTTAAGAAAACAGTTTCGTGACAGTAGGTTAACAAAGGATCGGGCTGGAATGTATTGGCGCGACAAGGCGTTGCGATCGGGCAACAGACAGCCATCGCGCAGCGCTTTTTGCGCGGCAGCTAATGAGCTAGCGATTTCATGAAGGTTCATGGCGGAGAGGATGGGATTCGAACCCACGATACGCTTTTGACGTATACTCCCTTAGCAGGGGAGCGCCTTCGACCACTCGGCCACCTCTCCGGTCCGGCCTGATTATTGCGGATAAATTCCGAATGCAAGGTCTTTTAGCAAAAAGAGGTGTCGCAGGCTGGGGATGACGCCCAGCCGCGGCATTATTTCGGCCCAATGCCCTTCAATAGCCTGAACTTGCGGGACCGGCGCCCGGGCCACGCCCGTAACGACCGGCGAGCGCCTTCAGTGTCGCTGCAAGTTCCGTCACGTCCGCACCGACGGCGACAAAGTTCGCGCCGAGGTCAATGTAACGACGATTGAGGGTTTCGTTGAAGGTCAGGATTCCCGCGGGTTTTCCCGTCGCGATGATTCGGCCGATCGCCGATTCGATCACCTCCTGCACTTCGGACGCTTCGATACGCCCGAGATATCCCAGATCCGCTGAAAGGTCCGCCGGGCCGACAAAGACGCCATCAACGCCGTCCACCGCGGCAATCGCCTCTATATTGTCGATCGCAAGCCTGGTTTCGGCCTGCACGAGCAGGCAGATCTGGTCACCGGCCGTCTGCGCATAATCGGGAATGGCATTAAAACCCGAAGCACGGGCGACGGCAGCACCCAGTCCTCGCGTTCCGTGCGGCGGATAACGCACCGCCTCTACCAGCGCTTTCGCCTGTTCGGGCGAATCAACCATGGGAATCAGCAGCGTTCGTGCGCCGGCATCGAGCAATTGCTTGATGAACCAGGTCTCTCCCGACGGCGGCCGCACGACCGGCTCGACCGCAAAGGGCGCAAGCGCCCGCAACTGGGCGATGATACTGCGCAGATCGTTGGGTCCGTGTTCCGAATCGATGACGAGCCAGTCGAAGCCCGCACTTGCGGCAATCTCGGCCGGCAGCGCCTCGCCGGTGTTCAGCCAGAGGCCGATCTGCTGGCGGCCGGCACTGATCGCAGCTTTGAAGTCATTCGTCGGGACGGGCATTTCTCCTCCTATGCCTTTTAAGTGCGAATTTTGGCCCGCGATACGGGCCTGATAGAATCAGGACAGCAAGAGCTTGAGGTCCGTGGCCGGGTCGGCGAGCTGCGCCTTGTCCGGATTTACTCCGGTCTCCAGCATCTTCTTGCCCGTCACATAGGCCTTTGCATCATTGACGGCATCCACGGCGACCAGCTTTCCATGGCGGAAATACCAGACAGAAACCGCTCCCTCGCGGGCGCCTTGGCGCACCAGCGTCTCGTCATAACCCTGGTTGAAACCGGCGATCTGCAGCTTCACATCATACTGGTCGGACCAGAACCAGGGTTTCGGCACATAAGGTTCGATGCCGCCGGCAAGTGTTGCGGCAACCGATTCGGCCTGGTCGACGGCGTTCTGTACCGATTCGAGGCGAATGCGCCCCTCTTCCCACGGCAACAGGGCGCAATCGCCCATGGCGAAGATCGACGGGTCGGAGGTGCGAGCAAACTCGTCGACGATGATGCCGTTGCCGACATCGAGGCCGCAATCCTGCGCCAGCCGGTCATTAGGCGTGACGCCGATGCCGACGATGACGAAATCCACGTCGATGACCGAGCCATCGGACAGTTCCGCGGCGCGCAGCTTGTCATCCTCGCCGATCAGGCGGGTCAGGCCGGTCTTTTCGCGAATCACCACACCGCGCTCATCGTGGATCGCGCGCATGATGTCTGCGGTCTCTTTCGAGGCGACACGGGCGAGAATACGATCGGCCATCTCGATCAGCGTCACTTCCAGCCCCAGATGACGGGCGACAGCCGCCGCCTCCAGCCCGATATAACCGCCACCGATGATCAGCAGGCGGCGGCCTGCCTTCATCTCGTCCGCCAGCCGGTCCGCATCGCGCTTGTCGCGCACCGTATAGACGCCCTGCAGCTCGCCGCCGATGCTGGCGGGTAAGGTGCGCGGGCTGGAGCCGGTCGTCAGGGCCAGGTTTTTGTATTCGAGCGTCGAGCCGTCCTGCATGCGGACAGTCTTTTTCTCCCGATCGATCTCCTCGACATAAGTCGAGAGCCGGACGTCCACGTCGTTTTCGGCAAACCAGCTGTCCGGACGGAAGGTCAGGCGATCGAAACTCATCTCGCCGAGCAGATACTTTTTTGAAAGCGGTGGTCTCTGATAGGGATGAACCTCTTCGGCGCCGATCATCGTGATGGGCCGCGTATCCTTCAATGCCCGCAGTTTTGCTGCAAGCGCAAAGCCCGCCTGCCCCGCCCCGACGATCACCAGCCTGCCTGTCACGATGCCTACTCCATTCCTCTTACACCACCCAAGGCATAGCACCTGAGACAGCGACAAAGGGGTAACGTCGCGACGTCTGGCCGTCAACAACGCGACATTGTGTCCAGTGCGCGGAAATGGGGCGAGCGCAGACACCTCAGATCGAGAAAAATTTACCAATCAACTTTAGAATGCATCAGAATTACAGGAATAAAATCATATTCGTGGAGAGGACAAGGAGGACACCATGGCCCCATTGATGGACGGGACCGAAACTCAGGAACCGGCAGGCCTGCGCCGTGTCTTTGAAAAGTTCAGCATCGACCGCCCGGGCAAGATCGTGCTGGTCGAACATCACCTGAGCACCAAAACCAGCATACGCTGCCTGATCCGCACGATGTCTCTGCAGGGGGCCGAACTCGAGGTCACACCGCATATTCCGGTGCCGTCCCATTTCTTCCTCGCCATCCTCGGCATCCGCGACGAGATCGGCTGCACGGTCATGGCGCGTGAAGAGGAGAAGGTGACGGTCGGTTTCAACATGCTGATCAACCCCGAATTCCTCCACCACGTCATTCGGCTGAGTTTCGAGACGAGCCACTGAGGCGCATTCCTTTGGAGACGGGTGAGCGGAGACGGCAGGATTTGCTCCTGGCCTCGTTCTACCGCCGCGCCTTTCGCCATCCGGCCGCACGGGCGTCGGTTCCGGTGCAGAACCATCGCTCTCCGAATTCGGGGCGGATTCTCGTTTCCTCGTAAAAGACCTGGCCGGGCAGATGATAAATCCGCTCGCCGCCATTCATCGAAATATTGCCCTTGATGCGGCAGGACGGGCTGACGGACGCCTCGACATATTTTCCTGCGCGCAAGAAAACCGAATGACCGCCCGTTGCGAGAAAACTCGCCGATGCGGCCGCGATGACGACAACGGGAAACTTGATCATTGGCGCAGCATGCCTGCGAATAATTGACTACAGGCTTCTCAAATTACTAAAGTTGCATATTTCTTGCTCCTCCACCCATGACTGCAGCAACTGCTGCAGTATCATGCTGACGCGAAAACGAATGCGACCGAGGACAGCGAAGGGGCTGCCTGCCCTTGCGCGATGGCGAAAGCTTTCTATTGTGTCCCGGTTTTCAACCGGACTTATCTGTCATGCCCGCATTTTCCCGTTTCACCCCGCTGATCGATTCCCTGCCCTCAACCGTGCCCTTCGTCGGCCCGGAAGCGCTGGAGCGAAAGAGCGGCTCTGCCGTCAAGGCGCGCATTGGCGCCAATGAAAACGGTTTCGGCCCAGCGCCTTCGGTGCTTGCCGCCATGACGGAGGCCGCAACGGGGATCTGGAAATATGCGGATCCGGAAAATTTCGAGCTTAAGGTTGCGCTTGCCGCACATCTGAAATGCCGGCCGGAAAACCTGGCGATCGGCGAAGGCGTCGACAGCCTGCTCGGCCAGATCGTCCGTCTCGTCATCGACCCGGCAGCCGGCGAGGTAATGCCGGTGGTGAATTCCTTCGGCGGGTATCCCACCTTCAATTTCCATGTTGCCGGGTTCGGCGGCCGACTGGTCACCGTTCCTTACGTGAACGACCGCGAGGACCTGAACGGGTTGCTCGACGCCGTGCGCCGGGAAAATGCGCCGCTCGTCTACTTTGCCAATCCGGACAATCCGATGGGCAGCTGGTGGGAGGCCGATGAGGTCGCGGCTTTCGCAAGGGCACTGCCGGAAACAACACTGCTCGTGCTCGACGAGGCCTATTGCGAGACCGGCCCGGCCAGCGCATTTCCCTCGATCGAGGCATTGATCGACCTGCCGAATGTCGTGCGCACCCGCACCTTCTCCAAGGCTTACGGAATGGCCGGCGCGCGCGTCGGTTATGCGATCACGACGGAAGGAACGGCGAAGGCCTTCGACAAGATCCGCAACCATTTCGGCATGAACAGGGTCGCGGTCGCCGGCGCCATCGCGGCGTTGAAGGACCAGGCCTATCTCGACGCGGTGGTCGGCGAGATCAAGGCATCGCGCGAGCGGATCGCGGCGATCGCGACCACCAATGGTCTGCAGGCGCTCGCTTCCGCCACCAATTTCGTCACGGTCGATTGCGGGCGGGATGCGACCTATGCGCGGGCCATCGTCGACGGCCTGCTGAGCCACGGCGTGTTCATCCGCATGCCGGGCGTGGAACCGCTCAACCGCTGCATCCGCATCAGCGCCGGTCCGGAACCGGAGATGAAACTGCTGGAAGAGGCCCTGCCTCTGGTCCTCAAGTCTCTTTAACAACAAAGGCCGGGCGCGAAAGCACCCGGCCTCTTCATTTCTCTACCTGCAGTGGCCGATATCAGATGACGCCGCCATTGGCATAGAGCGTCTGGCCGTTGACCCACCAGCCATCCGGGCTGCAGAGGAAGGCAACCATGGCGGCGATATCCTCCGGTTCGCCGATCCGGCCATGGGGCGTGCGCTGGGCAAAGCCGGCAACCTGCTCGTCCGTCTTGCCGTCGAGGAAGAGCGAGGTCGCGACGAGGCCGGGCGCGATCGCATTGACGGAGATTTTTCTCCCCGCCAGTTCCTTGGCTAGAATGCTGGCGTAGATTTCCATCGATCCCTTGCTCGCCGCATAAGGCCCGTAGGTCGGCGAGCGAAGCTGCACGATGCTCGACGAAGTGGCGATGATGCGGCCACCGTCACGCAGGCGGCGGGCCGCTTCGCGCAGCGTGTTGAAGCTTCCCTTGACGTTTGTATCCACCATCGTGTCGAAGTCCTCGTCCGTCATGTCGCGAAACGGTGCGAGACTCATCACACCGGCATTGGCGACGGCCACATCGACACCGCCAAATTCACGCTCAGCGACATCGAACAGGCGGCGTACCGCCGTCGGTTCGCGGATATCCGCCTGTTCCCATACGGCCTGACCACCGGCTTTTTCGATGTCCTGCACGACAGCGGTGGCGAGATCATGATTGACCCAGCAATTGACGACGACCTTGAAACCATCGGCAGCGAGGCGTTTGGCGGTTGCCGCGCCGATACCCCGCGAGGAGCCGGTGACGATCGCCACCTTGTCGGCCGTCTTGAACTGTTGTGCCTGCGCGGTGCCGGCACCGGCGGCGGCAGCCGCGACGACAGCCGGGGCAATTGCGGCTGCAGACAGGACAGTCCTGCGCGAGAGTACCGACTTTTTGGAATTATCGTCCATGAAGAGTTTTCCTAGTTGCTTCGAGAGCCAGTGTTTTCAGGGCAGCCGGGAGCGTTGCGGGAAACTGCTTTCCCGGTTCGTCACGCCTGCATTTCAGACATCGCCTTATCGTCACCTGACGATGCGGCTTTCGGCACCGCCATGCGCGGATCGCGATCGGCGGTACGGGGCCACAGTTGTTGACTAACTCTCTTTTTGAAAGTAGGCACCCAAAAGTACCGTAGGCACCTGTGAGAAAGAAATGGGAAAACCGAACGAATCCGTGTTCACGACCGAGGAACTTTTTCGTGCGCAATCCTACAAGGCGCGCGATTACCCGAAAAATGTACCGCCCGGCGTCGAAGACATGGTGCGGGAGATGATTTCGGGCTTTGCCGACAAGTGGACGGTGGTCATCCTCGACACGCTGTGGGATGAGGGAACGCTGCGATTTTCGGAACTTGCGCGGCATGTGGAAGGCATCAGCCAGAAGATGCTGACCCAGACGCTGCGCCGGATGGAGCGCGACGGACTGGTCATTCGCACGCTCTACCCTTCGGTGCCGCCGAAGGTGGAGTACCGGCTTTCACCGCTCGGCCTGACGCTGGGCGCCGCCTTCTGCAATGTGTGGATCTGGGCGGTGGAGAACCACGACGCCGTTCACGAGGCTCGCAAGACCTTCGACCGGAAGGACTGATCATATCGCGATATGCAGAAACCGCGCCGGCCTTGTTTCTGCCGGTCGCGGTAGAAATTCTCGCGTCATCCGAAGCGGACGCGCCATCCCTGTTCTCTTTTATCTCGCCGCCCTCTCGCGGGGCGATGAAAATCCGTCGTGATCGGCGCTCAGTGCACAGTCATCCATTCGCGAGCGGCGCGCAGCGCTTCGGCAAGCTGCATCTTGGTCATCTGCGGAGCCAGATCGGCGCGCAGTTCGGCGGCGCGGTCGGAGCCCTTGATGGCGGCGATGTTCAGCCATTTGTGGGCGGACACGAGGTCGATCTCGACCCCGCGGCCCGTTGCATACATCAATCCCATGTCGCAGAAGACTTCCGCGCGGGCATCGCCACCCATGGTGGCCATTTCAGTCGTCGAAATTTCAAAGCGTGCCATCGGTTTTGATCCCTGTTTAAAGACCTGGTTTATTCTTCTGCCCTGTTCATCACTCCCTTCCGGATCACCGTCTTATGCGGCTTTGTTAATCCATCAGGGTGGCGGTTTTTCCCGCTCGTTTGATGAGACCAATATGATCCCAAGGTTCAAAAATCCGACTAAAAAGAATGCTTAACTTGCGGAAAACAAAGTTCAAATGCTTCGTAAATTTGAGTTTTCGTTAAGTACTACAATGCCTGCGTGTTAAGGGTTTTTCGCTTCTGTTTACAAAGCGTTAGGATTTCGATCGAAACCCTTTGTTCAGCATGTTTAGCGCTTGCATTTTTATACGGACGGAAAATATGCGGCCGATGTCGATGAGCGCGGCGTTGGAAAAGCAGGCGTTTTGTCGATGCCCACAACTTTACCTTTACGTACAGGTAAGCTAATTTAGGCAATGGATCTCGATGGCTGGAGGGCTGGCGAGATTCGGGACAAATGACGATCTGAGGAGGGATCTCATGCTGAAGATTTTTGCCGTGGCTGCGGCATTGCTGGTGAGTGCCGCGACAGGCCAGGCGGCCGAACCGATCGAGGGGAACTGGAAAACTCAGAGCGGCGCAACCGCCGAGATCGGCAAATGCGGATCTGCCTACTGCGTGACGCTGAAGACGGGCAAACATGCCGGCAAGCAGATCGGCAGAATGTCGGGCACCGGCGACGCCTATTCCGGCGAGATTACCGATCCCGAAAACGACAAGACCTATGCCGGATCCGGCTCGGTGGCCGGCAATGCGCTGAAGATGAAGGGCTGTGTGCTGAAGGTATTGTGCAAGTCGCAGACTTGGACGCGGCTTTAAGGCTCGGCGTTTCTTTCCACCTGAAGCCGGCAGTCAGTGCCGGCTTTTTCTTTGCCCATACAGGCTGCGTCCGTTAATCACCCTGAACGCCAGATGAAGCAGGTTCTCAGCCTGCATACAGGAGCACGCCTTTATTCTGCCCCCATTCGGCCAGGAACCAAGCAAGCCTGGTCACAATCGGAGCCGGGATCATGACGACCATCGCACGCCGCCTGACCATTCTTACCCTGATGATGACGATCTTCGCCTTGTCCTTCGCCGCTCTTGCCACCCATCCGTCCAAGCGCCCGCTGGGTTTCAACATCAGCACCGGCAGCCTGTGCGTCTATGCCGACAGCGGCGAGTGTGTCGCCACGCTCTGAACCGGCGTCGGAGAAGCGCTATCAGGGAAAGCGGGATGAGGATCGCCGTTTGATTGTCATGGAGTTGTCTCTATAATAACTCATGAACACACGAATCTCTTCCCTTTCCCCCCTTTCCTTCATCAGCCCGAGCGCGGTGGAACCGCAGGTGTTCGATAATGCCGAAGCGGCAGTCGATGCCCTGACCGCGCTTTATGAGCGCAACACGAAATTCCTGATCGACGGTTTTGGAGCGCTTGCCAGAGGCGACAGCATTACCGGCCGTTATCGCGCCTGCTATCCGCAGGTGTCGATCGAAACGACCTCGTTCGGTCACGCCGATTCACGGCTTTCCTACGGGCATGTCGCAGCACCGGGCATCTATACGACGACCGTGACGCGGCCAAGGCTGTTCCGCCACTACCTGATCGAGCAGCTCGACCTGTTGATGCGCAACCACGGCATCCCGGTCACCGTATCGGAATCAACGACGCCGATCCCGCTGCATTTCGCCTTCGGTGAAGGCGCGCATGTGGAAGCGTCGGCCGGCAATGCGATGGCCGATATCCCGATGCGCGACCTGTTCGACACGCCGGATCTCAACAATACCGACGACCTGATCGCCAATGGCGAATACGAGGCGCCTGCGGGAGAACCCGCACCGCTCGCACCGTTTACCGCACAGCGCATCGATTATTCGCTTGCGCGGCTGAGCCACTACACGGCGACGGGTGCGGAGCATTTCCAGAACTTCGTGCTGTTCACCAACTACCAGTTCTATATCGACGAATTCGCCGCCTGGGCCCGCAAGCTGATGGCGGAAGGCGGTGACGGCTATACCGCCTTCGTCGAGCCCGGGAATGTCGTGACGCTTGCCGGCAAGGACGCGCCCGAGACGACACCGATCACCCGCATGCCGCAGATGCCGGCCTATCACCTGAAGAAGGACGACCATTCGGGCATCACGCTCGTCAATATCGGGGTCGGCCCGTCCAATGCGAAAACGGCGACCGACCATATCGCCGTGCTGCGCCCGCATGCCTGGCTGATGGTCGGCCATTGCGCCGGTCTGCGCAACAGCCAGCGTCTTGGCGATTATGTGCTCGCCCATGCCTATGTCCGCGAAGACCACGTGCTGGACGACGACCTTCCGGTCTGGGTGCCGATCCCGGCGCTGGCGGAAGTGCAGCAGGCGCTGGAAAGCGCCGTCGAGGAAGTGACCGGTTATGAAGGCTTCGAACTGAAGCGGATCATGCGCACCGGCACGGTCGCGACCATCGACAACCGCAACTGGGAACTGCGCGACCAGCGCGGGCCGGTGAAGCGGCTGTCGCAGTCGCGCGCCATCGCGCTCGATATGGAATCGGCAACGATCGCCGCCAACGGGTTCCGCTTCCGCGTGCCTTACGGGACACTGCTGTGCGTTTCCGACCGGCCGCTGCATGGCGAACTGAAGCTGCCGGGCATGGCAACGGCCTTTTATCGCACACAGGTCAGCCAGCATCTGCAGATCGGCATCCGCGCGGTCCAGAAACTCGCCGCCATGCCGACCGAGGCGCTGCATTCGCGCAAGCTCAGAAGCTTCTACGAGACGGCGTTCCAGTGACATTGCCGGCTTCAGCCTCATGGTGTATGATTTCATCAATTCATACACCATGAGGCTGACATGCGTACCAATATCGAATTGGATGACGACCTGATCGCCGAAGCCATGGAACTCGGTGGCTTGCCAACCAAGAAAGCCGCCGTCGATCAGGCACTCCGAGACTTCGTGCGAATCCAGAAACAGTTGCGCGCAATCGATAATCTCGAAGGTATCGGCTGGGACAACACGGAGTATGGTCGCCCGACCTTGGAGACACTTTCAGCCGAGTTCCGCGCACTGACCCGCGACAGAGATCATACGCCATCGGAGACGTTGATGCGCGAGGGACGCGACAAACAATGACTTTGTCGCCGTCTTCATTTGGCTTATAATTCTGAACTCAACAAATTAGGCCGTTATGCATGCGTACCAATATCGATATCGATGAGACGCTGGTGACTGATGCACTGGAACTGAGTGGCCTCAAGACCAAGAAAGCCGTTGTCGAAGCCGCGCTTGAGCATTTCGTGCGCCATCTCGGCCGTAAGAAGGCCTGGGAAGAATTGCGCGGGCTTGGCTGGGAAGGCGATCTGGATGAGATGCGCCGAGACATAGACCCCGATGCGCCCTTGTTGCCGGATAAACAAGATGCTGCCGAATGATCGTGGTCGACAGTTCCGTCTGGATTTCAAGACTGCATGACTTCGATACGCCGGAAACCCGAGAACTGGATAAAATCGACGATTATGATGACATAATCCTCGGAGACATCGTCTTGCTTGAGATCCTTCGTGGCGCACGGAGCGATCGGAACGCTGCGAATATCCGCAAAGCGCTCGGAAGATATCAAGTCGTTGCGATGCTTTCACCCGATCTTGCTGTCAAGGCGGCGCGCAATTACCGGATCCTGCGGGAGCACGGCAGGACAGTCAGCAAGACGCCCGACCTCATCATCGGCACTTTTTGCATAGAACACGGTTACAGCCTGCTGCAGAAAGACAAGGATTTCAGGCCAATGGCCGAACATCTCGGACTAACGCTGATCCAGGCACAGTAGATAACCTACCCCTTTCCCCTCGCCACAAACAGCGATAGCGCCGTGCCGATCAGCGAGGAGACGATGACGAGGAGGTGGGTGTTGACGGCCGCCTGACCGAGCTCTTCCAGAGCCGGCCCCGTGGCTGGCGCACCAAAGGCGATGGCGCCGGCGCTTATGCCGGCGGGATAGGTTCCGACGCCGGCGGGAGCATGGACCGGCAGGACGGAAGAGAGTTCGCCACCGAGCGCGCCGCCAAAACCCTGGGCGATCGACAGACCGCCAAGCAGGCCGAGCACCCAGGCCAGAACCGCGATCTTGGTGAACCAGTTGATCAGCGTCGCACCCCAGGCGCGGGCGAAGGCTGCGGCACCGACCGGAAGACCGGCCTCGACTTCCGTCAGAAGCTTGCCGGCCTTTGCGGGCAGGATTCTTGCCGCAAGCTCCAGGCCGATGCGACGCAGGGCAAAACCTGCAATCGGCAGGATGAGAAAGGCAAACCAGAGCGCCCAGGCCCAGACCGTCCGGTGCTGCAGAATCAGGCCGATACCGGCTGCGGCGAGAAGGGCATGCAGGTCGAAAAGCCGCATGACGAACAGTGCGGCCGTGCTGCGTGCGAGCGACAGGTCGAATTCGCGTTTCATCAAGAGCGGAAAACTCGCCTCGCCGGAGCGGAAAGGAAGCATGATGTTGAGCAGATTATGCACCTGGGTGAGACGCAGCAGCGTGCCGAAATGACCGCCGGTCTCGGCCGGGAAATAGTCGTAGATGCGCCAGGTGCGCAGGACGTAGGTGCCGAGCAATGCCGCCAGAGCGATCAGCGCCGAACCGATGCCGGCGCTTTCCCATAAAGCCAGAACGCTCTGCCAGCCCCAGATCCACTGGATGAATAGCGCATAAAAGACAACGATCGCGAGTGTCAGCAGCGTCATTGCGTTACGAATTATCCACGCTCTCTGGCTGGCAACGCAATAATTCTTCATATAGTAGGTGGCCTCAATGCGATAAACCCGGGTCTATGCGAGGATGCTGCGCCGTGACGCGCCGTCCGTTCAAGCCCGCACTTCTAGGAGAAACCCACAGTGGGTACAACAGCAGAGTCGGTCACCCGCCTCGTCGAGACGCCCAATCCGATCGAACTGTCGCTGGTCGTGCCGCTTTTCAACGAAGAGGAAAGCGTCAACCCGCTGATCGAGCGTATCGTAACCTCCATGGCCGGCTACCCCGCCAGTTGGGAGCTGATCCTCGTCGATGACGGCAGCACGGATGCGACGATCACCAACGCGCGAACAGCGTTGAACCGCCCGGGTCTCGATCTCAAGATCGTCGCGCTGCAACGCAATTTCGGCCAGACGGCCGCCATGCAGGCCGGCATCAACCAGGCCGAGGGCCGGCTGATCGCCACGCTTGACGGCGACCTGCAGAACGATCCCAAGGACATTCCCCACATGGTCGCGGAGCTCGAGCGCCGCGAACTCGACCTGCTCGTCGGCTGGCGCCAGAACCGCCAGGATGGCCTGTTCCTGCGCAAAGTGCCGTCCTTCATCGCCAACCGACTGATCGGCCGCATCACCGGTGTGCGCCTTCACGACTACGGCTGTTCGCTGAAGATATACCGCTCGGCGGTGATCAAGCAGGTGAAGCTGATGGGTGAGATGCACCGCTTCATCCCCGCCTGGGTCGCCGGCGTCGTGCCGAGCTCGCGGATCGGCGAAATGCCGGTGACACACCATGCCCGCCAGCACGGCGTTTCCAAATACGGCATTTCCCGCACTTTCCGGGTCATCCTCGATCTTCTGTCAGTGATGTTCTTCATGCGCTTCAAGGCGCGGCCGGGGCATTTCTTCGGTTCGCTGGGCCTCGGCCTGGGGGGCATCTCGGCGCTGATCCTCTTCTACCTGTTCATCGACAAGTTCATCATGGGCAACGATATCGGCACCCGGCCACTGTTTCTGATCGGCGTCATGCTCTTCCTGTCGGCCGTACAGATGATCACGACCGGCATTCTGGCCGAAATGATCGCGCGCACCTATTACCGCGAGGATACGGCGCTCAGCTATATCGTCAGAGAGGTCTATCAGACCGATGCGCCGGCTGCGTGACGCCCTGACACTGAAGCCGGAGCGCGTGCTCTGGCTGATCGCGGCCTATTGTCTGGTCGCGATCGTATTGCGGGTATTGCGCACCGAAGGCCTGCAGGCCGACGAAGCCGAGCAGATCGTCATGTCGCAGTATCTGCTGCTGGGTTACGGGCGCCAGCCGCCCTTCTACAACTGGCTTCAATACGGCGTCATCCACCTGATCGGCCCTTCGATCTTCGCGCTGACGGTGCTGAAGAACAGCCTTCTGTTTCTCTGTTGTCTCTTCGTCGGCCTGGCGGCCAGGCAGATCAGCGACCGCAAAGAGGTCGCGGCTGCCGCCATGCTCGGCGTGCTGGCGCTGCCGGCCGTTGCGGTGCTGTCACAACGCGACCTCAGCCATGCGGTGGCCCTGCTGTTCTGCGTCTCGCTGTTTCTCTACGGTTTTCTCGGTGCGTTGAAGCATCCGGCACTCTGGCGTTATGCGCTGACCGGGCTTGCGATCGGCATAGGTCTGATTTCGAAATACAATTTCGTCGTCGTGCCGATTGCGGCAATCCTTGCCATTCTGCCGGAAGCGGAGCTGCGCCGCCGCCTGTTCGATCGCCGGATGATCGCGACGATCACGGTTGCGGCGCTCATCTGTCTGCCGCATGCATTGTGGTTCCTCGGCAATATCGACACGGCCACCGCAGACACGATCGACGAGATGCGGGACGATCCAACTGGGCATTTTATCGTTGACCGCCTCGACGGCATCACATCCCTGATCGGCGCTGCCGTAGAAGGCGCCCTGCCGGTGATCGCTTTCCTGGCAATTGCCTTCGGTCGCGAAGTCTGGGCCTGTTGGCGGACGGAGACGCTCTGGACGCGGGTGACCGGCCGTATGTTCCTGCTGTGCCTGTTGATCGTCGGCCTGATTTCCTTCGGCATGGGAGCAACGACGATCAGCCAGAAATGGCTGTCCCCCTTCCTTCTGATCCTGCCGCTTTATCTCTGTCTGAAGATCGAGGCCGCGGGCGGTTTCGTACGGCGTCCGCAGGCAGTCGCGGTTCTTGCCGTGCCAACCTCGCTGCTCGCGTTTGGTTTCCTGCTTTACCTGACCGCCGGCAACATGCTTGCACCATTTCACGGGCGCTACCAGAAGGACAGCTTTCCTTCGGTCCCTTTCGTTCGCCAGGTGCTTGCAGACGCCGGTTCGGACAGTCGTCCGAATTTCATCGTCGCCGATGGTATGGCGCTGGCTGCCGCCGCGCGCATCAACGCCCCGGAAATCCCGGTGGCGCAACCCGGCATCAGGCGCTCGGCCGCCTTCATCACCGGGCAAAACCGCGGGCTGGTGATCTGGAACAGTGCGCAGACAAGCGCGCTGCCAGCAGAACTCGACGGATTTCTGCGCGCAAACGGCATTGACTCTGCCGCTCTTGTCACCAAAACGATGGTGGTTCCCTACCCGTATTCGGGCGGGCGCGACACGGAACACTTCAACTACGCCTGGATCGCGGATCCGCAGGATCAGGACTAAGAGGCCCTCTGGGGCCAATGCCGGAGATAAGCTTGCCGAAAATTTCCTCTCCACGACGCGCCCAAGCCATGCCGGCTGTCGCCGACCGGCTCGGTGCCGGACAGACGCTTGCACTCGTTCTTGCCGCCTATTTCATTGTCCAGGTCGTCGTGCGCTTCATTATTCCGCATGGATTGGAACTGGACGAGGCCGAACAGGTCTATGTCTCCCAGTGGCTTCTGCCGGGTTACGGGGCGCAGCCGCCTTTCTATAACTGGCTGCAGCATGGCGCGATCAAGATTTTCGGCATCTCGATCGTGACGCTTTCGGGGCTGAAAGGGCTGATGCTCTTCCTCTCCTACATGTTCTATTATCTCGCGGCACGGCAGGTGCTGGAAGACAAGCGGCTTGCGGTGATCGCGGCACTCGGACTGCTGACCGTTCCGCAGATCTCGTTCGAGGCGCAGCGCGATCTGTCCCATACCGTCGCCGCCATCTTCGGCGCATCCTTCTTCCTTTATGCCCTGCTCCGGGTCATCTCCAGGCCGTCACTGCTCGCCTTCCTGATCTTCGGCATCGCCACCGGCATCGGTGGCATCACCAAATACAATTTCGCCGTTCTGCCGATCGCAGCCGGGCTGGCCGTGCTGATGGATCGCGAGATGCGCCGCACGGTGCTTTCGTGGAAACTGCTGCCGGCGGCAATCCTTGCGCTGGCGATCGTAACGCCCCATGCCCTGTGGCTTCTCGACAATTTCAACGATGCAAGCCAGGGCACATTGAAAAAGCTTGCCGGTGACGATGCGGGGCTGATTGGAGGAATCGCCAGCGGTCTTGGTTCGCTGACCATCGGTTTCTTCAGTTTCGTGGCGCTCACCGCGATCATCTTTGCGGCCGTCTATCGCGAATACATCAAGGCCATCATGCGCGCCAGAAGCCGGTGGACGCGTCTTGTCGGCCGCATTCTGGTCCTGTCGCTCGGGCTGATCGTGCTGATGATCCTGTTTGCAGGCTTTGAAAACGTTCGCGACCGCTGGCTGACACCGCTTCTTCTGGCAACGCCGCTCTACCTTGCACTGAAGGTGGATGCCGCCAAAATCCCGGTCGAGGTGAGCCTCAAGCGACTATGGGGCGTGGCGATCATCATCATGCTGCTGATCCCGACCGCGCTGGCGGTTCGCGCCAATATGGGCCGGATCAACGGCAATTACGGTTACGTCAACATTCCGTTTGCCGCCCTTTCCAGGACGGTTGCGGAAAAGGCATCGGGCGCCAACACGGTCGTCGTCGCTTCGGACAGGCAGCTTGCGGGCAACCTGCACTTCAACCTGCCCAGCCTGCCGGTCGCCGTGGAACCACCGCCGCCTTCGATGAAGAACCGGCCGCTTGCGGAATTCGACCGGATCGTCTTCGTCTGGCGCACCAAGGACGGCAGCATGCCCATCGCCTTCGACAAGCAGTACTCCGCATATCTGCTCGAGCAAGGGATTACCACGAAGCCTCAGGATGTCGCGATCGTGGGCTATCCCTATCAATGGGGTCGTCCGACGGATCAGTATCGCTTCGGCTACGCAGTGATGGATCTCAAGAGGTAAGCGAGATCTATTCCTTCACCGTGTCGCGCAGGTGATCGAGCGCAGCACGGAGCTTTTCGACCACTTCATCGACCTCCGAACGGCTGATCGTCAGCGCCGGCGAGGCCAGCATGCGGTCGCCGGTGGCGCGCATGATCAGGCCGTTCTCGACGCAGTGATTGCGCACCAGCGAACCGATATCGTCGGGTTTTGCATAACGGCGGCGGGTGGATTTATCTGCCGCAAGCTGCAACCCGCCGATCAGGCCTACGTTTTCCGCCTGGCCGACGACATCGTGATCCTCAAGGCTTTTCCAGGCGGCGGCGAAATACGGCCCGATATCGTCACGGACGCGCTCGACCAATCCCTCTTCCTCGATGATCCGCAGGTTTTCCAGCGCTGCGGCCGCTGCCACAGGATGGCCGGAATAGGTGTAGCCGTGGGCGAAATCGCCGAATTCGTTGACCATCACCTCTGCGACGCGATCCGACACCAGCACGCCGCCGATCGGCAGGTAACCGGAGGACAGGCCCTTGGCGATCGGCGCCAGATCCGGTTCCACGCCAAAATGCTGGTAGCCGAACCATGAGCCCAGGCGGCCGAAACCGCAGATGACTTCGTCCGAGATCAGCAAAATGTTGCGGGCCTTGCAGATGCGGGCAATTTCCGGCCAGTAGGTGTCCGGCGGGATGATGACGCCACCGGCACCCTGGATCGGCTCGGCGACAAAGGCGGCCACGCGATCTTCGCCCAGTTCGTTGATCTTGGTCTCCAGCTCACGGGCCATTTTCAGGCCGAATTCGGCGGGAGAAAGATCGCCGCCATCGGCATACCAATAAGGCTGGCCGATATGATGGACGCCCTCGATCGGCAGGTTGCCCTGTTCATGCATATGCTTCATGCCGCCGAGCGAGGCACCGGCGACGGTGGAGCCGTGATAGGCGTTCTTGCGGGCAATCACCTGCGTCTTCTCCGGCTTGCCCAGCGCCTTCCAGTAGACGCGGGCGATGCGGAACCAGGTGTCTGTGGCTTCCGAGCCGGAATTGGTGAAGAAGACGTGGGTCATCTTGCCACCGGTCTTCGAGGCGATTTTTTGGGCAAGCAGCGTAGCGGGCGGCGTCGTGGTGCCGAAGAAGGTGTTGTAATAGGGCAGTTCCTGCATCTGCCTGTAGGCCGCTTCGGCAATCGACTTGCGGCCATAACCGACATTGACGCACCAGAGGCCGGCAAAGGCATCGAGATATTTCTTGCCTGTCGAATCGAAGATGTGGACACCCTCGGCGCGTTCGATGATGCGCGTGCCCTTGGCGTTGAGCTCCTTCATGTCGGAGAAGGGATGGAGATGATGGGCTGCATCGATGGCGGCAAGATTGGAAACGGGGAGATTGGAAATGGCCGGCTTGTCGTTCATCGCGTCGCTCTCCTGAAGATTGTGCGGTCAATTCTTATCGGTTACGAACGAGGTTCCGCAACCTTAGAGATGACGCTTCATGACCGATCGCATTGAGCCCCATATCGAAATCCTGCTCGTCGGCATGAACGGGGACCTGCGCGGCAAACGTATTCCGATCTCGAAGGAAAAGAAGGTGTGGGACGGCGCCGTGCGACTGCCCTCCTCCACCCAGTCGCTGGATATCTGGGGCGACGACAATGACGATATTACCGCCCTGTCGCTCTCCATCGGCGATCCCGACGGGCAATGCATTCCCGACAAGCGCAGCGCGGCACCGATGCCCTGGGGGCCGGAAGGTTCCACGCAGGTTCTGGCGACCATGCACGAGATGGACGGTTCACCGAGCTTCATGGATCCGCGTGCGATCCTTGCCGGTCTGCTCAAGCGTTTTGACGCGCACGGGCTGACGCCGGTCGTGGCGACGGAACTGGAATTCTATGTGATGCAGGACGACTGGCGCGAGACCGGCCGCCCGCGCCCGCCGGCAAAGCTGATGTATCGGGATCAGCCGAACGGGTTCCAGCTTTACGACATGGGCGCCGTCGATGCGCTGGACGATTATCTGCAGACGGTGCGCTCATGGGCGAAGCTGCAGGATATCCCGGCCGATGCGACGACCGCCGAATTCGGCCCCGGCCAGTTCGAGATCAATCTTCTGCATCGGGCCGATGCGCTGGCGGCCGCCGACGACTGCATCTATCTCAAGCGCATTGCCGAACAGGCGGCGCGAAAACATGGGCTGAAATCCACCTGCATGGCAAAACCCTATGGCGATCAGGCAGGTTCCGGCCTGCATGTGCATGCCAGCATCATCGACCGTGACGGCAACAACATTCTCGACGCCAAGGGCAGCGATCCGGTGAAGCTGAGGTCCGTCACGGCTGGCATGCTGAAGACGATGCGCGATGCGCAGCTGATCTTTGCACCGTTTGCCAATTCCTACCGCCGTTTCCAGCCGGGGTCGTTTGCGCCGGTGGATATCGACTGGGGCCTCGGCCATCGCGGCACGGCCGTGCGCATCCCCGATGCCTCGGGACCTGCGGCGCGTGTCGAACACCGGGTCGCGGGTGCCGACGCCAATCCCTACCTGCTCTTAACCGCCATTCTCGGCGGCATGCTGATGGGGCTTGAAGAAACGCTTGATCCGGGCCTGCCGACAGAGCCCGGCCAGGAGCCGCCTGAAGGCACAAAACACCTGACGCATGATTTCCTGACAGCAGTCGAGGACTTTTCCGCCTCGCCGTTTATCCGCGATGTCTTCGGCGCACGCTACCAGAAGCTCTATGGCGATACGAAGCGCAAGGAGGCGATCACCTACCTGCGCACGGTCAGCGACTTCGATTACCAGACCTATCTGCCGAGGATTTGAGGGGCGATCAATCGATCAGCCACCCCATTCGCCTGAGCCGATCTTGCTGATATACATTGCAGGTACGGATTGTCGCACCGGTCTGTACGGAAGGCGACAGCGTCGTTGGGGACGTTGGCCATGGACATGATTTTCGCATTTCTTCGCACCGCCTTTATCGCTCTCGTCTTCACTGTCGCCTCTGGCAGTATTTCCAGAGCTGACGACATACCGCTCAAGATCATCGTCCATCCCGGCCAGAGCACTGCCGATGTCGAGCAGATTCTCGATTTTGCGACACGAAGCGGTCGGGCCGTGGCGATCGAAGTCGGGCAGGCAACGGCGACCTCATCGGGAGGCACAATCGCCGCACAACCGGCTGCCGTCGTATCCGGCCCGACGCCAACCGATAACGCGGCCGCCGCAACGAACGGTGCCGTGCCTGCTTCCCAACCACCGGCGACACCTACATCTGCGAACGCAGCCGCTGCGCCGCCACCAACTCAGGCTCCGGCTTCCGCTCCCGCGCCGATGACCCCGACGCCTGAAATGATGGCGACCGATATGGGCATGGCGAAGTGGAGCCAGTTTTCGGCGGCCTTCATGCGCGGCGCGACAACCGCGCTTGCCGGTGTCGGCAGCCTGCCCACGGCGATGGTGATGGCCGACGACAAGCTTACCGAGGAAGGCAGCAGCCATGGGCGTGTGCTGGTTCTCGCCCTTGCCACGATCGCAGCCGCGGCGGCAGCGACGCTCATCCTGCGGCGGCTGATCGCAGGCGTCATCACTCGCGAGACCCCACAGGCTTTGCGGGTTACCGGTATCATCGGGCAGAGCCTGAAGCGGATGATCGGCGATCTCGCCTCGATCGCGTTTTTCCTCATGGCAGCGCGGTTTGCCCTCGACCTCATCGGGACACCGGGGGAAGCCACGGCGCAGATGGTGCGGGGCATCGTCACCGCTGTCATCGTCGCGTCGCTTTATGTGTCGCTTGCCCGGCTGTTGTTCAAGAAAAACCGCGACGGGCGCAGCCTCGTGCCGATCCGCAGACCGCAATGGCACTTCCGCATGCTGGTGACCTATGGGCTGATCAGCGCGGCGCTGGCCGAGATGGCGCGCCTTGCCGACAGTATCGGGATAGACAGGCTGGTCATCGACGGCTGGTTCCTGACCGGCAATACGCTGCTGACGCTGTTGAAACTCGTCTGGTTCATCGGCGGGCGCAACGATATCCGCGATGCCTTCATCAGCCATAATCCCGGCATCGTGCGCCGGGCGGCGGGAAATCTCTTGCCGGAATTCTACGTCGTCACGGCGCTGGCGCTGTGGCTGATCTGCGTGCTGTTTGCCGGAACGCCGAACAGCGCCCGCTGGATCTTTGCCGCCGGTACGACGCAGATGGCCCTGCTGGCGCTGCCGATCCTGGCGCTCGGGGCGCATGCGCTCGTCGACGATATCACCCGGCATCATGAACGGGTTCACGGCGCGGGCCTCGCATCCTCGCTTCTGGCAAGCCTGAGAGTGCTGTGCGCCGGGGCGGTCTGGATCGGTGGCTTGCATCTCATCACGGCCATCTGGTCACCCTTCATGGGCGGACAGGCGGCGGATGCGACGGGCTGGATCCTCTGGCTCGAACGGTTGAGCCTTGCGATCGTGGCAAGCTGGGCGGTGGCGAGTTTCATCTGGCGTTATTCGGAAGCGCTTGCCCCCTCGCCCGCCATCATGCTGCCGGGGCACGAAGACCAGAACGAAAAACGCCAGACCAGCCGGCTGTCGACGGCGATGCCGGTGGTGCGCAATCTGGCGCTCGGAGCCGTGCTGGCCGTCGGGGCGCTGGTTGTGCTGAGCGCGCTTGGCGTCAACGTTGCGCCGCTGCTTGCCGGTTTCGGCGTGCTGGGTCTGGCTTTGTCCTTCGGCTCGCAGGCGCTGGTGAAGGATATCGTCTCCGGCATCTTCTTCATCGCCGAAGATGCTTTTCGCATCGGCGAATATATCAGCACCGGCAGCCAGCAGGGCACGGTGGAACAGATCGCCATCCGCTCGGTTCGGCTGCGCCATCACAATGGCCCGGTTCACACGGTTCCTTTCGGGCAGATCAGCTCGGTCAGCAATTACAGCCGCGACTGGGGCACGATCAAGTTCCAGCTGAAGTTCGAGCGGGACAGCGATCCCGAACTGATCCGCAAGACGGCCAAGAAGGTCGGCATCTCAATGCTCGACGATCCGGAATTCGGCGCGGATTTCCTCGTGCCGCTGAAGATGCAGGGCATTCAGGATATTACCGAGACCTCGATCGTGGTGCGCTTCAAGTTCACCTCGCTGCCGGGCAATCCGAGCATCATCAAGCGCGAGGCGATCAAGAGGCTGATCTCGTCCTGCAAGGCGGCAGGGCTGGAATTCGCCTCCAATGCGGTGACGGTGAGGTCGCGCGGCGACACGATCCATGACGATGCGGCGGCCGCGACGATGCTTCCGCCGCTCGCGCCGGTCGCATCTGCCTGATACCGGTTCAGATGCCGCTGCCGCTCTGCTCCCCGATGTCCTTCTGCGGAAGCTGATCGACGAGAACCTTCAGTTCGCCCGCATGGATTTTCAGCAGGATATCGCGTTCCATCGGCAGCAGCTCGCCGTCGATGACGCAGCGGACATCCTTGCGGTGGCGGGGGAAATGCAGTTCCAGCTCGGTGACGGTCATCGCCGTCACCGATTCGTTGTCCTTCAGGCGGCCGCGCAGGATATCGAGCGTGAGTTTCGCCACGCCGGCCGGCGTCAGCGGATCGGCGATGTAGAAACCGAGATGGCCTTGCGTGACGTCATCGGCATACATCAGCGCATCGGTGCCGAACTCGTTGTTGGATACCGAAATTGCCGATACCCGGCGCACGCCACTCTTGCCCTCTGCGGTAAATTCGACTTCGAATTCCGGCGGGTTGAGCATGACGCCGATGGCGGCGCGGGTGCTGGCGCGGATTTTTCCGAGCCTCGACGCAAACGTCATGGAATTGCGGTAACGCACCATGCGGGCATGCAGGCCGGCGGAAAACTGGTGGACGAAGCTTCGGCCATTGGCGCTGGCGATATCGACATCGCGGACATGCGAGTGGGAAAGAACGTCGATGGCCTCCCAGATATCCAGCGGGATCTTCAGCGAGCGGGCAAACAGGTTCATCGTGCCGGCCGGAACGATGCCAAGCGCGATGCCGCTCTTCCAGGCAATCGAGGAGGCAGCGGAAATCGTGCCGTCGCCACCGCCGGCGATCAGTCCATCGACGCCGGAAAGCGAGGCCGCCTTTTCCATCGTCTCGACAACCTTGTCGCCGGAAACGACATGGCATTCGATCTCATGCCCTGCGCCTTCGAACGCCCTCAGCGCATGGGCGCAATAGGCGTCCATGTCTGTCGTTCGAAACGTCCCGCCGTCGCGGTTGAAGACTGCATAGAGGTTCATGAAATACCTGATTTGAAATGAGGCGGCGTGATAACGGGTGGATCAGCAAATGGTTGCGACAGCCAGGCTTATCAAGTGCAAGACACGGCGCTATGAGCAGAAGAGATGCCGTTCCCGTATGAAAATTTGACGAAATCCAATGTTTTTCTACCGCAGTGCACAACGACATGCTAGGTTCGCGTCAGAGGCCGGCTGCCTGGCCGCCTTGGGACGATCCGACAGGCACCACCCTGTCCGCCATCATTCAAAAACAGATCCGGTATCATGACCGACAGCGTACATTCCATGGATGCGGCACGCTCTGCGTCCGAGCCTCACACTCTTTCTCCGGTCGCCGTCCTGCTGATCACGTTCGCCCTTGCGGTGGGCGGCTTCGGCATTGGCACCGGCGAATTCGTCATCATGGGCCTTTTGCCGGATGTGGCAAAGACCTTCGAAGTCAGCATCCCGATGGCGGGTTACGTGATCAGCGCCTATGCGCTCGGCGTCGTCGTCGGTGCGCCGATCATCGCGGTTCTTTCGGCCCGGGTGCCGCGCCGCACGCTGCTTCTCTGGTTGATGGGCGTCTTTGCCGCCGGCAATATCCTGTCGGCGATGGCGCCGGATTTCTGGAGTTTCACCTTCCTGCGGTTCCTCACCGGCCTGCCCCATGGCGCCTATTTCGGTGTCGCGTCGCTGGTGGCCGCGTCCATGGTGCCGCCGAACAAACGCGCGCGCGCCGTGGGCCGTATCATGCTCGGGCTGACGATCGCAACGCTGCTCGGCACACCGCTTGCAACCTTCATGGGACAGATGCTTTCCTGGCGCGCGGCCTTCTATCTGGTCGGCGGCATCGGTGCACTGACGGTCGCGCTCGTCTGGTATTTCAAGCCGAAGGACAAGGTGCAGGAAGGCGCGAGCATCCTGCGCGAACTCAGCGCATTCGCCAAGCCGCAGGTCTGGCTGACGCTCGGCATCGCGGCGGTCGGCTTCGGCGGCATGTTCTCGGTGTTCAGCTACATCGCCTCGACGACGACCGAAACGGCCGGCCTGCCGGTCGGCATGGTTGCGGTCGTCCTGGCGCTGTTCGGCATCGGCATGAATGTCGGCAATATCGTCGGGTCCCGGCTTGCCGATATCTCGCTGAAGGGCACGATCGGCTGGTCGATGGTGTTCTATATCGTGGTGATGCTGATCTTCGCGAATTTCGCCCACTACCCGATCGTACTCTACATCACTGTCTTTCTGGTCGGCTGCGGTTTTGCCCCCGGTCCCGCGCTGCAGACACGGTTGATGGATGTCGCGGCCGACGCACAGACGCTGGCGGCCGCCTCCAATCACTCGGCCTTCAATATCGCCAATGCGCTCGGCGCGGCACTCGGCGGTCTCGTCATCGCCTGGGGTTGGGGTTATGCCGCAACCGGCTATGTCGGCGCGGTCCTCTCGCTGTTCGGGCTTGGCGTGTTCTTCGTATCGGTCTGGCTTGAGCGCAAGACCGGTCACGTCTGAGAAAAAAGTGGGCCGTACCAGGTGCGGCCCATCGCTCCTTGCGCCCGGACCAGCTTCGCGCCATCTTTTCCCGAAAACAGCAAGGGAGATGATCGATGCGCGCCGTGGGCTTCAACCAGAACCAGCCGATTTCGTCCGAGACTGCACTCCTCGACATCGACCTGCCGATGCCGGAGGCCAAGGGCCGCGATCTGCTTGTCGAGATCAAGGCGATTTCGGTCAATCCCGTCGATACCAAAACCCGCAGGAACGCGGTTCTCGAACCCGGCCAGTACAAGGTCCTCGGTTACGACGCAGCCGGTGTGGTCAAGGCGGTCGGCCCGGACGTCAAGCTCTTCAAGCCGGGCGACGAGGTCTATTATGCCGGTGCGATCAACCGGCAGGGAACCAATGCCGAACTCCATCTGGTCGACGAGCGGATCGTCGGCGCAAAACCGAAGACGCTGAGTTTTGAACAGGCGGCGGCACTGCCGCTCACGGCAATCACCGCCTACGAGACGCTGTTTCACCGAATGCGCGTTCAGGACAAGGTGGCGAGCGCCTGGAATGCGGTGCTGCTGATCGGCGGGGCCGGCGGTGTCGGCTCGATCGCCATCCAGCTCTTGCGCGAGCTTTCCGACGTCACCGTGATCGCAACCGGATCGCGGCCTGAAACCCAGGACTGGATCAGGCAGCTCGGCGCGCATCACATGCTCGATCATTCCAAGCCGCTTGCCAAACAGATTGCGGATCTGGCGATCGGCGCACCGGCCTTCGTCTTTTCGATCACGGAGACCTCGCAGCATATCGGCGACATTCTGGAACTCATCGCGCCGCAGGGCCGGCTTGGGCTGATCGACGACCCGAAGGAGCCGGTCGACGTGCGCCAGTTCAAGCGCAAGGCGCTGTCGATCCACTGGGAGACGATGTTCGCCCGGCCGGTCTTCCAGACCGCGGACATGATCGAACAGCACAAGCTTCTGACCCAGGTGGCGGAACTGGTGGATGCCGGAAAGATCAAGACGACGCTGTCCGATGTGCTGGGGCCGATCAACGCAAAAAACCTCATGGCCGCACACGCGTTGATCGAAAGCGGCAAGACCCGCGGCAAGCTTGTGCTGTCCGGCTTCTAAAGCCGAGAGCGGTGGGTAAGCAGCCTCATCGGCATACTTATCAAACCGCAAATTTCCCGCTATGATTGTCCCGCAAGCCTATGGGGGACATCATGGCTACATCACAGACTTCATCATTCGGCAATCCGGTCGGGGTGCTGACCAGTTCGAGCTGGTTCGGCTACCTCGCACGCATACTTCTGACATTCGCATTCTGGGCAAGCGGCCTGTCGAAGCTTATCGACTTCAACGGCGGAGTTGCGGAGATGGCGCATTTCGGGCTGGAGCCCGCGACCGCCTTCAACATCGCGACGATCATCACCCAGATCGGTGGTTCGCTGTTTGTCATCCTCAACCGCTGGACATGGCTCGGCGCCGGAGCGCTCGGCGTGTTCACGGCGCTGACGATCCCGCTCGTGCATAACTTCTGGACGATGGAAGAACCGTTCAGGACATTGGAATTCTATGTGGTGATGGAGCACATCACCGTCATCGGCGGCCTGATGGTGGTGGCCTGGAAATCGCGCTGAACCTGACGACAAAAGCAAATGCCCGCCGCGATCGACGCGGCGGGCTTGGTCAAAGGCGGATCGTCCGGCCTCAGGCCTGGATAACGAAAACCTTGGCGCCGACCTGGACGCGGTTGTAGAGGTCGATCACGTCGTGGTTCATCATGCGGATGCAGCCGCTCGACATGGCGTGGCCGATCGATTCCGGCTGGTTGGTGCCGTGCAGGCGGAACAGCGTGTCGTTGCCGTTGCGATAGAGATACATGGCGCGCGCGCCGAGCGGGTTGTTGGGGCCTCCCGGCAGGCCGCCTGCGAGCTTGCGGTAACGCTCCTCGCGGCGCTGCATGTTGGCGGTTGGCGTCCAGGACGGCCATTCGGCCTTGCGTCCGACATAGGCATTACCGGAAAGAGCCATGCCGGCGCGACCGACGCCGACGCCGTAACGGATCGCCTGGCCGCCGCCGAGAACATAATAGGCACGCCGTGCGGGCGTATCGACAACAACGGTGCCCGGCGCATAGTTTCCGGAGAAGGCAACCTGCTGGCGGCGCAGTTCGGGCTTGATCTTGTCAATCGGTACGCGGTGGAGAGGAAACTCCTCGTCCGGCACGGCAGCATAGTTCTGCTGTTCGTTATAGGTCGATGCGCAACCGGCCAGCAGAAGCGGCAAGCCAGCCAGAAGGCCGCGGCGAGAAATCGGCATGAACGTGTCCTTGATGCGTCGAAAAGATGACGCAAGCTAAGGAGGTTATGGTTAACGCTTCGCTAAAAACGTGTGTCACCAATGTCCCGGCCGGTAACAATCGTGTTTGATGTCACTCGTCTTCGCAGGGCCACTTGTCCGGCTTCTGCAGGCCCGCAGGCAAAACCGTCTTGTCATCGCCGCAAGCGAGTGCAACCTGGTCCTGTTCAAGCCCCGTGGCCTTCGACAGGTCCACACCTTCGATCCGGGTGAGGAAAAGGAAGGCGTTGGTGAAATCCACCGGCCCGCTGATATCCACATTGTGGAAGGTCGAGCGCGAGAGGTTGACCAGCGCGAAGCGGGTGTTGGCGAGCTTCGCCTTGTAGAACACTGCGCGGCCCAGTTCGGCCTTGGTGAAATCGACATTGGTGAGGTCGGCATCGGAAAAATTCGACCGCTGCATTTCCGCGGACACGAAATTTGCGCCGGAAGCGGAAATGCCGGAGAGATTGCTGCGATAGCCCTCTGCACGCTCGAAATTGGCGTTTTCCGCGTGGGACTGCGCGAGCGAGGCGCGGACCAGCATCGTCTTGCTGAAATTCGCATTCTTGATGTTCGTGCGGCTGAGATCGGTCATGCTGAAATCGGCACCCGAGAGATTGGCTCCCTCGAAATTGCTGTTGTCGAGCATGAGCAGACGCTTCTTGCAGTTGCTCCAGTCTACGCCGGGCGTGGGATAGGCGCGGCAATCGACTGCGGCCGCTTCGCTCGCGCCGAAGAAGGCTGACATGATCGCAATCGCGGCGATCAAACCGCAGGCCTTGAAAGCTCCGATCACGGAGGTGGTGCCGAAGACTGTTTTCCTGTTGCTCATCACATGCCGACCTGTTGGCGCAAAAGACTTCGATTGCCTATCCGGAACCATATCTATTCTTCTTTCGAACAACACGAAAGAGATAGGTCATCAGTCAGATGTGATCAGATATAAGAATGACGACAGGCTTACCAAGGCCTTTTCATCACCCGCCAACATCTGCCTGAGTAAATTGGCAAACGGCAGCTCACATTCCGCCGCCTGCCATCCATTGCGCGAGAATTACTCGCAAAGGCCGGCGAACACATCACATATTCGGATAGACCGGCCCTTCACCACCCTGCGGGGGCACCCAGTTGATGTTCTGGTTGGGGTCCTTGATATCGCAGGTCTTGCAGTGGACGCAGTTCTGCGCGTTGATGACGTAAACCTCCTCGCCCTCCTTCTCGACCCACTCGTAGACGCCCGCCGGACAGTAACGCGTCGACGGACCGGCAAAGACATCGTGCTCGGAGCGCTTCTGCAGCTGCATGTCCTTCACCTGAAGATGGACCGGCTGGTCCTCCTCGTGGTTGGTGCTGGACAGGAAGACCGAAGACAGACGGTCGAAGGTCAGCACGCCATCCGGCTTCGGATAGTTTATCTTCTTGTGCTTTGCCGCCGGCTCCAGGCTTTCCGCGTCGGTCTTGCCGTGCTTCAGCGTGCCGAACAGCGAGAAGCCGAACAACTGGTTGGTCCACATGTCCAGCCCGCCAAGCGGGATGCCGATCAGCGTGCCGAACTTCGACCAGAGCGGCTTGACGTTGCGAACCCGCTTCAGATCCGTGCCGATCGGGCCATCGCGCCATTCGTTCTCGATCTCGATCGGCTCGTCATTGGCACGGCCGTCCGCGATCGCGGCTGCGATCTTGTCTGCGGCCAGAATACCGGACAACACGGCATTATGGCTGCCCTTGATGCGCGGCACGTTGACGAAACCGGCCGAGCAGCCGATCAGCGCACCGCCCGGGAAGGACAGTTTCGGCACCGACTGATACCCGCCCTCGGTGATCGCACGGGCGCCATAGGAGAGGCGCTTGGCGCCCTCGAACGTGTCCTTGATTGCCGGATGGGTCTTGAACCGCTGGAATTCCTCGAACGGGTAGAGATAGGGGTTCTTGTAATTGAGATGCAGGACGAAGCCGACGGCGACGAGATTGTCTTCCAGGTGATAGAGGAAGGAACCGCCGCCGGTCTTCATGTCGAGTGGCCAGCCGAAGGAGTGCTGCACGAGGCCCTGGCGGTGTTTTTCCGGTTTTACTTCCCAGAGCTCCTTGATGCCGATGCCGAACTTCTGGACGTCGCGGTCCTTCGACAGGCCAAACTTCTGGATCAGCTGCTTGGCCAGCGACCCGCGCACGCCCTCGCCGATCAGCGTGTATTTGCCCAGCAGTTCCATGCCGCGGGTATAGTTGGGGCCGGGCTCGCCGTTTTTCTCGATGCCCATGTCGCCTGTCGCGACACCGATCACATTGCCCGCGTCGTCATACAGCACTTCGCTCGCGGCAAAGCCGGGATAGATCTCGACGCCGAGCTCTTCCGCCTTCCCCGCAAGCCACCGACAGACATTGCCGAGGGAAACGATATATTTTCCGTGATTGTTCATCAGCGGCGGCATGGCGAAGTTGGGCAGGCGGATGGAGCCGGCAGGGCCCAGGAACAGGAACTGGTCGTCGGTGACCCTGGTCTTGAACGGATGACCGTCCTCTTCCTGCCAGCCGGGCAACAACGCATCGATGCCAACCGGATCGACCACCGCACCGGAGAGGATATGAGCGCCGACTTCCGCGCCCTTTTCCAGCACGACCACGGTCAGATCGGGGTTGATCTGCTTCAGCCGGATTGCCGCGGACAGGCCGGCAGGACCAGCGCCAACGATTACCACGTCGAATTCCATCGATTCCCGTTCGGGACGTTCCATCTCTTCACTCATTCCAAATGCCTCCGCCTTGGCGGGATCCCCTTTTGTCGCATTACTCCTTGGCAAATGCCAAGATTGTTGTCGAGCCGAGATACGACACCAACCAACCTGACGAGAAGACCCACTCCCATACCTGCAGGATAAATAACGTTTACGTCAACGTCAAAGTTCCTTGCAAATCTCCTCGCTTTTGTTGTCATACAACCTGACGACCTGCAACCTTTCTTCGATATCGACATCCGTAAAGTCAAACCGGGCCGCAAGCCAAGCCCTCTTTGGCGATTGCGTCCTAAAGCCACCCCCAAACCTTTGCACGCGCTCAAGCTGGTTCATGGCCTGATCAGGCTTCCAATGTGAGCACCGGCCATTATAACCGCTTCCACAGACAACATCGCCACAGGAGAACGGAATGGATCTGGGAATTTCGGGAAAACGAGCCCTGGTGCTGGCCTCGTCGCGCGGCTTGGGCCTCGGCATCGCCACGGCACTGGCCAATGAAGGCGTCAATGTTCTCCTGGTGGGACGGTCGGGCGACAAGCTTGCCGAGAACTGCAAAACGATCAACGCCGCCGGTAAGGGCAAGGCCGAATGGGTCTGGGGGGATCTTGCCGACGAGAACTTCGTCAACAGCATGATCGAAGCCGTCAGGGAAAAGCTCGGCGGCATCGATATCCTCGTCAACAATACGGGAGGCCCGACGCCCGGCGGCGCGCAGGACATGAGTGTCGACAAGCTCGACACCTTCTTCCAGTCGATGGTGCTGCGGGTGATTGCGCTGACCAACGCGCTGCTGCCGCAGATGAAGGAACAGGGCTGGGGCCGTATCCTGACGGTCGCCTCGTCGGGCGTCATCGAGCCTATCGCGAACCTGGCGCTTTCCAACACATTGCGCGGTGCGCTGGTCGGCTGGAACAAGACGCTTGCGAGCGAAGTGGCCGGCTCCGGCATTACCGCCAACATGCTGCTTCCCGGCCGCATCCTGACGGACCGGATCGAGGAGCTGGATGGCGCCAATGCCAAGCGGCTCGGCAAGAGCATGGAAGAGGTCCGCGAAGCCTCGGTGAAGACCATTCCGGCCGGCCGCCTCGGCACGGTGGAGGAATTCGGTGCGGCAGGCGCCTTCCTCTGCTCGGAGCCGGCCAGCTACATCACCGGCACGATGCTGCGCGTCGACGGCGGCGCGGCAAAGTCGCTCTGACGATCCCAAGGCCCGGCCGCAAGCCGGGCCTTTTTTAATTCGGCGGACCTGTTTTCCGGTTCCGCATATGCCGCCGGCATTGAGGACTGCGGTTTGCGCCATATCTTGCCCCCAAAGCGCTTCCGCCTTTCTTCGAAACGCGAAACTGCTCTATCTCTTTGTTTCACCGCAATTCCGGACGCAAAACCGGTTCCCACTTTTGCTGGAATTGCTCTAACGATGACGGCGGAGGAGGATGGCAATGCGCTTGGTCAGGCTTATCGCCGGAATTTTCGGCTTTCTCGTCGGTGTGATCGGTCTTGTCTGGATCGGCCAGGGCACGGGCGTCTTTCCCTATCCGCGCTCCAGCTTCATGATAGATCAAACACCCTGGATCTTCTGGGGGCTGCTGGCAGTGTTGCTCGGTGTGGTGATCGTCTGGGCGTCGCGCCGCTTCCGGATCTGACGGGTTTCAGCTATCATCTGATTCCGGCGCAGCCCACGCCTCCCCCCTCCGATCGGGAAAGTAGATTTCATACGGGGCCATCCACGTTTTGAACCGACTGTCCGGGCAGGCGCACAAGGAGGGTTTGCGAAGTATGCTCGCATCAGGAGGTTTCATCGATGAAACTCACTGCGCCGATCTATCATCTGAAGCGCAAGGCCAAAGCCCTGTCGCGTGAACAATCCATTCCCCTCACCACTGCGCTTGACCGCATTGCAAGACACGAAGGCTGCGAAAGCTGGAGCCTGCTTGCGGCCCGTCATGCTGCGACCTCTCCCGCCAAGGCGCTCTATGAGCAGCTGAAAAACGGCGATCTGCTGCTGATCGGCGCCAGACCCGGGCTCGGCAAGACGCTGATGGCGCTGGAACTGGCTGTGGAAGCGATGAAGGCCGGCAGACGCGCTTTCTTCTTCACGCTTGAATATACCGAGGCGCAGATAGCCAACCGGTTCAAGAGGCTTGGCACGGGACTGGCGGACTATCGCGACCTGTTCGTCCCCGATTGCTCGGACCGTATCAGCGCCGAGTACATCGAGAAACGGCTGGCTTGCGCTGCGCCCGGAACAATGGTGGTGGTCGATTACCTGCAATTGCTGGATCAGCGGCGCTCCACCCCGCCCCTCGACCAGCAGATTTCCGCGCTGCAGGCCTTTGCAAAAGCAAAAGGCCTGATCATCGTCTTCGTCTCGCAGATCAGCCGGACCTATGATCCGCAGCAGAAGCCGTTTCCGACGCTGGAGGATGTGCGGTTGCCCAATCCGATCAATCTGGCCGCGTTCGACAAAACCTGCTTCCTCAACGAAAGCGGAGTCCGGTTCTAAAGCGCGTCGCGATCCGTCGAGTACGCTCCAAACGCTTTCAGTTTCATAGTTGATCGCATGTCTTTGTCGCAAAACAGCGGCACATTTTTGCGCAACAGACACGATGTGCGAGCCGGGTCGACACGATCCGGCTCGCTGTCTTATCAACGGTTAGAGGTCAGTTTCGGCAGATCCGCGATCAGCCCGTCACGCACGGTAAAGCTGATCGGCTTGTCTGCATGGCGCTTGTTGTCCACCAGCAAACGCGCGAAGACGACCTTGCGGTCTCCCTTCTGCGCCCAGCCTACGAACCAGCCGACCGGGCGACTGCCATCGAGCTTTCCCTGGCCGTTTCGAACGGAGCCGGCGCCCGTCTTTCCGTGGATTGTCCAGCCATCTGCGGCACTGAAGCTCGGCACGATCGCCTGCGTCATCGTCACGGCCTTTGTCGAGATCGGCAGCTTGCCGGTCATGAAGCGCCGCAGAAAGTCCACCTGCTGATCGGGCGAGATTTTCAGCGACGAACTCAGCCAGGATTCCGTCAGGCCATCGGTGCCGCCCGGTCCACCGGAAACATCGCGATTGCCGTAATCGAAGCGACGGATGTAATCGGCGAAAGCCTGCTTTCCGAGGCGACGGGTGATCTCCTGGGAATACCAGACGATCGAATCCTTTTCCCATATGGTCGGGTCGGTCGCCTTCTGCTCCCGCTCAGAGCGCTTGAACTTCGCCTGATAGGCCCAGCGGGGATTGTGCTCATCCACAAGAATACCCTTGTCATAGCCCATCATCGCCAGCGGCAGCTTGAAGGTCGATTGCGGGTAAATGGCGTGATCGCATTCGCCCTGCCGGTGGATGGGCTTGCCGGTCTCGATATCGAGAATAACGGTGCAATGCACCGGTTCGGCAGCAACGGCCGGAGCCGCCATTGACGCGACGGCAGCGCTGAAAAGCGCGAAAAAAGAGAGCGTTCCAGAGGTCACGACAGATCAACTCCATGCATTCGATTCGCGCATTTGGATAGACATGCGGGACCCGGCCAAAAGATGGCGGCGCCAAGCCTTCGCGACTGTTTTCATCAACGTGAGAAACCTATCATTCAATCATATTTTCAGATGCTTAAACATTGATTTTATTTGTCATTCGCGCATTGACCCGGCCTCAATCCACGGCTGCTACAGGCCGCGCCACATTCGTCAACAGCGGAGAAAACATTGCTTATCGAAGGTATTTTCGGTGGCGGCAGCCAGTCAAACGCGCCGAGCCAAACATCGCCGTCGTCCGGTTCCACCGGTGCGGCAAAGGACGACACGACCACGGGCAACAACCACGCGGCAGCACCCGCCAACGGCAATCAGCCCGACACTGCCGAAACCTACACGCCGGAAGAAACCGACGACGGCACCTATGGCCCCACGCCGCCCGCTGAGACGAGCACGGAAAAGCCCGCCGATGGGCCGGTCAACGGACCGGTCGAAGGTGAAGTTGCTGCAGAGACTGACATGGATGCTGCGCCGGAAAACAGCGCGTCCCAACCTGTCGATGAAACGGATGCGGCAGAGCCGGCTCCGGCAACAGAGAGTGATGGATCGGCCGACGAGATCACCGGCGAACAGCCCGTATCGGCCGGACCTTCGGCACCGTCCGAGGAAGAGAGCGGCAACGGCACGGGACCGGCGGCGGAAACGCCTGTCGCTGAACCGGGTCATTCCGGATCGGCCAGCACACCTGCCGCAAGCGCGGGCGTGCGTGATTTCGTGACGCCGCTCCTGGCCAATCTCGATGCGATCAACCAGCGTTCGACATCCAGGGCGGTGGACGACGCCTCGGCCGGCCAGCGACGCGCTGCGGCCAATGTCCATGACCAGATGATCCGGCAGATGCTGGACCAGATGTCGTCCAAGGGTGTTGGAAGCTCGGCGACGCAACTGTTCAGGAGCGACGATGCGAACCAGACGCAGTCGTTGCCGGCCCGCTGGTACGCCGAGGCCTGATCCACCCGAAACGATCGAACAAGCGGCGCCATTCGAGCGCCCCTTTTTCTATTTCTGCCCCTTCTGGCTTGCCTTCACCGGCCTCCTGTGGCATCAGGCGCGCTCTCAAAAGGGCGAGGCCATGGCTTCGCCCTTATCGCGTCCGGGAGCATCCCGGCTCAATCATTTCTGCAGACCACAAGGAGCACGGCCATGGCACGGGCGCTCGGGCTTGATTTCGGCACGACCAACACCGTTCTGGCGCTGGCAGACAGCGGCAGCACAACCCATTCGATGCAGTTTTCAAGCAGCGCCGGCGAGACGGATTCGATGCGCACGGCGCTCTCCTTCATGAAGGATGCGCAGCTTGGCGCGCAGGCGCTGAAGGTCGAGGCCGGACAGGCGGCAATCCGTCAGTTCATCGACAATCCCGGTGACGCCCGCTTCCTGCAGTCGATCAAGACGTTTGCCGCAAGCCCGCTGTTTCAGGGCACATTGGTCTTTGCCCGCCGGCAGACATTCGAAGATCTGATGGAGATCTTTCTCAAACGCCTGAAGACCTATGCGGATGGCCACTGGCCTTCGGATGTCTCGCGTCTCGTTGCCGGCCGGCCGGTGCATTTCGCCGGTGCGAGCCCCGACCCGGCGCTTGCCACCCAGCGCTACAACGAGGCCCTGACGCGGCTCGGCTTTCCGGAAATCCACTATGTCTACGAGCCGGTCGCAGCCGCCTATTACTTCGCCCAGACGCTGAAGAGCGATGCCAATGTTCTGGTCGCCGACTTCGGCGGCGGCACGACCGACTATTCGCTGATCCGCTTCGAGCGCGTTGCCGGCAAGCTGACGGCAAAGCCGATCGGCCATTCCGGCGTCGGCATCGCCGGTGACCATTTCGATGCGAAGATGATCGAGCATCTCGTGGCGCCGGAAATCGGCAAGGGCACGTTCTTCAAAAGCTTCGACAAGCTCTTGGAAGTGCCGTCGAGCTATTACGCGAATTTCTCGCGCTGGAACCAGTTGTCGATCTTCAAGACGACGCGCGAATTCAACGACCTGAAGTCGCTGGTGCGTTCGGCCGTCGACCCGGACAAGCTGGAGCTGTTCATCGATCTCGTCGAGCATGACGAAGGTTACCCGCTCTATCAGGCGATCTCCGCCACCAAGATGGCGCTTTCGGGCGCGGAAGAGGCCGAATTCAACTTCTCACCGCTCGGCAAGGCCGGAAAGAAGGTGGTCAAGCGCAGTGATTTCGAGACCTGGATCGCCGACGACCTGGCAAAGATCGAAGGCGCGCTGGACGACGTGCTGACCAAGACGAACACCGCGCCTGAGGATGTCGACAAGGTCTTCCTCACCGGCGGCACCTCCTTCGTGCCTGCCGTGCGCCAGATCTTCACCCGGCGTTTCGACGCATCGAAAATCGAAAGCGGCGGTGAACTGCTGTCGATCGCCCATGGTCTGGCGCTGATCGGCGAGAGCGATAATGTCGGGGAGTGGGCGGCGTAAGGGGCTGCCTGTCTTTTTGCCCGGGTGAGTAAAATCCCCTCACTGGCAATTTCTGAAACTTAGCCTTCCGCTAAGATTTCGAAATTGCTTTCTCTCCCACAAGGGGAGAGATACTGGAGTTTGCGGCGCCCCTAACACCTACCTCCCCCCTTGTGGGAGAGGTTACAAAATCAAGATCTTAGCTAAAGGCTAAGTCTTAGATTTTGTTGGTGAGGGGATAAGCTTCTCCACGTCCCAAACAATTTCCCACTTTCAGCCAACATGCTGTAAGAACGGATCCATGAACGCCGCTTCCGACCTCAACCCGGCCGAGCTTGCCGCCCTTCTGCATTTCTATGCGGATGCGGGTGTCGAATGGCTTGTGGATGAAGGTCCGGTCGATCGGATTGCCCAGTTCGAGGCGCAGAAGGCAGCAAGGACGCAGGCAAAAGTTCCGGCCGCAGCGCGTGAGCGCGCCCCACAGGATAGCGCCCCTTCCCCGTCGAATGGCAGTGGAGCTGCATCGCGGCGTCCCGGTGCCGCCACCCCGCCTCCTGCAGCTGCGGCCCAGGTCGCCGTGCCGGCCGCACAGGCGGTGGAAGCGGCCCGTTCGGCAGCAGACAACGCAGCCTCGCTCGCCGAACTGAAGACGGCGATCGAAACATTTCATGGCTGCAACCTGAAGAACAGCGCCCGCTCGACGGTGTTTGCCAGCGGCGACCCCTCCTCCGGCATCGCAGTCATCGGACCGATGCCGAATGCCGACGACGACCGCGACGGCGCGCCCTTCTCCGGCCGTGCCGGAGATCTTCTCGACCGCATGCTTGCCGCAATCGGCCTGTCCCGCGAGGGCGTGCTGATGACCAATGTGATCCCCTGGCGCCCGCCGGGAAACCGTATGCCGTCACCGGCCGAAATGGATATCTGCCAGCCCTTTATCGAGCGCCAGATCGCGCTTGCACGGCCAAAGGCATTGCTGCTTCTCGGAAATTTCCCCGCCCGCTTTTTTCTCGGCGGCAATGGCACGATCCATACGATGCGCGGAAAGTGGCAGACGGCATCCTTCGCCGGAATGGAGATCCCCGCACTTGCGACATTCCATCCGCAGGAACTGCTGGCCGCCCCGGCCAACAAAGCTTTGACCTGGCAAGATCTGCTGACCTTCCGGCGCGAGCTTCCCTAGGTGGAATTGCACATATTTCGTGCATAACACTTGGTAAAACGCAAAATATTACGATTATATGAAGCAATCCATGCGCGCAACGCATGGCAGCGTGGCGTTCTGCCGCATTGCGGAATCGGTGCATTTTAAGCAATATTAGTAATGTCTTGGGAGGAACCAAGGCTCAAGGACTAAACCAATGACCACCCGCTTCCGCCCGATCCATTCGGGTTTCGAAACACTCCGCGCCGCAGGCGTCGGCCCTCGCTCGACCCAAGGCTACCATCGCTTCGGCTCGGCAACGAACGAGCAGATCACTTCCCGCGCCATGGCGCGCCCGGCAGGGATCTCGCGTCCGTCGGCCATGTTTGCCGAGTTCCGCGAACGTTGAGAGGTCTGTGCGATGGGATCGATATTCAGGCCTCTTCGCACACTCCGTGAAAACTTGCGCCAGATAAACACCGCCGTGAACGCGTCGCGCGAGTTTTCCGAAGCGAGCAAGACCCGTGGCGACACGACTGGCGCTGGCAGTCCACTATCCGGCATTCCGCTTTAGCATCTCTTTCCGGACACTATGCGCCCGGCGGCGAAGCTTTGCGCGCAGCCTTGCGTTCCAGCCCGAGCCGGTGCTCGCGGTAGATGATGAAAATCCCCGCCGAGACCGTGATGGCTGTACCGATCAGCGTATTGATCGCCGGGATGTCTCCGAACAGCGTATAGGCAATCGCTATCCCGAGAATGATCGACGTATATTCGAAGGGGGCGACCGTCGAAACGTCCGCATGTCGATAACTTTCCGTCAGCAGGATTTGCCCCAAGCCTCCGAAAAATCCCGAGGCAATCAGAAACAGGTGCGCGGACATGCCAAGTGACGCCCAGCCGAAAGGCAGGGTGACGATCGAGAACACAGCCGCCGTGAGCGAGAAATAGAGCACGATCGTCGACGTCTTTTCCGTCTGGACAAGCTGGCGTACCTGGATCATCGCAAAACCGCCGAGCACGGCGCCCAGCAGCACGGCGAGCGCCCCCATTGCCTGTTCGGACCCCATGCCGCCGGAGCTGAACATGGTCATCTTCGGCCAGGAAACGATCACGACACCCACCATGCCGATCGCGACTGCCGTCCAGCGATAGAGCCTGACGGTCTCCTTCAGGAAAACCGCCGCGAAGATCACCGCGATCAGCGGCATCGAATACCCGAGTGCGATCGAATCCGGCAGCGGCAGATGCACGAGGCCATAAAAGCCGCATATCATGCCCATGATTCCAAGCACGCCGCGCTTCAGATGTCCCGACAGACTGTTGGTATGGAAGGCGTGGAATAATTCCCCGCGAAAGGCCAGATAGCCCAGGATCGGGACGAGTGCGAAAGCCGACCTGTAGAACGTGACCTGTCCGGCCGGGAGATCCGGCCCCGCGGATTTGATGCAGGTCTGCATCATGACGAACACAACGACGGACAATACTTTCAGCATAATCCCGTGAAGGGGATTCGGGGCATCGGAGGCCATGGGGGAACTCGTTGTGGTTCAGGCCATAAGCCATGATCCGGGAAGCAGGCGGGGTGGATTCGCAACGACATTAACGCAAAAGTGGAGCGCCGTGTGTGAAAATTGAGGAAAGCGCGCCAGTGGGCCAATCGACGCAGTCACAGGCAATGCCCGTCCGAAGTCTCGTCCTGTTTCCTGCTATCTCGCCAAATAGCGTTGGATGAAAAAGCTCCACTATACTGACAGCGCGACACTTTATTTTAGCCGCAGTTCAACAATCGTTTAGCATTGGATGTAAATATGCACCCGGCGTTGGGGGCCAGACCAGTTCGATCGGGGACGGGTAACCCATCGTCGCGTCCAGTCGTTAAGTCGTTTCAGGAAAAATCATGCGAACAGATACGGGCCAGATTGTGCATCTGGCGGATTACCGCCCCACTGACTTTGTTCTGGAACGGGTCGACCTGACATTTGAACTCGATCCGACCAACACCAAGGTCGAGGCCCGGCTGATTTTCCATCGGCGCGAAGGGGTCGATACTTCGTTGCCGCTGGTCCTGGACGGTGATGAACTGGCGCTTTCCGGCCTGCTGTTCGACCAGAAGGAAATGCCTGCAAATCAATATGACGCGACGCCCGATAGCCTGACGGTCCGCAACCTGCCGGCGGAGGCGCCTTTCGAACTGACGATCACCACCTATATCAATCCGGAAGCCAATACCCAGCTGATGGGCCTCTACCGGACCAACGGCGTTTACTGCACCCAATGCGAGGCCGAGGGTTTTCGCCGCATCACCTATTTCCCCGACCGTCCCGATGTGCTGGCCCCGTACACGATCACGATCATCGGTGACAAGACCGCCAACCCGGTCATGCTGTCGAACGGCAATTTCCTCGGCGGCGCCGGTTATGACGAGGGCCGCTCGTTTGCCGCATGGTTCGATCCGCATCCCAAGCCTGCCTATCTCTTCGCACTGGTCGCCGGCGATCTGGGCGTCATCGAAGACACGTTCGAGACGATGTCGGGCCGCGAAGTGGCGCTGAAGATCTATGTCGAACACGGCAAGGAGCCTCGCGCAACCTACGCCATGGATGCGCTGAAACGCTCGATGAAGTGGGACGAAGATCATTTCGGCCGCGAATACGATCTCAACATCTTCCAGATCGTCGCCGTCTCGGACTTCAACATGGGGGCGATGGAGAACAAGGGTCTCAACGTCTTCAATGACAAATACGTGCTGGCCGACCCGGAGACAGCAACCGACCAGGATTACGCCAATATCGAGCGCATCATCGCGCACGAATATTTTCACAACTGGACCGGCAACCGCATCACCTGCCGCGACTGGTTCCAGCTTTGCCTGAAAGAGGGCCTGACGGTCTATCGCGACCAGGATTTTTCCGCCGACATGCGCTCGCGCGCCGTCAAGCGCATTGCCGATGTCCGCCACCTGAAGTCGGACCAGTTTCCGGAAGATGCAGGCCCGCTGGCGCACCCGCCGCGCCCGGATACCTATCGCGAGATCAACAACTTCTACACGATGACGATCTACGAGAAGGGCGCCGAGATCACCGGGATGATCGCCACCATTCTCGGGCGTGACGATTTCCGCCGCGGCATGGACCTTTATTTCGAGCGCCATGACGGCCAGGCCGTGACCGTCGAAGACTATGTGAAATGCTTCGAGGAGGCGAGCTCCCGCGACCTCAGCCAGTTCTTCCGCTGGTATATCCAGGCCGGCACGCCGCTCGTCAGCACCTCGGGCGCCTACGACAATGCAGCCGCTACCTTCACGCTGTCGCTCGAACAGACGACGCCCGCCACACCCGGCCAGCCGAACAAGGAGCCGCTGCATATTCCGCTCTCCTTCGCGCTGATCCTCGACAACGGGCAGATCGCCGAGCCGAAATCGGTCACCGGCGGCGAAGTGACGGGCGACGTGCTGCATCTGACCGAGCGCAGCCAGACCTTCACCTTCGCAGGCATTTCGTCGCGTCCGGTGCTGTCGCTCAACCGGTCCTTCTCGGCACCGATCAATCTCGCCTTCGACCAGTCGCCGGAAGATCTCGTCCATATCGCACGGCATGACAGCGACCTGTTCTCCCGCTGGCAGGCCCTGACGGACCTTGCCATGCCGAACCTGACGCAGGCGGCGCGTGATGCGCGTGACGGCAAGGACATTGCCTGCGATCCCGCTTTCGTTGCCGCTCTTCTGGAATGCGCCGGCGATGCATCGCTCGAACCCGCCTTCCGGGCGCAGGCGCTGAACCTGCCGAGCGAGGCCGATATTGCCCGGGCGCTTGGCGGCAATAACGATCCCGACGCGATCCATGCGGGCCGCAAAGCTATTCACGAGGTAATTGCCAAGGCCGGCGAAGAGACCTTCATCCGTCTCTACACCGAGATGAAGATCGAGGGCGCCTATTCACCGGAAGCCGAGGATGCCGGCAAGCGCTCGCTGCGGAACGTCGCACTCTCCTATCTCGGCCACGCGGAAAACAGCCCGCAGCGTGCCGCCGAAGCCTTCGGCGGTGCCGACAACATGACGGATCTCGCCCAGTCGCTGACGCTGCTCGCGCACCGTTTCCCGGATGCGTCGGAATCCACGGCGGCCCTCGCCAGCTTCCTCACCCGCTTCGACGGCAATCCCCTCGTCATCGACAAGTGGTTCTCGGTCCAGGCAACGATCCCGGGCATCGATGCGCTCGACCGGGTCACGGCCCTGATGGAAAATCCGCGCTACAATGCGGGTAATCCAAACCGCGTCAGGTCGCTAGTCGGCACTTTCGCCTTCGGCAATCCGACCGGCTTCAACCGCGCCGACGGCAAGGGTTACGACTTCCTTGCCGATCAGATCCTGGCGATCGACCCGAAGAACCCGCAGCTTGCTGCGCGCCTCCTCACCTCGATGCGATCCTGGCGCTCGCTTGAGCCTGTTCGCGCAGAAAAGGCCCGGCTGGCATTGTCGAAGATCACCAAGGCATCCGGCCTTTCGACGGATGTCCGCGACATTGTCGAACGGATGCTGAAGGACTGATACGCTTTTCGTTGCCCGCGGTGTTTTCTGCATCGCGGGCGACCACTATTCGCTCTGCCACATTTTTGGCGGCGATTGACACATTTTGAAACACTTTGCTTGACGCGCCTCGAAATTTCACATCCGGATTTGCGCAGCAGGCCCAGCTGATTTGCACCTCGATAAGGGGCAAATTCCAGCCTATTTCATATGGTTAACAAAATATTACCAACCCTCTGGACACGAAGAATCACTATATGATTCATTAGGGTAGATTCGGACGGGCGGCGTACCGGATCATCACGAGGGACTAGATGAACACGGTATCGGACATGCAGCGGGCAACCGCGGCAGGCGCTTGGCTGCGCCCAAAATTTCCGAAGGTTTCGGGCCTGCAGAAGGCGCTGGCGAACGACAGCAATTTCGCGGTCAAGCCGATCGCGCGCCAGGTGCCGCGGGTGGAACTGGTGCTCAAGCGTTCCATCCCTCTCCTCATCATCGCCTTCCTGATGGTTGTGGCCGCATCGCGCATTCTCGGCATCATGGGCGAGAACAGCCGCATGGAAGATGCGGCGCGGCAATCGACCACATTGATGGCCGCGACCGCCAAGGCGGTGTTTACCGGCCAGGAAGCCCTGTTCAGCCCCGCCAACCGGGCAGCGGTCGAGGCACGGCTATCATCCTATCTTTCCGCGGATCCGCAGCCGCACGGTTCCTTCACGCTGTTCATCGACAAGTCCGGCGTCGTGTTCGGCGGATCGAAAGGTGTTTCCTCCGCCTATATCGGGCGCCGCCTTGCCTCGCTTTTGCCCGAGACCGCAACGGTTCGCCGCTTCGACGGCGTGATCGAAACCTATCTCGGCGACATGCCGCATTATGCGGCGATCCAGCCGATCGGCAATGACGGCGCGCTGATCGTGTCAGCGCATTCGCTCGACGTGACGAACCGCTTCCTGCGCGGCGAAATCTCGCTCAACGTCACGCTGTTCACCGGCATTTCCGCCATCCTGCTCGTCATCCTCTATGCCTATTACACACAGGTGAAGCGGGCGCGCGACGCCGACGAGATCTTTGCGGAATCGAACCTGCGGATCGAGGCGGCCCTGTCTCGCGGACGCTGTGGGCTTTGGGATTTCGACGTCGCCAATCGCCGGCTTTTCTGGTCGGGCTCGATGTACGAGATGCTCGGCCTGCCGCCGGCCGGCAGCATTATCTCGTTTTCCGATGCAGCCCGGATGATGCATCCGTCCGACGGTAATATCTATGCGCTGGCCCGCGCGATCGGCCGCGGCAATGCCAAGCAGGTCGACCAGGTGTTCCGCATGCGCCACGCGGCAGGACACTATGTGTGGATGCGCGCCAGGGCGCAGGTCATCCGCAACACCTCCGGCCGCATCCATGTGATCGGCATCGCCATGGACGTGACCGAGCAGCATCGCCTGGCGCAGCGTTATGCCGAGGCCGATCAGCGCCTTGCCGACGCGATCGAATGCACATCCGAGGCGTTTGTACTGTGGGACAAGAACGATCGCCTGGTCATGTGCAACGCCCATTTCCAGCAGGCCTACGGACTGCCTGACAATGTACTGGTGCCCGGCACCGAACGCTCGACCGTCAATGCCGCAGCCGCACGACCGGTGATCGAGCGGCGCATCGCCGATGCGGACGGCAGCGGCTTTTCGCGCACGACGGAGGTGCAGCTTGCCGACGAGCGATGGCTGCAGATCAACGAGCGCCGCACCCGTGACGGCGGTACGGTTTCGGTCGGCACCGACATCACGCTTCTGAAACGCCACCAGGATCGCCTTCGCCACAGCGAGCGACGCCTGATGGCAACGATCGGTGATCTCTCCGCCTCGCAGAAGACGCTGGAAAAGCAGAAGGCGGAGCTTTCCGTCGCCAATGCCGCCTATCAGGCGGAGAAGGAACGCGCGGAAGCCGCCAACCAGGCGAAATCGGAATTCCTCGCCAACATGAGCCACGAGCTGCGCACGCCGCTCAATGCCATTCTCGGCTTTTCGGAAATCCTGATGAACGGCATGTTCGGCCCGCTCGGCTCACCGAAATACGGCGAATATTCCAAGGATATTCACGACAGCGGCAAGCATCTCCTGAACGTCATCAACGACATTCTCGACATGTCGAAGATCGAAGCCGGGCACATGCGCATCCAGTCCGAAAGTATCGATCTCGTGCCACTGATCGAGGAAAGCCTGCGTCTGACCTCAATCGCCGCACAGGACAAGCATATCGCGATCCACCAGCACCTGCCCGAGGTGCTCGACATGATCGGCGACCGGCGGGCGCTGAAGCAGGTGATGCTCAACCTCCTGTCCAATGCTGTGAAGTTCACCGACGAAGGCGGCAGGATCGAGTTGCGCGCCCGCAGGCTGGACAAGGGCCTGATGCTGACGATCGCCGACAGCGGTATCGGCATTCCGAAGGACGCTCTGCCCAAGATCGGCCAACCCTTCGAACAGGTCCAGAGCCAATACGCCAAGAGCAAGGGCGGGTCAGGCCTCGGGCTTGCCATCTCCCGCTCGCTGGTGGCGCTGCACGGCGGCAAGATGCGCATCCGCTCGAAGATGGGCAAGGGCACCGCCGTGTCGCTCATCATCCCCGACCGCCCCTTCGTGGAGCAACGCAAAAGGGCGGCGTGACATCATCGACGAAACTGGCCGGAAAAGGATCCGGCCTGCTCTCGTTGCCTCGGTTTCCACTTGGCGCCCTTTGGCGCTTTCAAACAAGATATTCGCCTGTCGCCAAAGCTGCTCCTTCAATGTGATAGACCTTCGGCTCCTCAGAAAAATACTCCTGCAAGCCCATCATGAACACCCGATGGTCTTCACTCGCCTCGAAGCCCGGCGTGTGATCCTCGAGCGACCGCCAACGCACGATCAGGTGGAATAGTTCGGGTGTTTCGATCCCCTGTGCCAGGACGTGGCCGCAATACCCCTGCGCGCGACTAAGCAACGGGGCGACTTCTGCAAATGCACGTCTGAACGTTTCGACTTTCTCTCCGTGAACCGGGAGTTGAGCGATTTCATAAATCATGGCGTTCCTCAATTGAGTTCAAGGGTTAAAGGTCCGCATTTGCGAGATGAGCCGAAGGCTCGACCGCTATGGCGATTTTTCCTCGAACACCGTTGTTGGGGGTCTCCAGAAGGGTATGGGCGAGCGGAATGTCGGCAAGCGAGTAGACAGCACCCACGTGTGGCCGCAGTTGGCCGCGCTCCACCAATGCGCTCAACTCATCAAGCTTGCCGCGGTTTTGCCGTGTGAAGACGAAGTGATAACTCGCATTCTTGCCCCAGGCCTGAACGACGTTTTGCGGCTCTGCAATATCCACGATCGAAACAACGCGGCCAAGCTGTGCGAGCGCGTCGGGGCTGCGCGACAATGTGTTGCCGCCAATGGTGTCGAAGACGACATCCACTCCGCGGCCACCCGTTTCCCGCAGGACGGCATCGACATAATCCTCGTTCCTATAGTCAATGACCACATCCGCACCCAGGCTTCGTGCGAACTCGAAGTTCGCTTCGCGCACGGTGGTGAACACTCTTGCTCCCATGGCTTTTGCGACCTGGATCGCCACATGACCGACCCCTCCCGCGCCACCATGGATCAGGATGCTCTCCCCTACTCTCAGCGCCGCACGCACGACCAAGGCCTCCCACACCGTGCCGCCAACCAAGGTCAGGCTCGCGGCCTCTAGATGGCTCAGCGAGGCAGGCTTCCTGCCGATGATCGCTTCGGCGGCGACGTGGTATTCGGCATAACTTCCTGGCCCATCGAATATCTGCGGGGTGTACCAAACTTCGTCCCCCGGAGCGAACGTCGTCACACCCGGACCGACCGCTTCGACAACGCCGGATACGTCGTGTCCGGTAATCGCCGGCAGTTGCACCAGGTCGGAATAATCGCCACGGCGGACCTGGTAATCCAACGGATTGATGGAGGTTGCATGCACCCGGACCAGGACTTGTCCGGCAGCCGGCACAGGCTTGGGCACGTCGTGAAGTTCGAACGCTTCCGGGCCGCCAAATGATTTCAATCTCAACGCTTTCATTGCACATCCTCATTTCGCTAAAAAGGAATATCGAGGTTTCTCGATATTATACGGCAAAAAATTACAGTTCTTTGCCGATGATCTCGGCGAGAGCACTGATGGTTGCTTCATTGCGTTTGTAATAGGTCCACTGACCAATGCGCCTGACTTCGACCAAGCCTGCTCGCTGCAGCGTTGCAAGGTAGTCGGACACCGTCGACTGCGACAGCCCGACGCCTTCCTGAATACTGCTGACACAGACCCCCACCGTATGAACGTCACCTTCATCCTGTGGAGGGAAGTTCTTTACGGGATCCTTCAAGCCTTTCACGATTTCAAGACGTGTCCGGTTTGAGAGGGCTTTGAATATCTCGAGCAATTCCATGCCCTCAGATAATCGGGATTTACCGATATGTCAATACGCTGAATGAGCGCCCTGCCTGCGGCTTGGTTCGATCCTGAATGGCGAGCCCGACCTAGCCCTTCTGAACGACCGTTCCAAACACCTTCCTGACCCTTGCTGCCAACCGCTTCACTTCCCCTTGAAGCGTAGCGAGATCAGGGCAGTCGCCGGCACGGCAAATCCGCTCCACGAGGCCAGCGGGGGCGTCCTTCACATCGAACGGCCCGTCGACGCAAAGCCGGATGATCTGCGAGAGTTCGGTGAACAGACGCAAAGCTTCGCCGCAGGTATCGAGATCGGCGCTTTTGAGACCATCATCGCCGAGCGCCTTCAGGGCTTCTTCCGTCGACAGGCCATAGGTATCGACCGGCGCGTCCTTATTCTTCGCCCGTGCCGGCGCCACGAGGCGCAGGTATTGAGCGATGAACTCGATATCGACCAATCCGCCCGGGATGAGCTTGAGATCCCAGATATCGCGCGGTGGCTTTTCCTGTTCGATCAGCGCCCGCATCTCGGTCACGTCTTCAGCGATCTTCTTCACCTCGGCCTTGGCCGACAGAACCTCACGAATGATCGCCTTCGCCTCATCGCCAAGGCTTTCGTCACCGCAGACGATGCGTGCGCGGGTCAGCGCCATATGCTCCCAGGTCCAGGCGTCCTCGCGCTGGTATTTGCCGAATGCGGTAATGCGGGAGGCGACAGGCCCCTTGTTGCCGGAGGGCCGCAGGCGCAGGTCCACCTCGAAGATCACGCCTTCCGCCATCGGCGCGGAAAGCGCCGCGATCAGTCTCTGCGTCAGGCGGGTGAAATAACGCTGGGCATCGAGCGGCTTCGGGCCAGTGCTTTCTAAGGCTTCGCTGTCATAGTCGTAAAGCAGGATAAGATCGACATCAGAGCCGGCCGTCAGCTCGAAGGAGCCGAGCTTGCCCATGCCCATGACCGCCACCCGACCGCCCGGATAGGCGCCATGGACCGCCTCTATCTCATCGATGACCGCCTGCAATGCCGCATCGATCAACAGATCGGCCAGGTGGGTAAACGCGCGCCCGGCATCCTCGCCTGAAATCCCAGCAGTCAGCAGTCTTATGCCGATGAGGAAACGCTGTTCGGCGGCAAAGATGCGCAACCGATCGAGCCGGTCCTCGTAGTGACGCGAACCGGACAGAAACGTGTCCAGCCGCTTCGCCAGATAGTCCCGCGTCGGCACTTCCGACATCAATCCGGGATCCAGCATTCCATCAAAGACATGCGGCTTGGAGGCGATGATATCCGCCAGACGCGGCGCGGACGCCATGATGGTGACGATGAGGGAAAGAAGCGGCGGGTTCTTGCCGATCAGCGAAAAGAGCTGGATGCCGGCCGGCAGGGCTTTCAGAAAGCTGTCGAAACGCAGCAACGCCTCGTCGGCACGCCGGCTTTCGCCGAAAGCCTTGAGCAGCGCCGGCATCATCTGAGTCAACCGCTCGCGGGCCTCCACCGATTGCGTCGCTCGGTAACGGCCGGAATGCCATGTGCGGATCATCCGCGACATGTCGGCCGGCCGCTCATAGCCGAGTTCCGCCAGCGTCTTCAGCGTATCGGGGTCGTCCTTCTGCCCGGTGAAGACGAGATTGCCTTCGCCACCGGAAAGCCCCTCCTCCTGCTCGAAAAGCCGCGAATACCGCCTCTCGACGGTCTTCAGGATGCTCTCCAGCCGAGTGGAAAAACTCGCGACATCGTCAAACCCCAGCATGAAGGCGATGCGCTTCAGCTCCGCATTGCTGTCCGGCAGGCGATGCGTCTGTTCGTCATGCACCATCTGGATACGGTGCTCGACATCGCGCAGGAACCAATAGGCCTCGGTCAGCGCCGTTGCGATCTCCGGCTTGATCCACTTTGCCTCGGCAAGTGCCCGAAGCGCCGTCTCCGTCTCACGCGTCCTCAGGGGCGGCATGCGGCCCCCGGCGATCAACTGCTGGGTCTGGGCGAAAAATTCGATCTCGCGGATACCGCCGCGGCCGAGCTTGACGTCATGGCCCTTCACCGCAATCGCGCCATGCCCCTTGTGCACATGGATCTGCCGCTTGATCGAATGGATGTCGGCGATCGCCGCGTAATCGAGATATTTGCGGAAGACGAAGGGCGTCAGCAGTTTCAGGAAATTGTCGCCGGCCGCGATGTCTCCGGCCACCGGACGCGCCTTGATATAGGCTGCGCGCTCCCAGTTCTGCCCCCTGCCCTCGTAATAGATCAGCGCCGCGTCCATGGAGACGGCAAGCGGTGTCGATCCGGGGTCTGGCCGCAGTCTCAAGTCAGTGCGGAAGACGTAGCCATCGGCCGTGCGGTCCTGCAGGATGCGGATCAGCCGCCGCATCATCCGGCCGTAGATTTCGGAGGCATCCAGAGGATCGGCGAGAATGCCCGCCTCGGGATCGAAAAAGACGACGATGTCGATATCGGAGGAGTAATTCAGCTCGCGCCCGCCGAGCTTGCCCATGCCGAGCACGATCAGCCCCGATTCCCGGCTCGGTTCGCTGGTTTCGGTCAACTTCAGCTTGCCGCTCTCATGGGTCGCCAGCAGAAGATGATCGATCGCCGACGCCACCGAAGCCTCGGCAAACTCGCTCAGCCAGCGCGTCGTCTCTTTCGCGTCAAAAATGCGGGCAAGATCGGCCAGTGCAAGGATGAAGCTGAAGGCGCGCTTGGCCGACCGCAGAGCGGTCATCACCTCGCCTTCCGAAGGGATCTTTTCCTCGGCCGGCCGCCAGGCGTTGCGAGCCTTCTCGATCAGGGAGGAGAGTGACGCCTCGACCGGCTGGCCTATCGCATCGGCCACGAGTTTCGGCGTGACGCTTGCCGCATCGCGCAGATAGGGAGAGAGAGAAAAAGCAGCAACGAGGAAATCCTTGAGGGCGCTCTCGCCCTTGATAACCTCGCTCACGGCGGGTTCGGATTTCGCGACGTCCTTGAGAACAGAAAGCGCAGCCTTTGCTTCCGCCTGGCTCAGCGGCCGGATGACATTTTCCGCCACTGCGTCGAGCCGTTTCCTGGCTTCCATCATGTATCTCCCTCGCTCCGCGGTCTCCTCATCCCTGTTCCTCGGGTTTGACCCGAGGATCGTCACATGGATAGGGGTGAGGCATGTGCTCCTCCCTCAAGTCTTAAGGTTTCACCACCGGAAACACCATCGTGACCGTCAGTCCCGGCGCATCGGTGTTCGCCTCATCGGTGGCGGACAGCTCCAGCCTGCCTCCATGCAGTTCCATCACCGCTTCGACCAGCGAGAGGCCGAGCCCAGTTCCCGGCTTGGAGCGGCTGGCATCGAGCCGGAAGAAACGCTTGGTCACCTCACCACGCTTGTCGGCAGGAACACCCGGACCGTTGTCGCAGACCGAAAGCCTGACCTCGCCCTCTTCGGACGAAAGCCTCACACGGATGACCGGCTCCCCATGTGCCTCACCGGCATATTTGATCGCGTTGTCGAGCAGGTTGAACATCGCCTGACCGACAAGCTCACGATTGCCGTTCACGGCGATGCCGGGATTGATCTCGGTCGTCAGCGCAATCCCCGCCTCCTCCGCCACAGGCTCGTAAAGCTCAGCGCTATCGGCCGATACCGCAGACAGGTCGACGGTCGACATTTCCGCCGCAATGGATCCAGCCTCGACACGGGAGATCATCAGCAATGCATTGAAGGTGCGGATCAATTGGTCGGATTCGGCGATGATGCCTTCGAGAGCAACCTTGCGAACCTCCTCACGGTCCTCGGCAAGCGCGTCGGCCGCCTTGTTGCGCAGCCGCGTAAGCGGCGTCTTCAGGTCGTGGGCGATGTTGTCGGAAACCTGCCGCAGTCCCTCATTCAGCTTCTCGATACGGCCGAGCATTGCATTCAGCGATCCCGACAAACGGTCGAACTCATCGCCGGAGCGCCCGACAGGCAACCTTTGCGACAGGTCACCCGCCATGATCTTGCGGCTCGCTGCCGACATGCGGTCGATGCGCTTCAGCGCATTGCGCCCGATGCCGAACCAGATGACGAGCGCGCCAAGCCCCATGATCGCCAGCGCCACCATCAGCGCCTGCCGCACGATATAGCGAAAACGGCTCGGGTCACCCAGATCGCGGCCGATCATCACCCGCAACCCGTTGTCGATACGCAGGACATTGGCGATGGCGAGATGACGCCGCGAACCGCCTATCTCGGAAAAGGGCTCGTAGGAAAACGGAAGACTGGTCCAGCCCTCCTGGTCCAGAACACCCGGCTGGACGGAGGAAACGTTGCCGGCGAGCATCTCGCCGTTCGGTCCGGCAATCACATAGAGATTGGCACCCGGCTGGCGCGCGCGCCGCTCCATAATCCGCAGCAGCAGGTTCACGCCACCACGGTCATAGGCGCGCTGAATGTCGGCGACTTCTTCCTCGATCGTCTGGCGCGTCTGCTGCACCAGCGTCTTTTCGGACAGCGCCGTGACATAGATGACGAGAAACGCAGCACAGATGGCAAACAGAAGGATATACAGCGCCGACAGCCTCACGGCCGTCGAGCGGAACATGAGGCGGGCTCGCTTGACGATGCGGGAGAGCATTACCCCTCGTCCTTGATCATGTAGCCGGCGCCGCGAATGGTCTTCAACAGCGGCTTGTCAAAATCCTTCTCGATCTTGGAACGCAGCCGCGACACATGCACGTCGATGACGTTCGTCTGCGGATCGAAGTGATAATCCCAGACATTTTCAAGCAGCATGGTGCGGGTCACGACCTGACCGGCATTCTTCATCAGATATTCGAGTAGGCGGAATTCACGCGGCTGCAGCAGGATATCCTTGCCGGCCCGCTTCACCTCGTGGGAAAGCCGATCAAGCTCCAGGTCACCGACCCGGTAGACCATGTCCTGTTCCGGCGTGCCCTTGCGGCGACCCAGCACTTCGACGCGCGCCAGAAGCTCGGAAAAGGCGTAGGGCTTCGGCAGGTAATCGTCCCCGCCGGCACGCAGCCCCGTTACCCGGTCATCCACCTGGCCGAGCGCCGACAGGATCAGCACCGGTGCATTGACGCCGCGCTTGCGCAATTCGCTGATAACCGACAGGCCATCGCGGCGTGGCAACATGCGGTCGATGACCATCACGTCGTAGGAGTTCTCCGAGCCCATGAACAGGCCGCTTTCACCATCGCTGGCATGGTCCACAATGATGCCGGCCTCGCGAAAGGCCTTCGTCATATAGGCTGCCGCCTCGAGATCGTCTTCGATAACCAGAATCTTCATGTGCGGGACAATAGCCTCGGCGGGAACATTTGCACTATCGGAATCTTCTGTCTTGGCCGAGGAAAACGATGGGGTCTGCATGATGGTCTCCGTTACAAGAAGGGCGCCGCCGTGTCCGGCGGCGCCCCTTGATGAGATCGGTCCTGCGGCTGGGCCTGGAGATACCACCCCCGCAGGATCACTCTTGCGGCGTTGCCGGATCAGCCTTCGTTGATCGGCAGGGCGACGAAGCGGCTCGTGCCATTGGCTTCGACCTGGAAGAGAGCGCGGGTACGTCCGTCCTTCTTGGCCTGCTCGATAACCTTGCCGATATCCGTGGCGGACTCGACCTTGCGGTTGTTGACCGAGAGGATCTTTTCGCCGTTCTTCAGGCCGCGTGCGGCCGCTTCACTGTCCGGATCGACATCGGTCACGGCAAGGCCGGAACCATCTTCAGCCGGTGCGACGGTAATGCCGAGGCTTGCCAGCGCCTGCTCGCTTGCGGGTGCCGGATCATCCGGCTGCGTGGTTTCGGCGGAAGCCGCTTCATCACTCGCCATGTTGCCCAGCGTCACCGGAATGGTCTGCTGCTTGCCGTCGCGCCACAGGTCGACATCGACCTTGGTGTTCGGAGCAAAAGCTGCGACACGGCGGGCAAGATCACGGGCATCCTTGATCGGCTGGCCGTTAACGGCCTGCACGATATCACCCTGCTTGATACCAGCCTTCTGACCCGGAGAACCTTCCTGCGGCGCCACGACCAGCGCGCCGGAGGCTTCCTTCAGTCCGAGCGAGTCGGCGATGTCCTGCGTCACCGGCTGGATCTGAACACCGAGCCAGCCGCGCTCGACCTTGCCGTCCTTCATCAGGTCGGCAATTACGTCCTTGGCGGTGGAGGCCGGGATGGCGAAGGCGATACCGACATTGCCGCCCGACGGCGAGAAGATCGCGGTGTTGATGCCGACGACCTGACCATTGAGATCGAAGGTCGGGCCACCGGAGTTGCCCCGGTTCACAGCCGCATCCACCTGGATATAGTCGTCATACGGGCCGGAACCGATGTCGCGACCACGGGCGGAAATGATGCCCGCCGTCACCGTGCCACCGAGACCGAAGGGGTTGCCGACAGCGACGACCCAGTCACCAACGCGAACCTTGCTGTCGTCCGCGAAAGAAACGTAGGTGAACTTGCGGCTAGAAGCATCGACCTTGAGAAGCGCGAGATCGGTACGGCTGTCCTTGCCGACAAGCTTGGCGTCGAGTTCGGTGCCGTCGTTCAGCACGACCGTATAGGCCTGGCCATCGGACACGACGTGATTGTTGGTGACGACATAACCGTCTTCGGAGATGAAGAAGCCGGAGCCCTGAGCTGTCGGGCGCAGGTGGTGCGGACGGCCCGGTCCACCGGGACCACCACGCTCGGCACGGTCACGCGGGCCTGCACCCGGACCGCCGGGGCCACCAGGGCCGCCCTGACCGCCGAATTCCTTGAAGAAACGCTTCAGCGGATGATCGTCCGGCAACTGGTCGAAACCACGGCCGCCGAAGTTGAAGGAGAAATTGCTGTTGTCGTCGGAAACCGGCTGGGCGTCGGACTGGACGCGGACGGAAACGACAGCGGGGGAAACCGCGGATACGACATCCGCAAAGCTCGGTGCCTGCGGCGCGGTCACGGAAACCGGAGCGGCAAAGGAGGACATGACCTGCGCCGGAATGCCGGTTGACAGCATAACGGCGGCGAGGCCGGCAACGGTCGAGGTCTTCAGCACTGTCTTGAGGGAGGGACGTCCAATCGTCATGGTGAAAGCTACCTTCTTCTCTTCGTCACTCAATTTGGCCGGGCTGCCCATTGGAGCATTCGGCGTTGTTTGATGACTGAGATATAGGCGCCGTCACCTTAACTGCAGGTGGCTAGAGCATGAAATGTTCGTAATATTTCGAAACATCCGATTTTTGCGGCAAGACCTACCGACCAAGCAGCTCGTCGATTTTCGCTTTCTCTTCCGCACTCAGTGCGTCGGCGGGACGTCTGGCGGGCCGGCTCCTGACGAAGATGACAAGCGCGAAAATTCCCACGATCAGAAGCCCGGCAGGCATGGCCCAGAGGATGATCGTCTTGGTGCTGAGGCGCGGGTTGAGAAGCACGAACTCGCCGTAACGGGAAACAACATAATCGATCACCTGATCGTCCGTATCACCATCCGTCAGCCGCTGGCGCACGAGAACACGCAGGTCCTTGGCCAGTTCGGCATTCGAATCGTCGATCGACTGGTTCTGGCAGACCATGCAGCGCAGATGCGCCGAGATCTGCCGCGCGCGGGTCTCCAGCGCGGGGTCGGACAGGACTTCGTCCGGGTTGACGGCGAAGGCGGGGAGGGAGGTGAGGAGGAGAAAAATGACAACAAGGAATTTCGTGATTATTCCCCCTCTGGCCTGCCGGCCATCTCCCCCACAAGGGGGGAGAAGACCCGTGGCACCGCCGTGCCTAGATCTGAGGCTGAGAGTGGGGCGATGATGCCCCTTCCCCTTGTGGGGAGGGGTTGGGGAGGGGTTTTGGTTGTTCATTCCGCCGGCTCCATCACAGCCTTGACCGGCTTGGCCTTCCTGCTCGGCGCACCAACGCGCAACCGGCGATCCGACAGCGACACGAACCCGCCGATCATCATGATCAGGCAGCCGCCCCAGATGCAGAGGATTAGGGGCTTCCACCAGATGCGCACGACGATGCCGCCGCCGTCCATCGGGTCGCCGAGAGAGACATAGAGCTGGCTGAGCCCGAAGGTCAGGATGCCCGCTTCCGTCGTCGGCATGCGCCGCGCCGTGTAAAGCCGCTTGGACGACCAGACATCGGCCACGGCCACACCGCCGGAGCTGACGGTGAAATGCCCCCGCTCCTCGGTGAAGTTCGGGCCGACAGCTTCGCGGAAACCGTCAAAGGTCAGCGAGTAACCACCGGATTGCGCCGTCTGCCCCTGCTTCATCTCGACGACGTGTTCTGTGCTGAAAGCCGATGCGGCGACGATACCGATCACGGTTACGCCGAGACCGAAATGGGCAATCGCCGTACCCCAGGCGGAGCGCGGCAGGCCTTTGAGACGGCGCAGCGAGGTCATCACCGGCAGCTTGCCGAAATTGCCGCGATACCAGAGATCCGCGACGGCACCCAGCATGCCCCAGCAACCAAGTGCGAGCCCGAAAAGCGCCAGAACAGGCCCGCCATTCTGCATGTACCACAGCACAAGCCCGATAAGCAGGGCAAGACCGGCAAAGACCCACACACGCTGGAACGCGCCGACAAGATCCGCGCGTTTCCACGCCAGCAACGGACCGAACGGCGCGGCGATCAGCAGCGGCAGCATCAGCAGACCGAAAGTCATGTTGAAGAAAGGTGCGCCGACCGAAATCTTCTCGCCCGTCAGGGTTTCCAGCACCAGCGGATACAGCGTGCCGGTCAGCACCGTCGCGGTCGAGACCGTCAGGATCAGGTTGTTGAGAACGAGCGAACCTTCGCGCGAGATCGGCGCGAACAGGCCGCCGGCCTTCAGCGTCGGCGCCCGCCATGCAAACAGCATGAACGCCCCGCCGATGAAGATCGCCAGAATGCAGAGGATGAAAATCCCGCGCGACGGATCGGTGGCAAAGGCATGCACAGAGGTCAGCACGCCCGAACGCACAAGAAAGGTGCCGAGCAGCGACAGCGAGAAGGTCATGATCGCCAGAAGCACCGTCCAGATCTTCAACGCCTCGCGCTTTTCCATCACCAGCGCCGAATGCAAAAGCGCGGTGCCGGCAAGCCAGGGCATGAAGGAAGCGTTTTCGACCGGATCCCAGAACCACCATCCGCCCCAGCCGAGTTCGTAATAGGCCCAGTATGAACCCATGGCGATGCCGGCGGTGAGAAACGTCCAGGCGGCAAGCGTCCAGGGCCGCACCCAGCGCGCCCAGGCCGCGTCGATGCGCCCTTCCATCAATGCCGCAACGGCAAAGGAGAAGCAGACAGAGAAACCGACATAACCGAGATAGAGAAGCGGCGGATGGATCGCGAGGCCGAAGTCCTGCAGGATCGGGTTCAGGTCCTGCCCTTCCGCCGGTGCCGGATCGAGGCGTGTGAACGGATTGGAGGTGAGGAGGATGAACAGCAGAAAGGCAAGGCTGATCCAGGCCTGCACCGCCAGCACGTTGGCCTTCAGCGTGTCTGGAATATTACGGCCAAAGACGGCAACGAGCGCGCTGAAAAACACGAGGATCAGCAGCCAGAGCATCATCGAGCCTTCGTGATTGCCCCAGACGCCGGAATATTTGTAGATCATCGGCATCAGCGAATGGGAATTCTCCCAGACATTCTTCACCGAAAAGTCGGACACGACATAGGCCCAGGTCAGCGACGCGAAGGACAGCGCCACGAGGCCGAACATGACCAGAGAACCGGTCGTCCCGACGGCCATCATGCTCGCGTCGCGACGATAGGCGCCGACGACCGGCAGGACCGAAACGATGATCGCGGTTGCCAGCGCAAGCACCAGCGCGAAATGGCCGATTTCGACGATCATGGCGTAGTGCTCCCGACAACCTGTCCCTTCGCATCCTTTGCCGCCTCGGGTGTGCCCTCACCTTTTGCCGGTGCCATGCCGCTGCCCGTGCCATCTTCCCAGACGCCATCCTTCTTCAGGCGGTCGGCAACTTCCTTGGGCATGTAGTTCTCGTCATGCTTGGCAAGCACGCTGTCGGCAACGAAGGCGTGGGTGGCCGCATCGAACGACCCTTCGGTCACGACGCCCTGCCCCTCGCGGAACAGGTCCGGCAGGATGCCCGTGTAGCTCACCGGCACGGTCGCGCTGCCATCGGTCACGGTGAAGCTCACCGTCGATCCCTGGCCGCGCTTGACCGATCCCGCCTCGACAAGTCCGCCGAGACGGATGCGGGTTCCCGGCTGCAGATTGGCCGTCGCCAGATCCGCCGGCATGAAGAAATAAGCCACCGACTGCGAGAAGGCGAACATGACGAGGAAAACGGCGATGATGATGAAGCTCATCCCGCCGCCGATCACGGCCAATCGTTTCTGCTTGCGCGTCATTGCGTTACTCCCTGGGGAGCGGCCCCCTGCGGCGCAGTCTCCGGCGCCTCTGCTTTACCGGCACCGGTGGCCGACAGTCCTATTTCACGGGCAAGCGCTGCAAGCTGCCGGCCCTCGTTTCCATCGGCGGGGAAATGCCCCAGCCCGGTGTTCAACGCGGCCTGTGCCTTTTCCCTGTCGCCGAGCACCATGTAGGATCTTACCAGTCTCAGCCAGCCTTCGATATTCTTCGGTTCGGCCTCGAGCCGCGCGGCCAGCGTGTCGACCATGCCGCGGATCATCTCCTGCCGATCGCCGTCAGACATGTCTTCGGCCGCCGCCACATCCTCGGCGCTCGGGCTGCCCAGCGCGGAAGGCTGTGCTGAAGATGCAGCCGCGGTCCCACCGTTCTTCGCGATATGTTCGTTGATCAGTCCCATCCAGGGCGCATCGGGCGGCGACGCCTTGGCGATGTCCTCGAAGGTCGCCTTCGCTTGCGCCGCCTGCCCTGCCTGCTCCTGCGCCACGCCGACGTAAAATCGGGCGCGCACGTCGCCCGGCTCCAGCCGCGCCGCTTCCTCGAAGGCAGAGCGGGCATCCTCGGTCACGATACCGTCATTGGCAACGACGAGCGTCTCGCCGAGACCGGACAGACGTGCGGCGCTTGGGCCGATCAGGCGTATCGCGTTGCGATAGGCGAGTTCCGCATCCCCCAACCGCGCGGTCCGGAAGTAGATCGGTGCCAGAATATCCCACCCGGATCCATCGTTCGGGTTCTGCGCCAGATGCCGTTCGGCTTTCGCCACAAGCAACGACATGTCGTTGCCGGGGTTCGCCAGCCGCGCTTCCAGCGGCTGATCGGGCAAACCGGGGCTGCCCAGCATGATGTAAAGACAGAGCCCGATAGCAGGCGGGGCGACCGTCACGATGCCAATCGCCATTTTGCGCAATCCGCTCGCCTTCTCAGCGTCCGCTGCACTTTCAGTCTGCTTTCCCGCAGCCGCCAGCAAACGGCGTCCGATTTCGGCGCGCGCATATTCGGCTTCCTCGGCACTGATCAGACCGCCTGCACGATCCCGATCCAGCTCCTTCATCTGGTCGCGATAAACCTCGACCTCACCGGCATTGTCGGGCGCAAGCGCCTCGGCACGCCGGTAGAGCGGATAAAGCAGCGCTGCCGCGACGATGGCCGTCAGGAGCGCAAGAAGGATCCATAAAATCATGTTCGCCAATTACTGCAACGCCGGTGGCAATTCCAATCGACTGCCCGCCGTTGACGTGAATTTGAGATATCTCCGTGGCCCGCAGCCACGTCACAGGTCAAGCTCCTTAGAACGTTTCAAGACTTATGGGAATGTCTATCAACGGCCATGACCTATATCAAATTCACGAATGCGTGGTGAGGCGCACTGTCAGTTGAGAGGCGTCCAGGTGCCGTCGGAATTGCGGCATGCGGCGCCTCTGGCAACCATATCCTTGCCGTCGACGGTGACCGTATGCCGATATTGCCGGCAGTTCTGCGCGCCGACCTGATAAGGGGCGTTGGCGATCACCTCGCCATTGGCATCACTGCCTTTCCACTGAACGGCCTGTCCGCCGGCGGCCTCTTCCAGCGCCCTGTATTCTGCTTCCAGCGCCCGCGAACGGTCGCTGGACGAAAGCTCGGCACCGCTGCGACCGACAATGCCACCCTGCAAGGCCGTAATATACCCCGCCGATGCCGATGGTTTCGGAGACAACAGTCCACGCGCAGCGGTCGCGGAACGGGACGCGGATGTGCATCCGGAAACGACGGCAATTCCGCAAAGGGTCAACAGCATGGTTGAAAAGCTCGTGGGGCGCATCGCTTGTTTCTGGTCTCCGACTGGCACGCTCGGCGAAAACGCCGGTCTCTCAAAATCAGTAGCCCGATCTTCCGGGAAAAAACCTCTCCCGGCCGCGTTGATCGATACTGTTCCAGAACCCGGTCCGTCCGCCTTTCACTTCAATGATATAGCAGGCGATGCGATCGTCCAGAAGATAAGACAGCAAGTCTTTAGCAGTTGCTTATTGGCCACAGATTTCATGACCGGAATCATGCGGCGTCGCGCGTCAGGCCCGGAAGCAGCAATCTTGCCCGCAGGCCACCGTGTGCTCCGCGATCCAGATTGATCGTGCCGTTGTATTCCGAAGCAATCTCGCTGACGATCGAAAGACCGAGACCGGCGCCCGGCTTGCTTTCGTCGAGCCGCTTGCCGCGCTTCAGCGCGATGGTGATCTGCTCGGGTTCCAGACCCGGGCCGTCATCCTCGACGATCAGTTCAACCCATGCCCGGCGGGCAGCTTCGCCTTCCGCACCCGGCGGCGGGCCTGCCTGCACTGCCGACACCCAGACGCCGACCTTCGCGAATTTGGCAGCGTTTTCCAGAAGATTGCCGACCGTTTCCTCGAGATCCTGCTGTTCCAGCGCGATCGCCAGCACGGGTGGCGACACAGACAGATGGAATTCGGTATCGGGGTTTAGCCTGCGCATGACACGCACAAGCCGCTCCAGAACCGGCTCGACCTCGCTGCGCGCAAGCAAGGACTCGCGCTGCGCCGCGATCCGGGCGCGGTTGAGATAGGATTGCACCTGGCCCTGCATCGCCTCGGCCTGGGTACGCACCAGATCGGACTGAACCTTCTCGCCCAGCCGTGATTCGTTGAGCAGCACGGCAAGCGGTGTTTTCAACGAGTGGGCAAGGTTGCCTACCTGCATGCGGGCACGCTCCACGATACGCCGATTGCTTTCGATCAGCGCATTGATGTCGTTGGCCAATGGCATGATTTCGCGAGGGAATTGCCCCTCAAGATGTTCGACTTCGCCGCGCCGAACCCGCTCCAGCGCCCGGCGCGCGCCCTTCAGCGGCAAGAGCCCGAAGAGGATCGCCAGACCGTTGACGATCAGGCTGCCGACCCCGAACACGGCGAGCGTAATGTAGAGATTGCGCGAAAACCCATGCACGTCGTCTTCCACGACAGCCAGATTGCCCGAAACGCGAAACCGCGCCGCCCGCCCCTCGCCGTCGAGAACAACTTCTGTTTCGGCCACCAGCACGGAATTTCCGAAGGCATCATAGGTGCGATAGAAGCGTTCGTAGCGATTGTTGAACGGCACGCTCAGAATGGTCGGCACCTTGATGTTCGAAGTGCCGAGCGAAGACGAGGAAAGCGGCGTCGCCGCGAACGTGCCAAGCGGCTCGATGATCCAGTACCAGCCCGTCTCGGGCTGCGAAAACCGCAGGTCGCCGAGCTGCGGATTGCCCGACAGCTTGTTGTCCTCACCGATCGTCATGGAGTTGATGACGTTATAGAGCTGCGCGCGCAGGAGATCGGTAAACGCCCGCTCCGAGGACTGGCGGTAAAGCTGCGAGATGACGATCGCGATCACCACCAGCGCGACCGCCGACCATGCGGTCGCCAGAAGCAGCACGCGTGCGGTGAGTGACCGAAATCCTCCCATGCCCAGGCTAGGGGGCTGTTTGGGGAGACTATTGGGCATCGGCCGGCGCTTGCATCCGGTAGCCCAGACCGCGAACGGTTTCGATCAGGTCGCCGCCGATCTTCTTGCGAAGGCGGCCGACAAAAACCTCGATCGTGTTGGAATCGCGGTCGAAATCCTGGTCATACATATGCTCGACCAGTTCGGTGCGCGAGACGACCGTGCCCATGTGGTGCATGAGATAGGACAATAGCCGGAATTCGTGGGAGGTCAGCTTCAAGGTCACGCCGTCGACCGTTGCCTTGGATGCCTTGGTGTCGAGCCGCACCGGGCCGCAGACGATTTCGGATGACGAATGGCCGGCGGCACGACGGATCAATGCCCTCACCCGTGCCAGCACTTCCTCGACATGGAACGGCTTTGCCACATAGTCGTCGGCACCGGCATCGATCCCGGCCACCTTGTCGCTCCAGCGATCGCGGGCCGTCAGCATCAGCACCGGCATGCCCTTGCCGTTCGAGCGCCATTTCTCGACGACGGTAATGCCGTCCATTTCGGGCAGGCCGATATCGAGGATCACCGCATCATAGGGTTCCGTGTCACCGAGGAAATGCCCCTCTTCGCCGTCAAACGCGGTGTCGACGACATAGCCGGATTCCTTCAGAGCATCCGAAAGCTGGCGATTGAGATTGACGTCGTCTTCGACCACGAGAATGCGCATGAACCGTCCCCTGCATAAAACCTTGCAAGTATCTAGCGCATCAGCCCGAAAACCGCATCCGGTTTTCGGAACCTTTACGGCGCAGATGTCTAGTTTACTTGGCTACATCGGCACTCGAACAGTGACCTTTCGCGGCCGTTCACTGCCGTTGCCCTGTACGAGCACGGTGACAATGCAGGTCTGGCCGTCCGAGGACGGCTGGGCCGACAGAAGCTGCCCACCCGTATCGCGAACGACGCGGGACGCAGCCGTACCGCAGTCACCGGCGACCAGAACGACATAGTTCTGTGCCGTGTTCTGGGCGGTCGCAGGCTCCCCAGGCAATGCTGCAAATGCAGTGCCGGCGGCCAAAATCGCAATGATCGGCAGTCGCGCCATGTTTACCTGTTTCCACTCAACCGACGAAAGGTCATGTCCAAAGCATGTTATGGATTATGTAGCGAATGACGGCTGAATGGCAAATGAATGCTCTGTAATGCTCGCCTTCAGGAAGGCCCGGAGAGACCTTTTCCACCGATTGAACCCGTCGCGACAAGCCGTCCGTAGAGTGCCAGAAGGCCGCCGACCGCGCCCGTCAGCGTCACCGCGATATCGGCCAGTTCCGCTTGGTCCGAAGCCCCGATCTCCAGGCCAGCCAGTTGCAAAGCGGAGGCCGAGACCGCAATCAGCGCGCCCCAGATCGTCTTCGACTGGTACCAGTTCTTCACCAAATCCATCCGTTCATCTCCTTGTTATCAAAGATTGATCACCGAGCGCGCCGGAACACCGAGCGGCACCGCCCGGCCCATCTGCCGGACCGTGACATCGATCGCCGTCTGCCGCGCACCGAAATCGGCAAGCTCGTCTGCTGCCGGATAAAGCAAGGACGGCTCGGTCAACTCGACGCTCCTCACCACATCGCCACCTGCTGCCAGATCGACGCGGTAGCGCTCCTGTGGTTCGTCCATCGGGATGTCCGCCGCCTCCCAACCGTCGGCATCAATCCGGCCGCACCTCGTCCAGCCGATTGCGATATCGCCATTGCCTCTCCGTTCGGCGTGCAGATGCACCGGCGCCAGCGGCGTTTCGGCGCGTTCGCCACCCGCGAGGGCAAAGGGTCCGACACGCCCGCCACCACCGCCGAGACTCTCGGCAAGCCAGTTGAGCGACCGCCCGCGCTCCTCGCTGCCGACACCCAGCGGCACGACCGCCTCATCCAGCACGACGCATGCAGCACCCGCCGGAGCGCCCGCCGCCGTCGCATCCTGCGAACCGGCCAGACCGCGCAGCAGACCCGACAACCGCCAACGTTTTGGCGCGATCTCCTCGGCCGACAGAAAACCGATGATTTCCCACGCATCGTTTTCCGCCTTCACCGCAATCCGGTTCTCACCGGAAAGCACCGCCAGTCCCTCGGCCGATGCCAGCCCGCCGAAATGGAGGTCCAGTTCCAGCATGTTCGCATGATCGAAACGGCCGGAGACGCCGGGCAGAAGCGGCGACGACAAGGCTCCGGTGCGCGCGGGACGATCGAGCGTCACCCGCGCCCTATATCCCTCGTTCGTTGCGGAGGACGAGATCGCGATGCGCCGCCAGGGCCGGCAATACCCGGCAATGCAGGCGAACTTTTCCGGCGCGGCGTCAGTCAGTCGCGGCAGATCCATGAAATGCAGGACGGGCTGAAACGCATCGGAAACGCCTCCCCCACCCGGATTGCCCCGACCGGACGTCACGTATGAGCCGGGTGGCGGGAGCGCCACATGATGCCGCGCCTCGATGCGGCGCACCGCCCCGTCCTCGATCCGCTCAACCACGAATACTCCATCCGGCCCATCGGCAAGCCGGATCGCGTCGCCTGTCTCGATTGCCTGCTCGGTCGGCGAGATCGCAAAATTCAAGGTCCGCCTGGCAATACGGTTTGCCCGCAGCGCGGCTTCAACCGCGCCAAGCGCCGTTTCCTCGAAAAGCGTTGCGGGAAGATCGGAACCGATAACCCGACGACTTTCTGCCCCGACAGGACGCGAGCGCACGCTCGCCTGCTCGTAATCCAGCGTCGGATTGTAGAAGGTCAGCGCAGCCTCGGCGGGGAAATCGCTGTCATGCCCGCGATTTTCCGTCCACAGCGGTTCGCCGTCGATATCTGCCAGGACTGTGATGTCATACGGCGCGAGGCTCGCCCCGAGTCGCGAACGAAACCGGATCCGGCCGGCGTCTTCCACCGCATCGATCTGAAACGCTTCCATCAGCGGCTCGATCAAGGCGCGCGCCGACGTCAGCTCGGCCTGCACGTAACCGGTAAGATCGCCGCTCACTGCCGAGACATCGAAATCCTCGATGCCGTGATCGGTCAGGATCGCCGCGACCGCATCGGCAAGCGTGGTGCCGCCCATCCGCCCATTGAGCCAATGGCCCGCCCGCCAATTGCCGCCATCGCTCCATACCGAGAGATCATCCGGAAAGGCCGGCTGCGGCCGCGCATCCCAGGTCCAGACAAAGATATGAGCCGGATCGACCATGCCGTCCGGCACCGCACCACCCTGCCAATGCCCGTGATGAGCCTCGAGAAAACGCCTCTGCTGGCTGTCCGCCCTGCCGCCTGACGAAAAGTAGGGAAGGTTGCTTTCCGCCGATTTCGGATCGACGAAGACATTCGGCTGATTGGCGCCCTTGTCCACCGCCGGGCATCCCAGTTCGGTAAACCAGACCGGCTTCATGCCCGGTGTCCACGCGGTGGATGCTGCCCGCTCTGCCCCGCCCATCCGCTCGAAATGCCGGTTCGACCACCAGCGTGCGATATCCTTGTAGCGAAACACCCAGGGCTTGCCTGCAAGCCCGTCGGTGATCGGCGAGCGCTTACGGTTCAGCCGATCCGCATCGCCGGCATAATACCAGTCGTATCCTTCACCGGCCGCAATCTGCCCTGCAAAAGCCGCCGCATCGTCGCGGCCGGTAAAACCGTCCGGATTTCCTTCCATGAGGTCATCGTCACGCCAGTCGGAGAGCGGCATGTAATTGTCGATCCCGACCGCATCGATATCGGGCGACGCCCAGAGCGGATCGAGATGGAAGAACACATCTCCCGAACCGTCCTGCGGGTGATAGCCGAAATATTCACTCCAGTCGGCCGCATAGGTGATCCTGGTCCCCACACCGACCCTTGCCCTGACATTTCCAGCCAGATCCACCAGTTCCTCGACGAAAGGAAACCGATCCGCCTCGTCGCGCACCTGCGTCAGTCCGCGCAGTTCCGAGCCAATGATGAAGCCATCCACGCCGCCTGCATCATCGACGAGATCCGCATAATGCAGAACCATGCGGCGATACCCTTCAGCTCCACGACTAAAGGCCTGCACCTGCGCTCTGGCCGCCAAGGTCCTGTCCACCGTTCCCAGCTGCCCCGGCGCCGGATGGCAGGTGATCCTGCCCCGCCAGGGATAGGCCGCCTGCTCACCTCCACCGTAAGGGTCGGGAAGGCCATTGCCCGGCGGAACATCCATCATCACGAAAGGATAGAGATAGACCTTCAGCCCCCGCGCCTTGAGATCGGCAATCGCCGCCCTGACACTTGCATCGCTCGGCGTGCCGCCATAGGCAGGCCCACCGTCCCGCCGGCTGACCAGATATGCCTCACCCCGCCCTATCCCCGCCACCGTCCACGGATCGCTTTCCTGCCGCCTCTCCTCCACCTCGACGCCCGGAACGATCTTGCAATGTCCAGCGCGCAAATCCGTCCCGAACCAGGATACGACCAGCGCCACCCGCTGCAGGTTCGGGCAAAGCGCCTGCAATTCATCGATGGAAGCCTGCCAGTCAGTCAGCGCTGTCGTCGTATGTCGGTTGATGATCCGTCCACTGCCCTCGCCGGTCTTTTCCGTGACCTGCCGCGTCTGGTAGCCATGCTCCGTCGCCCCCGGAATGATCGTCACCGCCCGAATCTGGTTCTCCAGTCTTCCGACCGGCCGCAGCACCTCGAACTGCAGCAGTGGAATGCGATTGCCGAAGCTATCGAGCGGCAATCGCTCGAAGACGACATAGGCAAGCCCGCGATAGGCAGGCGCCAAACCCTCGCCCTGTTTCGCCTCGATCAACGGATCGGGCAGCTGTTCCTCGTCGCCGCGATAGACGCGCATCTCTATCGCCGTCAGGTCGATTTCTCGCCCATCTGCCCAGACACGCCTCACCGAAGCGATCGGCCCCTCGCACAACCCGATGGCGAAATTGGAAAAATAGCGAAACGTCTCGACGCGCGGCCCGGTCGCCTTGCCGCCGGTGCGTTCGCGCGTCACCTCCTCCTCGAAACGCGTCGCCCAGATCAGCGTGCCGCCGATCCGTGCTGTCCCATAGAGCCGGTTGACCGCGCTCCCCTCATCTGCCCCTGAAATCCGCGCCGTCCCGAGCCTTGCTCCCGAAATCGTGCGGCTTCCATTGATCAAACTCCGGTCGACGACGCTGCCGGCAAGAGCCCCCGCAGCCCGCCCGACAATCGCCCCGATCGGACCGAATACACCGCCGAGTGCCGCGCCCGCAGCCTGAAAAAGAAGAGTGGCCATAATCTCTCTCCACGCGCCGGTCTTCACGACTGGATGCGCGCTAAAATTGTGATAGCGTGTGGATGTTTGGAGGCAAAAGCAGAGGTCGCCGTAGCCGGCGCGGCGCATCGGTGGAGACGGGCTCCACCGACTTTGGCAGAAGCCCTGCTTTCGAACCTGGAGGTGATGTTATGAGGCTAAAGCCGATTGGCATTACGCTTATCTGGAGGGTGACCCGGACGGGCTGGTCAATAGCCGTCCGGATCCACTTTACCAAGTAAGTCCAAGGTGGGCGGGGGTGCAACCCCGCTCACCACTTCAGCAATATACGCCAGTCCGTCGCCATTTTCAATCAATCCGTGCCGTCGGAAACCGATGCACCGCAGCAATCCGCCGCCGCCATGAGGGCACCAGCGCCGAGCACGTCACCGCCGCCTGTTCATAGGCGTGGATGAAATGCGCCGGACCGACTAGAATACCGGCATGTTTTGCCGCACAATCCGGTCTCCAGCGAAACAGCAGCAGATCTCCCGGCTCGGCTTCGTTGATCGTCAGCGCCGGCCCGAACAAGCGCCGCCCGGCATCCATCAGCCGATCCTCGCCGCTACGCTCCGCCCAGTCCGGCGCATAGGCAGGGACAGCTTCCGGCTCCTCGCCATAAAGCGCGCGCCAGATGCCGCGGACCAGCCCGATGCAATCACACCCCACACCCCTCATCGCGCCCTGATGCCGATAGGGTGTGCCGATCCAACCTTGCGCCAGCGCAACGATCCGATCTCCCGTCCCGCTCATTCGAAGATCGGACCACCGTCATGGATCCGCTCCCCGTCCGCATAGGAATAGGCGAAATCCGCCCCCGGCACATGCGGGAACCCGCGGAAATTCGGCTGGTTTCGAAACCTCTTCCGACACGTCGGAAACGTCTTGTCGCAACCGGCCGTCACCGTGAATGCCCGCCCAGCCTCGACATCTTCCTCCAGCGGCAGCCAGAGCGAAAGGACCGCCATTCCATCGGCGCGCCTACCATGCCCGTCCATTTCGGCCGACAGACCGCCGGAAAACACGATCCTGCCCTGCCGGAAAAAACCATCGGCAAAATCCGCCAGTCCCGACACGAGCAACCGGCTCCGGTCGATCATCTCGACAACCACGCCTTCACCGCGCCAGGCGGAAGTGTTCACTCGGCACCTGCCATCCCCGAGGCTCGCATCACAACGGCGATTGTAGAGCCTGCCCTGTGGCTGGTTCAGCCGATGCGCCAGGCTGCGAAGTTCCGCACGAAACTGCCCGCCCGCCCGCACCACCTCGCCGATCTCGCGAACATTAAGCAGCATATGCTGATCCGGCGCCGCCCAGTTGACGAGAAACAGCTCCACCCGCGCCCCGTAATATCGTCCCGCAGCCAGATCATCCTCATCGATCGCAACGCTCGAAAACCCGCCCGTCACCTCGTCGGCGTCGGCGCCAAGCCCGGCCGCCTGTTCGCTTTCACTTGCCGCAAACCCGCTCGCCGCCACAAAACCTTTGCCATCGAAAACCAGATCGCGATCATGGTCGGTAAAACCGATCACCACGCCATCGCGCCGCGTCACCCGCCAGCAATGGCAGGTCGTCGTCGCCGGCCCGTCGAGATGCGCCTTCAGCGCCGGAGGGATCGTCCTCATGCCAAAATCTCCGTCAAAGCTATGGTCGGAATTCGCCCGGCGTCGAAATGCGCCAGATTGACGTCGATCCGGTCGATGTCGAAACGCACCGGCACGTCGAATTCATATCCGGCCGCAACCAGCGCCCCGGCCGCCGGTACATGGCCCGCGGCAAAGGTCACAATCCCCGTCGCCGCATCCACCGCAAAGGCCGTGACGGACACAGCCACGCCGTCCACGGAGACCAGCACGGTTCCGTCAACCGGCTTCACGATCCGTCGCGTCCAGCCGCCGCCCGCATCCTGATAGGTCTTCACCAGCGGAAACGCGGCCGTTACGCCATCACCGGTGCCGATGATCTGATCCCCCGCCGAAACCGCCCCGCCCGGCGGGCAGGAGGTCCAATCGACCGGATCGCGGAACCGAAACCCGTAGAGCTGCCCCCGCCGCGCCTCGAAGAATTCCAGCACCGCATAAAGATCGGCCAGCGATCGGATCCCCGATCCGGCATCATAACTGCGGCGGCTGTCGCGCCAACGCTGGTTGCGCTGTTCGCGACCGTTCGAAAGGTTGACGATATCGGTGCGCCGCACAGGCCCGCCACTCGCCCCGAGCGCTACCCGCAACGGAAACCGCACTTCGTGAAATCCGCTCATCTCGCCCCCTAAAGCCCGCGCCGTCCGCGCATCACACTGCGCGCCAGCATGGCCGAAACCTGCCCCTCGCTCTTGCGAAAGCTCGCCGCATCGGTTGCCGTCACGTTGAACACGATCTGCGGCATCGCAGCGCCGCCGCCGGCCGACGCCACGCCGAGCGAACCGTCCGCTCCGCGTTTCAGCGGCAGGATCGCTTCCGGCCCCGCCTCGCCCATCAGTCCCGTGCCGCCGTCCATCGGGAAATAACTCGGCGCCCGCACCACGCCGCCATCGGCAAACGGCGTCACCGATCCGATCAAAGACCCCACCGCATTGCCGAGCAACCCTTCCAGCGGCTTCAAACCGGCGCTGAGCGCAATATCCGTCAACCTGTTGCCAAGTCCGCGCAGCACATCCTCAAGCCCCTTGCCGCCGGTCGTCGCCGATCTCAACGCCCCGCCCAGCGCCGCACCGAACCGCTGCGACCGCGCCTCCAGATCCGCCATCACATCCGACAGCGCCTCGGCACCGGCAAGTGTTGCGGAGATATCCGTATCGTCGTTTTCCATATCGTTCTCCGTGAGCCTCAGCCCCATCCGGCTGCATCATTCGGCACGGTCTGCCGGAAGGACATGTCAGCGCCTGCCCCTCATCCGCCTGCCGGCACCTTCTCACCGCAGGCGGGGAGAAGGACGCAAGCTGCGATATCTCCGCCCCGATCGAGGCACGTCCCCTCTCCCCGCCTGCGGGGCCCGAAGGGCGGGTAAAGACCCGTAGCTCTACCCGGGAATGGGTGAGGGTGAGGGTCAAACCTCTTTTGAGGAGCCATTCCGATCCGGAAACGCCCGCATCAGCTCATCCAGCTCCGCCCTGCCCGTCGCCGTCCCGCGCGGTCTTGCGCCGCCGGTCATGGACAAGAATTCCACCGGCGTCAGCGCCCAGAAATCCTTCGAGGAAAGCCGCAGCAGGCAGAAACCGACATGCAGGACGACATCCCAGGGAAACGGCGTCACCGCGCCAATCCGGCCATCACCTGCACCGTCCGCCGCTGCGGCATTCAAGGGTTTGCCGGAGCCGCCTCCCCGCGCCCGGCAAAGGTCGCCGTCAGCAACTCGCCGACAATTCCGGCATAGGTCACAATCCCGCCCTCCACGCTCATCGCCGCCACTTCATCGTCCGACAGAAGATTGCCGCCGCCACGCAGGCCCGCACCGATGATGCGGATCATGTCCGCCGCCTTCAGCCTGCCGGAGGAAAAGCGCATGGCCAGCCCGTTCAGATCGTCGACGGCAAAGGCCGTCTCCAGTTCCGCCAGCGCGCCGAGCGTCAGGCACAGGATACGGCGCTCGCCGTCCAGCAAGGCCTCCACCTCGCCGCGCCGCCGGTTCGCGCGGCTGCCCGTAAACCCCGCCACGGCCATCACAGCACCCCGAATGCCAGCGCACCGGCGGATTCCAGCGCCAGTTCGAACCGAACCTCGCCATTATGTTCCCCGGAATATTCCAGCGCCGTCACCTGGAACGGCCCGGTGATCGTACCGAAGCCGGGAATAAGCACCTGCCAGTTCAGGATCGCGGAGGCGAAAAACGCAGCTCTTACCTTCTCGTCGCTCGCTTGGTCCTTGAATATCCCGGCCCCCGTCAGAGATGCGCGCTGGACACCGGCGCCACCCAGCAATTCCCGCCAGCGCCCGACACTTTCGGCATCCGTCACATCCACCGTCTCGGCATTGAAGGCGAGACGCCGCGATCGCAGCCCCGCCACCGTCATCAACGTTCCGCCGTCATCGACCTTCAAAAGCAGGTCGCGGCCCTTCTGCGCTGCCATGCTGACATTCCTTTCCGATTGGATTTCATCTTCCCGCCGATGGCCACTTCTCCGGCGTCACGGGACCTGCTACAGCCGGATACCGCCCGCCCCGTCCTCGACGATGTCCCGTCCCATGACCTTCTCGCTTCGCTCGGCCCAGACCGTGGGCGTCCTTGCCGTCACACAATTGATCGGGTGGGGAACGACCTTCGAATCCGTAGGCGTGCTCGGCCGCAGGCTGGCGCCCGACCTTGGCCTGCCGAACGAGATCGCCTTTGCCGGGCTTTCGGTGATGATGATGGTGAGCGCATTGCTGAGCCCGCTCACAGGCCGGCTTCTCGACCGTCACGGCGCTGCCCGCGTCATGGCGGCCGGTTCGCTGTTCTTCGCCGGTGGGCTCGTTATGCTCGCAAGCTCCACCGGCCTCCTCACCTATGCGGCGTCCTGGATCATCCTCGGCATCGGTGGCGCCATGGTGCTCTCAGCCCCTGCTTTTACGGCCGTGGTCGAGCGCGAAGGCATAGATGGCAAGCGCACCATCGCTATCCTCATGCTGTTCACCGGCCTGTCGGCCACGATCTTCTGGCCATTGCTGAGCATAGGCTCCGATATGCTCGGGTGGCGCATCGCCCTCTTGATGGCTGCCGCGCTGCACGCCTTCGTCTGCATGCCGCTCTACATCTTCTGCCTGCCAAAACCGATCGAATACGCCCCGACTGACACGACGGCGGACATCGCGCCGGTTCCGCTCACGCTCCGCAATCGCAAACTGGCCTTCCTCCTGGTGGCAATGACAACGGCCATCGCTTCTTTCGTCACCTTCGGCCTGTCGCCGTCGCTTCTGGAAATCCTGCATCAGGCTGGGGCCTCGCCGGAATTTGCCCTGCAGCTTGCTGCCGCCCGCGGCGTGCTCGGAATTTCCGCCCGCGGCGTCGATATGCTGCTCGGCAAGCGCGGCAATCCGTTCATCACCTCGGTCACCGGCTCGAGCCTGATGCTCATCGCCTTCGCCTGCCTGCTTTTCCTGCCTGCATCGAGCTACAGCCTGTGGCTCTTCATCGCCCTTTACGGCTTCGGCTCGGGCATACTCGTGGTCGCCCGGGCGCTGCTGCCGCTGGCGCTGTTCTCACCGCGCGAATACGGCCGCCAGGCAACCCGCCTTGCGCTCCCCCAGAATATCGCCAATGCCGCCGCCCCGATCGTGTTCACCGCCCTGATCGACCGCACTGGCATAGCCACGGCGCTCGTCGCCGCAATCGCGCTCGCATCCATTGCGCTCTGCGCCATCATCATGCTGATCTCGCTGGTGCGGAAGGCAAAAGCCGACGCGGCACTCATTCCGTCACGGCCCTGAACCGGATTTCCGCGAGATAGAATTTCGTCTTCACCTCCCGCCGCGTCCGCAACCCGATCCTCAAGAGGCTCACCAGCACCGCCCCATCCAGCGCCAGAGACGCATCATCAAGCAGCGCCGTCACCCTCGCCGCAATCTCCAGCACCTGACGCCGCCCGTCCCCTTCCGACCAGATCTCCAGCGCCAGAAAATGCTCCTCGCCGGGCTCGCCTGCGGTGGAAAGATCGCGCGTTTCCATCTCGCCGATCACGATCGCCGGAAGTTTCGACCGCGCCAGCAGACGGTCGCGAATACCGTCCGGCCCAAGCAACGCCACCAACCCCGCATCACCGGAAAGCCGCTGATGGATCGCCTTCAACACAGCATTGGCCGCGCTCATGCCGCGCCCTCCTCGCAGAGACAGGTCAGGTAACGCCCCGTCTCGTCCGGGTCCTGCACCAGTTTCACCGCAAACAGCCGCGCTCCTTTGCGCAGGCGCTGCCCTGCAGACACGCCGTCACGAAACCGCAGCCAGATGCGATGAGTGACCGTCCCGATCTCCGCCCCTGCCCGCTCGGTCAGGCTAAACGACACCGGCTCGATCCTCGCCCACATGGCTGCAATCTCCGTCCAGGTCACCGTCGCCCCACCCTGCCCGTCCGGCGTGCTGACCGCCTCCTCCAGCGAAAGCCGCGCCGTCATCTGACTAGGATCGAAAAACACGACCATCACAGCCTCCGCAGGCGAAACGGAGCGATCAGCCGCTCGTAACCGTCCGGAACACCGGCCGGCTGCTGATCGGCAGAAATCACGCCGCGAAAGGCGAACATATGGCCGATATGGATCAGCATCGCCCGTTTCAGCGTGTCCGGCACATCCGTCCCGGCCTCGCCGTAACCGGCGGAAAAATCGATCTCGATACCGTTCACGGCCCTGCCCGGCGACGGCGGATCGCGCAGCCACAACCTCGCCGGTCGCCCCGCGCCATCGAGCAGATGATCTTCAAGCGAAACATCAACGGCCTCGCCATCCAGACCATAAACAGTAACGGATTGAATCGCTTGCAGCGGCGACTTCAGGATGCGCATCACCCCATCGCGGGGCCATCGGTCGAGATAAAGCCGCCAGCTCTGCGCAATCAGGCAAAGCCCGGTCTCTCCTTCGAGAAAGGCTTGCGCTGTTTTCATCAGCGACAGCAGCAACTCATCTTCGTCACCGCCATCCAGCCGCAAATGCGCCTTCACCTCGGCAAGCGTCAACGGCTCCGCCGAGGGCGGAGTGATCAGGGCATAGGTCATTGGGAAAATCCTTGCTTCAGTCGCAGGCACAGGCACCTGGAAATGGCGGCCGATAAATCAACCTTCGGTTGATTTTTATCAAGATTCACGTAGGATCATTTTGCGATTTCTTTTCACGGGAGGACTGAATGAAAATCGCATCAGCACTCACTCTTGCGCTTGCACTTTCGCTCGCGGCGGCACAGGCCTACGCTACCGTTATGTGTGGCTGCCCAGCCAACTGCCACTGCCAGTTCGATGGAACGTGCAAATGCAGTTGAACTCATGATCGCCAGAGGTATTTCATCTGGCGATCACTCCTTCGCTTGAGCTCCTCAGCTCGCCGCAAACTTCACCAGCTTGATCGCCTCGAAATTCTGCACCCCGCCGCCAACGCGCTTGGTGGTATCGAACAGCACATAGGGCTTGGCCGAATAGGGATCGCGCAGGATACGCACGCCCGCCCGGTCAACAACCAGATAGCCCGAACGAAAGTCCCCGAACGCGATCGACAGAGACCCCGCCGCCACATCCGGCATCTCTTCCGCTTCCGCCACCGGAAAGCCCATCAGCGTTGCGGGCTGCCCGGCCGATGCCGGCGGGCGCCACATATAGTTGCCGTCGGCATCCTTGAATTTGCGGATATCGGCCTGAACCTTGCGGTTCAGCATGAAGGTGCCGTTCTGCCGGTGTCCCGCCTTCAGCGAATAGATGACATCGACGAGCGTATCGGACGGCCCGGTTGATTTCCATGCGCCTGCCGCGCCGGTCGCGATATACCCGAGATTGCCCCAAGCCCAGGCGCTGTCAGCCACCGCCGTATAGGACAAAAATCCCTTCGGCTTGTTGACCCCGTCGCCACGGATGAAGGCGTCGCCCTCCTGCTCGGCGAAAACGATATCCACCTCGCCGGCAATCCAGGCCTCGATATCGACAGCCGCATCGTCGAGCAGCGCCTGCGTTGCCGCCGGCATGGCGTAAAGCTCCATCGTCGGGAACGAGAGTTCGGCCAGTTGCGGCGCATTGGTCTGCGGCCGCGCCGCCGTCTCGGCCACCCAGCCGGTCGCCAGACCCGTCGTCGCAAACGGCTTCTTCAACACCGCAGTCGAAACGGTGCGCACAGTCGAAAGCGCCCGCATCGGGGAGACGACGGAAACCCGCCGGCCGATTTCCGTATCGGTCTCGTCCGGCACCAGATAACCGCCATCGGCGCCGCTTCCCGCCGACATCGCCTTGGCCTCCAGCTCGCGCAGCCCCGCCTCGTCGCCACGGCGAACATAGGCATCGAAAGCTGCCTTGTGCTCCACCGCTTCCGGCGAAAGTTCCGCCCCGCCCCGGAAAGCTCCCAACTGCGGCCGCGCCTTTTTCAGCACCAGCTGGTCCAGCACCTTCTTCTGATCATCCATCGCCCGGTTGATACGGTCGACCTTGTCGCGGGTGACGACATCCGACGTCAGCTTCTGCTCGATCTCGCCGAGCCTGCGGTCGTTGACGTCCTTGAAAGCCTCGAATGCCTCCATGAATTCGTCGAAGGCCGCCGTCATCGTTTCCGGCACAGCCTTGATCTCCGGTGCCACTTTCATTGCCTGCATCACCTGCTCCGTCATATCTATCTTCCCTTGAAGCTTGAGCTGAACATCATCTTCGCCGCCCGCCGCATCTGGCGGACGAGTTCGGTTTCACGGTCGCGGAAAAACCGCGCATGCTTGACGTCGGAGACCCGCGCCGATGGCAGCATCGGAAAGGTCACGACGGAAATTTCCCACAGATCGGCTTCGAGGATGCGCCGCACCCCGGTCCTGGCATCGGTGCGCGCCTTCACCGTACGAAACCCGATCGACAGCCCGTCCAGCGCCCCGGATTTCATCAGCGAAAACACCTCCCGCGACCGGCCGACGCCGGGCGAAAGCACGCCCTCGACATAAAGTCCGCGGGCATCCTCGCGGATCGTCTTCCAGGCGCCGATCGGCTCGTTCGGATCGTGCTGGTAAAGCATCCGCACCCCCGGCGCGCCGCGGGCCACGAGTGAGTTCATGAACGCCCCCCGCTCGATCCGGTCCTTACCCAGATCGACCTCGCCGAAAACGCTGGCATACCCCGCAAACGTGCCGTCGCCGGTGATGCCGGCCAGTTCCAGATTGGCGAATTTGCGTGCATTCGGACGCGTCCGAATGCACATGGGGGCGCGGTGCCCGCGGTGAACGTGCATGAAAGTCTCCTGACTTGAATTGAGCGATCGGCCCGGCCACGCGCCGGCCCTGACGTTGAAGCCTTCCGCAAGGCGCATTATATTGGGGAGACGGGTCCTTGAATGGAGCACGCCATGCAGACATTGATTCTGATTGCGCTCGGCCTCATCTCAGGCGCGGCCGTCATTGCCGGAGCGGTGGGTCTGGCCTTGCATCCCCCGGCCATTTTCCGAAAACCGCTTCTGGCGGATGCGCTCGACAGGCCGGATCACGCGTCGGCAGACGCAATCATGTATACCGGCACCGAAGGAAGCGGCGGCGACAGCAACAGCTGACGCCTCACCGCCGCCCACCATATCTTTCCGCTACCCGCGACAATGCCCCAAGCACCCACCAGGCGCTGAGGCTCGCAGCGGCCGCCCCCGCCAGCATCGTCTCCGGCCCGGATACCATGGCGGAAATGCCAAGCCGCTCCACCAGCCACAGCCCGGTCGGCCCGCCGAAAATCAAGCCGCAGGTTATCCCCGTGGCAAACCGGCTCGCCGCCTCGCGCCGGCTCTTCGGCAGAAGATAGATCAGCGACACGCCGGCACCGGCAAAAGCCCCGGCCGTCTTTGCCGCCCAGACGCCAAGCATCGCGCCCGGATCGTGTCCAAGGTCAGCCATTGTTAATCCCTTGTCGGTTAGAGGGGCGCAAAGCCGGTACCGGCCCCAGGCCGAATACCGCCAGCAATACGCATGCCGATGACGCCCGAGACGCCGCGCGGTATCAGGTTGCCGCTTTCAACGGCGAAATATTCGGTAATGTTCAGAATCGCTTGAGCCGCGATCTTCAAAGATTGAGTCCGGGGCTTCACGGATTGAGTGAAGGCCGCTTCATTCTCAAGCATTCCGCCATCAACATGCAGAACGGATCATTCGAATTCGCCCTCGTCATCTTTCTCAAGATCGGCTGGGCCTTGCCTACCGTGCATGACCGAGATGATCATAATGCGATCCACCTGAACTACGTAGTCCAGATGATAGGGAGCCGAAACGAAACGGCGAACGTTGTCAGCGGGTGCTACGGCCACACCGACATGCGGATGGTCGCCGATCAGGCGCGCCGCCTTCTTGATCTGGTCCGAAAACGCCACGGCTGTGCGCCTGCCGAACTGAGCCAGATAGTGCCTTTCCCTCTCGACATAGCGTATTGCTTCCTGAGAGAACCGCACTTTCATCAGGCGGCATCCTCGCGGTTAAGGCGATCGAGTTCGGCGAAGAATTCGTCAGCATCGACTGTCCGCCCAGCTTCTACGTCCTCAAGTCCCCGACCGATACTGAGCATTTCCGCTCCCTCCGCCATCAGATAATATTTCAACGCCCGAACGATCACCCAGCTGCGGCTGCGATCGGCGGTCTCAGCAATCTTCTCGATATCGTCGAGAATGTCCTGCGGCACCCGCAGCGTGATCGGATCGGACAGAACGGGCTTTTCAGGCGAGGTCTTGCCGGAGCTCTTCTTGTCAGCCATCAGTACCTCCATCTGTAATACGGCGTATTACAAACTACACCCGATACGCCCCTTCCTCAATATCCCACCGCCTCCCGCTTTTCCTCGTCGCTGAGGAATTCCGCAGCCCCGACCCGCGCCCACAGCGCCTCGCGCTCGCTCGCCAGGCCGGCAATCCGGTCAAGATCCGGCTCCAGCCTCAACCCGCCATAAATCTCAGACAGCCAGACCGAAAAGCTCGCCGCAGTTCGTGCGATCAGCGGCAAAACCGTCAGCCGGTAGAAGGCGCGGTTCGCCTCCTGGTAATTGGCATAGGTGTTGTCGCCCGGAATGCCGATCAGCATGGGCGGCACGCCGAGCGCCAGCGCGATATCCCTTGCTGCGCCATTCCTCGCCTCGATGAAATCCATATCCTTCGGCGAAAGCCCCATCGCCTTCCAGTCCAGCCCGCCTTCGAGCAGCAGCGGCCGCCCGGCATTGACGGCCCCGGCATAGCCCGCCTCCAGTTCCTCCTTCAGCCGCTGATACTGATCGGCGGAAAGATTGCCGCCATCCTTGGGTTGATAGACCAGCGCGCCGGAAGGTCGCGCCGAATTGTCGAGCAGTGCCTTGTTCCAGCCTGCAGCCGCATTGGAGAGGTCCAGCGCCGCCCCTGCTGCAACCAGCGGCGAAAAACCCGAATGGTCGTCGAGCGGATGAAACAGTTTGAGATGCAGCAAGGCAGGCCGCCCGTCATCCGCTTCCGCCGCCAGCCGGCGCGTGCCCCCGCCAGCGCGATAGTCATACCCCGCCACCCAGCCGTCACGTCCCTCGACCACGCTGACCCGGTCGGGCCTTAGCAGATGCAGTTCCCGCAAAGTCCCGCCGATCGCCAGCGGCTCGACATAGGCATTGCCGGACAACAGCAGATGTCCATACAGCGCCTCGAAAAAGTCCGGCCCGCCCTGCCGCCCGTTCGGCCGTGCCAGCAGCGCAATCACCGGGTGATCCGCCACCTCCGCCGTCCCTTCATAGGCCAACCATGGCACAGCGGCCGCGGCTTCCGCAATCATCCGCACGGCCCGATGCGCCACCGGATTGCGCATGAACCCCGTCCGCGCCAGTGCCGCATAGGACCGCCCCGACCAATGCGCAGCACCTTCACCGGAAAGCACCGCAAAAGCGGAAGCCACACCCGCCGCCATCTTCGTTTCAGTCGCAGACTGGCCAGCCGCCCGGCCATCTACCCCCTGACCTGCAGACACGGTTTTGCGTTCCCCCGTGGAAAGCCACGGCAGGCGAAAAGCAGATTTCATTGTGGTGGTCCTCTTTTGAGTAAGGCTTAGCCCTACCTCAGCGGCGTCTTCACCGCCCTGTCGCTGTCATAGTCCGCAGCAATGCGAACCTCGCGGATCGGCCGCACGGTTTCGGTCGATTTGTGATAGATCGGATGCGCCTTGTAGGCGGCCAACGCCGCCTCGTCCTCGAACTCGCCATAAACGACGAAATCGACATCCGTCCCCCATTGGTCGGTCTTCACATTGGTGCCGATTTCGAGCAGCGATGCATGCGGGTTTGCGGTCAGCATCGAAAGCCCTGCCTGAACCTCTTTCAGGTTCTCGGCCGTGGCCGTGAAAAACACGATATGCCGTATCATCGAAACTCCGCTGCACCTCTTCAGACAGCAGCCTGCTAACACGCTCCCCGGCCCGCATCAATGCGCCGTCGGCAAGGCGGCGCGGAACGCCTTTGCATACCCCGCTACAAGATCCGCCCGATCCATGCCGTTGATGATTTTTCGCGCGCCGGTCCAGTCGGCCTTGTCCGCCGAAAAATAGTCTCCGAGCCGACGTCCGGTAAAGGCCCCCACCAGCATTCCGCCGATGAGGATATCAACGGCAACCTCCATCTGCATGGCGCGGCCTGGGTCGGAGACAAGATCGATCCCGGTCAGCGTCGCCATCGCCTCGTAATTTCTCCGATGCGTCAGCTGCACGAAGCCGCGGCCGAGCCACGTCCGGCCCTGAGCATCAGGTCGCCAATAAGGCGTCCTCACCGTGGGAAGCCTGCCCGCCGCGAATGCCCGTTCCAGCCGCATGATCGCCTCGGCATCGCTCAGCGCCAGGGTCTCGCGCACCGGCTGCATCGTCGCCGCGGTCTCGTGAAAGGCGGTGGCCAGCACATAGGCCAGTGCATCGTCACCTCCGGCCGCCTTGCGGTCGGCTTCATCCAGTCGCGCCCATCCATCGAGAATTGCATTGAGCCCCTGCACCTCGCGCCGTTTCAGACGTCCGGAAAACAGGCTCTTTCGCACCTCGTCGAAGAAAACCCGACGTTTTGCGGCAGCGTTAAGCTTACCCATTTACCGCCCGCCTTCACCCTGTTGCGACTTTCAATCGGTTTAAGAAAACTAAATCGTTTTAACCACTTAAAGTCCAATTTACTTTCTTCGCGGGCTGTGGAACCAATATGGTCATGCGACGTTATGTCGACGCTTTTCCATGATGGTGCAGCGCAACAACAAAGGAGATCATGATGATGCAGCAGTCCGCTCAGGCAGCCCCTTCGAAACCGATCCCGCAGGATGTCCTGGATCGCATGGAATCCGAATGGAAGCAGGTGCAGGAAAACAATACCCGCCAGCCGAACCAGCGCTGAGCCCGACAGCCGGTCAGGATAGCGTGGATATCCGAATGGCATGATTGCGTGGCACCGTTCCCTGACGGAGCGGTGCTTTTGTCTGGCGCAGGCGTGCCTGTCAGGTGGCAACCGACCCAGCCTGACGCAGCGAACATTCACCCCGAATGCAGCGATACGAACACGTATTGTCGCGGCTGTCATCCTCATATTCCCCGCACCCGCGGTTCCCCATGCCCTTCCAGCACCAAAGCCGTCAGCGCCCAGACCAGCGCATCCAGACGGTCGGGCGAGCGTCCTGACGACAGTCCGTCCGGGCCGAAATCGCACATCTGGTCCTCCAACTCGACAAACCGTCCCGCATGCGCCACGCGGCCCTGTTCGTAGAGCGCCGCCACCGGTTCGGCGCGCAGAAATTTTCCGCGTGTCGCGCGCACCATGGTGATCGGCAGCGCCACATCGACGCTTCGAAGCATCGCCGCCACCATCTCGCCGCCCTGATTGACCTCGGCGACGATCCTGTCGGCGGCAAACCGCCGATAGGCCTTCACCACGGCTCCAGCCCAGGCGGCCGGCGTTGCGCCCTCCAACGAACAATCCGCCAGAACGACTGCCCGTCCTTCCGGCTCCAGTCCGGCCACAACGATGCCGCAACAGGAATTCTGTCCTATGCCGGAAGGCGGATCGACGGCCACGACAACCCGCCTCAGGGCCGGTATGGCACGGACCACGCAGGCCTCGATCTCGCCGCGCCGCCACAGCGCATCCTCGCGGTCCTCGATCAGCTCGCCGGCCAGTTCCTGCCGCCCCAGCCTCGTTCCGCCATAGCGCCGTTCCAGCGCCTCGATGAAACCCGGCGCCAGATTATTGCGGTTGTCGCCGGTGGCGATCCTGACCAGCCGCGTCGAAGGATCGGCGATCAGCCGTCTCAGCACCGGCACCGGCCGCGGGGTCGTCGTCACAAGCTGCCGCGGATCCCTGCCCAGCCGCAGACCGAACTGCAGCATGTCGAAAGTCTCCTGCGCATGTTTCCATTTTCCGATCTCGTCGCACCAGGCATAATGAAACTGCGGCCCGCGTAACGCTTCGGGATCTTCCGAAGAGAAAATCTGTGCCACCGCCCCGCTCGGCCAGACGAGCCGGCGACGGGAAATCTCGAAATCCGGGCCTTTGCCCCGCGCAATCCGGCAGATGCCGGACACGCCGTCGATCATCACCTCGCGGGCATCACCCAGCGTTTCCGCCACCAGCGCGATCCTCAGGTCGGAGCGCTCAGCGGCCGAGGCCAGCGCATGCACCCATTCCGCCCCCGCCCGCGTCTTTCCCGATCCGCGCCCGCCCATGACCAGCCATGTACGCCAATCACCCGCCGGCGGTTTTTGCTCGGAGCGCCCGTTGACGTCCCAGTCCCGTTCATAACGAGGGACGAACTGTGCCGGTACGACAAGTCCCTCCACCTCGACGAACTCGGAAAAGTCCGCGCGTATCGCTTCCTGTGTTTTTATCGCCGGTGCGTGACTGGCTCCTCGCGCGAGGATGTTTTCTGCGCTGGTAACCGCCATGCACTCACCTTCATGCAGCTGGTCGATACCCTGCATGTCTACCTGATACTGAGCGACGATACGGTTTTTCTGCTTGGCAAGACGCCTCGCGTCGGATGCCTTCGCGCGACGTTCATCCCGCGCCTGATGGTGGGCCTGCACCGGTTCGTTCAGGCTCAGGATCAGGGACACCGCCGTTTCGCATCCATGTCGCGAAAAGTCCTCTGGCCCGCTCATTCGCCTTGTCCTCTATCAGCCGCTGCAGGCGTTCTTTCGCCTCCTCATATCCGCCCTCGTCGGCCACCCGTTCCGCCTCGATGTCGCGATCGCGCGCCAGCTGCCGTTGAAGACCGTCGACCTTTTCGAGCGTGCGCACGATCAGGCTCATGGCATCGGTTGCCGCCTTGACATCGGCGCGCGCCAGTTTCTGCGCCGGCTCGTCGCCATCGGTCAGCGCCACGGCCGCGCTCTCGCGCATCTTGCGAAAGGTGGAAAACTGCTCCCGCATCTCCACCGTCATCTCGTTCAGCAACCGGCGCAATTCCTCGGTCGGCGAGATGACGGTATCTGCGGACTTCGTCTCAAGTGCTGCCCGCACTTCGCCCGCCAGCGCTGTATCCGCCATCGGGCTCGCGTCGCCATAGGCCGGGCGTTCCCGCCACGTGCCGAAAAGGGCGGGATCGAAACTGTCGAATTCATCCATGGCAAGATCCCTGAAACGCACGGGAAAAACCGCCGCCAGCCTATCGGCTGCAGCATGTCGTCCCCGGATCGCGATGTCGGATTAAAATTGGATCACAGCTGCAGCGCCAGGAAATTACGGCCGCACGCCTTTCGAAGCTCTCCGCCGTTCGGCGCAGCTCTTCGACTATGCCTGAACCCTATCAAAGCCCCGTCACGCCGTCAAGGATTATTTTCCTATACTTCTGTTTTTGTCGAAGCCGCTACCGATCTTCTCTCTTGCGATGCTCGGGCAATCGCTCATAGTGGCGGGCCGAACGTTCCGCCGGAGATTTGCATGCCGACAACAGCCCCCGCCTTTACCGGCCTTTCCGCCTTCCCGCTGACACCGGCAGACGAAGCCGGTCGCGTCGATACCGATGCGCTGCAGCAGCTTCTCGCCCGCATCGTCGAGGCGAAGGTGGATTCGATCGGCCTGCTCGGCAGCACCGGCACCTATATGTATCTGACCCGCGAGGAACGCCGCCGGGCGGTGAACGCCGCCGTCGAGTTCGTCGCCGGCCGGATCCCGGTCATCGTCGGTATCGGCACGCTGCGCACAGACGATGCACAGGCACTTGCCCGCGACGCGGCTTCCGCCGGCGCGCAGGCGCTGCTGCTTGCGCCGGTCTCCTACACGCCGCTCACCGAAGACGAAGCGTTTCGCCATTTCGAGGCGGTTGCCGGCGCAACGGATCTGCCGCTGGCGATCTACAACAATCCGACGACAACGCATTTCTCCTTCAGCGAAACGCTGATCGAGCGCCTTGCCGGGCTTGCCAATATCAGCGCGATCAAGATGCCCCTGCCCAAGGATGGCGATTTTTCCGGCGAGATCACCCGCCTTAGATCAACCGCCCCATCCGGCTTCGCGATCGGTTACAGCGGCGACTGGGGTTGCCCCGCGGCGCTGCTCGCGGGTGCCGACTGCTGGTACAGCGTCGTTGCCGGCCTGTTCCCGAAACAGGCGCTGGCCTTGACCCGCGCGGCGATTGCCGGCGACGCGGCGGAAACCGCGCGTCTGGAAAAAACCTTCCAGCCGCTCTGGGATTATTTCAAGGTCCATGGCGGCCTGCGCGCCAGCCATGCCGCGGCAGGGGTGCTCGGCCTGAAGGTCGGCCATCTGCCCCGCCCTCTCCTGCCGCTCGGCCCCGATGCGCTTCCCGGCATCGAGCAGGCGATCGCCGCACTGGAGGCATGATCCATGCAGGTCACGATCTATCACAACCCGGCCTGCGGCACCTCGCGCAACACGCTCGCCATGATCCGCAATGCCGGGATCGAGCCTGCCATCGTTGATTATCTGAAGACAGCGCCATCGCGGGCGGAGCTTGCCCGAATGATCGCCGATGCCGGGCTTACGGTCCGCCAGGCGATCCGTGAAAAGGGCACGCCCTACGCCGAACTCGGCCTTGGCGATCCTGCCCTTTCCGACGAGGCGCTGATCGGGGCCATGCTCGAAAACCCGATCCTGATCAACCGCCCCTTCGTCGTCTCGGCCCTCGGCACGCGCCTTGCGCGCCCGTCCGAACTGGTGCTCGACATCCTGCCCGACAGCCACAAGGGACCGTTTTCCAAGGAGGACGGTGAGGCGGTGATCGGCGCGGATGGCAAGCGCCTGCGCTGACTTTTACGTTCCGCAGAACGTCCGCGTCACCCTTTCCTCCGGCGTCGGCGGGGTCATGTAGTCGGCGAATTGCGGCCGCTCCTCGAAAGGTTTTTCCAGCGCTTCGAGCAGCCGCTCGAAAAACGAGAAGTCGCCGTAATTGGCAGCCGAGATCGCTTCCTGGATGCGGTGATTGCGCGGGATGACCGCCGGATTGACGGCGCGCATTGCCGCTGAGCGTCCCGCATCGCCGTCAGCCTCCTCTGCCAGCCGCTCCCGCCACAGGGCCAGCCATTCCGCTGCCCCGGACGGGTCGGCAAACTGGGCCAGAAACCGCTCGTCCCGGCCTTCCGCTGCATCTGCCAAACCACGGAAAACAAGCGTGAAATCGGCTTCCGCCTCCTGCATCACAGACAGCAGGCGCTGAACCAGTTCACCGTCGCCATCGGCCTGCGTTTTAAGACCGAGCTTGGCGCGGAACACCGAGATCCACTGCGCCTGGAACCGCTCGCCGAACGCCTTCAGCACTTCGTTTGCGGCATCCACCGCCCTGTCCTGGGCCGGGTCGATCACCGGCACCAGGCATTCCGCCAGCCTTGCGATGTTCCACTGGCCGATGCCGGGTTGGTTGCGATAGGCGTAACGGCCGCCCTGGTCGATCGAGGAAAACACCTTCATCTGGTGGTACTCGTCGAGAAAGGCGCAGGGGCCGAAATCGATCGTCTCGCCGGATATGGTCATGTTGTCGGTATTCATCACCCCGTGGATGAAGCCGACGCCGAGCCAGCGGGCGATCAGGTCCGCCTGCCGGAAGGCGACCGCCTCCAGCAGCGCCGCATAAGGGTTTTCCGCCGTCTCCAGTTCGGGATAATGCCGCTCGATGACATAGTCGGCCAGCGCCCTTATGCCGTCATTGTCTCCACGGGCGGCAAAGAACTGGAAGGTGCCGACCCGCACATGGCTTGCCGCCACGCGCACGAAAACCGCCCCCTGCTCCACCGTCTCGCGAAAAACCTGTTCGCCGGTCGCGACCGCCGCCAGCGCCCGCGTCGCGGGAATGCCGAGTGCCGCCATCGCCTCGGAGACGATATATTCCCGCAGCACCGGACCGAGCGCCGCACGACCGTCGCCGCGCCGCGAAAACGGCGTCGGGCCTGCGCCCTTCAGCTGGATGTCGCGGCGAATGCCGTGGTCGTCGATGACCTCGCCGAGCAGGATGGCACGGCCGTCCCCGAGCTGGGATACGAAATTGCCAAACTGGTGGCCGGCATAGGCCATCGCGAGGGGGGCCGCCCCTTGCGGCACGACATTGCCGGAAAGCGTCGCGGCCACACGGTCCGGATCGGACATATCGGCCTCGATCCCCAGTTGCCTTGCCAGCGTCGCGTTGAACCGGATCAGCTTCGGCCCCTCCACCGGCTCGGGATAGACCGAAGCGTAGAACCTGTCGGGCAGGCGGGCGTAGGAATTATCGAAGTGGAACACGGGCGTCTCCATCAGGCTCGTCGGCCGTTTCGCCCAATATGGGAAATCGCGATCCGTGAACAAGCCGCAATCCGGGCTGCAGTTTGGGCCGGGCCATGATATCTGCACACTATCTTATTGAGACCCCTTTCCTTTTCAGCATCGGCTCATAATTACAGTTTTGTGATCGGCGCAGGACGCGCCTGAAAAAATATGGAGACTGGGGCTATGGGTTTGTCACTTCTGATCAGCATCCTGATCACCTTCCTGGTGATTGTGCTGGTGCTTTATCTTGTCAACATGCTGCCGCTTGACGCGAAGGTGCGCCAGATCGTGCGCGTCGTCGTCATCATCATCGGCATCATTTCACTTCTGAAATATCTGGCGGTGTTCTGACCCCTTCCCATCAAACCATTTGCCCGGACGGATCTTTCGGATCCGCCCGGGCAATGGCGGCTTTCGCCTTGGGAGCCCGAAATTTCGAAAGCTCAGGAATTCATCGATTTCAGATGGCTGACGACTTCCGCCTGATGCCGGTCGTCCAGTATTTCCACCCGATCGTGCCAGAAACGTGACGCTTCGGCGGGTTCGTCATCCCATTGACGGGTGCTGACAAAATTGTCGTCCATCTTGGCCAGTCGCGTTCCGCCGAGCCGGCGATATTCCTGCGCAAGTTCCAGCGCCTGCGTCTTTTCTCCCTGTGCCTCAACCATGTGTTTCCCTTTCCGTTGCGTGTCTGCACAGTAGAACAGGAAGGCCGCCATCCGGTTCCCTTATCCGACGGCAGGAAATGCGCGACCGGCCGGTTGGCGGCTAGTTGGTCAGACGGTTCACCGGCTTGATCGCATTGTCGGCGATCGACTTGAACGACGCGACCAGTGCTTCCATCGTGTTGGGTTCGTAGTAATTCGCAGCGGTCGAGGCGCAGTATTTCAGCAGTTCCTGCCCCTTGGGCGGCGCCATGAAGGCGACGGTATAGATCTTGAGACCCGCCGTCTTGGCGTTGTCGCAGCCGGTGCGGACATTCTGGTCAAGCTTCGAACTCCAGTCCAGGCTGTTGCCGGTCATCTCGCCGTCGGTCATCAGGATCATGAAGCGATCCGACGTCTTGTTGCCTTTCTTGGCCTGCTCGACGCTCTCGGTGTCGGTGCCGTAGATATTGCTCTTGATGTTGGAGGTCCCGGTGGTCACGGCCGTCGTCGCGTCCGTTCCGCCCACCGGGTTGAGCGTCATGGCGTTGACATACTGCCTTGCCGCCGTCGTTCCCCAGGCAACCGCCGACTGGCCCTTGATGCCGTTCGTATAGGAAATCGTGCCGGTGCGGATAAAGCGTGTCTTCGGGTCAGACTTGTCGAGTTCGTCGAACAGGGTGGCCGCTGCCTGCTTCAACGCCTCCACCTTGGTCACATAAACGGTCTGCTGGCCGATACAGATGCCGAGCAGGTTGATGACGCATTTCGTGCCCTTCACCGTCGTGGTGTTTTCCGCCATCGAGGCCGATTCATCGAGCAGGATTTCCATGGATATGCCGTTGCTTGCCGCCGCGCCGTCAGCTCCGGTTCCGCTGCCGGCGCCCGATACCGTCTTGCTGGCGGCAGAAACGGGATAGGTCTGCCCGGCGATGAGGCCGGTGAACGGCGTCAGCTGAATATTGGCCGACGAAGTGACGGATACCGAATAGCTCTTGGCTCCGGTCGATGCGTCCGTGTTGGTCACGATCGCCACCGCCGTTGCATTCTTGATCGCTGTCGCGTCGGTCGCGCTCATGTAGTTCGCCAACTGGCCCGCGAGAAAATCCTTGCCGAGTTTCTGGCCGGCTGCCGTGTCGGAACCGTTCGCCATCGCGCCGGAAACGGCAAGTGCCGCGGCATCCGTCGCTTCCTGCAACTGGCGTTTCGATACCATCAGATTGGCCGTGTCGATCGCCAGTCCGGCACCCCCGAGCAGCATGGGCAGGATGAGCGCCGTCATCACCCCGAAATTGCCGGTCCGGTCCTGGAGAATGCTGCGATGACGTGCGTTGAATATTAGCATGACGGCATTTAACGCACAGCAGCGTCAATCATGTCAGCGAATATTCAAACTTGCTTAATTAAAGGAGGTCCACACGATCATCCCTGTCCGGGAATGGGAAACGCCCGGGCCCCGGCCTCACTCAGGTGACATAAGGCGCAAGTGCGATCAGTTGCTTTTCATCCTTCACGCCGATCCGGTAGAGATAGACGAGATTGGCCGCCAGCAGCTTGGGATCGCCCCCTTCCGGCACACCTTCGGCCCGCAGGCGGCAATAGACACGGCGGATCATCAAGAGACCTCCCGCAGACATGATCTCTCCGGCCATCATGGCCGCCCTCCCCGAATGCATGCTGAAACCGGCGCGGTTTTGACCGCCTGAAATGTCCAAGTCTTCCGCGATGCGGTCGAACGATCTCGATCCCCTCGCGCCGTCCCTTCAAGCACCTGCGGACTTATTGCCCGTCAGCCCGACCGCCCTCACAGCCAACTATACTTAAGTAAAGTATTGAAATATCACCACCGCTCCGCCACAACAATCACGCCATTGGCGGAAACATTACCAAACAAATCCCCCGAAACGCCAATATTAATCCTAAATTACGAAAAAAACTCGCCTTTATTGACATGGACTCCTGTTAATTTAAACAAACATAAACCAACAAAATCATCGCAACTCAATTGTGTCGACGTCAATTCTCCGCTTAATGGAAATATTGCACCCGAAACCATCCTCCCGCCGACCGAACACTGCTTCTTCACCTGACGCCGTTTGAAAAACCGGGATTAAAGAGACCTTGCGTCAATGCAAAATGGCACCGTGAAATATATCGAGGCGATCACCGGGCTCAGAACGGTCTCCGTTCTTGTCGTCTTCCTTTGCCATTCCTATGTGGATTTCTTTCCGGGCGGGTTTATCGGAGTCGACGTCTTCTTCGTCATCAGCGGTTACCTGATCACCTCAATCCTGTTGAAGGAAGTGGCGCGCACGGGGACAATCTCGATTGCCGCATTCTACAAGCGTCGCGCCCTGCGGATCCTGCCTGCCTCGCTTTTCTGCACCCTGATCGTCTATCTGCTCGGCAGGAACCTGCTGCAGTTCCAGGGCGAGAATGCCGATCTCAACGCGGCAGCATCGGCATTGAGCTTCATGAACTGGCTCAGGGCCTTCTCGACGACAACCGGCGGGGCGCTCGGGCATTACTGGTCGCTGGCGGTCGAAGAGCAGTTCTATGCGTTCTGGTCGCTCATCGTTCTGGCCGTGGCCGCGTGGCGCAGCGCCCGTTCCGTTCCCAAGGTTGCGGCGGTGCTGCTGGTCTTGTCGATGGCCTGGCGGACCTATCTGTGGATGTCCGGAGCCGATGCCGAGAGGCTCTATAATGGCCTTGATACGCATTGCGACGGCCTGCTGATCGGATGCATCATCGCCGGCCTGCAGGAGCAGCTGACAAGAAGCGGCATTTCCCACCTGTGGCCGCTTGCCGCTGCGGCTTTCGTCGCGCAACTATTCCTGTTCGATGCGCAATCGCAGTGGCTGTGGCTTTACATCCCGGCAGCCTCCCTGACAGCGGGACTTATCGTCTCCAGCGCAATCATGCCAGGAAATCCCCTGGCCGGACTGTTGGCGACCAGGCCGCTGGTCTTCCTCGGAAGACGCTCCTACAGCTTCTATCTCTGGCATCTTCCAGTGATCAGTTTCTTCTTCGCATCCGGCATATCGAGAAGCCTCTGGATCCTGCCGAGCTTGATCATCTGCTTCCTCCTGTCCGAATTGAGCTACAGGCTGATCGAGCGCCCATTCCTGCAATTCAAGGACCGCCCCGGCACGACCGGCATCGCCCCGGCCTGATGCCTTGACAAGGCCGGTTTCGCTCCGCCCTTTTCCAGATCGGGTAAAATCAACCGATCCGCTTAACGCTGATGACAGGCCTTGATGCAAACATAGGCTGAACGCCGAGGCCTACTGCAATGCTAAAAGAACTTCGCATTCATGTATCCAGGCATCTCAGTTCCTATACGAAATCCAGAATCCGGACACGGCTTTACCTCAGCGGCTTCCTGACCCCGAAACCGGTCGAGAAACTGGTGATCTACGAGCCAGAGGCGATGACGACGGAAAATGCTGCGGAGGTCGAGGCGCGGTTCATCGCCGCCGCCTGCCGTATCCTGCGGCTCGGGCAGGATACGGTCGCCATCCATTCCTGCTCGAAGCGCCCGGTCTGACCGACGGCCTTGAGCGGTCGCCGCTACCGGCTAGCCTTGAGCCGCCGCAATCGCGTCGGACATGATCTCGACGCCGCGGTCGATCTCGGCTTCCGAGACCGTCAGCGCCGGGGCGATGCGGAAGACGCCGCCCATGCCGGGCAGCTTGACGATATTCATCGAGAGCCCGCGCAGCATCGCTTCTTCCATGATCTTTGCCCCCAGTTCGAAACCGGGCGCCTTGGTGTGGCGGTCGGTGACGACTTCCAGGCCCAGCAGAAGCCCCCGGCCGCGCACGTCGCCGATGCATTCGAAACGCTGCTGCAGCGACAGCAGACCGTCCTTCAGGCGCTTGCCGCGGCTTACCGCCTGCTCCACCAGATTGTCGCGCGCCATCACATCCAGCACGGTCACCCCGACGGCCGCCGGCAGCGGGTCGGAGACGTGGGTCGTATAGAACAGGAACCCCTTTTCGAACGCTTTCTGCTCGACTTCCGCGCTCACCATCACGGCGGCAAGCGGCAGGCCGGCGCCCAGCGTCTTCGACAGGGTCATGATATCGGGCGTGACGCCATCGCGCTGGAAGGCGAACATGTTGCCGGTACGGCCGATGCCGGTCTGGGCTTCGTCGAGGATGAGCAGCATGCCGCGCTCCTCGCATTTCTTCTTGAGCGCCGCGAGATAACCGAGCGGCAGTTCCAGAATGCCGCCGGACGACAGGATCGGTTCTGCGATAAAGGCGGCCAGATTGCCGGTCGACTGGTTGTCGATCAGGTGAAACGCGTCGTCCAGCTCCGCCTGCCAGTCGTTCGAACCGTCCGCATGTTTGAAGCGCGGGCGATAGGCGTTTGGTGCCGGGATGACGAAGGAACCGGCCGAGACCGGGCCGTAACCCTTGCGGCCGGCGCTGTAGGTCGCCGAAGCGGCTGCCCCGGTCATGCCGTGCCAACTCTGGGCGAAGGCGACGATTTCATGCCCGCCGGTGACCAGCTTTGCCATGCGGATCGCCGCTTCGTTGGATTCGGCACCAGTGGTCAGAAGCTGCACGCGGTCGAGGCCCGGCGCGAGTGCCGCAAGCCTTGCCGCCAGTTCCACCACCGGGCGTGACAGCATGCCGGAAAAGAGATGCGCCACCGAGGCCATCTGGCGGTTCACGGTCGAGACGATATCCGGGTGGGTATGGCCGAGCACGGCGCTCATCTGGCCGGAGGTGAAATCGAGAATGGCGCGGCCATCGGCATCGTAGACAAAGCTGCCTTCGGCGCGCTCGATGATGACCTCCTCGAAGGCCGGCCCATAGCGGGTCAGGTGCTTGTTGGCATCGGCCCAGAAGGCTGGGTCGTCGTTGAGCGACGTTGCGGTCTTGGCGGCGTTGTCCATGGCAATTCCCCTTTGTGATTGATTGGGCGGAAGGGTAACAAGCCGCTGGCACGCCAGTCCAATTGATAGTATTTCAATCCGATATCCATTTTACTGATATCGCCATGCTTGATCTCGCACTTCTCAAAAACTTCGTCGTGGTGGCCCGCACGGGTTCGATCAGCCTTGCCTCCAACCAAGTCGGGCGGACGCAATCGGCGCTGAGCATGCAGATGCAGCGGCTGGAGGAGCAGGTCGGGCAACCGCTGCTGCAACGCACCGGCGCGGGAATGCGCCTGACATCGGCGGGAGAAAAATTGCTGTCGCATGCCGAACAGCTGATCGCCCGGCATGACGAAATCCTGGCCGATATGGGCGGCGTGGCGCTGAAGGGCACGGTCAGCCTTGGATGCCCCGAGGATTATTCGATCGCCTTCCTGCCGGAACTGCTGAAAAGCTTTTGCTCCGCCAATCCGCAGGTCGAATTGCGGCTGACCTGCGCGCCGACGATCGGGCTAAAACCCCTCCTCCAGCGACGGCAGATCGACATGGCGCTGGTCTCGCTGCCGGATGCAGACGATGCAGCAGTGATCCGCCGGGAGCGTTTCGTCTGGGTGGCCGACCGACCCGAAACGCCGGTGCTTTCCAATCCAATCCTGCCGCTGGCCTTGTCGGCGCCGACGACGCTCGATTACCGTGCCGCCTGTGATGCGATGGAGGCGGTCAACCGCCGTTACCGGGTGGCGTTCGCCAGCGACAGCCTGGCCGGGCTGATTGCGATCACGCGTGCCGGCCATGCGGTCAGCGTGCTGACGAAAACGGCGGTGCCGCCTGACCTTCACATCGTCGAGCATGGCCTGCCGGCGCTACCGACAATCGGCATCGCGCTGGAATTTTCCGAAAGCCGGCCGTCGACCGCCGCCGCCATGCTGGGCGACCATATCCGCCGCCACCTGCCCTCGCTCACAGAACCGGCCACCGTACGGGGTCTGTGACCCGTTTTCAGCCCAGTTGCATCGTGGGATCGAGGCTGATCTGGTCGCGGCCGCGCATCTTGGCGGCATAAAGCGCAAGGTCGGCGCGGCGGTAGAGATCATCGGCCTTCTCGCCGCCTTCGGCGCAGGCGATGCCGGCGGAAAACGTGTAACGGAAACTTACCTGCCCCGGCACCGGCCGTGAAATCCGTACCGCTTCCAGCATCCGCCCGACGATCTCCTCGGCCTCGCCGGCTGCCGTATTGGGCAGGACGAGCACGAATTCCTCGCCGCCGACGCGCCCCAGGACATCGGTCTTGCGAACATGGCGCTGCAGGGTTGCGGCAAAATCCTTCAACACCGCGTCGCCCACCGAATGGCCGAAACGATCGTTGATATATTTGAAATTGTCGATGTCGAGCACGGCGATGCAGCCGACATGCCCCCAATGGGGGCCGTCGTCGTTGCCCTTGTCCGCCAGCAGATCGTTGAGCTTGGTCATGACGAAACGGCGACTTGGAATGCCGGTCAGTTCGTCGGTCTGGGACGCCCTGATCGCGTCGTCGCGGTCCTGCCTGAGCGCCCGCTCGTCGGGGCGGATCGAGGTGATGTCGCTTGCCACGCAGAGCATCCAGCCATCGGCCTGCATGGTCTCGGTCATCCACAACCAGCGACCGTCATGCAGATCGGTTTCAAAAGCGCGAAAACCCGCCTTGCCGCGCCGAGACACCGTTGAGGCGAGCCAGGCTTCGAAGTTCTCGACCTTGATGACGGTGCCGCGCCGCGCATGGAAATTGCGGCGCATCAGGTCCGGCCAGAGCGGCTGCTCATCCTTTTCGATGAACCATGCGGTGCGAAAGGCCCGGTTGGCATAACGCAAACGGTCCTCGTGATCATACACGGCTACGCAGACGCCGGCAGCTTCCATCAGCCGCGCCGCCTGCACCATCGTCATGTTTTCGTCCAAGGCCTTCATGCCCTTAGAATGATGTTCATGAGCAAGCATCTAATCACGACTTGTGAAAGAGTGCCTAAAAGATTCATTCCAAGGCGAAAGAGAGCGGCGATAGGCCTCGCCTAAAGCGCCCTCTCCACCTGCCGCGCCACATCGCCGATCAATCCCCGCAGCCAGCGATGCGCCGGGTCATTGCGGTATCGCACATGCCAGGCCATCTGCACCGGAAAGGTGCCGAGATCGACCGGCGGCGGCAGCACCTTCAACCGCGGATCGAGCGCGATGCGCCGGCAGATCAGGCTCGGCAGCGTGGTGCAATAGTCGGTGACGGCCACCAGTTCCGGGATCGACAGGAAATGGGTGACAGACACGGCCACCTCACGCTTCAGCCCCTGCTTTTCCAGCGACTGGAACAGGCCGGCGCGCAGGCGACCGGGCGGCAGCATGTTGACGTGCTTCAGCCGCTCGTACTGTTCTTTCGAAATGCTGTCGCCGATATCGGGATGAGCGGCTCGAACGACGCAGGCGAGCCCATCATCCATCAGGTGCTGGACGACGAGATTGTCGGGCGGATCGGTGAGCCGGCCGAGCACCATCGCCGTCGTGCCGGACATCACGCCGGTCTCGGCGATATCGCTGCCGAAGGGCGTCAGCCGCAGCCGGATGCCCGGCGCCACATCGCGCAGCCGCTCGACAATGGCCGGCACCAGCACGAATTCCACATAGTCGTTGGGGGCGATGGTGAAGAGGCGTTCGGCGCTCAACGGATCGAAATCCTGCTGGCCATGGATGACATCGTCGAGTTTCGCCAGAGCCTCAACAATCGCAGGCGCAATCTCTTCCGCCAGCTCAGTCGGCCTGATGCCGTATCGTTCGCGCACGAAAAGCGGATCGCGCAGGGTTTCGCGCAGACGGTTGAGCGTGTTGGACAGCGCCGGCTGGGTGATGCCGAGGCGTTCGGCGGCGCGCGTGACATTGCGCTCCTCCATCAGCACGACGAAGACCGGCAGCAGGTTGAGGTCGTATCTCATTCAAGCAGAACGCCTATTCAGTTATAACGAATGGATTATGTCTGGAATAATTTAAATAAATTTCCGGAATGTGTCGAGAAGGCGCATCGTCAGGCTGTCCAAAACGGACAGAACAACTTCAAAGGATCAAGACGATGAGCAAGGGCAAGGTTCTGATTGCCGGTTCCAATGCAACGGCAATCGAGGTTCAGGGCGGCCGCTTCGGCGCAACGGGCCAATATCTCAACGAAACGGTGGTGCCGGCAATGGCGCTGATCGCCGCCGGTTACCAGGTGGTGCTCGCCACCCCGAACGGCACCAAGCCGCATATCGACCCGGCATCCGATGCACCTGAGCACTTTGGCGGTGACGTGGCAGCCTATCAGAAGGCCAAGGCATTCTGGGCCGAAGACCCGTCGATGAACAATCTGCTGACGCTTGGCGCGGCGGTCGAACAGGGTCTGGACAGTTATGCCGCAGTCTTCGTGCCCGGCGGCCAGGGGCCGGTCGTCGATCTGATGACCGATGCGGATATGGGCGAAATCCTTCGCCATTTCCATGAAAATGCAAAGCCTACCGCACTTCTGTGCCACGGCCCGATCGCCGTCGTTTCCGCCATGCCGCATGCCCGCGAATTCCGCTCGGCGCTGATTGCCGGCGATGAGGCCAAAGCGCGCGAATGGGCCAGGGGCTGGCAGTATGCCGGTTACAGGATGACAGTGTTTTCCGACACGGAAGAAAAGGTCGTCGAGGACTATATTCTGCATGCAAAGCTCTATTTCAACATGATCGAGGCGCTGACGGCTGCAGGCGGTAACGTGAGCAAGACGACGGTGGATTTCGAGCCGAATGTGGTGACCGACCGCGAGCTGATCACCGGCCAGAACCCACGCTCCGACCACCCGATCGCCGCTGCGCTGATCGAGGCGCTGGATCGGCAGGTGAGTTGAAGGATAGGAAGAGACCAGGGACGATCCCAAGGATGTCGTCTCTGGTGAGCGATGGGGCTACAGAGCCGAATCGAGACGTTGCTTGAGGTGTGGCCGTCACCCCACTCTCCCTCATCCCTGTGCTCGTCACAGGGATCCAGCAGCGTCGCGTCTGCGGCGCGGGAAGGTCCTTTCAGCCCAAGGACTTGGGCTGGCTGGATTCCTGTGACAGGCACAGGGATGCGGGAGTTTCGCAGCACCGTCGCTATCCCATCTACCGTTCGACTGACGTTGATACAAAGGACCATCCCATGACCACTGAAACAGACACCGCAAAAATCGTCGCCATCCTCACCGCCCTTCCCGGCAAGGTCGATGACCTGCGGGCGCTGCTTACCTCGATGGCGCCAGCCTGCCGCGCGGAACCCGGCAACCTGCGCTGGGACATCTGGCAGGATCATTCCAACCCCGCACGCTTCGTACTCGATGAACTTTATGTGGATGCGGCCGCGGTTGACGCGCATCGGCAGACGCCCCACTTCAAGGACTACGCCTCAAGGATCAGTAGCCTGGCCGAGCGGACCGCTTATGTGGTCACCCCCGTCGATCTCGGCTGACACCCCGAAAACAAGGATAACACCATGGCACTCAAGGATATTCTGCCGAGCCGTATCGGTTTCGGCTCCGCACCGCTCGGCAACATGTTTCGCGACATTCCAGAGGATGAGGCGCGCGCCACTGTTGAAGCCGCCTGGACCGATGGTATCCGCTATTACGACAACGCCCCCTTTTATGGCGCAGGGTTGGCCGAGATCCGCATGGGCGACGCGCTCAAGGACAAGCCGCGCGACGGATACGTGATCTCCACCAAGGTCGGCCGCTACATTCTCGACGAGGTCGAGGATGTCAGCGCCCGCGAACAGGGCGAGAAGGCCGGCGTGTTCAGCCACGGCCTGCCGAACAAGGTGGTCAACGACTATTCCCATGACGGCACGCTGCGCTCGATCGAGGACAGCCTGAAGCGGCTGAAAACCGACCATATCGAGATCGCCTTCGTGCATGACCTCGCCCAGGACTTTTGGGGCGACCTTTGGCTGGAAAAATTCGAGGAAGCCCGCAAGGGCGCATTCAAGGCACTCGACCGGCTGCGTAACGAAGGCGTGATCAAGGCCTGGGGTCTCGGCGTCAACAAGGTCGAGCCGATCGAACTGGTGCTGGAACTGGACGAACCGAAGCCCGACGCCTTTCTGCTTGCCGGCCGCTATACGCTGCTCGACCATGACAAGGCGCTGCAGCGAGTGATGCCGATGGTGGCCGAGCGTGGACTGGGTGTCGTTGTCGGCGGGCCTTACAGCTCCGGCGCCTTGGTCGGCGGGCCGAATTTCGAATATGCGCCGATCAAGCCGGCAATGGCTCAGAAGATCGCGAAGATCAAGGCGATCGCGGACCGCCACGGCGTCAGCATGAAGGCCGCCGGCCTGCAGTTCTCGCTCGCCAACCCGGCCGTCGCCGCCGTCATTCCCGGCGCAAGCCAGCCCTCGCGCATTGCCGAGGATAGTGCCGCGTTGAAGGAGGTCGTACCTGCCGATTTCTGGCAGGAACTGAGGGCCGAAAAGCTGGTGAACCCGGACGCGCCGCTGCCGGTATGAGCTGAGCCCTCATGAAGATCATGCCCCGACAAATTTACGCCGGGGCATTTTTTTGATCTCAGTTCGCCATGGTCGAGCGATGCGCCCAGCCGGTCATGCGGCGTTCGAGGGATGCCATCAGCGAATACATGGCGATGCCTTCGACGGCGAGTGCGAGCAGACCGGCGAAGACCAAGGGCACATTGAACTGGCTCTGGGCGGAGGCCATCATATTGCCGAGGCCGTAATTCGACGCCACTGTCTCGCTGAGCACCGAGCCGACAAAGGCGAGCGTGATGGCGATCTTCAGCGAGCCGAAGAAATAGGGCATCGAGCGCGGGATGCCGACCTTCAGCATGATATCGAGCTTCTTTGCCCCGAGCGCCCGCAGCACGTCCTCCGTCTCCGGCTCGATGGTCGCCAGACCCGTGGCGACATTCACCACGATCGGGAAAAACGAGATCAAAAAGGCGGTGATGACGGCCGGGATGGTGCCGATGCCGAACCAGATGACGAGGATCGGCACGACCGCAACCTTGGGGATGGCGTTGAAGCCGATCATGATCGGGTAGAGCCCGGCATAAATCGTCTTCGACCAGCCGATGAACAGGCCGATCGCCAGCCCGCCGATGACCGCCAGACCGAAACCGAGCGTGGTGGTGAACAGCGTCTGGGCCGAGTTTTTCAAAAGCGGCGACCAGTACTGGACGACTGCCTGAAAAATACGGCTCGGAGCCGGCAGGATCGTCACGGGCATGCCGAGACCGCGCACCAGCAATTCCCAGAAGAGAAACAGGCCAATCGTGAAGAGCCACGGGGCCGCCTTCACCCAGTTGATGCGGGCGGGCTGATTTGCGACGGCGGGTGTTGCGGTGGTGTTTTCCGTTGCGCTCGTCATGCCGTCACCCTCGCCTGCGCGATTTCGCCGTGCAGCTGGTGCACGAGGTCGTTGAACCTGCTTTCATACATGATCTCGAGATCTCGCGGCCGCTCGAAGGGCACGCGATGCTCCTTCAGAATGCGACCCGGTCGTGCGCTCATGACGAAGATCTTGTCGGCCAGAAAGGCGGCTTCGCGCAGGTCGTGGGTGACGAGAACGATGGTAACGCCCTGGGCCGCGTGAAGATCGCGGATGACGCACCACAGCTCCTCGCGGGTGAAAGCGTCGAGCGCGCCAAAAGGTTCGTCGAGCATCAGCAGTTCCGGTTCGTGGATCAGCGCCCGACACAGGTTGGCGCGCTGCTGCATGCCGCCGGAAAGCTGCCAGGGGAATTTTTCGCCAAACCCCTTGAGGCCAACGAGTTCAAGCAGATACTTCGCTTTCTCCACGTACTCCTTCTTGTTGGCGCGCAGGCGATGCCGGTGCCTTTCGACGATTTCGAGCGGCAGGAGGATGTTTTCCAGCGTCGTGCGCCAGGGCAGCATGGTCGGGTTCTGAAACGCCATGCCGACGATCGAGACGGGCTTCGTCACATGCTGGCCGGCGACGATGACGGTTCCGACCTGCGGGATATGCAGGCCGGTGACGAGCTTCATCAGCGTGGACTTGCCACAGCCGGACGGCCCGACAACGGCAGCAAAGTCACCCTTGTCGACACGCATGGTCAGGCCGGAGACCGCAAGCGTACCGTCCGCGCCGCCATAGCGCATGTCGACGTCATCGATGGATACGAGGTGTGCCAATCAGTACTTCCTTGATCGAACAATCTTATCGCGAAAACCCCTCCCGCCTGCCGGCCACCCTCCCCACAAGGGGGAGGGTTTGGAACGCCGCACCACAGCAGGCCCAATCGAGCGCAGAGCGTGCGGCCGGGTTAAGCCCCTCCCCCTTGTGGGGAGGG
>UBNQ01000044.1 GCA_900466875.1 Hyphomicrobiales bacterium | reverse complement strand
CCATTGCGGCCTCCGGCGCGGAAGTGTTCTTTACGCGCCGGAGGCCGCAATGGTTTCCCAGTTGGGGCTGTTGAAATTGCCCGCATCCGGCAGATCGGCGAACTTGGCAAAATAGTCCTTGTTGGCCGCGTTCTTGTTCGGGTTGGAGGTCTGGTCGATCGAAACGATCGTGTCGCCGGCGCCGATCGCCCTTACGATCTCGGTCTGGTACCAAAGGTCGGTATAGACAGCCTTTATCGGGGCCTTGATGGTAACCTCGCGCCCAAGCTCATCGGTAATCGTTATCGGCTTCTGGTCGCTGGTTTGGGCTCGTGCGGCGGAGACCATGCCTGCCTCGGGTACGAAAACGCTTCCGGCGACGGCTCCAATAAGAGCGAGTGCGTAACGACGGCTGATATGATGTCTGGATGATGGAATTGACTTGGTCACTGGTGTCCCCCTGACGACTGCGTTCGAAGCGCGGGTCGGACCGACGTCCAACCCCGTGAGAGAAGCCTAGGGAGCGGGATAGCCAGAAGAAAGACTGGTCTTTCTAATTCTAGTGTTTTTATAGAAAATATATTCGGTTAAGCGCGGAAAGACGTAGACGGCTCAAACGGGCGCAATAGGCGGCACCACATAACGACATAAAGATTTCTTTATGTCGTATTGACTTGCCTTGAGTTTGGTCGCATTCTTTTTCCATCGTTGGTTCTGCGGCGCGCCAATGCGTCGGAGCTAAGAGGGAATTCGGTCAGGGCTGGATCACAGCCGGAAGCCGAAGCTGCCCCCGCAACTGTAGGCGGAGAGTTTTCGTTCAAAATGTCACTGAGGAAGACACCTCGGGAAGACGGACGGAGATGACGACCCGCAAGCCAGGAGACCTGCCGCGATAGATAACGTCCACGGGCGGGGTGTCCCGGTGTGCCGCTTTTGCGATCGGCACCCGTGCGCCGTCGCCGATGCGCTCACTTGTGCCCTTGCCCATAACCTTCGGGGTCAAGGAAATGAGCATCAAGACGGCAAATCTCGGTTTTCCCAGAATAGGAAGACATCGCGAGCTGAAATTCGCACTCGAAGCCTACTGGTTAGGCAAGAGCGATCAGGCAACACTTCTCGACACGGCCAAAAAGCTGCGCGCGGAAAATTGGCGCCTGCAGAAGGGTAAGGGGATCGACATCATCCCTTCCAACGATTTTTCGCTCTATGACCATGTCCTCGATACGGCCGTCATGGTCGGCGCCGTGCCCGCCGCCTATGGCTGGTCCGGTGGATCGGTCGATCTCGACACGTATTTCGCAATGGCGCGTGGCTCGACCGGTAATGGCCATGCAGATTGCGGTCATGCCCATCACGGTCACACGCACGGCGTTCCGGCGCTGGAGATGACCAAGTGGTTCGATACGAACTACCACTATCTGGTACCGGAACTGCAGACCGACCAGACTTTCGAATTGACCGCCAATCGCCCGCTCGACATGTTCCTCGAAGCCCAAGCGCTTGGCATCCATACACGGCCGGTCATTCTTGGCCCGATAACCTTCCTCAAGCTCGCGAAGATCCGCGACGGTTCTGATGCCTTGGCGCTGCTCGGCCGCCTCGTCGGCGTTTATGCCCGTGTTCTCGGTGAGCTGGCGGATGCCGGAGCCGACTGGGTTCAGATCGACGAGCCTTGCCTCGTCCTTGATCTGACAGATGGTGAACGTGACAGTTTCAGACAGGCCTACGCAACCCTGTCGCAGGCCGTGCCCGAGCTCTCCATCATGCTGGCGAGCTATTTCGGTCCGCTGGGAGATAATATTGAGACAGCTCTTGCTCTTCCCATCGATGGGCTTCATCTCGATCTGGTCCGCGGCGCGGCTGAGTTCGACACTCTGGCGGCCAAGGTGCCTGCCGGACTTACCTTGTCGCTGGGCATTATCGACGGCCGCAACATCTGGCGAACCGATCTCTCGGTGGTTTCCGACCGGTTGTCTCGTATAGTCAGGGCGCGTGCGCCGATCGGCCTGCAGATTGCGCCATCGTGCTCGCTGTTGCATGTGCCGATCGATGTGGATCTGGAGACGGATTTCGATGACGAATTGCGCTCCTGGCTTTCATTCGCCGTACAGAAGCTGGATGAGGTTGCCGTTCTCGGACAAAACATGGCAGGGGCGACGGCCGGCAGTTCGCTGGCGGTAAAATCTTCTCACGCGGCTACGAGTGCAAGATCGGCATCGCCTCGCACCAACAATCCGGCGGTTCGCGACCGATTGGAGACGATTGCCGGAACCGAGCAGAAACGCCACTCACCTTTCTTCAAGAGGCAAGCCGTGCAGCAGGCGCGTTTCGATCTCCCGCTTTTTCCAACCACGACGATCGGTTCGTTTCCTCAGACGCCGGAAGTCCGAAAGGCTCGGGCGCGTTTCGGCAAGGGCGAGCTTGGACCGCTGGAATATCGCTCCTTCCTCGAACAGGAGACCACGGCCGCCATCCGCTGGCAGGAAGAGATCGGGCTTGATGTGCTGGTTCACGGCGAGTTCGAACGCAATGATATGGTGCAGTATTTCGGCGAGCAGCTTTCCGGCTTCGCCTTCACCAAGCACGCCTGGGTACAAAGCTACGGTTCGCGTTACGTACGGCCCCCGATCATCTTCGGAGACGTTTCCCGGCCGAGGCCAATGACGGTTGAATGGTGGAAATACGCCCAGTCGCAGACGGAAAAAACGATGAAGGGTATGCTGACCGGCCCGGTCACGATCCTCAACTGGTCCTTCGTACGTGACGACTTGCCGCGTGAAACGGTGTGCCGGCAGATCGCGCTTGCAATCCGCGACGAGGTTCATGACCTGGAAGAAGCCGGCGCGGCGATGATCCAGATCGATGAGGCTGCGCTTCGGGAAGGATTGCCGCTGCGTCGCTCTCAGTGGCAGCATTATCTGGATTGGGCCGTCGAATCCTTCCGGATTTGCTCCAGCGACGTGTCGGACGAAACCCAGATACACACCCATATGTGCTATTCGGAGTTCAACGATATCATGGCCGCAATCGCCGCGATGGATGCCGATGTCATCTCGATCGAAACCTCGCGATCGAAGATGGAACTTCTCGATGCCTTCGTCGCACGCGATTATCCGAACGAGATCGGGCCCGGTGTCTACGATATCCATTCGCCACGCGTGCCGGCGGTAGAGGAGATGAGCACTCTTCTATCTCTTGCCAGGACACGCCTGAAGGATGGCCAGATCTGGATCAATCCCGATTGCGGCCTGAAAACCCGCAAGTGGGATGAAGTCCGGCCAGCGCTGGTCAACATGATCGCGGCCGCCAAAGAGCTAAGACAGGCCGCTGCAAGTCGCAGCGTGCAAGCCGCCGCCCGGTGATGCTCTGCTGATCGAACCGAGGGGGCCGCGGCCCCTTCGGTGATCGCGGAGTTTAGGAAACCGATCCTGCCACTTGTCACGAAGCGGGGTGGTGATGATGGAAAATCCCGAACGCCGCCCTGACCGGGTTCGTACCACCGAGGTTTCGTGCTAGTCACCCGGCACAGCGACGCAGCAATATGATGGAGTAGCCGCTATGCGTAGGATTCGCGTAATCGGTATCGGTGCCGGAAACCCGGAGCATGTGACAATCCAGGCGGTCAACGCTCTGAATAGCTGTGATGTGTTGTTCGTGCCGACAAAAGGTGCCGAGAAGGAATTTCTTGCGCAGTTGCGCCACGATATATGTGATCGCTTCATCACCGCGCGACAGCCTCGTTATGTTCATTTTTCCGTTCCGACACGCAGTACGCAGAGTGGCTATGAACAATCGGTCGGCGAATGGCATTCGGCAATCGCCGCCATTTACGAGGACTTGCTTGCCGGTCAGGTTGAAGAGGATGAAACCGTCGGCCTGCTGGTCTGGGGCGATCCGATGCTGTTCGACAGCACGCTGCGGATATTGGAGCACGTTCGGGCCAATGGACGCGTCGCTTTCGATTACGATGTCATTCCCGGCATCACCAGCCTGCAGGCGCTTTGTGCCGGCCATAAAATTCCACTGAACCGTATCGGCATGCCTGTCGAGATTACCACCGGCCGGCGTCTTGCCGAGAGCTGGCCGGACAATGTCGACGACGTTGCCGTCATGCTGGATGGCCGCCGGGCGTATGAGACGGTCAATGATCCAGAAGCGGTCATTTACTGGGGCGCCTATCTCGGAACCCCGATGGAAATCCGCCTTGATGGTCGTCTCGCGGATATTGGTGCGGAGATCAGCAGGGTCCGGGCAGAAGCCCGGGCGAAACACGGCTGGATCATGGATACCTATCTTCTGCGCCGCCCGGCAAAAGAGTCCGATTCCGATCAGTGACCCTGTGATATGACAGGCCGACATTCCTGAATCTTGTGTTTCCCGATTGTGAAGGCAGCGAGATCCCTTTTGAGATCGGCAAGGGCCTTATCGTCGAAAAGCTCGGGAGAGACGGTGGTGCGCAACTCGTAGTCGACACCGCTGGAAAGCAGCAATTCCAGGCTTTCGCGTGCGCGAGCACCGCTTCCCGCCACGCGGGTTATCCGCTGATAATCGGCAAAGGCCACTTTGATGTCGAGACCGACCCAGTCGACCAGCGAAAGGACCTCCGCCAGTCGGCGCGGGTAGGCACCGCCGGTATGCAGACCGATACGAAATCCCATGGCGCGAACCTGTGCCATGGCCACGCCCAAACCGCGTTGCAGGGTCGGTTCACCGCCTGAAAACACCACGCCGTCCAACAGCCCGCGTCGTGTTCCCAAGAACTGCAGGATGTCCTGCCATGGCAACTCCTGCTCGCCTGTCGCCGGCAAGAGGCCGGGATTGTGGCAGTAGGAACAGTCCCATGGGCATCCTTGGCAAAATACGGTCGCGACGATTTCTCCCGGCCAGTCGCATAAGGACAGGCTCTCGAAACCTCCGACGCGGATGATACCTGCAGGATCAGGCACGGACGGTTTGTCCTTCGACGAAATAGACCCGCTCCTTGAATTCGCTTTTCTTGCCGAGGTTGAAGGAGGAGGTGGGGCGATGATAACCCATCACGCGGGTCCACACTTCGCACCGCTGGCGATCTTCGTCCCTCAGCACTGGCGTGGATGCGGTCTTTGTCTGGCCATCGGCTTCGATGTCTTGTGAAATCAGCATGCTACGTTCCTTCAATGTGCAGTTTTGTTGAGTGCCTGGCGCGCGATCCGGTCGGCATCGCATTTGTGGCAAAACTCGTGTTCGCCGGCGAGATAGCCGTGTTTGGGGCAGATCGAGAATGTCGGCGTGATGGTAATGTAGGGCAGGCGAAAGTTCTTGAGCGACCGGCGCACCAGCTTGCGGCACACCTCCGCCGAGGACAATCTTGTACCCATGTAGAGATGCAGAACCGTGCCCCCGGTATATTTCCGTTGCAGGTCGTCCTGCCGGGTCAAGGCCTCGAACGCGTCGGAGGTGAAACCGGCCGGAAGCTGGCTGGAATTGGTGTAATAGGGGGCATCCGCCGTACCTGCCTGAAGGACATCGCCGTAGCGCTTCTTGTCCTCTCTGGCGAAACGGTACGTCGTGCCCTCGGCCGGTGTTGCTTCGAGATTGTAGAGGTGGCCGGTTTCTTCCTGATACAGCACGATCCGCGCCCTGATATGATCAAGCAGCCGCAGTGCAAATGCATGACCCCACTCGCTGGTAATATCATGCAGGTCATCGGTAAAATTTCGGATCATCTCGTTGATGCCGTTGACGCCAAGTGTCGCGAAGTGGTTGTCGAGCGTGCCGAGATACCGTTTCGTATAGGGCAGCAGTCCGTCGTCGATCAGTTTCTGGACGACGGAGCGCTTGATTTCGAGGCTGTCGCGGCCAAGATCGAGAAGCCCGTCGAGATGGTTAAGCATTGCCGGCTCGTCTCCCTTGAAGAGATAGCCGAGCCTTGCGCAGTTGATGGTGACGACACCGAGCGAACCGGTCTGCTCCGCGCTGCCGAACAGGCCATTGCCGCGTTTGAGCAATTCGCTGAGATCAAGCTGCAAGCGGCAGCACATGGAGCGCACCATGTTGGGCTGCAGTTCCGAATTGAGAAAGTTCTGGAAATAGGGAAGGCCGTATTTCGCGGTCAGCGCGAACAAGCGTTCGGCGTTCTCGCTTTCCCAGGGAAAATCCGGCGTGATGTTGTAGGTGGGGATCGGGAAGGTAAATACCCGCCCCTTGTCGTCTCCCCCCGCCATTACCTCCATATAGGCGCGGTTGATCATGTCCATCTCGGACTGTAGCTCGCCATAGGTGAAGTCCATGGCCTTGTCGGCGATCACCGGGACCTGGTCACGCAGATCTTCCGGGCAGACCCAGTCGAAGGTCAGGTTGGTGAAGGGCGTCTGCGTACCCCAGCGGGACGGGACGTTCAGATTGTAGATCAGCTCCTGCATGCACTGCAGAACCTGGTCATAGGACAGGCGATCGACGCGCACATAGGGCGCCATGTAGGTGTCGAAGGAACTGAAGGCCTGGGCACCGGCCCATTCGTTCTGCAAGATACCGAGGAAATTGACGATCTGGCCGATCGCGCTCGACATATGTCGAGGCGGTCCAGCCTCGACCTTGCCGGCAACGCCGTTCAGCCCCTCCGAAAGCAGCATGCGCAACGACCAGCCGGCGCAATATCCGGCCAGCATGTCGAGATCATGAATATGGAAATCACCATCGCGATGAGCCTGCCCGACGGCCTGTGGATAGACATGCGAGAGCCAGTAGTTGGCGACGATCTTGCCCGAGACGTTGAGAATCAGTCCCCCAAGCGAATAGCCTTGGTTGGCATTCGCGTTGACACGCCAATCTGCCCTGTCGAGATATTCGTTGATCGTCGAGATTGCGTCGATGGAAACCGGCGCATTCGGCGTTTCCTGAGCTGCCTGCATACCCTGACCGGGCAAATCCGGTTGAGCCGGCATACCGTCCTGAATGTTCATTCCTGGTTCCATGATTGCGTTGATGGGAATCTACATGTTGCGCGTCTCCTTGTTGTCGACACTAGATGGAGAGGCTCCGTCCTTGCGATGGATCAAGCGCAGCTGGCAATCGTCAATGACGCCGATTTGGCGGATGTGAAGGAAACGCTGTTGCGGGACAGGGTGCAGACCTTTGCCGGGCAGCGAATGTCGCAGCACAAAAAATTGCGACGGAATTTGCAGCCTTGCCAACAATTATTGGATTTCGGGGAAAAACCCGGTTCGGCGCAATCTAGTCGTTGACGGAATTTTCATCACGTCTACTATATCTAGTGTTCGAGGTTCTTCCGATTCTCTGATCGGAAGCTAAGACGGGAATACGGTGCGCCGGGTCCATGATGGGCCATGCAATGCCGAAGCTGCCCCCGCAACTGTGAGCGACGAGCATCCGCTCGGAAACCACTGGGACCCAAAAGGTTTCGGGAAGGTGAGATGGATGCGACGACCCGCGAGCCAGGAGACCTGCCTCAAACGAAAACGTCCACGGGCGGGGTGTCCGGAAGGTCGCGTTAACGTGTGGGATGATCCCGCGCGTGCGCTTCCCCGAACAGTCCGCATGAGCAACTTCGGGGTGAAGTCTTATGAGTTCGAGTTTCGATACACGTCAGCGCGAATGACGGGCGTTTAACCGCCCGGCGGTCGCCTGCGTATGCCTTCATTTTCCATCATTTTTGCCCGGACATCGGCGGATGTCCGAACGCTTTTGCACGCCTATTGAAACGAGGAAGACCGATGACCATCACCGTTTACAGCAAGCCAGCCTGCGTCCAGTGCACCGCGACCACCCGCGCACTCGATCGCCAGGGCATCGACTACACGATCATCGATGTATCAGCCGATGCGGGAGCCTATGAGCTTGTGCAGGGCCTCGGTTACCGCCAGGTGCCGGTCGTCATCGCCGGAGAACAGCATTGGGCCGGTTTCCGTCCGGACATGATCAGCAGCCTTGTGCCGGCCATGGCCTGAGCGCGATGGGTGGGCTGGTTTACTTTTCCACCAAGTCGGAAAACACCCACCGTTTCGTGGCAAAGCTGGGCCTTGCCGCCCAGCGCATTCCGATCAGCAGTGACGAGGCGCTCGCCATCGACGAGCCTTACGTTCTGATCGCTCCAACCTATGGCGGCGGCGAGAGCAAAGGTGCCGTTCCCAAACAGGTGATCCGCTTTCTGAACGACGCGGACAACCGGAAACATATCCGCGGCGTGATCGCCGCCGGTAACACCAACTTTGGCGCAGCCTTCGGCATCGCCGGCGACATCATCTCAGCCAAATGCAAGGTGCCGTTCCTCTATCGGTTCGAGCTTCTGGGCACGGCGGAGGATGTCGATCAGGTCAAACACGGATTGGAACGATTTTGGACGCGACAAGCTCTTCTGTAATACGGGACGCGGGCGAAAAGCCGCTCGGCGGCTCGGTCCAGCCCCTTGGCCAGACCACTGCAAAGACGTCAGTAAAGACCGAGACAGGCTTCGACTACCACGCCCTCAACGCCATGCTGAACCTCTATGATGAGCACGGCAAGATCCAGCTCGACCGCGACCGGCAGGCTGCCAAGCAGTATTTCCTGCAGCACGTCAACCAGAACACCGTCTTCTTCCATAACCTGCGGGAAAAGCTCGATTACCTGGTGACCGAAGGTTACTACGAGCAGGAGGTTCTGGACCAGTATTCGTTCAACTTCGTCCGTGATCTGTTCGACCACGCCTATGAAAAGAAATTCCGTTTCCCGACTTTCCTCGGCGCCTTTAAGTATTACACCAGCTACACCCTGAAAACCTTTGACGGGAAACGGTATCTCGAGCGCTATGAAGATCGCGTCTGCATGGTGGCGTTGGCGCTGGCGCGCGGCGACGAAAAGCTTGCCCGCGATCTCGTGGACGAGGTGATCTCCGGCCGGTTCCAGCCGGCAACACCCACCTTCCTGAATGCCGGCAAGAAACAGCGCGGCGAACTCGTCTCCTGCTTCCTGCTGCGGATCGAGGACAACATGGAAAGCATCGGCCGCTCGATCAATTCGGCACTGCAGCTTTCCAAGCGCGGCGGTGGCGTGGCACTGTCGCTGACCAATCTTCGCGAAATGGGCGCCCCTATCAAGCAGATCGAGAACCAGTCTTCCGGCGTCATCCCGGTGATGAAGCTTCTGGAAGACAGTTTCTCATACGCCAACCAGTTGGGTGCGCGTCAGGGCGCGGGCGCGGTTTACTTGCATGCCCACCACCCGGACATCATGCGCTTTCTCGATACAAAGCGCGAAAATGCCGACGAAAAGATCCGCATCAAGACGTTGTCGCTCGGCGTTGTCATTCCCGACATAACCTTCGAACTCGCTCGCAACAACGAGGACATGTATCTGTTCTCGCCGCATGACGTGGAGCGTGTTTATGGCTTGCCGTTCACCGAAATATCGGTGACGGAAAAATATCAGGAAATGGTCGAGGACGGCCGCATCCGCAAGAAGAAGATAAAGGCACGGGAATTCTTCCAGGTCATCGCCGAAATCCAGTTCGAAAGCGGTTATCCCTACATCATGTTCGAGGACACGGTGAACCGCGCAAACCCGATCGCCGGTCGAATCACCATGAGCAATCTCTGCTCGGAAATCCTGCAGGTCAGCGATGCGAGCGAGTTCAACGACGATCTTTCCTACGCGAAGATGGGCAAGGACATTTCCTGCAATCTCGGCTCGCTCAACATCGCCGCTGCTATGGACAGCACCGATTTCGGCCAGACGATCGAAACCTCGATCCGCGCGCTGACCGCTGTATCGGAAATGAGCGACATCACCTCGGTGCCGTCGGTCGCCAAGGGTAATGAGGACAGCCACGCAATCGGCCTCGGCCAGATGAACCTGCACGGTTACCTCGCCCGTGAACGGATTTTCTACGGTTCGGAAGAGGGCGTCGATTTCACCAATATCTATTTCTACACCGTCGCCTATCACGCCGTGCGCGCCTCCAACCGGCTCGCGGTGGAAAAAGGCAAGAGCTTCAAGGGTTTCGAAAACTCGAAATACGCATCCGGCGAATATTTCGACAAATATACCCAGGCAGAATGGAAGCCTACGACCGAGCGCGTCACCAAACTGTTCGAGACGGCGGGCATCCATATCCCGACGCAGGAAGACTGGCGGCAGTTGAAGGCCGAAGTCATGGAAAGTGGGCTGTATAACCAGAACCTGCAGGCAGTACCGCCGACCGGATCGATCTCCTATATCAATCACTCGACATCCTCGATCCATCCGATCGTCTCGAGGATCGAGATCCGCAAGGAAGGCAAGATCGGCCGCGTCTATTATCCCGCCGCCTTCATGACCAACGACAATCTCGATTACTATCAGGATGCCTACGAGATCGGGCCTGAGAAGATCATCAACACCTATGCGGCGGCCACCCAGCATGTCGACCAGGGCCTGTCGCTGACGCTGTTCTTCCGCGATACCGCCACGACCCGCGATATCAACAAGGCGCAGATCTACGCGTGGAAGAAGGGTATCAAGACCATCTACTACATCCGCCTCCGCCAGATGGCGCTGACCGGCACGGAAGTGCAGGGCTGCGTATCGTGTGCGCTGTGATCCGTCAGGAAATCGATCCCATGAACATCGCCGTCAAACCCGCAGCCACCATTCGCGCCATCAACTGGAACCGCATCGAGGACGACAAGGATCTCGAAGTCTGGAACCGGCTCACCAGCAATTTCTGGCTGCCCGAAAAGGTGCCGCTCTCGAACGACATTCCGTCCTGGGCGGCACTCAAGACCGATGAGCAGCAACTCACCATCCGCGTCTTCACCGGACTGACATTGCTCGACACCATCCAGAACGGCGTCGGTGCCGTGCGGCTGATGGAAGATGCCGTTACTCCGCATGAGGAAGCGGTGCTCTCCAACGTTTCCTTCATGGAAGCCGTTCATGCACGCTCCTATTCCTCGATCTTCTCGACGCTTTGCCTGACGCCCGATGTCGATGACGCCTATCGCTGGTCGGAGGAAAACGAGTTCCTGCAGCGGAAGTCGGCGCTGATCATGGAACAGTATGCGTCCGGAGATCCCTTGAAGAGGAAGATCGCTTCGGTCTTTCTCGAGAGCTTCCTGTTCTATTCAGGCTTCTATCTGCCGATGTACTGGTCGAGCCGCGCAAGACTGACCAATACCGCAGACCTCATCCGCCTGATCATTCGCGACGAGGCGGTACATGGCTATTACATCGGCTACAAATTTCAACGCGCTACCGATCTGCTTCCTGAGACAAAACGACAGGAAATTAAGGATTTTGCCTTCGATCTTCTCCTTGAACTTTATGATAATGAGACAAAATACACCGAAGCGCTTTATGACGGTGTAGGCCTGACGGAGGACGTGAAAAAGTTCCTTCATTACAACGCCAACAAGGCGCTGATGAACCTTGGTTATGAAGCATTGTTCCCGGCTGAAGCCTGCAAGGTCAATCCAGCGATCCTGTCTGCACTGTCTCCCAATGCTGACGAAAACCACGATTTCTTCTCCGGCTCCGGTTCGTCCTATGTCATCGGCAAGGCGGTCGCGACCGAGGATGAAGACTGGGACTTCTGATCCCACACAGGTTTCGGCATTCGCTTTTAGTCGGATGCCGGCATGTGCATGAGATCAACGAAGGCGCGACTGACATGTTGAACCAACGTCCAGCATGTCAGTACCAAGGCAACGTCTCACCCATGCTGCGAAAGGATAGGCGATCCCAAGTTCATCGATCCAATGAATTGATCGCAGCAAACAGCTTTCCGGGCTTGGATGAGCGGGCTCACGAGTGGCATTAACGGCCTCCAGAAATGCCAATCTCAATTCTGCGCTTCTCTCTATCCGCAAATAATTGGCTCGCACGGCAAAATCGCTCTTGACCCTCCACCGAGTGGAGGCCCGATTAAGACGCAATGACAGAGCGCACCTACACCATCGGGCAAATCGCAAAGCTGAGCGGGATCCCTGTTCGCCGTATTCGCTTCTATGCGGATCAAGGGCTTCTGCCGAATGTGGATCGGACAGACAGCGGCTACCGGCTCTTCGATCAGGCCGACCTTATCAGGCTTGAACTTGTCAGGACTTTAAGAGAAGCGGGAATCGGCATTCCGTCTATCCGGGCGGTGCTCTCTCAAGAGCGTTCCATCGGCCAGGTCCTTTCGCTTCAACTGGCGGAAATCGAAAGCCAGATCGAAGCTCAGCGCCGTGTTGCTGTGGCCATTCGGGCCGCATTGCGCTCAAGCGAACCAACCATCAACGACCTGAGGAGAATTTCGGAAATGACCACAGTTTCAAATGCCGAGCGTGTCGATGTCCTTCGTGGCTTTCTGGACCGTGTCGTGTCTGGGGCCTCGGTCGATGCGACATGGAAGAAATGGATGCTGGAAATGAGCAGACCCGAACTTCCCGACAATCCGACCGACGAACAGATCGATGCCTGGATCGAGTTGTCCAACCTGCTGGCGGAGCCATCTTTCGCCGACCAGATGCGCCGCAACGCAGAGGATAGCGTAGTGAGGTTGAAAGGCGACGTTCTTCAGGAGACCTGGCAGACGGTCGTGGCAAAGTCCAAGGATGCCATGTCGCGAGGTGTCGAGCCCAGCTCGGCCGAAGCGTGGTCTCTTGCAGGCGACTATCTCGAAGGTTGGGCTCGCGCGCAGGGCACTGATCTGAACGAGGAAAATGCCAGACGCATGCGCCGAAAGCAGCTTGAGCACAAACCGAACATGCAGCGCTACTGGGAGCTCGTCCATATCCTGAAAGGAACGCCCTTACCCAAGCCCGACGAGGTCTTTTCATGGATAGACCAGGCGGTGGCAATCCGCCTGGCTGACATCTGAGCGAGAGTTCGCAAGAGCATCATCAACAGGCGGCATCATCAAGAACGAAGACGCCGTCGGCTATTCCGACGGCCGGTTCCGCCTGGTCAAAGTCGTGCGGCAGCAGCACGCCGACATTCTTCACGCCGAGATCCCGCAACTGATAGGGCGTGCCATAACCAAACTCGAGGTGTCCGCGCCCGATGATGCCGATCACCAACCGCTCCGGATAAGCGTCCAAACTCTCCGAAATCCCGCAGGCAAAGGCCCTGTCCCAGGTTTGTTGGGCGCGAACGAAGCGGTCGAATTCGGGAGCTACTGCAGACTGCACGGCACGCTCGGGACGCAGGCCCCCGGTTATGTCGAAAAGATACTGCCTGTGCTCCGGCGTCGCCGCAGCCGCCGGAGTCACACCGTCACGCTCTTCCACGGGGATTGCATCCCATCCCGACTTGCCGACCTCGGTTACAAGTGCTCGCCGGCAATTGACGGCCAGCATCGGCACACGAAACTGGCGGCAAAAATGGAAAATCGGCGCATAGAGAGCGGGATCGAAACGCCACACCTCTACCCATCGCGATTCTTCCAGGAACGCTTCAAGATCAGTTTCACCGGCCACCCAACGATCGAGCGCCGGCTGGACGGCACGTGGGAACATCTCGAACGCGACCGCAATATTGTCACTATAGGCCGACAGGCTCGCGATTACATGAAGCTGCCAACGGTGGATATCATAGCGGTCATGCGTTTCGCCCAGAAGCACCGCCTGCATCTGCGACATGCGCTGCATCATGTCCGAATGGCCGACCTGCTCGCGGCTGGTCGGGTCGAACCATTGCCCTGCTGCCATGCTCATGCCCGACTGTCCCAACCCGACCAAGCGGCAGAAGAGGCAGCGTAGAGGCGAAGGCCAGTTTCTTCTCCCTGATGATCAAGCGCAACCAGCAACGCACTGCCGCTCTCGCTGGTCTCAACCCAGGAACCGACCGTCCCGCCGAGAAGATGCAGGTGAAAATCATCCCGCGTGACATTGATGAAACCCATGCCGGGATTGACCCTCTCGACGACACCAGTCCAGCTTTGCCAGAATGTCGGTGTCTCGAACTCGATGGAGATGGGTTGCTGCGACTGAAGCGCCGCCTTGAGCGGGAGGGAACCGATATCGTCTTCAGCAACATCCGCCCGTTTCGGAAAAGGCAGGGCCTCCGCCGGTCCCAGCTCCGTGCAGGGAAAATGCCCAAGCTTCTCCTCGAAAATTTCGGCTCCCTCGAAGCCGACGATCGCAAACAGCGTCTCGCCATCCCCGTCATGGAACTCCATGCGCGGATAGGCCTTGCCCTGAATGAGCCTCGTTGCATTGAGCTGAATACTGCGCACGTTGCCATGTTCGAGCAGGCTGTCATGGAACCGACCGCTACAGGCAAGTCGCTCTGCCTTTCGCGTCACTTCGGCGACCGCGCCGATCCGCTCGTGGGTCGCGCCTCTTGCCTTACCGATCATCATGAGGGATCCGAGTTCCGGCAGCCGCAGAAGAACGTCGTCCGGCTGTGCATCTATTCCCAAAAGTACGGGTGTCGGGTTCTGTGTCATGGTCAATTGTCCTTAGGCTGGCATCATTGCTGATGGCGAATTGGCGGGCTCGGAAAGGCTTATCGTCGAGAAAGAGCCGATCCCGTCTGGTTTGCGGTGAGAGACGATGAAAAAGGCGGTCTCGGGAAGCTTTTCCCGAAGGATGGAAAGCAGTTCCCTCTCTGCCTTCTCATCAAGGGCGCTGGTTGCCTCATCCATCACAACCCATTTGGGCTTGTGGAACAGGACGCGGGCGAGCGCCAGTCGCTGAACCTCGCCTCCGGATAGGCCGTCCGGCGCATCGTCCTGCCCAATGAGAAGGTCAGCAGAGCGATGACCGAGACCGACCGTATCGAGCACAGCCATTGCCTGCTTTTCATCCACCTCGCGACCAAGCGCCGGGTAGACTGCGGCGTCCAGCAACGTGCCGGTCGGAAGATAGGGTTTCTGCGAGAGGAACATGGATTGATCGACCGGCCATTCCGCATGGCCATGGCGATGTTGCCATAGGCCGGCAAGCGTTTTGACCAAAGTGGTCTTTCCGATCCCTGATCGCCCCTGAAGCCAGATGGCACCGGCAGGTGCCAATGCGATGGTGCCAAGCGATGCGAGCTCGCGGCTGTCCGGCGTGTAGAGGGTCAGATTTTCCACATGCGGCGACGGGGTACCGTCGCTGGGCTGCATCATCCCGGATGCGGCCTTCTGCTGTCCGGCGACCTGCGCGGCAAGCAGGAAATTGTCGAGGCGTGCCGCCGTCGCAACCAGATCGGCAAGGTTGCGATAGGAGAAGATGAACCAGGACAAGGTCGTCACCACATTCGAAAACGCCATGCTGAGCTGCATCAGGCCGCCGAAGGCGACGTGACCGGCGAGATAGCCGGGCAATGCGACAAAGAGCGGGATGCGCAGAACCGAATGACGGAAGGGGTAGGTCAATAATCCGAGGATCAGTTCCCGCCTGATCAGATGGCGCCAGTTGTTGGCGACGGCGTCGAACCGCCTCTTGAAACCGTCCTTCTCGACCTCTTCGCCACCTGCGAGAGCAACCTCGTCGAATGATCCACGCCATCTTGCCATTGCAAAACGGAAGCTGGCTTCGCGCTTCTGTTGTTCGGTAAGCAGGCTCTTGAGCGGATATCCCAGAACGTGGGTAATGACGCTGCAGATCGCGACATACAGGAAGGCGGACCAGACCATGTAGCGCGGGATTTCATAGTCGATACCGATGAAGCCAAGAGACAGCGGAAAGTTGGCCAGGCTCCACAACAGCACGACATAGGAGAAAAGCCCCACGACCTCACCGATGAGATCGAGCGCCTCGCCGAGCAGTCCCTTGGTAAACAGGCGACAGTCTTCGGCAATGCGTTGGTCGGGATTGTCGATGCGCTGCTCGTTGCCATTGGCAAGAAACCAATAGGCTTTGTTGGCGGTCCAGAGGTTGATGGCATGATCCGTCAGCGATCTCCGCCAGCGAATTTCGATGACCTTTCGAATATATTCATGCGCCAGCCCACGCGCCGAGTTCAGGCCAACGATCAGCGCAAAAATGCCGATCTGGTGATAGACTTGGGTGGCATCGACCTTTTCTACCGCGGAGTAGAACTCCCCGGTCCAGCGGGTCAGGCGAATGCTGGCATAGACGGCCCCGAGATTGAGCGCCACTGCAAGAGCAAAAAGCGCAAGGCTTAGCTTACCGCCGGGCGCCTTGATGCAAGGGAGGAGCAATCTTCGAAAACGAGCAAGAATTTTGAACATGGCTATCACGAAAATGAGGGTGGGCTTGCGCCCACACCTCAGGTTGCAAAGGGATTAGAACTTGACCGTGGCGCCGACCTTGAACACGCGGCCTGCGCCCGTCTGAAGTTCAAGCGGGTTGACATTGGCCGTCGCAGTAGACGGTGCAGCCTGCTCGTAGCCGGTCAGCGTGTTCGGGAAGTAGCGACGATCGAAGATGTTCTCGACACCGAAGGTCAGTTCGAAATTCTTCCGGGGCGTCCATTTCGCATAGGTGTCGAACAGCGCGTAGCCGGAAGCCAGATAGGATGTCGGGCTCGCATTTTCGGTGCGCCCTGCGGCGAAGGTACCGAAGGCTTCGAGCTGAAGATTGTATTCGGGCAGCACGTGCTTCACGCCAAGCACTGCGGTGAACGGGACAGCACCGTCGAATGCAGTCTTTGCCGATCCGGCCGAAACACGCTGACGTCCTTTCGACCAGCTGAAGTTGGCGGACAAGGTTGTGTCGTCGCGCACCTCGTATTCACCGCCGAACTCGATGCCCCACAGCTTGACGTCCTCGACATTGTCGAACGTATAGGCCGTGACCGGTCCGCCTCCGGGGCCGGGAATGAGTACTTCCTGGAATGACCGAATGAAGTCCTCATAGTCCGCATAGAAGGCGCCGAGAGAGAAGAAGCCGCGCTCGTATTCGCCGCGCAGACCGATCTCATAGCTCTGGACGGATTCAGGCTTCAGATCGAGGTTCGGAATGATCGACGAACCGGAGAAGGGGTCGGAACTCGACTGGAAAAGCTGCTGCGACGTCGGCATCTTGAAGCCTTCGCCATAGGAGGCATAGACGGAATATGTCTCGTCTAGCTTGTAGATCGCGCCGATCCGCTTGAGCAGTTCGGTTTTTTCCTGCTTGCTCGGCTCATAGCCGGGCAGGCCCGGATAGCTGCTGTCGCCGGTCGGATCGATAGAATAATGCGCCAGACGAAGGCCGGGCGTGATCGTCAGCCGGTCATCCAGCATGGTGATCTCGTCCTGGATGTAGAAATCGGCGCGGGTCGTATCGACGCGCGGGAAGCTGAATCCCTGGTTTTCCAGAACCGTCGTGGTGTCTGTCAGAGAATTATAGGTGGTATTGATGCCCTGATAGTCGCCCTTTGTCAGGTCGCCGTCAAAACCATAAGTCAACTTGTGGCTGGTCGAGCCGAGATCGAAACTCGACTGCAGCTGGATATCCGCTTCAAGGAAATCCTCGCGAAAGTCGCGGTACTGATTGTGGAGCTGGATGCGGTTGGAATAGACGCGCCGCTGATTGCTGTCGGTCGTGCGGTGCTGCGGAGAATAGGAGACTCGCCAGTTCAGCGTATCCAGCCAACCCGCGCCGAAATCCCACTGATGCTCAAGCGCGATACGCTTGCGGCTCATCTCCAGATCACGGACGTAAGGATCGTTGATGTAGGTGCCCGTCGTCGGCACGCCGGTCGTCGATGCCGACATGTCGTAGAGTTGCAGAATTTCGGTATCGCGACCGAAGAGTTCACCGGTCAGCTTGATCGTGTGGTCTTCGGTCGGTGTCCAAACGGCCTTGAGAAGCGCATTGTCGACATCGGTATCGTTCGGGAAAAGCTCGTTACATCCGATGTACAGACGTGAGCAACCCCAGATGCCGCCGTCGGCGCGAGCATTACGGAAGCGGGCCTCGTGCGAAGAGGTCTGGCTGTAGCTGCCGAGGATTTCGAGATCGCCAAAATCATAGGCGCCGGTAATCTGCTTTTTCCAGGAGCGGTCATAGCTGTCGTAGCTGGTCTTCAGCTCCAGCGCCCAAGGCTTGGTCGGATCGGCGGCCAGAAGGTCGGACGGATCGCGGGTGCGGAACATCACCGAACCGCCGAGCGCATCAGCACCCCAGAGCACCGAGTTCGGGCCGCGCACGATTTCGACCGCCTGGAAATTGCTGAGGTCGAAGTAATCGCGGCTACCGTCGGTGATCGATTCCTGCACGCGCGAACCATCGACGGTCAACTGAACGCGGTTGCCCGACATGCCGCGGATGGAGAAGCCGGAGAGCTGCCCCCATGGATTGGTGATCGAAGTCTGGCGGGACACGGCAATGCCAGGCTCATGACGCACCAGATCCTGAATATCGCGGATGTTGTGATCGTCCATCTCCCTGCGATCGATGACCGAAATCGTCTGCGGCACGTCGAGCACACGTTTCGCGTCACGCGTGGAGAGAAGCACAATAGGCTCCAGCGCCGTATTGGCATTCCGATCCGTACCGGACTGATTCTGATCGCGCTCCTGTGCCAATGCCGAAGAGGCGCAAATAGCGACCGTCGCCATCAAGACCGCACGAAAAACCCGCGCCGAAGGGCGCGTCCTTGAATGATTGATTTTCATGTAACCCCCAAATGCTTAGGGGGTCTGCGTACAAAACATGATTAAATGAATCAACTTCGAACATGATTCTTTTTGTCATGTTTTTAGGTGGTGTCAAAAATGACACAATTGTGGCACGCTATTGATGTCGGTAAGGCGCATTGATGGCGCTCCGGGGTGACGGACCGGCCGCAATTCTGTTGATCTTCGCGAAAAGATCGCCGGGACGCTGTCCCTCTCTTTGCACAAACTGCATCGCAAGCTTCGCTGCGAATCAGGCTGGCAGCTCAAGGACCTTTACAGCCGGCGGGATCGTCGAGGGCTGGACAGAGCGTGGCCTCAGCTTTTCGTCCGCTTGAGATGCTCGTCCAGTCGCGGAAGGATCTCGACGAAATTGCAGGGTATATGGCGATAGTCGAGCTGCGCCTTCAATATCCCGTCCCAGGCATCCTTGCAGGCGCCGGGTGAGCCGGGAATGACGAAGATATAGGTGGCGTTGAGCACGCCGCCGGTGGCACGCGACTGAATGGTCGACGTACCGATCTTGTCGTAGGAAATCCGGTGAAAGACTTCCGAAAAGCCGTCCATCCGTTTTTCAAACAGCGGTTCCAGCGCTTCGGGTGTCACGTCGCGGCCGGTAAAACCCGTGCCCCCGGTGGTAATGACAACATCGATATCGGGATCGAGCGTCCATGTGGTCACCTGGCCGGCGATCTTTTCGCGGTCATCGGTGACAATGGCACGGGCCTTCAGAACATGCCCCGCCGCCTCGATTCGATCCACAAGCGTTTGGCCGGACTTATCGTTTTCAAGCGTCCGGGTATCGGAGACGGTCAGCACGGCTATGCCAAGGGGAATGAAGATGCGCGTCTCGTCTATCCCGATCATCGGTCTCTCCCGATCGTCTGTGCGGCAGCGAAATACCAGTCGGGCCGCTTGCGCTGAAGGTTGGCTGCAGCCTGCCGTGCCTGGGCCGAAGTCTCGAATAGTCCGAAGCATGTCGCGCCGGAGCCGGACATGCGCGTCAGCCACGCACCTTCGTTTGCGATCATATCGGAAAGCTCCACGATATCTAGCACGAGCGACCGGGCAGGCGGCTCCAGATCATTGCGCAGGGCGATGAGATCGGCACGCCAATCTCCGATGAGCGGCGGAATGGGCGGATTGTTCTTGTTCGTCAGCCGCCGAAAGATGTCCGGCGTGGAAACGCCACGCAGCGGATTGCCAAGCACGATCGCGAAGGATGGCATGGTGTCGAGGGGGGTGATGTCTTCGCCGATGCCTCTTGCGGAAAGCGGCCGGCTTTTCAGGCACATCGGCACATCGGCTCCGAGCGAAAGGGCAAGCGTCGAGAGTTCTGTCTCGCCAAGCCGCGCATCCCAAAGACGCAAAAGGCCGCGCAAGGTTGCTGCCGCATCAGCCGAGCCGCCACCGATACCCGAGGCGATCGGCAGGTTCTTTTGCAGATGGATGGCAACCGGAGACGCTGCCATGCCACTGGCCTGAAGCGCGGCGCGCAGGATGTCGCGCGCCCTGAGCACGAGATTTTGCTGAGCGATATCTGAGCCGAATGATAGCCCCTCACTGAAACGGCCGGAAATCGAAAAAGTGTCCGTTTCGGCAGGCGCAAACCCCAGTCGATCTCCCACGGAAGACACGGCACCATCACTGCCCAAAGCTGTATCGGCGGCAAAGGTCACGATGCTGTTGAGCAGGTGATATCCGTCTGAACGCAGGCCGACAGCATGCAGTGCCAGATTGATTTTCGCCGGGGCAAATTCCGCAACGGCAAATTCGGCAGCTGCGAAGTCGAAAAGGCCCGCGTCTGCAGCGGGCCTCGTCATGTCGGGAACGGTGTCCTGCATCAGGATTTCTTGTCAGGTACAACCGGCGTCGGAGCGGGCTGGGCCGGCGTTTCCGTCTGGTTGCGCACGGTATTGGTGGCATTCGGATCGAGCGGCGGCAGGCCGTTTTCGATCTTCTGCTTCACCTGTTCGCGGTTCACGTCTTCGCCTTCGGAAACAAACGTGCGGTTCCACTGGTAGACGGCTTCGAGCTTGCGCCCCACCCGCCAATAGGCGTCCCCGAGATGGTCGTTGATCGTGGCATCACCGGCGCGCAGCTGGATCGCCTTTTCAAGCTCCATCACGGCGTCGTCGAAACGGCCCATGCGGTAGTAGGCCCAGCCGAGCGAATCGACGATATAGCCGTCATCCGGGCGTGCATCGACAGCCGCCTGGATCATTTTCAGGCCTTCGTCCAGATTGAGGTTCATGTCGACAAGTGAATAGCCGAGATAGTTCAGAACCTGCGCCTGTTGCGGGTTCAGTTCCAGCGCCTTGCGAAAATTCGGTTCAGCCTTGGGCCAATCCTTTAGGCGCTCATAGGCGATACCGCGCTGGAAAAACACAGACCAGTCACCCGGCCGCGGCACGGAGCCGATGACTTCGACGGCCTTGTCGTAATTGGCCGCCATCTCCTTGTAGTCCTTCGCTTCGGAAAGGACGCTGCCATAGGCGATATAGCTGCGGATGTCGGCCGGATCCGACGTGATCAGTTCCTTCAGGTGGCTCTTGGCCTCGTCAAGCTTGCCGGTATCGGACAGCGTGATGCCGAGCTGCAGTTCGGAAATCCGCCGCATCGGCGAATCCTCCGGCACCTGCTGGTAGAATGCGATGGCGCGTTCAGGCTGCTCCAGTTTTTCGGCGATGCCGCCGAGCATGATCAGCGTATCGGCGCTTTTGTCGTCCAGCGCATGCGAGATCTGCAGGTAGAGCGCCACCATGTCCTCTGCGCCCTGGCGGTTCAGCGCGCCGCCGATGGAGAAGAGCACGCCGGCTGCACCTTCCGCAGCGGTGGTAACCTGCTGGATCGGCTTCTCGCCCTTTTCGATGCTCTGACGCAGCGCCTTGAGCGGCGCATAATTGGAAATCATGCCGTCGCCGACGGAGATCGCGTCGAGCGCTTTCTGCTTGTTGCCGGCCGATGCTTCGAGCCGTGCGAGCGCCATGACCGCACGCATGAACGTGTCCGGCGCGGTGGCCACCGCGTCGT
>UBNQ01000037.1 GCA_900466875.1 Hyphomicrobiales bacterium | reverse complement strand
ACAAGGGGGAGGGCTTAACCGGGGCGCATCCGCCGAATTTCATTGAGGCAGGGCGGGTGTTGCAGGTTTTCTCCCCCCTTGTGGGGGAGATGGCCGGCAGGCCAGAGGGGGACTTTCCATTCTCAGCAGTTCGGCTGGGTGCCGAACGAAGGAGAGGAAGACCCGGCCGTCCCCACCCCGAAAATTCCTATAAAATTCCTATATCTTTGCTCCCCCGCCCGTCTCGAACCCCTATGCGCTCTAGCGCCATATTCGGGCTCGGGAGATCGAAAGATCCTCTTCACACCAGAACCGCCGAGGTGTCGTCCAGCCGGATGGCGCCCGTTGGCTTGTCTGGCCTCGATCAGATCAAAGGAGTCCAGATCGATGATGGACATCATTCTCGTTTGCACGGCGATCGTCTTCTTCGCCCTTTGCTTCGCTTACACCCGCGCCTGCGACAGGCTTTGAGGGGGAGAGCGCGATGATACTCGACTATGTGCTCGGCGGTGGCGTCACCGTCCTTCTCACCCTTTACCTCACCTATGCTCTCATCCGCCCCGAACGCTTCTGATGAAGCCTTCGGGAACTGAAAGTTTCCTCACATGACCCTCAACGGATGGTTTCAGATCCTCGTCTTCTGCGGGATCCTGCTTGTGATCGTCAAACCGCTCGGCGCCTATATGACGCGGGTGTTTTCCGGCGAACGCACCTTGCTTTCACCGGTCCTCGTTCCGATCGAACGGGGGCTTTATGCGCTGGCCGGCACCAGCGAGCGCGAAGAGCAGCATTGGACGACCTATGCGTTCGCGATGCTGATGTTCAATCTCGCCGGCTTGCTCGTGCTTTACGGTCTGCTGCGCTTTCAGGACGTCCTGCCGCTCAATCCAGCGGGCATGTCCGCCATCGGGCCGGACCTGTCCTTCAACACCGCAATCAGCTTCGTCGCCAACACCAACTGGCAGAGTTATGGCGGCGAAAGCACGATGTCCTATCTCAGCCAAATGGTCGGGCTCGCCGTGCAGAACTTCGTCTCTGCCGCGACCGGCATGGCGATCGCCATCGGTCTGATCCGCGCCTTTTCCCGCGCCTCGGGTAAGGCGCTCGGCAATTTCTGGGTCGATATGACACGCGCCACCCTCTATATTCTTCTGCCGATCTGCATCGTGTTGACGCTTGTCTATGTCGCGCTCGGCGTGCCGCAGACTTTCGGCGCCTATGTCAGCGCGACGACGCTTGAAGGCGCACAGCAGACGATCGCACTTGGTCCGGTCGCGTCACAGCTGGCGATAAAAATGCTCGGCACCAATGGCGGCGGTTTCTTCAATGCCAATTCGGCGCATCCGTTCGAAAACCCCGACAACATCTCGAACATGATCCAGATGCTGTCGATCTTTGCGATCGGGGCTGCGTTTACCAATGTCTTCGGACGCATGGTCGGCAACCAGCGCCAGGGCTGGGCGATCCTCGGCGCCATGGGCGTCCTGTTTATCGTCGGCGTCACCGTCGTCTACTGGGCGGAAGCTTCCGGCAATCCGATCATGCATGCGATGGGCCTGTCGGGCGGCAACATGGAGGGCAAGGAAGTCCGCTTCGGCGTCGTCATGTCCTCGCTGTTTGCTGTCATCACCACGGCGGCATCCTGCGGTGCGGTCAATGCCATGCACGGTTCCTTTACCGCACTCGGCGGGCTGATCCCGCTCATCAACATGCAGCTCGGCGAAGTCATCGTCGGCGGCGTCGGCGCGGGGTTCTACGGAATCATCCTGTTCATCATCATCGCCATCTTCGTGGCAGGCCTGATGGTCGGTCGCACGCCGGAATATCTCGGCAAGAAGATCGAGGCGAAGGAGATGAAGATGGCCGTGCTTGCCATTCTCTGCCTGCCGCTTGCCATGCTGGTTTTCACAGCGATTTCCAGCGTCATGCCGTCGGCGGTGGCGTCTGTCGGCACCGGCGGCCCGCACGGGTTCTCCGAAATTCTCTACGCCTACACGTCGGCTGCGGCGAATAACGGCTCGGCCTTCGGCGGCCTCACGGCCAATACGCCCTGGTACAACATCACGCTGGGCCTCGGCATGCTGATGGGGCGTTTTCTGGTCATCATCCCGGCGCTTGCGATTGCCGGATCGCTGATTGCCAAGAAGACGGTTCCGGCGTCGGCCGGCACGTTCCCCACCGATGGCGGGCTGTTCGTCGGTCTTCTCGTCGGCACGATCCTGATCGTCGGCGGCCTGACCTTCTTCCCCGCATTGGCACTCGGTCCGATCGTTGAGCATCTGGCGATGATCGCCGGCCAGACCTTCTAAGGAGATCATGTCATGAGCATTCGACAGGCACTCCACAAGCAGTCGACCCTTGCCGCGCAGCCGCGCGGCAAGGGGAGGCACAATTCCAAGCATGGGGAACGCCAGAGATGGTGCGGTTCCAATGCAATTCTCGCAATGATGGCGGCCATTTTCGCCATCGTCTGCGTCGTCGAAATCCTGCACGGCTGACCTTGCATCCCTGATATTTCAGGGCGCCTCGGTCGCCTCATCAACGCTGGAGCCTCTTCATGAGCCAGGCAAAATCCGCTTCTATCCTCGATAGTCGCATTCTCATCCCCGCGATCGGCGCCGCTTTCACCAAGCTCAATCCGCGCACGCTCGCCAAGAACCCGGTCATGTTCGTCGTGGCCACGGTGTCGGTCCTGACGACCGTTCTTTTCCTGCGCGATCTCGCCACCGGCAGCGATAATCTCGGCTTCTCCTTCCAGCTCAACCTCTGGCTCTGGTTTACCGTGCTGTTCGCCAATTTTGCCGAAGCGGTCGCCGAAGGCCGCGGCAAGGCGCAGGCCGACAGTCTGCGCAAGACGCGCACCGAAACCCAGGCAAAACTGCTGACCAGCGCCAATGGCCGCGATTTCAGGATGGTTGCCGGCACCAGCCTCAAGGTCGGCGATATCGTGCTGGTCGAGGCCGGCGATATCATTCCGTCCGATGGCGAGGTGATCGAAGGCGTGGCATCCGTCAACGAAGCGGCAATCACCGGCGAAAGCGCGCCTGTCATCCGTGAATCGGGTGGCGACCGTTCGGCCGTGACCGGCGGCACGCAGGTTCTGTCCGACGTCATCCGTGTACGGATCACGGCGGCGGCCGGCTCGACCTTCATCGACCGGATGATCTCGCTCGTCGAAGGCGCCGAACGGCAGAAGACGCCGAACGAGATCGCCCTCAACATCCTGCTTGCCGGGATGACGCTGATCTTCGTGCTGGCCACCGCAACGATCCCAGCCTTTGCGTCCTATGCCGGTGGCTCGATCCCGGTGATTACGCTTGTCGCGCTGTTCGTCACGCTGATCCCGACGACGATCGGTGCGCTCCTGTCGGCGATCGGCATTGCCGGCATGGACCGTCTCGTCCGCTTCAATGTGCTGGCCATGTCCGGCCGTGCCGTGGAAGCCGCCGGCGACGTCGATACGCTGCTTCTCGACAAGACGGGCACGATCACGCTCGGCAACCGCCAGGCAACCGAGTTCCGTCCGGTCCGCGGCGTCTCCGAGCATGAGCTTGCCGATGCCGCACAGCTCGCCTCGCTTGCGGATGAGACGCCGGAAGGCCGGTCGATCGTCGTGCTGGCCAAGGAAAAATATGCGATCCGCGGTCGTGACATGGGCGGCCTGAAAGCCACGTTCGTGCCGTTCACCGCCCAGACGCGAATGAGCGGCGTCGACCTCGATGGTTCGCAGATTCGCAAGGGCGCGGTCGATGCGGTGCTGGCCTATGTCAACGGCGGCACGCTGCCCGTCGCCGGCAATACGGCGGTTGCCGCCAGCCCGCAGTCGCAGACGGTGCGCGAAGTGCAGTCGATCGCCGAAGACATCGCCAAGGCCGGCGGCACGCCGCTGGCCGTTGCCCGCGACGGAAAGCTGCTCGGCGTCATCCACCTGAAGGATATCGTCAAGGGCGGTATCCGCGAGCGTTTTGCCGAGTTGCGCAAGATGGGCATTCGCACCGTGATGATTACCGGCGACAACCCGATGACGGCGGCTGCGATTGCTGCGGAAGCGGGCGTTGACGATTTCCTTGCCCAGGCAACGCCGGAAATGAAACTGGCCCTCATCCGCGAGGAGCAGGCCAAGGGCAAGCTCGTCGCCATGTGCGGCGACGGCACCAATGATGCGCCGGCCCTTGCCCAGTCCGATGTCGGCGTTGCGATGAACACCGGCACGGTCGCCGCCCGCGAGGCCGGCAATATGGTCGATCTCGACAGCGACCCGACGAAGCTCATCGAGATCGTCGAGATCGGCAAGCAGTTGCTGATGACCCGCGGGGCGCTGACGACGTTTTCGATCGCCAACGACATCGCCAAATACTTTGCGATCATCCCGGCGATGTTCCTGGCCTTCTATCCGCAGCTCGGCGTGCTCAACGTGATGGGGCTCGAGACACCGCAAAGCGCGATCTTGTCTGCCATCATCTTCAACGCGCTGATCATCATCGCGCTGATCCCGCTGTCGCTGAAGGGCGTCAAATACCGTGCCGTCGGCGCCGGCGCGCTTCTCTCCCGCAATCTTCTGATCTACGGCCTCGGCGGCATCGTCGTCCCGTTCATCGGCATCAAGGCGATCGACGTGGTCATCACCACACTCGGCCTCGCTTAAGGAGTCTTTTCGATGTTGAAACAACTTCGTCCGGCAATTGTGATGATTGTTGCCACCACGGCCATTACCGGCCTGATCTATCCCTTCGCCATGACCGGCATTGCGCAGGCGGTGTTTCCGGCGCAGGCCAATGGCAGCCTGATTGAGAGGCAAGGTCAGGTGATCGGCTCGACGCTGATCGGCCAGGCCTTTACCGGCGATCAGTATTTTCATGGTCGTCCGTCGGCTGCCGGTGACGGCTATAACGCAGCTTCATCCTCCGGTTCGAACCTCGGCCCGACCAGCCAGAAACTGATCGATCGGGTCAAGACGGATTACGAAGCCGCCAAGGCATCCAATCCGGATGCCGAAGTGCCGATCGATCTCGTTACGGCTTCGGGCAGCGGGCTTGATCCGCATATCTCGCCGGAAGCCGCCGTCTTCCAGGTCGCCCGTGTCGCCAAGGCGCGGGGGATGGACGAGGCTCAGGTGAAGGCGCTGGTCGATGCGCATGTCGAGGGTCGCGAACTCGGGTTCTTCGGCGAGCCGGTGGTCAATGTGCTGGCGTTGAACATGGCGCTGGATGGCTCTAAGACGTGATGATCAGGGCAGGGAGCATTCCACTTGCTCCCTCATCCCTGTGCTCGTCACAGGGATCCAGCAGCGCCGCGTCGGCGGCGCGGAAGAGTCCTTTCACGCGAAGGACTTCGCGTGGCTGGATTCCTGTGACGAGCACAGGAATGAGGGGGGGAGGTTGCCCTCTCCGCGACACGCACCCGCAGAAAGACCATCCCTCATGCCCGACGCCAATCGTGAGAACGGCCGAGATACAGAGACCAGACCTTCCCCCGACGCCCTGCTGCAACAGGCGGAGCGGGAGAGCCGCGGGCGGCTGAAGATCTTTCTTGGCGCTGCTCCCGGCGTCGGCAAGACCTATGAGATGCTGATGTCAGGCCGGGCGCGTCACGCCGACGGCGTCGATGTCGTCATCGGGGTGGTCGAGACCCACGGCCGCAAGGAGACCGAGGCGCTGGTCGAAGGGTTCGAGATCATTCCGCGGAAAAGCATCGACTATCGTGGCCAGAGCCTCGAGGAGATGGATCTGGATGCCATTATCGCGCGGCGTCCGGCTCTCGTTCTGGTCGATGAACTCGCCCATACGAATGCGAGCGGCAGCCGTCATCCGAAACGTTATATGGATGTGCAGGAACTGCTGGCGCAGGGCATAGACGTCTATTCGACCCTCAACATCCAACATGTCGAAAGCCTGAACGATGTCGTGGCGCAGATCACCCGGATCCGGGTGCGAGAGACGGTGCCGGACAGCATCATCGACCGGGCCGATGACGTGGAGATCATCGACATCACGCCCGACGACCTGATCAAACGCCTGCGCGACGGCAAGGTTTATATGCCGAAGACGGCGCGGCGCGCGATCGAGAACTATTTTTCGCCCGGCAACCTGACGGCATTGCGCGAGCTGGCGCTGAGGCGCACCGCGCAGCGGGTCGACGAACAGTTGCTCAACCATATGCAGGCGAATGCGATTTCCGGCCCGTGGGCCGCCGGCGAAAGGTTGCTCGTCTGCCTCGACCATGGCCGCAATGGCGCAAGCCTGGTGCGCTACGCCCGCCGGCAGGCGGACCGGCTGCGCGCGCCCTGGGCGGTGCTGCATCTCGACACGCCGCAGGATGCGGTGCTGTCCGAAGAGGACAAGGACAGGCTGGCGGCCAATATGCGGCTTGCACAGCAGCTTGGCGCGGAGGCGGTGACGCTGCCGGCATCATCGCCGTCGCGGGAGATCATCGCCTATGCCAATGCCAACAATTTTACCCATATCGTTGTCGGCCGGCCGGGAAAACCGCGCTGGAAGCAGATCTGGCAGCGGTCGGTCACCCATGATCTGATCCGCTACGCGGGCAATATCAGCGTCCATGTCATTTCCGGCGATGCGAAGGACGGCGAGCCGGAACGCGGCGTGAAACCGGCCCAGGCACCCAAACCTTTCCGGGCGAAGCATTATCTGCAGAGCACCGTCTTCGTGGCGCTGGCGATTGCTGCAGGCGTTGCGCTCGACCGGACGCTCGATGTGCGCAACCTTGCGCTGGTCTTCCTGATGGCGGTGCTGGCCTCTGCCGTGCGCGGGGGACTGGGGCCGGGACTGTTTGCCTCGCTGCTCGGGGCGGTGGCCTTCAACTTCTTCTTCCTTGAGCCGCGCTACACGTTCACCATTCGCGATCCCGAAAGCGTGCTGGCGCTGCTGTTTTATCTTGGTGTCGCGCTTGTAGCTTCCAACCTCACCGCTGCCGTGCAGCGGCAGGCGGTCGCTGCCCGCCAGAGGGCGCGAACGACGGAAGACCTCTATCTGTTCTCCAAGAAGCTCGCCGGCACCGGAACGCTGGATGACGTGTTGTGGGCGACCGCCTTCCAGATCGCCTCGATGCTGAAGGTGCGGGTTGTCATCCTCTTGCCCGAAAACGGCTCGATCGCGGTCAAGGCCGGGTATCCACCGGACGATACGCTGGTCGATGCCGATATCGCTGCGGCCAAATGGGCCTGGGAGCATAATCGACCTGCGGGCCGTGCCGCCGATACGCTGCCGGGAGCAAAACGGCTCTATCTGCCGCTCAGGACCGGGCGTGAAGCCGTCGGCGTGATCGGCCTCGACAACGACCGCCAGGGGCCGCTGCTGACGCCCGAGCAACAGCGGCTGTTCAATGCGCTTGCGGATCAGGCGGCGCTCGCGATCGAACGCATCCAGCTGGTGTCCGATGTCGACAAGGCAAGGCTTGCCGCCGAGACCGACAGGCTGCGCACCGCGTTGCTCACCTCGATCAGCCACGACCTGAAAACGCCGCTTGCGGCGATCATGGGATCGGCCGACATGCTGAAGGATCTGGGGAGCCAATTGCCGGAAGAGACGCGCGGCGAGCTCCTGTCGACGGTGATCGACGAATCCGAACGGCTTAACCGTTTCATCGTCAACCTGCTCGACATGACCCGTCTCGGCTCGGGGGCAATGCAGCCGAATTATGCCTTCCATTTTGCCGGCGACATGGTGGGCACCGCGCTCAGCCGGGCGGCAAAGATCACATCCGGGCACAGGCTCGAGGTCGGCATACCGGCAGACCTGCCGATGCTCAAGGTCGATCCGGTTCTGTTCGAGCAGGTTCTGTTCAATCTGATCGACAATGCCGCCAAATATGCGCCCGAAGGAACGGCGATCGATATTTTCGGCAGGCGCGACGGCAATGCTGTCCTCCTGTCGGTGATGGACGAGGGGCCGGGTGTGCCGCCCCAGGATCTGGAACGGATTTTCGACAGTTTCTACCGGGTGCGCAAAAGTGATCAGGTGAGGGCAGGAACGGGTCTCGGGCTTGCCATTTGCCGCGGCTTCGTCGAAGCCATGGGCGGCACGATCCGGGCGGACAATCGTTCCGACCGATCGGGCGCGATCTTCACGATCCGATTGCCGGTATCGGCCGAAATGCCAGTTGTGGGAGACGAGCAATGACCAATAGCGCCGTGCGCATCCTGATCGTCGATGACGAACCGCCGATCCGCAAGCTGCTGCGCGTCGGGCTGGCAGCCCAGGATTATGCCGTCAGCGAGGCGATGAACGCCAGGGTGGCGATGGAACTGGTCGTAAGCGACAAGCCGGATCTCATCGTCCTCGACCTCGGCCTGCCGGACATGTCCGGGCACGATCTGCTGGCCAGATGGCGCGGGGAGGGCATGATGCTGCCGATCGTCATTCTGTCCAGCCGCACCGATGAGGCGGGCATCGTCAAGGCGCTGGAACTTGGGGCAGACGACTATGTGACGAAACCTTTCGGCATGAACGAACTGGCGGCGCGCATTCGCGTGGCGCTGCGCCACCGGCTGCAAACGCAAGGCGAAAAGCCGGTCTTCCAGACGGGCGAACTTTCGGTCGATCTGGTCAAGCGCATCGTCAAGGTGGCGGGCAGGGAAGTAAAACTGTCGCCGAAGGAATACGATATCCTGCGCATTCTCGTGCAGCATGCCGGCAAGGTTCTGACTCACCGGTTCCTGCTCGAACATGTCTGGGACGGGCTGACCGATGTGCAATATCTGCGCGTCTATGTGCGCCAGCTTCGCCAGAAAATCGAGGCGGCGCCCGATCAGCCGCGATACATCCTGACCGAGACCGGTGTCGGCTACCGCCTGGCCGAAGGCCTCTAATCACCATTGGAATGGAGCATTTCATGCAGTTGAGCGATCATCTGTCGCCGTCAAACGTCGTGCTGGATCTGGCCGCAGCCTCTAAAAAAGAGCTGATCATCAAGCTCTCCGAGCTTGCAGCGAAACGCACAGGCGTCGAGGCATCCGCGGTCTCGGCCGCATTGACGAGCCGTGAGAACCTCGGATCGACGGGTATCGGTCAGGGCATCGCCATTCCGCATGCCATCGTCGAGGGTGTGGCGGATTGTCTTTGCCTGTTCGTGAGGCTGGCAAAACCGCTGGATTTCGATGCTGTGGACGAGGTGCCGGTCGATGTCGTCGTGCTGCTGCTTTCGCCGTCGACCGATCAGCGGCAGAATCTCAATCTTCTCTCGTGCATTGCCCGACGTCTTCGCAACGACAGCGTTACCGATGCGGTTCGCGCGGCCAGGACGCCGGAAGAGGCCTATATTCTCCTGACGCAGGCCTGATCTAGAGCCAGCCGACCTTCTTGAAGCGGTAATAGAGGATGCCGCACAGGATGCCGATTGCGCCGAGCACGATAAAGTAGCCGTACTGCGTCTTCAGTTCCGGCATGTTCTCGAAATTCATGCCGTAGATGCCGGCAACCGCGGTCGGCACGGCAAGGATTGCGGCCCAGGAGGCGAGCTGCCTGGTGATGACGCCCTGGCGCTGCTGTTCCAGCAGGTTCGATGCCTCGAAGACCGAGGTAATGACTTCGCGCAGGCCCCCGACCATGCTTTCCACCCGTCTGATGTGATCCAGCACATCCCGAAAATAGGGTTTGGCATGCTTGTCGAGGCAGGGGAGGTCGAGATTGACCAGCTTGCCCACCAGCTCTGACATCGGGCCCAGAATGCGGCCGAACAGGATCAGCTGGCGCCGCAGGCGGAAAAGCCGCCTGATCTGATCGCGCTCAAGGAAATTGGCGAGCATCCTCTGCTCCATTTCCAGAACACGGTCCTCGATCGTCTGAACGGTGGGCAGATAGCCGTCGACGATGAAATCGAGAATGCCGTGCAGGACGTAATCCGGGCCTTGCGCCAACAGACGGGGAGAGGCTTCGAGCTGGGCACGGACGCCGATATGGTTGCGCAGCGAGCCGTGCCGCACGGTGATGATGTGATGGCGCCCGACAAAGATCGCCGTTTCGCCGTAACAGATCTTGTCACCTTCCAGATGCGCGGTCTTGGCGACGACGAACAGCTGTTCGCCATAGACCTCCACCTTGGGGATCTGGTGGGCATGCAGCGCATCCTCTATCGCCAGTTCGTGCAGGCCATAGGTCCTTGCCAATGTCTTCAGTTCGTCTTCGGTTGGCTCATGCAAGCCGATCCAGACGAATTCGTCACCGGTAAGCGTCGGGCACGGTTCATCGATCGGGAGAGTGCGCCCGCGTTTGCCATTGGTGTAAACGTATGAGGCAACGACTGTCATGGCGCTCTATCTCTTTGTTTAAATGCAATTCCAGCAAAACGCGTACCCGCTTTCGCTGGAACTGCTTTAAATCGCGACCTGCTCGCCGAGTTCCACCACGCGGTTCGGCGGCAGCTTGAAATAGGCGGAAGGATCGATGCCGAAATCGGCGAGGATGATATAGAGCTTTTCCTGCCAGCGCGGCAGGCCGGTATTCGGGGTCTCGATCAGATTGCGGCGGCCGAGATAGAACGAGGTCTGCATGATCTCGAATTTGAAGCCCTTCTTCTTGCAGACGGTTAGCGCCTTGGCGACGTTGGGTTCGTCCATGTAGCCGAAGGTGATGTCGAGGCGGATGAAGCGTTTCGACAGCCTCGTCATCTCGACGCGATCCTGCTGCGGCACATAGGGCTTGTCCTGGGTCCAGATTGTCAGGATGACGTTCTGTTCGTGCAGGACGTGGTTGTGCTTCAGGTTGTGCAGCAGAACGGCGGGCGTGCGGTCGGGCACGCTGGTCAGGAATATGGCGGTCCCCGGCACGGTCACTGGAGCGCTTGCGGTTTCCCGTTCGATGGAACTTTCGATCGAATTGATGAATGTCTCCAGCGGAATGTCGTTCCTGGCCGTCTTTTCCTTGAGATATTTGGAGCCCTTGGTCCAGGTCCACATGGTCAGCATAATGACCAGCGCCAGCATGACCGGGACCCAGCCGCCATCATGGACCTTGAACAGGTTGGCTGCCAGGAACACGACTTCGATAGCGAAAAGCGGGGCCAGAAGGATGGCAGCCGTAATCGCCTTGTAGCCCCAGACGGCACGCAGGAACTGGAAGGACATCAGCGAGGTGACGACCATCGCGCCGGTGACCGAGATGCCGTAGGCGGTGGCAAGCGATTCCGAATCGCCGAACGCGAAGATCAGGACGATGACACCGATGAACAGGATCATGTTGACGGCCGGCACATAGATCTGTCCGGTATTGGTCTCGGAGGTGAACTTGATCGCAAGGCGGGGCAGAAAACCGAGATGGACAGCCTGGCGCGCCAGCGAAAAGGCACCGGTGATCACCGCCTGGCTGGCGATAATGGTCGCCATGGTCGCGAGGATGACCATCGGCAGCAAGGCCCATTCGGGATAGAGCAGGTAGAACGGATTGGAAATCTTCGTCGGGTCGGCAAGCACGAGTGCGCCCTGGCCGAGATAATTTAATGCCAATGCCGGGAAGACGAGGATGAACCAGGCGACGCTGATCGGCTTGCGTCCGAAATGCCCGAGATCGGCATAAAGCGCTTCGGCGCCAGTGACAGTCAGGAAGACGGCGCCAAGTACGATCAGACCAGCCCAGCCCGCGTGGGTGATGAACCACAGAGCGTTGACCGGATTGAGCGCTTCAAGGATCGTCAAATCGTCGCCGATATGGATGAGCCCGCCCCAGGCCATGGCGAGGAACCAGACCACGGTGATCGGCCCGAAAAACTTCATGACCGCTGCGGTGCCCTTGGATTGCACCATGAAAAGACAGACCATGATGGCGGCGGAAAGGGGCAGAATATAATCCGAGAAGGCCGGGGTAATGAGCTTCATGCCTTCGAGCGCAGACATAACCGACAGGGCCGGGGTAATCATCGCGTCGCCGATGAACAGCGCCGAGCCGATCAGACCGGCAAAGAACAAGACCGGCATGTAGCTGCCGGTCTTTTTCATCAGAAGCGCCAGAAGCGACAGGGTGCCGCCTTCGCCGTCATTGTCGGCGCGCAACAGAAAGAGGACATATTTGAAGGTGACGATGATGGTCAACGTCCAGACCATCAACGAAATCAGCCCGATGACGTGCGCGTCCTGGATGCCGTTGGCGGTAAACGGGCGCAATGCCTCGCGAAAAGCGTAAAGCGGGCTGGTCCCGATGTCGCCATAAACGACCCCGATAGACCCAACCAGCAGCACAAGAAACTTGCGGGTTTCCGAAGTGGTGTCGGAAGCGGCGGCATGCGATGCGGTCATAAGGTCTCCAGGCACGGGGCCAAGGTGTCGGTCAGCATATATGTCTGGCGCGGAATATGGTGCATCGCCGCGATCAAGGCAAATGGATGCATATAAGACTTTGATGTCATAGTCTCGCTCCCCACATCGAAATCCTATGCGTGTAGAGCAATGTTGGTTTCTGTTAAAAACAGGAGCCAAACCATGACACCCTTCCTTCGCGCAAGGCGTCAAACTTACACACCCCTGCTGACCCCCTTTCGTGATGGCCATATCGATCTGCCAGCATTTGAGGCGGCGATCGATCGCCAGATCATCGCCGGGGTGGATGGCGTGATCGTCTGCGACGTCATCGGTGAGGGGCCGACGCTTGCTTTGGATGAGCAGGAAAAGCTGCTGGAAACCTGCGTATCCCGCGCCCGGCCGCATCTGAGCGTGATTGCCGCGACCGGGACGAATTGCACGGCCCGGACAATCGAGCGCTGCCGTCGCGCGGAAACCTCGGGCGCGGACGCATTGCTGGTGACGGTGCCCTATTATTCGAAACCGACGCTGAAAGGCGTGATCAATCATTTTCGCGAGATCGCTGCGGTTGCCGGTATCCCGATCCTTGTCGATGACGATCCGGGGCGTACGGCCAGGGATTCCGGCCCGGCGCTGGTGGAGGCGCTTGCGGAAATCCCCGCGATCACCGGCTTTTGCCATGGAGGCGACCGACTTGCGCATTTCGCGGCCTTGCCACCGTCATTAAGGGATCGGTTCATGCATCTGTCGAGAGACGACAGCCGCCTGATGGAATTCCTGGATATCGGAGGAGGCGGCGCGGTATCTGCCTTGGCCAATGTCATTCCGTCGCCCGTGCAGACTATGGTGGCGATGACGGAGCGCGGCAAAAGCTGCAATTCACTCCTGCAGGCCATGTCCGCCGCCGCGACGGCTCTCGGTGCTGATGACGTTGCGGCGCTGAAGGTGGCGCAGTTCTTCCTGCATCAGTCGCCGGCTGATGTCCGTCTGCCGCTGCTGACTGCCGAACCGGAAACGATCCAGCGTGTTTGCCGCGCCTTCGCACCATTTGCCAGATGCCAGCCTTCGACACGCCGCGCCGCATGATCGGTTCACCGTGGTATCCTGATAAATAGTTCGTGGGCTGCCTGCTTGACGATTGCAAAACATCGGCTTTTTAGCGAAACTTGATGCAAGCATTCGCCCGGGAGGAGCCCATGCATCCTGTTTCCCTGCATGCGGACGAGGTCTACGCCTCGGCCCAGTCCGTTGCAGCAAGTTCGCCCGTGGTCGCTTCGTGGCGGCGCTGCATGGTCATGCACCATCTGGCGCCCGAGCAGGAGCGCGCGCCCGAGAGGCTTACCGACAGCGAGTTTCGCCAGACACGGCAGGCATCCGATCGCCTGATCGCCGAGGCGCGCGAGGAAATGGACAAGCTGTTTTCCACCGTCGGCAAATCCGGCTGCTGCCTGCTTCTGACCGACCGGAACGGCGTGGCGCTGGAGCGCCGCGGTTCCGCCGGAGACGACAGGGCGTTTCATGATCTCGGTCTGTGGACGGCGGCGATCTGGACCGAGGCCAGTATCGGCACCAACGGTATCGGCACGGCGCTGGCAGACGAACGGGCCGTATCGATCTTTCGCGACCAGCATTTCTTCTCGTCGAATACGGGCTTGAGCTGTACCACCGCTCCGATCCGCGACCATCGCGGCGAAGTGGCGGCGGCGCTCGACATTTCCACGTGCCGGGACGACGTCAACGAGATGGTGCTCTCCATCCTTGCGCAGACGGTGCGCGATGCGGCGCTTCGGATCGAACTCAACCTGTTTCGTTCCGCATTCCCCGGCGCCCGCTTCCTGATCGTGCCGCAGGCGGCCCATGCCGCGGCGGCCCTTCTGGCCGTCGATCGCAACGATCTCATCATCGGTGCGACACGCGCCGCGCGTCTGGCGCTTTCACTGGACGATAACCGCATTGCAGCCGGCATTCCGGCGGCGGACGCCCTTGATGAAAGCAAGCCCGACGACCGTCAGGATTTGGTCGAAGCCGAGCGGGCGGCGCTGTTGCGGGCCTTGTCGCGCGCGAATGGCAACGTCTCGCAGGCGGCGATTGCGTTGGGCATGAGCCGGGCGACGCTTCACCGCAAGATGAACCGGTTCGGGCTGCATTGAGATAAATCAAAATCTGCTGCGCTGCCGCATGGATTGCGGCCTTTCACTGTAGCAACGGTGCGACAGTGTGCGCCGCCATATCGCCGCGGCCTGCTTTTCGTCAGGAACGCGGCGACGCAGATTGCCTCCAGCCCGGTCCACGAACCGGGAGGCCAGCTCATCATGGGAGGATGACATGCTGCACCAGAAAATCGTCGAATCGCCGTTCAAGCTGAAATACGGCAACTATATCGGCGGCGAGTGGCGGGAGCCGATCTCGGGCAAGTATTTCGACAACATCACGCCGGTCACCGGCGGCAAGCTGTGCGAAATTCCGCGCTCGGACGAGAAGGATATCAACGCTGCGCTCGATGCCGCCCATGCCGCCAAGGATAAATGGGGCCGCACGGCACCGGCTGAACGTTCCAACATCCTGATGAAGATCGCCCAGCGGATGGAGGACAAGCTGGAAGTGCTGGCCCAAGCGGAAACCTGGGACAACGGCAAGCCGATCCGCGAGACGATGGCGGCGGACATTCCGCTTGCAATCGACCATTTCCGCTATTTCGCCTCCTGCATTCGCGCGCAGGAAGGCTCGATCGGCGAGATCGACAACGACACAGTCGCCTATCATTTCCATGAGCCGCTCGGCGTCGTCGGCCAGATCATTCCGTGGAACTTTCCGATCCTGATGGCAGCCTGGAAGCTGGCGCCGGCACTTGCCGCCGGCAATTGCGTCGTCATCAAGCCGGCCGAACAGACGCCTGCATCGCTGCTGGTCTGGGCGGAAATCATCGGTGATCTCCTGCCTCCAGGCGTCTTGAACATCGTCAACGGTTTCGGCCTCGAAGCCGGCAAGCCGCTGGCATCATCCAACCGGATCGCCAAGATCGCCTTTACCGGCGAAACAACGACAGGCCGGCTGATCATGCAATATGCCAGCCAGAACCTCATACCGGTGACGCTGGAACTCGGCGGCAAGTCGCCGAACATCTTCTTTGCCGATGTGGCGAATGAAGACGACGACTTCTTCGACAAGGCGCTGGAAGGGTTTGCGATGTTCGCGCTCAACCAGGGCGAGGTCTGCACATGCCCGAGCCGCGCGCTGGTGCATGAATCGATCTACGACCGGTTCATGGAACGGGCAGTGAAACGCGTGGAAGCGATCGTGCAGGGAAACCCGCTCGACAGCGCCACGATGATCGGCGCACAGGCATCCAGCGAGCAGATGGAGAAAATCCTCTCCTATCTGGATATCGGCAAACAGGAAGGTGCCGAAGTGCTGACCGGCGGATCGCGCAACGATCTCGGCGGCGAGCTTGCCAGCGGCTATTACATCAAGCCGACGATCTTTGCCGGGCATAACAAGATGCGGGTGTTCCAAGAGGAAATTTTTGGACCGGTCGTCTCCGTCGCCAAGTTCAAGACCGATGCGGAAGCACTCGAAATCGCCAACGACACGCTTTACGGCCTTGGTGCCGGCGTATGGACGCGTGACGGCAATCGTGCCTATCGCTTCGGCCGGGAAATCCAGGCCGGCCGCGTGTGGACCAATTGCTACCACGCCTATCCGGCCCATGCGGCCTTTGGCGGCTACAAGCAGTCCGGCATCGGTCGCGAGACCCACAAGATGATGCTCGATCACTACCAGCAGACCAAGAACATGCTGGTAAGCTACAGCCCGAAGAAGCTCGGCTTCTTCTGAGAAAGGTTGTTGTCCAGCTAGGGTTTGCCCCTCACCCTAACCCTCTCCCCGTGAACGGGGAGAGGGAACTTGCCATGCTATAGGCCAGAGATTGAGGCAGGGCGGCGCTACATCGGCCTTCGCCCCGCTTGCGGGGAGAAGGTGCCGGCAGGCGGATGAGGGGCAAACCCAAGGCTCGCTCATCCTGAAAGGAATACCATGGACACCACAGTCAACGGCGAGCCGCGCGTCACGGCAACCGACAAGGCGCTCGATCTCATCGCCGAAATCAAACTGGATTACCCCGAAATCCTCTTCCATCAGTCGGGAGGCTGTTGCGATGGCTCGTCGCCGATGTGTTATCCGGCGGATGACTTCATCATAGGCGACCATGACGTGAAGCTCGGCGAGATCGGCGGGGTGCCGGTCTATATCAGCGGCAGCCAGTTCGAGGCTTGGAAGCACACGCAATTGATCATAGACGTCGTGCCGGGTAGGGGCGGCATGTTTTCTCTTGATAATGGTCGGGAGAAGCGATTTCTCACCCGTTCGCGTATTTTCGGCGGGGGCGAGGCCTGCGCCATTCCTCAAACGCAGTGATCGGCGGCTTGATAGGTTTTGTCTATCGATCCATCCAAACAGTCTGCTTGAAGCTATCTTGACGATCGTCAATAGCATTCGTCATGACTGTATCGTTTATCGGCAAGAAGTCCTCGGCCGCAGGCGGCTGGGGAGCGTTGAAAAGCTGCGGAAAGCGGCTTCTCGAAAGTGGTTCGCCGCTCTCCGGCGCCCGCACCATGTTGAAGGCAAATCAGCCGGACGGGTTCGATTGCCCCGGCTGCGCATGGGGTGATCCGGCGCATGGATCGTCTTTCGAATTCTGCGAAAACGGCGTGAAGGCCGTCTCCTGGGAAGCAACGGAAAAGCGGGCGACGCCAGACTTTTTTGCGGCTCATACGGTGTCCGAGCTGAAGAAGCTCAGCGACTACGAACTTGAGCTGAACGGCCGTTTGACCCATCCGATGCGTTATGACGTGGCAAGCGACCGTTATCTGCCGGTCGCCTGGGAAGATGCGTTTGCCGAGATCGGCCAAGTCCTGAAGAGCCTCGACAGTCCCAATCGCGCGGAATTCTATACGTCAGGGCGTGCCAGCAATGAAGCGGCCTATCTCTACCAGCTCTTCGTGCGCGTCTACGGCACCAACAATTTTCCCGACTGCTCGAACATGTGCCATGAGGCGAGCGGTATCGCGCTGAAACACTCGATCGGTGTCGGCAAGGGCACCGTGCTGCTTGAAGATTTCGAGAAGGCGGATGCGATTTTCGTCATCGGGCAAAATCCCGGTACCAATCACCCGCGCATGTTGGGCGATCTTCGCCGTGCGGCGATGCGCGGCGCGGATGTGGTCGTATTTAACCCGGTCCGCGAAAAGGGCCTTGAGCGATTTTCCGACCCGCAGGACAAGATCGAGATGCTGCGCGGCGGTGCGACCGAGATCGCCAGCCATTACTATCAGCCCCGCCTCGGAGGCGACATGGCGGCCGTGCGGGGCATGGCGAAGGTGGTGTTCGCCGCCGAGGATGCAGCCGTTGCCGCAGGTGCCGCCGCGGTTCTCGACCATGAGTTCCTGACGCAGCATTGCACGGGCCTTGCCGACTATCGCGCTGCCGTGGACGCGACGACATGGGCGGAAATCGAGGATCAGTCAGGTCTGTCCCGCGCCGATATCGAACGCGCGGCGGGCGTCTACATGCGCGCCGACCGGGTGATCTGCACTTGGGCCATGGGCGTCACGCAGCATATCCATTCGGTGGCGACGATCCGCGAGATCTCGAATTTCATGTTGCTGCGCGGCAATATCGGCAGGGAAGGCGCCGGCCTCTGCCCGGTTCGCGGCCATTCCAATGTCCAGGGCGATCGCACGGTCGGCATCAACGAAAAACCGCCCGAAGCCTTTCTCGATTCGCTGGAAAAACGCTTCGGTTTCGATGTGCCGCGGCAAACCGGCCATAACGTGCTTGCCGCTATCGGCGCGATGCTGGATGGCTCGGCGCAAGCGTTTATCGGTCTCGGCGGCAACTTTGCCCGGGCGACGCCGGATAGCACGCTGGTCGAGAAGGCGCTTACCGGCCTGAAGCTGACGGTGAACATTGCGACCAAACCCAACCATTCGCATCTGATGCCGGGGGACGTCTCCTACATCCTGCCATGTCTTGGTCGCACCGAGATGGATTTGAATTCGCTTGGCAATTCCCAGCTCGTCACCGTCGAGGATTCGATGAGCATGGTGCATGGTTCGGCGGGCATCAACCGCCCCGCGTCGCCGCATCTTCTTTCGGAAGTCGCGATCATCGCCGGCATTGCGGAAGCAACGGTCGGCAATGCTGTCGTCGGCTGGGCCGCCCTTGCGGACGATTACGATCTCATCCGCGACCATATCGAGGCGACCATTCCGGGATTCGAGGACTTCAACACGCGTGTGCGCAAGCCGCGTGGTTTTCTCCTGCGCAATAGCGCGTCGCATCGCGAGTGGAGCACGCCAACGGGCAAGGCAACCTTCTCGGCGGTCGCGCTGCCGGACGCGACTGTGCATCAGCAGGCGCGCAAGGGAGGCGGGCGGTTTGCATTGCAGACATTTCGCTCGCACGACCAGTATAATACCACCGTTTATGGCCTCGATGATCGTTACCGCGGCGTCTATGGCGAGAGGCAGGTGATCTTCATCCATCCTGAAGACCTGAAGGCAATCGGGGCCGGTGCGTGCGATCGGGTCGATGTCGTCGGAGACTATGCCGACGGGATTTCGCGCGTCGCGGCGAATTTCCGTTTCGTGCCCTACGACATCCCGCGCGGCAGTATTGCCGGCTATTACCCGGAACTGAACGTTCTCGTGCCGCTCGGCAGCGTCGGCGAGGAAAGCGACACACCGACGTCCAAGTCGATCATGGTTTCGCTGCGTAAGCGCGAGGCTGCGTGAGCGAGGATCGGGATCAAACGGACCGGTTTCTCCTGCTGGTTGAAGAGCGGCAGGCGAAAGATCCGCGGTTGACGGCGTTGCAGGCGGCGCTGATCGTCGGTGCCGAGGAGGGGATTGCCCGCGACAGCCGCACTTTCGCGCGTCTTCTCGGCGTCGCTCATGCTCTGGTGCTGAGAGAGCTCAATGCGCTTGTCGAAATGGGCGGGCCTCTGCGTATCGAGAAAAGAGAAGTGCGGACACTTCGCACTTTTTACGCTGTCGAGCAGCGATAGATGCCGTCGGATCAGCCGAGCATCGCTATCTCCCACTGAAACGATGCTTGCTTCAATTCGGCCGTTAAGCCCAATTGAATCAATTGCTTGAGAGGCCTTCAAAATCGCGAATAGTTTTTGTAAGGAATAGTACATACATCTTCTTGCCATTTTGCCGCAGGCGGCGTTATACCGCAGCTGCGGGCATGATGTGCCTGCCGTTGCTGCGCGGGGAGGGCGTGGACAGCGAAGCCTCGAAGCCCTAGCAAGGGACGCCTCCGACCCGCCGATTGCAATCATTCGGCTCGCCGCCTGCGTTTCTTCGACAGAAGCACGGTACTGAACTTGATTACCTTCTCCGCTCCTGACGGCACTGCTGTGGCCTTCGACTGTCGACACTGTCGAATCTGCAATTGGAGCTGGAGACACCCATGGAAACCTCTAAGGGCACCCTGTCCGCGATAGCCAAAGTCTGGCTGTTCGTGCTCGGCGCCGTACTCGTTCTCGCCGGCCTTTTCTTTGCCGTAGGCGGAGCCAAACTCGCCATGCTCGGCGGCAGCCTTTATTTCGTGCTGTCCGGTATCGCGCTCGTCGTGGCGGGCCTGCTCGTCATTGTGCGCAAGCCCGCAGGCGCACTTCTTTTCGGCCTCGTGACCATCGCCACCATCGTCTGGGCGGTCTGGGATGCAGGCCTCGAATTCTGGCCGCTGATTTCCCGCCTTCTCGCCTTCGGCGTCGGCGCGACGGTCATCACCTTGTCCTTCCCGCTGCTGCGCAAGGCTGCCGGAAAGTCGCCGGCCACTGCGCCGTCCCTGGCGCTCGCTGCAGTTCTTGCCATCGCCTCGGCCGCAGGCTTTGCGGGCATGTTCGTGCCGCATCCGACGGTCGCCTTCAACGGCACGCCTGCCGGCCTGACGCCGGTCGATCCGGCCAAGGAGCAGAAGAACTGGGAAGCCTACGGCAACACCAACGGCGGCTCGCGCTTCGCAGCGCTCGACCAGATCACCCGCGACAACGTCAAGGACCTTCAGGTCGCCTGGACTTACCGGACCGGTGATACCCCGATCAGCCCCGGCGGCGGCGGTGCCGAAGACCAGCTGACGCCTCTGCAGGTCGGTAACCGCGTATATCTGTGCACACCGCACAACAACGTCATCGCGATTGAAGCCGATACCGGCAAGGAAATCTGGAAGAACGAGATCAACGCAAAATCGTCCGTCTGGATGCGTTGCCGCGGTCTCGCCTATTTCGACGCAGCCGCACCGCTTGTGCAGCCGACAGTCGATGGTTCGACGCCGGTTACCCCGGTGACGGTTGCCGAAGGTGCACTTTGCCAGCGCCGCATCATCATGAACACGATCACCGCCGAACTGATCGCGCTGGATGCTGACACCGGCGCATTTTGCCCGGATTTCGGCACCAATGGCCGCGTCGACCTGAAGGTTGGTCTCGGTGCCGCTGCTGACCCGCAATATGTTCTGACGGCAGCCCCGACGGTGGCCGGTACGACGATCATTATCGGCGGCCGTATCGCCGACAACGTCCAGGTGGATATGCCGGGCGGCGTCATGCGTGGCTTCGATGTTGTCACCGGCGAACTTCGCTGGGCATTCGATCCGGGCAACCCGGAGATCACCAAGCTTCCGCCGGAAGGCCAGACCTATACGCGTTCGACCCCGAACGTCTGGGCCGGCACGTCCTATGACGCGGAATCCAACACGGTGTTCCTGCCGGTCGGCAGCCCCTCGGTCGACCTTTACGGTGCAACCCGCACCGCGCTCGACCACAAATACGGCGCTTCCATGCTGGCGCTCGATGCGACGACAGGCCGCGAAAAGTGGGTCTACCAGACGGTTCACAACGACCTCTGGGACTTCGACACCCCGATGCAGCCCTCCTTCATCGACTTCAAGAAGAAGGACGGTTCCACGGTTCCCGCTTTGACATTCGGCACCAAGGCCGGCCAGATCTGGGTGCTTGACCGCGCCACCGGCCAGCCGCTGACGGAAGTTGCGGACGTTCCGGTCGTTCCGGGCAAAATCCCCAACGAACCCTATGCGCCGACGCAGAAACTGTCGGTCGGCATGCCGCAGATCGGCGCACAGACGCTGACCGAAAGCGACATGTGGGGTGCGACGCCGTTCGACCAGCTGTTGTGCCGTATCGCCTTCAAGGGCATGCGTTATGACGGTGTCTATACGGTTCCTGGTACCGATCTGGCGCTCAACTTCCCTGGTTCGCTGGGTGGCATGAACTGGGGCGGTTTCTCCACCGACCCGGTGACGAACACCATCTTCGTCAACGACATGCGCCTCGGCCTGTGGATCCAGATGAAGGAAGCCGCACCGACCACCGCCGTCGCAAGCGGTTCGGAAGCCACCAACACCGTCATGGGCCTCGTGCCGATGAAAGGCACGCCCTATGCGGTCGACAAGAATCGTTTCCTGTCGGCGCTTGGCATTCCTTGTCAGGAACCTCCTTACGGTTCTCTGACGGCAATCGACATGGATAGCCAGAAGATCAAGTGGCAGGTTCCGCTCGGTACCGTTCAGGATACTGGTCCGTTCGGCATCAAGATGGGTCTTCCGATCCCCATTGGCATGCCGACCATCGGCGGTTCACTTGCCACCCAGGGCGGCCTTGTCTTCTTCGCAGCCACGCAGGACTATTATCTGCGCGCCTTCGACTCGGCCACGGGCAAGGAAATCTGGAAGGCCCGCATGCCGGTTGGCAGCCAGGGCACGCCGATGACCTACAAGTCACCGAAAACCGGCAAGCAGTATGTGGTCATCTCGGCCGGCGGTGCTCGCCAGTCGCCGGACCGTGGCGATTACGTGATCGCCTACGCCCTGCCGGATTGATCGATCCGCAGTGTATCGATATTGGAGCCGCGGCATGGAAACATGTCGCGGCTTTTCCGTTTATGATGCTGGCTCTCGCTTGTGGCTGACAGAAACGAGGGCTTTACACGCGCTCAATCCCGACTAGGCTGGTAGTGATAACGGGAGCCATGGGGATGGCGACCGGCTTCCCGAAATAGAGCAGGAGTTGACCCTTGACCTATGACGTCGCTGTAGTCGGTTCCGGTTTTTCCGCCATTGCCTTGACGATCAACCTTCTTCGCCAGCTCGGCCCGGACAAGTCTATTGCCATTATCGGCGACGATCCGGGTTTCGGCCGCGGCACGGCCTATCGCAGCGAATTCTATCTGCATAGGCTCAATGTACCGGCCGCGCGGATGAGTGCCTTTCCCGATGAACCTGACGATTTTATCGACTGGCTGAAGGAAAAGGGCCGCAAGCCGGTTGGCGATTATTTTGCGGCACGCGGCGATTACGGGCTTTATCTCAGGGACCGGCTCGCATCGCTGCTGCGCCGCCGGGATGACCGTGTCGCTGTCGATTTCATCAAGGCGAAGGCGACCGCCTGCATGATGCCGGGTGACACGGATGTCGAGTTCCATCTCGACAATGATACGGTGCTGCGGGCGAGGAATGTCGCGCTCTGCCTCGGTGTCGGCAATGCGGAACTGCCGATCGCCTCGGACCTCATACCGGAAAAGATGCGGCACCGGATCGTGCAGAACCCCTGGCGGCTCGGCTGGCTCTCATCCGTCAAACCCGATGACGATATCTGCATTCTCGGTTCCGGCCTGACGATGGTCGATCAGGTCCTGTCGCTCCGTTCGCACGGACATCGCGGCAGGATCCACGTGATTTCGCGTCGTGGCCTCGTTCCGCACCCGCACAGCACGATCAAGCCGGAGCCGGTCGAACCTCGCCTGCCTGCAGCAGGGCGCGAGATCAGCGAGATCCTTGCCGGCTTCCGGGCTCAGGTGCGCGAAGGCGCGGACTGGCGCGGGCTGATGGATGGGTTGAGGCACCGCACGCAGCATCTCTGGCAGGAGCTGAATGATGCGCAACGGTCGCGCTTCATGCGTCATGCGCTCGCCTGGTGGAATATCCACCGGCATCGTCTGGCGCCACCGGTCTGGTCGCGTTTCAAGCCGTTGATCGACGACGGCACGGTCACGGTCCCAGCCGGTTTCATTCGCGAGATCAGAGAGGCCGGCGGTCGGATCGGCATCCGGTTCCGCAAACGCGGGACACCCGAGACACACGAGATCGCCGTCGACTGGATCGTCAACTGTACGGGCATGGAACGCGCCGGCATCGCCCATTCGCCGCTGTTGCAGCAGATGTGCGAGACGTCGGTGATCGGCATGGACCGGCTGGGCCTCGGTGTCAGCGTCGACGCCCGGTCGCGCATCTGTTGTCCGGATGGAACGGTGCGGCAAAGGCTCTATGCCGTCGGCGCACTGACTGCCGGCCAGTTCTGGGAAATTACCGCGGTGCCGGATATCCGCAACCAGGCGAAAAAGGTGGCGGAAGAAATTGCGAGTGAGCTGGCAGGTGGTGCCGAGGTCGGGCATCGACAGAGCGCTTGAGGTTGTTTGATGAGCGGGCTGCACCCACTGTCCTCATTCCTGTCCTTGTGACAGGAATCCAGCCGACGCGCGTCTGCGCGGCGAGAAGACTCTTTTCAGCCCAAAGACTTGGGCTGGCTGGATTCCTGTGACAAGCACAGGAATGAGGGAATTTGTGGCTACGTCCGTGGCTTTAAATTTTCCGGATCGTACAGCGGCTTGTAACCCACCGCTGCCACCTCCACCGGGAAATCCTCGTTAAAATAGTTGACCACAAACTTACGGCCGACCTGGCAGTAATCCCAAGGCAGGTAAGCCAGCGCGATGTTCCTGCCGATCGTCGGCCCGTAGGCGACCGAGGTCGTGTAAGAGATGCGGCCCAACTCATCGACCAGCGTCTTGCCGGTATCCGGGTCGATCACCGGCATGGAGCCGACCGGGTAGCGCTTCACGCCGCTCGCATCCGTGTTGTCGGTCATCACCAGCGTGCAGAGCATGGCTGGTTGGTGGTCCCTTGCCTTGTATTCGAGGTGTTTCGCCTTGCCGCGGAAATCGGCTTCCTTGACCTTGGGACGGGCGAGATCGGCTTCGATCAGATTGTACTGTGTCAGAAGATCGCCGTTCTGCAGGCGCAGGCTTTTTTCCATGCGGCGGGAATTGGCATAGGTTTCGACGCCGAAGGCCATGACGCCGGTGCCGCGCAGCGCATCCCAAACGGCCAGACCGTCGTCGTATTTCATATGCAGTTCCCAGCCCTGTTCGCCGACATAGGAAATGCGGAAGGCGGTGACCGGTTTGCCGGCGATCTCGATCGGCTTGATCGCCGCGAAGGCGAAGTTCTCGATGTCGAGTCCGGCCGGGTCGGTGACGACCTTCTTCAGCGTCTCACGGGCATTCGGTCCCCAGATGCCGATGGTGATGAATTTTTCCGAGACGTCGGTGATGGTGACATCAAGGCCGCGATCTTCGGCCACGCGTTTCATGTAGTGAAAATCGCGCGGGCCTGCATCTGCGCCGTTCACCAGACGGCAGCGGTCCTCCAGTCGGAACACCGTGAAGTCGGCGCGCACCATGCCCTCGTCGTCGAGGAAGTGGGTGTAGATGCCCTTGCCGATATTGGCGTCACCGCCGATTTTGGCCGCACACAGCCATTCGAGCAGCTCGACATGGTCGGGGCCTTCGATATCGACCATGTGGAAGTGGGACAGATTGACGACGCCGCAATCCTCGCTCATCGCCAGATGTTCGGCGTTGGAGACACGCCAGAAATGACGATTGTCCCATTCGTTTTCGCGCACCGGCACTTGGCTGCCGTATTTTTCCAGAAGATGCGCGTTTGCGGCGTAGCCATGGGCGCGTTCCCAGCCGCCGAGTTCCATGAAATAGCCGCCAAGCTCCCTCTCGCGCTCATGGAAGGGCGAGCGTTTGGCGCCGCGGCCGGTGGCATAGGGTTCGCGCGGGTGGACGGCCGGGAAGTAGATCTTTTGCGCGGCCTCGCGGGTGCGGCCTTCGATAAACTCTTCGGTCAGCTGGTGCGGGTAGAAGCGGGAATAATCGATGGAGTTGTGGTCGACCTCCGTGCGTCCGCCGGTCATCCAGTCTGCGATCAGCTTGCCGTAGGCCGGACCGTCCTTGACCCAGATCGCCACGCAATACCAGAGGCCGCGGACCTTCTGGCTTTCCCCGCAGGACGGGCCTCCGGCGGCGGAAACCTGCAGCAGGCCGTTGAAGGAATGGCCTTCGTTATAGCCCAGTTCGCCGAGGATCGGGGTCAGCTCCATCGCGCGCTCCAGCGGCGTCAGGATCTGCTCCATGTCGAGGTCGCGCTGCGAGGGCGACAGGCGCGCCTCGTGCTTTTCAAGAATGTCGCGCGGGTGGCAGAGGCGCGGATTGTCGGTCTCATAATACCCCCATTCGATCTGCCCGCCCTCGGTCGTGTTCGGGTCGCCAGTGTCGCGCATATAGGCAGAATTGCCCTGATCGCGCAGGAGCGGATAGCCGATCTCCTTGCCCGTGCCGGCGAACTCGTTGAACGGGCCGAAGAAGGTGAGCGGGTGGTCGACCGGCATGACGGGCAGGTCTTCACCGACCATTTCGGCAATCAGCCGGCCCCAAATGCCGGCGCAGACGATGACGTGATCGGCGATGATCGTGCCGCGATGGGTGACGACACCCTTGATGCGGCCATTCTCGACGATCAGCGAAGTCGCCGGCGTATTGCCGAAGACTTTCAGCTTGCCGGCCTTTTCGGCGGCGTCGACCAGCTTTCCGGCAACGGTCTGAGAGCGGGGGATGACAAGGCCGGCATCGGGATCGAACATCCCGCCCTGGACCTGATCTTCCTCGATCAGCGGGAATTTCTCCTTGATCTCGGCGGGAGATACGTAATGGGCGCGGGTTCCAAAAGCTTTTGCCGAGGTCAGCTTGCGCTTGATCTCCTCCATCCAGAGATCATCGCCGGTACGCGCCACTTCCAATCCGCCGATGCGGGCGTAGTGGCCCATCTTTTCGTAGAAATCGATCGAATACTGGGTCGTCCAGACCGACAGGTAGTCGTGGCTCGTCGTGTAGCAGAAATCCGAGGCATGGGCGGTGGAGCCGATATCGGTCGGGATGCCGGATTTGTCGATGCCGACAATATCGTCCCAGCCGCGTTCCACCAGATGGTGGGCGATCGAGGCGCCGACGATGCCGCCCAGACCGATGATGACCACTTTCGCCTTCGTTGGAAATTCTGCCATTGCCGTCTCCTGAATATGCGGGGGAGATTAGCGGCAGTTCGTCATCCGGCCCAGTCGATATACGACACGAAGAGCCAATCATCACGTCATCGGATGATGCCTATATCACCCTCAGACGCCTTCGTCGGGAATGTTCAGCAGGTGGCCGCATGCCTTGCAATGCACGGCGTCGGTATCATGCCGCTGCAGGCCGCATTCGGGGCAGGCAAAGCGCACCTTGTGTGGCCGAACGATCGCCTGCGCCAGTCTGACGAACAGCGAAATGCCGATGATCATGGTGAGAACGGAGGTCAGCTTGCCGAGCGTGCCGGGAAGCGTGATGTCGCCGAAGCCGGTGGTGGTGATGGTCGCGACGGTGAAATAGAGCGCGTCGACAAAACCTTCCCCGGTTGGGCGGTCGTAGAAAAAGGTTGTGTAGACGAAGCCCGTCACCATGAAGAGGAAGACTGCGAAGTTTAGGCACGCGCGGGTCACGTCTTCCAGATGCAGGCAGCCGAAGCGGCGCATGATTTCCTTCAGAAGCGGGCTTCTGCCGATCGCCCAGATCCGCATGACGCGCAGGAAGGCGAAGTTGAAGAGCGTATCGGGAAACAGCAGGGTCGCGAGAATGACGAGATCGACCCAGGTCATCGGCATTTTCAAGAAGCGCCCGATGGATGGCGCGGCGAGCGAACGGGCTGCCAGTTCCGCACCAACCCAGACCGCGATCATGTAGTCGATGATCAGGTATGACGGCCCGTCGCGCAGATAGGGGCCGGCCAGGAAAAAGGTGAGAATGCAGATGTCGATGAAGGCAAGCAGCGCCTGCCAGCGCAAGGCTGCGGTATCGCGGCCCTTGGCTATGCGGCGGATGGTTTCCCGCAGAGAATTGAGATCGAAACGGGACTGGTGCTGAGTGTCGTGAGAATCCATGCCGCGTAGATATTGGACCGCGCCGGGAGGTCAAGCACATCTCCGCTTCGCCGGATCAAGATTGACCTTGAAAAGCGAGCTGTTTGTCGTGCTTAATCGGGACGGGCGCGCCGGTCTGGAGGGTGCCGGCGCATCCGGGAGGCCTAAAGTCATCACCGAACCTTATCAAAGGTTGATCCTGCATGGCCTATAAAACGACGATCGAGCAGACGGTCTTTCGCTTCGAGGATCTGAAGGATCTTCTCGCGAAGGCGACGCCGGAACGTTCCGGCGACCAGCTGGCAGGCATAGCAGCGGAAGGCCCGGTCGAGCGGCTGGCGGCCCAGATGGCGCTTGCCGATCTGCCGTTGAAGGCGTTCCTCGGTGACGAACTGATCTCGTCGGATGATGACGAAGTTTCGCGGCTGATCGCCGAACGGCATGATCCTGAAGCTTTTTCCGCCGTTTCGTCGCTTACCATCGGTGAGTTCCGAGAATGGCTGCTCAAGCCCGAGACGACGCATGACCGGCTGGAGGCCGTGACCTTCGGGCTGACGCCGGAAATGGTCGCGGCCGTGTCGAAAATCATGCGGCTGCAGGACATGATCGCAGTGTCGGCCAAACGCCGCGTTGTAACCCGTTTCCGCAACACGATCGGCCTTGCCGGCCGGCTTTCCACCCGCAACCAGCCCAACCACCCGACCGACGACAGCCGCGGCATCATCGCGTCCGCCATCGACGGGCTCTTGATGGGATCGGGCGATGCCGTGATCGGCGTCAATCCGGCGACAGACAGTACCGAAGACTATATCCGCATCGTGTCGCTGCTTGATGAGCTGCGGGAGAAGCTGGCGATCCCCACGCAGACCTGCTGCCTCGGCCATGTGACGACGGCAATCCATGCGATCGAACGAGGCGCACCGGTCGATCTCGTCTTCCAATCGGTAGCGGGATCGGAAAAGGCCAATCGCGGTTTTGGGGTCGATCTGGCGCTCTTGAAGGAAGCGCATGAGGCGGGGCGGTCGCTGAAGCGCGGCATGCCGGGCGCAAACGTCATGTATTTCGAGACGGGGCAGGGGGCAGCCCTTTCTGCCGACGCGCATTTCGGCGTTGACCAGCAGACGATGGAGGTGCGCGCCTATGCGGTCGCCCGCGAGTTCGATCCGCTGCTCGTCAATACCGTCGTCGGCTTCATCGGGCCGGAATATCTGTTCAACGGCAAGCAGATCATCCGCGCCGGTATCGAGGATCATTTCTGCGGCAAGCTGCTCGGCCTGCCGATGGGCGTCGACGTTTGTTACACCAACCATGCCGATGCCGATCAGGAGGACATGGATACGCTGCTGACGCTGCTCTGCGCGGCCGGCGTCAACTTCGTCATCACCGTTCCGGGCGCAGACGACATCATGCTGAACTACCAGTCGCTGTCGCATCACGACGCCGTCTATTGCCGTGAGACGTTGAAGCGGCCGCCGGCGCCCGAGTTCGAACAATGGCTTTCCGAGATCGGGCTGACGGATCGGGACGGAGTGCTGATCGGCGAACCGGCCGCGCTCTCCAACTATGTCCGCAGCAGCAATCTGATCGGAGCATGACATGGCAAAGGTGATTGAACCCAGCGCCACCGAACAGACACTGGACCTGAAGGAGATGACCGATGCGCGTGTCTCGCTCGGTCGCCATGGTGCGGGTCTGCCGACGCAGGCGCAACTCTCCTTCCTGCTCGATCATGCGCGGGCGCGCGATGCGGTCTGGACCAGCGTCGATCGGGCTTCGCTTACCGACCGGCTCAACCGTCTTGGTCTTTCGGTCGTCAAGATCGACAGCATGGCGGCGGATCGCAGCATCTATGTCCGGCGGCCGGATCTCGGGCGGATGCTTGCGGCGGAATCGGCCGAGCGGTTGAAACAGACGGGTGCGGGCAAGGGTTATGACGTGGCGATCGTCGTGGCGGACGGGTTGTCGTCGAGCGCAGTCGATCTCAATGCCGTGCCGCTGATCGAGGCGCTTTTGCCGAAGCTGTCCGCCTTGAACCTCTCGGCGGCGCCGATAGCGCTCGCCAATCAGGCGCGGGTCGCACTCGGTGATCCGGCAGGCCAGGCGCTCGGTGCGAAACTGACGATCGTGCTTGTCGGTGAGCGTCCGGGTCTTTCCGCTGCCGACAGTCTTGGCGCTTACATCACCTATGGCCCGAAACCGGGAAATCCGGATTCCGGCCGCAACTGCGTCTCCAATATCCGCGATGGCGGTTTGCCGATCCGCGAAGCGGCCGAGGTTATTTCCGCGCTTGTCAGGGACATGATGAAGACACGCGTCAGCGGCGTGGCATTGAAAGCAGCCGTTGCCAAGCTGCCGTCTTCAGGCGTCTAAAAACCCGCTCTCAAGCGGTCAGCGGCACTGCTTCTTCCTCGTCTGCGGCGAGCGGCAGCCGTACCTCAACGATCGCGCCCGTTCCATCCGTCCGGTCGCGGATCGAGATCGTACCGCTATGCGCCATCATGATCGAACGGCACATGGCAAGACCGAGACCCATGCCGTTAGGCTTGGTCGTGTTGAACGGCTTGAACAGGGTTTCCGGCGGCATGGTGCCAAGTCCTGCACCGCTGTCGGTAAAGCGGATGATGATGCCGTCGTTCGCGAGACTGCTCTGGATCGCCAGCGTTCGAGCCTCCGTCGTTTCCATCGCATGCATGGCGTTGATGATGATGTTCAGGAAAGCCTGCTGCAGCAGAACCCGGTCGCCCCTGACGGTTCCGGAATGCGCCGTCAGTGAAAGGCTTACCTGCACGCCTTCGGCGGCAAGTTCCTTCTGCTTCAGTTGCACCGCATCGGCGATCGCGGCGTCCACCGTCACTTCCGCGGTTTCAGATTTCGACTTGCCGAGCAGCATGCGCACGCGCTTGACGACCTGGGCTGCATGTTCGGTTGCAGCGACCGCGTCCTGCAGCGCCAGCTTTGCTTCGTCGATATCCGGCGGCTGCCGGTTCAGCCAGCGCGTGCCGGCCTGAACGAAGGTCATGATCGCCGAAAGCGGCTGATTGACCTCATGGGCGATGGAGGCCGAGATCTCGCCGATCATCGCCGCACGCGATGCCTGTTCCAGCTCCTGCCGCGATGCTTCCAGAGCCTCCTGAAACTGGTAGCGCTCGGTCATGTCGACGACGCTTGCCTGTATCCGGTCGAGGCCCGAACCATCTCTTGGAAAGCTCAATGCGACGAGGATCGGGATCAAGCGGCCGTCGCGCCTGCGGACAACGGTCTCAGACTGAAATTCGGTCTGGCCTTCGAAAATGCCGGCAAGAAAATGCGCGAAACCGCCATCGGCATCGGGAAGGAAATCGTCGAGCGTGCGGAAAAACTCATCCTTCGAAGGAACGCCCATCAGCTTCAATGCTGTCTGATTGACATCGGTGATCCGTACTGCCTTGCGCATGCCGACGACGAAGTCAGGGTTATCTGTCAGGTATTGCCGTATATCGATGACGCCATGCTCGTGCAGCTTGTCGAGCTCGGCCTTTACCAGGCGAAAATCGTTCTCCCAGATCGCGATCGCCAGTGTCTCGAAGATCGTCCGGTAGCGGTGCTCGCTTTCCTTCAGCGCCGCTTCGTCGCCGACGCGTCGCAACAGGAGGAACGTCGTCACGATATTGGCAGCAAGGCTGAACAGCAGGCGCAGTGTCGCCTGGGATTCTAGGTCCTGTCCGTGGGAGGTGGCGAAGCTGATGAGGGTAAGGACCGCGCAGATGGCGGATGTCGCGCGGATGATACGCTTGCTGCCCAGATCGCCGGCGAGCACGATGACCAGGACGTAAAGCACGGCGACGGCGCTTGCCAGTGTCGTGAATGTATCGATGGCGAAAATGGTCAGCCCGGAGGCTATGCCGAAAGCCACGCGATATCTGTGGCGGCCTGCAGCACCTGCGCCGTTTCCGGATCGCCGCATCCAATTCGTCATGTCGCCCCGCAAGCCAGTCCCCTTGGTTGCCATTGCCCCATTCTTGCGACAGACTATCGGAGAATTCCGTGATATGCTTCTCTGAAATAATCCTGAATTGTCCAAAATTACGCAACCGGCTCGTTTGGGTTGCCGTCGAAAAGCAGGCTGCACTGCTCACGTGGATGGATTTGTCCAAGTCGCGGGCAGGGCAGGGCGATATTGTCTCATCATTGGAACACAAACGCCGTAACCTCATTTTTCGGAGTGGCGGTGTGGGTGCTCACAGCAAAACCGGAGGCGTGACATGACGAACAAACGTCAAGACGTGGACGATGTCCTGCGTGACGGTCTCGAAAGCCTGCCGGAACCGCTGGATCTCGTTGTGGCGAAAGCACCCGCTCCGCATATCGAGACGGAAGAAGATCTCGACGAGGCGCTGCGAGAGACGTTTCCCGCAAGCGATCCGCCGGCGTCATTCAGAACCGCATAATTCAAATCTCAATGAAGGATATGACCATGGAACAGTCCGCCAAATCGCGCCGCTCGGCAGACCTCAAGACGCCGACCGGGCTCGGTGCCGAGGCAACCAAGGACATTTCCGGCGGCGCCAACGCGCTGCTCGCCGATGTCTTTGCACTTTACCTGAAGACCAAGAATTTCCACTGGCACATGTCCGGCGTGAATTTTCGCGATTTCCACCTGATGCTCGACGACCACGGCGACGAACTTCTGGCCATGACCGATCCGCTGGCCGAACGCGTCCGCAAGATCGGCGGCAATACGCTGCGCTCGATCGGCGACATTTCCCGCAAGCAGCGTATCGAGGATAACGACGCCGATTTCGTCCATCCGCATGAAATGCTGGCGGAACTGCGCGAGGACAATGCGGCTCTCATCGCCAGCATGCGGGAGCTGCACGACGTTTGCGACGAACACAACGATGTCGGTACCGCAAGCCTCCTGGAAAACTGGATCGACGAGTCGGAAAAGCGTGCCTGGTTCCTGTTCGAGATCTTGCGCGACACCAACAAGTAACATTCTGTTTGCCGGCATCCGTATTGCGGATGCCGGTTCCTGGTTGATAAGATCTGCAATTATCGGTTGATGTCGTGACGGGGAGTTTTGCATGCCCGATCTTCCTGTCGATCCGACCGATCCTTGGATACGCCCGGCACAAACCTTTCCCCTGCTGACAGAAGACATGATCGAACGGATCCGTCCCTACGGAACGGAGGAGCTTGTCGAAGAGGACATCTATGTCTTCCGTCGCGGCGATCATTCGATCGATTTCCTTCTGGTTCTCGACGGCGAATTGCAGATGTTCGCCGACGATCCGATCAAGGGCCGGCATCATCTCTACAGCTACACACGAGGCCAGTTCAGCGGTGAACAGAACATGTTCACCCATCGCAGCATTCTTCTCTCCGGCCTCTGCCTTGCCGGGTCGCGGGTGATCCGTGTCTGCAACGAGAAATTCCGCGCGCTGATCACCGGAGAACCGGATATCGGCGAGACGATCATCCGCTCCTACATTCTGCGCCGGGCCGGTTTCGTGCGGCACGCGACGGGCGGCGGCATTCTTGTCGGACATAAGGAAGGCGGCGAGCTGCTCGGCATCCAGCGCTTTCTCATCCGCAATCTCTATCCCGTGACAATCGTGGGGGTGAGTGACCCGGAAGCAATGGGCGTGATGCAGCGGTTCGGACTGGTCGCGGATGACCTGCCGGCCCTGGTCACGCCGGATCATGGCGTTCTCAAACGACCGACGAACGAAATTCTGGCCGACGAACTGGGCCTTTTCGAGCCGCCCGAGGATGATGCGCTCTACGATGTCGTGGTGCTCGGCGCGGGACCGGCAGGGCTTGCATCCGCGGTTTATGCCGCATCGGAAGGGCTGAAGACGCTGGTGGTGGAGACCATGGCGCCGGGCGGTCAGGCCGGCACCTCGTCCAAGATCGAAAACTATCTCGGTTTTCCGACGGGCATTTCCGGGCTGGCCCTTGCGGGGCGTGCCCATATCCAGGCCCAAAAATTTGGCGCACGGCTTTGCGTGTCGCGCAGTGCCGCGTCGCTGGATTGTTCGAAAGCGCCTTATGTCGTCGGCCTGAGCGATGGCCGTTCGGTCAGCACGAAAACCGTCGTCGTCGCGACCGGTGCGCGGTACCGCAAGCTGGATGTTCCCAACTACGCAAGGTTCGAAGGCCGCGGCATCCAGTATGCGGCAACCGCCATGGAGGGGCAGATCTGCTCGGGCCAGGAGGTCGTCATCGTCGGTGGCGGCAACTCGGCCGGACAGGCCGCCGTCTTCCTGTCGCGAACCGCGCGCCATGTGCATATGCTGGTGCGCAGCAAGATTTCCGCCACGATGTCGGACTATCTGGTGCAGCGGATCAAGATCTCTCCGCATATCACGCTCTGCGAAGGTTGCGAGATCACCGAGCTGGATGGCGGGCAGGGGCTTGAGAGCGTGGCATGGGTTGATCGCTCTAGCGGGCAAACCTCCCGCTGCGATGCCTCCAACCTCTTCGTGATGATCGGTGCTGAACCCAATACCGACTGGCTCGACGGCTGCCTGGAGCTCGACCACCATGGCTTTATCTGCACCGGGCTTTCCTCCGACGACATGACACGGCATCCCTATGCCGCCAGCAAGCCGGGCGTATTTGCGGTCGGCGACGTGCGCGCCGGCTCTGTCAAACGTGTGGCGTCTGCGGTGGGAGAAGGATCGGTGGTCGTCGCTGCGATTCACCAGTATCTCGCCGCGGCCCATTGAACCGCGGCTTTCGTCTTTTCAACGTTCAAATATAACGCGGTATCGGGCCGACCTGCGGTGTCTGGTCGGGCAGATCGACGATCTCCTCGTCGATATAACACCAGCCCCAACCTTCCGGCGGATCGTAACCTTCGATGATCGGATGGCGGGTCTTCTGAAAATGGCCCGTCGCGTGTTTGCCGTCCGACTCGTCGCAGCAGCCGACATGGCCGCATTCCCGGCAAAGACGCAGGTGGACCCATGTCATGCCCTGTTCCAGGCATTCCTCGCAACCGCGCGTCTTCGGCGTCACGGCCCTGATGAAGTTATGATGCGTGCACATGCGCTTCCTTCCTTGTTCAGGCTGTCGGCTGCGTTGCCTTTTCGATGCAGTCTATAAGGATATCGACCTTGAAGGGTTTGGGAAGCACACGGGTGTCCTTACCCAGAGTGAGCCGTCCGACTTCTTCGGCAAAGGCGGTGACGAAGATGAACGGAATTTTGCTTCCGCGCGCAGCCAGCGTCTGAAAGAGGTCGATGCCGCTCATGCCGTCCATGTGGACGTCGGAGACGATGCACGAACAGTCGGTGGCTGCGGTGGTGGCGAGGAACGCTTCTGCGGATTCAAAGCTGCGCGCTTCGTAACCGAGGGACCTCAAAAGGCCGCTCATCCCGCGACGAATGTTTTCCTCGTCGTCGATGATGGCAATGATGACAGGCGCTTTCAACGGGAATGACCAATCTCCGGGGAGCCCCCGGTCTTTCTCTATGCCCCTAATATGCGCCCCGCAGACGAGGGTTTAAATTATACGAGCGTTTATTCGGCTCATTCTATCGGTGCGACAGGCCGAGCAGCTCGGCCATCTTCACCAGGTCGGCGAAGGTTTTGGCGTTCATTTTCCGGCTCACCTTGCCGCGATGGATTTTCACCGTGATCTCGCTCAGGCCCAGTTCTCCGGCGATCTGCTTGTTCATCAGGCCAGCGGTCGCCATGGCCATGATCTGTTGTTCGCGCGGGGAAAGCTGTGTGTAACGGGATTTGAGGTCGGCCTCGGTGCGGCTGGAGCCCAGAAACTCCTGATGTTTCAGCACCGCGGCTGCGACGGAATCGAGAATGTCCTGATCCCGGAATGGCTTGGACAGAAAGTCGGCGGCGCCGGCCTTCATGGCGCGCACCGTCATCGGGATATCGCCATGGGCGGTGACGAAGATGATCGGAACGACGATGCCGCGGTCGGTCAGTTTCTGCTGGAAGTCCAGCCCGCTGGTGAAGGGCAGCCTTATATCGAGGATCAGGCAGCTCGCCTGCGGCAGGCATTCGTCCTCGTAAAGATCAAGCGCGGTCGCGAATGCCCGCACCCTGTAACCGACGGAACGAAGCAGGGTGTCGAGCGCCTGCCGGATCAGCGGCTCGTCATCGACAACCAGAATGATTGGGCTTTCCGTCATGTGCTCAATTCGTCGAAATGTTTGCGATTACAGCGTTTCCGAGACCCTACGCGGCCTGTTCCGCCCGGGGCAATCATACCCGCGTATATGATCCTAAAACCCATGGGTACGAAAAATGACTGACTGTAGAATATCCGATCGGAGCTGAGCCTCTCAATATGGACTGGTGAAAATTCAACAGATCCACAGGAGAGCGTAGATGTCCGCCACCGCAGCTGTTGTCGCCCGTCAGATCAACCCGCTCGACATGAGCACCATCTATGCCGACCTGGCCGGCCTTTATCCAGAAAATCCCTTTCCCGCCGACACCAGGATCGCCGAGCGCCAGCCTGCTCAGTTACGGCTCGTGGAACCGGTCGCATCGGTCAATCCGGAGAAACAGGCCAGCACCGGCGGCCTTGCCCCCTGGCAGGTCAAGAAGGTGAAGCAGTATATCGACGAGCGCATTTCCCATGGCATTCCCCTCGACGAACTTGCCGAGCAGGTTCGGCTCAGCACGAGCTATTTCTCGGCAGCATTCAAGTCGACCTTCGGCGTTCCCCCGCACAACTATGTCGTTTCCTGCCGGGTCGAGCATGCCAAGCAGCGCATGCTGACCAGCAATGCTCCGCTTTGCGAGATCGCGCTCGATTGCGGGCTGGCCGACCAGTCGCATCTTTCCCGCGTGTTCCGGCGCGTGACCGGCACCACGCCCAGCGCATGGCGCCGTTATTTTTCCCGTCCGGACGGTGCCGTCGCGCTGCAATAGGCGATGGCGATGCCGTGCCGTATCGAGGCGCTGCGGGCCGGCCCCAAGCCCGTAGCGTCTCGATTCAATGCGCTCGGTGATGCACATGTGCCACGCTCGGAAAGCATTTTCGAAGATTGCGTCAGAATGGGGAACTACTTTACCATGATTGCGTTACGCGTCCGGACGGAGTGGCTGCGACGTTGAGGTCGGGGCCTACACATGGGGATGCGGGCTCACAATTCGGCCGCATCCGATAGGACGGATCATGGCGGATGACGTATCCATTCAATTGCTTCTGGTCGAGGACGACCATCTGTTGCGGCTCGATGCGGAAGAGCTGCTGACCGAGAACGGGTTCGAGGTTGTGTCGTTTGCATCGGCAGAAGAGGCCATCGCCGCGCTCGATGCGGATGCCGCAAAGTTCTCCGGCGTGATAACCGATATCCGCCTCGGAAAGGGTGCCAATGGCTGGCAGGTCGGTCGCCATGCGCGCCAGTGTCAGTCGAGCATTCCCGTCGTCTACGTGACGGCCGACAGCGCGTCGGAATGGACGGCTCAAGGGGTGCCGAACAGCGTGCTGATCCAGAAACCCTTCGTGCCCGCGCAATTGATCGCCGCCATCAGCGGCCTGCTCAATGAGGCGAGCATGGCGAGTGCAGGCTGATCCTGGTTATCCGTCTTCGCCGCGCCGGCTGATGATTTCGGCCATGACGCAAAGCAGTTCGAACATCACGGTAATTCCAAGGAATGCGGTGGCGCCGCTCGTGTCGAACGGCGGGGAGACCTCCACCATATCGGCACCGATGATGTTGAGGCCGCGCAGGGCCCGCACGACCTGTAGCGCCTGATAGCTGTTCGGCCCGCCGATCTCAGGCGTGCCTGTTCCCGGCGCAAAGGCCGGATCGATGAAATCGATATCGTAACTCACATAGGTTTCCCCCGAACCGGCGATCTCGCGCGCCTCGGCCATGACATCCTCGACACCGCGGGCGTGAAACTCCTCGATCGGGATGACGCGAATGCCGACCGCATCGGCGAAGTCTCTATCCTCGAAATCATAGGCTGGGCCGCGAATGCCGATCATGCAGACACGTTTGGGATCGAGCAGCCCTTCCTCGACCGCACGGCGGAAAGGCGTTCCGTGTGTGTATTTGAAGCCGCCGAAATAGGAGTGGAACAGGTCGGTGTGGCTGTCGAAATGGATCATGCCCAAGGGCCTGTCGCGGCCGAGCGAGCGCAGGATCGGCAGTGACGACAGATGATCGCCGCCGGCCGTCAGCGGCATGATGCCGGCCGCCTTGACGCTGTCGTAAAAGGCGGTGATGCGCCGCATCGAATCCTCGACATCGGCAGGGTTGGGGCCGACATCGCCCAGATCGGCGCAGTTTGCGAGATCGTAGGGTCTTATCCGCGTAGCACCATTCTCGTGCCGGACCATGCTGGAGAGATCGCGAAGCTGGCGCGGCGCATGGCGGGGGCCGGGGCGGTTGGTCGTGCCGCCATCCCATGGCACGCCGATCAGGCCGATATCGACCAGGCTCAAACGCTTGTCGTCCATTGGAATATGCGGCAGGCGCATGAAGGTGGCGATGCCTGCAAATCGCGGCAGATCAACACCCGAAATCGGGCGGAAGTCGAAAGTCGTCATTCGGGTTCCCCGGCGGCTTGTGCCGCTCATATCTTGGAATGCCAGCACGGACCGCGCGATGAAACTGCGGCCCGCATTCCTTACACAATCAGCCAAAGACTTTGGTCAGCGCCTTGTCGATCGCACCGGTGATCTGGTCGATTTCAGCGGCATTGATGATCAGCGGCGGGCTCATGCAGAGCGTGTTATTGAGGCCGGGAACGGAACGGTTGGTGGCGCCGATGATGACGCCCTGCGCAAGGCAGTCGGCGGTCACGGCCTGGACCATCTTTTCCGGTGCCGGCTCCTTGGTCTCGCGATCCATCACCAGTTCCGCGCCGCAGAACAGGCCCAGTCCGCGCACGTCGCCGATCACCTGATGGCGGGTCTGCAATTCGCGCAGATTGTTCATCAGGCGTTCGCCCATCTTCAGGGTGTTTTCAAGCAGGCGTTCATCCTCGATGATCCGCATGTTTTCGAGCGCTGCCGCCGGTCCGGACGTGCAGCCACCGAAAGTGGAGATGTCGCGGAAATAGGACATGGGGTCGGTCGGATCGTCCTTGAACAGTTCGAAAACCTTTTCGGTCGTTACCGTGCAGGAGATTGCCGCATAACCGGAGGCAACGCCTTTCGCCATGGTGACGAAATCGGGCTCGATGCCGTAATGCTGGTAACCGAACCATTTTCCGGTGCGGCCCATGCCGCAGACGACTTCGTCGATATGCAGCAGGACATCGTATTTGCGGCAGATTTCCTGCACGCGTTCCCAATAACCCTTGGGCGGGGTGATGACGCCGCCGCCGGCCGTGACCGGTTCGAGGCAGAGAAGACCAACGGTTTCCGGGCCTTCGCGCAGGATCACGTCCTCGATCGCGTTTGCGGCGCGCAGGCCGTAATCGTCCACGTCACCCCACTGGCTGCGATATTCGAGGCAATGCGGCACCTCGACAAAACCTTCGGGCATCGGGCCGTATTGCTCGCGGCGTTCCTTCTGGCCGGCGGCGGCCAGCGTGCCGAGCGTCGTGCCATGATAGTCGCGGTCGCGGTAGAGAATCTTGTACTTGCCGCCATTGTGTTTGCGATGCGCGATCTGGCGCACCATCTTGAACACCTTCTCGTTCGCTTCCGAACCGGAGTTCGAATAATAGACGCGGGTCATGCCCGGCATCTTTTCGATCAGTTTTTCGGCAAACAGCGCTGCCGGAACATTGCCGGCCGCACCGGCGAAATAGTTGAGTTTTATCAATTGGTCGCGCACCGCATCGGCAATCGAGGTGCGGCCATAGCCGACATTGACGGTCCACACCGCACCAGCCACGGCATCCAGATATTCCTTGCCGGTCGCATCCCAGACCCGCGTGCCCTTGCCCTCGACATAGATTTTCGGATCGACGCTCTCATACTGCTTGTGCTGGGAGAGATGGTGCCAGACATGGGCGCGGTCGGCCTCGATCACGGCCTGGATGTCGTTCTGACGGGAAGCGACGTTCATGATGTTCCTCTTTCTTGCTTTATATGCCGTCCAGGCTCTTTCCTCGGAGCATGCCGGCGTTTGTTGACGCCATGAAAGAGCCGTTCGTGCTTCATGTCAAAGGATTTGCTCGGCGAATTTTGTGAAAGCCGTCGTGGCCTTTGAAACCGGAAGAGCGAAGGCGTGAGAAACGCCGCAATTTTATTAGCATGGCGTACTTTAGATGCGCCAAACGGCTTTCGAAACCGGATCGATTCCCCTAGAAATACAGGCTCTTGGGAACTTGTGGGAGGAAACATGAAGATCACCAAGCTGGAGACGGTGCGCGTCATGGAGCGGAGCAACCTGCTCTGGGTTCTGGTTCACACCGATGAGGGCATTACCGGGTTGGGGGAGACCTTTTTCGGGGCCGAAACGGTGGAAAGCTATATCCACGAATATGTCGCGCCGCGCGTCATCGGCCGCGATCCGCTGGCGATCGATCTGCTTGCGCAGGATCTCGTCGGTTATGTCGGCTTCCGTTCGTCGGGTGCCGAAGTGCGCGGCAATTCCGCCTTCGACATCGCGCTCTGGGACATCTTTGGCAAAGTGACTGGCCAGCCGATCGCGCAGCTGCTCGGCGGTTTTTCCCGCAAGGAAATCCGCACCTACAATACCTGCGCGGGCACCGAATATATCAAGAAGGCAACCGGACAGACGACGGCCAATTACGGGCTTTCGACCGGCAAGGATTATGACGACCTGAACGGTTTTCTGCACCGCGCCGACGAACTGGCGGAATCGCTTCTCTCCGAAGGCATCACGGCGATGAAGATCTGGCCGTTCGATCAGGCGGCGGAAAAGACCAAGGGCCAGTATATCTCGTCGTCCGAGATGAAGGCGGCGCTCGAACCCTTCGAAAAAATCCGCAAGGCTGTCGGCGACAGAATAGATATCATGGTCGAGTTCCACTCCATGTGGCAACTTCTGCCGGCGATGCAGATCGCCAAGGCGCTCACACCTTACGGCACCTTCTGGCACGAAGACCCGATCAAGATGGATAGCCTGTCCAGCTTGAAGCGCTACGCTGAAGTCTCGCCCGCGCCGATTTCGGCATCGGAAACGCTCGCCAGCCGCTGGGGTTTTCGCGATTATCTCGAGACCGGTGTAGCAGGTATCGTCATGCTCGACATTTCCTGGTGTGGCGGCCTGTCGGAAGCGCGCAAGATCGCCTCGATGGCGGAGGCCTGGCATCTGCCCGTCGCGCCGCATGACTGCACCGGCCCGGTCGTGCTCTGCGCCTCGACCCATCTGTCGCTGAATGCTCCCAACGCGCTGGTGCAGGAAAGCGTGCGCGCCTTCTACAATACCTGGTATCGCGATCTGGTGACGGCATTGCCTGAAGTGAAGAACGGCATGATTACCGTGCCGCCGGGTCCGGGTCTCGGCATGGAGCTCAATCCTGAACTCGACAAGGCCTTCACCGTCAGCCGTCGGTTCTCCGACGCTTCGTCCATCTGAGGAAGCCGATTATGCAAATCTCCTCAAGTGCGGCCCTGCGGGGTGCTACGGTTGCAGGTCCTGCAATCATGCTGCTCGGCATGCTGATGTTTGCGCTCAACGACACGATGGGCAAATGGCTGGTCGCCAGCTACGGGCTCGGCCAGGTCGTGCTTTTGCGCAGCCTTGCGGCACTCGTCATCCTCGTGCCGATGGTGTGGATGGCCGGGCTGCCGTCACTGACGAAGGCCGAGCGGCCATGGATGCAGCTTGCCCGCGTGGTGTGCTCGACGGCGGAAGTGTTCTGCTTCTACTACGCCGTGATGTATCTGCCGCTCGCCGATGTGATGACATACTGGCTGGCGGCTCCAATCTATGTGGCGGCACTCTCGCCGCTTCTGCTCGGCGACAAGGTCGGCTGGCGGCGCTGGACGGCGATTGGGATCGGTTTCGTCGGCGTCATCATCACGCTGGAACCGTCTGCCGCCATGTTCACCGCGCCTGCGGTGATCTCCATCATCGGCAGTGCGGCCTTCGCCTTCATGATGATTTCCGGCCGTTTTCTGCGCGGCACACCGGATACGACGCTGGTGTTTTTCCAGGTGATGGGGGCAGGTCTTGCTGGACTGGCGTTTGCGCCGTTCGACTGGTCGCCGATCCAGTCCGGTTTCGATCTTGGCCTGCTTGGCCTTCTCGGCATCGTTGCGATGGCGGCGCATATGCTGGTCAACCGGGCGCTGAAAATCTCCGACGCGGCAACGGTCGCACCGCTGCAATATACGCTTCTGCTCTGGGCGGTGGTCTTCGGTTGGATGTTCTTCGGTGATGTGCCGCGGCTGACAATGCTGATCGGGGCTGCCCTCATCGTCGCTTCCGGCCTGTTCATTTTCATCCGCGAACAGATGCTGAAGAAACGCGACACGGTACTTCCGGCCATTCCGGAATAAACAAAGAAGCCCGCACCGGCGGGGTGCGGGCTTCACTCGCGACAGCGTCTCCGGGGAGTGTATCCGGATCAGTTGCCGCGGATCGTCTTCAGCTCTGCGAGAATGCCGTCCACCACATCGGCGCCGATCTGGGCCTTGTGCTTTTCATAAACAATCATGGACTTTTCGCGGATGCGGGTCTGTTCTTCCGGCGAAAGCTGGTTCACTTCCAGGCCGGCTTCCTTGATCTTTTCCAGCGACTTCTTGTTCAGATCGGCAATCACCTGACGCTCGACATCACGGCCGACGACTGCACACTCGCGCAGAGCCGTCTGTTCTTCCGGCGTATAGGTGTTGAAGATCGCCTTGGAGAAGAGGAAGAGGAACGGCGTGTAGGCGTGGTTCGTCTCGGTGATGTATTTCTGCACTTCGAAGAATTTCGACGTGTCGATCGTCACATAGGGGTTTTCCTGCGCGTCGATCGCCTTGGTTTCCAGCGCCGAATAGACTTCACCGAAGGCCATCGGCGTCGCGTTGGCGCCAAGGTTCTGGAACGTGTCGAGGAAGATGTTGTTCTGCATGACGCGGACCTTGAGGCCCGAGAAATCTTCCCACTTGGTCACCGGATGCTGGGAATTCGACAGGTTACGGAAACCGTTTTCCCAATAGGCGAGATTGACGAGGCCAGCCGCATCGAGCTTCTGGTTCATCGAGTCGCCGAACTTGCCGTCGAGAACCTTGTAGGCTTCAGCCGGGGTGGCGAACAGGAAGGGAAGGTCGAAGACGCCGAGCGCCGGGATGATGCCGACGAGCGGTGAAGACGAGGTGACGACTGCTTCCTGGACGCCGGAACGCAGCGCCTGGGTTGCCTGAAGGTCACCGCCGAGCGCGCCGCCCCAGAAAGCGGTGAGCTTCAGCTTGCCGCCCGACTTCTGGTCAAGGCACTCCTGCATCGCCTTGATGCCGTTGCCGACCGGGTGATCGGCATTGATGCCGTTCGAGACGCGGATGTTGCGGCTGTTGAATTCGGCGAATGCCGGAGCCGAACCCGAAATCGCCATGGCGAGTGCGGTCGTTGCGAAAAGAAGTTTCTTCATAGTAGTCCTCCCAGTTAGACGTCAGATAGAAAAGGTTGTTGGTCAGGCCGTCAATGCAGCCATCGTGCAGGTACGATCACGAGATCGGGAAACAGCACGAGCAGGAACATCACGATGGTCTGGGCCAGCAGGAATGGCCAGACACCGGCAGTCACCTTGCCAAGCGGTATTCTCCCGACACCGCTGACAACGTTGAGAACAACACCGACCGGCGGCGTGATGAGGCCGATCGAGTTGTTGATGATGAACAGGACGCCGAAATAGACCGGATCGATGCCCGCCTGCTTGATAATCGGCATCAGCACAGGCGTCAGGATCAGGATGGTCGGCGTCAGGTCGAGAGCGGTGCCGACGACGAGCACGAGGATCATGATGACGAACATCAGAAGCGTCGGGCGGTCGATCAGCGGCTCGATATAGCTGGCGATTTCGGCCGGAATGTTGGCTGCCGTGATCAGCCAGGCGGAGACGAGTGCTGCGCAGACCAGGAACATGATGACCGACGTGGTCTTGGCCGCCTGCAGGATGACGCGGGGCAGGTCGCTCGGCTTGAGTTCGCGGTAGATGAACATGCCGACGAACATGGCGTAGACGGCTGCCACCACGGCGGCTTCCGTCGGTGTGACCACGCCGGCCTTGATGCCGCCGAGGATGATGACCGGCATGCCGAGCGCCCATGCGGCTCGACCCGTCGCCCGCAGTCTCTCCTTGTATGTGGTCTTCGGCAACGCCTGGACATTGTCCTTGCGCACGACGATCAGCCAGGTAACGACCAGCGACAGGCCCATCAGGATGCCGGGGAAAATGCCGGCCATGAAGAGCTGAGTGATCGAGACGTTGGCTGCCACGCCGAAGACGATGAAGGCCATCGACGGCGGGATGACCGGGGCGATGATACCGCCGGCGGCGATCAGGCCGCCGGATCGCGGGATGTTGTAGCCGGCCTTGGCCATCATCGGGATCAGGATAGCGGCAAGCGCTGCGGTATCAGCCGCTGCCGAACCGGAGATCGATGCCATGATGAGAGCGGCGACGATCGCCACGATGCCGAGACCGCCGCGGATATGTCCGACGCAGGCCACCGCGAACTCGATGATGCGCTTCGACAGGCCGCCGGAATTCATCAACTCGCCGGCGAGAATGAAGAAGGGGATGGCAAGCAGGGTGAAGGTATCTGCACCCGCAATCATGTTCTGCGCGATGATCTGCGAGTTGAACATATCCATGTACCACATGAGTATGACGCCGCAGAACATCAGCGAGAAGGCAACCGGCACGCCGATCGCCATGGCTCCGAGAAGGGAGCCGACAAAGACGAAAAGTGTCATATCAGGTGCGCTCCGCCATCTGTTCGATCGTCAGGTTTTCGCCGGTAAAGGCAGCGATCTCGTCTTCGGTGACGCGACCGGTCACCAGGCGGATGAGACGTTCGAGCGAAATCAGCACACAGCCGCCGCCGGTGAAGAAACCGACGCCATAGACCCAGGCCATGGAGAGGCCGGTGACCGGCGCAACCATGCTCGAGTTGATCGGCAACTGGACCCAGGTGCCCCAGAAGAAGATGGCGGAACAGACGATGATCACGAGATTGCTGAGGATCATGCAAGCGACGCGGCCCTTGCGGCCGAGCATCGCGACGAGGGATTCCACACCCAGATGCGAGTGTTCGCGAAACGCGACGACGGCGCCGATGAAGGTGAGCCAGACGAAGAAGTAGCGCGACAGCTCATCGGATACGTTAAGGCCGGAATTGAAGCCGTATCGCAGCACGACATTGCCGAACACCATGATGGCCATGCCCGCGAGAAGCAGGATGAGCAGGATCTCGAGGAACCTGTAGAATAAGTCGGTAATCTTTTGCATTTGCTCCTCCCTGATGCCCCTACAAAAGACCGCGCTGAGCGAGGTTTTTCATCAGTGCCATGATCCCGAATGTCCATTCCGGGCAGGTGTCGCTGTGTTCCACCCGGTTGACCAGCCGCCCGAGTTTCGGGCTGGAAATTTCGACGATGTCACCGATCTCGTGGGTGAAGCCCAGGCCCTTGCCGCGCCGGTCCTTGACCGGAGCAAACATGGTGCCGAGGAAAAACAGCGCGCCATCGGGATATTGATGGTTGCGGTTGATGAGCTGCGAGGTCAGATTTTCCGGTGAGCGGCTGATCGCCTTCAGTGGGCTGACACCGGTCATCTCGAACCCGTCCTCGCCCTTGACCGACAAGCTGATCTCGGCCGACTTGACGTCATCGATGGTGAACGTGCCGTCGAACAGGCGGATGAAGGGGCCGATGGAACAGGAGGCGTTGTTGTCCTTCGCCTTGCTCAAGAGCAGCGCCGAGCGGCCTTCGAAATCGCGCAGGTTGACGTCGTTGCCAAGCGTTGCGCCGATGATCTCACCCTTGGAGGTGATGGCGAGCACGACTTCCGGCTCAGGATTGTTCCAGTCCGATTTCGGATGGATGCCGACATCGGCGCCGCAGCCGACGGATGACATGGGCTGGGCCTTGGTGAAGATTTCCGCGTCCGGGCCGATGCCGACTTCCAGATATTGCGACCAGAGGCCCATATCCTGCAGCAGGCGCTTCACTTCGGCGGCCTTTTCGGAGCCTGCGACGAGGCCCTTGAGGTTGTCTCCGAGAACCGGAGCCAGGCGGCCGCGGATTTCCTGGGCGTGAAGGGGATCGCCCTTGGCCTGTTCCTCGATCACCCGTTCCAGCATGCTGTCGGCGAAGGTGACGCCGGCTGCCTTGATGGCCTGCAAGTCGGCGGGCGCCAGAAGCGCTCCGGCCTTGCCGCTCAGGAAATCGTCGAGGCTTCCGAGATTGGTGAAGGATGAGGTGGCGGACAGTTTTGCGACCAGATCATCGATCTCCAGCAGCGCGGACAATGTCGGCGCCAGAGACGAGAGGTCCAGAAGATGTCCATCTAAGAAAAGCACCGGGCAGGGGCCGGCTGCTGCGTTCGACCATACGCGACCAACCAGAAGCGCGTTCGACGCATCCACCGGCAAGACGATATCCGACGACAGGGCATGCTGATATGCCAAAGAAATCCTCCCATGTTCAGGAAAAGGCCTCCACCTTTCCCGACGTTGTCAGATGTCCGACAACGTTAGATCTGTTTTAATATGACTTTTGCGTTTTGTCTATAACTGCACGAAGCCAAGGGGGTGGAAAACCACCCTTCGCATCTCGTCAGCTCATTTCCAGCTCGAGGTTCAGGCGGCGCGCTGCGCCATTCAGATGACGCTTCATCGCGGTCTTGGCTGCGGCCGGCTCACCGGTCGCGATCGCATCGCGGATGGCGACGTGTTCGGCGATCGTTACCTCGACGATTTCTTCCAAAATCGCAGCGGCACGGGCCGCGTTGATGGCGACATGCGTCCGTTCGGTGATGAAGCCGACGAATTGCTGGAAATATTCGTTATGGGTGGCGGCGGCCACCGCACGGTGGAAGGCCAAATCGGCAACGACGCCCTGTTCCCCCCATTTTTCCGCACCGGTCATCTGGGTCAGGATTTCATCCAGCCTTGCGATATCCTCCGGCGTTTGGTGGAGCGCAGCCAGTCCGGCCGCTTCCGTCTCAAGCGCAAAGCGCACCTGAAACAGGTCCCGGAAGGCCTGTCTGTCCTCGGGCGGGCCTGCCTCGATGCGCAGCGACTGGCGCTGCGCCAGTTCCGTGGCGAAGGCGCCGACGCCCTGTCGGGTTTCCACCAGTCCTTCGTTGCGCAGATGGGCGATCGCCTCGCGGACGACCGAACGGCTGACGCCGAAGGTTTGTGCAAGCAGATGTTCGGTCGGCAGTTTCTGGCCCGGAGTGATGCTGCCATCGGCGATTTCCCGGCCGATCTCGGCGGCGATGCGCGTCGGCAGATGTTCGCTTCGTCTGATCTGGGTGAAATCGGCCATGGCGGATATTGCTCCTTGTGATGGCTAGCGAATATCCGCGCCGAGATCGATTTGGCAATGGGGGTTCAACAGCAGGTCCGGATCGATCGCTCTCTTGATGGCGACGAGAAGGCTGCGCTTGGTGTCGGAAAGGCGTTCCTCGAAATCCTCCCGCTTCAGGCGGCCGATGCCGTGTTCGGCGCTGATGCTGCCGTTATACTTGTCCACCACGACGTTGACGACCTTCTTTGCCTTGTAGATCCGGTCGTGGCGTTCCTCAGGCGTCGCGCCGTTCGGTGGCAGCACGTTGAGATGGACATTGCCGTCGCCGACATGGCCGTAGGATACGCTGATGCAGTCGGGCAAAGCTTCGCTGACTGCGGCTTCTGCATCGACCACGAAAGCAGCAAGCTGCGACAGTGATACCGAGATGTCGGTTCGCATATGAGAGCCACGTTTGGCTTGTCCCTCGTTCATGCCTTCGCGGATCAGCCAGAGATTGCGGGCCTGTGCCTGTGACGTGGCGATCGTGCCGTCGACCACCAGTTCGTCGGTCATCACGGCCTCAAGGAAACGGTGCATCAGGTCGTCGATATCGACGAGGCCGGAGCCGGAAATCTCCATCAGAACATAAGCGGGGTAATCGCCCGAGAGCGGGATCGGCAGGTCCGGCATGGCTTCGCGCGTCAGCGTGAAGGCGAGCGGCGGCATGAATTCGAAGGCCGACATCAGGTCACAGCAATCGCGCCGGGCACGGCGATAAAGGGTGATCGCATCGTCCAGCGAATTCAGCGCCAGAAGGGCGGTCGCGACATTATCTGGATAGGGGGTGAGCTTGACCGAAACCGCGGTGATGATGCCGAGTGTGCCTTCCGCGCCGATGAAAAGCTGCTTCAGGTCCAGCCCGCGATTGTCCTTGCGCAGGGTCGAAAGACCATCGAAAACGCTGCCATCCGGAAGCACGACTTCGAGCCCGAGCACCAGTTCGCGCGTCATGCCGTAACGCAAAACATTGATGCCGCCGGCATTGGTGGAGACGTTGCCACCGATGCGGCAGCTGCCCTGAGCGCCGAGTGCGAGCGGGAAAAACATGCCCTTTTCGGCGATGGCGTCCTTCAGTTCGGCCAGCACGCATCCGGCATCGACCACCGCGGAAAAATCGTCGCTGTCGATATTGCGGATCCTGTTCATGCGCTCCAGCGTGAGCACCACCTGGCGTTCCGGTTCATCCGGTATGCCGCCGAGAACGAGGCCGGTATTGCCGCCCTGCGGCACGATTTTCAGGCCAAGATCACGGCAGGCCTTTACCGCCGCCTGCACATCCTCAGTCGAGCGGGGGCGGATGACGGCAACAGCAGCGCTGGTCACGTCGCCGTGCCAGTCACGGCAATATTGCAGCATGTCAGCTGAATTGGTGAGGACAAGGTCTTCGCCCAGAATTGCGCATAGCGAAAGGCGCTGCCCGGCGATCGAGCCCGAAAGGTCCGTCATAGTGTCTCTCCTCCCCAGGAGTGCCCGGATGTTTCTCCGGCAGTCCAAAGCCTCACGTCAGTTTTCACCGGCTGCTTTTTTGCCTGATGACGAACTCTTCTATTTCCAAACAGAGCATACAGGGTTATCAGACAACCTTACAAGAGGAAATTCGTGGGGCATCCACGGGTGTATGGGAGGAAACATGCATATTCTTGTTATCGGTGCTGCCGGCATGGTCGGCCGCAAGCTCACCCAGCGTCTCGTTTCGGAAGGGGTGCTGCACGGCAAACCTGTGGAAGGATTGACGCTGGTCGACGTGATCGAACCGGAAAATCCTGCCGGTTTTGCCGGCAAGGTGACGACGCTGGCGTCTGATTTCAGCCTGCCCGGTGAAGCGGAAAAATTGATCGCAACGCGACCCGACGTGATTTTCCATCTGGCAGCCATCGTTTCCGGTGAGGCCGAACTCGATTTCGACAAGGGCTATCGCATCAATCTCGACGGTACGCGTTATCTCTTCGATGCGATCAGGCTGACAAACCAGGCGGATGGCTATTTCCCGCGTGTTGTCTTCACCTCGTCGATCGCGGTTGTCGGCGCGCCGCTGCCTTATCCGATCCCGGACGAATTCCATCTGACGCCGCTCACCAGCTACGGCACGCAGAAGGCTATGAGCGAGCTTCTACTGGCGGATTACAGCCGCCGCGGTTTCTTCGATGGTATCGGCATCCGCCTGCCGACCGTCTGCATCCGTCCCGGCAAGCCGAACAAGGCGGCGTCCGGCTTCTTCTCCGGCATATTACGCGAGCCGCTTGTCGGACAGGAAGCGATCCTGCCGGTCTCCGAGGATGTGCGTCATTGGCATACGTCACCGCGTTCCGCCGTTGGGTTCCTCATCCATGGGGCAGGGCTGGACCTGTCGAAACTCGGATGGCGCCGCAGTCTTTCCATGCCGGGCGTCAGTGCGACGGTGGGCGAGCAGATCGAGGCGCTACGGCGGGTGGCCGGCGAAGATGCGGTAAAGCTGATCCGCCGCCAGCCCGACGAGATGATCATGAACATGGTCGCCGGCTGGGCTCCGGGTTTTGAAGCGAAACGTGCAAGCGAATTGGGCTTCACCTCGGAGAAGAATTTCGACGAGATCATCCAGGTCCATATCGACGATGAACTGGGAGGCAAGCTGTGACCTCCGGGAGCCAGAAGAAGACTATCGCCTTTCTCGGCCTTGGCCTGATGGGCGGACCGATGGCGCGGCGGCTTGCCCGCGCCGGGTATCCGGTCACGGTGTGGAACCGTGATGCGGCGAAAGCCAAACCGCTGGAAGCCGAGGGCGCGACCGTTGCCGCTTCGGCGGCAGACGCCGTGCGCGATGCCGATATCGTCTTCACCATGCTGACAAATGGCGATGTGGTCGGTGCGGTCCTGTTCGATGGCGGCGTGGCGGAGACGATGAAAGACGGCGCAGTCCTGATCGATACCAGTTCGATCGCGCCGTCAATCGCCCGCGAACATTCGGCCAAGCTCGCCGCATCGGGCATCAAGCATCTCGATGCTCCGGTTTCCGGCGGTGTGGTCGGCGCCGATGCCGGCACGCTGGCGATCATGGCCGGTGGCGATGGTGATGTGGTTGATAGTCTTGCAGACGTGTTTGCCGTTCTCGGTCGTGTTACCCATGTGGGGCCGAGCGGGGCAGGGCAGGTCTGCAAGCTCGCCAACCAGCAGATCGTTGCCGTCACCATCGGCGCGGTGGCCGAGGCGATGATCCTCGTTCAGGCCGGCGGTGCATCCCGCGAAGCCTTCCGTAATGCGATCCGCGGCGGGTTTGCCGAAAGCCGTATTCTGGAGCTGCACGGCGCGCGCATGGTCGAGCGGAATTTCGAGCCGGGCGGGTCGTCGAACAACCAGCTGAAGGACCTGAAAACGGTCATGGCGCTGGCCAACGAGCTTTCGCTGCAACTGCCGCTGACGCAGACGGTGACCGGCGAATTTTCGGATTTCGTCTTCGAAGGCGGCGGGGAAAAGGACCACAGCGGTCTTCTGCTGCATTTTGAAAACATCAATCCGAAGGGCTGATTCTCTCCGCTGATGGCGACAAGCGGAAATCGATCGAGCCGGAGGCGCGTTTGGCACGCCTCCGGCTTTTTTATGCCCATCGACACCGGTTCACGTTGTCGGTTTCGAAAAAAAACGTGTTCAAGAAATCCCGCATAAGCCTCGATCAAGGCTGCGGGTTCAGGCTGCGCGCATCACTTATCGCGATCCTGTTTAACCCCAGTTCGTTACCGTTTCTTAAGATTTGGGCGGGTCGCGTTAACCATTTGTTAACCACGTCAGCGGTAGACATCGGGCAACGAATTCTTAACGTAGATGACCAAAGTGCTAACAGACGCTCGCTCCATTCGTATCAAGGGCCGTTCGTTCCTGGCGGTCGTTCTTTCACCGGATCTTCCGCTGGATCAATGGCTTGAACGCCTCGACGATCTGGCTGCACGATCTGCCGGGTTCTTTCTCGACAGACCCGTCGTTCTCGACGTGTCGGAACTGCCGATCAAGAAGCCCGAACTGAAACAGCTGATCGATGACCTGGCCGAACGCAATGTTCGGGTCATGGGCGTGGAAGGCGCACGGCCCTCGATGCTCGGTCCGGGCATGCCGCCGGCGATGAAGGGCGGCAAGCCCGCCTCCGACGTCGAGGTGACGGCAAGGGAGCCGGAAACGGAGACTGAAGCCGAGGCTGCCGAACCGGCACCGCAGCGCCAGGAAGCGCCGCAGGTTCGCGCGATCCCGCAGTCTCTGGTCATCGACGAACCGGTCCGCTCGGGCCAGTCGATCATCTTTCCGGAAGGCGACATCACCATTGTCGGTTCTGTCGCATCCGGCGCCGAAGTCATTGCCGGCGGTTCGATCCACATCTACGGCGCGCTTCGCGGCCGTGCGATGGCAGGGTCGATCGGCAATACCAACGCACGCATTTTCTGCCGCCGTCTCGAGGCCGAGCTGATCGCCATCGATGGCATCTACAAGATGGCGGAAGACATGGATTCGAGCCTTCGCGGGCACGCCGTGCAACTGTCGCTCGAGGGCGACACGATCATGGCAGACATACTTTTCTGAACCGGCACAAGGTTCAATACAGGAGATCAGGATGGGGAAAGTCATAGTCGTGACGTCCGGCAAGGGCGGGGTTGGCAAGACAACATCGACAGCCGCACTCGGGGCAGCGCTTGCACAGCGTAATGAAAAGGTCGCCGTCGTCGATTTCGACGTTGGGCTGCGCAACCTCGACCTCGTCATGGGTGCAGAGCGCCGCGTGGTCTACGACCTCGTCAACGTCATCAACGGCGACGCCAAGCTGCCGCAGGCGCTGATCCGCGACAAGCGGCTCGACACGCTGTTCCTGCTGCCGGCCTCCCAGACGCGCGACAAGGATGCGCTGACGGAAGAAGGCGTCGAGCGCGTCATCGGCGAATTGAAGAAGTATTTTGACTGGGTCATCTGCGACAGCCCGGCCGGCATCGAAAAGGGCGCAACGCTTGCGATGCGCCATGCGGATGTCGCCGTCGTCGTGACCAACCCGGAAGTGTCTTCGGTTCGCGACTCAGACCGTATCATCGGCATGCTCGATTCCAAGACGCTGAAGGCCGAGAACGGCGAGCGGATGGAAAAGCATCTTTTGCTCACCCGCTATGACAGCAATCGTGCCGAACGCGGCGACATGCTGAAGGTTGACGACGTTCTGGAAATCCTGTCCATCCCGCTTCTCGGTATCATTCCGGAAAGCATGGATGTTCTGAAGGCATCGAACCTCGGTGCTCCGGTAACGCTTGCCGATCAGCGCAGCGCCCCGGCCCAGGCCTATTTCGAAGCTGCCCGCCGTCTGGCCGGCGAAGTCGTTCCTGTGACGATTCCGGGCGAAAAGCGCGGCATCTTCGGAAAACTCTTTGGAAGGAAGGCCGCATGAGCATACTGCGTCTTTTCACCCGCTCGCCACGGCGCTCGGCGCCTGCCGCACGGGAACGCCTGCAGGTTCTTTTGGCTCACGAGCGGGCATCCGCCGGCTCCGACCTGACCACGATCCTGCGCGAGGAAATCCTTGCCGTCATCGCCAAGCATGTTCAGCTCGACGCCGATCGTGTCACGGTGAAGGTCGATCGCGACGAGAATGTCTCTATCCTCGAGATCGATGTCGAGATCCCGCTGGATGCCGCAAGGGCAGCCTGAGTCTCCCAAGACTGGACATGAAAACGGCCCGGAGCGTCTGCTTCGGGCCGTTTTCGTTTGGGCGCTTTCATATCGCGAGCGGCTGGTGCCTGTATCCCTGCTGCTGGGGACGCTGCGGCATTCGTCGCCGCAGGGTCAGCTTTCCGGCGGCATAGAACATCAGGAAAGAGCCGATCTGATAGGGGAAGATCACGTCGATCTCGACGAAAGAGCGCATCAGCAGCAGAAGGCTGACGGCGAAGAGGACGACGGACGACGGATCGTTGCGACGGTTGAGCATCGCGCCGAGATGGCCGAAGACGTTTTTCAGCAGAACGAAAACGAGCAGTGCCAGACCGACCAGACCATTTTCCACCGCCACCTCGATATAGGTGTTGTGGAAGTGGAAGCCGGTGCGGGTGGCGATGAAGAACTCGTCCCAGAGCTGTTCCGGCTTGGCAAATCCCTGAACCCAGAAACCCTGATACCCCATGCCGAGGACGGGATTGAGATGGGCTGCCTCGATGCCCTGCTGCCAGAGATAGGTCCGGCCCGTCAGCGTCGAATCCTTGCCGAACAGGCCGAGGATTGCGTCGACCGCGCCCATCTGCAGTCCGGCCACCACGATTGCCAATCCGATCACCAGAATGCCGACGAAGAGAAGTTTTCGGCTGCCGGGTGCCAGAAGGCCGAAGGGCAGGTAGGCGATACAGGCGGCGATCAGCCCGGCCGTGGTGATGACGGATGTGGCGGACTGGGAGGCCATCAGGCAATAGGCGCACAGAAGTGCGGCCGCCGCCGCGCCCAGCAGCCAGATATCCCGACGGCGGAAGACGATGGCGTAGAGGACCGAAAAGACCAGACCGAGCGAGGCGTAGAGCCCGAGCTGGTTCTTGGACGAAAACGAACCGACAAAGCTGTAGCTGCCATCCATCGCGTCGTAGCTGTAGGAGCCGAAGACGATGGAATAGAGCATGACGACGACGGTGCCGACGATCGAACCACGCGTGAGCGTGATGACGCTGATCGTGCGCATGGCAATCAGCGCGCAGATCATGTGGGTCAGAAACTGGATCGCCGTGCGCAGCGAAACGCCCGGCGCCGGCGACCAAAAGGCCGACAGGAAACAGAGAAGCGGGAAGGCGAGTATCCAGAAATACCGGAAATAATTGCCCAGAACCCGCTTGTAGTCGACCAGTATCAGCGGAAACCACAGCGCGTAATAGGCCAGGATCGACACCTGGCCGAAACGGCTGGAATAGGCGAAGACGAAGAAGGATAGCGACACTGCCGCTATCCCATAGGCCTGGTTCCTGTCAGGGTCGACCAACATCGACCGAGCGATTTTCATTCGCCACCTATCACTGCATCAGAAGATCTGATGACACCTTGATCACGTCGCCGGGGCGCAGCATGGCGTTTTCGTCGACGGTGATCTGTTTCGGGCCGTCGCCACTATCCCTGACGATAACATATTTGATCGTCGCGTCCTTGTTGGACGGATCGAACTTCAGGGCTTCCGCCGACTGCGCAAGGGCTTCCGACATCAGTTCGCGGCTGGTGGACAGTTCAAAGCCGAGCTTTTCAAGCTGCGCCTCGGTATCCTGCAGCTCCTGCGCGCGCTGGGCATCCCAGTCGTTGCGAAGGTTGATCTCGTCCTGGTTGGCCTTGTTGATATCCTGCTTGGCGCGCAGCGATGCGGTATCCGTATCCAGCATGTTGGATTCCAGATCCGCCGCACGCTCCTCCGCCGACAGGCGGCGGCTGGATGTGGCAAGACCCTGTTCGCTGAGCTTCGCCATGCGGTCGCGGTCGTCGTTATACAGCGCGAGCTGGCGTTGCTGCGTTACCGATTTCTGCGCAAGGGACTGGACCTCGGTGTCCAGCAGCGTCTTCAGGTCGGCAAGCGCCTTCAGCTGCAGTTCGTACCGTTCGCGTCGGGATTTCATCAACGAGGCTTCGCTCGCCATCAGTTCCCTGGCGTTGTCGACGTCCTTCAGTTCCGGCGGCATTGCCAGTTCCTTGGCATCGGCGAGTTCTGCCATCAGCCGTGCCCTGCGAGCGATCAGCCTGCCGCGTTCGGAACCGCTGACCTGCGCATCGCCGCGCGCCCGAATGAAGTCGCGGGCAAAACGCTGGCCCGCATCGGACCGCTTGAGGCCACCTGCAAGGCTGACGGCCTTCAGCACGGTCAGATTGGGCGAATAGGGATATTCTCCCGGCTTATCGACATCGCCGGCCAGAAAGAGCGGCCGGAACTCGGCGACTTCCACGGAGGCGGAGGGAAGATTGCGCAAGGCGAATTCGCCCTGCAGCCGCTCGCCGATCGCCTTGCTCACCTCACCGGTGGTTTTGCCTGCGGCATCGAGATCGCCGATGAACGGCAGGGACAGTGCGCCGGACGGGCCGACCGTGTAGTCGCCGCTGACGGCATCCCAGGTGCGGACGCTGCCGTCGGCCGGCTGCCATTCCGCCACGCGGATGCGAAGCTTGTCCATCACGCCGAGGCGGTAGGCGCCTTCCGGAATTTTTGCTGCAACCGGGGCTGCCGCCTGTGCGGGCTTGCTGGTTTTTGCCGGAGCCTGTTGGGGCTGAGCTTGCGGTGCCTGAGACTGGGAAGCCGGCGATTGAGGCTGGGCAGAGCTCTGCGCGCCTGCAGATGTGGTCAGCGACAAAACAACTGTTCCCGCCGCCATTGCCAGCGTCGGGAAGCGTCGCGCAAAGACCATTCGGATACCCATCAGATCTCCTTGGTTTTCGTGTATTTCGTATTTCATCGTGATTTCCGCACCGGCGGGGAGGATGGCGGTGCGGTGATCGGCTTGTTAATAGCTGCCGCGAGCCATGCAGACGGCAGGAATGGTCTTCAGGATGATCGAGACGTCCTGAACAAGTGACCAGTTCTGCACATAGTGCGTATCGAATGCGATGCGGGTCTCGTAAGACACGTCATTGCGTCCGCTGATCTGCCACAGGCCAGTCAGGCCAGGGCGGGTCTGGAGGTAATAGACGGCAGAGCTGTCATAGACCTTCAACTCATCATCGACGACCGGACGGGGACCGACGACGCTCATTTCACCCCGAAGGATGTTGAGAAGCTGTGGCAGCTCGTCGAGGCTGAGCTTGCGCAGGACACGACCGACCGCAGTGACACGAGGGTCATCACGGAGCTTGCGCGTCTGGCGCCATTCTTCTGCCGCCTCCGGGTTTTCCCGAAGGTGCTTGCGGAGCAGTTCATCGCCATTGACCGCCATGGTGCGGAACTTCAGGCATTTGAACGTGCGTCCCTTGTGGCCAATACGGCCGTGGCCGTAAAAGGCAGGGCCTTTGTCCGTCAGTTTCACCAAAGCCATGATCATCAAAAACAGCGGACTGAAAACGATCAGGGCGAGGCCTGCGGAGGTAACGTCGAACGTTCTTTTGGCCAGGCCGCCGATCGGAAGTGTCATGGCGGCATGGTCCAGGTCTGATAGCGGCGTATCTGCCGAACGTGTCGCTGACTTCATAGAGGGGGCTCCATTTAGGTTTTGCGATAGTCGGTGCCTTAAGCGGCGCTTCATCGAGCTGTTATGTGATAATAAGTCTGTGTTCGTAATTTGATGCCAGACAAAAATTTCTGCGGTGTGACGTGATAGGTCGGATCCAGGCCGGAAGGCGGGAGGGGGGCGCAGCCGCAGGTGGTGATCGTAAATATAAAGGCTTACACAAATACTACCGGGCATCTGTAAAGTTGAATCGATCTCGACTATTAATCGTAATCGAAACTTGATCCGGATGTATTACCAGTGATTTTCAGCGGCCTGAACAGTCGCCGCTTCTTGAGGATCAGGCCCAAAGTAGCTTGCCCTTAGGACCAAAGGCCTAGGCCTGCTGCACTGCAATACAATGGTGCGGCGCAAAAGGCGCATGATGGCGCCCGGTGACCTTTGTAACAATAAGTGAACGGATAGTGCGGGCTCTCGGTAGCCGGCGGCGTCCATTTGTTCCAAGAGGCGGCAATTCTGGCTTAAATGTGGCAAAAGTGTGGTGTTGACATGTGGTAACGGGGTGTTGAACCGTTTGAAAGGCTCTTATTTGGCCAGCAAGGGAATCTTACCAAAGATTCACTGGTCAAAATCCATGAGCCGGCGAAAATCTTGAAAACTCTCTCGCTGCGCCGTAATGTAAGAGGCATGTGAGAGGACTGATGAAATTTAAAAACTCATAAGAAAAGTCCCTCGGGAGGAATGATGATGTACGCACCGCGTGTATTCGTGAGCATAATAGGCACTCTCGCCGTGTTTGCGGTTGCCGCGTATGCCATGTCCGGTTCCTTCTGGACGGCATTCATTCAGACTGTTGTCTGCGCGCTTATACTTCAGATCGGTTATTTCATCGGTATCGTTTACCTGGTGCGGCGCGAGAAGGCGCAGATGGAAAGCGAACGCTCCAGTGGCGGCGCTCCGGCAAAGTCGAGAACGGATACCGGTGGCCGCGACAACCTGACCGCCGAGGCTCCGGCCAGAATCCATATCCAGGATCACTGAGCTTTTATCGGGACTTGTTCAGCCCTAAAATTAGCTCTTTCACATCGCTGCCATTTTCCTAAGTTCATAAGTCTGCACCCCGAAGCGGTGAGACGGACGATGGAGAAGCTTATGGCGCAAGCCGTTGACGAAACGATCTGTGTAATCATCGCAGCCAAGAACGCCTCCGATACGATCGGCCTGGCGGTGGCGTCGGCCCTGCGCGAGGCCGTCGTCTCGGAAGTCGTCGTCGTCGATGACGGTTCCAGTGACGGGACCGATCAGGCGGCGCTTGCGGCGGATGACGGAAGCGGACGCCTGAAGATCATCTCGTTCGAGGTGAACCAGGGGCCGTCTGCAGCCCGGAACGCGGCGATCGTCCAATCCAGCGCACCGCTGATTGCCATTCTCGATGCGGACGATTTTTTCTTTCCGGGTCGGTTCGCGCCCATGCTTGCCGAAAGTGGCTGGGATTTCATTGCCGACAACATCGCCTTCGTGGCCGATCCGGCTGCACTTTCAGTCCCGACACGGTTCCAGTCGCGTGCGCGGGATCTGTCGCTTGTCCAGTTCGTCGAGGGCAATATCTCACAGCGCGGCAAGCCGAGAGGCGAGACGGGCTTTCTGAAGCCGATCATGCGCCGTGCATTTCTCGATGCGCATCAGCTTCGCTACGACGAGCAGTTGCGGCTGGGCGAGGACTACGACTTTTATGTGCGGGCTCTGGCCCTTGGCGCGCGTTACAAGGTGATCGAACATTGCGGCTACGGCGCCGTCGTGCGTGGCGATTCGCTCAGCAGCCGCCATCGCACCGAGGATCTGAGGCGGCTTTATGAGGCCGATAACGCTATCCTTGCGGCAATGCCATTGTCTCCGGATGCGCGTGCGGTCGTTACGCACCACAGGGATCACATCAAGGCGCGTTACGAATTGCGCGAGTTCCTCGATGTGAAGCGGCAGTCGGGCAAGGGCGGGGCGATCCGGCATATGCTTTCGCGTCCCGATGCCGTTGCGGCCGTGGTCACCGGTATCTTCTACGATAAATACGATGTTCTTCGACGCGCCAAGAACACGTCGGCCGCCTCGCTGCCAACGACGCCGCGCTATCTGCTGGCCGGTGTGCCGGTGGCGGGCCAGAGCTGACGCGCGGCGGGTGATGCCACCCGCCTTCGCGTTCCATCTTCATGACGCGGTGTTTTGTGCCGCAATCGGGGGTTAACCGCCCCGACGGTCCAACTTGCCGGCGCCAAGCCGCATGGCTGCGCTAAGGATTGCCGGATCGCGGATGACCCAGCGTGCCAGCATACCGAAATCCGGCGACTGTCGGCGCTTCAGGCGTCCTGCCTGGCTCCACAGAGCCTGACTTCTTGCCATGTTCTTGTAGGAGGTGATCGAGGCGACGTCTTCCGGTCTGTTCTCGAAACGGGTTTCAAGCGTGTCGAGCGCCACCAGCGTATTGAACTGCTGCTGCAGGAATTCCGGCGACTGGTTGTCGATGCCGTGGAAGATATTGACGCCCATGCCGCGCGCAGCACCGGGCGTATCGCACAGGATGGTGCGCTTCGATTTCAGAATGCAATCGGCAAAAAACAGCACATCTTCGGCTGCGAGCCGCAAGACGGGGTCGAACCTCTCCGTCTCGAAAAGAGGCCGCGAGATCACCATGCAGCTCAGGTGCAGAAAGGCCCAGTCCTTCAGCATGACGCTGGCGAGATTGGGGATTTCCAGCACGAGCGGGTCTTCGACCAGCGTCTTGCTCTCCTCGGTCTCGGCCAGTTTGGCCATGCCGTAATGGTAATAGAACTCCTCGCTTTCCTGCATCGATGCCCAATAGCAATCGGCGCCGAAGCGGGTCATGAACGCATGCGCGTTCTGCAGATGGTCGGTCCGCCACATGTCGTCGGAATCGAGCAGCGCGACGAATTGGGTATCGGCCGGAACCGCATCCAGGCCCGTATTGCGGGCGGCGCCCGGTCCGCCGTTTTCCTGTTTTATGACGCGGATTTTCGCTTTCCATTCGGCGGGGATGTCACGCAATTCCGTCTCGGCGGGAAACGGTGACTGGTCATCGACGATGACGATGTCGAAATCCTGAAAACTCTGCGCGAATATCGATTTCAACGCGCGGGACAAAATTCCTTTTTTCCGTTGGAAGAACGGAATGACAACAGTGAAACTGGCCATGTTTTGAATTCCTTAGCAGTTCTGGAACGTGAGCTTGGGTGGCTGTTCATCTTTCCTGACGAGAGGGCGGGTCCGTGTCGCGGGGCTGGGACCGGGCGGGCTGCCCGGCGAAAGGGACACGAGTGAGGGCAAAGGCAGCTGCGCCTTGAAAGACGCAGTCTATCTGTCGAAGCTGACGATCATCAGACCGTCGCGGCGGGCTTCCGAAACCGGCTCGGAGGCTCGAACAGATGCATTTTTACAGTCGGCGGACCTTTCCAAATGATGACAAGCCGAACCGATTTCTTGCGGTCCGACGTGATTTTCGGTCTGGCGATTCGTGCTGATCGGTGCTGAACCGACGCGGCCGATGCCGCAAACACGATATCCATGTCGCGGCTACGATGGCGCAGAACCGCGAAGCTAATCTTGGGCGCTGCACCAATTTTAGAAGGGTGAATACGGCAAAACGGTGAGATTTTCCTCGTTTCCAGCGACAGCACTCGCGGAGCTATCTGCTCCGAAGGCGTGTTTTTCCCCTGAAAACAGCGGATTATGTGTCTTGTCATCATTTTTCCGACAAGAAAGGCGGGTATGCAAAATATCCGCCGATGGTGATATTCCAACACCGAAGCTGCCCTATCTGTGAGCAGCAATCATGAAAATACCCCAATTGCATCCCTGATTGTTTTCGTGGTTTGTTGCAGTGCAAAATGTTTCTTGGTCGAGGAGTGGCGGAAAACCGCTTCTCTCGCTGAATGGTTGAAGGGAACAGGATGACGTCCGAGGTTTTCGACATTAGCCTCATTATTTCGTCGCGAAATCGCGCCTATGGTCTCGACAGCTGCCTGCAGGCCATTTCCGTCGCTGCCCTGCAGGCGAGCGAACTCAAGCTCGAGTTCATTTTCGTCGACAATGGTTCCACCGATGCAACATCCGACGTGGTCGCCAAATGGAGCGAGACCGCGCCGATCGCAACGACGCTGATCTTCGAAAGCCGTCCGGGTCTTTCCCATGCCCGCAACACCGGCATAGAGAACGCTCGCGGCCGCATCCTTGCCTTTACCGACGACGATTGCGAAGTCTCGCCGGATTACTTCAACACGATCGCCCGTCTGTTCGCCGAGGATACGACGCCCATAATGCGCGGCGGCCGCATCGATCTGGGTGATGAACGGGATCTGCCGATCACGATCAAGACGGACACGGAACACGCTGTCCTGAACAACTACAATCACCCGGGTGGTTTTATCCACGGCTGCAACATGGCTTTTCCGAAGGTGCTTGCGGACAAGGTCGGGCTTTTCGATGTCCGCTTCGGTGCGGGCGCCACGTTCCGCTCGGGTGAGGATACGGATTACATCCACCGGGCGTTCCGGGCAGGCTTCAGCGTGGAATATGTTCCGAGCCTCGTGGTCAAGCATTTCCACGGACGGCGCAGCATGGACCAGGTTCAGCGGCTGTTCGACGGATATTCGTATGGCAATGGCGCGCTATACGCCAAATACATGTTCGTGCGGGATTCCAACATGCGCGGCATGTTCCGCTGGGACGTGCGCCAGGCGTTCAAGGAATATTTCGGCGGCAGAAATCTCGATGCAGCACTCGGGCTGACCTATCGAAACACGGTGAAGCAGAATTTCGCCGGGCTGTGGGCCTATTGGCGCAGCGGCCGCGCGGGCCAGGCCTCATAAACACGATCCGGACAGTCTCTGGAAACGGTCCATACCATCCGGGCCAAGACGCATATCGGGCGGCCGCGTGCCGCCTGCTCATCGATTGGATTGTTCATGGATGCTAGCGCCGTCGACAGTGGCGACCTGAAAAAGAAAACCGCGACATCGATCCTGTGGTCGATCGTTCGTGTCGGGTGGAGCACGGTCGCGACCTTCGTCATCTTCGTCATCCTCGCCCGTATTCTCGGGCCGGCGGATTTCGGCACGTTTGCGCTTGCGAGCCTGTTCGTCGAGATCGGCCGGGTGCTTGCCTATGCGGGACTTGGCGACGCTGTCACCCGTCAGCTGGAACTCGACGAGGAGTTGGCGGATACGGCCTTCTGGGCATCCGTCGCTTTCAGCATCTCGGTCGGCGTTGTCATTTTCTTCGCCGCGCCTGCCTATGGCGAATTCGTTCGCGATCCGAATGTCGCGGAAATCCTCAAATGGCTGGCGCTTTTCCTGCCGCTGTCGTCGCTCGCCGTTATCCACAATGCCCGGCTGGCGCGCGATTTCGGCCACAAGAGCCTTGCCGCCCAGAGCATTGCCGCCAGCCTGCTTTCGGGCTTGACGGCTGTTGCGGCAGCGTTTCTCGGCTGGGGGGTGTGGTCGCTGGTGGCGCAGACGGCGGTCAACGGCGTCGTTCTCGTCGTTCTCGGCTGGCTGTCCTATCGCTGGATCCCAAAACTGCGGTTCAATTTCACGATCTTTCGCTCGATCTTCCTGTTCAGCGTCAGCCTCGTGGTCAGCCAGATCCTCTGGATGTTGCTGGCCCGCGTGCAGGACATCTTCATCTCGCGATGGTTCGGGCCGACGGAAGTCGGTCGCTACAGGATCGCCTGGCGGCTGATCGAGTTGATTTCGCAGGCCGTGCTGTCGCCGATCGGCAGCGTGGCGCTGGTGACGCTGTCGAAACTGCAGAACGATCCGGGCGCCTTCCGCAATGCCTATAACCGCATCGTGGGCTTGGCAGCGCTCGGGACTTTCCCGTTGCTGCTCGGCTTCGGTGCGCTGTCGGACCAGCTGATCCTCTTCCTGTTCGGCGACAAGTGGGGCAATGCCGGTGATGTCGCGACCGTTCTGGTGATGATGGCCGTGCCCTTCGTGATGAACGTCTTTGCCTCATCGGCGCTCGCCGCCGTCAACAAGGCGCAGAGCATCTTGTCGGTCGCGGCGCTGCAGCTTGCGATGACAGTGGTGCTCACCTGGCTGCTGGTGCCTTACGGTATCATCGCGGTTGCCGCCGGATATGCGCTGCGCGCCTGGCTCACCATGCCCTACCAGCAATATGTGCTGAAGCGTTTCGCCCATATCGATTCCATCGGAACGCTGAAGGCGATTGCGATGCCGTTCATCGGCTCGCTGGTCATGGCCGTCTGCGTCTGGTTCGCCAAGCCGTTTATCCTCGCCGCAGTAACACCGGCATGGCTCGGCACCGGCCTCTGCATCGCGCTGGGCGGCATCATCTATGCCGCTTTCATGCTGATTTTCGCCTTTAAGATGATCCGGCCCTATCTCGCCATGATCATTTCTATGCTGCCCGCACGCTTCCGCCTGCTGGCGCAAAAGTAGAACCAACCCGGAATTACGACTGTACCGTCAAGGAGATCCCATGCAGGAAACGAGTGCTGCCACCATCAAGAGGCTTCAGGGCGTGATCCACGAGAACCTCGCCGATCTGGTCGATCTGTCCGGGCGTTACGCGCTTCTGGACTTCCCGAACCACTACAATATCGGTGATAGCGCCATCTGGCTCGGGGAACTCGCCTATTTCGACCGGGTCAAGTCGAAGCCGAGCTTCGTCAGCGAAATCCCCACCCATAGCGACGAGCGGATGCTTTCCGCCATCGGCGATGGCCAGATCCTGCTGCATGGCGGTGGCAATTTCGGCGATATCTGGCCGGGTTTTCGCGAATTCCGCGAGCACATTCTGGGCAAATACCAGGGCCGTCCGGTTATCCAGATGCCGCAGACGATCCATTTCAAGAACCAGGAAAACGTCGATAGCACCGCACGTGCGATCGAAAAGCACGGCAATTACAAGCTGCTCGTGCGCGACAAGAAAAGCTTTGAATTCGCCAAGAAGTGGTTCCAGTGCGAAGTCCGGCTATGCCCCGACATGGCCTTCTGGATCGGTCCGGTAAAGCGCCTTGCGCCGAGCCACGACCTGCTGCTCAACCTGCGGGCGGACCAGGAAGTCGGCGCTGCACATGATACCTCCCGCGCCATCGCACGCCCGAATGTGGTCGTGGCGGACTGGCCGGAGCAGGAGGAAGCCGATTTCCAGAAGCGCACCAAGCGTGCTGCCATCATCAAGGGCCTGCTGCGCGGCGATGTCGGCGGGCGGGCTAAGATGACGGAACTGGCCTATCGCGAGCGGGCGCAGCAGCGTTTCGACCGCGGCGTGCGGTTGTTGAGCTCTGCGCGGCAGGTGATCACCGACCGCATGCACGGGCATATCATGAGCCTGCTGCTCGATGCCGATCACTGCGTGCTCGACAACAGCTACGGCAAGACCAGCACCTTCATCGACGCCTGGCAGACCGCCAATGGCGACCGGGCGGCACTGGTGGCGAATATCGACGAGGCGCTGGACGTTCTCGACAAGCGCACTGCCCTCAACCGCGCTACCGCCATCTGAAGTCAGGGCATTGCCCGCAAGGGTAAATGAAGCGCTAAATATTTCTGCCAAAGCGGCCGGGTGCGAGAAACGCCCGGCCGCTTTTTTATTGCAAATGGTCGAGCTGGCGGTTTTGGAGTGCCTGGAAGACCGCCTCTGCAGCAGTTTCGGCCGAATCGGGCGCCTCTATGTCTCCGCCTCATCTGCGCCACATTTTTGCCTTTATTTGCCATGGTTGACGATGGGCCTTCACGCCCGATGCACGATCGCGCGAGAAAATGTGATTGTTTTTTCGATTTCGAATCCTGTTGCGGTGCAGCATTATTATATTAGATAAATGTGCCGATCCCCTGCCTGCCAGTGCTTCCAGCCTGACAAAAGCCAATGAGCGCCTGCCGGATCGCGCGCAGTGCTAGATTTCGCACATGCCAAATTTGCTGCGCTGCCACATTTTACCCGAAACTTCACGTGATGCTCTTCACTCACGCGGGCTCAAGTCTGCTCTGATTGAAATGGCGGTGACGGGAGGCGCTGCCCAAAAGGGGTGACTGGTTTGACTGTTGATCAGAACATATCCACCCGTATCAATTTGATGCGTATCCTGCTGATCTGCGGCATTGTCTTCGTGCATGTGCCTCATGATCCGGCTGCCGACGCCGTTATTGCCGAGACCGGCTGGTTCAACTGGCTGAGCGTCTTTCTCGGCGATAGTCTGTTTCGTATCGGCGTGCCGTGCCTCAGCATGATCTCGGGTTATCTTCTGCTGCGCAAAGGCGCGGCATCCTTCGACTACGGCAAGGTAGTCCGGTCCAAGGCGATGACGGTGCTCGTGCCGTTCCTGATCTGGAACCTCGGCCTGTTTGTCGCAATCCTTGGCTTGCAGCGCGCCGGTATCGGCGTCGGTTATTTCCCGGACATCACGGCCTCGTTCCGCGAGGTGCTGACCTATGCCTTTGCGCTCGAAGACCTGCCGGCCAATGTGCCGCTTTATTTCCTGCGCGATCTGTTCGTCTGCATCCTGCTGTCGCCGGTCCTTTTGTTCCTGCTGCGCCGCGCGGCGATCCCGACGCTTGCGATCCTGTTCGTTCTCGCCGTCATTCCGGACCTCAGCTTCGCCATCGTCATCAAGCGCTCGATCCTGTTCAGCTTCGCGCTCGGCATGTTTCTGGGCTTGCGTGCCGCAGATCTCAAGGCGCTGGACCGTTTCGCATGGCCGGGCTCTATCGCCACGCTTCTTGCGGCCTTCGCATTGTCGCTGGCGATCTTTCTCAGCCAGCCCGCTTATCCCTGGGGTGTCGATCTCGCCCGCAACATTCTTTCGATCGTCGGCGCCTTCGGCGTCTGGATGATCTCGGCACTTGCGATCGAAACCCGGCTCGGCAAACGGCTGGCGGCAACCGGCAGCCTGAGCTTCTGGATCTTCTGCGCTCATTACCCGGTGCTGGTCATGCTGTGGATGGTCTGGAACCGCGTCGGTTCGCCGGAAGCCTATCCGATCTTCTATTTCGGCTCGGTTGTCGTCTCGCTTGTCATTCTGGTGATCAGCAATGCCGTCATCATGCGAGTCGTCCCGCCGGTCTACCAGCTTCTGACCGGTAGCCGCGGGCGCAAGGAAAAACTCGCGAAAGCGACTTCGAACCGTCCCGTCGGGTCCTCCCACCCGATGGAACCGAAACTGTCACAGCAGCGCAGGTGAAACCATGACGACCATCGCACGCAAAATCGCGGCCGCCATTTCCACTCTGGGCCTCTCGATCCTGTCCGTCGCCATGCCGGCTTCGGCGCAGGGCACGCTGAACAACAAGTCCTTCGTCGAAAACTTCGACAGTTTCGACCGGTCCTTCTGGTATGTCGCGGATGGCTGGGCCAACGGCTCGCACCAGAACTGCACATGGTCGAAGAAGCAGATCGATACCGCCAACGGCGCGCTGACGCTGCATTTTTCCGAAGGCCAGTCGAAGGACCGCAAGTTTCTCTGCGGCGAAGTGCAGACCAAGTCGCGTTACCTTTATGGCACCTATGAAGTGCGGATGAAGGCGGCGACCGGCTCGGGCCTCAACTCGGCCTTCTTCACCTATATCGGCCCGACCGACAAGAAGCCCTGGGACGAGATCGACTTCGAGGTGCTCGGCAAGAACACCAACCAGGTTCAGGTCAACCAGTATATCAACGGCAAGGGCGGCAACGAGAAGCTCATTCCGGTTGATGGCGGTGCCGACCAGGGGTTCAACGACTACGCTTTCGTCTGGGAAAAGGACCGGCTGCGTTACTTCCTCAACGGCAAGCTCGTTCATGAAGTGACCGATCCTTCGAAAATTCCGACCAATGACCAGAAGATCATGCTCAGCCTGTGGGGTACCGACACGCTGAAGGACTGGATGGGCCGCTTCTCCTATCAGGGGCAGTCTTCCATGGTGATCGACCGGGTTTCCTTCACGGCTCCGGGGGATGTGTGCCAGTTTCCCGAATCCGTCGCCTGCAATCTCGACTGAACCGTATCCATTTCGCCGCTTGTCATATTGCGTTGAATATTTCAGCACAGGAGCATGCCCGTTTGAGCATAAACGTTCTCTATCTCGCCCATGATCTGGCCGATGCGGCCATCAGGCGGCGCGTGCTGACCCTGAAGGCCGGGGGGGCGGACGTGACGGTTGCGGGCTTTACCAGAGGGCGAAATCTCCTCGAAGGCGAGCCGGACGTGCGCACGATCGTGTTGGGCGAGACCTCGGACGGAAAATTTGCCCAGCGCATCGGTGCCATCGTCAAGGCGAGCGCCGGGCTGAAGGGCAGGCTTGCAGGGATCGCGCGGCCGGATGTGATCATCGCCCGCAATCTCGAAACGCTTGCGCTTGCAGGGCAGGCTGCGCGGTCGTTCGATCGCGATCTGCCGGTCGTCTACGAATGCCTCGATATCCATCGCCTGCTGCTGGATGAGGGGTGGAAGGGTCGTCTCGTGCGGGCGTTCCAGCGCCATTTCGGCCGTCGCGCGAAGCTCCTGATCACCAGCTCCCCGGCCTTTGTCGAGAATTTCTTCAAGCCGAAATCGGGGCTCTCGCTGCCGGTTCTGCTGCTGGAGAATAAGGTTCTTGCACTTGATCCGGATAGCTTGCCGCTTCAGCCCACACCACGGCCACCCAAGGCCGGCGAGCCGTGGCGGATCGGCTGGTTCGGGGCAATCCGCTGCGCCAAGTCGCTTTCGATCCTCACCGATTTCGCCCACCGCATGGACGGGAAGGTCGAGATCGTGCTGCGCGGCCGGCCCGCCTATAGCGAATTTAATGACTTCGACCGCCTCGTTGCCGATGCGCCGTTTGTCACTTTCCACGGTGCCTACCGGAACCCGGAGGATCTTGCTCGTATCTATGACGAGGTGCAGTTCAACTGGGCGATCGATTTCTTCGAGGAAGGCCTGAATTCCGAATGGCTTCTGCCGAACCGTCTTTACGAAGGCGGGCTTTATGGCGCGGTGCCGATCGCCCTCAAGTCGACCGAGACCGGCCGCTTTCTCGCTCGCCGCGAGATCGGCGTGACGATCGATGCGGCAACCCCTGATGCATTGGAAGCGATGTTCTCTCAGATGACACACGAAATCTATGCCGAGCAATTTGCCCGCATCGCTGCCGTCGAGCGTGGTCAATGGATTACCGGCCCGGCCGATTGCCGTGCGCTGGTTGCTAAACTGGCATCGTTAAAACCCGATTTACGCTCTCCTGCTGAAATGCAGGCTGCGTCAACCATGCAGTCGTGAGGTGGAATATGGTAGTGAGTAGCGTTCCCGGTTCCGACATGTCGAACCAGCATTTTGAAATCCCGTCCAATCCGCGTGTTCTCCTCGTCATCCCATGCCTCAACGAGGCCAAGACGATCGAGGCGCTGTTGCGCAAGTTTGCCCTTCAGCGCGGCGAAACCGACATGCTGATCGTCGTTGCCGATGGCGGCAGCCGCGACGGCACGCCGGATATCGTGCGTCGCATGATCGGCGAAATTCCCGATCTCGTGCTTCTCGACAATCCCAAGCGCATCCAGAGCGCTGCGATGAACCTTGCAGTCCAGACCTATGGTGACGGGCGCGATTACCTCATCCGCATCGATGCCCATGGCGATTATCCGGACAATTATTGCCAGGCGCTGATTGACGAAGCCGTCCTGCACCAGGCGGATTCCGTCGTGGTCGGCATGGAGACGGTCGGTTTCGGCGCCTTCCAGCAGGCGGCGGCGATCGCGCAGAATTCAAAACTCGGCAATGGCGGCTCCAAGCACCGGGCCGGCGGCGGCGGTGAATGGGTCGATCACGGACATCATGCGCTGATGCGGATCGCCGCCTATCGCCAAGTCGGTGGTTACGACGAAACGTTCAGCCATAACGAGGATGCCGAGCTGGACTTCCGGCTCAGGAATGCCGGTTTCCGCATCTGGATGACCGGCGAGACCTTCATGACCTATTATCCGCGCTCCAGCGCCTCGGCGCTGTTCCGTCAGTATCTGGGTTATGGCCGGGGCAGGGCGAAGAACCTTCTGAAACATCGCTCCATCCCGAAAATCCGCCAGGCCATTCCGCTTGCGGTCGCACCGGTGGTTGCCGGCGCGGTGCTGGCCCTGTTGTACTGGTGGGCGGCCGTTCCGGTTGCCGTCTGGATGATCGCCTGTATCGCTTACGGCGCCTATATGGCGATCGGTCAGCGCAACATGATTGCGCTCTTTGCCACCATTCCTGCGATGATCATGCATCTGGCCTGGTCGGCGGGCTTCTGGATGGAATTGCTTCGTATCCGACGAAAGAGGGTCGCATGACGGCAGATCTCACCGTGGCAACAATCGACATCGGCATCTGCACCTATCGGCGTCCGGCGCTGAGGGATACGCTGGTATCGCTGTTCAAGCTGACCGTACCGGCAGGTGCATCGGTACGCCTGATCGTTGCGGATAATGATGCGGTGCCGAGTGCGAGCGACCTGGTGGAGAGTGTTCGCGCTCAGTCTCCGTTCCCGATCCTTTATGTCCATTGCCCGAAATCGAACATCTCGATTGCCCGCAACGCCTGCCTCACCTCGACTGACGCGGATTTCCTCGCCTTTATCGACGATGACGAGACCGCGACGCCGGAATGGCTGGCCGCACTTTACGAGAAGGCACGGCAGACCGGAGCGGAAGCCGTGCTCGGTCCGGTTCGCGCGCTTTATGGTGATGACAGCGCCGCGTGGATGCGCAATGGCGATTTCCACTCGACCGTGCCGGTCTGGGTCGATGGCCGGATCATCACCGGTTATACCTGCAATACGCTGCTCGACATGCGCTCGCCGCTCGTCATTGGCCGTCGTTTCGCGCTGGCGCTCGGACAGAGCGGTGGTGAAGATACCCATTTCTTCTCGCAGCTGACGGAAAGCGGCGGGCGGATCGAATTTGCCGAGGATGCGCTGGTGCTGGAGCCGGTGCCGGCAAGCCGGGCGAGTTTTCTGTGGCTTGCCAAGCGCCGCTTCCGTTCGGGCCAGACCCATGGCCGGATCGTGGCTGCAAAGAATAGCGGCGTGAAGCGTTTTCCGAAGGCTCTCATCGCTGCCACAAAGGCCGGTTATTGTGGCGCCATCGCCGCAGCCTTCACGCTGATGCCAGTGAAGCGCAATCGGTATGCGCTGCGTGGGGCGCTGCATATCGGCGCCGTGATGGGCATGCTCGGCGTGCGTGAAATCCGCCAATACGGCACCCCGGAGGCTGCGTGAACATGGATAGCGGGATACCCGATATCAGCTTCATCATCGCCGCCTATAACGCGGAAGAGACGCTGGCGCGCGCCATAAACAGTGCGCTTGCGCAGGTCGGCGTGACTGTCGAGGTCATCGTCGTCGACGACTGTTCGACGGATGAGACGGCGGAGATTGTCGAAAGCTATACGGATCCTCGCGTTCGGCTTATCCGCCAGCCGCAGAATGGCGGGCCGGGCAGGGCGCGCAATACCGGTATAGCCGCAGCCACCGGTAGTTTCGTCGCGACGCTCGATGCCGACGATGCCGTTTATCCCGAGCGTTCGCTTTCCATGCTGCAGCGGGCCAAGACACTCGACGCCCAGATGGTGGTCGACAATGTCGATGTCGTGCCGATCGAAGGCGGGGCGGCCAAGACGATGTTCGACAAGCGGCATCTGGAACAGAAACGCGAGATCACGCTTGCGGAATTAATCGATTCCAACCTGATCTTCAAAACGACCTTCAACTACGGCTACATGAAGCCGATCTTCAACCGTGCCTTTCTTCTCGAGCATGGGCTCGAGTTCGATGAAGGCTTGAGGATCGGCGAGGATTACATCCTGTTTGCCTCGGTTCTGGCGAGCGGCGGGCGTTGCGCCACGGATCCAAATCCGGGCTATGTCTATCATCTCATGCAGGGGTCCATCTCCCGCGTGCTCAAGCACAAGCATCTCGATGACATGCTGGAAGGCGATCGCCGGTTCCTGGAGCGTTATCCGCTCGGCCCGGCGGAAATGGCGGCACAGCGCCGCCGCACGCACAGCATCATCGAGGCTCGCTCGTTTCTCACCCTCGTCGACGAGGTTAAGGCCAAGTCGCTCAGTGGGTTCCTCAAAACCGCAATGAAAGCACCCGGAGCGCTGAAGCATTTCCGGATGCCCATTGCCGTTCGCATGCGCCGGTTCGTCAAGGCCGGTGTCAACTGAAATCCGATCAAACGGGCGTGTATGCCCCTGGAAAGGACTAGGGAATGAACTTGAAGAGACCAGTTCGGAAGGCCGTAATCCCCGTCGCAGGCAATGGAACCCGGTTCCTGCCCGCGACCAAGGCCATGCCGAAGGAAATGCTGACGATCGTCGATCGTCCGGTCGTGCAATATGCCGTTGATGAAGCCATGCAGGCAGGCATCGAAAACATCATTTTCGTCACCAGCCGCAACAAGACTGCCATCGAAGACTATTTCGACAGCAATCCCGAACTGATCGCCAGCCTCACCCGTTCAGGCAAGACGGTGCAGGTGGCGCAGCTGGAAAAGATGCTGCCGCTCGCAGGTACCGTCAGCTACACACGCCAGCAGGTGCCGCTCGGTCTCGGCCACGCCGTATGGTGCGCCCGTGAACTGGTCGGCGATGAGCCGTTCGCGCTGCTTCTGCCCGATATGGTCTCCTATGGTGCTCGCGGCTGCATGTCCGGCCTGATGGATCTTTACGAGGAAGTCGGCGGCAACGTGTTTGCGGTCGAGCAGTGCGCGCCGGAAGAAACGTCGAGCTACGGCGTTGTCGCCATCGGCCAGGACGTTCGCCACGGTTTCCAGGTCACCGGCATGGTCGAAAAGCCGAAGCCGGCCGATGCACCGTCGAACTATTACCTCAATGGTCGTTATATTCTGCAGCCGCAGATCTTCGAGCTTCTCGAAAGCCAGGAGCGCGGCGCCGGCAACGAGATCCAGCTGACCGACAGCATGCAGAAACTGTTGAAGGGCCAGCCGTTCCATGCACATCCTTACCAGGGACGTACATTCGACTGCGGCTCGAAGCGCGGCTTCATCGAGGCAAACGTCGCCTTCGCGATGATGCGTGCCGACATGAGCGGTGACCTTGCCGTGACGATCCAGGAACTGCTGGATGCGCATGCAACCAAGGTTCGCGCGGCTTGACGCAGAATGATTACGGGAAAGGCGAGACATTCGCCTTTCCTGCACTATTTTCCCCACACGGATGACACAATGGATCAGGCAAACTTTCGACCGATGACGATCTTTCCCCCAGAACAGAAAGACCACGACACGTTCATCGATCTCGATAAGCTGTGGTCGGCCGCCATGCGCCGGCTTGGCGTCATTGCCGGCTGTGTCGTCGCGATGGTCGTTCTGGCCGGGCTTTATCTGGTCTTTGCCCAGCCGATGTACACGTCCATGACGAACATCCTCATGGACGACAATCTTTCCCGTTATGCGGAAGAGAATGCGTCGGATGCCCAATCCGCGCAGATGCTCGATAACCGCATGTCGAGTGCGGTGGAAATCCTGAAATCCAAGGAACTGGCGCTCAGCGTCGTCGACAAGGCGAAGCTCGACGAAAACGCCCTGATCGTCGATCCGCCCAAGTCGCCGGTGGATCTGGTCAAGGGTCTTATCCGCGGAGCCACATCCATTTTTGCAGCCGACACACCGGCGCCCACCGAAGAGCAGATCGCGGCGGGCCGTCGTGAAAAGGCTGCCGCCATCATCCAGCAATGGCTGACCGTGGAACGTGTCGGACGCAGCTCGGTGGTCGCCCTTTCCGTGCGTTCGCCGGACAAGCTCCTATCGGCGCAGATCACCAAGACCTATGCCGAGTCCTACCTGACGGAACAGCTTAACGCCAATTTCGACGCCACCGAACGCGCCAGCATCTGGCTGCAGGAGCGGCTGAACGATCTCAATACGCGCGCGCAGCAGGCCGCACTGGCCGTTCAGCAGTTCAAGCGCGACAAGGGCCTGATCTCCCCGCGCGGCGAACTTCTGTCGGCGCAGCAGCTCTCAGACCTCAACAGCCAGTTGATCGTGGCGCAGGCCGATGCGGCAACCGCCGCCGCCCGCTACAACCAGTACAAGGCGATTGTCGACAAGGGACCGGAAGCGGCTGTCGAGAATGCCGTCGTTTCCAATCGCGATACCGACAACACCGTGATGCAGGACCTGCGCAAGCGCTACATCGGCATCAACGACCGCGAGCAGGCGATCATCCAGCAGTTCGGCGCCGACCATCCGCAGGCGCTTGCAATGAAGGGCGAAAAGCAGGACGTCATCAACCAGATGTTCCGCGAGCTTCAGCAGCTGACCGGCAGCTTCAGGAACGAGCTGGACGTTTCACAATCGCGCGTGGAGTCGATGCGGGAAAACATCCAGCGCGTCGCCGGCAACAATGCCGATGCGAACGTCAACATGGTGCAGCTGCAGGAACTGGAGCAGCGCGCTTCGGCGCTCAGGACACTCTATGAATCCTATCTGCAGCGTTTCGAACAGGCGTCGCAGTTGCAGTCTCTGCCGATCGCCAAGGCGCGCGTGATTTCCGACGCGGGCGTTCCGACCTCGCCGTCCAGCCCGCGCAAGACGCTGACCATGGCGCTGTCGATCATTCTCGGCCTGTTGATCGGTTGCGCTGCCGCTGCTGTGCTTGAACTGCGCGAACGCTTCTTCCGCACCGGCGAGGACGTCCAGCAGAAGCTCGGCATGCGCTTCCTCGGTTATCTGCCGCGGATTGCCGGGGCCGCCCGCGAGGATGCGCCGAAGCCGAATGCAGCACCGGAGCAAGGGGACGCCGCTAACCAGCCGGTGGGCGACCCGATCTCCTTCCGCCGCATGATGCGTGTGGCCGTCGAAGCGCCGCGCTCGCAGTTTGCCGAAACGCTGCGCAACACCAAGCTTGCCTGCGATATCGTGCTGCAGGGCAAGAAATGCGCCGTCATCGGCGTGGTTTCCTGCCTTCCGGGCGAGGGCAAGTCGACGGTCGCCGCAAACTTTGCCGGCCTGATCGCCTCAAGTGGCGCCCGTACGCTGGTCATCGACGCCGACCTGCGCAATCCCGGCCTCTCCAAGATGCTGGCCAGCGAACCGGAAGTCGGCCTTGTCGACGTCATCCTCAACAAGACGTCGTGGACGAGCGTCGCCCGTGTCGACCGCCGTTCGCGCCTCACCATCCTGCCGATGACGACGCGCGGCCGTCAGGTCACGCATACGAGCGAGCTGCTTGCTTCCAGCGGGATGAGCCAGTTCCTGGAAAGCGTCAAGGACACATTCGACGTCATCGTCGTCGACCTTGCACCGCTCATCCCGGTCATCGATGCCAAGGCGTTCGAACCCTATGCCGATGCCTTCGTCTTCGTCACCGAATGGGGTGCGACGCCGGCCAAGGCGGTACAGAGTGTCCTTCAGTCGGAGCCGCAGATCGCCGCCAAGACGATCGGCGTGATCTTGAACAAGACCGATCTTGCTGAACTGCACAAATATGCAGATCCCGGCGCGCCGGAGCGTCTGCGCTCCAACTATCTGTCCTATTACCGGGACTACAAGGAAGTGGCCGCCGAATAACGGCGATCGATCCAAAGAAAAACGGCCCGGTCTTCCGGGCCGTCAGATCGCTGAAAAGGCCGTTTTTGGCATTCAGAGCCTCGATTACCCTCATTCCTGTGCTTGTCACAGGAATCCAGCCACGGCGCGTCTGCGCGGTGAGAAGACTCTTTCCGCCCAAGGACTTGGGCTACTGGATCCCTGTGACAAGCACAGGGATGAGGGAGGGTTTGATTGCCGATGGTGGCCAAAGCAGACCTCGGAATCGCTGAACAGCGAGCCTCTTCCGTAATCTGGCGCTCAGGCCTCCGGAATCTTTTTAAGATACTACGTTAGCGCTGAACGCGCATTCCGTCCATCAGCAGGCCGATCAGCCTGTTGGCGCTTTCGCGCCATTCCGGCGTGTCGGGTATCGAATAGATGCTGGACATGGCGTGCATCAGGTCCGCCTGGCCGATATCCTTGCGGATCAGGTTCTGGTCCTGCGCTGCCGACAACAGATTGTCGAAGGAGGAGCGGATGCGTCCGAACCCTTCGGCGAACATGGCGGAGTTGGAGCTGGCGATGATCTTGAGGCTGCTCGCCATGCCGCGCTTGGTCGCCATATAGCTGACGAAACGGCGCATCCACTGTTCGAGCGCGACATCGGCCGCTTCGCTTGCAGACAGTTCCTCGGCCGCATCCGCCAGAATTTGCAGTTCCCGCTGATAGACGACCTCGACAAGGTGCTCGCGGGTGGGAAAGTGGCGGTAGAGCGTGCCGATGCCGACGCCGGCCTTGCGGGCAATGTCCTCCAACGAAGTCTCCACCCCGTTTTCAGCAAAAGCCGTTGCTGCAACCTCGATAAGCTTGTCGCGGTTCCTGCGAGCATCGGCTCGCATTTTCGGGGCGGTCTTGTCTGCTTTTTCCGGCGTGGCCGAGGCCAAAATCATGCTCCCACGGGATCAGCCCTTGACGCTCGGCGTCAAGCTGCTAGTTTAAACGGAGGCGCCTCCGAATTGGAGGGTCCTCTACTTTTAAACCGGAAGTAGGGCGGATGTCATGCCGGAAATGCGGCATTCGCTTGCAGACCCTAATAACTGGGGCTCTCCATTCATTCGTCCAGTCGCAACGGCTTTTTTCTCGCTTTGCCAGCAGGAGGTTTTCATGGCCCGAACGATCCACCTCGATCTCGATATCAACGGAAAGACGCATGGGCTCGATGTCGAGCCGCGCGTGACGCTTCTCGATGCGCTGCGCGAGCATCTCGCGCTTACCGGCACCAAGAAGGGCTGCGACCAGGGCCAATGCGGGGCCTGTACCTGTCATGTGGATGGCGAGAGGGTGCTCTCCTGTCTCACCCTGGCGGCCCAGGTCGAAGGCCGTCAGGTAACCACGATCGAAGGTATTGCCGGTGACGACGGCACCTTGCATGTCGTGCAGCGGGCTTTCCTTGAGCATGACGCCTTCCAGTGTGGCTACTGCACGCCCGGCCAGATCATGTCGGCGGTTGCATGCATTCGCGAAGGGCATGCGGGTTCTGATGCGGAAATCCGCGAATACATGTCCGGAAACCTCTGTCGATGCGGCGCCTATATCAGCATCGTGGCGGCAGTCCGCGACGCGGCGGCGACGCTTGGCGCCGGGCAGAAGGCGGAGGCTGCGTGATGAGAGATTTTTCCTATTCACGCGCCTCATCCATCGAGGAGGCCCGCAAGGCGGCGTTGCAGGCCGGCGCGATGATGCTGGCTGGCGGCACGACGTTGCTCGATCTCGCCAAATGCGGTGTCGGCGAGCCGGATCAGGTGATCGACATCAGCCATATCATCGGTCTCGATGCGATCAGCATCGATGAGCGGGCCGCCACCATCGGGGCGCTTGCCAAAATGAGCGCGGTTGCCGACCACCCGGCGGTGCTTGCGGCATTTCCGGCCGTTGCCCAGTCGCTGTCGCTTGCCGCCTCGCAGCAGTTGCGCAACATGGCGACGATCGGCGGCAATCTCCTGCAACGGACACGCTGTCCCTATTTCCGGGATCCGGCGACGTTTGCGGCCTGCAACAAGCGCGAACCCGGCTCGGGCTGCTCAGCACTCGGCGGCGTGACGCGAAACCATGCAGTTCTGGGCACGAGCGAGCACTGCATCGCCACCTATCCCGGCGATCTCGCCACCGCCCTTGTCGCCTTCGATGCCGTTGTCGATCTCGGCGGGCGCAGCGTGAGCGTGGAGGATTTCTTCCTCGCGCCCGGTGACACGCCGGACCGGGAAACCGTGATCACGCCCGGCGAGATGATCGTGGGAGTTTCGCTTCCTACCTCCGCTGCTGCGAGAAACTCCACCTATCTCAAGGTGAGGGACCGCCAGTCCTACGAGTTTGCAGCCGCAAGTGCCGCCGTCGGACTGGAGCTTGAAGCGGACGGCAAAACCGTGAGGGACGTGCGCGTGGCGCTGGGCGGTGTTGCGACAAAGCCATGGCGGGCTCGTGAGGTCGAACAGGCTCTCATCGGCAAAGCGCTGACCGACGAAACGGTCACGGCTGCGGCAAGGCTCTCCATGAACGGCGCCGTCGCGCAGCCGGCGTCTTCGGGCGGCAATCACTACAAGATCGAACTGGCGCCGCGCGTCGTCGCCCGCGCCCTCAGGACTTTGGGAGGTCTGGCATGACCATCTTGGAACCCAGAAAACACGGCAGTGCTGCCGACGGCATGGTCGGCGGGCGGCTTTCCCGTTTCGAAGGCGAGCTGAAGATTACCGGCAATGCGACCTATGCGCTGGAATATCCGCTCGAAAACCTCGCCCACGCGGTGCTGGTGCAAAGCACGATTGCCGCCGGCCGTGTCGTGTCTGTCGATGCGGCAGCAGCACGTGCCGCAGCCGGCGTGCTGCTGGTCCTGACGCCGGAAGACGAGCTCGGCCTGATGACCGCGTCGGACTGGTTTGGAAACCGGTCGGAAAACCAGCCGTTCCACCCGCTGCCGAAGGTGGTGCGCTACAATGGCGAGAGCATCGTTGCCGTCATCGCGGAAAGCCGCGAGCAGGCAATCGAGGCGGCAAAGCTCATCCGCATCACCTATGAGGAAGCGCCGGCCGTTGCCGATATGGACGATCCGAAGGCGGGCGAAGGCAAGCTTCTCGACGCCATGACAGTCGAATGGGGCGATGCGGAAAAGGCGCTTGCGGCCTCCGCGGTTCGCATCGAAGCCGAATATCGCACCCCGCGCGAGTATCACGTGGCGATGGAGCCGCATGGCCTGACCGCCCAATGGGACGGCGACCAGTTGACCGTGTGGGAACCCAGCCAATGGACCCACGGCATGGCGCGGACCTATGCCGAGTGGTTCGGCATTGCGCTCGACGACGTGCGGATCGTCTCGCCCTTCATCGGCGGCGGTTTCGGCTCCAAGGGTGGCGCACTGGCCTATGGCGCTGTTGCTGTCGCCGCAGCGAAAAAGCTCGGCCGTCCGGTGAGGCTCGCTGTCAGCCGGCCGCAGAATTTCACCAGCTATGGCGGGCGTGCGGCAACACACCAGACGATTGCGCTCGGGGCGACGCAGGAGGGCGTGCTGCAGGCGATCGTGCATCGCGGCGCCAGCGAAACCTCCACCTATATGGATTATCCCGAGCAGACCGGGGCGGCGACGCCGATCCTCTACAAGGTCGAGAATTTCTCCTCGCAGACCCGCGTCGTGCCGGTCAACGCGGTCACGCCGGGTGCATTGCGAGGACCGGGCAAGAACCCGAGCGCCTACGGGATCGAAAGCGCCATCGACGAACTCGCCCACAAATTGTCCATGGACCCGCTGGAACTGCGGCTGAAAAACTATGCCGATCACGACTATCAGTCGGGAAAACCATGGTCGACGCGCAGGCTGCGCGAGGCGCTGACCGAGGGTTCTGCGGCCTTCGGCTGGGCCGGACGCCGCCATGAACCGCGCTCGATGCGGGACGGCAAGGCATTGATCGGCTGGGGTCTCGGCTGCGGTACGTTTCCGGTCATCCGGGCACCGAGTTCCGCAATGATCCGGGTGTTGAGGAGCGGGCGGGTCGAGGTCGTCTCGGGCGCGATCGACATGGGGCAGGGCACCTATACGATCCTCGCCCAGACTGCGGCCGAAGCGCTCGGCGTGTCGATCGATCAGGTCGACGTGGTGCTCGGGGATTCGCGTCTGCCGGGTTCGGCGATCGCCGGCGGGTCGATGCTGGCGGGTTCGATCACCGGTGCCGTGCACAAGACGGCGAATGCGGCGCGCGAGGAAATCGTCGGGCTGGCGCTCAATGATCCGAATTCGCCGTTCCGCGATACCGGTGCCAATACACTCGTCGTCAGCGAAGGCCGGATTTCCGTGGCGAGCGGCGATGGCCCGTCGATGACGCTGTCGGACCTTCTTTCCGCAGTGGGCCGTGACGCACTGGAGGTGACGCGCAACACGCTGCCGGATGACGCCCAAAGCGCCACCGACCGCAGCAATGCCTGGACCAGCATGGGCCGCGTGCAGGGCCCGACGATGGGCGACACGTCCATGCATTCGTGGTGCGCGCATTTCGTCGAAGTCCGGGTCGACGAGGATTTCGGCACGGTGCGTGTCTCGCGCATGGTCTCCGCCTTCGATTGCGGCCGGCTCTACAATCCCAAGATGGTGGAAAGCCAGTGGCGTGGCGGCATCATCATGGGCATCGGACAGGCGCTTCTGGAGGAGGGGCTTGTCGACCCGCGCAACGCCCGCACCATCAACAACAATGTCGGGGATTATCTGGTGCCGACCAATTCCGACATTCCGGATATCGAGGTGATCTCCGTCGGCGTTCCGGATTACGAGGCCTCGGCGCTTGGCGGCAAGGGCGTGGGCGAAGTCGGCATCGTCGGCGTCGCGCCGGCGATCGCCAATGCGGTGTTCCATGCAACCGGCAAACGGGTACGCGACCTACCGATCACGCTGGAGAAGCTGATGTGAAAAGCCAAGGCATCATTGTTTTCTTCCCTTGAGAAGAGGCAATGGTGCTTTCAGTCTTATGGCTGTCTCGTCAGCCTAGCGGCGCCAAGCCCGAATCGATCCCGAAACGACTTTTGGATCTCCGTGGACTGGATAGGTATACCCGGTATTCGGCTTGGCATTGGGCATCCTAGAAGGAAATGTCGTTCGTGCAAATTGCATATATCGAGCATCGGCTTTTGGATTACCCGTCGACTCTCGCATGGACACGGAGGCCATTTTGCCATTTGCGTCGGTTTTGACCAACACTGCTCCTATCCGTTTGGTCATAGGGCTGCAGCCCGCTATCATCACGCCTATAAGGAAAATAACCAACGCACGCATAAGTGGCTTTCTGGAAAGGAGATTTTTTCGAACGGATCGGTAGCGATTTTGCTTAAAGGAAACAATCCGGTCGAAAGTCGCAGCGTCAGCGCTTCAATCCTCCGAATACCTTTCCTCCGCCCACGGATCACCGCGCATGTGATAACCGTTCTTCTCCCAGAAGCCGGCATGGTCCATGCCGGTGAAATCGATCCGTTTCAGCCATTTGGCGCTTTTCCAGAAATAGAGATGCGGCACGACGAGGCGGACAGGGCCGCCGTGTTCCTCGCTCAACGGCGCGCCCTCCCAGTCGGTGACGATGATCGCGTCGGGTGAGGCAAAGTCGCTCATGAGCAGATTGGTCGTGTATCCGTCGTAGCTGGTCAGCATCACCGCGACCGCTTCTCTCGTCGGCTCAACGAGATCGAGAAAGTCACGGGTGGAAACGCCTTTCCAGTTGTTGTCGTATCGCGACCATGTCGTCACGCAGTGAATGTCCGACAGCATTTCCGTCTGCGGCAGGGCCTGAAATGCCGCCCAGTCGAGGCTGACCGTATTGCCGACGAAACCGTGCACGTCGAGTTTCCACCGGGAGGTCGGAATGCTCGGCTGCTGGCCGAGATCGAGGACCGGCCAGTTCTTGACCAGATGCTGGCCGGGCGGCAGCCGATCCGTTTCGGGCCGCGCGTGGCGACCGGTCAGGAATTTTCCTTCGTCGGCCCATTTGCGCTTGGTGGCCGTGAGCTTGCTGTCCTGCGGCTGCGTCGGGGTGTCGTCGGCCATCGGCGGTTCTCCAGTCAGGGTCGCGGCATGTCGGTCTTGCCTATCGCAATAATCTGATGAACATGGGCGACAAATCAATCACCCGTCTTTTCCATTCCTCTCCGGAACCCCATGGCCACTTCCAGTTCCCGCTTCAATCCGCTCGTCGGCAAGCTTTCGCTTCCTCCCGTTCCTTCCGTCACCGCCTGGGGCCGCGCCTATGACGGATCGCAAGGCCCGCTGATCGATCTGTCGCAGGCGGTGCCCGGTTATCCGGCGCATCCCGACATGCTGCGGCTTCTCGGCGAGACGGCATCGTCGAAGGCCTATACCGGTTACGGCCCGATCGAGGGCGATGCGATCCTGAGGCAGGTCTACGGCGCCCATGTCGCGGAGGTCTACAGTGCGGATCTTTCCGCCGCCAATACGCATATCACCTCCGGCTGCAATCAGGCCTTTGTCTGCGCCGCGATGACGGTTGCCGGGCCCGGCAATACCGTGCTGATGACCGAGCCCTTCTATTTCAATCACGAGACAACGCTGGCGATGATGGGCATCAACACTGCCTTCGTCGCCTGCGGCGCCGAAGACGGTTTTCTGCCAAAACTTTCGGCCATCGAAGCTGCGATCACCGCGGACGTGAAGGCTCTCGCTCTCGTTTCGCCTAACAATCCAACCGGCGCGATCTATCCGCCGGCGCTGCTGGAGGCGATCTTCCAGCTCTGCCGCCAGAAGGGGATCTGGCTGATCCTCGACGAGACCTATCGCGATTTCCTTCCCGAAGCCGGCCAGACGCCGCATGGCCTCTATACCCTCGACGGGTGGGACGAGACGCTGATCAGCCTCTACAGTTTTTCGAAATCCTTCTGTATTCCCGGCCACCGTCTTGGTGCGATCACGGCGAGCGAGGCGGTGATCGGACAGGTCGCCAAGATCATGGACAATCTGCAGATTTGCGCGCCGCGCGCAGCCCAGGGGGCAGTGGCGGCAGCTCTTCCGCTGCTGGTCAGCTGGCGCGAGGAAAACCGGCAGGAGATCGGCCGCCGCGCCGAGGCCCTGAAAGCCGTCATGCAGCAGCTTCCCGACTGGAAGCTCGATGCGATCGGCGCCTATTTCGCCTTCGTGCGCCATCCATTTGCGGGCGTCGGCTCGGCGGAGGTGGCGGAAAAACTGGCGAAACGCGCCGGCATTACCTGCATTCCCGGCGTCTATTTCGGCGACGGCCAGCAGAATTACCTGCGTTTCGCCTTTGCCAATGCCGACGTCGAAACGATCGGGCGGATCACGGAACGTTTGGCGAACTTTTCGCTGTCCTAATGGCCTCCACGATCCTATAACGGCGCATGGCTCAACGTTCAGGCAGCGCCGATCTTCCGCTTCACGGCGGCCGGGTTCCCCGGTGGCTCGGCGAGCGCATGACACGTCTCGGCGCGGTCATTACCGAAGCGATCGTTATCCATTACGGTCGCGACGAACTGCTTGCCCGGCTCGCCCATCCCTTCTGGTTCCAGTCCTTTGGCGCAGTGATGGGCATGGACTGGCATTCTTCGGGCATCACCACCAGCGTCATCGGTGCCCTCAAGCGCGGGCTCACCCCGATGTCGGGCGAACTCGGCATCCATGTCTGCGGCGGGCGCGGAAAAAACTCGCGCCAGACGCCGGAGGAACTGATCGCCATCGGCAATCGCGTCGGCATCGATGGCGGCGCTCTTGCCCAGACCAGCAAGCTGGTGGCCAAGGTCGACAGCGCCGCGGTGCAGGACGGGTTCGATCTTTATCTGCACGGCTTCATCGTCACAGATGACGGAAAATGGGTGGTGGTGCAGCAGGGCATGAATGATGCCCGGCGGCAGGCGCGGCGGTATCACTGGCATTCGCAAGGGCTGAAAAGCTTTCTCGATTCACCCCATGCGGCCAACGAAGGCCGCGGGCAGGGTGAGATCGTCAATCTCGCCGATCACCGGGCGCTGGCGTCACGCAGCGGGCAGCTCGATCTGCTCGCCTCGCTTGGACCCGATAAAATTGTCCGCGAGGTGATCGCACTTGATCCATCCCGGCTGAGAAAGCCCCTGGCGCAGCCGATGCTGCCGCACCTGATCATGCCTGAGCATCACGATGTGCGCGAGGAGGACGTCAACATGCGCCGCCTGCACGGCACGCTGGCGGCTGCCGCAGATCGCGGGCCAAAGGATTTCGAGGATCTCTTGATGACGCCGGGCGTCGGCGCCCGCACCGTCTCGGCGCTCGCCATGGTGGCCGAAGTCGTGCATGGCGCGCCGTGCCGTTTTTCCGATCCGGCCCGGTTTTCGCTCGCCCATGGCGGCAAGGACCGGCATCCGTTTCCGGTGCCGCTGAAAGTCTATGATGAAACGATACGGGTGATGAAATCGGCTGTCGGCAAGGCAAGGCTCGGGCGCGAGGAGGAATTGCAGGCGCTGCACCGCCTCGACGACCAGGCGCGACAGCTCGAACGTTACGTGACCGGCCCCGATTTCAAGGAAATCATCGCTGGCGAGTACCGCCATTCGCATGAATGGGGTGGACGGAGCGTGTTCGGTTGGGAGCCTCCGGAGGAGGAGAGCGAAAAGCGGCAAGGTTGAGCAATCTGTCAGGCGACATCCGCAATCGGGTCGGCCCGATGCAATAACCGGAAGCTGTTCTTGCCGGCTGCTTTCGCTGCGTACAAAGCTCTGTCCGCCTCAGCGAATATATCCTTTGCCGGAATTGCCTGCCAGATCATCGCGGCGCCGATGGAGGCGCTCACCTTGACGTCGTTCCTTGAAGATCCGACACGCCATTCGAGCTTTTCGACGACGCCCCGGCAGATGTCTTCCAGGTCCTGCACCGATGCGCAGTCATGGATAATCGCAAACTCGTCGCCTCCAAGGCGCGCGACAAGGGCCGCATCGGGAACAGCCTGCGAAATCCGTTGGGCAGCCTCCCGCAGGCAGTCGTCGCCCGCCTGATGCCCCAGCCTGTCGTTTACGGTCTTGAAATTATCCAGATCCAGCAGCAGCAGCGCTTTCCGTCCGGAAAGACCGGAAGCGGTGACTTCGTCCAGCATGCTTTCGAATTTCGCTCGGGAGGCCAGTCCGGTTACCGCGTCTGTCTCGGCGACATGGCGAAGCTGGTCGAACAGGGTCTTTTCGGCGGTGATATCCTGCTTCATTCCGAATAGGCGAACCGGCACGCCATCCTGTCTCTCGACGATCGCCGTAATTCTGATCCATCGAAGCTCGCCCGTGGCGCTGTTGATCTGGGCGTCGAGGGTGAAGCCATCGCCATTCTTGATCGCCGCGCTGCGGACTTCGGTCAGTTTTCTGCGGGATTCAGGCGTATAGAGCGCGACCGTCGCGGCCCGCGTCAGGGATGATCGCGGTTCCAGGCCGAACAGCTCGTAGACGGTATCGGTCCAGGTGATCGTCTCGTCGGGCAGGGTGTATTCCCAGATGCCGACGCGTGCGGCCTTGAACGATTTGTCGAACAGCTCCTGAAGCTGGTTGAACTGTTTTGAATTCTCGGCGGTCGGTGGACGAGGCCCGTCTCTATCCGGCTTCATTGCGTCGTGAGGCGTTTCGCAATGATGTTGCAGACGGTTGGGCATCAATCAGTTTCCTACATGCCGACTTCATATCGGCTCTTTGCTGGGCATAGCATGCCGCGAAAAGGTTTCACTTCTGTATCCGAAGACCTTGCCGGCATCCACGATTGCGCGTCCTGCATCGAATCTAGGCGGGCGGCTGTGCATTGAGGAGAGGCGATCCACATATTTGGAACAACCCCGTGTTTCAGGGTGTTGTCGATCATGACCAACAAGGAGGACATCATGACCCGTGAAACCACATCGGACGAAGCCACCCGTTTCGGCAGCAGCCAGCCGAGTGTCGCCAGCAGCTGCGGTACCGGCGAGGCCGCGTTCAAGAAAGAGCCGAGCCCGGCCAGCATCGAGATCAACAAGGCCCGCAAGGCGTGCGGCGTGGGAGCCGATGGTGTCGACCGCGACGAGCGCGTCGCCGATGCCGGCGACGCAGGCTGATACTTTTCGCCGATCAGCGGATATGCAGCGGCGCTTCCCGATGCGCTACGATGCGGCCGGCAAGTTCGCCGATCCGCTGCATTGCCGTTTCCAGCACGTTTTCCGGTACGGTCAGCGAAATGCGCAGGAAACCGGCCGCCTGATCGCCGAAGGAGGTGCCGGGCATGACCGCGACCTTCTGTTCGCGCAGCAGTTCCCAGGCGAACTCCTCGCCGTTCAGGCCCGTTGCCGTCACGTCGAGCAGGATGAACATGCCGCCTTCCGGCGGCATGGGCTTTACAAGATTGCTGCCCTTGAATGCCTTTTCGACGATCGCTGCGCGGCGGTCATAGTTTTCGCGCATCACGTCGGCGGTGTCGAAATGCTGCGATAGCGCCAGTGCCGTCATGTCCGAGATGAAGGGCTGCACGCCGAAGAGCATGGTTTCGGAAACCGGCAGAAGCCGTTCGCAGAACTCTTCCGGTCCTGCGGCCCAGCCCGAGCGGAAACCGGGGGCTGCATGGGATTTCGAGATCGAGGAGACGGCAATCGTCCGTTCCGCGAGTTCCGGCATGTCGAAGGGTGACGCAAACTCCGTTCCGTCGAAGATCAGCTGTTCGTACACTTCATCCGAGATGATCCAGAGATCGTGCTTGCGGCACACCTCGCCGATCGCGGCAATTTCCGCCTTGGTCAGCACTGCACCGGTCGGGTTGTGCGGCGTGTTCAACAGCAGCACGCGGGCTTCCGGGGTAATCGCCCGTTCCAGATCCTCGGCCTGAAGGTGAAAGCGCTTTTCAGGCCTGAGCGGTACCGGGATCATATGTGCGCCGGTCGAGGCGATCACTCCTTCATAGGTGGCATAGAGCGGATCGCCGACCAGCACGCCGTCACCGGCTTCGACAAGACCGGTCATCACGCCGTAAAGCGCGGTCTGGGTACCGGGGAAGCAGAGGAAATTCTTTTCAGACACGCCCTTGCGGCGCTTGGCGTATTTTTCGACCAGAGCTTTCAGGACCGCCGGTTCGCCGCGGCCGTTGGAATAGCGTGTGCGGCCGGCATACATGGCGCGCGAGGCCTCATCCAGCAGCGCCTTGTCGGGCGCTACATCCGGTTCGCCGATCGTCAGTTCGATGATCTCCTCGCCCTCGGCCTTCATCCGCCGGGCGGTCAGATGCAGGGCCCAGCGGCCGGAACCGAGATGGGCAAGGCGGTCGGTGATCGAAGCGTAACGCATGGGGTATCCTTCTATCTTTCACAAGCCAGTTCACCCGGCTTCAGTCTCAAAAGCGCCTCGACGGAGGAGAGCGCGCTGTCGGCCAGCTCGTTTTCGGCAAACATGTCCGGGGTGAGCGTCCCTTCCAGCCACAGCCCGTCAATCAGCGCGTTCAGCGAAATGGCGAAGCTGCGGTTTTCCTTTTCCGAAACGGGTGTACCGCGTTCCTCGAAAAAGTCCGCCACAAGAACCTCCAGCGCGGTCAGGAAGGCGAGATAGTTTTCACGGTGAATGGCGGCGAAAGTCCGGTCGGTCTGGATATGGCTGATGAAGGCTGCCCAAAGCGACAGCGTGCGGCTGTCGGTGACCGGCGGCGTGACATTGGCAATGATGAAACGGCGCAGCCTGTCGCAGGCCGTCTCGCCCGCGTCGGCGGCCGTCACCGCGATCTCGGTCATGCCGTTCATCACGGCAATGTAGGCCGCCTGCAGCATCTGGTCCTTGCCGGTGAAATAATGCCGGATCAGCCCGGCCGTGACGCCGGCGCGGTTGGCGATCTGGCGCACGGTCGCGCCCTGGATGCCGACTTCCGCAATACAGTCGAGCGTTGCGACGATCAGGTCTTCACGGCGCTCAGCCTCGCTGGCGCGGGTATAGGAGCGGCGGGCTGGTGCCATGGGGTCGTCACGTTCGTTTCTTGCTGCCGATGTGCCTCGTATTATACGACCGGATAATTTCCGTATAGAAGCAAGTCGGGGGACGGGCGTCTCGATTTTTCCGAAGGCGGGGTGGAGCGCGCGTTGAAGCCGGCGACTGCCTTCTTCTCGGCGCCCCCGGCGATTGCGCCTTTTCCAACCCCGGTACGTCGCCCGCGCGATATCTGGTCGTCCTTTCCCGCGGCCAGAGCCCTTTTTCATGATAAGGTGACGGAACAATCGGCGGATCTCGCCGCTTTCGCTTTAAGGAGATGAAGCAACTCTGAGAGGAGGATTTTCATGCAACCCGAAACACACCAATCTGGTCACGTCGATCGTGATTTGGCCGGGCGCGAACTGGCCGACACCTTGTCGGCGCTTTCCCTTGCCGACACGGTCATCGTTGCGCTTTCACCGCAGAGTGTCGATCTTGCCTTCGATGTGGCGCAGCGTCTCGGCTGCGAACTCGACCTTCTGCTCGTCGGGCGCATTCCCGCACCCGGCCATCCCGAAACGACGATAGGCACGGTGATCGATCTCGACGTGCCGCAGACCGTGATCGACGAGGATCTGGCACGGAAATTCCATGTGCCTCCCGGTTATCTGAATACCGAACGCCAGCACCAGCTCCTGGAGCTTGAACGCCGGCACTTCATGTATCTGGGAGATGGCGACGGTCCCTGCCATGATCATGCGGGCAAGGATGTGGTGATCGTAGATCACGGCATGGAAGCCGCCATACTCCAGCTTGTGCTTCAACGGCTCGGCGTATCAGGTGCGAAGTCCGTTCGCGTCGTCCGGGTTGCCGTCAGCGGCGAGCCGATGGATGATCGCGCGGTTGCCCAGTTGCTGAAACAGGCAAAGCGCTTCCACAAGCTGCTGCATTAAATCTCGATCGTCGCGATCAGCGGCAGATGGTCGGAAGCGAGTTTTGCGAGTGGTGTGGAGATCACTTCGACATCCGCGACCGCGACATCCTTCGACACGAAGACGTGGTCGAGCCTCAGAAGCGGAAAGCGCGAGGGGAAGGTCGGGCGAAGTTGCCCGGCCACTATGTTGCGCACATCCGTCAGCGCCCCGGCAAGCCGTTTATAGGGCGGGCTGGAGGGGATGGAGTTGAAATCGCCCAGAAGCACGACCGGGTGGCCGGTGACGCGATCACTGCCCAGCCATTCCGGACCAAGCAGGACCTCCGCCTGGCGCATCCGGTCGACGCGTCTCAAACCCAGATGGGTGTTGAAGACCTGCAGGCGTTTTTCACCGGCCTCGATCTCGATCCAAAGCGCACCCCGCTGCTCGCCAACCGAGGGAAGCGGTCCGGCCTTGACCAGTTCGGCCGGCAGCGCCGTCAGGATCGCGTCGCCATAACGTTCCTCCTCGACATCGAGGGCGGCATGGAAATGATGCTGCATCTTGAGGATTTCGGCGATCGCATGCGCCTGATCCACGCCACCCGTGCGCCTTCGTCCGACATCGAGTTCCTGCAGGCCGATAATGTCTGGCTTTTCCGCCGCGATCACTTCGGCGATACGTTCCGGTGCAAGGCGCCGGTCGGTGCCGATGCAGCTGTGCACATTATAGGTCAGGAGTTTCAGGCGGCGGGAGGCCGGCAATTTTGCGGGTGGAGACTGCATAGGGCTGGGAACACCTTGTGAGCGTTTTCGTTCCCCCTTCTGGAAACCGACAGGAGGCATGATGATCGGCAGGGCGCATATCTTGAAGCTGGCTGTCCTTGCCGCCGTCTGCGCTGCTGCCTTCCTCGTCTACCGCAGCCTTGGGCGCTACACGTTCGACGAGGTGGCGGATGCGGCGGAGGCCATTCCGTTCATCAGGCTCTGTGGAGCCATGCTCTTCGTCGCGGGCTCCTATCTGTGCCTCACCGGCTTCGATACGCTGGCCGTCCGTTATGTCAAAAGGCCGCTCGCCTGGCGACAGACAGCGCTTGCGTCTTTCTGTGCGCTGTCGATCGGGCATAATGTCGGCATGGCGGCACTCAGCAGCGGCGCTGTACGCTACCGGTTTTATTCGCGCTGGGGGCTGACGGGCGGAGAGGTCGCAAAAGTCATCGGTTTTTGCGGCATCACCGTCGCATTGGGGCTCCTGAGCCTTGCCGCGATCGTTCTGCTGCTCGATCTTGGGCCAGATACGGATTTGTTCGGTATCGACCGGGAGACCCGGGTTCTGGCCGGTCTCGCCTGCCTGATCGTGCCCGCCGCCTATCTTCTTCTCTGTGCCTTGCGTGTGCCGGTGCGGCTTCGCAAGTGGCGTCTCGATCCTCCACCCTTCGGTTTGGCACTTCTCCAGATCGGCATTGGAACGCTGAATTTTGCCTGTGTCGCGGCGGCCATCCACCAGCTTATGGCGGTATTCGGCTCGATCACCTATTTCGAGGTTGCGGGCGCCTATGTCACGGCCAATGTCGCGTCACTGATCAGTCACGTTCCGGGCGGACTTGGTGTGCTGGAGGCCACCATGCTCGGCATCCTTCCCGGCGCAAAGATCATCGGGGCGCTCGTTGCGTTCCGGGTGCTCTACTTCTTCGTTCCGTTGCTGATCGGCCTGCCGACATTTCTGGCCAGCGAGGCCTATTACCGTCGTCGGCCCACCCGCTTTTCAAAACATTCGATGGGGTGAAAAGCGCGAGACGAGCCGGCGGAAACCTGCCTGGATCTGCGGAATGGGCCAGAAGGGCTGTTTCGGGTCGATGATGCTGGTGCCTGGAAGAGATTCCGTCTCCCCCTTTTCGACATCCACGTCGAACGACTTCAGATGACGGCCGTTGACATTCAGCATCTCGATGGTGCGGATCAGCGACCCGGTTTCCTCGAAATACCGGCGCACCAGCGCCGGATCGGCGGCCAGATGTTCGGCAAGCAGGTCGATCCGCAGTTCTGCAATGGCTTCGCGCCCGGCCGCGTCCTGCGGCTCCATCGCCAGATCGCTCTCGGTATCGAGACCTTCGGAACGGTTGTTGAGGTTGGAGGAACCGACGCGCACAAAGTGGTCGTCGGCGATGATCAGCTTGGAGTGGACGATGATCTCCCGCTCGCCGCCGTGGCCGTCCGGCGTCACAGCATAAAAGACCCGCAGCCGGTCGTAGCGGTCGGCGCGTTTTAGCCTACGGATCAGTCGTGTGCGGTTCTGACCCATCATCAGCTTTTCCAGAAATCCGTGGGATTCCCGGGTGACGAGGACGACGATCTCCGGACCGTTCTGCTTGCGCAAGCGCTTGGCGAGCGTGCGCGCCACGCCGAAGGAGGCAAGATATTGCGTCTCGATATAGAGATGTCGTTCGGCCGCCCTCAACGCGTCATGGGTCAGGCGGATCGCCTCGCGATGGCCGCGTCGGCCTTTCCATTTCCATGGCTCCGTCAGCGCCAGCCCGGCCGGGCAGTCGCGCAGGGCCGGTTTCAGGTCGGAAGGCCACGGGGCGGGGCCGGGCACGTCCACGGGCGCGAGTTCCTCGCCATGCGTCTTCTTCCACCTGCGCCGCGCGACATCACCGACCAGCTTTGCCGCGTCGCCGGTGACGACGGTCTGCATGTCATGGACCGGACCATAGGGGGTTCCGTCGGGGGCGGTGCGCACCGGATTGACGATCGTGTGCTGCCGGTCGTCCCAGCGCCGGGCCGTCAGGTCGATGCCTCCGAGAAAGGCAGTCTTGTCGTCGATCACAACGATCTTCTGGTGATGGCTTGCGCGCAGCGGATGGCGGAAGTCGAAGCGCAAGCCGATGCGCGGGTGATCCGCCCATTCCATCTTGCCGAACATCCGGAAGCTTTTACCGGAATAGATCGGCCCCATGCCCCAGACGAGAATGCGGATTTCGAGATCCGGCTTTTCCTCGACCATGCGCCGCAGCAGCGTGCCGATGGTCTCGGAGCCTTCGTCCCGAGGACGCAGGCGGATATCGGGATTGAAATCCCAGCCGACGATAAGAACGGATTTTTGCGCCTGGCGCAGAACCTCATCGAGGCGGCTGAAATAAGCCTCTCCGTCGATGAGAAATGCGACGCGTTCGGCCTTGGCCGAGCGCCAGACGTTTCTGCCGGGCTTGATGACCCGCATGCGTTCAAGCACCGGATCTGTCAGATCTGGATTGGAAAAACTGCTCACGTCCACCTTGCGCCACCTCGTCATATCTGACGGATGAACGCCGAGATTTCGGATTTTGTTCCCGCGACCGCGACGGTCGCGAGACCATTGCGCATAACCTTACCCGGGTTATCCAGCCTTTTGCATCTGTGGCGTGGAAACCTTGGTGTCGAACGAACCCAGATAGGTGTCGTCGACCGTCTGCATGGCAACGAATACGGCGGCCAGAATACCGGCCGTCACTGCCAGCAGCTTCCACAGGCACGGTTTGAACTCTGCCGGCTGCTGGGACCGAGACGCATCGCGGCTCGGCATGCTCTTACTCGATACTGTCATGTCGTTCTCTTCGATGCCGCCGGTTACACCGCATTTCCTGGCGGCATGTAGACGGGCGGTCTGTTTGTCTCATCCGGATTGGGGACCGGCGCCTCATCGGGCAGCCTGTCGGGTTCCGGTTCGTTGATCGGCGGATCTGGTGTCCATCCTGGCGCCGGCATAGGCGGCTGCTCCGTGGGCTCTCTTGGATCTGGGATCATCGGCGCCTCCATTAATGCATCGACAACCCTCGGCGCAAGTGATGGTTCCCACTTTTTTAACAGGAGCTGATATGCCGCATTTGCATCTCTTGAGGGCATGCCGCGGCGATTTCGCGCATTATTGGGTGGAACTTCCCGCCATGGTTCGGGGTTGCCTCTGGCTATCACGGGCCCGTGTATTATCTTCGGGACGACACGGAGGGAGGAGCTTATGACCCATGCGAAAGACAATTTCATTGCCTGGCTGAAAAGCGCTCATGCGATGGAGGAGCAGGCGATCACGTCGCTCACCGCGCAGACGCGGCGGCTGGAAAACTATCCCGATCTGAAAGCGCGCATGCTCGCGCATCTCGACGAGACGCGAAGCCAGGCGGAAGCGCTGCAGACCCTGCTCAACGATTTTTCCGGCGCGCCTTCGACGCTCAAGGACATTGCCGGCCGCATCGCCGCGACCGTACACGGTATCCCGGCGCTGGTGATGAGCGACGAGGTGGTGAAATTCACCGCTCAAGCCTATGCCTTCGAGCATCTGGAGATCGCGACATACCGCATGCTGATCACGGCCGCCGACGAGCTGGGCAAAACCGAAGCTCAAGCCGTGTTCGAACGCATCCTTGCGGAAGAGACCGCGATGGCCACGTGGCTCGAGGACAATCTCGATCCCATCACGCGGGTTTTCCTGATGCGTGACGAACGGGATCTTCAGGCAAAGCGCTGAAGCATGTCGCGCAAAAGTGGACACCGGGTTTGCGTCAGCAATCGCATGAAAACAAACGGCCTCAGCCGAAGAAATTGTTCTCATCGAAGTGACGATGCAGGCTTTTTTCGTCCTTCACGCCGCGCTGGTAGAGCTGGATCATCGTCACAGCAACATTGCTGGCTGCGGCGCTGCCGCCATGCAAGCCGTGCTCGACGCAAACGTCGTCGAACACACGTTTCAGGAATGTCAGGTCGTTCGGATCGAAAGCACTGCTTTCTGCTGCCGGAATCATGCTCTGCCTCCATCATGGGGGCGAAAGAACTCGGGGTACCCCTTCAGTCTTTCCGTCGCCGGAGCCCTGTCCAGTAGCCGACGATGGCATGAGCCTACTCCGTTCCACCGCCGTTTCAAGCGGCGGCAGATTAAATCGAAGTAATGATTCGGTGATCCTGATTTACGCCCCGTTCACGGTGGCGCAAGTTGGAGCATTTCAGTCCAGATGGTTGGTTTCGTTGTCGTGGAACTGTTCGTTGCGAACCGTCTTGCCGTCCAGTCCGCGCTCGCGGCTATGCTGTGCCTTGTCACGGTTGGACAGGACCATGTTGTCGGGGAGAATAGCCTTGTCGATATCGGTCATCGCACCGTTGCCGCTGCTTTTTCCCTGTGCGCCGGAACCGATGTGTTTCGAGCTGGCATTGGCCATGTGGTCGTCCTCCTTGTCACGTGGCTATTATGTCGAAACGAGCCAGCGGAGGATTTGATCCGAAGAATGTCCGGTGCCGGATGCGGCGAAATTGCAGCTCAGCGCGTGACCTGCGCCATGCCGGCATCATAGCCGCTCATCGCCTGATCGCTCTCGCGGCTCACTTCCGCATCGGGCTCGCCGAGAACGCGGCTTTCGATCCAGGAACGGGGGTTTCTACGCGGAGTGATGTAGCCGACCGGAAGCGCCAAGGCCTGAAGGAAGCGGACGATCACCGCGTAAAGACCGGTTTTCAGCCGCCCGGTGCGATAGGACATGACGGCGACCGCAAGGCTAAGGCATGCGGCGATGATGAGTGCCGGCAATGTGATACCGGGCAGTGTGGCGAGCAGCACAGCGGAGGCGAGGATGAAGATCCAGGCAAACGCCAGCATCCCGAGTTCCGGCAGGTCACGCAGCAGCCGATAGAAATAGGGCTTGCCGGTTGCCGCACGCAGCAATTCGCCAATGCCGAAGGGTTCCTTCGTTCTTACCTGCTGCAGGAGGAGGTCGCGGGAGCGGGCATCCCGGCCGTGATGCCGGGCGAAAGGGCAGTCCAGCCGATGCAGTTTCCAACCGGTGCTGCGCAGCCGGATGCCGAGGTTCAACTCCTCGTAACCGTGGAGGTTTCGGTCGGCCATATAATCGATCGCGTCGACCGCCCGGCGGCGGTAAAGCCCGCCTCCTGCCAGTTGATCCACCGAGCCGATGCGGTTGTCGGACATCAATCCGTTGCCGGATGCCGCCGTCTCCATATGGCCGGTAACGCCGCCGCTGCGCGGATGACGGTCGAGGAAGCTGATCGCCTCCTTCAGGAAGCCGGGGTCGAGTTCCATGTCACCGTCGATCATGCAGATGAAATCGTGACGCGCATATTGATAGCCGAGCTGTGAGCCTGCGCCACTGCGGAAACGCGCGGGGCGGGCGATCTGCATCAGGCGCACCGGATAAGCGGATGCGATCTCGGTCGTACGGTCTCGCGAGCCGAGGTCGGTCACGATGATCTCGCCCTGTCCGTCCGGCAGGGCCTTGAGCGCGCATTCTATCGTGCGGGCAATGCGCTTTTCGTCATCCAGGGTCTTGATGATGATCGATACGGTCATGGTGTGTAACTCCCTGACTTGGTCGCGATGTCTACCCACAATATGGATCGTGGCGCGGTGTGCCGGAAGGCTTAAAGGCAGCTCGTTCCGATCCTCATAAAGACAATACTAAAATTTTATCGATCACGCGAGCGTGAGACGCGAAAAGCTGCGCGCGCAGCTTCAAATCTGGCTTTTCGAAAGCGCGGGCTCGTCAACCAGCGATTGTTTTCCAGTGAAATTATCGTGCCACAGCTGCGTCGAGAGAATTCCGACGAAGGCGGCGTTGTCGCGAAAACCGGCAACGTCCTGCCTGCTGCATTTTGCATGAAGCTTGGAGACCGCCATCGGATTGAACAATCCGTTTGCCGTAATCGCACGTTCGGACAGCATTTTGGCGACATAGGGTTGTTCGGCGGTTGCGGGGCCGCTGAAGGAGCGGCTGTCGGGTGCGCGATAGGGCTGCTTCTGCCGCTCGATCACGCTTTCCGGCAAAAGCCCTTTCGCCGCCTCGCGCAGGATCTGCTTTTCACGCAAGCCCCTGAGCTTGGTATCGGGCGAAAGCCGTGAGGCGAACTCGACCAGACGATGATCGAGGAAAGGAAAGCGGCCCTCTATGCCATGTGCCATGGCCATCCGGTCGCCCTGGCTTGAGAGGATGTAGCCCGGCAGAAGCAGACGGGTTTCCAAATATTGCGCCTGATGCAGCGGGTGCCAGCGACCAAAACGTTCGGGCAGGCGTGCAGCAAGCTCTTCGGCGGCATCGTAACGCCCAAGTGTTTGCCGCAGGTCGGCTGAATAGAAGATTTTTGCCGCTGCCGTGCTTTTCATCCGCGGCTGGTGCGAGAAGAGCGGGTCGGATGGATCTGTGCCGGAGACGTTGAAGAAGGCAGAAAGATATTCCGCCGACTGCTGTTTCAGTCCCGGCAGATAGGGGTAAAGCTTGCGGAAAAGATGCGGCCTGACCTTCGAGCCGGGCTGTCGGGCACAGAAGCGGCGCACTTTTGCTTCCCTGAAAATGTCGTAGCCGGCGAATATCTCGTCGGCGCCTTCGCCGGTGAGCACCACCTTCATGCCATTGTCGCGAACGAGACCGGCCAGCGTATAAAGTGGGGCAGGTGCGGTGCGCAGGATCGGCCGTTCGGTAAAACGGACGATATCGGGAAAGGCACAAGCGATAGCCTCGGCCGAAGAGGCGACGGACCGGTGATGCGTGCCGAGTGCCGCCGCGACCTGCCGCTGAAAGCTGCTTTCGTCATGTTCGGCGCTGTCGAAGGTGACGGAAAAGGTGTTGAGCCCGCCCGGCGCCATCGGAGCTGCCAGCGCCGTGATCAGCGAGGAATCGAGCCCGCCCGAAAGATAGGAGCCGACAGGCACATCGGCGCGCATCCTCAGTCGAACCGCATCGGTCAGCAGATCGCGCAGTTCTTCCGAATGGTCCGTGGCGGTCGCCATGCCATGCTCGCCGGCATCGGGATAATCGAGCGACCAGTATGATCTCAGGCGGTTTTGACCATTTTCACGGATCAGCAGCTGGCCGGGTTCCAGCTCGAAAATGTTGCGGAAGGCGGTGCGCGGGGCAATCGGCGCCCAGAGTGTAAAAATCTGGTCGAGAGCAAAGGGATCAAGTTCTGCCTCGATGCCGGGCACCGTCAGCAACGCCTTCACCTCGGAGGCGAAATACAGCGTGCCCCTGTGTTCGGTATAAAAGAGCGGCCGCACGCCCATGCGGTCGCGCGCCAGCATCAGCCGCCGTTCCGCCGCATCCCATATGGCGAAGGAAAAGTCGCCGTTCAGTTTTTCCAGGCAGCGCTCGTCGTCAAACGCATAAAGCTGCAGCAGGACTTCCGTGTCCGAGCCGGTGCGAAAGATGGCGCCCCGCGCCTTCAGCTCGTCGCGCAGTTCGACATAGTTGAAGATCTCGCCGTTGAAGGCGATCGTATAGCGCCCGTCGGCGCTCGTCATCGGCTGCTGGCCATCGGTTAGGCCGACGATCGACAGGCGAACATGCGAAAGGCCGATACCGGGCGCGGTCCTGACGCCGCTGCCATCCGGCCCGCGATGGGCAATCGCCTGCCCCATGGCGGATAGAAGCTGCGGCGCGCGTTCCACACCCAACCCATCTCCCGCGTAACCAGCAAATCCGCACATGTTTTCCATCCCGACAGGATCGTTTGATCCTGTTCATAAGCGGAAAAGCTTGCCGATCCCCTTATGCCAAGGAGATGTTCTATTTCATCGATAACACGAGGGTCGGCCAGAGTTCGGAAACTGTCGGGTGGATGGGTACTGCCCAGCGCAGGTCGTCGTAACTCGCGCCGACATTCATCAGCTCCAACACACCGTGGATCGCCTCGTCACCACCGGTGCCGAGCAGCGCTGCCCCGAGGATTTTCTTCGTCTTCGCGTCGGCGACGATCTTCATGAAGCCCTTGGTCTCGCCTTTTTCGACGGCACGGCCGACATTGGTCATCGGCCGCTTGCCGACCAGCACATCATGGCCCGCCTTGCGTGCCTGTTCCTCGCCCAGACCGACGCGGCCAAGCGGCGGGTCGATGAACAGCGCATAGCCCAGCAGACGTTGCGAAACCCTGCGGTCCTCGCCGTCGAAGAGATTGGCGGCAACGATTTCGAAATCGTTATAGGCGGTGTGGGTAAAGGCACCGCGACCGTTGCAGTCCCCCAGTGCCCAGATGCCGGCGACATTGGTCGCAAGCCGCTCATCCACCTTGACGAAGCCGCGCGCGTCGAGTTCCACGCCAGCGGTTTCCAGTCCCAGATCGTCGGTATTCGGCCGTCGCCCGACGGCGAGAAGCACATCGGAGCCGATCACTTCGGGGTCGCCTTCGTCGCAATTCACGCCTACTGCGATGTTGTCTCCTTCCTTCCGGAAGCGGATACATTCGGCCCCAGTGCGGATATGGATACCCTCGGCTTCAAGGATTTCACGCACCGCCAGGGAAATGTCCTCGTCCTCGCGGCCGATCAGCCTCGGGCCTTTTTCGACGACGGTGACTTCCGCGCCGAAGCGCCGATAGATCTGCGCGTATTCAAGCCCGATATAGCTCCCGCCGACGATGACGAGATGTTTCGGCAGCCGGTCGAGCATGACGATATCGGTGTTGGTCATATAGGGGATGTCGCCCACACCGGCGAAATCCGGAATCGTCGCGCGCGAGCCGACATTGAGAAAAATCTGCGGCGCAGTCAGCAACTCGTCGCCGACACGAATGACATTGCTGCTTTCGAACCGTGCATGGCCGCGGATAAGCGTGCAGTTCGGCATGCCCTCCAGCCAGCTTTCGTTACCGTGGCGGCTGTCGAGCGTCACCTTGTGGGAGCGGCGCATCACCGCCTGCATATCGACCGTCACGTCACTGCCGATACCGATACCGTAATCCGATGCACGGCGGGCGAGATGGGCGGCATAGGCGCTGGCGACCAGCGTCTTGGTCGGTTTGCAGCCGGTGTTGACGCAGGTGCCGCCGACATGTTTTCGCTCGATGATCGCGACCGTCTTATCCGCATCGTTGAACCTGCCGGCGAGCGAAGGCCCTGCCTGCCCGGCGCCGATGATGATCGCGTCGAAGCGCTTCATATCGTTGCCGCCGCGGGCAGAGCCAAGATGATGATGAAGGCCACGACGAAAGCGACGCCATCCTCGATGAAGGCGGCCGGTGCATCCTTCCCGAACGCCTCGGCCAGCTGTGCCCGCGCCCAGGCGCCGCCATAGGTGCCCGCGATGGCACCAAGAACGCCGGAGACGAGGCCGGCCAGCCACAGGCCATGGGGAATGCCGATCGCGGCGCCCGCTACACCGCCGGTTATCAGCCGGCTGATGAATTGCTGCGGCACCTTGCGGCTCGGCGTATTGGGCAACTGGTCGGTCACCAGTTCGAGCACAGCGAGAATGGTGAGGATCAGCACCGCCCAGTTGGAACCGAGAAAGGATAGCCAGGAGCCGGAAAGATCAAGCCAGCCGAGCGCTGCCGCCCAGGTGACAAGCGCCGGCGCCATCATGGCCCGGAGACCGGCGACACCGCCCATGAAAAGCGCAAGCAAGGAAACCATTTAAACCCCTTTTACCGCCCGAAGCGGTCTGCCCTCATGGATTGCACATCGAAGCGATATCCTACCCCAAGTCAAGCGTTTTGGGCGGATTGCTGCTGCGGAATTCTTCGTCCGAAAGCGCAGGTGCACCTTCGTCGTTCCACAGCTCATCATAGGCGCTACGCGGCAGAGGTTTTTTGGCGTCTTCGCTGAGTTGCACGCCGTGTAGCCTTCTCACCCGTTCCGCGGTCTGCATCGGCGTTTCCGCATTCTTGATATCGGTGGACATGCCTTGTTCCCCGAAAGTGACTGCGAATATCAATATAGATCGGATGGTGCGCCTTTCCCATCCCGATGTCATTACACCCATCCCGCGAGACCCCATTGGAAAATTTCACGGCGCTCCGTAAGATATACGCGTTCCGGTCGAGGGAGGAGGAGCCCTTCAGACGTGAAGCATCGTATCTTGGCAGTATCCGTTTTGTGTCTTGCGCTCGGCCTCGTGCTGACGTGGAAGGTGCACGACCTTGTGGCGCACAGCTATATGGACGAGGCGGAGTTGCAGGCGGGGACGACGCTGAGGCTGGCGGTTTCGGCGCTGGATGGGCATTTGAAACGCTACGAGGCGCTGCCGGCACTGACTGCCGATGACGAGATCATCGAGGTGCTGATCGAGAACCCCGGCAACGAGGCGTTGCGGCTTTCCGCCAACCGGTATCTGAAATCCGTCAATGCGCTGCTGAAATCGTCGGACATCTACATCATGACCATGGACGGCACGACGATCGCGGCCAGCAATTACGATTCTCCCGTCAGCTTCGTCGGCGAGAATTTCAGCTATCGCCCCTATTTCCAGGAGGCGGCGCGGGGCGAACAGTCCCGGTTCTTTGCGGTCGGCACGACATCGGCCAAGCGGGGTTATTATTTCAGTTCGCCGATCGTGATGGGCGGCAGGATTTTGGGCGTGATCGTGTTCAAGGTCGATCTCGATACGATCGAGGCCTCCTGGGCCGGCGGCGACGACCGGATTTTCGTCTCCGATCCGGAAGGCATCATCTTCATGACCGGCAGCGACGAATGGCGTTTCGCGGCCATCCTGCCGCTGACGCCGGAGCGGATCGGCCGGACCGAAACTTCGAGGCGATATGCGGATGTGAAGCTGCACCAGCTGCCGCTCGCCTATGGCAGCTTTGCCGGCCACGAGACTATGCTGATCCGGAACGGGAGCGCGGAGAGGGAATATCTCTACGTATCGCAGGCCATGCCCGGTGCCGGCTGGACGGTGAACGTGCTGATGGATACGGCCTCGGTGCGCTGGCAGGCGCAGACGATGATGGCGGCGGTGTTTCTGGCGCTCTGCCTTGCCGGACTTGCCTCGGCGATCGTGCTGCAGCGCCGGGCGCGATTGGCTGAACGCATGCAGTTGCAGGCCGAAGCGCAGAACGAGCTGGAGCGCAGGGTCGACGAGCGCACCGCAGCGCTTGCCCGCGTCAACAGCCGGATCGAAAAGGAGATTGCCGAGCGACGGCTGACGGAGCGCCGGTTGCGCCAGACCCAGGCCGATCTGGTGCAGGCGGGAAAACTTGCGGGGCTTGGCCAGATGTCGGCAGCCCTTTCCCACGAACTCAACCAGCCGCTCGCGGCCGCCAAAACCTATGCGGAAACGACCGGTTTGCTGATCGAGCGCGGCCGCGTGGAAGACGCGAGCGACAATCTCAAGCGCATCTCGGCGCTGATCGACCGCATGGCCTCGATCAGCCGGCATTTGCGCAATTTTGCCCGAAAGCCGAATGAAAAGCTCGGTGCTGTCAGCGTCGAGGATGTCATCCGCGATACGATCGAAATCGTTTCGGCGCGGCTGAAAGCGGCCGATGCGGAACTGCGCATCACGGTCGACCCGGGCCTGCCTCGGGTGATGGCGGGCGCGGTTCGGCTGCAGCAGGTGCTGGTCAACATCGTCACCAATGCCGCCGATGCCGTTGAAGGGCTTGAGGACCGGCGTATCGATGTTTCCGCCTCAGGCACGGCTGAGAAGGTCATGATCATCGTGCGCGACCGAGGGCCGGGTGTTCCTGCCGCCATTCGCGAGCGCATCTTCGACCCGTTCTTCACCACCAAGGGCGTCGGCAAGGGGTTGGGGCTCGGCCTGTCGATCTCCTACAATATCGTCAAGGATTTCGGCGGCAGCCTTTCGGTTACCGATCATCCTGAAGGAGGGGCGGTGTTTGCCATTGAACTCGATGTCGCCGATGCAAGCGTGATGGAGGCCGCCGAATGACGCTTCCGCAACGGGTGCTGCTTGTCGATGACGAAGAGGAACTTCGCCGCTCCACCGCCCAGGCTTTGGAACTCTTCGATCTGACCGTCGACACGTTTCCCAATGCGGAAAATGTGCTGGAGCTTTCCGGTTTCGGTTTTGATGGTGTGATCGTCAGCGATATCCGAATGCCGGGGCTGGACGGGATGACGCTGCTGCACCGGGTGCGCGAACTCGATGCGGAAATCCCGGTCATTCTCGTGACCGGCCATGGCGACGTGCAGCTGGCGGTCAAGGCAATGCGCGAGGGCGCATACGATTTTCTCGAAAAGCCTTTCACCCCGCAGCATCTGGCCGGCGTCATCCGTCGCGCACTGGAGCGGCGGGCGCTGATTTTGGAAAACCGGCGCCTGAGGGCCGTAGCGGGAAAACGCGACGATGTGGAAGCCCGGATGCCCGGACGTACGCAGGTGATGGTCGACCTTCGTTATCGCATCCGCGCGATCGGCGCGACGGATGCCGATACGCTGGTGATCGGCGATACCGGCGTCGGCAAGGAAGTGGTGGCGCGTGCCTTGCACGACATCAGCCCCCGCGCCAACCGGCCGCTGATCGCCATCAATTGCGCAGCCCTTCCCGAAACGCTGATCGAAAGCGAGCTGTTCGGCCATGAAGCCGGAGCATTCCCCGGTGCGCTGCGTCCGCGATATGGAAAATTCGAACATGCGCGGGGAGGGACGATCCTTCTCGACGAGATCAGCTCCATGCCCTTCGACCTGCAGGCGAAGTTTTTGCGTGTGCTGCAGGAGCGGGTGATTACCCGTCTGGGCTCCAACGAGACCGTGCCGCTCGACGTGCGTTTCATCGCTACCAGCAAGGTCGATCTGGAGGCGGAGGTTGCCGCCGGCCGCTTCCGCGCCGATCTTCTCTACCGGCTGAATGTCGCGACGCTGCATGTGCCGGCGCTTGCGCAGCGGCGGGCGGATATTCCGCTTCTTTTCCTGCAGCTCGTGCGCGAGGCGGCTGCCCGTTACGGCCGCGAGGACATGATCGTGCCGCCGGATGTCATCTCGCTGATCGCCCAGCGCGACTGGCCGGGCAACGTGCGCGAGTTGCGCAACGCCGCCGACCGTCTGGTGCTGGGGCTCGATCCGGGTTCGGGAGAGCCGGGCGCAGCCGTGAAAGAGAATGGCGGGCGTCTGGCGGAAAAGGTTGCAGCCTTCGAGCGCAATCTGATTGCCGGTGAGATTGCCGCTCACGGTGGCGCGCTGAAGCCGGTTTATGAGACGCTCGGAATTTCCCGCAAGACGCTTTACGAGAAAATGCAGAAATACGGGCTCGACAAGAAGATGCTGGGGATCGAGAGCCTGTCGCAGGACGATCGCGGAGAGTGAGGTGATCTCCTCCTCATTCCTGTGCCCCTCGGGCTTTGCCCACGGTATGTCACAGGGATCCAGCCGACGCGCGTCTGCGCGGCGAAAGGAGTCTTTTCAGCCCAAGGACTTGGACTGGCTGGATTCCTGTGACAAGCACAGGAATGAGGGTGCTACGACAATCCGCCACACCTTCTTTGGGTGGAAATCCCCCCATTGCATCGGGGCATTGTTCCCAAATCCACCCATGTTGCGCTGCGATTTGAATATTATCACCTCTGACCCTCGCCAGAACCGATTGCCAGCGCTGCGGCAAGTTCCGCAAATGGAGGCAAGCAGGCGCCGGAGGAGATGCGCGTCTGCAGATGATGGCTGGACATTGGTCTCTGGGAGGAGAAAATCCATGAAATTGTTTAACGCCGTTCTCGGCGCGACTGCCGTTGCCGCCGTAACGCTGTTTTCCGCACAGGCGGGCGCGCAAGGTTATCCCGAGCGTCAGATCACCATGGTCGTGCCGTTTGCGGCCGGTGGCCCGACGGATACGGTTGCGCGTCTCGTCGCCGAATCCATGTCGAAGGATCTCGGCCAGCAGATCGTCGTCGAAAATGTCGGCGGTGCCGGTGGTTCGCTTGGCGCCGGCCGTGTCGCCGCGGCCGAAGCCGACGGCTACACTGTCCTGCTGCATCACATCGGCATGGCCACCAGCGCCACGCTCTATCGCAAGCTCGCCTATGACACGCTGAACGCCTTCGAATATGTCGGCCTCGTTACCGACGTGCCGATGACGATCGTCGCCCGCAAGGACATGGAAGCGACCGACCTCAAGGGGCTCGTCGAATACGCCAAGGCCAATGCCGACAAGGTGACGGTGGCGAATGCCGGCATCGGCGCTGCATCGCATCTTTGCGGCATGCTGTTCATGAGCGCGATCCAGACCCCGCTCGTCACCGTTCCCTACAAGGGCACGGGACCTGCGATGACCGATCTTCTCGGTGGCCAGGTCGATATCATGTGCGACCAGACCACCAACACGACCAAACAGATCCAGGGCGGCACGATCAAGGCCTATGCCGTGACCTCGCCCGAGCGTCTTGAGATTTTCAAGGACCTGCCGACCGTCAAGGAAGCCGGGCTTGAAAGCATGACGGTGGGTATCTGGCACGGCATCTACACGCCGAAGGGCACGCCGGCCGAGATCAACGAGCGCCTGTCGAAGTCGCTGCAGGGCGCGCTGAAGGATCCGAACATCACCGCTCGCTTCGCCGAACTCGGCACCAAGCCGTCTTCGGAAACCGACGCCACGCCGGCCGCGCTGAAAGCCAAGCTGGAAAGCGAAATCACCCGCTGGAAGCCGATCATCGAGGCTGCGGGGCAATACGCGGATTAACGCCTGACGCTTCCACTTGCGGGTGTGATTGCCCCTCACCCTAACCCTCTCCCCCCGCGCGGGGAGAGGGGACGAGTTTGCCGCGACTCTTTCCAATTCTCTCTAATGTGGAGAGTAGGCGAGCGGGTGCGGCAAAGGTCCTTCGCCCCGCCTGCGGGGAGAAGGTGCCGGCAGGCGGATGAGGGGCGGAGGTCGCGGCAAGTGAGAGGGCAGAGAGGGCTCCAGCCCTCTAGCGATCGATGAAAGCCATCTCCCACACCAACGGAGACACCATGAATTCCAAGTCATTCGACAAAGCCAACCTGATCTGCGGCATACTCTTGGTCCTGACCGGCATCTTCTTCGCCTATCAGTCGATCGAGCTCGAACTCGGCACGGCGTTTCGCATGGGGCCGGGGTATTTCCCGTTCATCCTGGCGCTGGCGCTGATCCTGTTCGGGGCGATCATCCTGTTTCAGGCCTTTCGCGTCGAGGGAGAACCGATCGGGCCGATTGCCTGGCGCGGTATCATCTTCATTCTGGCGGCGCCGATCTTTTTCGGCATCACCGTGCGGGGGCTTGGTTTCGTGCCGTCGCTGTTCTTCGCCGCGCTGATCGCCGCCTTCGCGTCTCACAAGATGAAGCCGCTGACGGCGATCGTGCTGGCCGTTCTGCTGACGGTCTTCTCCGTTCTCGTCTTCTCCTACGGGCTCGGCCTTCCCTTCCAGCGTTTCGGCCCTTGGGTTCGGTTTTAGGATTTGACTGATGGATCTGTTCAATAACCTTCTTCTCGGCTTCCAGACGGCGGGATCGATCGAGAACCTGTTCTTCTGCCTGATCGGCGTGCTGCTCGGCACGCTGATCGGCGTTCTGCCCGGCATCGGCGCCACCGCGACGATCGCCATGCTTTTGCCGATCACCTTTCAGCTCGAGCCCGTTTCGTCGCTGATCATGCTCGCCGGCATCTATTACGGCGCGCAATATGGCGGCTCGACCACGGCGATCCTGATCAACATGCCGGGCGAATCCTCGTCGGCCGTCACTGCGATCGACGGTTACCAGATGGCGCGTAAGGGCAAGGCGGGGGCAGCGCTTGCGATCGCCGCCATCGGCTCCTTCTTTGCCGGCACGGTCTCGACCTTCCTCGTGGCGATTTTCGCGCCGCCGTTGACCGAGATCGCACTTCAATTCGGGGCCGCCGAGTATTTCTCGCTGATGGTCGTCGGTCTCGTCTCGTCGATCGCGCTGGCGCACGGCTCGATCATCAAGGCGCTGGCCATGGTGGCGCTTGGCCTGCTGCTCGGGCTTGTCGGCACAGACATCTATACCGGTGCACCACGCTTCACTCTCGGCATCCGCGAATATGCCGATGGCTTGAATTTCGTGGCGGTCGCGGTTGGTGTTTTCGGCATTGCGGAAATCCTGCGCAATCTGGAAAACGAAAGGACCCGCGAAGTTCTGGTGGCCAAGGTTTCCGGCCTCATGCCCAGCCGTGAAGATTTTCGCGCGATGATCGCGCCCGTCCTGCGCGGCACGGCGATCGGTTCGGTGCTTGGCATTCTTCCAGGCGGCGGCGCGATCCTTGCCTCGTTTGCCTCCTATACGGTGGAAAAGAAGGTGTCGAAAAAGCCGGAAGAGTTTGGCCATGGCGCGGTGGCCGGCGTCGCCGGTCCGGAATCGGCAAACAATGCCGGCGCCCAGACCTCGTTCATTCCGCTTCTCACCCTCGGCATTCCGGCCAACCCGGTCATGGCGCTGATGGTCGGTGCAATGATCATCCAGGGTATCGTGCCCGGCCCGAACGTGGCGGCGGAACAGCCGGCGCTCTTCTGGGGCATCATCGCCTCGATGTGGATCGGCAACCTGATGCTCGTCATCCTCAACCTGCCGCTGATCGGGCTCTGGGTAAAGCTTCTGACCATTCCCTACTACCTGCTCTTCCCGATCATCATGGCCTTCTGCTCGATCGGGGTCTACAGCGTCAATTCCAACGTCTACGACCTCTATGCCGTCGCCTTCTTTGGCCTGCTCGGTTACCTGCTCTTGAAGCTGCGCTGCGAGCCGGCACCGCTTCTGCTCGGTTTCGTGCTGGGGCCGTTGCTGGAGGAAAACCTGCGGCGGGCGATGATTTTGTCGCGCGGGGATCCGAGCACGTTCGTCACGCGTCCGATCAGCGCCACACTGCTCATCATCGCGGTGATCGTGCTGATTGTCGTCTTCCTGCCGAGTGTGCGGAAGAAGCGCGAGGAGGTGTTTGTCGAGGAGGATTGAGGTTACCCCGCCCCTCATCCCTGTGCTTGTCACAGGGATCCAGCCGCCGCGCGTCTGCGCGGCGAAAGGACTCTTTTCAGCCCAAGGACTTGGGCTGGCTGGATTCCTGTGACAGGCACAGGAATGAGGGACTGGGTCACACCTCCAGCACCGCCTGCAATTCACCCACCGGCGTCGCCCCCGCCATCCGCTTCAGCAACAGCCCCGCCATCAGCCTTCCGGCCTCCGACAGGTCCTCATAGATCGTCTCGATCCGTGGCCGCACCTGATCGAACAGTCCGGATGTCTGCTTGGCTACCAGCCTGACATCGCGCCCAATCTCAAGCCCAAGATCATGCGTGGCCGACATCACGGCCATGGCCGAGACTTCGCCGCCGCAGATAAAACCATCCGGCGGATTGCGCTCCGCCATCCGCGCCGCGACGCGATCGCGGACCGCGTCCGCCTTGCTGTCGAGCGTAATGCCTTCCGCGATTTCGAAACCGACGCCTTCCTCCCGCACTGCCGTCATGAAGCCGTGGCGCATGTGGTGGTGGAAGGTGAAGCGCTCGGGCGGCAGGATGATGAACAGCCGGCGACAGCCCGAGGTGATCAGCTTTTTCGCCGCCTCGTAGGTGAAACGGTAATTGTCGTAATCGACATAAGGATGCGGCGTCGCAAGCTCGGTCCTGCCATGGCAGACGAAGGGAAACCCCGCTTCCAGCAGGAATTTCACCCGCTCGTCCGACGGTTCGGTGCGGCTGAACAATATGCCGTCGGCCATGCGGTTGCGGACGATATGACGGACCGGATCGATATGCGGCGTATCGGAAAAATGCGGCGTGATGACGAGGTGATAGGGCGTGCCGCGCAATGTCGCCGTCATGCCCCGGATCATCGATGTGCCGTAGCCGAGGATTTCCTCATGCGGATCGAGGATCAGGCTGATGACATTGGTTCGGCCGGTTCTCAGGCGCTGAGCCGCCCGGTCCGGCAGGTAGCCGACCTTCGCTGCGGTGGCCTGAACGCGCTGGCGCGTCTCGCGGGCAATCAGCGGATCGTCGCCGAGCGCGCGCGAAACCGTGGTCACGGCAAGCCCGGTCAGTTCGGCAATCGTCTTTAATGTCGGCTTGCGGTGTGGGCCGGGATTTGAAGCCGAGGCGCCTGCCGTGTTCGGCTGGTGCTCGTCTTCCGCATCGTCCAGCGGCATCTCTGTTCCTCCATCCGGCCGCTCACGGTGGCCGAGCCTCCATATATATCGTTACAAATTCTACGCCGATTTCCAGAAATTTCTTGAAGGGCGGCGGATATTTCCAAAACTTTCTGAAATTCGTAAGGCAGATCAATACTTTAAAAAATTGATCGAGGGCAATTCAAAAACCTTCGCGCATGGGTTGACACTGACTCGGGTTATAACGTTATAAATTCCCCTGTCCGGAGAGTAGCCCGGATTTGGAGGAGATCATCAATGAATATTCGTGCCATTACGAAACTGGCCGCCGGTGCCGCGTTGATCGCGATGACAGCCGGTGCTGCCAAGGCCGCCGAAGTCGAGGTCCTGCACTGGTGGACATCTGGCGGTGAAGCTGCAGCACTCAACGTGCTGAAGGAAAACCTCGCCAAGGAAGGCGTGACCTGGAAGGACATGCCGGTTGCCGGTGGTGCCGGTTCTGCCGCCATGACCGCACTTCGCGCCCGCGTCACCGCCGGCGATCCGCCGACCGCCGTGCAGTTGCTCGGCTTCGACCTGCGCGACTGGTCCGAGATGGGTGTCGCCGCCAACCTTGACGATCTCGCGGCTAAGGAAGGCTGGGACAAGGTCATTCCGCCGGCACTGCAGGAATTTTCCAAATATGACGGTCACTGGGTCGCCGCCCCGGTCAATATCCACTCGACCAATTGGCTGTGGCTGAACAAGGCGGCACTCGACAAGGCCGGCGCCAAGGAGCCGACCAATATGGACGAGCTGTTTGCGCTGCTCGACAAGTTCAAGGAACAGGGCATCATCGGTCTCGCCCATGGTGGCGTTCCGTGGCAGGACGGCACGCTGTGGGAAGCCGTGGTTCTTTCGCGCGGCGGACCCGATTTCTACAAGAAGGCCGTGCTTGAAGCCGATCCGGAAGCGCTGTCCAGCGATACGATGAAGCAGGTTTTTGACGACATGTCGAAGCTTCGCACCTATTTCGACCCGAATTTCTCCGGCCGTGAATGGAACCTGTCGACCGCTCTTGTCATCGAAGGCAAGGCCGGTGCACAGGAAATGGGCGACTGGTCGAAGGGCGAATGGCTGCGCGCCAAGAAGGAACCGGGCAAGGATTTCGTCTGCATCCGCTTCCCCGGCACGCAGGGCTCTGTTCTGTTCAACGCCGACCAGTTCATGATGTTCGACGTGGGCGGCGATGCCGCCGACGCGCAGATGAAGATGGCATCCGCTGTCGAAAACCCGGCCTTCCAGATCGCCTTCAACAAGGTGAAGGGTTCGGTTCCGGCCCGTACCGACATTCCGGATACGGAATTCGACGATTGCGCCAAGAAGGGCATGAAGGATCTGGCTGAAGCTTCGTCCAAGGGCACGCTGATGGGCTCTCTGGCCCACGGTTACGCCCAGCCGGCCGCCATCAAGGAAGCCATGCTCGACGTCATCACCCAGCATCTCAACGGTCAGCTGACGACGGATGCGGCACTGAAGCGTCTGCCGGAAGCGGTTGCTGCGGCGAAGTGATCGACTGACGCTGGAGAGCCGCCGCTCACGCAGAGTGCGGCAAGTGCCCCTCACCCTAACCCTCTCCCCGCATGCGGGGAGAGGGGACTTGCCCCGCTCGATTTTAAAGAGGGAGGGAGGCGGTGCGGCATACCTCCTTCTCCCCGTCAGAACGGGGAGAAGGTGCCGGCAGGCGGATGAGGGGCAAACCCACAATCGCTGCCACAGATATCTTGCAATCTCATTCTTGCATGTCGCCGGAGAACCCCATGACGACAATCGAACCGATGCCGGTGATCGCTGCGGAACGGCCGCGAAAATCCTTTGCCGACAGGTTGCGCAACGGCCTGCCCAAGCTGGTGCTCGCGCCGTCCTTCGCCGTCATCCTGATTTTCGTCTACGGTTTCATTCTCTGGACGATCACGCTGTCCTTCACCACGTCGCGCATCCTTCCTGTCTATAAATGGGGCGGGTTCGATGCCTATTTCCGGCTCTGGTCGCAGCCGAACTGGTATGTGGCGATGCAGAACCTCGCCATTTTCGGCATTCTGTATATCGCGCTCTGCACCGCGATCGGGCTTTTCATCGCCATCCTGATGGACCAGCGCATTCGCGCCGAAGGCGTGCTGCGGCCGATCTTTCTTTATCCGATGGCGCTCTCCTTCGTCGTTACCGGTACGGCCTGGAAGTGGTTTCTCAATCCCGGCCTCGGGCTTGAGCACACGATGCGCAATCTCGGCTGGGAGAGCTTTACCTTCGACTGGCTGGTCAACCCGAATATGGCGATCTATACCGTCGTCATCGCCGGCGTCTGGCAGGCTTCGGGCTTCATCATGGCGATGTTTCTGGCCGGCCTTCGCGGCATCGACGGCGAGATCATCAAGGCGGCGCAGATCGACGGGGCCTCGACGGTCTCGATCTACCGCCGCATCATCATTCCGCTACTGCGACCCGTATTTCTCTCGGCCTTCATCGTGCTCGCGCATATGGCGATCAAATCCTACGACCTCGTCATCGCGCTGACCGGTGGCGGGCCGGGCAATGCGACCGAGCTGCCGTCCACCTTCATGTATTCCTACACGTTCAACCGCAACCAGATGAATGTCGGTTCGGCCAGCGCCGTGATGATGCTGATGGGCATTACCGCGATCATCGTTCCCTATCTCTATTCGGAACTGCGGGAGAAAAAACAATGAGCGCCGCACCCGAAACCATCAGCGCCGGCTCGGCGCGCTTCACCCGGTTTTTCATCTACGGCGCGCTGATCGTCCTTGCGGTGGTCTACCTGCTGCCGCTTTACGTGATGCTGTCGACTTCGCTCAAATCGCTCGATGAAATCCGCGGTGGCGACATGCTGGCGCTGCCGACCGATCCGTCGATCGCGGCCTGGATGAAGGCCTGGGGCGAGGCCTGCATCGGGGTCTCCTGCGTCGGCATCAAGGGCTATTTCTGGAACTCGATCAAGATGGTGGTGCCGGCCGTCGTCATTTCGACTCTGCTCGGTGCGCTCAACGGTTATGTTCTGACCAAGTGGCGCTTTCCCGGCCACAAGATCGTTTTCGGCATGATGCTGTTTGCCTGCTTCATCCCGTTCCAGGCGGTATTGATTCCGATGGCGCGGCTGCTCGGCCTGATGGGCCTTTCGAATTCGACGACCGGACTTGTCTTGGTCCACGTTGTTTACGGCCTTGGCTTCACCACGCTGTTCTTCCGCAACTATTACGAAGCCTTTCCGGACGAATTGGTGAAGGCGGCAATGATCGATGGTGCCGGGTTCCTCAAGATCTTCTGGCGGATATTGCTGCCAAGTTCGGGGCCGATCATCGTCGTCACCGTCATCTACCAGTTCACCAATATCTGGAACGACTTTCTGTTCGGCGTCTCGTTTTCGTCCGGCGAAGCCTCGCCGATGACGGTGGCGCTCAACAACCTCGTTTCGTCCTCCACCGGCGTCAAGGAATACAATGTCGACATGGCGGCGGCCGTCTTTGCCGCGCTGCCGACGCTGTTCGTTTATGTCGTCGCCGGACGCTATTTCGTGCGCGGTCTCATGGCCGGCGCCGTCAAGGGATAAACTTTCATGAGCTTTCTTGAAATCAGGAACATTCGCAAGAAGATCGGCAGCGTCGAGATCCTCAAGGGTATCGATATCAGCCTCGAAAAGGGTGGCTTTCTCGTGCTTGTCGGCCCGTCCGGCTGCGGCAAGTCCACGTTGCTGAATGCCATCGCAGGCCTTCTACCGCCGTCTTCCGGTGACATCGTCATCGACGGTCAGGTGGTGACGGACCTGCATCCGTCGAAGCGCGATATCGCCATGGTCTTCCAGTCCTATGCGCTTTATCCGAACATGACTGTGGAAGAGAATATCGCCTTTGCGCTCGAAATGCGCGGTATCGACAAGGCAGCCCGTGCCAAGGCGGTGGCGCAGGTAGCAAAAACCCTGCAGATCGAACATCTTCTCAAGCGTCGCCCCAGCCAGCTTTCCGGCGGGCAGCGCCAGCGTGTCGCGATGGGCCGGGCGCTGGTGCGCCAGCCGCGCGTCTTCCTGTTCGACGAACCGCTGTCCAATCTTGATGCCAAGCTGCGCGTCGAAGTCCGGGCCGAGATCAAGGCGCTGCACCAGAACACACATGCAACGATCGTCTACGTCACCCATGACCAGATCGAGGCGATGACGCTGGCGACCAAGATCGTCGTATTGAAGGAAGGCATCGTCCAGCAGGTCGGCACGCCGGCGGAAATCTACAACCGCCCGGCCAATCTTTTCGTTGCCGATTTCATGGGTTCGCCGGCGATGAACATGCTGAAAGGTACGGTCGTTTCCGGTGGTATCCGGCTGTTCGACGCAGGCGGGCAGGGTGTGACGGTCAAAATTCCACCGTCGGTCACAACTTCGATTCCCGAGGGCAGCCAAGTCGTTCTCGGCCTGCGTCCTGAAGCGATCTCGGATGAAGGGTCGGCCGATGCGGCCGCAGTAGCCAGCGCGCGTATCGACGCCGAGGTCATGATCGTAGAGCCGACCGGATCCGATACGTTCGTCACGGGCAAACTCGACGGTACGACCTTTACCGGCCGCGCCCGCGCGGAAACCGTGGTCGAACCCGGCCAGACCTTTCGTTTTGTGTTCAACCTCGACAAGGCGGTGGTCTTCGACCCTGAAACAGGTAACCGGATCAATTAGCCGATAACGCGACATGTGCCGTAACGGCACATGTCGGACACGCTTTCGCAATCCTGTCGAGCGTCAGTGGTTCGGATTGTGCCAAACAATTCTTGGCGTTATCCGCAAAAGCAGTTAGAACCGTTCCGGGCTAAGATGTATTAGCGTAGGGCGGGACGACTGATGATCAGTGACAGCGGGCAGCGTCTGCCTGCAGCTTTATTATTGGCTTAAGATAGCGGAATGTTCAGGTTTTCGCGTCTTTTCCCAACAGCCTCGATCGGCGCCTATCTGATGGCGCTGGTGATAGTCGTTGCCTTGCCGCTGCTTGCCTTCGTCGGTTTTCTTGTCCTTCAGCTGGAAGGTCAGGAACGTGAGGGACTTGCCAACGAGACGGCCGAAGATGCGCAATTGATCGCCCGCTCCGTTGATCGCGAATTGCAGGATATGGCGACAACCCTTCGCCTTCTGATCACCTCGCCGGAGCTTGAGGCGGGGGACCTGAGAGCCTTCCATGATCGTACGCAGCGCAGCCTTCGCTCCAATTCGCTTTATGTGATCGTCGTCGACAAGGACGGCCAGCAGCGCCTGAATACGCGCTCGCCCTTCGGCGATCCGCTGGCCAAGATGTCGAACATGCCGGCGCTGGAATCGGTGCTGAAATCGCGCATCACCGAAGTTTCCAGCGTGTTTTTCGGCAAGACGAGCAACAAGTGGGTGTTCAACGTCGCCATGCCCTTGCCGAACGAACTTTCCCATTCCGGTTCGGCGATCATCATGACGCAGAATGCCGAAGACATGGAAAAGCTGGTCTCCGTCGAAGGGCTTCCCACCGGCTGGTCGGCTGCCGTCATCGACGGGCAGGGCCAGGTCGTGGCATCGGCCGGTGCCGACAAGATCACGTCCGGCCAGCCTTTCGATGCCGAGACCCTGCGGTTGATGACCGGCTTCAAGGGCACGATCGAAGATGTCGAAGGCGATGAAAAGCAAATGTACGGCTATGCCCAGATTACCGGCTGGACATGGAAAGCCGTCGTCTGGGGACCGATCGCGTCTGCCCAGGAAGGCATTATCACCACGTTCAAGCAACTGGTGGCAGGCGGCGTGATATTCCTCACGCTGGCCCTGCTGTTTGCCTATACGATCGCCCGCCAGTTGCGCACCCCGATCCGCCAGATCGCCGACATGGCGGCGCGGATCGGCAAGGGAGAGATCGTCTCGCCGGTCGAGACCCGCATCACCGAGGCCAACCAGGTGGCCGTGGCGCTTTCCAATGCATCCTTCGACCGAAGCGAGGCGGAAGACCGCATTCATCTCATCCTGCATGAACTGGTGCATCGCACGAAGAACATCCTGACGCTGGTCCAGGCGATGATGCGCCAGCTCGGCCGTCAGGACACGACCATGCCGGAGTTCCAGAAGGCGATCAGCACCCGCCTTCAGGGGCTCGGAAAATCGATCGAGGCGCTGGCCAAGGAACAGTGGGCCGGCGTGCGCCTGAGGCGCGTGATCGAGATCCATCTGTCGACCTTCGAGGCCGGTGACCGGCTGCTGGTAAGTGGCGAAGATTTCATGCTCAAAGCCGAAGCCGTGCAGAATCTCGGGCTGGTACTGCACGAACTGGCGACCAATTCTGTCAAATACGGCGCGCTGTCGGTGCCACAGGGGCGGGTGCGGATTCGCTGGGACGACATCGCCCCTGAAGACGACGGTGTGCCGAAAATCCGGCTTGTCTGGGAGGAAAGCGGCGGTCCGCTGGTCACCGAGCCGTCCCGCAAGGGTTTTGGTACGACGATCATCCAGCGGCATGCGGTGGCGGCCTTTGGCGGGCAGGTGGATGTCGAATTCCGGCCGGAAGGCCTGGTCTGGCGGCTCGTCGCGCCGCGCGCCAATCTGGAACGCGACGAGGCGAGCGACGAGCGTCGCAGCCTGGTGATGTAGCTGGTGACGATTTGATCGGTCGGCGCAGGAACGAAGCATAACCCGCCGCCGTTCTAGCGCTCATGGACCTGTCGCTCAAAACCATCGAAATCGATGCGGTTTCTCTCGAAACCATCGGGCTCACCTATGTCAACGATACGGAGCCGGGCATCCGCCGCCTGAAGCGCGGCAAGGGATTTTGCTACAAGCTACCGGATGGCGCGCTTCTTTCCAGCGAAAATGAACGTCTGCGCATCACTGCGCTCGGCCTGCCGCCGGCCTATGACAATGTCTGGATCTGCATCGATCCGCGCGGCCATCTGCAGGCGACGGGCTATGACTCCCGTGGGCGAAAACAATATCGCTATCACAGCGAGTGGCAGAGCTATCGCAGCGAGCAGAAGTTCGACCAGCTGTTGCGTTTCGGCGAAGCGTTGCCGCGCATTCGCCGCAAGGTGAAACGCGACCTGTCGCTCGGCCTCGACCAGTCCGATTGCGTGCTGGCAGCGCTCGTCGCACTGATGGATGCCACGCATCTGCGGGTCGGCAACCGGGCTTATGCGAAAGAAAACCGCACCTATGGGGCGACGACGCTTTTGAAGCGTCATATGGTTCTGTCCGGCGAGGGCGTGCTGCTGCGCTTCACGGCCAAGGGCGGCAAGCGGGTGCAGCACACGTTGAAACACCCGCGGCTGCAACGCATCCTTGAGGAAATTTCCGATCTGCCAGGCCGCCAGCTGTTTTCGTTTCCCGACGAACACGGCATGCCGCGGCCGGTCGATTCCGGCAGGCTCAACGCCTATCTCGCCAAGGCGGCCGGCTTTCCCGTCTCCGCCAAGACATTTCGGACCTGGGGCGGAAGCCTTGCGGCGTTCATGACGGCCTGGGCGATTGTGGAGGACGAAGACAAGCGGCCGAAGATCAAGGCGCTGACAAAGGCGGCCTCGGACGCGCTGCAGAACACTCCTGCCGTTTGCCGATCGAGCTATATCCATCCGAGCATTCTGGAGCTTGCGGAGGATGATGGGCCTTTGAGGAAAATCATGACACATCCCGCCACGAAGGCCACCCGTGGACTGAGGGTCAGTGAGGCGAGGCTGCTGGATTTTCTCAGACTTGGTGCGGAAGATTAGGTGATGGTTTGAGAGTGGTGCAATCGCCTCTCACCCTAACCCTCTCCTCGTTTGCCGGGAGAGGGAACGTGTGCCACGCTGGGCACCGTAGAGTTTGCAAATCCTTTCCTTCTCCCCGTCATTACGGGGAGAAGGTGCCGGCAGGCGGATGAGGGGCTCTGCCGATGATCACTCACGCCGCGCGGCGCTGGTGCAGGCCTTCTTCCACTTCCTCGACGATCTTGTCGACGAACTGGGCAAGGTCTTCCGGCGAACGGGAGGTGATGATGCCGTTGTCGGTCACGACGGCCTCATCCTCCCATTTCGCGCCGGCATTGCGCAGGTCCGTGCGGATCGAGGAATAGGAGGTCGCCTTGCGTCCACGCAGCGCATCGGCCTCAATCAGCAGCCATGGGCCGTGACAGATGGCGGCGACCGGCTTTCCGCTGCTGACGAATTCGCGCACCAACTGGACCGCATCCTCGTTGTTGCGCAGCACGTCCGGGTTGATCTGGCCGCCGGGCAGAACAAGGGCGTCGAAATCATCGACCTTCACCTGTTTCACATCGAGATCGACGGTCACGCTATCGCCCCAGTCCTTCTCATCCCAGCTCTTGATCTCGCCGGATTTGATCGAGGCGATTTTGACATCCGCGCCGCGTTTGGTCAGTTCTTCCAGCGGAACGCGCAGTTCCGAACGCTCGTAGCCGTCGGTGGCCATAATGAGGATTTTGGCGGACTTGATATTCGCCATGATAAGCTCCTTCTGGATTGTTCTTCTTGGTGGGGTGTCTGTCGGCTTCTCAGAGCCGACCGGTAGACAGATCGCGCCCGTTGATCGATGCCGGTACGCTGATTTCATCCCGCTGGGTCTTGGGAAGCGGAAGCACGACGGCACCCGGCACCACGACCTGAATCTCTTCGGGACGCGCCGCTTGAAACGTCGGTTGCTCCCGGCGGGATAAAAAACGGTTCCTGAGCATTGCGAAAAAGTGCTGCATGGCAGTCTCCCGTGTCAGTCGCTCACAAGGCGACCTGTCTCGAAGGGCTAACAAGCCGGGGAGGGGAAACGTTCCGCGAATTTTACATCGGATAATGGTTTGTGAAGCGAGTGGCAGCCTCATCGTCGCCACAAAAGATGATGCTCTCGCAGCCATTGGCCACGAGAGCATGGGGCCTCTTTTGTCGAGGCCTCATTCCCCTCCTCGGGAAACTTTAAACCGGAATAACGAACATGTAGCAGGCGGCTATCACCAGCGCGAAACCTGCCACTTCAAACCATTCCCTGACCATTGCCGCCTCCATCGAACTCTGGACCCAGAACGTTGCTGGCGCCATTGTAGTTCCATGAAATCGCCATAAACATGGCAGGCCTGCCACAAATGTAAATAAGCCCTAAAATAAGGCGTGATTCCATTAACCGGTGGCCGAAGCTCTTGCCCGTGCCGCTTCCAGAATGGCGCGGATTTCCCGAGCGGCTGCGTTTTCGATCGCAAAGGCCGCTTCCGGCATCACGCCGGGATCTTCCTCATGGTCCTTGAAGGTCGCGTCGTCCCGCAATTTTCTGAGGAAGCTGGTGATCGTCACCTCTCCGCCGATCATGGCCGAGAGCATTTCGATCATCAGTTCGCGATGGGCATTGAGCCGTCCTTCGAGTTCCTGAGGGGTGAGAGATGTCATGGTTTTTCCTCCTATCGCGAGCGCAAAAGATAGACTGGACGTGGGGAAGGAAACGATCCTGTCGGCAATCTCGTTCCGCGCCACGGGCCTGACGGAACCAATTGCCGCGCCGCACCATTGTAGGCCTGATTTTCTCAAACATTGATCTTCCGGCAGAGGGGCGTTGCATGGACATGAAAGCCAATCAGTTTTCGATAGAGGCAGGCGACTGGACGCGGCTCGGTGCCAATTTCGATGGCAAGGGCGTCAATTTCGCGATCTTTTCGGCGCATGCCGAGCGTATCGAACTGTGCATCTACGACCCGAGCGGAAAGATCGAGATTGCCAGGCTCGAGTTGCCGGAATACACGCATGAAATCTGGCATGGTTACGTTCCCGGTCTGACGCCCGGCGCGCTTTACGGCTTTCGCGTGCACGGGCCGTACGATCCCGAAAACGGTCATCGCTTCAATTCCAATAAACTGCTCATCGATCCCTATGCCCGCGAGCTTGCCGGCAACATCGAGTGGAACGAGGCACATTTCGCCTATGATCTTCTGCACGAGGACAAGGATCTCACCTTCGATACGCGCGACAGCGCGCCGTTCACGCCGAAAGCCAAGGTGATCGATCCGAACGAATTCGACTGGCAGGACAACAACCGCCCCAACGTTCCCTGGCCGAAGGCCGTCGTCTACGAGACGCATGTGAAGGGGTTCACCCAGCTCAACTCCGCCCTGCCGGAAGAGCTGCGCGGCACGTTCGACGGCATGGGGCACAAGGCGAGCGTCGATTATATCAAGAGCCTCGGTATCACGTCGGTGGAGCTTCTGCCGGTTCACTGGTTCCCGGACGACCAGCATCTGCTCGACAAGGGGCTGAAGAATTTCTGGGGCTACAACTCGCTCGGTTTCTTCGCGCCCGCTTCACGCTATTACGGGCCTCGCGGCATCCAGGGGTTCCGCGACATGGTGCGGTCCTTCCACGATGCCGGGATCGAGGTCATTCTCGACGTGGTCTATAACCACACGGCGGAAGGCAACGAGCTTGGCCCGACGCTTTCCTTCAAGGGCATCGACAACTTTTCCTATTACCGCACGATGCCGGATAATCACCGGTATTACATCAACGATACCGGCACCGGAAACACCGTCAACACCTCACATCCGCGGGTGCTGCAGATGGTGATGGACAGTCTGCGTTACTGGGCGGAACATATGCATGTCGACGGTTTCCGCTTCGATCTCGGCACGATCCTCGGCCGCGAGCCGGAAGGGTTCGACGAGCGCGGCGGGTTCTTCGACGCGGTGACGCAGGATCCGGTTTTATCCAAGCTCAAGCTGATCGGCGAACCATGGGATATCGGGCCCGGCGGATATCAGGTCGGCGGTTTCCCGCCGGGCTGGGCGGAATGGAACGACAAGTACCGCGATACGGTGCGCGAATACTGGAAGGGCGACAATGTCTCGACCGATTTTGCCGCCCGGCTGCTCGGTTCCGGCGATCTCTACGACCAGCGCGGCCGCCGGCCATGGGCGAGCGTCAATTTCATCACCGCCCATGACGGGTTCACGCTGAACGATCTCGTCTCCTATAACGAGAAACATAACGAGGCGAATGGCGAGGACAATAACGACGGCCATAACGACAACCGGTCCTATAATTACGGAGAAGAAGGCCCGACCGAAGACGAGGGCATTAATTCCGTGCGCGACCGGCAGAAGCGCAATTTGCTGGCCACGCTGTTCTTCTCTCACGGCACGCCGATGCTGCTTGCCGGCGACGAGTTCGGCCGCAGCCAGATGGGCAACAATAACGGTTACGCGCAGGACAGCGAGATTTCCTGGGTGCACTGGGACGACCTGCCGGAGACGTGTGAAGAGTTGCGCGAGTTCACCCGCCAGGTGATCAAGCTCAGGGCCGAACAGCCGCTCCTGCGCCGCGAAAGCTGGCGCGACGGCACCGATATCAAATGGTTCAATGCCGGCGGCGGTTTCCAGCAGCCCGATCAGTGGGACGAGGGCACGACGCTCGGTGTCTATCTCGGCCGCGGTGATCTGCAGGAGGAGGAAGGCGTCTGGCACGACGTGCTGCTCCTGTGCAATCCGTTCGAAGGCAACGTTCCCTTCCGTATCCCGCAATTCGGAGAGGGCGGCTGGGTGCTTGAACTCACCACCTCCGACACCGCCAAACGCGGGCTGACGATTACCAAGGAAAAGGATTTCGAGCTGGAAGGCCGAAGCCTGGCGCTGTTCAGGCGTCCTTGATCGCGTTTGATTATCTCGCAGAGGAAAGCCGGCCAATGGCCGGCTTTTCCATTTGATGACCCGCTTGCAGATCACTCCTGCAGGTATTTCTTCGCCGTCGCCCTCAGCCGGTCGCTGTATTCGTAGATCTTGTCCAGGCTGTCCACGATCAGTCTTTCCTCGGCCTCCCCATCGAAAAGCCCGATATATTTGACCGATCGATTGAACCACAGCCTCGCCAATGGCTTGCGGTTGTTGTTGTCGATCAGGATGCCGCAATAGGATTTCTGATCCCGCATGACGATCCGCCTGGCTGCAATCGTATCGCGAACGATCGCTTTCACGATCATGTAACCTTCGCGTTCCTCTTCGGTCGTCACGACATCGGGTTCGTCCTCGATCGGCGTGTCGATCTTCTCGATGACTTCCTCGGTATCTGCCAAGGCGTTCGAGAGGCGGCTCTTGACCGTGTCCATGATCACTTCACGGAATGCTGCGCGGACGATGCCGGTGAACATTTCTCGTGCCTGGGATGTCATCCGTCCTTCATAGACACCGGCCGAGGTCATTCGGACGAATTCTTCGGAAGGGTCCTCGATCAGCTTGGATATGATCTGCTTGACGCCGGATGTGTATTTCAGACGCTCGGCCGTCGCCAATATGGCGGACACGTCGAAGGCGCCCTTTTCGAATTTGCGCAACTCGGCAATAATACCTGCATTGAAATCCGATACGTCGAAGACGAAGAAGGGTCGAGCATCCAGCTTATTCGGCGCCTCGAGATCGGTATAGAAATTGAAGGTTCGTCCGTTGGTCAGGATGGCGAACTTCGCGTTCGTCACGCTGAAATAGCGATAGAGCTGGTCGAGGTGTTTTCGCTCCAGCGCAACCGAGATCGGCTTGCATTCGATGAGAATACGGATCTCGTTGTCGATTTTTATGGCGTAGTCGACCTTCTCGCCCTTTTTCCCGACCGCGTCGGCGGTGAACTCGGGGACCACCTCGGACGGGTCGAATACATCGTATCCGAGTGAACGCAGAAACGGCAGAACGACCGCAGTCTTCACCGCTTCTTCCGTGGCCATGGTACTGGAATGCGATTTCACGCGCTCGGCAATCGCGCGCAGGCTTTCTTCGATTGTGCTCATGTAATCCCCACCCGTTTACCGTGTGAAGGTGACTTACGGCACGTATCTCGTCAAGCGGTTGTATTGGCAGGGTGTTTCTAAGGTTAAGATTGCAAGCGTGCGACAGTTATTAAAACGGGAAGAATTTCTTTACATCCCTGATGTCACCAGAATTTCAGCCGTCTTAATCCCGTGGTCGGCGATGCTTTCTGGACGAGGCTGCGGTAGACGGAGGCATATTGCTGGCCGCTGCGTTCCCATGAAAACTTCGTCTTCATGCCCTGGTTCTGCAGCCGCGCCCACATTTTCGGCTGTTCATACGCGTGAAGCGCTCGGCGCAGCGCCAGTCGCAGGCCGTTGGTGGTGACCGGATGGAATTGGAAGCCTGTCGCAACGCGGGCGGACATGGCCGCATCGTTGGCGTCGATGATGGTCTCCGAAAGCCCGCCGGTGCGCGAGACCACCGGGACGCAGCCGTAGCGCAGGGCATAAAGCTGGGTGAGGCCGCAGGGCTCGAAACGGGAGGGCTGGACGATCGCGTCGGCACCACCCTGAACGAGATGGGCAGTCGGCTCGTCATAGCCGATATGGACTGCCATGCGGCCGGGATAACGGGATGCCGTTTCCAGGAGCGACTGCTCGATCGCGTGATCGCCCTGGCCGACGATGATGATGCGTCCGCCGTTATGGATCACCTCATCGGCGGTATCGGCCAGCATGTCGATGCCCTTCTGCCAGGTGATGCGGCTGATGGCGGCGAAGATCGGGCCTCTGTCATCGGAGTCGAGGCCGAAACGGTCGAGCAGCGGCTGCCTGTTTTCGCGCTTGCGACGCAGGGTGTTGATATCGAAGGTCTGGGGCAGAAACTCGTCGGTCGCCGGGTCCCAGACATCCAGATCGATCCCGTTGACGATGCCGCGCAAGATTTCCACCCGCTCGTTGAGCACGCCGTTCAGCCCCATGCCGAATCGCGGCGTCAGGATTTCGCGGGCATAGGTCGGGCTGACGGTGGTGATCACGTCGGCTGTCTGCAGCCCGCCTTTCAGGAAGCTGATATCGCCGAAATATTCGAGCTGGTCGATCGAATAGGCTTCCGGCGGCAGCCCGAGAAACGGCAACAGGTCGGCGGAATACTGGCCCTGGAAGGCGATGTTGTGAATGGTGATGACGACCGGGGTCATGCAACCGCTGCGGCGCATATAGACCGAGGTCATCGCCGACTGCCAGTCGTGCGTGTGCACGAGGTCGGGCACCCAGCCGGGCAACGCGCCTGCAGCAATCTCGGCCGCGGCCAGCGAAAGGACGGCAAACCGTTTCCAGTTGTCCGGATGGTCCTTGCCGTGCTGATCGACATAGGGGCCGCCAGGACGATCGTAGAGGGTGGGAGCATCCAGAACGAGAAGATCGAGACCTTCCACATGGGCATGGCGAAGCGTGGCGCGCTCACCCAGCAGGTCTTCGAACTCCATCAGCGTAGTAGCCTGTCCGAGTTGCTCCAACACCTTGGGGTAGCCGGGCACAAGCGATGTGGTCTCGATTCCCAACGGCGCAAGCGCCTTGGGAAGAGAACCGGTCACGTCAGCCAGTCCGCCGGTCTTTATCAGCGGGTAGATTTCCGACGTAACGGACAATATCTTCATCTTGGCACTTTCCCCCTGGGCCGCGACAGAACCCAAGCCTACGCGATTCCTCCGTCGGGGATAGAGATTATTCTGCGGTTCGATGGAAACGTAAGCGCTCATCGGCTTGTCTCCCGCAAGATCACGTGATCAGGGGACGCTATCTTGCCGACTGTCGCTTTGTGTTTGGGAGATCGATGGCGCTGACGGTCATTCCGGTCGGACGGTTTGTCGAAAACTGCGTTTATCCCGGTCGTCGAGCCCATGTCTTTCATCCATACAACATACAAAGAGAATTGCCCGGCGACAGAGTCGCCGGTTACTGTATCGTTCACGTTAAAAAGGTCGGCTCGGAAGTTTGAGCCTATTCGGCGGCTGCTTTATTCGGCCGCTTCTTGGTTTGCTCCGGCTTTACCGCAGCTGCGGCAGCGGGAACTTTCTGCTGGCCGTTGGCCTTGGCTGCCGCTGAGGGCTTGTCGGCCTTTTTGGCTACCTTGGGGGCAGCCGTCTTTGTTGCCTTTTCGGCCGCGACTGTCTTGGTCGCTCCGTTTTTGGCCGGTTTGGCAGAAGCGGCCATCTGCTTCGCGGCCGCTGCGCCGCGCTTGGGCGCTTCAGTTTCCGAAGCCGTGGGTTTGAGCGCCGCATATTCCAGCTTTGCGCGTTCCCAATGCTCGGTATCCTTGCCGGAAGGATAACCTTCCTGCTCCCACAATTCGTACGCTCTGTGCTTGATCCAGTTTTCCTGAGAAGCCGCCATCATCGTCTCCATTGCCCAAATCGCCTAACTCATGCGCTGCAGATAAGTTCCGAAGAAATGTTAAAAACTGCAATGTCGCGTGAGAACGCTGCAGTTTTATGAATAAAAAATCTTCCCGAAGCGGCGGAACTTTTGCGTGTCTGCTCAGTTCCGGTGCCGGGAAGGAGACTCGTCATGCACAACTACTGCGATATAATGCCTCATGCGACCGGATGGGTCTATGTCATCGATGGCGTTCAATCCGCGTCATTCTATCACAGTTACGAATTGGCTCTTGATGCCGCCCGCACGCATCTCGCCACACGTGGCGGACGCGACAGTCGCGTCTTCAGATGCCAGGCGCTCAACGGCAACATGCTGCCGATCGAGATCGCCGCTGCGATGCAGCCCCCCGGTACGGGGATAGGACCGATCGCCTATCGCTGACACGTTATAAAGCCCGGAGCGATCCGGGCTTTATCTTTCAAACGGTTGCGGTATCAGGCCGCCTTCTTGGCAGCGATATTGACGGCGCTTTCGGCAAGATCGGTCAGCAGCTCGTCAGTTTTCGATTCTTCCTGCAACGTTTCGTCGAGAAGCTTTGCCGCATCCTTTAGGCCAAGCTGCAGCGCCCACGCACGAAGTGTGCCATATCGGCTGATCTCGTAATGCTCGACAGCCTGAGCGGCGGCGAGTAGGCCGGCGTCGAGAGCTGGCGTGCCCTTGAATTCCTCCAGAATTTCCTCGCCTTCGGAAAGAATGCCTTCGATCGCGTCGCAGGTCTTGCCCTGTGCGCGCTTGCCGAGGATTTCGAAGACCTGCTTCAGGCGTTCGATCTGGCCTTCGGTCTGTTCCCTGTGGGTCTCAAAGGTGGCTTTCAGCTTCGGATCCTGGGCGCCGCGCGCCATTTTCGGCAACGCCTTCACGATCTGCCTTTCGGCGTAATAGATGTCCTTGAGGGTCTCGTAGAAAAGGTCGTCCAGCGTCTTTGACGTCGCCATCGTGGTTTCTCCCTATCAATTGTCGGATTGACGATTGCAGGCGTCTAACCGTGGGACGATGACGATGGTTCCGGTTCTGTACGGTTGCGGACAATTGTCCGGAGGCCGTGCCTCGACCTGGCTGGAAAAGCCGGCCTAGCGCTCAAGTTTTTCGTTGAGGGCAGTCTGCAGTTTGCGGGCGAGCTCCAGCAGGCGATCGGGAACTTCTTCCTTTTCGATCTCCGTCAGCAGAACCGAGACCTTGCCAGTTACGCGGCGCCCCATTCGTGCCTCCCGCTCATCGAGCTGAGCATTTTCTTTCGTCATCCCGACCTCTGATGCGACCTTCACCATACGGTACCGAACCTGAAACACGGCGACCGCGCCCGGAGCTTCCATTAGATTTCCATACAGCAATACCGACCTCTTCGGAAATCCCGAAAATGTCACAGATGAATACAAACAAAAATAATAGACGGTCCGCGTGGCGAACCGTCTATTCAACATCTGGGTGAATTCAGTGTTTCGGCGGCTTCGGCGTGCCGGCTGGAATGGCGGTGGTGCTGGTCGCGACCGGATCGCTTGCCGGAAAGGTGTCTTCCAGACCCTCGTTCAGCTGTTCCTCCAGATCGGCCTTGTCGCCCTTGGTGCGTGCCGAGTCTTCCGCCTGCTTGTGATCGGTATCCCGATCGGTCTCGTTAGGGGACCTGTTATCGATGCCCATGGCGTCATCTCCTCATCTTCATCTTGCTTCGGGAGACAAAACGGGTGGCTCACAGCCTTTGTTCCGAGTGGATGAAATGGGGGCTCGGGTTTTCGGAACCAAATCGCGAATGCATGCGTTTGCCACCCGTCAATTCAGCCATGAAGAGTAAGGAGAGGTAGACAACGGTGTCTGACCCACAGTTGAACGGTGACCCTGCTCGTCAAGATATCGTCAGGCTGATACCGGCTCTTCGCGCATTTGCCCGAACCTTCTGCCGCAACCCTTCGGATGCGGACGATCTGGTGCAGGAAACCTTGATGAAGGCGCTCGCCAATCTCGACAAGTTCGAGCGCGGCACGAAGCTCAAGTCGTGGCTTTTCACGATCATGCGCAACACCTTCTATACACGCTCCAAAATTCTCGGTCGCGAAGCGCCGGGCCTGGAGGAAAACGTCTCGGGCGATACGCCGATTGCAGCATCCCAAGAGATGGCAGCACGGGCACGCGAGGTGCAGCGCGCGTTGCAGAAGCTTCCGCCGCATTACCGCGAGGTGCTGACGCTGGTGGCGATCCTCGGGGAAAGTTACGAGGCGACGGCTGTCATCTGCGATTGCGCGGTGGGCACGGTGAAGAGCCGGCTCAACCGGGCGCGCCACCAGATTCTGCAGGAACTTGGGGAGGAAGCGGGCTGACGTCCCGCTTCATAAATCAGGAGAACAGCATGAAATATCTTCTCACCGCAGCCCTTGCGGCCGGCACCATCGTTCTGCCCGGCATGGCGATGAGCCAGGATGCCTCCAAGGCAGCCGCCACTTTCGTCGGCGCAGACGGCAAGGAGATCGGTTCCGCAGACCTTACCGGCACCAAGGCCGGCGTGATGATCGCCGTCGAAATCACCGGCTTGCCGGCCGGGCAGTGGGTTGCCTTCCACGTGCATCAGACCGGGAGTTGCGATCATACGACCGGCCACGAATCGGCAGGCGGTCACTTCAATCCTACAAATGCCGACCACGGTTATCTGACCGAAAAGGGCCAGCATGCCGGCGACATGCCGAACCAGTATGTGCCGGCCGACGGCACGCTGAGGGCGCAGGTGTTCAATACGGCCGTTACGCTGGAAGATGGCGACAGCGCCATCAAGGGCAAGGCACTGATGATCCATGCCAATCCCGACGATTATTCCGGCCAGCCTTCCGGCAATGCGGGCAAGCGGCTCGCCTGCGCCGTCATCGAATAACGTCAGTCACCAAGATCGAGTTCGGGATAGTGACGAAAGATCCCGGACTCGCTGAACGGCAGGCGACGCCCCGATTTCAGGTAGGCCGCGATATTGGGCCGTTTCGAAACTTTCTCGCGAAGCGCCGCGAGCCGCGGATAACTGCCTTCCGACGCCTTCATGGCTTTCGGGAACGCGTAATGCAGACCCTCCATCACCTGAAACAGCGACAGGTCCACATAGGTAAGGCCATTGCCGAGGATGAAGCCTTCGTCTGAGGGGCTGGTGGACAACATGCGTTCGAAATAACCGAGGAATTTCGGGATGCGGTCCTTGATAAAGGCCGTCGAGCGGGCTTTCGCCTCGGTCTTCTGGTCTTCGTAATAGTCGCCGGTGCTGATCGGGTGATGGGTGTCGTGTGCTTCGGAGACGAAGTCCGTGATGGTCAGTTGCAGACCGTTGGCGATCAGGCGGCTCTTTTCGTCTTCGGGAACGAGGCCGAGCTTCGGACCGAGATAGAAAAGGATGTTGGCGACATGGGAGACAACCAGTTCGCCGTCCTTCAGGAAAGGCGGCGCGAAGGGCATATGATCGTGGCCGTGGCTGCCTTTGAGAAATTCCATCATGACCTGTGTGCCGGTCGAGCTGCGGCACTTGTCGATATATTTGGCGCCTGCGTCTTCCAGTGCCAGGCGGATGAATTCTCCACGGCCCTGGATGCCGTCCCAGTAATAGAGTTCATAGGGCATGCTCAATGAAAACTCCCTGATCGTCAGGAGAGACATAGGGACGAGATGAGGTTTTCAAGGCGGTCGTCCGGATCGCCTTGCCATCGCTGGTACAATCCTGCTGCTTTCAACGCCCAACCTCTGTCCTTTCCAACGGTTCCCCCTAATTTACGTCTTGCGCCGGACCGGTTCGGATTTTCACCGAATGGCCAAAGTCGACAAGGCGCGGGTGTCAGAGGGTCTTCTGGCGCTTTCTCGAGATATGACGAGGATGTTCATGGCTATTCGGATTACGGCAATCATCATTGCGTTGATGGGGCTCGCGCTTGCGGGCGGCGGGGCCTATCTGCTTTCGCTCGGCGGTAGCGCCTATTACCTTCTCTGCGGGATCGGTTTTCTTATCACCGCGGCGCTTCTTTTCGCCCGCAAGCTGCTGGCGCTGCATCTTTATGCGGTCATCGTCGTCGCTTCGCTCGCCTGGGCGATCTGGGAGGTCGGGTTCGACTGGTGGCAGCTCGGCCCGCGCGGCGGAGTGATCATTCTGCTGGGCATGTGGCTGCTCACGCCGTGGATCCGCCGTCCGCTCGGTTTCATCAGCCCGACCGGCGCGCGTTATGGCGCAAGCGCCAAGCCGCTTGCCGTCGCGGTGGCGCTTGCCGTCGTCATCGCCGTCGTCTCGATGTTTTTCGATCCGCTCGACCAGAGCGGTGATCTGCCGGAAGAGAAGGTTGCCGCAGCACCCGCGCTCGGCGGAAATGTGCCGGATGGCGAATGGCACCAGTACGGCCGCACGCCCTATGGCCAGCGTTATTCGCCGCTCGACCAGATCAATGCCGACAATGTCGGCTCACTCCAGGAGGTCTGGCGTTACCAGACCGGCGACGTGAAGCTGCCCGACGATGTCGGCGAGACGACCTATCAGGTGACGCCGCTGAAGATCGGCAATGCGCTTTATCTCTGCACGCCGCACAATCTGGCGATCGCGCTCGATGCCGCGAGCGGCAAGCAGATCTGGAAATACGACGCCAATTCCGGGATGAACCCCGACCGGCAGCATCAGACCTGCCGCGGCGTCAGCTATTACCGGGATCAGGCGGCCGCAGCCGGCACCCCTTGCGCCGAACGCGTCTATCTGCCGACAGCGGATGCCCGCCTGATCGCGCTCGATGCCAAGAACGGCGAGGTTTGCCCGTCCTTTGCCGAAGGCGGCACGCTGCATCTCGAAAAGGGGATGAGGTACAATCCTGCCGGCTATTATTATTCGACCTCGCCGCCGGCGATCGTCGGCAACAAGATCATCATCGGCGGGGCGGTCAACGACAACTATTCGACGCAGGAACAGTCCGGCGTCATCCGCGCCTTCGACGTCAATTCCGGCCAGCTGATCTGGAACTGGGATTCGGGCAATCCGGGCCAGACCCAGCCGTTGCCGGAAGGCCAGACCTATACGACCAACTCGCCGAACAGCTGGTCGGTCTTCTCCGTCGATGAGGAACTCGGCCTCGTCTATATCCCGCTCGGCAACCAGGTGCCGGACCAGCTCGGCATGGGCCGGTCGGAAAATGTGGAAAAATATTCGTCATCGATCGTGGCGCTCGACATCAATACCGGTGCCGATCGCTGGGTGCGCCAGACGGTGCATCACGACCTGTGGGACATGGACGTCCCGGCGCAGCCGGTGCTGCTCGACATCACCAAGTCGGACAATTCGGTCGTGCCGGCGCTCGTCGGGCCGACCAAGCAGGGCGATATCTATGTGCTTGACCGACGCACCGGCGAGCCGATCATTCCCGTTACCGAACAGCCGGCGCCCGGTGGCACGATCCCCGAGGATCACGCGTCTCCGACGCAGCCGATTTCGGCGCTCAATTTCCGTCCGCGGACGCTCGAAGGCCGGGACATGTGGGGCGTCACCATGTTCGACCAGATGGTGTGCCGCATCCGGCTTGAGCAGATGAACTATGAGGGCCAGTACACGCCGCCTTCGCTCAACGGCACGATCGTCTATCCGGGCAATTTCGGCACGTTCAACTGGGGTTCGGTCGCGGTCGATCCCGAGCGGATGGTGATGTTCGGCATGCCGACCTATCTCGCGTTCACCTCGAAACTGGTGCCGCGCGCCGATATTCCGGCAAAGGGACAGGATGAAAAGGGATCCGAGCAGGGACTGAACCGCAATGACGGCGCGCCCTACGGTGTGTTCATGGGGCCATTCCTCGGACCGCTGCAAATCCCCTGCCAGGCGCCGCCATGGGGTTATGTCGCCGGTGCGGATCTTCGAACCGGCGAGATTGCCTACAAGCATCGCAACGGCACCGTGCGTGACATGACGCCCCTGCCGCTGTCGTTCAAGGTGGGCGTGCCCGGTATCGGCGGACCGATGATCACCAAGGGCGGCGTGGCGTTCCTCGGTGCCGCGGTCGACGATTATCTGCGCGCCTATAACCTCACCAACGGCCGCCAGTTGTGGGAAGCGCGGCTTCCGGCCGGCGGGCAGGCGACGCCGATGACCTATGCGGTCGAGGACGGCCGCCAGTTCGTCGTCATCGTTGCCGGCGGCCATGGCTCCGTCGGCACCAAGCCGGGCGATTACGTGATCGCCTACGCACTGCCCAGATAAGCGAGCAGGCTGCGGCGAGATTTGCCGCAGCCATGCCCTTTTCGTGCATGGTCAATTGAGGCCTTGTTCACGCTTTGAAATGTACAGTCACTTAATATGACTTCCTATTCCGTGCCATTCCGGTCATGAGACTGTCGACACCCTGTTCGAGTGACGACTCGATGATCAAATTGACTAAAGAGCTGACAGCATGAAGAACCCAGTCGCAGTAAATCGCCTCGCAGAGAACACCGTCTTCCGTAAAGGCGACGTGTTTGTTCTCTTCGGTGAATTGTTCGGTCGCGGATACGCAACCGGCCTGCTCGACGAAGCAAAGCGCGCCGGCATGGAAATCGTCGGCGTCACGGTCGGACGCCGTGACGAAAACAACGCGCTTCGCCCGCTCAACGCCGAAGAACTCGCGGATGCCGAAGCCCGGCTGGGCGGCAAGATCATCAACATCCCCGTCATGGCCGGCTTCGATCTCGATGCGCCTGAAGGCGGACCGACGCCGACCGAGCTTCTGACCAAGCTGACGCTGGACAACTGGCAGACCGAAAAGCTCGACTGGGATTATATCCAGAAGTGCCGCGATGCCGGCACCGCGCGTTTCAAGAATGCTGTTTCCGAAGTCATGACGGTGCTCGACGGCATGATCGGCGAAGGCCGCAATGTCTTCTTTGCCCACACAATGGCGGGCGGCATTCCGAAGGCCAAGGTCTTCCTCGTCATCGCCAACCGCATCTACAAGGGTACGGCCGGCCGCCACATGTCGTCGCAGGCTCTGGTCGAAAGCGATCTGGGCAAGCTCATCCTGCAGAATTTCGATGAAGTTTCCGCCATCACCTTCCAGCATCTGATCGACGCCAGCGCTGCTATCCGTGCACGTGTCGAAGCGGCCGGCAATCAGGTTCGTTACACGGCCTATGGCTATCACGGCACCGCAGTGCTGATCGACGGTGGCTATCGTTGGCAGACCTACACGAACTACACCCAGGGCTATGCCAAGATGCGTCTCGAAGGCATCGCGGAAAAGGCATGGGCCGAGGGCATCAAGGCTTCGGTCTACAATTGTCCCGAAATCCGCACCAATTCCTCCGACGTGTTCACCGGCATCGAACTGCCGCTGATCCCGCTGCTGCTCGCCTTGAAGAAGGAAAACGGCGGCGCGTGGGCGGAAAGCCAGTGGCAGGCCTGCGAGAAGCTTCTGAAGGACGGGTTCTCGATGAAGGACGTTCTGCAGAAGATCACCGACATGCAGGGCAGCGCCGTCATGCGTCCATTCTACGATTTCTCGGCATGGCCGATGGCCAACAGCCAGGATCAGGCGGATCTGACCATCAGCACGTCGAACGAAATTTCCCAGATGCACCGCGACAGCAAGGCGCTGATCAGCGACCTTCTGAGCGTGTTCGTGGTTGAAGCAACGGGCAAGCTCATCTTCGCCGAATCGTCGGCACCGGCCGGCCCGGTCCAGTGGCTCAACCACGATATCGTGGCGCGCCGTCTGAATGCATCGCATGCTGAGGCTGCCGAGGAAGCTGCTGCCTGAGACATTTTCAGCCCTAGCTGAACGCGGGGCTATTGAATTTCAGTATTGAATTAGGGGTGCGGTGGTTTTCGCCGCACCCTTTTTTGTTGGGTTTGGATCAGTCCCAGGCGGGAACGGTCAAGTCGCCGAAATGCTTCTTCAGGATGGCGCGGACCTCAGGCGAACTCTGGTATGTCCTGACGAATTCCAGAACGCTCTTGTTGGCCTCGTCTTCCTTTCGAACGAAGAAGCGCAGGGCATAACGCGTCTGGACGCCATCGAAGACGAGGGCTGAGTTCGGGTCGACACCGAACAATCCCATGCCGGACGGGTATCCCTGACCGAGATCGACATCATCGAGCGCGCGGGGGATCTGCTGGTTCGGCAGTTCGATGATCTCCAGCTTCTTCGGGTTGTCGACGATATCGGCCGGAATGGCGGCGGATGTCAGGCCATCCTTGAGCTTGATGAGGCCGATCGACTGCAGCAGTTCCAGCGCCCGGCCGCCGTTGACCGGATCGTCGGAAATCGCCACCTTTGCGCCTTCCGGCAGTTCCTCGATCGACTTGTATTTCTTCGAATAGAAGCCGAGCTTGGTCAGCGTGCCGACGCCGACCGAAACGAAATCGTACCCGGCCTTTTTCGCGTTCTGCTCCAGAAACGGCTGGTGCTGGAAGTAGTTGACGTCGATCTCTTTGGATTTCAGCGCTTCATTGGGTACGACCCAATCGGTGAATTCGATAACCTCGACCTTGAGGCCTTTTTCCGCAGCTTCTTTGGCGGCCTGATTGACGGCATCGGCCGAAAGGCCGGCGTTGATGCCGATCCTGATCGGGGCGAATTCCTCGGCGCGGGCCGGGTTTACCGAAGAAATGCCGGCCAGCAATGTCAGGCCGAGCAGTGACAGGATCGCGCTACGGCGTCCGAAAGCGGGTTTCATGGTCAAAATCTTTCCTGGTTTTAAAAGTCGTTCAGCCGCTAATGAGTGGTCGTTCGGGATCAGATGACCAGTCCAGCAGCGAGCCGTCGTACACAACGGAGCGCGCTTGCGCGCCGCTGAGCGAGCGGGCGAAGACGATATTGCTGGCGGCCACGCCGGCACCGCAATAGGCGATCAGCGGCGCGTCAGGCCTGACCCCGGCGTCGGCAAAAATCGTCTCGATCCGATCCTGAGACAGATAGAAACCTGTTTCGGGGTCGACGAGAGAAAATGTCGGAATGTTGACGCTGCCGGGAATGCGCCCCGGACGGCCATAGGCAATCGAGGCCTCGCCACGGAAGGAATCGGGACCCAGAGCGTTGACCAGCGCTTCGCCATCCGCACGGGCGGTCACCTCTTCGCTCGACACGAAGAAACCGGGCCGATAGGTCCAGCCGAACGGCTTCGAAGCGACAGGTCGCGTTTTTGCCGCGCCGGTCTCCACTGTCAGGCCGGCATTGGTCCAGGCTTTCCAGCCACCGTTCAGCACGGCAGCGTTGTCAAAGCCGAAGGCACGGAGCATGAGCCAGACCCGTGCGGCCCAACCGGGCTGGCCGGTCGAATAGAGAATGACGCGACTGTTTTCGCCAACTCCAAGCCTGTTCAGGGCATCGCCGAAATGGTCGGCGGAGGGGAGGGTGAAAAGCAGGTGGTCGGAGGGGGTGGAGAGGTCGCTTTGAAGATCAACGAACTGCGCGCCGGGAATATGGCCCTCTTCGAATGCCTCGCGGCCATCGGCGACCGTAAATCCGGCGTCTGCCGGGATCACGGTTGACGTGCAATCCAGAATGACGAGGTTCGGATCATCCAGATGGGTGCTTATGTCCTCAACCGAGGCCAGGTAATTCGAGTTTTGGTAAGTCACGGCAATTCTTACATTTTTGCTGAAATCAATCAGTCTCTTACACGGCTGCCGCCCCGCTGGCGGCGATGCCTGTTCCAAAAATGTAAGCGATCGTAGAAAAAGCGACGCCATTGCCCGCATAATGCACAGGCGCTCCGCCTGAATATGGTGACATCAGGCAGGCGAGGGAAATCGCTATAACGCTTGAAAATCAAGCGGCTCAAGTCATGCCGGCCGCGTCAAATTCCGCGGTCAATCTGGTCTGGACCGGTCACCACGAGGCCGTTGCGCACCTCGGTGACACCGTTGACACCGCGGACGACCTCCTCGGCACGAGTGACTTCCTCCTGCCGGAGGACCGCGCCGGCAAGCGTGATCGTCGAACCATTCGCGGTAACCGTGACATCGCTTGCGTCGATGCCGCCGGATGAGGCGAGCGCATCGGAGACGGCCGCTTCCAGCGTTGCGCTGGGCGGGAATTCGATTTCGATTTCCGGCGGTGCGTCGTAGAACTGCTGATGCTTGAAGACCATCTCGATACCTCCCGTGTTCGAACGGGAAGACAACGCGTGGCGCGGCGAATGGTTCAAGCCCGGTTGGTCAGGCGCCGGTACCGGTCACGGTTCCGATCATGTCGCTCAGCTGAGCCTGGGAAAATGGTTTCGGCAGGCGTGGCAGATGATTGCCGCTGCCATCCGGAAGCTCGGCATAGCCGGTTGCCAGCACGACCGGAAGGCCCGGCCATTCGGTGGCGATCTCGGCGGCGAGTTCCGCGCCGGTCATCTTGGGCATCGAATGGTCGGTGATGACCAGATCGATGCGACTGTCCTGCTGGCGGAGTGCAACAAGCGCCTCGGAGCCGCTATATGCTTCGATCACCTGATGGCCGAGATCTTCCAGCATCAGCGTGGTGTTCATCAGGACAAGGGCATCGTCGTCCACTGCCAGTACGATCAGCGGTCGGTCGCCTATCTTTTCGCCGTTATGGGCGGCCTGAGTCTTCTCGTTTGGGCAATCCTCTTGGTCGATCGTCGGCAGAAAGAGCGACACGGTGGTGCCTTCGTGCCTGACGCTGTCGATCGAGAGCATTCCGCCCGATTGTTCCGTCAGTCCCTGTACCATCGATAATCCCAATCCTGTTCCCTTGCCCACGCCCTTGGTGGTGAAAAAGGGCGTCGTTGCGCGCGCCGCCGTCTCCGGGTCCATGCCTTCGCCGGTATCGCGGACGCATATACGCAAATAGTCACCGCTGCGGAGTTTTCCACCCTCTTCGCCAATTTGGTGACGTTCGGCGCTGATCGTCACCGTACCGCTGTCACCCATCGCGTCGCGGGCGTTGACCACGAGATTGAGAATAGCCGTTTCGAGCTGCACGGCATCGGTCAGCACATGCGGCAGATCCGCGGGAAAGCGCGTTTCGATGCGCATGGACGAGCTTAGGGAGCGTTCGAGAAAATCCATTATTCCAGCGACCAGCGAGGGCACGTCGACCGGCCGCATGTTCAGTTCCTGCCGGCGGGAGAAGGCAAGCATCCGCTGGGTCAGTGCTGCGCCGCGCTCGGCGCCCTGCAGCGCATTGTCGATCAGCGGGCGAAGCGAAGGGTCGTCCGGCATGCGCTTGCGCAGGATTTCGAGGCTGCCCATGATCGCCATCAGCAGGTTGTTGAAGTCGTGGGCGATGCCGCCGGTCAGCTGGCCGATCGCTTCCATCTTCTGCGCCTGGAACAGTTCCTCGCGGGTCTTGGTCAGCGCCTTCTGCGCCTCGACCTTTTCGGAAATGTCGCGGGTGATCTTGGCATAACCGATCAACTGGCCTGTTTCGTCGCGAATGGCGTCGATGACGACATGTGCCCAGAAGGTCGTGCCGTCCTTGCGCTGTCGCAATCCTTCCCGTTCCACCCTGCCTGTACGACGGGCGATGTCGAGATTGCGCTCCGGCTCACCCTTCTTCTGGTCTTCCTCGGTATAGAAATGCGAAAAATGGCGGCCGACGGCTTCCTCAGCCGTGTAACCCTTGATGCGAGCCGCTCCGGCATTCCAGTTGCTGACGAAACCATCGGGATCGAGCATGTAAAGCGCGTAATCGCTGACGCCGTTGACGAGCAGCTGGAATTTCTCCTCGCTCAACCGCAGTTCCGCTTCCGCCTTCTTCCGCTCCGTCAGGTCGCGGGTTACCTTGGCGAAACCGAGAAGGTGGCCGTTGCGATCCCAGATCGGATCGATGATGGCGTGGGCCCAGAAGCGAGTGCCGTCCTTGCGGATACGCCAGCCTTCGCTTTCGAACCGGCCCTGGCTCATGGCGGTTTCGAGTGTCCGTTCCGGCAGGCGCGCGACACGATCCTCTTGGGTATAAAAACGGGAGAAGTGGTGGCCGAGAATTTCCGCGGCCTCGTAACCCTTGAAGCGTTCCGCGCCGGCATTCCAGCTGATCACATGGCCCGACGGATCGAGCATATAGATGGCATAGTCCGAGATTGCATCCACCAGAAGGCGATAGCGCTCCTGGTCGAGCAGAGAAACGTCGTGACTTTCCATCATTGCATGCATGTTCCCCCTCGAACCACGACTATCGTCAGTTCGGCGCGCGGTAACGTCCGATCCGGGATTTGGTTCCTGCCTCATCCGGCATTTCGGCAAGTGATAGCATGATCTCTTTATCGGGACCATCAAAAGGGGCGGTTAACTTCAACAAGTCCTTACCTAAAGTTGATTGTTTTAACGCGCTCAATGTTGGGTGGATGACGCAGCGTTGACAGGTCGCTGCTTTTGAATTACGATTGACGAAAATTAAAATTCGTCAGTCGTAATTCGTGAGGATTTATGGATAACCTCGACCTGCAGGCAGAGGCTTTGCGCCGCGAGAATATCGAACGAATTCTTGAAGCCGCGGAGCGCCTGTTCAAGCATTACGGGTATTCGAAGACCAATGTGGCCGACATTGCCAAGGATCTCGGCATGTCGCCCGCCAACATCTATCGGTTCTTCTCGTCCAAGGCGGAGATCCACCGGGCGCTTGCCAGCAAGTTGCTGGATGCCAGCCGTGACGTCGCGCTGGAAAACGCGAAGCGTACGGTCAGTGTTTCCGAGCGTGTGCGGGATCATTTTCTCCAGCAGCACAAGATCACCGTCGATACGATGCTGCACGACGACAAGGTGCATGAGATGGTCGTCGTCGCCATCCAGGAGCAGTGGTCGGTCATCGAGGATCATATCATGCAGATGCGGGAGATCGTGGCCGGTCTCGTCCGCGAGGGTATTGCCGCCGGTGAATTTCGCGCTCAAGATGCCGATGCTGCCGCGGAATGTCTTTGTGATTGCACGGTGACGCTCTGTCACCCGCAGATCATCGCCGAATGCCTGATCGAGAACCGTCGCACGACGCCGGCCGATCTGGTCGATTTCGCCATCAGGGCGCTGAAATAGAAAAACCTCGAAATCAAAAGCCGGGGCCGCAAGGCGCCATATGCAATCGCCACCGGGAGTGGGGACCATGTCCTTGACCAATCATCGTCGTTCTTGCGTTTTCGCAAAAGGGCTGTTTCTCGCAGTCGCGCTCAGTGCTCTCTCAGCCTGCTCCGAGGAGAAGGCTGTCGAAGCGCCGGATCCCGTGCGGCCGGTGAAGGTGGTCGAGATCGGCGGGCCGGAGATCGGGCGCAGCCTCGTCTATTCCGGTTCGGTCCGGGCAAGGACGGAGATGAACCTCGGTTTCCGCGTTGCCGGCAAGATCACGGAGCGGCTGGTCGATGTGGGTGATCGGGTGGAGCCCGGCACCGTGCTCGCAAGGCTCGATGCCGTCGATTACCAGCTTTCGGTTCGCCGTGCCGATGCCGACCTCACTTCCGCGCAAAAGCAGGTCGAGATTACCGGCCTTGCCCGAAAGCGTGCAGAAACGCTGGCGGAAAAGAGCGCCACCTCGCAGTCGCAGCTCGAACAGGCTCAGCTTGCCGCCGATCAGGCGCAGTCGCAGCTTCAGTCGGCAGAATCGGCTCTGGAAGAGGCCAATAACCAGGTTGCCTATACCGAACTAAAGGCCACCCAGAACGGTATCGTGACGACCGTCAGCGCCGATATCGGCCAGGTCGTCAGCGCCGGTACGACCGTTGTTGCCGTTGCCGTCGATGGCGAGAAGGAAGTGCAAATCGCGGTGCCGGAAACGGATATCGCGCATTTCAAGCCGGGCAAGACGGTCAAGGCCAGCTTCTGGTCGGCGCGGGACCTGGTGCTCGAGGGCAAGGTTCGCGAAGTGGCCGGCAGCGCCGATGCCCAGTCCCGCACCTTCGCCGTGCGCGTCAGCCTGCCCGCCGACGACCGCGTGCTGATCGGCATGACGGCGACGATCGATGCGGTCGAGGACAATGTGGCGCCGACCTTCGGTGTGCCGCTGGCGGCCCTTGCCCAGAAGGACGGCAAGCCGGTGGTCTGGATCGTCGATCGCGACAAGGGGGAGGTCAGCTCCCGTGCGGTAACGGTCGCCGGATATGGCGACAGCGTTGCCCGGGTTTCTGAAGGGCTTGCCAAGGGCGATCTCGTCGTATCGGCCGGTACTCAGTTCATGCGGGACGGGTTGAAGGTCAAGCTGCCCGAGACGGTTGCTTCCCGCTTCGGCAGCGTGTCGACCCAGTCCACCGCTTCGATCCAGCCCTGATTGTTGTTGCGCTGAAAGGATACCCCAATGAGTTCCTCCAATCAGGCAAATCCGCAGCCAAAGGGCGGCTTCAACCTGTCGCGCTGGGCGATCGGCCATCCGAGCATCGCGCGCTTCCTGTTCGGCCTCATCATCGTCATGGGCATTCTTGGCGTGATGAACATGGGCCAGAAGGAAGATCCCGACTTTACCTTCCGCGTGATGATCGTGCAGAGCGCATGGCCCGGCGCCTCGGTCGAGGACATGCAGAACCAGGTGGTCAACAAGATCGAGCGCAAGCTGCAGGAGACCCCGCATCTCGACTGGATCAAGTCCGATACGCGCGCCGGGTTCTCGATCTCGACCATTCAGGTCAAGGGCGACACGAATGCGCAGGAAGTGGCAGACGCCTTCTATCAGGTGCGCAAGAAGGTCGGCGACATCAAACAGGACCTGCCGACCGGTCTGCGTGGCCCCTATTTCAACGATGAGTTCGGCGACACCTACATCACGCTGCATGCGATCACCGGCGACGGCTACAGCTATCCGGAACTGAAGCAGTTCGCCATTCAGGCGCGCGACATGCTGCTCACCGTGCCGGGTGTCGAAAAGGCGACCATTCTGGGCGACCAGCCGCAAAAAATCTTCATCGACGTTTCCTCCAAGGCGCTGGCCGAACGCGGCCTGACGATCACCAATATCCAGGAAGCTCTCGCCGGTCAGAACGACATCGATGCCGCAGGCTCGGTGCAGACGGCCGATCGCTCGGTGCGCATTTCCGTCGAAGGCGGTGTGACCACGCCGGAGGATATTCGCGAGCTGCGGATCAAAACCGGCGATCAGGTCATCCGGCTCGGCGATATCGCCACCGTCAAGGATGGGTTGGTCGATCCCTATGAACGGAAATTCCGTTTCAACGGACATGACAGCGTCCAGCTCGGTATCGTCATGGCCAACGGGTTCAAGGTGACCGATGTCGGTCACAACGTCGAGGAGATGTATAAGCGCTTTGCAGAAACGCTGCCGATCGGTGCCGAAGTGCACCAGATTTCCAACCAGCCGGAAGTAGTTACCGAGGCTGTCGGGGAATTCACCCAGGCGCTGATGGAGGCTCTTGCCATCGTGCTCGTCGTGTCGCTGATCTCGATCGGCTGGCGGTCGGGTATCGTGATCGCGATCGCCATTCCGCTGGTGCTCTCGGCGACGCTTGCGATCATGTATTATCTCGGCATCGAGCTGCAGCGCATCTCGCTCGGCGCACTGATCATCGCGCTCGGGCTGCTCGTCGACGATGCGATGATCGTGGTCGAGATGATGGAGCGCAAGCTGGAGGAGGGATTGCCACGGCTTGAGGCTGCGACATTCGCCTATTCCTCCACCGCCTTCCCGATGCTGACCGGCACACTGATCACCACCGCCGGCTTCATTCCGGTCGGGTTTGCCGATTCCACCGCCGGCGAATATGTGCGCTCGCTGTTCTACGTGGTCGGCATCGCGCTGATCGTCTCGTGGTTCGTGGCGGTCTATTTTACCCCGTGGCTTGGCTACATGCTCTTGAAGCAGCGCGCCCATGCCGGAACCGGCCATCACCACGATGCCTATGATACGCGCATGTATCGCAGCGTGCGGCATGCGGTGACCTGGTCCGTCCGCCACAAGGCGATCATTCTTCTCGCAACGCTTGGCATCTTTGCCGGCAGCCTGTGGTCGTTCCAGTTCATTCCGCAGAGCTTCTTCCCGCAATCGTCCAGGCCGGAAATTCTGGTCGACATGTGGCTGCCGGAAGGAACCGCGATCGAGGAGGTGGAACGTCAGGCCAAGGCGCTCGAAGACAAGATCATGCCCGATCAGGACAAGACCTTCATCGCCACCTTTATCGGCGAGGGCGCGCCGCGCTTCTTCCTGCCGCTCGACCAGCAGCTTCGCAATCCGAACTATGCGCAGTTGCTGATCATGTCGAAGGGACTGGAAGAGCGCGAGCGGATGATCGTCAAGCTGCGGCAGATCCTGGCCGACGATTTTCCGACCGTTCGCAGCAAGGTCGACCGCCTGTTCCTCGGCCCGCCGACAGGCTGGCCGGTGCAGATGCGCGTCATCGGCCCGGACAAGGCTGAAGTGCGCCGCATCGCCGATCAGGTGAAGGAGCGTTATCATCAGAACCCGCTCTTCGGTTCGATCCATGACGACTGGATGGAGCCGGTGCCGGGCATGAAGCTGGTCATCGATCAGGACCGCGCACGGGCGCTTGGTGTCTCGTCTCAGCGCGTGCGGCAGATGCTGCAGGCGGCAACCGCTGGTGCACCGCTTGCCGATTTCCGCGACGGCGAGGAAACCGTCTCGATCGTGCTACGCGAGCCGGATGCCACCCGCGATCTTCTGTCGGCCGTGCAGTCGGTCTATGTGCCGACCGATTTCGGCGGCTTCGTGCCGGTATCGCAGATCGCGCAGGTCGTGCCGGTGATGGAACAGGGCATCGAATGGCGGCGTGACCGCCTGCCGACAATCACCGTCAAGGCGACACTGCCCGATGGTATCGAGGCGACGCAGGCGTCGATGAATTTCTACAATTCGATTGCCGACCTGCGGGGTGCACTTCCGGCCGGCTACCGGATCGAGATCCAGGGTGGTGCCGAAGATGCGGCCGAAAGTCAGGCCTCGATCGCCGCCAAGGCGCCGGTCATGCTGCTCGTCATCATGCTTCTGCTGATGATGCAGCTGAGGCATTTCGGCAAGGCGCTGCTGGTGCTGGCCACCGGTCCGCTCGGCATTATCGGCGCTGCCATGGCGTTGCTGATCACCGGGGCGCCTTTCGGTTTCGTGGCGATCCTCGGCGTGATTGCGCTGCTCGGCATCATCATCCGCAACTCGATCATCCTGATCGACCAGATCGACCAGGATATCGCAGCTGGCATGCACCGGCAGGAAGCCATCATCGGCGCGGCCGTGCGTCGTTTCCGGCCGATCATGCTGACCGCAATGACGGCGGTTCTGGCGCTGATCCCGATCTCCTGGGGCCTGTTCTGGGGGCCGCTCGCCTATGCGATGATGGGCGGCATTCTGGTGGCAACCGTGCTGACCATTCTGGTGCTTCCCGCCGGTTACGCGCTGTTCTTCGGGCGGGAGCCGAAGGCGAAGGAGGGCGAAGATCAGCCTGCCAATCAGGGTGATCTGTTCGAGGCACGGCGGGATATGCCGATGGCTGCGGAGTAGGGGGGATTTGCACGCGCGGAAGGTTCCCCTCACCAACAAAATCTAAGACTTAGCCTTTGGCTAAGATCTTGATTTTGTAACCTCTCCCACAGGGGGAGAGGTAAGGCACCGAGGGTGCCGCGATCTCCGGTATCTCTCCCCTTGTGGGAGAGAAAGCAATTTCGAAATCTTAGCGCAGCTAAGTTTCAGAAATTGCAAGTGAGGGGATCGCGACCGACCGCAACAATCTCCCCCAATGCGGCAATCATGCCCAATATTATCTCTGGCATCACCGATTTGCTCACCGTTATGATTGCGGACCGGCAATCACGTTCAGGGGCAGGCATGACAGATCGCGCAGTTCAGACCGACGAAATCCTTTTCGACCGTATCGGGTCGGCGGCGATCATCAGGCTTAACCGGCCGAAGGCGCTGAACAGTCTCAACCTTGCCATGGTGCATGTGATGAAGCCGGCGCTGGAACGGTTTGCCGAAGATCCTGAGATTTCCTGCGTGATCCTGACGGGCGAGGGCGAGCGTGGGCTCTGCGCCGGTGGCGATATCCGGGCGATCTACCAGCTCGGCAAGGCAGGTGATCCCGAAGTGACGCGGTTCTGGCGCGAGGAGTTTCCGGTCAACTATACGATCGCGCGCTATCCGAAACCCTATGTGGCGCTGATGGACGGTATCGTCATGGGCGGCGGCGTGGGCGTCGCGTCCCATGGCAAACATCGGATCGTGACCGAGCGAACGAAGCTTGCCATGCCGGAAACCGGGATCGGTTACGCGCCGGATGTCGGGGCAACGTGGCTGCTGCCGAGGGCTCCGGGCGAGGTCGGGACCTGGATGGGACTGACCGGGGAGATCGTCGGGGCGGCGGATGCGATCTTTGCCGGTTTCGCGGATTATTTTGTACCGTCCGAAAAGCTCGGTGCGTTGACGCAGGCGCTGGGCGCGCTCGGTGCCGGTGCGTCCGACGCGGAGATCGCGGCAGTGATCGGAGGTTTTGCCGGCCCTGCGGGTGAAAGCCGGCTGGAGGGGCAACGGGCGCTGATCGATCGGGTCTTCGGTTTCGATACGGTAGAGGAAATCCTTGCGGCGCTTGAAAAGGAAGAGGGCGAATTTGCCGCCTTCACACGGGACGTGATCGCCAAGCGCTCGCCGACGAGCCTGAAGCTGACCTTGCGGCTGCTGCGTGCCGGGCGCAAAAGCTCCAGCCTGGTCGAATGCCTGGAGCGGGAATTCACGGTCGCTTCCGAGCTTCTGCGCAATCCTGATTTCTACGAGGGCGTGCGCGCTGCCGTGATCGACAAGGACCGCAATCCACGCTGGCAGCCGGAAACGCTGGCGCAGGTGACGGAGGCGGAGCTGGATCGGTATTTTGTCGGGGAGCATGCGCCGTTGTTTGCCGATCACCGGCTGTAGCTTTTTGAAGGCGCTGAGCGAGTAGACACCCCCTCTGGCCTGCCGGCCATCTCCCCAACAAGGGGGGAGATCACACTCGGCACTACCGCCGCTCCCCAGCTGGCGTAGAATAGTAGGCGGAGTGGAGTATGACGTTTGCTTGGGGCGGTGAGCTGACATCTTGCCGATCTCCCCCCTTGTGGGGGAGATGCCCGGCAGGGCAGAGGGGGGTAATGGCTGCAAGCACCCATATCCACACTGGCTCGCACCAGCATGGTTGAAACGGGAATGGGGCAGGCAGTGGTTGTATTGGGTATGAGGTAGATTTTGGTCTGCCTGCCCCGGCCGTTTCATCCGGTCTTCCCGAGACTTGTCAGTTCCCGTTCGACCTTAATCATCGACCATCACCGGAGACCGGGTTGCGACCCGTTGAGGAAGGTGCCGGTTCGCGAACCCGGTTCCCATCCGATGACGGGAAGAGTGTCGTGCCATTTCCGGGCGCGGGGATGAAATCGGCCCGGCGGTTGGCCCAAGTCCTTTCGGGACAATGCGAATATTTTCAGCGCCAGGTCCGATCATCCCCGCGAGCCGTGGCGTGATATCATGCCGGGCCGGGTCTGCGCGGTGCGTCAGGCAGCCTGCGGAACGCGGGCGATGACCTTGATTTCGAAATCGAAGCCGGAGAGCCAGGTGGTGCCGATGGCTGTCCAGTTTGGATAGGGGGCTGCGGGGAAGATCCGGCTTTTCACTTCCATGATCGTGCCGAACTGGTTTTCGGGATCGGTGTGGAAGGTGGTGACGTCGATAATGTCGTCCAGTCCGGCTCCGGCGGCTTTCAGAACTGCCTGGAGATTGGCGAAGGCCAGTTCGACCTGTGCCTTGAAATCAGGTTCGGGCGTGCCGTCCTCGCGGCTGCCGACCTGGCCCGAGACGAACAGGAGGTCGCCGGAGCGAATGGCGGCGGAATAGCCATGCTGTTCGTAGAGCGCGTGGCGGTTCGGCGGGAAAATGGTTTCGCGTTTTGTCATGGTCCGATCTTTCTTCGTGATGTTTCCAATTGCGCATCCAGAGATACGGCTTCACAAGCCGGGGACTTATTTGATATACGGCTCGTATGTAAAATGGTTGCATACGGCACGTATGTCAAGTTCATATACGCTGCGTATCTGAAATTCGGAGTTGGCCATGGCGGGAAAGCGTCTGGAAAAGATGGAAGAAAATCGGGCCAAGCTGATTGCGGCGGCGCGAAAAGCCTTTGCGGAAAAAGGGTTTGCCAATGCCTCGATGGACGAGCTGACGGCTGATGCCGGGCTGACGCGCGGCGCGCTCTATCATAATTTCGGTGACAAACGCGGCCTGTTGGCCGCAGTGGTGAACCAGCTCGACGGCGAAATGGCGGCACGGGCGCGGGAGATCGGCGCGAAACGAGCCGCGGACGAGCCGGGCAATATCTGGCAGGCGTTGCTTGGCGAAGGGGCGGCCTATATCGAGATGGCGCTCGATCCCGAGATCCAGCGGATCGTGCTGCTCGACGGGCCGGCGGTGCTGGGCGATCCGTCGCAATGGCCGAGCCAGAACAGCTGCCTCGAGGAGACGCGCAAGGGGGTTCGCCTGATGATCGAGAACGGCGTCATGAAGCCGGTCGACATAGAGGCCGCGGCGCGGCTTCTCAACGGTGCCGCGCTCAACGCAGCGCTCTGGGTGGCGGCGAGCGACAATCCGGCAGAGGTTCTTCCCAAGGCGATAGAAGCATTTAGCCTGATGGCAGGCGGATTGCGCGCCACGACGTGAAATCGTTCCGTCGCAACTGATTTCCTTTAATGCGCGTTATGCTAATGAAATAAAACGCCGCGTAAGAGGACCGATCCTTGAGTTCTGACGAAATGCTTGATCTTCCGGATGACGATGCCCTGTTCCGGAGCGAGGCGCGGTATCGCGCATTGTTCGAGGCGATCGACGAAGGTTTCTGCATCATCGAGTTCATCGACGGACCAGATGGGCCGCTCAGCGATTATGTGCATATCGAAGCCAATTCCGGCTACGAGCGCCAGACCGGCATTGCCAACATCGTCGGCAAGCGTCTTCGCGAGATCGAACCGAAGGCCGCCGACAAATGGATCGAGCTTTACGGGAGCGTGTTGCGCAGCGGCGAGGCGATCCGCTTCGAACTGGAGTTCGAGGCTATCGGCCGTTATATCGAAGTCTCCAGCTCGCGCGTGGAGCCGGCCAGCCTCAGGCAGGTATCGGTCCTGTTTCGCGACATCACCGCCCGCAAGCAGGCGGAGGCGGCGCTGAAGGCAAGCGAGGCTGTGGCGCGCGAAAACATCCAGAGGGTGAAGCTTGCGCTGGCGGCCGGCGCCATCATCGGCACGTGGTTCTGGGATATCAGGGCCGACAAGTTCACCATCGACGAGGCTTTTGCCAGCGCGTTCGGGCTTGATCCGGCGCTCGGGCGCGAAGGGTTGAGCCTCGACCAGATTATCGAGACGGTGCATCCCGACGACAAGGCGGGGCTGACGGCGGCCATTAACGACGCGTTGACGCGCAACGGCCCCTGGGCACACCAGTACCGGACACGACGTCTGGACGGGAATTTCTACTGGCTGGAAGCCAATGGGCGGGTGGAGCTTTCGCCCGACGGCACGCCGCTGCATTTTCCGGGCGTGCTGCTCGATATCGAAGCGCGCCGGACGGTGGAGGCGGAGCGGGATCGCGCGGCCTCGGCGTTGCGGGCATTGAATGACACACTGGAACAGCGGGTTTCGGCACGCACCGCGGAGCTGATGCGCGCCGAAGAACAGTTGCGCCACGCCCAGAAGATGGAGGCGGTCGGCCAGCTGACCGGGGGTCTCGCGCATGACTTCAACAATCTGCTCGCCGGCATTTCCGGCTCGCTGGAGCTGATGCAGACGCGGCTTGCGCAGGGTCGGATCAGCGATCTCGACCGCTATATCACCGGGGCGCAGGGAGCCGCCAAACGCGCTGCGGGCCTGACCCAGCGTCTGCTTGCGTTTTCCCGTCGACAGACGCTTGATCCAAAACCGGTGCTGCTCAACCGTCTCGTGTCGGGCATGCAGGACCTCGTCACCCGCAGCGTCGGGCCGACGATCCATGTGGAGACGGCTTTCGCCGGCGGTCTGTGGACGACGTTCGTCGATGTTGGGCAGCTGGAAAACGCGCTGCTCAACCTGTGCATCAATGCACGCGATGCGATGCCCGACGGCGGCAAGCTGACGATCGAAACATCCAACCGCTGGTTCGACGAGCGGGCTGCCCGCCAGCGCGGACTGCCGCCGGGGCAATATGTGTCGCTCTGCGTCAGCGATACGGGTACCGGCATGCCGCCGGAAATCGTCGAGCGTGCCTTCGATCCATTCTATACGACCAAGCCGATCGGACAGGGCACGGGTCTCGGTCTTTCCATGGTGCATGGTTTTGCCGGCCAATCCGGCGGAACGGCGCGGATCTATTCGGAGCTCGGCAAGGGCACGATGATCTGTATCTACCTGCCGCGCCATCTGGGCGAAGACAGCAGCGACGATGATGTGGCCGAAGTGACCTCGGCGCCGCGGTCTGCCGATCACGAAACCATCCTCGTCGTCGACGACGAACCGCTGGTGCGGATGGTGGCCGTCGAGATCCTCGAAGAGCTTGGCTATCATGTGCTGGAAGCCGGCGATGGGCCAACGGCGCTGAAGATCATGAATTCCGGACAGCCGATCGATCTTCTGGTGACCGATGTCGGCCTGCCGGGCGGCATGAACGGACGGCAGCTGGCGGATGCGGTGCGCGCCGAGCGGCCGGACTTCAAGGTTCTGTTCGTCACCGGATATGCGGAAAATGCGGTGCTGAACCACGGTCATCTGGAGCATGGCATGCATGTGATGACCAAGCCGTTCCTCAGCGACGCCTTTGCGCGTCGCGTGAGGGAGCTGCTGTCGGATTGACGGCGGTTATTCCTGCGATGGTTTCGGATGGTCGATGCGATAGAGGCGCGCAAAGCCTTCGTCCGCGACCAGATGGACGGCGTCGATAGCCGGCATCGGGTGGTCTGGGCTGGTCATGTCTGCGTTCAACACCAGCACGTAGTCGAAGCGGTTCTTCCAGTCGGCCATATAGGGCGCATAATGAGGCGCCGCTTCGTTCAGCACATCGGTGGGAATTGGAATGCCTTCAGGCACGGCGATTTCCGTCCAAGGTTCTCGGACGCGCAGGGGCTGTTTACCTGCCGCGGTGAACAGGTATGGCATGAAGGCATCCTGCTCGACGCTTACCAGTGCAGGATAATGGATATAGCTCGGGAACATGCCGCCGACGATGCGCCCGACCGGCATGTTGACCAGGTCTTGAGGGTCCGTCTGAGCATGGGCAGGCAGCACGGCGGAACCCGGCTTCACGTGTTGCAGGACACGTTCAACGGCGGTGACGTCCATATTGCGTTGAAGCCATACGTATTCGATGAAGGCCGTCCGGACGACGACAAGAAGGAGCACTGCCGGCAACACGATGGTTTGCAGCCGCCCCTTCACCTCCGGCCTCAGTCCCGCCGCTGCAGCAAGGGTCATCATGCTTGGCAGGCGGACGTCCATGCCTCCGGTATCAAAGGCATGCGTCGGCATGATCATCGACAAAAGAGCAGTGACGATCGCGACCAGCACCAGACCCCAATGCACGCTGATGAGGCTGCGCCGGATCGTTTCCCTGACCACCACGATAAAGAGCATCAGGTAGATCATGTCGATACGTGCGTCATAGGTCCTGAAATAGGTGAGCAACACCTTCAGCGAGCGCATGATTGACGGATTGTCCCAGTGCAGGCTGTCGAGCAGGGGCACGTCCCTCTGGCCGGGCAGGGACGGGCCGAACAGCAGGAAGGCGATCAGCGGCAGAAAGACCGGTGTGACGGCTATGACAACACGGCCTATGGCGGCGGCGAATGCACGCCCTTGTTTCAGGGGAGCCGCCGAGGAGCCGAATGCCAGGGCCGCCAGCAAGGCGGTGTAGAACAGCAGGCCGAACGGGTGAGCAGTGAGCAGGATCGCCGCACAGGCGATGCGCAGCGCGAAGATGTGTATCGCACCGCGATCCTTCAGGCATTCATCGAGATAGGCAAAGATGAGCGCCAGGCCCAGGCTGATCGAAAAACTCAGGAAGCCGAAAAGAAATACTGCATTCCAGGCGAGCGCGAAGCACAGCAATTGCCACCAGTGAAACCCGCCGAAAAGCCTGCGATTGAGCAGCGTCACGCCGATCGGCGGCAGAAGCAGCGCCAGCGCCAGGACGAAGGGAGCGATGAAATCCATCGTTGCTATCTTGCCGAGCGCAAAGGCCAGGAGATCGATGGCGATATTGGTCCAGGCGACGTTCCAGTCGATCTGGTAGACTTGCGCCATGAACGGGCGTTCGATGCCGCCTGACAGAAGCCAGAGCCGGACATAGTGGTTGGCGTAGTCGGTCATCGGCGGGAAGCGGACCGACAGGATCGGGATCAGCGAAATGAGCGCTGCCAGCAGGATGAGCGGAACGACCCGCCGGTCGGACATGCGGGCGGCTTTTTTCTCGCTGGCCGCAGTCGTCCCGATGTCATCCGTGCCCGACGTCATCGTCATGCTGGCTCCTAGCGAGAAATGCGTTTTTCCGACCGCGGATAGTCGGTCACGGCTTTGCGCAGGCTCTCTATATCGCCCGAAAGTTCCGCGTTGGCGTCGTTGCGGCAGATCTTGCCGATGGTGAATAGAGGCCGCCCCTTCACCTCCTGAACAACGCGCCCGAGATATTCACCGAAGACTCCCATGACGAAGAGCTGCGTGCCGGAAAAGAATGAGATCGCGACGACGGAGCTTGCCCAGCCCGGAACGACATTGCCGGCGGCCCATTGGAAGACGGCGTAAAAGAGGATGGCGAAGGCGAAAAGCGACGACATGAGGCCGAGCCAGACGGCGGCGCGCAAAGGTTTGGTGGAAAAACTGGTCAGGGCGTCGATGGCAAGCGAGATCATCTTGCGCAGCGGATATTTGGTCTCGCCGGCAAAACGGGCATCGCGTGCGTAAGGGAAGGCCGCCTGCCGTCCGCCGATCCAGCTGACCATGCCGCGGATGAAGCGGTGCCTTTCGGGCATGCCGTTGAGGATATCGACGACCGGACGGGCCATCAGCCTGAAATCGCCTGTGTCTTCCGGGATCGGAACCGACGAGAGCCTGTTCAGCAGGCGGTAGAAGACCGATGCGGTCAGCCGTTTGAAGGTGGTTTCACCGGCACGCGCGATGCGCTTCCCGTAAACGACGTCAAACCCCTCGTCCATGAGCCTTGCCATGGACGGCAGCAATTCCGGCGGATCCTGCAGGTCGGCGTCGATCAGAAGAACGCGCTCGCCCCTTGCAAGTGAAAGCCCTGCCGTGGCTGCCAGTTGGTGCCCGTGATTGCGGAAGAGCTGCACGCCGACGATGCGGGGATCTTTTTGCGACAGCATCTCGATGAGAGGCCATGTGCGATCGGAGGACCCGTCATCGACGAAAACGATTTCATAGTCCTGCGTGACCGCGGCGCAGGCCCGCGACATCCGCCCGGAAAACTCTTCCAGTACAGCTTCTTCATTGAAGCAGGGAACGACGACGGACAGCTCTGTTCTGGTCATGCAACCAGACTAGATTTTGCCGCTTAAGATAGAATTACTTTCCGATATCAAATGGCGTCCCCGTATCGCCACGGATAGTCGTCAACAGAGGGCGCTCTTACTTGATCCCGAGCCTGTGTTCCCGCCAGACGGTGAACAGCCCGGCCGCAACGACGATTACCGCACCGACCACCATGTTCCCTGTGATCGTCTCGCCGAAAAAGAAGGTGGCCACGCCGACGCTGAGGACGATCTGCAGATAGGTGAGCGGCTGGACTTCGACCGCGCTCAAAATGCCATAGGCCTTGATCAGGAAGAAATGGCTGAGCGCGCCGCAGATGCAGAGCGCGATCAGGGCCGGCCAGTCCTGCGTGGCGATCGGTGTCCAGTAGAAGACACCGATCGCGGTGGCGGCGATGGCGCCGAAGACGCCTGTATAAAGAACGCTGGTGACTGCGGTATCCTCGCGACCGACCGCACGGGTGGCGATGCCGTAGAGACCGAAGGCGAATGCGCCGGCGAGCGGCCAGATGAGGTGGGTGCCGAACTCGATGCCGCCCGGATTGAGGATGACCAGCACGCCGATGAGGCCGACGAGCACGGCGACACCACGCCGCCAGCCTACCTTTTCGCCCAGAAGCGGGATCGAAAGGACCGTGATGATGAGCGGCGTCGCCTGCATGATCGCCTGTGTCATGGCGAGACCGGCCGCGGTGAAGGCGTAAACCACGAGGATGATTTCGAGCATCAGAAGCGGGCCGCGCAGCATCTGCAGGAAAGGGTGGCGGGTGACGAAGGCCTGGCGCAATCCGCCGGGCGAGACGGCGGCAAACAGGATGACGAAGGCGGCAAAGGCCCAGAAGCGGATCATCGTGAAGGCGATGACCGGATATTTTTCCGCGAGGAACTTTGAAAATCCGTCCTGCGCGGCAAAAATGGTTATGGCCAGCAGAACGTAGACATAGCCAATGCTCTTGTTTTTCATGGTGCGACGACTTCGGCAATGAATGCGGATAAAAAGGCGAGCCGGGCTGTCGCGGAAGGCAGGAGGGCTGCAATCCGGTCCTATACGGTTGCGCTCCGCTTCACCAGACCAGTCTGGCCAGCTGGAACCGATTTCTTGTCGCGGCAGGGCGAAACGCACGGTCGGGCATAACCATTGCCAAATATGGCGAAAAATGGACGGAAATTCTAAGTCCGGGTCAGGCGGAGGAGGGCAATTCCTCGCGGTTTTAGCTGGGTGCCGATAGTTTTCGCCCACATTCAAATTCGTGGCCAATTTCCGGAGACACCTGATGAAACGCCTCCTCATTCTCGGTACCGCCATTGCGGCACTGTTCGTCCAGCCGGCAATGGCGCAGGAGCAGAAGCTTCTCAACGCTTCCTACGACGTTGCGCGCGAGCTGTTCGTTGCCGTCAACGAAGCCTTCGTGAAGGGCCATCCGGGCGTCACCATCGACCAGTCGCATGCCGGCACGTCGAAGCAGGCGCGTTCTATCGTCGAAGGGCTTGAGGCTGACGTGGTGACCTTCAACCAGTCGACCGATATCGATTTCCTCGCAAAGAACGGTTTTGTCTCTCCGGAATGGACCAAGGCGTTCCCGAACAATGCCTCGCCCTTCTATTCCTTCCCGGCCTTCCTGGTGCGCGCCGGCAACCCGAAGAACATCAAGGGCTGGGCCGATCTCGCCCGTGACGATGTGCATGCCGTCTTCCCGAATCCCAAGACTTCGGGCAATGCGCGCTACACCTATCTCGCCGCCACGGCATGGGCGAAGGAGGAGTACAAGGACGATCAGGAAAAGGTCGAAGCTTACATCACCAAGATCTTTGACAACGTCCCGGTCTTCGATACCGGCGGTCGTGCGGCAACGACGACCTTTGTCGAGCGCGGCCAGGGCGACGTGCTGATCACGTTCGAGGCTGAAACCCGCGGCATCGAAAAGCAGTTCGGCAAGGATAAGGTTGAAAGCGTCATCCCGTCCGTCAGCCTGCTTGCGGAATTCCCGGTTGCGGTTGTCGACAAGGTTGCCAAGAAGCACGGCACCGAAGCGCTCGCCAAGAGCTATCTCGACTTCCTCTATACGGAAGAAGGCCAGAAGATCGCTGCCGAATTCGGCCATCGCGTTCATAACGAAAAGGTCGCTTCCGAATTCAAGAGCGAGTTTCCCGAGGTTCGCCTCGTCAAGGTCGATGACGTGTTCGGCGGCTGGAGCAAGATCCAGTCCGAGCATTTTGCGTCAGGTGGCACGCTCGACAAGCTTTACGGCAGCCGTTGATTGCTCGGCAGCAGCTTTTCGCGCTAGGCTGCCATCTCCACTTCCTCATTCCTGTGCTCGTCACAGGAATCCAGCCAGCCCAAGTCCTTGGGCTGGAAAAGCTCCTTTCGCCGCGCAGACGCGCGTCGGCTGGATCCCTGTGACAAGCACAGGGATGAGGGATGCCACGAATTGCTGTATCCACCCGGCGGATTTCCATCCACCGGGTTTTGCCATGTTATAAGGAACCGACCGCGTGAGACGACGCAATGTCCTGCCCGGCCTGCCGCTATCCCTGGGCGTGACCCTGTTTTATGTCGGCCTGATCGTCGTGCTGCCGCTGGCGGCACTGGCATTCAAGGCCGCGAGCCTGGGGTTCGAAGATTACTGGCGGATCGTTTCGTCGTCACGCTCGATGGCGAGCTATCGCGTCACGGTGCTTTCGGCGCTTGGCGCCACGACCTTCAACCTGTTTTTCGGTCTGGCGCTTGCCTGGGTGATCACACGCTATCGGTTTCCCGGCAGGCGGATCGTCGATGCGGTGGTAGATCTGCCGTTTGCGCTGCCGACCGCCGTTGCCGGCATTGCGCTCACCGCGCTGTTTGCCAATAGCGGCTGGTTCGGCTCGGTACTGGAAGGGTTCGGCATCAAGGTCGCCTATACGCCGATCGGCATCATGATTGCCATGTGTTTTACCTCGCTGCCGTTCATCGTGCGTACGGTGCAGCCGGTGCTGGAGGATCTCGATCCGGCGCTGGAAGAGGCGGCGCAATCGCTCGGCGGATCGGACTGGACGATCTTTCGCAAGGTCATCCTGCCGCTTCTGGCCCCGGCACTTCTCGCCGGCGTGTCCTTGTCCTTTGCCCGCTGCCTCGGCGAATTCGGTGCGATCATCTTCATTGCCGGTAATCAGCCGATGTCGACGGAAATCACCGCATTGCTGATCTTCATCCGGCTGGAGGAATACGACTATCAGGCTGCTGCTGCGATCGCCTCCGTGCTGCTGCTGGCCGCCTTCTTCATGCTTGCCGTCACCAACTGGCTGCAGGCGCGGGCGCTGCGTTATACGGTGAAGGGATAAGCCATGAGCACAGTTTCCACTCGCCGCAAGCCGCCGCGCGTCGGTGATGCCCCGCTGTTTCGCCGTTCGCTGATCGGCATCGTTTTCGTGCTCGTCGCCTTCGTCATCCTCGCGCCGCTGGTCATTATCGGCGTCGAGGCCTTTTCGAAGGGCTGGCAGCTTTATCGCGATACGGTCGTGCATCCCGATACGCTGCATGCGGTGATGCTGACGGTGCTGGCGGCGCTGATTGCTGTGCCGATCAATACCGTCTTCGGAATTGCCGCCGCCTGGGCGATCACCAAGTTCGATTTCCGGGGCAAGCGGTTTCTGCTCGTTGTGATCGAGATCCCGTTTTCCGTATCGCCGATCGTTGCCGGTGTCGCCTATCTGTTCGTCTACGGGCTGCAGGGCCTGTTCGGGCCGTGGCTCGATGCGCATGACATCAAGATCCTGTTTGCCGTTCCGGGCATCATCATCGCCTCGATGTTCGTCACCGCACCTTTTGTCGCGCGTGAACTGATCCCGCTGATGCAGGCGCAGGGGCGGGATCTGGAAGAGGCGTCGACCTCGCTCGGCGCGTCCGGCTGGCGCACTTTCTTTTCGGTGACGCTGCCGAATGTGAAATGGGCGCTGCTTTACGGCGTGATCCTTTGCAATGCCCGTGTCATGGGCGAATTCGGTGCGGTTTCGGTCGTGTCCGGCAATATCCGCGGCCAGACCAATACGCTGCCTTTGCATATCGAACTGCTCTATCACGACTACAATGCGACCGGTGCTTTTGCCGCCGCCTCGATCCTGGCGTTGATCGCCGTCTTCACCATCATCGCCAAGGTGGCGCTCGAGCGCCAGGGTGCGGGCCGCGTCAGCAAAACCGAAAATCCGGCAGAGAAAACATCATGAAGATCCATCTCGAAAACGTCGTCAAAACCTTCGAGAGCTTTCAGGCCGTCAAGGGCGTGTCGCTCGATATCGAGAGCGGCGAGTTGGTTGCGCTTCTGGGCCCATCCGGCTCAGGCAAGACCACGATACTGCGCATGGTGGCAGGGCTGGAATATGCCGATGGCGGCGCGATCCATTTCGGTGACCAGGATGCGACCGACATTCCGGTTCGCGATCGCGGCGTCGGTTTCGTCTTCCAGCACTATGCGCTGTTTCCGCATATGACGGTGGCCGACAATATCGCTTTCGGCATGAAGGTGTCGAAGGTAAAGCGCGACCGCTCGGCGATCGAGAGCCGCGTGAGCGACCTGTTGCGGCTGGTGCGGTTGGAAGGTCTCGGGGATCGTTTCCCTGCACAGATTTCCGGCGGGCAGCGGCAGCGCGTGGCGCTGGCGCGTGCTCTTTCGGTCGATCCGAAAGTGTTGTTGCTCGACGAGCCTTTCGGGGCGCTCGATGCCAATGTGCGGCGCGACTTGCGCCGCTGGCTGCGCGAGATTCATTCGGAACTCGGGATCACCACGCTGTTCGTCACCCACGATCAGGAGGAGGCGCTCGATCTGGCTGACCGGGTGGTGATCCTGAAGGATGGGCAGATCGTGCAGCAGGGGACGCCGGAAGAGGTGTGCCGCGATCCGAAATCGGCCTTCGTGATGAAATTTCTCGGCGATGCGAATGTGATTGCGGCGCAGGTGCGGGATGGCCGGGCTTATGTCGGGGGGCTTTCCGTCGAGGCTGCGGGTGTGGCTGATGGCAGGGGCGAGCTTTATGCGCGGCCGAGCGATATCGACTGGTCCGATGAAGGGCCGGGAATTGCGGCGACGATCAGCCGAGTTCTCGACCGGGCGGATGGCCGTCGCGTACTGGCGACGACGGGTGCCGGTGAGGCACTGGAGTTTGATGTGGAGCCGGAGAGGGTGGTGAAGGCTGGGGAACAGGGGTTCGTGACTTTGAGAAGAGCGAAGGTGTTTGCGGTGTAAGACCTCAACGCTTCGCCGGCTTGCGGATCGTGACCAAGCAGCGGTAGATGGTGTCATAGGATTAGGCTGCAATCTGATGTCACTCTATCAAAAGTCTTGGCTATACGTCGGATGGACGTTGTTCGTTTTTATCACGTCAACCTTCTGGCTGTCTTATCTCACGCGGATTTACGGCATTCCGGGACAGGTGGTTGGCTCCATTATTTGGCTGGCCCATGGTTTGCCTGTGCTGTTTTGGTTTAAATGCCGGACGTGTGGGGTCTCTATCTTCAGTCGACGCAAAACCATATCGCTCTTTCGAACTGACAAAGTGAGTTGGTTGCCGCAACGGGCATTTCCCGGCAAGTGCTGCGCAAATTGCGGTGCCGACCATACTATTATCAAATCAGCATAGCTCATTTCGATATATGCGCCTCCCGTGCAACTCACCCATCCTTTGACTTTTTGCAGCTTACCCTATAGGGACGGCGCAAACGTTCGGCTGCGATCGTTGCAGCCATGGCGCCAGCAGGCGCGGTACATTCCGAAAGACAAGATTGATGACCGATATCAACGGCGCCGTTCCGGCGATCGCGAAGGCTTTGCAGAAGCGTGGTTACGAGACGCTGACCCCCGTTCAGCTGGCCATGCTGGACCCGGCGCTCACGACCGCCGACGCGCTGGTTTCCGCCCAGACGGGCTCCGGCAAGACGGTGGCCTTCGGCATCGCCATGGCGCCGACCCTGCTTGAAGATCGCGACAGTTTTGGCCGTGCCGCAGCGCCGCTCGCACTCGTCATTGCGCCGACCCGCGAACTTGCCATGCAGGTGAAGCGCGAGCTCGACTGGCTTTATGCCGAAGCCGGTGCCGTGATCACGTCCTGCGTCGGCGGCATGGATATCCGCAACGAGCGCCGGGCGCTGGAGCGTGGCGCGCATATCGTTGTCGGCACGCCGGGCCGTATCTGCGATCATATTCGCCGCAACGCGCTTGATATGTCGGAGATCCGCGTCGCGGTTCTCGACGAGGCCGACGAGATGCTCGATCTCGGTTTTCGCGAGGACCTGGAATTCATCCTCGAATCCGCACCTGACACGCGCCGCACGCTGATGTTCTCGGCCACCGTCCCGGCCGCGATCGCCAAGCTGGCGAAGAGCTACCAGCGCGATGCCGTGCGCATCGCGACGGCCGCCGAACAGAAGCAGCATGTCGATATCGACTATCGCGCCCTGCTGGTGACCCCGTCCGACCGTGAAAACGCCATCGTCAACGTGCTGCGTTATTACGAATCGCCGAATGCGATCGTGTTCTGCTCGACGCGTGCGGCCGTTAACCATCTGCACTCGCGGCTTTCCAACCGCAATTTCTCCGTCGTGGCGCTTTCGGGCGAGCTGACGCAGAACGAGCGCACCCATGCGCTGCAGGCCATGCGCGACGGCCGTGCCCGCGTCTGCATTGCGACCGACGTTGCCGCCCGCGGCATCGACCTGCCGGGGCTGGAACTCGTTATCCATGCGGATCTTCCGACCAATTCGGAAACGCTGCTGCACCGTTCCGGCCGTACCGGCCGTGCGGGCCGCAAGGGCGTCAGCGCGATGATCGTGCCGGTGACCCAGCGCCGCAAGGCAGAGCGCCTTCTGTTCGGCGCCAAGATCGAGCCGACCTGGGCAAACCCGCCGTCTGCCGACGAGGTGACGGTGCGTGACGAAGAGCGGCTGTTTGCCGATCCGATCTTCACCGAGGTGACGACGGACGAGGACGAACAGGCGCTGATCGCCAAGCTCATCGAACGTTTCGATGCGGAAAGGCTTGCACGCGCTTTCGTGTCGCTCTATCGCGGCAAGAATTCCGCGCCGGAAGATGTCAGCGTCGTATCGCTCGAAGCACGCAAGCCGCGTGACGGCGCGCAGGGCGATCCGGCTTCGCGGCCGCTGACGCCGCGCGGCGATTTCGGTCCGGCTGTGTGGTTCTCGCTGTCGGTCGGCCGCAAGCAGCGCGCCGAACCGCGCTGGCTGATCCCCATGATCTGCAAAAGCGGCGATCTCAGCAAGAACGAGATCGGTGCGATCAAGATGCAGGCCGACGAGACCTTTGTCGAAATTGCCGAAGCGCATGCCGACAAGTTCATGGCCAAGCTCGGCAAGGACAAGACGATGGAGCGCGGCATTCGCGTGACGCGTCTCGACGCCGCACCGGATTTTTCCAAGTTCTCCCGCGGCACGGATGACGAGGGCTTTACCAAGCGCGACGGCCCGCGGATGGACAAGCCGTGGAAGGATGGTCCGAAGAAGGACGGTTTCCGCAAGGATGGCCCGCGCGGCGACAAGCCGTTTGGCGACAAGCCTTTCCGTGAAAAGAAGCCGTTCAAGGATGGCGAAAAGTCGTTCAGCGACGGACCGCGCAAGGACTGGAAGCCGAAAGGCGAAAAGGCCAGCGCCGAACGCCGCATGGACGACGACGTCTGGGGCGAAAAGCCGAAGGGCGACTTCGCCAAGAAGACAGGCGACAAGCCTTCTGGCGATAAGCCGTTCAAGAAGAAGGCGTTTGGCGACAAGCCGTTTGCAAAGGCCGATGGCGACAAGCCTTTCAAGAAGAAGCCTGCGGCCAAGGGCGGGTTCGAGAAGCGGAAGTAACTGGCTGCTTCCGGCTGTAATGATTGCGCGGCATTTGTCCGCAAAGTCCCCTCCCAAACCCTNNGAGGGCTTAACCCAGCCGCTTAATCATTCGCTTGAGGCAGGCGCGTGCGGCGGGTGTTCTCCTCCCTTGTGGGGGAGATGGCCGGCAGGCCAGAGGGGGTATTGATATGCAAAGCCCCGCACATGTGGAGCGGGGTTCACTAAATCCCTAAGTTCTAAGATCAAAAGCGGCTTCACCCAAAGCCTCACCATTCAAGATCAGCTCCACAACATGCCTTCCCGGATAGTGAACGCGGGTGGTGAAGTTGCGGATGGGGCGGGTGATCGTGAGCTCTGTGTTTGCATGCGGCTCAAGCATCAGTTCTTTCCACTTGAACACTTTCTTCGACGTGCCGCCGGTCTTCTTGACGTAATGGACGGCGTAGTCGATCACCAGTTTCTGTGGAGCGGAGCCGGTTGAGGTGAGCTTCGCCGTGATCTCGACCGCACCGCCGAGTTTCAGCGATGACGGGGTGATCGAGAAGGTTTCCACGTTCACCTCCGCCTTGTGGCCGGCACCGAAGACGTGCAGGGCGCGGGTGTCGCCCTTCTTGATCAGGGTGCGCAATGCCTGTTTGGTGATCCAGGCGGTGTGGATATTGGTCTGATCCCAATCCGACAACTTTTCCAGAACCCAGTCCGGGTGATCCTTGGTGATGTCGTTCAGGTGATTGGCGACGGATTTGCGGACGTAAAGGCTCGGGTCGCTTTTCAGGTTTTCCAGGATCGGGGCAACCGGTGAGGGATCGGCGATCAGTTTCTTCAGCTGAAATGACCAGGGCAGGCGCGGGCGGCAGCCTTCCGAGGACAGGCGGCGGACATGGTCGTTTTCGTCTGTCGACCAGCTCTGCATGGCCGCGAGCGTACGCGGCATGTCTTGCAGGAGGAACTGGCGGATGGCGAATTCGGATGAGCCGAAGCGGGTGAAATAAGCCAGCGCCTTCATCGACAGATCGAAATGGTCGTGGCCGTAAAGCGCCACATATTCCGGCAGGGTGATCGAGGCGAAGCCGTGATTGATGCGCGAAGCCAGCGCCCAGAGAATCTCGATGTTCTTCTCGAAATCGCCGGGCAGGGTGGCATGGAAGGAGACCGCGATCTGACGCAGGCGCTGCATGATGCTGAGATCGTCAAGCCCTCGCGACGTCAGCGCCAGAAAGCGTTCGCCGTCGAAAGCCGGATAGATTGCTGCCGTCTCGCGCGCAAAATGGTTCAGCCGCTCGCGGTTGAAGATTTCCTTGAGGAGAGGAGCGGGTTCGGCGGTGGTGTCTGTCATTATGTTCCCGCTTGGTGCTGGTTAGGGTCTGCGGATCGGCTATCTCCAACATCCGTCATCCTAGGGTTTGTCCCTAAGGATCTGACCACGCCAAACAACGGGGGTTCGGCAGATCCTCGGCGCAAGGCCGAGGATGACGTCGAGAGTGAATTTGAGCGTCGCCCTTGAATGTTCTTTCTTCGTTCGTATGGGGCTTTTTCAGCCGACGCAATCCCCAAAAGAAAACCGGCCGGAGCGTTGGCTCCGACCGGTTCGTCAATGCGATCGCGGATAAAGCGATCAGTTCATCTGGGTGACGTATTTGGTTTCGAGATAGGCGGCGACGGCTTCCGAGCCGCCTTCGGTGCCGTAGCCCGAATCCTTGACGCCGCCGAAGGGGACTTCCGGCAGGGCGAGGCCGTTGTGGTTGATCGTCAGCATGCCGGCTTCGACTTCGCGGCCCAGCGCATGGGCAGTCTTGACCGAGCCGGTGAAGGCGTAGGAGGCGAGGCCGAAGGGCAGGCGGTTTGCCTCGTTGATCGCGTCCTCATAGGTCGAGAAGCGGTTGATGATGGCGATCGGGCCAAAAGGCTCGTCGTTCATGATCTTGGCCGAGGTCGGGACATTGGCAAGAACCGTCGGTTCGAAGAAATTGCCCTTGTTGCCGATGCGCTTGCCGCCGGTCTTCAGTTCGCCGCCGTTCGAGACTGCGTCCTGGATCAGGGCTTCCATGGCCGGGATGCGGCGCTCGTTGGCAAGCGGGCCCATGACTGTGTCCGCTTCGAGGCCGTTACCGACCTTGATGGCTTCTGCGGCCTTGACGAAACCTTCGAGAAATTTGTCCGCGATGCCATCCTGGACCAGGAAGCGAGTCGGAGAGACGCAGACCTGGCCGGCATTGCGGTATTTCGACAAGGCGCTGATTTCGATCGCCTTGTCGAGGTCGGCATCATCGAAGACCATGACCGGTGCGTGGCCGCCGAGTTCCATCGTGGCGCGCTTCATGTGCTTGCCGGCGAGTGCTGCAAGATGCTTGCCGACCGGGGTGGAGCCGGTGAACGAGATCTTGCGGATAACCGGATGCGGGATCAGGTATTCCGAAACGTCAGCCGGGATGCCGTAGACCAGGCCGATGACGCCGGCCGGGATACCGGCATCGGCGAAGGCGCGGATCAGTTCGGCAGGCGATGCCGGGGTTTCTTCCGGTGCCTTGACGATGATCGAGCAGCCGGTGGCAACGGCTGCGGAAAGCTTGCGGACGATCTGGTTGATCGGAAAATTCCACGGGGTGAAGGCTGCGACCGGGCCGACCGGCTGTTTGATCGTCATCTGGTTGACGCCGGAGAAGCGGGCCGGAATGATCTGGCCGTAAGTGCGGCGTGCCTCTTCGGCGAACCAGTCGATCGTGTCGGCGGCGCCCATGATTTCCATCTTGGACTGGGCCAGCGGCTTGCCCTGTTCGCGGGTCATCAGGAAGGCAATCCTGTCGGCGCGTTCGCGCAGGATATCGGCTGCCTTGCGCATCATCTTCGAGCGGTCGAAGGGAGCCGTGTCGCGCCAGATCTTGAAACCCTTGTCGGCGGCTTCAAGCGCCAGATCGAGGTCTGCCTTGCGGGCATGGGCAATCTTGCCGATCACTTCATCGGTTGCCGGATCGGTCACTTCGATCGTTTCGCCGCCGATGGCATCGCGCCATTCGCCGTTGATGAAGAGCTTTACGTCGGGATAGGTCTGCATGGGGGTCCACTTTCGTTTTGAAACGTCAGGTCGCGCGGCAGGACGCCGCGGGCAGAAGGGGCGGAGGGTTCCGGTGCCTGAGTTAGGACAATCACTGCCGACAATCAACCGGCGTCGCGGTCAAAAAAGTCATACTAATTCGATTAAAAAATCGAGAGGTGTCAGAGATAGGGTGGGGTCACCGCGCTGACGACTTCGCAACGCTCGGTGCCGACATTGCGATAGCGATGCGGCAGGCGGCTGTTGAAGAGATAGGCATCGCCACGTTTGAGAATACGGGTCTGGCTTCCGACCGTCACTTCCAGTTCGCCTGCGACGACCACTCCGCCTTCCTCGGCTTCATGGGCCAGCATGGTTTCGCCGGTATCGGCGCCGGGTTCGTAGAATTCGTGGAAGATCTGGACGCTGTGGGACTTTGCATCGCCGACCTGAAGCAACGTCAGCGGGCCTTTCGACAGGGGCGTCAGCTCGTCGGCGCGGTAAAAGATCTGGTCGACGGGCGGAAGGGTGAGCGCGAAGAAGTCGGTCAGCGGATAATTGATCGCCTCCAGGATCTTCTTCAGCGATGCGACCGAGGGGCTGACCTTGTTCTTCTCGATCAGGGAGACGAGCGAATGGGTGACGCCGGCCTTCATCGCCAGTGCCCGCTGTGACAGGCCGTAACTCTGTCGCACCAGGCGCAGCCGATCACCGACATCGAATTCGCCCTGCGCATCGTTCTGGGTAGCGGTTTTTTCCGCATCATCCGTGGCGTGCATGCTTTCCGAGGTCTTCCCTATGGGTGGTCCGGCTCTTTTCGAGCTGCATCCCCCTGATACACCTAGGGCCGGTTTTTGGCCAATGACGAATAACGGCGCCGAGCGTGAGCCATGTCTTGGGTGGAGTTAAATATCGGAAATATTCCCTTTCCTCAAAACTGTTCAGCTTAAATGCGGCATCTCATGTGTTTCTTGGATTGGTTGCGAGTAGAAATGTATTTTACTTTTAGTTTTTATTTGTGCGGCACCATCTTGTTTGGTAATGAATGAATTCATCTGAGTTTTTGTTTCAGTTCAGAGTAAGTCCGAAAGGGGAATCGGATGCTGCGGCCTGTTTTAGTTGATGGTGTTGAGGCTTTTGCTCGGCTTGAGGATGATTGGAACGAGCTCGCCCGATCCGTCGAGACGTGCCATTACACGCAGACTTTCGAATGGGCCAAACTCGGCTGGGATACGAGGGATGCTTCACCTCAGGATAGGCTGATATGCGCGACCATCCGGTCGGGCGAGCGGCTTGTCGCCGTCTGGCCGTTCCAGCGAAACCGGCTCGGCATGGCGACCCGGCTCGAGCCGTTGGGCTGCGGCATGCATGAGGAATATGGCGATCCGCTGATGGCGGCGGATGTGGATCCGGGCGAGATCTGCAGGGAGCTGATGGCGATGTTGCGCCCGATGGCCGATGTCATCGAGGTTCCTTTCGTCCTGCAGGATGGCCCGGCCCGGCAGGTGCTGGAGAAGGCGGGTGTCTTTCACATTCCCAATCCGCTGGACAGCTACATGATCGAACGGCGCGGCATAGAGAGTTTCGACGATCTGCTTCAGACCTATTCATCCAAATTCCGCACGAACCTGAAGCAGGGGCGCAAGCGGCTGCAGAAACTCGGCGATCTGCGGTTCGAGCTTCCTGAGGATTTTACCAGTTCCGTCGAAACCATCGACTGGGTGATCGACGAAAAACGACGCTGGCTGCTTCGCATGGACAAGTCCAGCCCCTGGCTCGGCAAGGGTGAGGCGCGTGCGTTTTTCGTGGCGGCCTGCATGAAACGCGGCGAACTCGGGCGGGTGGGGCTCTTTCGTCTGACGCTGGACGGCAAGCCGATTGCGGCTTTCCTGACGATGATCGATCGGGCGCGTATCGAGCTTTTGACGACCAGTTTCGATCCGGATTACGCGCGTTATTCTCCCGGCATGCTGATTATCGAGGACGTGGTGCGCTGGTGCTTCGAGCGTGGGCTGGATTTCGACATGCGGATTTTGCGCATGGACTACAAGGAGCGGTGGTCGAATGCCCAGACGGTGCGGATCCAATATCGGGTGCCGCTGACGATGAAGGGTGGGCTGGTTCTGCTGCCCGATTATCTGTCCTATTCGTTCTTCAAGACGCTTCACGCGATCTTCAATGCGGAGCAGCGGGCGGCGATCCGGCGGGTCATGAAATGGCGGCCGACGCTGAAGGGGCGAAACCGGGCTCCTGCCGCCGAGATCGAGCCGAGCACGTAAAAGCCCGGCTCGCAAAGCGAACCGGGCGGAATGAGGCAGGTCTTGGGGCCGGTCTTGTCGTGCCGGCGCTCAGAAGAACGCCTGAATGCCCGTCTGCGCGCGTCCAAGAATGAGCGCGTGGACGTCGTGGGTGCCTTCGTAGGTGTTGACCGTTTCCAGGTTCTGCGCATGGCGCATGACGTGGTATTCGACCTGAATACCGTTGCCGCCATGCATGTCGCGGGCTTGGCGGGCGATGTCGAGCGCCTTGCCGCAATTGTTGCGCTTGACGATGGAGATCATTTCCGGCGCCATGCGGTGCTGGTCCATCAACTGGCCGACGCGCAGTGACGCCTGGAGGCCGAGCGCGATTTCGGTCTGCATGTCGGCGAGCTTCTTCTGGTAGAGCTGCATGCCGGCGAGCGGCTTGCCGAACTGCTTTCGGTCGAGACCATATTGGCGAGCGCGGAACCAGCAGTCTTCGGCAGCGCCCATCACGCCCCAGGAAATGCCATAGCGGGCCCGGTTGAGGCAGCCAAAGGGGCCTTTGAGGCCGGATACGTTGGGCAGGAGCGCATCTTCGCCCACCTCGACGCTGTCCATGACGATCTCGCCGGTGATCGAGGCGCGCAGCGAGAGCTTGCCGCCGATTTTTGGCGCGGAAAGACCCTTCATGCCCTTTTCCAGCACGAAGCCGCGGATTTCATTGTTATGGGCTTCCGATTTGGCCCAGACGACGAAAACATCGGCGATCGGGGCGTTGGAGATCCATGTCTTGGCGCCGCGCAGGCGATAACCCCCCTCGATCTTTTCGGCACGGGTCTTCATGCCGCCGGGATCGGAGCCGGCATCCGGTTCGGTGAGGCCGAAACAGCCGATCAGTTCGCCAGAGACGAGGCCGGGCAGATATTTCTTCTTCTGCTCGTCGGAGCCGTAGGTGAAGATCGGGTAGATGACCAGCGAGGACTGGACGCTCATCATCGAGCGGTAACCGCTGTCGATCCGTTCGATCTCGCGGGCGACAAGGCCGTAGGCGACATAGGAGGCGTTGGCCGCGCCGTATTCTTCCGGGAGCGTCACGCCGAGAAGGCCGGTCTGACCCATCAGCCTGAACAGGCCGGCATCTGTCTTTTCTTCCAGATAGGCCTCTTCGACGCGCGGCAGAAGTTCGGACTTGGCAAAGGCGGCTGCCGCGTCGCGGATCATGCGCTCTTCTTCTGTCAGCTGGTCTTCGATGAGGAAGGGATCGTTCCAGATAAAGGCCAAGGGGTCCTCCAGGGGTTTGGCGAGAGAGGTGTCTCCCGCCGATTTTGAGGTTAGCGATACAGTAAGCCCCATGCCCCTCATCCCTGTGACAAGCACAGGGATGAGGAAGAAGTTAGGGCTCCATCCGCCAATTTCTTGCCAGAGAATATCTCCGTGCGTTCGTTTGTCGCAAGGCCCGTTTACTCACTTGCCTATGATGGTTAGTAATAGTGCATGAGAGAATTGTCGCGAAAACTCCTGCCGTCCACCTCTGCGCTTGCCGCTTTCGATTCCGTTGCGCGGCTCGGCAGTTTTTCGCTTGCTGCCGAAGAGCTGTCTCTGACGCAGGGGGCCATAAGCAGGCAGGTTTCCGGGCTGGAAGAGCAGCTTGGTGTGATGCTTTTCGACCGAACCAGCCGCGGCGTCGTTTTGACATCTGCGGGTGCCGATTTCGCGAAGGCGATTGCCGGAGCGCTGTCGCAAATCCGATCCGCTGCGCTGCACGCCATGACCAAACGGCATAGCGATCAGCTCAACCTTGCGATCCTGCCGACCTTCGGCACGCGCTGGCTGATGCCGCGCATTCCCGGTTTCGTCGCCGGCCATCCGGAGATCACGCTGAATTTCGCGACCCGTATCGGGATGTTCGATTTCGATCGGGATGGCATCGACATGGCGATCCATGTCGGGCCAAGGGGAGTAAGTGGGCCTGAATGGCCGGGCGCCGAATGCAGCTTTCTGATGGATGAGATGGTGGCTCCGGTCTGCTCGCCCGCCTTTCTTGGTGCCCATCCGGTCGAACGTGCCGAAGATCTGTTGCGCCTGCCGCTTCTGCACATGGCGTCGCGGCCGGGTGGCTGGAAGCACTGGTTCGAGAGTCTGCGGATTGCCGGCAATATCGGCGAGGGCATGCGCTTCGAGCAGTTCGGAAGTGTAACGCAGGCCTGTATCGCGGGGCTCGGGGTAGGGCTGATGCCGCTTTTCCTGATCGACACGGAACTGGCAAGCGGCCAACTGATAGAGGCGTTTCCGCATCAGGTGGTCAGCCCCAGCGCCTATTATGCGGTGGCGCCGCAGGCCAAGGCGGGCTTTCCGCCAGTCGTCGCATTTCGCGCGTGGCTGATGGAAGAGGTGGCGCGCTATCGGCAGGAAATCGTGGCCTGGTAGCAACGGTCGTTCATTACTCTATATGAAAGGTTGTATTGCGCTCGACATGTCGCGCATATGGGGGTATAGTTGGTTAAACGATTAATCACCTTGGAACGCTGTGAAGACGATGAGTGTCGGCCGGCCGCCAGCGACGATGACAGAGATTGCCGCCGCCCTTGGCGTGTCTTCGGCAACGGTGTCCAATGCGCTTTCCGGCAAGGGGCGGGTTTCCGTCGAGCTTTCAGCTAAAATCCGGCAGGCGGCGGCGGAACGTGGTTATGTGCCGAGCCATGCGGCGCGGGCGTTGAGGACGGGCCGGACGGGCGTTATCGGGCTGGTGCTTCCGGATATATCCAATCCCCTGTTTCCGCAGATCGCGCAGGCAATCGAACAGGCAGCATCTGCCGCCGGTTACGGGGTGCTGATTGCCGATAGCCGCGGGGAGATCGCCCAGCAGACGGCGGCCATTGGGCGCCTGATCGAGCGTGGCGTCGATGGCCTGATCGTCGTTCCTCGTCGCGGATCGCGGGTGGGCGATATCGGCACGCCTGTCGCCATCATCGACAGTCCCTCGACACCCGGCAATACGGTGTCCTCCGACCATTGGGAGGGCGGAGTGCAGATGGGACGCCATTTCGCCGCTCTCGGGCATCGCAAGGTGCTGCTGATCGCCCAAAGCCGGGAATCGAACGTCCAGAACGACCGGATCGGAGGTCTGAAGGCAGGCCTTGGTCAGGATATCGGCTGTGAGACCTTGTGGGTCGGGGATCTGGAGGCCGCACACGGGGCGGGCTGTGCGCTGGGGCTTGCTGCGCGGGTGGCGGACGGGTTCACGGGGTTTGCCGCCGTCTACGATCTGCTGGCCTTGCGCGCGCTCACCGAGTTGCAGCGCGGCGGTATCGATGTTCCGCGCCAGGCCAGTGTCAGCGGCTTTGACGATCTTGTCTGGTCGTCCGTGGTGATGCCGCCGATTACAACGTTGCGGCAGGATCTGGCGACCATTGCGGAGCGTGCCGTCGAGGCGCTTAGCGATGCGATCGCAGACAGCGACACCTCGACCGGTGAACGGATGGATGCGAGGCCCGGCCTTGAGCCGGTACCGATGACGCTTGTCGCCCGGCAATCCACGGGGCGGGCGACAATGCCGGCGACGAGAATGGTTGTGGCTGATGCCTTCGATACGCGGAAGGATGGTAGGTGAAAACCCTTATCCTCCGTTTTCGATCTCTTGTGTATACGGACGCTCTCAGGAAGCATCCGGTTGTATTTTTGGAGTGTGCTTGAAATGGGTGTGTGGATCGATACCGATATGGGGTTCGATGATCTGGCAGCCATCATGGTTGCTGCTCATGGCGGTCTTGCCATTGACGGGATTTCGCTGGTTTTCGGCAATGCGCCGCTCGATCAGGTGCGCCGTAATGCTGCCGGTGCCGCCGCAACCTTCGTCTGGCCGTTTCCCATTCATGCCGGGCGCGCAAGGCCGGTGCTAGGCAAGCTTGAAACGGCTGTCTCCATCCTCAGCGATGCGGGCATGCCGACTGCGGGCGAGGCGCTGCCGGCAGGGCCTGACGCTTTCGTGGAGGATGCATTCGAGGCGCTGTGCGCATGGCTTGAGCGCAGCGAAGGCGAGCGGCGCATTCTGGCGCTCGGGCCGCTCACCAATATCGCCGCCGTGGCGCTGGCGCGGCCTGATCTCGCTGCCAGGATTACCGACCTCACCTGGATGGGCGGTGGGCTGACGGCGGGCAATCACACGGCATCCGCCGAGTTCAACGCCTTTGCCGATCCGGAAGCGGTGGCGATCATTCTTTCCCACGGCATGCCGTTGCGCATGGTCGATCTAGACCTGTGCCGAAAGGTGTTGTGCGCGCCCGAAGATGTTGATCCCGTGCGCGGGGCCGGTGGCCGCAATGCGGCGCTGCTGGCCGATCTGCTGGCCGGTTTCGTGGCGATCGCGACCAGCCGCGGGCGCAAGGCGATGTCGCTTTATGACGCCGTTGCGGCGGTGGCTTTCGTGCAGCCGGATCTGGTGACGTGGCACGATGCCCGGATCGATATGGAGTTGGCGGGCAGCCATACGCGGGGACGGACCGTTGTGGAGACGCGCGCGGGCCGGGCGGAGTTCAATGGGCAGTTTGCGGCAGGTATCGATGCTGCGAAGGCCAAGCAGTTTATTCTCGATGCTTTGAAGGCGGAGGCAAGCTGGTGAAGGATATTCTCACGACTGTTGCAGATTTCACGGAGCCACGCTTCCGCGACCAAGCCGTGAAGGTGGCGCGGGGTGACGCCCCCTTCGATATCCTGATTGCCGGCGGCACGCTGGTGGATGTGGTGACCGGCGAGTTGCGCCCCGCCGATATCGGCATTGTCGGGCCGTTGATCGTCAGCGTCCACGAACGGGGAGCGCGCTCGGATGCGGCGCAGGTGATCGATGCCACCGGCGCATTCGTTTCGCCCGGTCTGATCGACACGCATATGCATATCGAAAGCTCGATGGTGACGCCGGCGACCTATGCCGAGACCGTGGTGCCGCGCGGGGTGACCACCGTCGTTTGGGATCCGCATGAATTCGGCAATGTCTGCGGTGTCGATGGCGTCGCATGGTCGGTCGAGGCGGTGCGCTCGCTGCCGCTTCGGGCCGTCGTGATGGCGCCATCCTGCGTGCCGTCTGCACCCGGCTATGAAGTTGCCGGTGCGGATTTCGATGCCGATGTGATCGACGAGATGCTGCTGTGGCCGAAGATTGCGGGCCTTGCGGAAGTGATGAACATGCGCGGGGTGATCGATCGCGATCCGCGTATCAGCAATATCGTGCAGTCGGCGCTCGTTTCGGAAAAACTGGTCAATGGCCACGCCCGGGGGCTTGCCGCCGGCGATCTGGCCGCCTTCATGACGGCGGGTATCACCTCCGACCATGAACTGACCTCGGCCGATGACCTGATGCAGAAACTGCGGGCCGGTCTGACGATCGAGATGCGCGGTTCGCATGACCATCTTCTGCCGGAATTCGTCGAGGCGCTGAATGCGCTCGGGCACCTGCCGCAGACGGTAACGATCTGCACCGACGACGTGTTTCCCGACGATCTGGTCGATGGCGGCGGGCTGGACGACGTGGTGCGCCGGCTGGTGCGCTACGGAATGAAACCGGAATGGGCGCTGCAGGCGGCGACGCTGAACGGTTCGACGAGGATCGGCCGCGCCGATCTCGGGCTGATCGCGGCAGGACGCCGCGCCGATATCGTTCTCTTCGAAGACCTCAAGGATTTTCGCACACGGACGGTTGTTGCCAGCGGGCACGTGGTTGCGCGCGACGGCAAAATGGCGGTGGATGTCTGCCGGATGAACCCCAATCCGCTGCGTCGATCCGTGAAGCTGCAGGCTTTGCAGGAAGATGATTTCAGACTTCGCTCTCAGGGCACCCAGGTGAGGATCGCGACCATCGATCGGCCGCGATTCACGAGCTGGGGGCAGGCGGATGCGGCTGTCGAAAACGGATTTGTGGTACCCCCGCAGGACACGGTGTTGATCGCCGTGACCCATCGCCACGGCCGTGTCGACAGCCGCACCCGTCTGGGTTTTCTCACCAGATGGGGCAAATGGAAAGGCGCATTTGCCACGACGGTTGCCCATGACAGCCACAACCTGACCGTTTTCGGTTCCGACCCGCGCGACATGGCGGCGGCGGCGAATGCGGTGATTGCATCGGGCGGCGGCATGGCCGTCGCGATCGGCGGCAAGGTGGTGAGCCTTCTGCCGCTGCCGCTGGCCGGTCTCGTGTCAGAGGCGCCGGTGAAAGAGGTGGCCGATCAGTTCCGGGCAATCCGGGTGGCGATGGACAAGGTTGTCGATTGGGAGCCGCCCTATCTGGTGTTCAAGGCCTGCTTCGGCGCGACGCTTGCCTGCAATGCCGGGCCGCACCAGACCGACCGGGGCATTGCCGATGTGACCACCGGCACGCTATTGGAAACCCCGATATTGGAAATTCTGGCGTAAAACAGCATTTGGAGACGCGATGCAGCCGCATGAATTCTGGCAGGAGCTGCATGCTCCCCGGTCATTCGACGAGACCGGGCCGTTTTCCGGTTTCTTTCCGGCGCGGCTCGACAGCGGCGAGCAGATCAGGTTGCCGATCCGGCCGCTTGCCGACGGACACCATGCGCTGGCATCGCTGATCATCAACCAGGCGAGCTTTGACGTGCAGGATGCGCTTGCTGCGGATCTTGCACCGAAGATTGCCGCTCTGCGGCCGGAAGTGATCGTCGGTCTGCCGACGCTGGGGCTGACGCTTGCAGCCGCAGTGGCGCGGATGCTGGGTTTTGCCCGCTACGTGCCGCTCGGGACCTCGAAGAAGTTCTGGTACGACGAAGAGCTTTCCGTGCCGCTTTCCTCGATCACCACACCCGAACAGCAGAAACGGCTTTATGTCGACCCGCGGATGATGCCGCTGATCCAAGGAAAGCGGGTGGCGCTGATCGACGACGTGATTTCATCCGGGACCTCGATCATTTCCGGCCTGACGCTGATGCGATCGCTCGGGATCCAGCCGGTGGCGATCGGTGCGGCGATGCTGCAGTCGGATCGCTGGGAGGCGAAGCTCGACGAATTCGGGCCTGAGTGGAAAGGGCGCGTGGTTTCGTGTTTTCGCACGCCGATGTTGAATAGGGCCGGTGAAGGGGCGTGGTCGGCTTAACGGCTGTTGGCTCAGATTGTCTGATATGGAAAGTTCTTTCACGCGAAGGACTTCGCGTGGCTGGATTCCTGTGACAAGCACAGGAATGAGGGAATTTTGGCTACGCTTGGCAATCCTCTCTAGCGCCATGCTCCTTATGTCGACTGGCAAAAGCGCTGTTTCCTTTGGCGTCGCACCGTTTCGATAGAAGGTTGGCGGAAACCTTCCCATCCTCATTCCTGTGCTTGTCACAGGAATCCAGCCGACGCGCGTCTGCGCGGCGAAAAGACTCTTGTTCGCCCACGACGAGGCAGTTCCATTTTCGGCTTGCGGACATGAGATTGCTGGCTAGGATCGCCATATCCTACCTCAAAACCCAAGCGAAATTTTCAGGAAGAGTTTGATGGAACTGGTGTTCGATGGCCATAACGATGTGTTGTTGCGGCTCTGGCAGAACATGAAGGCGGGTGCCGATCCCGTCGTGGAATTCTCCAAGGGTACACCGCAAGGTCATATCGATGCGCCACGGGCACGGGCCGGCGGTCTGGCCGGCGGTCTTTGCGCCATCTACATTCCCTCGGGCGATCTGGTGCTGAAGGACCCCGAGCCGGACGGCAGTTATGTCACGCCGCTTGCAGCACCGCTCGACTACGCTCCATCGCTGAATATCGGACTTGAAAAGGCGGCGATCGCGCTGCGGCTCGACAGGGCAGGTGCATGGAAGCTGTGCCGCTCAACCGCGGACATCCGGCAGGCGATGACGGATGGCGTGTTTGCGGCCGTGCTGCATATGGAAGGCTGCGAGCCGATCGACGGCGATCTCGACAATCTCGAAGTGTTTTATGCGGCAGGTCTTCGCTCGCTCGGCCCCGTGTGGAGCCGCAACAATATTTTCGGCCATGGCGTGCCGTTTGCCTTTCCGATGACGACGGATACCGGGCCGGGGCTGACCGATCTCGGCTTCGAGCTGGTCCGTGCCTGCAACAGGCTCGGTATCCTGATCGATCTGTCGCATATCACCGAAAAGGGTTTTTGGGATGTGGCGAAGGCTTCCGACCAGCCGTTGATCGCCAGCCATTCCAACGCGCATGCGCTGACGCCGGTGGCGCGCAACCTGACCGACGGGCAGATGGATGCGATCAAGGATAGTGGCGGGCTTGTGGGCCTGAACTATGCGGTCACCATGTTGCGCGATGACGGGCTGGATATTGCGGCGACGCCGATTTCCGAGATGATCCGCCACGTGGACTACATGGTGGAGCGGATGGGGATCGACCATGTGGCGATCGGATCGGACTTCGACGGCTGCACCGTGCCCACCGAAATACGTGATGCAGCGGGCAATCAGAATCTGGTTGCAGCCCTAAAATCAGGGGGATACGCTGGTGATGATTTGGCCAAGCTGGCCCGCGAAAACTGGTTGAGGGTTTTGGGTAAAGCCTGGCACGAATAACGGCCCGAACGGGCCGACGACGTTGACGAATCTGAGCAAATGAAAACAGGGGAACTGATCATGCTCCATTCTTTCCGTAACTCCGTCCGCGTGCTTTCGACGAGCGCCGCGCTGTCGCTGCTCCTCGTTGCAGCGCCGCAGGCTTTTGCCGCGACGCCGGCCGACACGCTGGTCGAAGGCTTTGCGATCGACGACATCATCACCATCGATCCGGGCGAGGCTTTCGAGCTTTCGACCGCCGAGGTGACCGCCAATACCTACAGCAAGCTCGTGATGCTCGATCCGGCCGACACGTCCAAGGTCGTCGGCGATCTGGCTACCAGCTGGACGGTTTCCGATGACGGCATGACCTATACGTTCAAGCTGAAGCCGGACCTGAAATTTGCCTCCGGCAATCCGCTCACCGCAGAAGACGTTGCGTTCTCGTTCGAGCGCGCCGTCAAGCTCGACAAGTCTCCAGCCTTTTTGCTGACCCAGTTCGGGCTGAGCGGCGACAATGTTGCCGAAAAGGCCAAGGCGACCGCTCCCGACACCTTCACCTTCACGGTCGACAAGGCCTATGCGCCGAGCTTCGTGCTCAACGTATTGACCGCCACCGTCGCCTCCGTGGTCGACAAGAAGGTGGTGATGGAACATGCCAAGGCGATGACGCCTTCGGCGGACTACAAATACGATACCGATTTCGGCAATGAATGGATGAAGACTGGTTTTGCCGGTTCTGGCCCGTACAAGGTGCTGGCATGGCGCGCCAACGAGGCCGTCATCATGGAAGCCAATCCGAACTATTACGGCGAGAAGCCGAAGCTGAAGCGCGTCATCTATCGCCATATGAAGGAAAGCTCGGCGCAGCGTCTGGCGCTGGAAAATGGCGATATCGATATTGCCCGCAACCTTGAGCCGGGCGACGTGGATGCCGTGTCGAAAAAGGAAGGCCTGTCGGTCACGTCCGCCCCGAAGGGCACGGTTTATTATTTCAGCCTCAACCAGAAAAACGAGAACCTCGCCAAGCCGGAAGTGATCGAGGCCTTCAAATATCTGGTCGACTATGACGCGATCGGTGAGACGCTGATCAAGGGTATCGGCGAGATCCACCAGACGTTTCTGCCGAAGGGCCAGCTCGGCGCTTTGAACGACAATCCTTACAAGCTCGACGTGGCGAAGGCCAAGGAACTGCTCGCCAAGGCTGGCCTGAAGGACGGTTTCACCGTCTCCATGGATGTGCGCAACACGCAGCCGGTGACCGGTATTGCCGAAAGCGTGCAGCAGACGCTGGCGCAGGCCGGCATCAAGCTGGAAATCATTCCGGGCGATGGCAAGCAGACGCTGACCAAATATCGCGCCCGCACCCACGACATCTATATCGGCCAGTGGGGTTCGGACTATTTCGACCCGAACTCGAATGCCGAAACCTTCACCGTCAACGCGGACAATTCCGACGAGGGCAAGAACAAGACGCTCGCCTGGCGTAATGCCTGGGACGTGCCGAAGGAACTTTCCGACGCCGGCAAGGGGGCGCTTCTGGAAAAGGATGCGGCCAAGCGCGCGGCCACCTATGAAGACCTGCAAAAGAAGGTCTTGGCGCAGAGCCCGTTCGTGATCGTCTTCCAGCAGACGGAAGTGGCCGGTTATTCTTCCAAGCTGAAGGATTTCAAGCTCGGCCCGAGCTTCGATACCAACTTCGTGTATCCGGTTTCGAAGTAGTCCTCCGAGACTGTTGGCTGAACCGTCGCGTCTTGCTCACCGTCATCCTCGGGCTTGTCCCGAGGATCTACTCACGGTCCAGGGTTTCGATCCGTTGTAGATGCTCGGGACAAGCCCGAGCATGACGTCGAACGAGGCTGCGAACTCGTCATCAATCCAAGGAGAACTCCTTGACGCTTACCGATACGACGGCAGTGACGCGGCGCAACCGGCGTCGTGCTTCCTCCTTTGGCATGGCGGTGGTCCGTTTCGTGGTCACGGTCGTCACCACCTTTCTCGGCCTTCTGGCCGTCACGTTCTTCATCGGCCGCGTGGTGCCGATCGATCCGGCGCTGGCGATCGTCGGTGACCGCGCGCCCGCCCATGTGGTCGAGCGGGTGCGGGAAGAGCTTGGGCTCAACCTGCCGCTCTACCAGCAGTTCTGGATCTATATAAAGCAGGCGCTGACGGGCGATTTCGGCACGTCGGTACTGACCACCAATCCTGTCATGACCGATATCGCGCGGGTGTTTCCGGCGACGATCGAGCTTGCGACGATCGGCACGATCATCGGGGCGCTGATCGGCGTGCCGCTCGGGGTGCTGGCGGCCGTCAAGCGCGGATCGATCGCCGACCAGATCGTGCGGGTGATCGGGTTGATCGGTTATTCTGTGCCGATCTTCTGGCTGGGCCTGCTGGCGCTGGTTCTGTTTTACGCCAAGCTCGGATGGGTCGCCTATCCGGGGCGGATCGACATCGTCTACGAATATACGTTCACGCCGGCGACAGGCTTTTTCCTGATCGATGCGATCTGGCAGGGGCAGTGGGATGTGGCGTGGGACCTGTTCCGCCACATCATCCTTCCGGGCGGGCTGCTCGGCTATTTTTCGCTCGCCTATATCAGCCGCATGACGCGGAGCTTCATGCTCAACGAGCTGCAACAGGAATATGTGGTTGCGGCGCGGGCGAAAGGCCTGTCGGAGACGCGGATCATCTGGTTCCATGCGTTGCGCAATGCCGCCGTGCCGCTGGTGACGGTGATTGCGCTTTCTTATGCGGGGCTGCTGGAAGGTTCGGTGCTGACCGAGACGATCTTTTCCTGGCCGGGGCTTGGCCTCTACATCACCAACTCGCTGCAGAATGCCGACATGAATGCCGTGCTTGGCGGCACGATCGTCATCGGCGCCGTGTTCATTGCCATCAACATATTGTCCGACCTTCTCTACCGGACGCTTGATCCGAGGACGAGAAGCCGATGATTGCTGTTCCAGCGACTGAAAAACCCTATAGCCGCGAATGGCTGTTATCCGAACAGCCGACTTCGCGGCATCAGGCACGGCTTGGCCGCGCCTATGTGATCTGGCGACGTTTTTCCGCCAACCGGCTGGCGCTGGCCGGTCTCGCCATCATTCTTCTTCTGATCCTTGTGGCGATCTTTGCCGATGTGCTGGCGCCGCATAATCCGGTGCAGGGCGACCTGCGCAATTCGCGGCTTCTGCCGCCGGGTTCTGCGGGTTACCTGCTCGGCACCGATGACCAGGGTCGCGATATTCTTTCGCGCCTGATCCACGGGTCGCGGCTGACGCTGTTCGTCGTGGTGCTGGTGGCGATCATAGCAGCTCCCGTCGGTCTCATCATCGGCACGGTTTCCGGTTATGCGGGCGGCTGGGTGGATGCGGTTCTGATGCGGATTACCGACATCTTTCTCGCCTTCCCGAAGCTGGTTCTGGCGCTGGCGCTGGTGGCGGCTCTCGGACCGGGGATCGAGAATGCGGTGCTCGCCATCGCGGTTACCTCATGGCCGCCTTATGCGCGTATTGCCCGCGCCGAGACGATGACGTTTCGCAATTCGGAATTTATTTCCGCCGTGAAGCTGATGGGGGCCTCGCCGTTCCGGATCGTCCTGCGGCATGTGATGCCGCTGTGTCTGTCGTCGCTGATCGTGCGCGTGACGCTCGATATGGCGGGGATCATCCTGACGGCCGCCGGTCTCGGCTTCCTCGGTCTCGGCGCGCAACCGCCGTTGCCGGAATGGGGCGCGATGATCGCGTCGGGCCGTCGTTTCATTCTCGACCAATGGTGGGTGGCTGCCATGCCCGGTGCGGCGATCCTGATCGTCTCGCTCGGTTTCAACCTGCTTGGCGACGGGCTGCGCGATGCGCTGGATCCGAAGGAGGCAGGCCAATGACTTCGGCAATGAGCGATAGGCTTCTGACGGTCGAAGACCTGCGGGTCAGCTTTCCGACCCGGACTGGCGTGATCGAGGCCGTGCGCGGGGTATCGTTTACGCTAGGTCGCGAACGGCTCGGCATTGTCGGCGAAAGTGGTTCCGGCAAGTCGCAGACCGGCCGTGCGATCATGGGGCTGACGCCGAAACATGCCAGGATTACTGCGAAGACGTTGAATTTTGCCGGACGTGATCTGCTCGAGATTTCCGACAAGGAACGCCGGGAGATCCGGGGGAAACGGATCGGCATGGTGCTGCAGGATCCGAAATACTCGTTGAACCCGGTCATGCCGATCGGGCGGCAGATCATCGAGACGTTGAAGACACATGAAAGGGTCTCGACCTCTGAGGCGAAGGCGCGCACGCTTACGATGCTGGAGGCGGTGCAGATCCGTGATCCGGAACGGGTGTTTTCTCTCTATCCGCATGAAGTCTCGGGCGGCATGGGGCAGCGGGTGATGATCGCGATGATGCTGATCTGCGGGCCGGAACTGCTGATCGCCGACGAGCCGACCTCGGCGCTTGATGTAACGGTGCAGCTCGAAGTGCTGGGCATTCTCGACAAGCTGGTGGCCGAGCGCGGCATGGGGCTGATCTTCGTGTCGCATGACCTGCGGCTCGTCTCGTCCTTCTGCGACCGGGTGCTTGTGATGTATGCGGGGCGCGTGGTGGAGGAACTGCCGTCGGCGGACCTTTCCAAGGCGCAGCATCCCTATACGCAAGGGTTGCTCAACTGCCTGCCGACGATCGGCGCCGACCGGCATCCACTCCCCGTTCTCGACCGCAAGAAGGAGTGGGCGCTATGACGGCCAGTGTTCTTTCCGTCAGGGATATGGTGGTCTCCTTCGACGAGTTTGTCGCGCTCGATCATGTGTCTATCGATGTGGCGGCGGGCGAAAGCTTTGGCATAGTCGGTGAAAGTGGTTCGGGAAAATCAACGCTTTTGCGGGCGGTGGCGGGGCTGAACGCGTTCAGCGCCGGGACGCTGAGGATCAACGGGCAGTCCTATTCAGGACGGAGCCGGTCGAAGGATTTTTACCGCACCGTGCAGATGGTGTTTCAGGATCCGTACGGCTCGCTGCATCCGCGCCAGACTGTGGACCGGCTGCTTCTGGAGCCCTTGGCGATTCATGGTTTCGATAATGTCGACCAGCGGATCATGCGGGCTCTGGACGAGGTGGGGCTGGGGTCCGGTTTCCGTTTCCGCTATTCGCATCAGCTTTCCGGCGGGCAGCGGCAGCGTGTGGCAATTGCCCGGGCACTGATCCTCGAGCCGAAGGTGCTGCTGCTCGACGAGCCGACGTCTGCGCTCGATGCCTCGATCCAGGCGGAGATCCTCAACCTGCTGGAACAGGCGCGAAAAGATCGCGGGCTGACCTTTGTCATGGTGAGCCACGATCTTGGCGTCATCAGCCATATGTGCGAACGGCTGGCGGTGATGAAATCCGGCAAGGTGGTGGAGACGGTTAGTGCCGATGCCCTGGAGAGCCGCGATTTTTCCGCAGACTATACACGGCAGCTGATGACAGCGAGCGAAGGTTTTCGCCGCGTCTGACCCTGTGTTTCAGCGATGTCGGAAGTGCCTGACGGGTCGCAATTGAGCATTGTGTGCAGTTGCGAAATGCCCTTAGACTGCGTTTAACAAAGCTGCACGCAGCAAATAACGGGGAGCTTATAGGATGCAGACGATTTTCTCCTGGTCGCAGGTCTCTCGGCGTGGCGTGATGGCGCTTGCGCTCGGTGCGGGCGTTGCCTTTGCAGCTCCTCATGCGCAGGCTGCGCCAAAAACCGCAGCGACGATCGGTATGACCGTGGAGCCGGGTGGCCTCGATCCGACGATCGGCGCGCAGGTGATGATCGGGCAGGTGACCTGGCAGAACATTTTTGAAGGCCTGACGACGATTGACAAGGCGGGCAAGGTGCAGCCGCAGCTTGCGACAAGCTGGGTGGTTTCCGAAGACGGCAAGACCTATACGTTCAAGCTGCGGCAGGGCGTGAAATTCCACAATGGCGTGGCCTTCGACAGTTCGGTCGCCAAGTTCACGCTGGATCGCGCTCGCGGGGCAGATAGCGTCAATCCGCAGAAGCGTTATTTTACCTCGATCGAGACGATCGAGACGCCGGATGCATCGACACTGGTGCTCAAGCTCAAGCAGCCGACCGGCAGCCTGCTTTACTGGTTCGGCTGGCCGGCGGCCGTGATGGTCGAGCCGTCGACGGCGGCGGATAACAAGACCAATCCGGTCGGCACCGGACCGTTCGTCTTCGGCAACTGGGCCAAGGGCACGAAGGTCGATCTGAAGAAGAATGCCGATTACTGGAACAAGGATGTTTCAGTGAAGCTGGAGACGGCTTCCTTCCGCTTCATCAATGATCCGCAGGCGCAATCCGCTGCACTGACGGCGGGCGATGTGGATGCGTTTCCGGAATTCGGTGCACCGGAACTGGTTTCATCCTTCGAGGGGAATGCCAAGCTGGCGACGGTGATCGGCAATACCGAGCTCAAGGTCGTCGCGGGCATGAACAACACCCGCAAGCCGTTTTCCGACAAGAAGGTTCGTCAGGCGCTGATGATGGCGGTCGACCGGGCGATGGTTGTTGAAGGCGCATGGTCGGGTCTCGGCACGCCGATCGGCAGCCATTACACGCCCAATGATCGCGGCTACAAGGATCTGACCGGCGTCTATCCTTACGACGTCGAAAAGGCCAAGGCGCTGCTGGCGGAGGCCGGTTATCCGGACGGTTTCTCCTTCACCATGAAGGCGCCGCAGATGGCCTATGCGCAGCGCTCCTCGCAGATCCTGCAGGCGCTGTTTGCCGAAATCGGCGTGACGATGACTATCGAAACCACCGAGTTTCCGGCGAAATGGGTGGCGGATGTGTTGAAGGCCGCAGATTACGACATGACCATCGTTGCCCATGCCGAGCCGATGGATATCGATATCTATGCGCGTGATCCCTATTACTTCAATTACAAGAACCCGGAGTTCAATTCGGTTCTGGCCAAGGTGGAGGCGAGCACCGATGCTAGCGAACAGGACAAGCTTTATGGCGAGGCGCAGACCATTCTCGCCAATGACGTGCCGGCGCTGTTTCTGTTCGTGATGCCGAAGCTCGGGATCTGGGACAAGAAGCTGAAGGGACTATGGGAGAACGAACCGATTCCGTCAAATGTGCTGACCGAGGTGTTTTGGGAAGAGTGAGAGTTTTGGTCGGGCATAACGGGGCGGCATTCCGATCTCCCCCCTTGTGGGTAGGGAGATCTCATATCAAGCAAGTCCCCCTCTGGCCTGCCGGCCATCTCCCCCACAAGGGGGGAGAAGACTCGCGGCAAACGCTCGCCTCGTCTGAATTTCGGCGAAGCGGCCGGGTTAAGCCCTCCCCCT
>UBNQ01000016.1 GCA_900466875.1 Hyphomicrobiales bacterium | reverse complement strand
CCCAAAAACGTCAACAGGCTAATTTCACAAAACTGCAAAAATCTCACAAATCATTGAATTTAAACATTTTATTTGGAACAAACCACAACACGGGCTAAAATCTTGAATTTTGATGCACCTCGTGCCCGGCATTAACAACGCTCAAGGCTCACCCCACACGGAACATCGGTGGTCCGGTGATCTAGATGCCGGCTGATTGCCTGAGATCACGCTCCGCACGCTCGATCGCGCTCGCATTCAGGACCTTGCGGGATAGAGCGACCGCCACCGCTCTCGTGCGAAGATTGAACCAGCCTTCGCTACCCTGCCCCGGCGTTTCATAAACGCCGAGCTTTTCGTAAAGCTGCTGCAGGCGGTTCTGCACGCTGCGAAGCGACAGGTGCTTTCGCTGGGCGATCGCCTTGTCCGTCAGCCCCAATGCCACATCGACGAGAATCTCATATTCGGCATCGGTGAGACCCGGAGAGTTGCCGAAACTCTTCTGCTGAATACCGCGCACCTCGCGATCGATCACACACTGGGATTCGATGAAGACACTGCGCAGCGCGAGTTTCAGACGTTCTTCGGAGGCCGACTTCAACACATAACCATAGGTCGCCCCTTCCGGCACGATCCTCGCTACGCCGCGCACATACGCTTCGTCGGAATAGTTCGACCAGAAGAGGATTTTAGTATCCGGCCGTTCACGCCAGATCGTGCGTGCCGCTTCTATCCCATTACGCTCGTTCATCTGGAGGTCCATGACGACATGCTCGACACGCGACGTCCGCGCCTGCGCCTCACCCTTCAAGCCGTTCTCCGCCTCGATCACCTGCCCGCATTCAGGCAGTGCGGCCCGCACCGCCTCATTGAGAAAAGTGCGGTGGAGCGCATCGTCCTCGACAATCAGGACATCCATCACGAAACCTCCACCAGGATGGGGTGATCTGTCGGAAGCGTCAGCCTCATGCGCGTTCCGCCTTCCCCAGCGCCACAGGTCGGATTGCGACCGATCTCGAACCGCGCAGCAATCAGCCGCGCACGGGTTCTCATATTGTCTATGCCATGCCCGGCCATTTCCTTCAGATCGACAAAACCGCGTCCGTCGTCTTCCACCTCAATGCAAAGCGAGTGGCCGCTTTTCGTAATACTCACCATGATGGTGTCGGACTGCCCATGACGAATGGCATTGTTGACCGCTTCCTGAACGATACGGAACAGCGCCACGGCTACGGTTGGATTGAGATCGCGCAGGCTGTCGCCACTCTCGTCGATCATCTTCCATTCGATCGGCTGTCCGCTTTCCCTGACTGACCGTTCGAGATGGTTCTCGATCGCCTCCGCAACCCCGAAAAGTTGCAGAACGGTCGGCTTGGCTTCCTCGATGATCTGGCGAAGATCATGCATGCATTGCTGCATCGCCCGACAAAGTGGTTCCAGCGCGTCGCCTGTCACAACAGGCAGATCGGTCAGACGCTCCATGCGGCGCGTCAATCGAGTCAGGTCGGCAAGCGTCTGGTCGTGCAGGTCCATGCCGATCCGCTGGCGTTCCGCTTCCAGTGCTTCGGTCAATTTCAGCGCACCGGAGCGCAGTCCTTCTTCCCGGGCCCGGGCTTGCGTTTCGATGACGGCCGAGCGCTTCGCCTGTTCCGCGGCGCGCAGAGCAAAGAAATAGGGCGCCAGAAGATCGGCCACCGCACGGGCGTTCTCCACATCCTCTTGCGTATAAAGGTCTCGTTGCTGGCTTGAGCAACTCAGAGCGCCAATCACGTCGCCCTGCACTTTCAGCGGGACATGCAAGCGACTGCAAAGGGAAAGTTCGATGATCGGGCTCGAAAACGCACCTTCGAAATGAAAGCGCGGATCGGTGCAGGCATCGCCGGAAAGAAGGAAATCCACCTTGCCGGAAAGCAGCGTGCGGATAGGGCTTCCCGTCAGAAGCGCCGGCGGATGCTGGCTCCAGGCCGTATCCAGCCCACTCTCATAGGCAATATGGTATTTGCCATCCAGCATCTTGATGCAGACGTCGAGATGATCGTGCGGAATGATGTGGCTGATCTCTTCGGCCACCGCCTTGATGATGGAATCGAAATCGAGCTGGCCCGCCAACAGCCGGGAAATCCCCAGATAGCGGTCGAACAGCGAATTGCGCGCCGGATTGAGCATGTGCGGACCTCCTCCGAGTCCTTAAGTCTATTTAAGCGTCAGCTTTTCCTTCAAGTCTTGCGGGAACCCGCAGATATTGCGCGAAAGCCCGCAGAAAGCGTGCTTGGATGCGCCTGTACTTTGTCAATAATCTCCTCCATGCTCGATCTACTGAGCAAAAGGGGCTCAGGGCAATCATTATCTCCGGAACAACCGTTGAGGAGCGGCCGGACGATATGCAGGGAGCTTTTGGGAGGAAATCATGACCATCAGAACGATGCTGGCGGCATCCGTCGCAGTCGCATGCCTATGCGGGCCGGCGCTCGCCGATACGTCTTCGAAGAAAATCGCGCTGTCGAACAATTACGCCGGCAATTCCTGGCGTCAGGCGATGCTGACGAGCTGGGACAAGATCACCAAGGAAGCGGTATCGAAGGGCGTTGTTGCAGCAGCTGACCCTTTCACCACCGCTGAAAACCAGGCGACCGAACAGGCCGCCCAGATTCAGAACATGATCCTGCAGGGGTATGACGCGATCGTCATCAACGCCGCCTCCCCGACCGCACTCAACGGTGCGATCAAGGAAGCCTGCGATGCCGGCATTACCGTCGTGTCTTTCGACGGCATCGTCACCGAACCTTGCGCCTGGCGCATCGCCGTCGATTTCAAGAAAATGGGTGAAAGCCAGGTCGATTACCTCGCCAAGAAACTGCCTAAGGGCGGCAACCTGCTCGAGATCCGCGGCCTGGCCGGCGTTTCGGTCGATGACGAGATCCATGCGGGTATCGCAGCCGGCGTCGCCAAGAACCCACAGTTCAAGGTCGTCGGTTCGGTGAACGGCGATTGGGCTCAGGACGTCGCCCAGCGCGCCGTCGCCGGCATCCTGCCGAGCCTGCCGGAAGTCGCAGCCGTCGTCACCCAGGGCGGCGATGGTTATGGTGCAGCCCAGGCCTTTGCAGCCGCCAAGCGCCCAACGCCGACCATCGTCATGGGCAACCGCGAGGACGAACTCGTCTGGTGGAAACAGCAAAAGGACAAGGACGGTTACGAGACCATGTCGGTCTCCATCGCGCCCGGTGTCTCGACGCTCGCCTTCTGGGTGGCTCAGCAGATCCTCGATGGCAAGGAGGTCAAGAAGGATCTCGTCGTTCCGTTCCTCAGCATCGACCAGGCAAGCCTGGAAGACAGCCTGAAAAACACACAGAAGGGTGGCGTGGCGAATGTCGAATATTCGCTCGAAGACGCCCAGAAGGTGATCGACGCCAAGTAGCGTCGCCTCCCGCGTGCCTGGGGCGCAGCCTTGTCTGCCGCGTCCCGGCATGACCTTTGCCATTACAAAACAATAGCGATTGCATGACGGAAACCTTGAAGCGAGAAGAGGTTGTGGCCGCGCGCGGCATCAAGGTGACGTTCGGGGCCGTGAAGGCACTCGACGGAGCCGACCTCGTGATCCATGCCGGAGAATGTATCGGGCTCGTCGGGCACAACGGCGCCGGCAAATCCACCATCGTCAATGTCATCAATGGCGGCTTAAGCCCGCATGACGGTTCGCTCAGCTATAGCGGCAGCGAGATCCATGGAATATCCGCCGCCCGCGCCAATGGCGTGCGATGCGTTTTCCAGGAGCTTTCACTCTGCCCCAACCTGACGGTCGGCGAAAACGCCCGGATCATGCATGCGGAGCTCAAGGGCTGGAATTGGCGCGGTCGTGCCCTTTCGCTCGTCGAAACCCAGCTTCGGGACATTTTTCCCGGCCATTCGATTGATTGCGATCTGAGCATCGACGACCTGTCGATCGCCGAGCGGCAGATGGTCGAGATTGCCATCAGCTTTGCCGGTATCGATCAGAGACCCAAACTCGTCATTCTTGATGAACCGACATCCTCGCTCGACGCCGGGCTTGCGGCGCAGCTGATGGCCTATATCCGCAAATTCGTGCGTGAGGGGGGTTCGGTTCTGCTGATCTCGCACATCCTCGGCGAAATTCTCTCTACCTCCGACCGTATCGTCGTGATGAAGGATGGCCGTGTGGTGGCTGACCGGGCGGCTTCTGAATTCACCACCCGCAGCCTCGTCGAAGCGATGGGCAATGTCGTGCGCGAGCAGGAATTCTCACGCGCGGCAAGCGTCAGGACGGGTGAACCGGTTCTGTCAATGCCGCCCCGCCGCGGCCACGGGCTTGCGTTTCAGGCATGGCGCGGCGAGATGATCGGGCTTGCCGGCCTCGGCGGCCACGGCCAGACCGAAGCCCTGCTTGACCTCTATCTCGATCGCAACAGCAACTGGTGGCCGACAAGAAGAGGCGAGATCGCCTTCGTTGCCGGCGACCGAAGCCTGAACGGCACTTTCCCGCTGTGGAGCATCCTGAAAAACCTGTCGATCGCTTCGCTTGGCCAGCTCTCAACCAAGCGCATGGTCGACCGGGCGCGGGAAGAAACGCTCGGCGCCGGCTGGAAGCAGCGGATCGAAATCCGCACGCCGGATATGGGTAACCGCATCCTGTCGCTCTCGGGCGGCAACCAGCAAAAGGTGCTTTTCGCCCGCGCTCTGGCAACCACGGCCAGTACGGTGCTGATGGATGACCCGATGCGCGGCGTCGATATCGGCACCAAGCAGGAGGTCTATGAAATCCTCCGCTCGGAAGCGGCCAATGGCCGGACCTTCATCTGGTACTCGACCGAAATGGACGAAATCCGCCTCTGCGACCGGGTTTATGTTTTCCGGGATGGTGCGATTGCAGCCGAACTCGTCGGTGAGGAGATCACCGAAAAGAACGTCCTGGCCGCCTCCTTCAGCGAAGGAGACGCCGCATGAAACTCTCCTCCGGCACGGTCCGCCTGATCATCCCCGCCGCTTCGCTGGTTCTGCTGCTCGCTGCCGTTTTTTACATGCAGCCGCGCGCCATGAGCTACACGGGCCTGAACCTTCTGTTCAACCTTGCGGTTCCCATTGCACTGGCGACCATCGCCCAGATGCTGATCATGTCGGTCAACGACCTCGATCTATCGATGGGCACATTCGTCAGCTTCTGCGCATGCGTTACCGCAACCTTCCTTCAGACATCGCCGGGGCTCGGCATCCTGATTTTATTGGGTGCGATCGCAGCCTACGCCGTCATCGGCGTCGTCATTCACATCCGCGACCTGCCGTCGATCGTCGTGACGCTCGGCATGAGCTTCGTCTGGGGCGGCCTTGCCGTTCTCATCCTCCCCTCCCCCGGCGGTACCGCACCGGGCTGGGCGCGCTGGGTGATGACGGCCAAACCACCACTGGTGCCGGTCGCGATCGTCGCCAGCATCCTCATCGCCGCCGTCACCCACTATATCGTCATGCGCTCCTCATTTGGCGTGCTGATGCGTGGCGTCGGCGGTAATGATCGCTCCGTCGAGCGGGCCGGCTGGTCGGTGATCGGCATCCGGGCAGCCACCTATGCGCTTGCCGGGTTCTTTGCCATTCTTGCCGGAATAGCTTTGGTTGGCCTCACGACATCCGCCGATGCCAATATCGCGCTTCGTTACACGCTTCTGTCGATTGCCGGCGTCATCCTCGGCGGCGGACAGTTCGTCGGAGGCAAGGTTTCGCCGATCGGCGCCGTGATCGGCGCACTCACTCTGACGCTTGCCGGTTCTTTCCTGTCCTTCATGCGCATTTCGCCAGACTGGCAGATCGGTGCGCAGGGCGCGATCCTGATCGTCGTGCTGGCCCTGCGCCTTGCCCTCAACCGTCTCGAAAAGCGGGAGAAGAGCCAATGACACTGCATCGTTTTCTCATGGCCAAACCGTGGATCTGGTCTTTCGCCGCAACGATCATCGTGTGGATCGTCACCGTACTCTTCACCGGCGGCGCCAGTTCCTTCGGCCTGTCGCAGGCCGCTCTCACCTTCGCCGCCTTTTCGGTCGTCGTCGGGATCGGCCAGATGTTCGTCATCACGCTCGGGCCGGGCAATATCGACCTGTCAGTGCCTGCGACCATGACCCTGTCGGGCACACTGGCGTTGAAACTCATGGACGTGCAGGACGGCATGATTGTCGTCGGGCTTGTCGCCTCGATCGGGATCGGACTTATCATCGGGCTCGGCAACTATGTGCTGATCAAGGCATTGCGCATCCCGCCGATCATCGCGACCCTGTCGATGAGCTTCATCGTCCAGTCGGTGGCGATCTGGAGCAATCGCGGGCTGCGCATCAAACCGCCGGAAACGCTGGCGAGTTTTGCAACATCCGGCCTGTTCGGCATCCCCAATGTCGCGCTTGTGGCGCTGATCCTCTCGGTGCTCGCCTGGGTTCTTCTCGAAAAATCCATCTATGGGCGCTGGATTTCGGCAATCGGCCAGAGCACGTTTGCGGCCCGCATGGCCGGCATCCCGGTCGATGGCACGCGGCTCGTCACCTATATGCTCTGCGCCGTTCTGGCTTCCGTCTGCGGTTATCTGCTGGCGAGTTTTTCCGGTGGAGCGGCACTCAACATGGGCTCCGAATACCTGCTGATGTCGATCGCCGTCGTGGTGATCGGCGGAACGGCGGTTGCCGGCGGCAATTCCAACATACCCGGCATATGGGGCGCCTCGCTTTTCATGTTCCTGGTGGTCTCGATGCTCAACACCTACGGCTTCGGCGCCGGTTTCCGCCTCATTCTCACAGGCCTCATCATCATCGCCGTGATCCTGCTTGCCGGCGGCCGGCAATCGCTTCGCTAGACAGCCAACCAATCTCAACCGGATGCAATGCCATGTCACCGAATTCCTCCATCTACGAAATCCATGACGACCGCTTCCGGTTTCTGATTGTCCCGTCATCTCCACTGGACGAGCTTTATTCTGACTGCCGCTGGGCGGAAGGACCGGTGTGGTTTGCCGATCAGGGATGCCTGATCTGGAGCGACAATCCCAATGAACGGATGTTGCGCTGGGTCGAGGGTGGCGGTGTTTCGACCTTTCGCAGCCCGTCCGGTTTTTCCAACGGCAATACCCGAGACCGGCAGGGCCGGCTTGTGACCTGCGAACACGGCACCCGCCGCGTCACCCGCACCGAAATCGACGGCTCTATCACCGTGCTTGCCGACAGTTATCAGGGCAAACGGCTGAACTCGCCCAATGACGTCGTGGTGCGTTCCGACGGCAGCATCTGGTTCACCGACCCGACCTACGGCATCATGTCGAATTACGAGGGCTACCGCGCCGATCCGGAACAGGAAACCCGCAACGTCTATCGTCTCGACCCGCAAACGGGTGCGCTGGATGCCGTCGTTGCCGATTTCGGCCAGCCGAATGGCCTCGCCTTCTCGCCGGATGAAAGCATCCTCTATATAGCGGACTCGTCTTCCAGCCACGATCCCAGCCGACCACGCCATATCCGTGCCTTCGACGTCATCGATGGCCGAACGCTTTCAAACAGCCGGGAACATTGCACCATCGATGCCGGTCTGCCGGACGGTTTCCGTGTCGATGTCTATGGCAATATCTGGACCAGCGCCGGCGATGGCGTGCATTGCTTCGGGCCTGAGGGAAAGCTCCTTGGCAAGATCCTGATCCCGCAAACGGTCGCAAACGTCACCTTCGGCGGTCCGAGGCGCAACCGCCTGTTCATCACGGCCACCAGATCCCTCTATGCCGTCTACACGGCAACGATCGGAACCTCACTCGGATAGCAATACAGCCCTACGTGTCAGCCGCCACACTTCGCCCGGCAGTCCCTACTCTCGAAAGCAGGATAACGGGCAACACGCTGATCGCGACGATGGCAAGCGCCGCGATCGACGCTTCCTCATAGGTACCGCGCGCCGCTTCGCCATAAAGATGCGTGGCGAAAGTTTCGACATTCAGCGGGCGCAAGAGAAGCGTCGCCGGCAGTTCCTTGATGCAATCGACGAAGACCAGCAGGGCAGCAGCCGAGATTGCAGCCTTGGACAGGGGCAGATGCACATGCCGGAATGTACCTGAGGGAGATTGCCCAAGTGTGCGCGATGCATGATCGAGCGACATAGGGATACGTGAAAGCCCGGCCTCGATGCCTCCGGCGGAAATAGCCAGGAAGCGCACGGTCAATGCGTAGACCACGGCGGCACCCGATCCCATGAACAAAAGCCCGGTCGAGACACCGAACCAATCCAGCGCGGTACGGTCGATAAAGCGATCGAAGCCGGCAAGCACGATCAGTACGCCGATGGCGACGACCGTTCCAGGCGCCGCATAGCCCACGGTCGACAGGCGAAGCAGCGTGGCCGATGTCTTGCCGGGGCGCAGTCGGGTGGCATAGGCGACGACGAGCCCGAGGGAAATGGTAACGACTGTTGCCAGTGTTGCGATGGTTATCGTGCTGATCGCTTCGTTCAGAAGCCGCGGCGAGAGCCCGGCAAACTGGTAACGTTTCCACGCCTCAGTTGTCAGATAGAGTGCGGGGGCGACGAAACCGAGCAGAATAGGGACAGACCCCATAAACAGGAGGAGCATGCCGTTCACTGGGCTCACCTTCTGCGGTTTCAGCCCACGGCTACGGCGGGCATCCGTCGCATAACGCTGCTTTCGCCGCGCCCAACGCTCGACCGCCACCAAGGCGACCACGATCAGCAGAAGGGCCAGTGCGATCTGCGAGGCACCCGGCAGATCGGTGCGAGTGATCCATGTCGTATAGATCGATACCGTCATGGTTCTCACGCCAAGAAACTCGGCGGCGCCGACGTCGTTCAGCGTCTCCATCAACGCCAGAGCGATACCGACAGCCACGGCAGGCCGTGCCAACGGCAGCGCAACACGCCAGAACACCGCGCGACGGGAAATGCCGAGCGTTCGCGCTGCGTCGACGAGATTTCCCGATTGGGTAAGGAACATCGCGCGCGTGGGAATGTAGACATAGGGGTAAAGCACGAAGCCGAGCAGCAGGATGCAGCCGGTCATCGAGCGGATATCCGGCAGCCGGAATTGTCGAGGGCTCTCATAACCCAGTACCCATCGGATCGACCCCTGCACCGAGCCGATAGGATGCAGGATGTCGAGATAGGCATAGGCGATGATATAGGTCGGCACGGCAAGCGGCAGCAGCAAAGCCCATTCGAGCAGGCGCCGCCCCGGAAAATCATAGGCCGTGACCAGCCAGGCGGTGGTCGTGCCGAGCACCGCTGTTAGAAGGCCTACGCCGACAAGCAGGATGACGGTGTCACGCAATGCGATCGGCAGGATGCTGGAAAAAAGATGCGCCCAGAGGCCCGTGGAACCCTTCAGCGCTTCCAGAGCCAGACCTGCGACGGGCAAGACGACGATCAGCGCGGCAATGGCGGAAAGGACTAGCCAGTTTTTGCCGGCGCGACCAGCATGACTGACGACCGATGGGCCGGCGACCGATTTGCTGGCAGGCATAGGCATATCCATGGAAGATGTGAGGAAGGCGCCCCGATTCTCGGGACGCCTTCGGCATTGATTAGTTGTCGAAGCTGACCTTGTCGACCAGTTCGCTTGCCTGCTTGCGGTGGCTGACGATTTCGGAAAGCGGCTTGTTGTCGATCTTCAGTTCACCGAAAGAAGCGATGATCGGATCGGCAGCAACACCAGCCTTTACCGGGTATTCGTAATTGGCTTCGGCATAGATCTTCTGGGCTTCGTCGGAGACGAGATATTCCAGGAATTTCACGGCTTCGGCCTTGTTCGGTGAATTCTTGGCAACGGCCGCGCCGCTGATGTTCACCTGCGTGCCACCATCCTTGAAGGTCGGCAGCACCACCTTGATGGCCTCGGCCCACTTGACCTGTTCCTCGCCACCCTTGCCGGACTTCATCAGGCCGACATAATAGGAATTGGCGATACCGATATCGCAAATGCCGCCGAGAATATCCTTGGCCGCGTCACGGTCGCCGCCCGCAGCCTTGCGCGCCAGATTGGCCTTCACGCCGGTCAGCCACTTTTCGGTTTCTTCGGCACCGTAATGAGCGATGTAATCGGCAAACAGCGCGGTATTGTAGGGGTGCTGGCCAGACCGGATGCAAACCTTGCCCTTCCACTTCGGATCGGCCAGATCTTCATAGTTGAAGGAAGCCAGGTCGAGATCCTTGGCAGCGTAAAGCACGCGGGCGCGATAGGAGAGGCCGAACCAATGGCCTTTGCCGTCACGCAGCTCGGCCGGAACTGCACCGTTCAGCACCGTGGACTCGATCGGCTGCGTCACGCCCTTCTCGGCAAGATCGACGAGATTGCCGGCATCGACCGCCATCAGGATATCCGCCGGTGAGCTTGCACCTTCGGATGCAACACGTTCGGCCAGACCATCCTTGAGGAATACGGTATTGACCTTGGTGCCCGTCGACTTGGTGTAGGCGTCCAGAAGCGGCGCAATCAGGGCCGGTTCGCGCGTCGTGTAGACATTGATCTCGGCAGCAGATGCGAGCGACGGGGCCGCAAGCATCGAGGTGGCCAGAAACGCGGAAGTGAGGAAAGCGTGCGAGTTCATGAAACTCCCCCTTTTTGAATGAACACGCAAAGCTTGCAGCAGTTCTTGACCCGATTGGTCAAGTTTAAAACTTCAACCGACGATACTCATCACGTAAACTTTATCAAATTGGAAACCGTTTACGCAACCAATGGACGCATCAGAAAGAAAGCACTCGCTCTGAATCAATCGACACCTTCACGACCTCTGCCCCCTTCGGCAGGCGATCGAGAGCCACAGCTTTCAACGGTGTTTCCAAACCGTCGACCGCCAGCAGAATATGTTCAGTCTCTCCATGAAAGACCCGTTCCTTGACGCGAGCGGTGATCTCGCCTCGGTCAAGCGAAATGGCAATCGCCTGCGGCCGGATATGGACGGTGGTAGCACCGCCTTCGTTGGCCTCGCCGCTTCGCAAAAAATTGCCGATCGGGGTCTCGATACGGTCGCCCCTGCAAATGCCAGGAATCTTGTTCGAAACACAGAAGAAATCGGCGGCATAGGCGTTAGCTGGCCGGTCATAGAGATCATAACCGGATCCAACCTGAACAATCTCGCCCGAACGCATCAGCACCACGCGATCGCCTGTCGACAACGCTTCCTGCGGATCGTGGGTGACCATGATGACGGTCGTATTCAAAGACTTCAAAAGTGACAACGTCTCTGTCCGCACCTGGCCGCGCAAACCCTGGTCCAGATTGGAGAAGGGTTCGTCCATCAGGACGATGCCGGGCCGCGGCGCGAGCGCCCTTGCAAGCGCCACACGTTGCTGCTCGCCGCCCGACAGGGTATGCGGAAAACGCTCAAGCAGATGCTCTATGCCAACACGGCGGATAACGTCCTCGGCATTGGCCAAGGCCTCTGCTCTTGAATGCCGTTTCAGCCCGAAAAGGATATTGTCGCGGACACTTAGATGCGGAAACAGGGCGTAATCCTGGAAGACGAAGCCAACGCCACGCATTTCCGGCTCAACGAAACACCCACCATCCACCTCATGACCATCAAGAAGAACCCGACCGGAATCAATGGTCTCAACCCCTGAAATAATTCGCAGCAGCGTGGACTTGCCGCAACCGGAGTGACCAACGAGCGAGATGACCTCGCCCTTGGCAATATCGATCGATATGCCCCTCACAGCGGCAGTCGCGCCGAACGAGCGGCCGACATTGATGAGCTGCAGCGCGATATCCTGTTTCATGGCGTTACCATCCCCTGTGGCGCGGGAAACTGCCATAGCGATCTGGGAGAGTGAAGGGTGTAATGATCACGATGAGGCGAAATCGATATTGCCTCGCCTATTCCGGGGCAAGCTTATCCCAGAAAACCGCGATGCGGCTGGACATCGGTAGGCCAGCTTTGGAGTGTATGAATACGCTTGGCCTCATGCATCAGCGGGATAGAGCAAACCACCAGGACGAGGGCCGCGACATAGACCATGCCGACACGGGTTCTAAATGTATTCACGAAACGCCAACTCCTACTCCGATAGTCCGGAGTCTGCGGCGCCAACCTGACATGAGGCTGAACGTGACGCTCCCCGGAGAAGATTTATGACATTCAGGTGACTGTCAGGATCGAGTGCGATTTCGCCGGCAACAGAAACTGCCGGGAGCCTCCTCCTTGTCCATCATCAGCATGTCCCGCCCTGCCCGACCGGTCGTGCGGCCGCAGATCAGCAGCGTCACTCTCGCTGTCCTTGGGGCGATTTATTTGATCGCCTTTACCAACCGCACGTTTTTCACACGCGCCTACAGCTATTTCGACAATCACCTGGCGCTCGCTGCTTTTGCATTGGGCCTGACCTGCCTGTTTGCCGCCTTCACCATCGCCGTCTCGGTCAAATATCTTCTCAAACCGGTTCTGGTCCTCATGATCTTCAGCGCCGCCTCGGCGTCGTGGTTCATGGACAGGTTCGGCACGATCATTGATGTCGATATGATCCGCAATGCCGCGCAAACAACGCCGTCCGAAGCCGGTCATCTTGTTACCCCCGCCTACCTTCTGCACATGGCGGTGTTCGGACTGGTGCCAGCGCTTCTGGTGTGCTGGGTCCGCGTCGAGCACCGCAACTTTTTCTCCAAGGTGAAGTGGAATCTGGCGGCGATCATCCCGCTCATCCTCGTGGCGCTTGCCTGCGGGTTCAGCAGCGCGCGCAGCATCGCCTCCGTCACACGGCTGCACAAGGATCTGATCCTGACGCTCAATCCTTTTCTGCCGATCGGCAGCGCCGTGGCTTTCGCCCTCGCCAGCGAAGCCGACAAGAATATCGTGGCGCAGCCGCTCGGTACCGATGCGAAAGTTACATCCTCCCTTTTTTCGGGAAAGCCGCGCGTGCTGGTCATCGTCACCGGGGAGACGGCTCGTGCGGAAAACTTCTCGCTTGGGGGCTATAGCCGCGAAACCAATCCGGAGCTGAAGAAGCGCGACATCACCTATTTCCCGGAAACAGCAAGCTGCGGCACGGCGACGGCAGTCTCCGTGCCTTGCATGTTCTCCAACTTGACGCGACGCGGTTATTCCCATCGTGCCGGACTTGCGAACGAAAACTTGCTCGACGTGCTCGGACATGCCGGGATCAGGACTGAATGGTGGGACGATAATACCGGCAGCAAAGCTGTCGCCGACCGCACCACCTACCGCTCCTTCTCCGATGCCAACGATCCGCGTTACTGCAAGGATCACGAATGCCTCGATGACGGCATGGTTGCCGAACTCGATGGATGGCTGTCCAAGGTCAAGGGCGACAGTGTCCTGGTTCTGCATCAACTCGGCAGCCACGGCCCCGCCTATTACCAGCGCTACACACCTGAGTTCGCGCGTTTCAAGCCGGAATGCCAAACCGGCGAACTCGGGACATGCGATCGGCAGTCGGTCATCAACGCTTACGATAACAGCATCCTCTACACCGATCACATCCTCGCCTCGGTGATCGACATTCTGAAAGCCCGCCAGGACAAGATCGCGCCGACAATGATCTACATGTCGGATCACGGCGAATCGCTGGGTGAAAACGGGCTGTACCTGCATGGTGCGCCCTACATCATCGCCCCATCACAGCAGACGCATATCCCGTTCGTGCTTTGGCAGGGCTCCGAAATGAAAGCTGCGGTCGATGCCTCCTGCCTGTCGAAACGTGCGGGTGAAGAGGCGTCGCATGACAACCTCTTCCATACGGCGCTCGGGATCATGGCGGTAAAAACATCCGCCTACAAAGCCGACCTCGACGTGCTCGGGGCATGCCGCAAAGCAGAGGGTGGGACAAACTCATGACCGTTCCCGATTATGCCCCCATCGGAACGGTCAAAAGACCGGTCACAAACAAGGCTGATGAACCGCTGCATATATCCATCAGCCCCTCGTCCCCCATCGAGAAGGTGACCGGAAGCCGGCACCTCAAGGCAGCGTTCGGCTATTCGCTGGGCGGTGTCTTGAGGTTGCTCGGTGAAACCGCATTCTGCCATGAAATCGTCGCTGGCTGCTTGATATTCGCAGCTTTTGCAGCCGTGGGCGCCAGTTTCTCCGACTATGTCATGATGGCAGTCGTCATGCTCGGCCTTTTCGCTGCAGAGGCGCTTAACACCGCAATTGAGGAGATTATCGACCGTATCTCGCCGGAATGGTCGGACACCGGCAGACATGCGAAGGATCTTGGCTCGTTCGCAGTATTCTGCCTTCTCCTGGCAAACGGGCTGACGGCCGCTTTCGTCATCATTCCAAAACTTATGTCGCCATGATCCCCGCGGACGCACCGTCCCCCCTCGAATTTTATCCTCCCACTCTGCTAAACGGTGGGTATAAGATAACATCGCGGTGGGATGGAGCAGACAGTTTGAGGGTTCTTCTGGTCGAAGATGACGCAACGCTCGGCGAAGCGGTGCGCGATCATGTTGCGAGTGGTGATCATGCCGTTGACTGGATGAAAACGATCGACACGGCAACAAGCGCACTTGAGACCACCAGTTATGGCCTCGTCCTGCTTGACCTTCGGCTGCCCGATGGCAGCGGCATTGCACTCCTGAAGGAATTTCGCTCCCGCGGTGTCACCACGCCGGTGATCATCCTCACGGCGCATGACCAGATATCGGACCGCATCGAGGGTCTGAATAGCGGTGCAGACGACTATCTTGTGAAGCCGTTCAATCTCGGCGAACTGACAGCGCGTATGCTGGCGGTGAGCCGTCGCTACAGCGGACGGCCGGTTTCGCTGGTGCGGGTCGGTGATATAGAGATAGACGCAGCGGCCCGTCGTGTGACGATCAGCGGCGACACCATTGACTTGTCCAGCCGCGAATGGGCCGTACTCGATGCGCTGTCGGCTCGTCCAGGCGCCGTGGTTTCCAAAGCCCAGATCGAGGAGGCGCTTTACGCTTTCGGGTCGGAAATCGAGAGCAACACGGTCGAGGTCTATGTCAGCCGGTTGCGCAAAAAACTGGGCCGTGACCACATCGCCACGCTGCGCGGTATCGGCTACCGGCTGGGGCGCGAACAATGAACCTCTTCCACCGCTCGACCGGCCCGTCGATGACCCGGCGGCTGATCCTGTCGCTGACGTTTGCCATGACCTTCCTCTGGCTGCTGGCGGTCGGACTAGGACTGGTGGTGATGGAAGAGGAGCTTGCCGAAATTTTCGACGGCACGCTGCAGGATACGGCTGAACGGCTTGTGCCGCTCGTCGCCGACGATCTCGAACATCGCGGTATGCTGGGTAGTCCGTCCGATGGAACCCCGAATGCCGCGCCCCAGCAGTTGCAGACGGGAAGTTCCAGCGGAGACCACGAATACCTCATCTACCAGGTGCGTGATCCGTCCGGTCGTGTGCTGATCCGATCCCATGACGCACCGGAACAGGCCTTTGAGACCCCGCTGAAAGCCGGCTTCTGGAAAGACGATACCTACCAGTTCTACACCGCAACCAGCGACGGTGCCCACGTCTTCATTCAGGTCGCGGATGCCTTTGAAAACCGCGAGGAAGCGGTTCGGGAAGGCGCTATCGCGCTATTTCTGCCGCTCATATTCCTCATCCCGGTCAGCGGCATGGTGATCTGGCTGGTGGTTCGCCGCGCGGTTCAGCCGGTCGGCGATTTGCGCCGCGAGATCGAAACCAAAGACGGCGGCAACATGGAGCCGATCGACGCGTCCATGCTGCCGCGCGAGCTGCAGCCGATCGCAATCTCCGTCAACCTGTTGATGACACGGCTGAGAACCGCGCTCGACGCCGAGCGGGAGTTCACATCCAACAGCGCGCATGAACTGCGCACACCGATCGCGGGAGCTTTGGCTCAAACACAGATGCTGATCGCCGAACTGACCGAAGGTTCCAGCCGCCATCGCGCAGGCCAAGTGGAGGCATCGCTGACACGCCTCAGCCATCTTGCCGAAAAGTTGCTGCAGTTATCGCGCGCCGAGGCCGGGATCGGTATTGCCGAAAAGCCAGCAGATCTCGGCCGCATATTGGCAATGGTTTTGACCGACTTCCGGCGCGGCATGCCGGATCCGACACGCCTGGTCTTCAATCAAGCCCCCGGCGCGCAATTGACAGGTCCCTTCAGTGAAGACGCCTTTGCCATCATCATGCGCAACCTGATCGAAAACGCGCTCGTCCACGGCACACCCGGAGAGCCGGTGGAAGTATTTCTCGACAACGACGGTTGCGTCCGTATCGTCAATGCGGCAGCGGCAATGACCGAGACAGAACTTGCGTCCATCCGCAGACGTTTCAGCCGGGGAAATACCGAAGCCGCAGGCTCGGGATTGGGCTTGTCGATCGTCGACAGGCTGCTTGCGCAGATGAACGGCCGGCTCGTGCTGCTGTCACCGGCAAGCGGCCGGGATAACGGGTTCGAGGCACAGGTATTTCTCCCGTAACAGGTACGGCGTCACGGCAAAACGCGACCGGCCATCCGGCCGACCGCGCTGTTTTTTCAACTCATCTGAGTGAGACTGATTTCACTTCTTGACTGCTTCGACATCGATGTCGAGTGCGATCTCCGGACCGATGCCGAAGGAGGCCATCTTGGCGATGCCGAAGTCGACGCCGTTGAACGAACCGGTTGCCGAAAAACCGGTCTTGATCGTGTTTGCATCCCAGGGAAGCGCGGATTCCGCATTCCAGGTGACGTCGAGCACGACCGGCTTGGACGTGCCGAGCAGGGTCAGATCGCCGGTTACCTTGGCAGTCTTGTCACCAGTCTTTTCGATCGACGTGCTCTTGAACGTGATCTGCGGGAATTCCTCAGCGTTCAAAAAGTCCGGGCTTTTCAGATGGGTATTGCGCTTCTCATCGTTGGTGTCGATGCTTGCCGCTTCAAGAGCGATTTCCACGGTGCTCTTGGTGACGTCTTCCTTATCGAAAGAGATGGTCCCGGACACCGCCTTGAAAGCGCCATGGGCCTTGGCCCAGCCAGCATGGCTCGTCTTAAAGCCGACCCATGCGTGCGTCGGATCGATTTCGTAGCTGTCAGCCGCAAATGCAGCACCGGTCATGAACATGCCGGCGATGGCAGTAGCGAAAATCAGGCGTTTCATGGTGTCTCCTTTTGAGATTGCCCGTAATGGGCGATGGTAACCGGCAAGCCGGATTGATGAGGTTTTCATTCCCCCGCTACGACAGCGATGAAGATGGCTGCGATCGCCGGGATCGCCGTCAGCGCTCCGATCATCAGCGTTCGCAGAAAGCGCGGCTGGGCGGTGAAGCCGATCCCACGCCTGCTGATGACGGCAAAAACAGCGACAGGAAGAACCGAAAGAACCAGCGCAGCCGGTGACGCGCTCGGCGAGAGCAGCACGGTCATCGTGACGCCCATGGCTGCAGTCCAGATGAAGGAAAGCGCAGCGAAGTTCTGCAGATCGAAAGCGGTGTCATCGCCGCGGATATAGGCAATGTAGCGAACCAGAAGCCAGCCGCCAAACAATGCGGCCAGCGCGCCATTCATTTGCGCCATTCCGATATAGCCGCCCATGATCGCAGCAAGCGCAGTTCCGATGGCCGTGGCGAGCAGTGCTGCAGGCATGGCAGCCGATGAAGGCTTTTGCGTATGCCGGCCTGATACGGCTGCGATTTCGATTGCCACGATCACGAGCACCACCGCAAGCGTTGCCGCCTTTGTCGCGTTGGCGGCAAGAACATTTCGTCCCAGCCACCAGGCAGGCGCTGCAAGCGATGCGACGCCGACCAGCGAGATGATCCAGCGATTTGCAACCTGCCGCAACAAAACACCGAGAATAGCGAAAACAACGCCGCCGATAAGCAGCAGCAGCGGGAGTTTCTGCTTCGCCGCGATCGGCGGGAACGGCGGCAAGCCCTCGATCGATACGCTCGCAACGGCGCCAGCCAGCGGTATCAGCAGCGCAACCAGCAAAATGCCTCGAGCGCTTGCACCTTCGGTAACAAGCGCAATGACCACGCCGAGGAAAAGCGGCAGCAGGACGGTGGTAAGGAGGATTTGGGTGATCATGCGTATCAATCCTGAAATATTCGCCTGATGGCGGAAACCGTCGCGAGCGTTGTTTTACGCACGCTTATGGATCGCGGCCGGTTATGCGGAAGGCAGCAGGTCCTCGAACTCGAGAACCGGGCCGACAGGAATGAACCTTGTCGGATTGAGGCTTTCGATCGAGTAATAGCCGCGCTTGATGTGATCGATGCTGACCGTTTCCGCAATGCCCGGCGTGGACAGGATCCGGCGCAGGTATCGGCTGAGGTTTGAATAGTCAGCGATCCGCCGCAAGTTGCACTTGAACAGACCATGATAGGCCGCGTCGAAGCGTATGAGGGTCACAAAAAGGCGAATATCGGCTTCCGTCAGGCGCTCCCCGATCAGGAAGGTCTTACCCGCGAGCATCTCCTCCAATTCGTCAAGCATCGCGAATACGTCATGGAAAGCCTCTTCATAGGCTTCCTGCGTGGTGGCAAAGCCCGAACGATAAACGCCATTATTGAGACGCGGATAAATGCGATCGTTTAATGCATCGATCTCAGTCCGGAGCGTCTCGGGATAAAGATCGATGCTTTCGTCCGCCAGGGCGCCGAAGCCGCTGTTGAACATACGCAGGATATCAGCCGATTCGTTGTTGACGATCGTGCCGGTCTGCTTGTCCCACAGAACAGGAACCGTTGCGCGGCCGGTGATATGCGGGTCGACCTTGGTATAGATCTCATGCATGTAACGGGCGCCGTTGATGATGTCCTCGCTGGCGCCGGGATAGGTGCCGAACTGCCAGCCTTCCTTTGTCAGTGCCGGCTCCACCACCGAAATGGAGACGAGGTCATCGAGCTTCTTCAGCTTGCGGGCAATCAGTGTTCGCGAAGCCCAGGGGCAGATCAGCGCGACATAGAGATGATAGCGGCCGGCGTCGGCCGCAAATCCGCCCGTTCCTGTCGGACCGGCAGAGCCATCAGGCGTGATCCAGTTCCGAAAGCTGGATGTCTGGCGCACGAAGCCACCCTTGGCATCCTTTGCCTGTACCGGTTGCCAGTCAGCTGTCCATTTGCCGTCTACGAGCACGTTCGTCTTCCCAACATCATCGAATCGACGGAACGAGCCATCATTGAAGGCACTATGCATTCACTCCGAGAGCGTGATAATCGAGTTTTGAAGAATTACAGATCACACCGTCAGAGTGAGATAGTCATGTTGGATCGCATTGCCGGAATGGAGGTCTTCGCCAAGGTAGCCGCGATTGGCAGCCTTTCGGGAGCCGCGCGGTCACTTGGCATGTCTCAGACCATGGCGACCAAACACATGGGCGCGCTGGAGGATCGGCTTGGCGTCAAGCTTCTGCATCGTACCACGCGCAAGATCACGCTGAACGAAGCGGGCCGCCGCTACCTGGAAAGCGTCGAGCGCATTCTTGCCGAGCTTTCAGAAGCAGACGCAGCCGCTGCCGCCGAGCGAATGGAGGTGAGCGGGGCGCTTCGCGTCAACGCGCCTGTTTCCTTCGGCGTCAGGGAAATCGTGCCGCTCCTGGCAGAACTGTCCGATTTGCATCCGGCATTAAGCGTAGACCTCGGCCTGAGCGATCGTACCGTCGATCTCGTGGAAGAAGGATGGGACGTCGCAATCCGCATTGGGAAAATCGAAGACCAGAGTCTGATCGCACGGAAAATTGCCCGTTGCCGCATGCTCGTCGCCGCGGCTCCCGACTATCTTTCGAAGCGGTCGATCCCGACCTCGCTTCAGGATTTGGCCTCACACAACTGCCTGGGCTACACGCTGTCGAGTTCGGTCGGCCCGGATCGGTGGCGTTTCGGGCTCGATGGTTCGATCATCCTCCCGGTAACCGGCAATCTGCACGCCAATAACGGCGATGCGCTCGTTGCGGCAGCCTTGGCGGGACAGGGCATCATCTACCAACCGACCTTCCTGGTGGGTGACGAGATCCGCGCCGGCAGGTTAGTCTCGCTCACGCTCGACCAGCCAGTCATGGAATTGCCGGGCGTCTTCGCAATCTATGCCAGCAACAGACGGCCGCCGGCAAAGGTCCGGGCGTTCATCGATTTTCTGGCCGGTAAATTTTCTCCCGCGCCGCGCTGGGATCGCGACCTTCCACTGTCGACGCAATAGTTTACGCGCAATTCCGCGGCCGAAGCAGCGAGAAGACGCTGCGATTACCAAGCGTCCGTGGCGAAGGCATCGAGCGGGATTTTCAGATAACTCGTTCCGTTGGCTTCCGGAACAGGCATCTGTCCGGCATTCAGGTTGATCTGCAGGGCATGCAGCATCAGTCGCGGAAAGGGCAGAGTGGCATCCCGCTCCTCGCGCAGACGGATGAAAGCCTCCCGCCCCTGGCCAACATGCGGATTTTCAGCCTTTTGTTGCCTGACCGTGCTCTCCCACAAAGCCTTTCGGCCATCGGGGCGATAGTCGTGTCCGGTAAACAAGCGCGTATCATCGGGAAGAGCAAGGATCGCCTCGACCGAGGACCACAGGCTTTCGGCGCTGCCGCCGGGAAAATCGGCACGGGCACTGCCGCTATCCGGCATGAACAACGTGTCATGGATAAAGGCGGCGTCTCCGACCACATAGGTGATCGATGCAAGCGTATGTCCCGGAGAATGGATCACCCTGCAGGTCATGTTGCCGATGAGGAACGTCTCGCCATCGGCAAAGAGACGGTCCCATTGCGATCCATCCGTCTTCATCTCCGGCATGTTGTAGATTTTTTGCCATAGCTTCTGGATATCGACCACTTTCGCGCCGATCGCTATGGCCCCACCCGTCTTTGACTTCAGGTAGGTCGCCGCAGAAAAATGGTCGGCGTGGGGATGCGTATCCAGTATCCACTGAACAGTCAGCCGCGCGCTTGCGGTATAGTCGAGGATGGTATCCGCGCTGGATGTCTTCGTGCTTCCCGACTTTTCATCATAGTCGAGAACCGGATCGATAATCGCGCAGTCGCCAGTCTCCGGATCGCTCACCACATACTGGATGCTGCCCGTACGCTCGTCGTAAAAAGCTTTGATCAGAGGATTGGCGTTCATGGTTCAAATTCCGGATGATTAAATAACCGCTCAACAATACCCGTCTTTTTCAACAGCTATTCCGTCACGAACAAGGCCGCCCCGCAAACGGCTCGCTGAAAACGCTGCTCGTTTCACAGGTCTTCAGATGTCATCCTGAACCGAGATCCAGGCTATGCCCAATTGACCTCACGGCTCTCGGCGTCGCGTTCCACCTCGTAGCGAACCCAACTTCCCTTGGCTTACGCCTTCGAGGACGGACCGGAGAGAAATGCATTATACTGTTGAACAAGGGCTTTCATCGCCTCATCGACGAACTTGCGATCGATTCCCGCTGCAAACTCGATCCGACTTTTCTTGCCGTCGGTATGCACCTGCGCGAACACCTTCCCTTTGCTGTCCTTCAGCAGAACCGGTGCCGCGGGCTGGGGTTTTTCCGGCTTCGAAACATGATTGAATACGATCTGAAACCGCTCGTCACTTGCCGAAGATTGGAAGGCAGCCCCAGATACTTCAGCCATGGCTGTCGCCTGAGCCGTCTCCGAGGTCAACAGTTCACCCAGTTTCATCCACCGATCACGGCCGGCTTTCGGCGCTGCGCCAATCGCCCGGATGATCGGATCCGGCACGGCCTCGACAACCTGCAGCAACCGCGACAACTCGCTTTTTTGAACCGATAGCGCTTCACCGATCACCTTGCGGTCGAAACCTCCGGCGAGAAGGTTCCTGGCAAAAACCGCACGTTCGATAAAGGACAGATTGCGGCGTTCGGCGTTTTCCTTGCCCTGCGCCAATACAAGTTCGTCATCGGACAATGAACGAACGATCGCCTTGACCTCGATCCCGAGGCGCGAGGCGGCGCGAATGCGGCGATGGCCATAGGCGGTCTGGTAGCGGCCCGGTTTCTCCGGGTGATTACGTAAGAGCACCGGCACCTGCTGGCCACTCTCGCGCATGCTGTCGATGAGCGTTGCGAGGTCCTCGTCGTCGCGATCGTCCAGCCGCAGCCGGTCTTCGACGAAGGACGAGTCGATCTTGTTAGGCTGGATCGCAACGACCCGCTCGCCTTCGCTCAACGCCTGGCGCAGGAGTCGCGCCTCTTCGGCTTCCCGGCTTATGGCATTGAGCGAGAGCCCCATTGCCTTGACCGCGCCAGCAGCGCTGCGCCCCGCCGGATTGGTGGCGGGAGCCGGCATTTCAGCATCCGGCTTCGGTACCGACGGCGTCTCGGGCGCCGCGGCTGCGCCCGGCGCAAGCCCGCCTCCAAATAGCGCTCTCAACTCGTTCTTGCGGCTACCTGCCATGATCTAAAACCTTCCTTCCGCCCTATCGGCCCCAAGCCGCATGGATCAGAGCCTCCACTTCGCTGTTGACGGCATTCATCGCCTCGAGCGCACGATCATAGGTCGATCGCGTAAAATTCTCACGTCCGACTTCATAGAGGGTCTGCTTCGTCAGACCAGCGTCGGAGACCGCGGTCGACTTCAGCATCGGCGCCGTCAGGACCCGATCGCCGAACAGCGAGCGCATGAAACCGACGATCTGCGCCTGAGGCCCGTCATTAGGTTCGAAACGGGTTACAAGATACCGCAGGAAGTCGAAATTGAGCGTGCCGCCCGCCTCGCGCACCACGGACAGAAGATCGGATGTCATGAACAGGAACTGGTTCATCGACGCGACATCCAGCATCTGCGGATGCACCGTCACGACAACTGAAGTGGACGCACAGAGAGCCGACAGTGTCAGGTAGCCGAGCTGCGGCGGGCAGTCGATGACGACGACGTCGTAGTCCTGTTCCACCGTCGCCAGAACCGCCTGGATTCGCGCGAAGAACAGCGGACCGCTGTCCTTGCCGCTCTGCCGGTTCGACAGCGCCTGAGGCGTGACATGCTCGAACTCCTGCAACTCGATATTGCCCGGAACGAGATCGAGACCGGGGAAATAGCTTCCGCGAATAACCTCGGAAAGCGGGCGCTGCTCATCATCGTAACGGATGGCGCCATAAAGCGTATCATTGCCGGTGAGATCGAGTTCCGGCTGATACCCGAACAGAGCCGAAAGCGAAGCCTGCGGATCGAGGTCGATCGCGAGCACCCGATGTCCCGTCAGGGCCAGATACTGAGCCAGATGCGCAGCCGAGGTGGTCTTGCCCGATCCGCCCTTGAAGTTGGTGACCGATATGACCTGGAGATGTTCGTTCCGCGCCGCGTCCCGGCGAGGCAGGTAGGATTGCGCCTTGCCGATATTGCCTTTTGCCGCAGCTTGTTCCGCAAGATGGCTGCGCAGCGCGTTGATATCGGAAAGCGAATAGAAGCGACGTCCACCAGCACCGGTCTCGGGCTGCGGACCTTCGCCGGCCAAGGACAACTGGCGCAGATAACCATCGGACACGCCGATAAGCTTGGCCGCTTCGCCGGAGGAGAAGCTGCGCAATGTCTTGCTCGCAAGCGGCGGGAAAAGCCGCTCACGCATTGCCTTCAGCTGCTCGGAAAGCGCGCGCGCATCGCTGGCGATAGCTTCATCGGCAAGCTGCCGCGTGCCCAGCGCAACTTCGCCTTTGGGCGCCTGCATTTTTTCAGCCGATCCGGCCATACCCAAAATCTCCCTGATGTCTGTCCAGACAATTGTCACCCGGCATCACGATGGATTGCAGAAGCACGGCACCTTGGCAGACAAAGCGAATTCGACACATCGATACGCTTTCGCGTAAATTTACACCGAACACACTAAGTTACGCTGAAAATCAAAATAATCGATCAAATCCGTTACCAGCCTGCTCGCATGCGTGATTCGCGTCAAGGATTTTTTCCGAATGGCAGGGAGGTTGTGGTCACGACCTCCGAGAACTCCGCTCTTTTTTGCGCGGGGCATCAGCGAATTCGGCCATATGCGTTGCGGCTCTCGCAGAGAGAAAGGCACTATGGAAGCGGATTTGATTCGGTCACTGACGATTGGAGACAAGCAATGAAGCCTATCTGGGCGGTCGGGCTGATGACCGGAACGGTACTCGACGGCAATATAGACATAGCACTCATCAAGACGGACGGAGAGAGCGTCGAGACCTTCGGCGCCTACACGCTCGCCCCCTATTCGGAAGAGACCCGCCTGCTGCTGGAGGAAACACTGCGCCAGGCGCGGGGATGGAATTTCGACGGGCCGGAACCCGCCATTTTCAAGAAGGCGGAAGAGGCGCTGACCCACGCCCAATCCGGCGCAGTCCAGGAATTCGTCAAAAGCGCCGGACTATCCATAAATGAGGTCGGCGTCGTCGGCTTCCACGGACAGACCGTACTGCATCGCGCCCCGACCAAAGAGCGGTTGGGTGACACCCGGCAGCTTGGCGACGGGCAGTTGATGGCCGGTATTCTGGGAACCAAGGTCGTCTACGATTTCCGCACCGCCGATGTGCGGGCCGGTGGCCAGGGCGCTCCGCTGGCGGCCATCTACCACACTGCGCTGTTGCGTGGCGTAGATCAGAGCGGCGACAGTGCCATCCTCAATCTCGGCGGGGTCGGCAACATCACCTGGTGGGATGGGAAAGATCTTGTCGTTGCCTTCGACACCGGGCCGGCCAACGCACCGCTCAACGATTTCATCAAGGGAATGGGTCTCGGCGAGATGGACCGGGACGGCGCGCTGGGTGCGTCTGGTGACGTGGATGAAGCACGGCTCGAACGGCTTCTGCAGCACCCCTATCTGACTGCGCCCTACCCGAAATCCCTTGACCGCTTTGATTTCACCGCCGCCATGGCGGATGGCTTGAATGCTGCGGATGGCGCGGCCACCCTGTCAGCCTTTACCGCTTCTGCCGTTGGCAAGGCGCTCGGTCTATTACCGCATAGGCCCAAGCGCCTGATTGTGAGCGGCGGCGGGCGGCGAAACCCGACCATCATGTCGATGATCGAAAGCCGGGCGGGTGTCCAGGCCGTCTCTGCCGATACATTCGGCTGGCGTGGCGATGCCGTTGAAGCAGAATGTTTTGCCTTTCTTGCTGTGCGCACATTGCGCGGGTTGCCGATCAGCTTCCCGACGACGACCGGTGTTGCGAAGGCTCAGACCGGCGGGAGGCTTGCCAACCCGTAAAGATCGCCTGTCACAATCCCGCATCATGCCGGAGACGTGACCGTTGCCAAAAATAAATCGATTTAAAGAGCTTGAGGCATGCGACACATAGTCCTAGTTTCCTGTCGATTCTAAACCTGCATCGAGAGGCTTACACATGCAGATCGGAATGATGGGACTGGGCCGCATGGGCGGCAACATGGCAAGGCGCCTTATGCGTGCGGGCCATGAATGCGTTGCCTATGACGTGAACCCGGCCGCCGTCGAGGCGCTCGTTGGCGAGGGTGCCGTCGGCATCTCGTCCATCGAGCAGTTCCTCGAAAAACTCACACCCCCGCGCGCCGTCTGGATCATGCTTCCGGCTGCGATCACGCCCGGCATCGTCGACAAACTGGCAGCCTTCATGCAGCCCGGCGACATCATCATCGACGGCGGCAATTCCAACTATCGCGATGCGGTGGACCAAAGCACCAAGCTTGCAGACAAGGGCATTTCCTATGTCGACGTCGGCACCAGCGGCGGCGTCTGGGGCCTTGATCGTGGCTTTTGCCTAATGATCGGCGGCCCGGACGAAGCGGTCAAACATCTCGACCCGATCTTCGCGACACTGGCACCGGGAGCGGATCTCGATCCCTCCATTCGCCCCGCCGAACGCGGTTATCTGCATTGCGGCCCGAGCGGCGCCGGCCATTTCGTCAAGATGGTCCATAACGGCATCGAATACGGGATGATGCAGGCCTATGCCGAAGGCTTCAACGTGCTGAAACAGGCCAATGTCGGCCACGCCCATCGTGAGGCCGACGCTGAAACGACCCCCTTGCCCGACAAGCAGTATTACCAGTTCGATATGGATATCGAGGCGATCAGCGAAGTCTGGCGCCACGGCAGCGTCGTCGGCTCGTGGCTGCTCGATCTCACGGCCGAAGGCTTGAAGGGAGATCCGTCGCTCAGCAATTTCGGTGGCCGGGTTTCGGATTCAGGCGAAGGCCGCTGGACGATGAAGGCCGCGATCGACATGGGCGTACCCGTGCCGGTTCTGTCTGCCGCCGTGTTCAGCCGTTTCGATTCCCAGGGTAACGCCGAATACGCCAACAAGATGTTGTCGCTGATGCGCAAATCCTTCGGCGGCCACGTCGAAAAGCCGCATACCAAGTAGACATCGACAAACAACAGTTGACACCATAGTCAATTGTTTGCATGGGTTTCGCAGGGAGCCCATGCAATGACCCAACCGCTTGCGCCTCAAGAAAGCGCCGTTCTGGCCTTGATCCGCGATAACCCGTTCGTCGGCCAGCAGGAAATAGCAACTGCCCTTGGGCTCGCACGGTCCACGGTGGCCGCTCATATCGTTCAGCTGATGAACAAGGGGCATATTCTCGGCAGAGGTTATGTCCTCTCATCCGAAGCACGAGCCTTCTGTATCGGCGGAGCGGTGCTGGATCGTAAATATCATGCCCGCGCCAAAATTGTGCTGGAGACATCCAATCCCGTCGAAAGCACCCGCAGCCTCGGTGGTGTTGCCCGCAATGTTGCGGAAAATCTTGCAAGGCTTGGCTCTTCAACGGGTTTCATTTCCATAGTCGGCGACGATGACGGCGGCCAGGCTCTTCTGAAGAATATGCGTGAAATCGGCATCGACGTCAGCCAGGTCGTGACCACGAACGAACGCCCGACCGCCGAATATGCCGCGATCCTCGACGCCGCCGGCGACCTCGTTCTCGGCATTGCCGACATGCATATCTTCGACCTGTTCCAGCCGGATCATATCGAACGCGCATGGCCACATCTCGCCGCCTCAAGCTGGGTGTTTGCGGACTGCAATCTTCCGGCGGAAGCGCTGTCTGCGCTAATCGACCGGAGCAGAAACGCCGCCTGCCGGCTGGCGATCGATGCGGTCTCGACCCACAAGGCGACGCGCCTGCCGAAGGACCTGAACGGGATAGATCTCCTATTCATGAACATTGACGAAGCGAACGCCATTCTCGGCCAAGCGAATGCACATACGTCCGAAGGCGCGAAACAGGCCGCATTGGCGCTGCAGCAGGCAGGTGCCGGCATGGCGGTCGTCAGTTCCGGCGCTCAAGGCATGGCCGTTGCCGGATCAGAGACGATAGAATTCATCAAGGCCGTAAAAGCCGCTCCCGTCGACATGACCGGAGCCGGCGATGCGATGATTGCCGCAACGTTGCATCGGTTGCTTGAGGGCGACGAGATTTTCGATGCGGCCCGCACCGGCGCGCTTGCTGCCACACTCACCACCGAATGTACCGCCAGCGTACATCCCGACCTGTCTGCCGAGCTTATCGAGGCCAACCGGCATCGGCTCACGAATTGAAAGGACAAGACGACATGCAACTCCTGAAGCCCAGGCTCAACAAGGAAGTCGCCGACGCAATTGCCAATGGCGGTCCGGTCGTGGCGCTCGAATCCACCATCATCACTCACGGCATGCCCTACCCGGCCAATCTTCAGACAGCCAAAGCTGTCGAGGATGTCGTTCGCGCGAACGGCGCAGTGCCGGCAACGATCGCCGTCATCAACGGCGAATTGCGCGCCGGCATCGACGCCGATGAGCTCGAACAACTTGCCCAGGCCAAGGACGTGGTGAAGGCTTCCGGCCGCGACCTCGCGGTCGCCATGGTTCGCAAGCAGACCGCGGGCACAACCGTGTCGGCGACGATGCTGTTGGCTGAACTCGCCGGCATCGAGATTTTTGCCACCGGCGGCGTTGGCGGTGTTCATCGCGGCGCCGAGCATACCTTCGATATCTCCGCCGACCTGACCGAACTCGGCCGCACCAAAACTGCCGTAGTCTGCGCCGGGGTAAAATCGATCCTCGATATCGCCAAGACGCTCGAATATCTGGAAACCCAGCGCGTGCCCGTCATCGCCTACGGAACCGACGACTTCCCGGCCTTCTTCACCCGCAAGAGCGGCTACAAGGCCGACCACAAGCTGGAGACCGCCGCCGAAATCGCCAAGGCCATGTGGCTGCACCACCAGCTCGGAACCGGCACAGGCCTTCTGATCGCCAACCCGATCCCGGAGGCAGCCGCGCTGACGCCGGAATTCATCGACGGCACTATTGAAGATGCGGTTCGCGAAGCCGATGAACGCGGTATCGGTCGCAAGGAACTGACGCCCTTCCTGCTCGCGCGCATCAACGAGCTTTCCAAGGGCGAGAGCCTGAAGGCCAATATCGAGCTGGTCAAGAACAACGCCACGCTTGCGGCCAAGATGGCCGTCGCCTATTCGGCATTCAAGAAAGCCTGATCGCAATCGATACGGCTGGGCATTCAGCCCAGCCGTATATGCGGAACATCACCTTGCTCGGCAGCATCGAGCGCGTCCTCGTACCCCGCATCGGCATAACGAATGATGCCGAGCGATGTGTCGTTGGTGATCGAAATGTCGAGCCGTTCTGCGGCCGCTTCGGTGCCATCTGCAATGATCGTGACGCCGGCGCTCGTCATGTAACCGGCATAACCGCCACCCCCCGAATGGATGACGACCAGATCGGCCATTGATGAACAAAGCGTCATGGCGTTGATCAGCGGCCAGTCGGCAATCGCGTCCGATCCATCCTTCATGTTCTCGGTCATGATATTCGGATGCGCCATCGCACCGGCATCGAGATGGTCACGCGAAAAGGCGACCGGTCCCTTCAGCTCGCCTTTGGCCACCAGCTCGTTGACCGCAAGCGCCAGTTTCGTGCGCTCGCCGTGACCCAGCCAGGCAATCCGTGACGGAAGCCCCTCGAACGGCACGTTTTCACGCGCCAGCCTTACCCAGTTGGTCACGATGTAATTGTCCGGGAAAAGTTTTAGAACGAGATCGTCGATACGGGCGATATCGCTTTCCTCACCTGACAGCGCCATCCAGCGGAAAGGACCAATCGCGCGGCAGAACAGCGGTCGCAAATAGGCTTCGGTGAAAATCGGGATGTCGAAAGCGTTTTCGACTCCGCCCTCTCTGGCCTGGGTGCGGATGAGGTTGCCATTGTCGAAAACCTCAGCCCCTCTTTCCTGTAGGGTCAGCATGGCGCGCACATGATCGGCGATCGAGGCACGACTCGCCGCCATCAGCTGCCCCTGCCCTTCCTTTCGAAGCCGGCGCACTTCCTCAAGGCTCATGCCTTTCGGAACATAACCATAGACCAGATCATGCGCCGATGTCTGGTCGGAGACAACGTCCGGCACGATCCCGCGCTTGACGATCTGCGGATAGACATCCGCCGCATTGCCGACGAGGCCGATCGACACTGCCCGCTTTTCCTTCACCGCAGCATCGATCATCGCCAGCGCGGTATCGAGATCAGGCGCGACCTCATCGAGAAAACCGATTGCCTTGCGCTTGGCGACGCGTTCGGGATCGATATCGACGACAAGGATCGCCGCTCCCGCCATGCGACCGGCAAGCGGCTGCGCACCACCCATGCCGCCCAGCCCGGCAGTCAGCACGAACCGCCCTGCAAGCGTACCGTCGAATCGCTTTTCGGCGATCCGCATGAAGATCTCGTAGGTACCCTGGATGACACCCTGGCTGCCGATATATTGCCAAGCGCCAGCCGTGAGCCCGCCCCAGCAGATAAGTCCCTTTTCCTGCAACTCGTAGAAATATTCGGCCTTGGCCCATTGGCCGACAATGTTGCAGTTTGCCATGATGACCAGCGGTGCCTTGGCATGGGTCTTCAACAAACCGACCGGCTTGCCGGACTGAATAATCAGCGTCTGATCCTCATCCATCTCCTTCAACGTTCTGACGATCGCATCATGCGCCGCCCAGTTGCGGGCCGCCTTGCCGAGTGCCGCATAAACGATGAGATTGTCCGGATCTTCGCCTACGGCAAGAACGTTTTCGAGAAGGCGCAGCAATGCTTCCTGCCGCCAGCCCTTGGCACGCAGTTCCTGTCCGCCGGGGATCGGAAATTTCGGATGGCGCGGATTGGGCTTGGGCATGGAGTTCTCCTCGTCGCTCTTTGGTTGGGGCTCGCCCCTCACCCGCCTGCCGGCACCTTCTCCCCGCTTGCGGGGAGAAGGACATAAGCCGCAAGGTCTCCGACCTTTTCAACCCCAAGCGGGGCACGTCCCCTCTCCCCGTCATTACGGGGAGAGGGCTAGGGTGAGGGGCAATTGCTACACACCAACTCACCCCAGCGCATAATCTGCAATACTGATCCCAAGCGCCTTCTCGACGATCGGGTAGACCGATGGGTCCTTGACACTCGAAGACAGCGGAATAATCGTTTTCGGCACATGCAGGAGGAAAACGGACATGCCGACCTCCAGCTGCCCGACGCTCATCGGCTCGCCTTCCGGCGACAGGGTCGAAATGATATCCGGGAAGGTGGCAAGCCGATTTCCACCGGCATCATCCACCGCCATATATTCGTTCATTACATGCAGCGTCACCGCCTTGTCGCCACGACCGACCGTGATCGTCCCGACATCAAAAGCTTCGTTCGTGTAGACAACCGATTTTGCACTGACCTTGCCCTCGGCGATAATCGTACCGCCGGTTGTCTTGACGATCGCATCGATGATCGCGTGCCCACCCCTGGCATCCGCCTCGATAATGGCCTCCCCGAGTTTCAGCGCCAAGCTGATCCCGCCGAGCGCTGCATTCTGGCGCACATAGGAGGCACGCAGCGGATTGCGGCAGGAGGCGATGAAGCCGCCGGACATATCCGCGGCCGTGCGCAGGACCGGCGAAACCTTGGCCGTCGCACCGCGAACGACGAGTTCGATATAGCGATTTTCGGCACGATTGCCGCCCACGGCGGTCTGGATCATCTCATCCGGCGAATTGGCCATGCCGATCGAGCCCATGTCCCCGGTGGGGTGGGCGCGAACATCGCCCACCGCATCCAGCACCTTTGTACCGAGAATGGCGGAAGGCAACCAGCCGTTCAGCGTCGAGGATTTTCCGTTCTGGCCGATCATCAGCGCCGAGACCTTTTCGCCGAGCGCATCCTGCAGAAGCTGCACCGCCTTGACGTAATCGACACCCTGCATCTCCCAGGCCGTGGTCGAGGCGGGTGCTCCGATAGCCGCCGCGGTTGCGACCCAGTCATCATCGTGAAGTTCATCGATCGTGATCAGCTCCGGCCTGCCGATGCTGACGGCAGCATAGCCCAGCATGCGACCATGATCGGACCAACCGCCGCCACCGGCCGCATAAACGGAACCTCCGCGAACGGCCGCTTCGACATCCTTTTCCGTCAATATGCGACCCATGCCGGCTTCTCCTATTTTTTGTCGAGATCCAGAATTGCCTCGTAAAGAACCGCCGCTCCAAGAGTGATCGCATCATTTTCCGACCACTCTTCCGCAGCATGGCTGCGTCCGTCCTTGCTGGCGATAAAGATCATAGCCGCCGGCGCCAGCTTTGCGAGAAAAGCCGCATCGTGGCCGGCGCCGGATACCATCGGTCGGCTGGTAGCGCCGATACGCGCAGCACTCGATGCCAGCACATCCGTCACCATCTCGGACATCGCCGTCGGAGCCGCATTGGAAACCCGACGGGGCTCCGCGATCGTTACGGTCCGTTCCGCCGCGGTCCGGGCGCAGAGCGCAGACAGCGAGGCCACAAACTCTTCCATCACGGCGGGATCGACCGCCCGTGCATCGATCAGCATCCGAACATGAGACGGGATGACATTGGCGGCATTCGGCTCCATCGAAAACTCGCCCACGGTACCTGCAAAATAGCTCGATCCGAGAGCAAGTTCCTTGGCGATGCGCTCAATTCCAAGCACCAGGCAGGATGCAGCGCCCAGCGCGTCGTAGCGTGCATTCATCGGCGTCGTGCCCGCATGGTCGGCACGTCCTTCGATCAGGATCTCGAACCGCGAAATCCCGGTAATCGCCCCGACAATGCCGATATCGACACCTTCCCGCTCAAGCACCGTACCCTGCTCTATATGCAGTTCCAGAAAAGCCTTGATGTCGTCGCGGCCGCCTGATTGCGCCGGGTCGCCACCGACCTCCCGGATCCCTTCGGCGAGATCGATACGTCTCCCGTCCGTATCGGCCATGCGCTCCAGCCATTCGGCCGGGCGAACGCCAGTCATGCCCCGGCTGCCGATGCAGGACACGCCGAAAATCGAGACCTCCTCGGCAAGGAAATCGACGATTTCCAGGTCATGTTGAAGCTCGATCCCGGCATCGTCCAGTGCCCGCGCCACCTCAAGTGCTGCGATCACGCCTGCAATTCCATCGAAACGACCACCGTTCGGCACCGTATCCGTGTGCGAGCCGAGCATCAGCGTGCCATTTCCGATCTTTCCGCTACGCCGACCGATCAGATTGCCCGCGGCGTCGACATGTGTTTCGAGGCCCGCATCGCGAAAGGCCTTTTCCACATAGGCGCGTCCTTTCAGAAACATCGGCGTGAATGCACGACGTGTCCATGGCCTGTCCGGCTCTGTAAGATTGGCAAGAGCGTCGATATCCGCCGCGATCCGACCGGCATTGACGACGAGATTGGAATTCATGTGGTGCATGGTCCTGAAATGAAATGCTGTCGGTAGAGCAGGCGAAGCGTCCATGTCCGGTGTCGGCAGGCAGCCTCGATCCGTCGTCGATACGTATGCAGAGAAGATAGGTTCCTGAAACCTGATAAGGCAAGCTCATTCGATCGAGGGGCGACCGACCGTGCATCGATGCCTACGTTTCTGAAGCGCGACATGGCACATCAGAAAGCCTTTGCTGAGGCCGTTGACGGCTCAGCGAACATCGGTCAATTGTATAGGCAATAAAACGAACAGCGGAAAAATTCGCTGTCACACGGTGGGAACAGCCGAACTGCGGTCCTTAAGGTAGAACAACGCGGAGAAATCACCAATGCTCAAAAGACAACTGATGAAGGCCGTCGCCGCCGGCGCCCTTCTGCTTGCCACATCGTTTTCGGCCCATGCGGAAGATGTGCTGGCCAAGGCCAAGGCCGCAGGCGTGTTGAAAGTCGGCACGGAAACGGCATTTGCCCCCTTCGACTTCATCGATGCCGGCGAACACAAGGGCCTGAACGTCGATTTCTTCGAAGCGCTCGGCAAAGACCTCGGCGTGAAGATCGAATGGGTCGAACTGCCCTGGGACAGCGTTCTGCCAAGCCTTGAAGCCGGCAAGTTCGATGTCGTTGCCGGTCCGGCAACCATCACCAAGGCACGTATCGCGCGTTACCGCATGAGCGCACCGGTTGCCGAAGCCTCCGTCGCGATCCTGAAAAAGGCCGGTGATACTTCGATCACCAAGCCGGCAGACATCGCAGGCAAAGCCGTCGGCGTCGGCAAGGCAACAGCACAGCTGGCGCAGTTGCAGGAATATTCTGCAACACTGCCGGAAAAGGTCACCGTCCGCGAGTATGTATCGTTCAACGACGCCTATGCCGATCTCGCGACCGGCCGCGTCGTCGCCGTCGCCAACTCCCTTCCCAACATCGCCTTCGTCGCCAAGCAGCGCAACGGCGCCTTCGAAGTGGTGACACCAGCCTTCGGCAAGAAGACCTATTTCGGCTTCATCGGCACAAAGGATGACGACCACAAGTCGCTGCTGGACTATATCGACAACGAAATCATCGCAATGAAGAAGGACGGCCGCCTGGCCAAGCTTCAGGAAAAATGGTTCGGCACGACCTTCGACACGCCGGACTCGGTGCCTGATCCGGCATTCTGAGCTTCAGTCGATGCGGGGGATGTGCATTGCGCATCCCCTTGTCTTCCGTGTCGTCGTGCGCCCTGCGCCTGCGACCAACGATGCGTAGCCGATGACGCCGAAACTGTTTACGCTGCTTCTGGAAGCGGCTCTCTCTACCCTTGGCATCAGCCTTATCTCGATCGCGATCGGGTTCGCGATCGCCATGCTGCTGTCTGCCGCGCTGCTGACGGGCAAGTCGATCTATGTCCTGCCGGCGAGGCTGTTCATCAGCTTTTTCCGCGGCGTGCCGCTGCTGGTCCAGCTTCTGCTCATCTACACTCTGCTGCCGGTGATCGGCATCAATGTACCGGGCATCGTCGCCGCGATCGTCGGCCTGTCCCTCTGCACGGCGGCCTATCAGGCTGAAAATCTCCGCGGCGGTTTCGCCAGCGTCCCGCGCGGTCTCATCGAAGCCGCCGATGTCGCAGGTTTTACCGGCGCCCAGACTTTTATCCGCATCCGCGCACCGATCGCTTTGAGATTGACGTTCCCGGCGCTGGTGAACGAGGCGATCATGATCCTCAAATCCTCCTCGCTCGTATCGGTGGTGGGCATCATCGAAATCACCAAGATGGCGCAGGATCTCGCCTCCAGCACCTACGAGCCGATCCCGATCTTCGCCTCGGCGGCGCTCATCTATTTCGTGATAAACTCCGCAATCGCACTGCTTGGCCGTTATGCCGAACGATCCCTGAAGGGAGCCACGGCATGATGTTCGATCCGCAAGTCATCATCGAAAAGCTGCCGGAGATCGCCAGTGGGTTGTTTGTCACTCTATGGCTGTGGATCGCCGGCGTGCTCGGCGGGGTCGTCGCAGGTTTTGTCGTCGCCACCGCACGGCGCTTCGGCGGCACGCTCGTCAATGCCGTGCTTGGAGCGGTGGTGGAAGTGCTGCGCGGCACGCCGTTCCTGATCCAGATCTTCCTGCTTTATTACGGCGGCCCGTTTGTCGGCCTGATGCTCGATCCTATCCCCTGCGGATTGATCGGGCTCACCGTCTATAGCGCTGCCTACTACAGTGAAGTTTTCCGCGCCGGCTACGCATCGGTCCCGATCGGCCATGTCGAAGCGGCAGCCTGCCTGGGCATGACGCGTTTCCAGACGATCAGCCGTATCCAGGTGCCGGAAATGGCGCTGATCGTCCTGCCGCCCGCGATCAATCTGGCCGTCATCCTGCTCAAGGAGTCCGCCGTCCTGTCGATCATCACGGTTCCTGAACTGACCGCCACCGTCAGCGCGATCGGCTCACAGCAATACGCATTCCTCGAGGCGATCTTCATCCTTGCGATCGTCTACTGGATCATCGTTGAACTCACAGACCGGCTCGGCCGCATGGCCGAAAACCGTCTCTCCCGACTGAGGTTTTCGAAAGCATGAGTGTACCCGCCATCGCCATCCGCAAACTCGTCAAGCGGTTCGGAGAAACCACCGTGCTGCAGGACATCGATCTGGAAATACCGGAGGGCAAGGTTTCCTGCCTTATCGGCCCATCCGGTTCAGGCAAGAGCACATTGTTGCGCTGCCTCGCCTTTTTGGAAGAGGCCACCAGCGGCATGATCACCATCAACGGAGAGGCCCTGGGCTTTTTCGAGGACGCCAATGGCCGCCGCGAACGCCTGCCCGCCAACCAGATTCGCACTGTGCGAACAAAGACCGGCATGGTCTTCCAGCAGTTCAACCTCTGGCCGCACATGACGGCGCTCGGCAATGTCAGCGAAGCGCTGAAAATCGTCCGCAAGGTGCCGAAGGCGGAGGCGGAAGAGCGTGCCATGACGCAATTGCGCAAGGTTGGACTGGAAAACCGTGCCGGCCACTACCCGTCGCAGCTCTCCGGCGGCCAGCAGCAACGTGTGGCAATCGCCCGGGCGCTTGCGCTCGAGCCGAAGATCATGCTGTTCGATGAACCAACATCTGCACTCGATCCGGAATTGACCGGTGAGGTCCTCAACGTCATGCGCGATCTGGCGAGCGATGGCATGACGATGGTGGTCGTCACCCACGAGATCGGCTTTGCCGCAAGCGTCGGCCAGCAGATCAGTTTCCTCGACCATGGCCGGCTGCTGTTTTCTGGCCCGCCAGCCGAAATTTTCGCCAAACCACGCCATCCCCGCCTGGAGCAGTTCCTCGACACCTATCTCGATCGTGGCGCCAGCATGCTCGCATGATCGAGGACGCTTTCACTGCCAACCGCATGTCCGAGGCACCGCTTTCGCTTCACCGGCGAATACTCTCCGATATCGAGCAGAACATCCTGACCGGCCGCTGGCAACCGGGCTTCCGAATCGCGCCGGAACAGCAACTGGCACTGCAATACGGTTGCTCGCGCATGACGGTGAACAAGGTCGTAACGCAGCTGGCGCGCGCGGGATTGATACAGCGGCGCCGAAAGGTCGGCAGTGTCGTGCTTCCCCAGAAAGCGCAAAGCGCCATTCTGGAAATCTACGATATTCGCGAAGAGGTGAAAGCAAAGGGCGAGATTTACAGTCACCAGATTTTGGCCCAAGCGGTCAGGCCTGCAAGCGGTCAGGAAGCCCAGCATCTTGGCCTATCCCGGAAAAAGCTGATCGCCGACATCACCTGCCTGCATCATGCGGGCAAACAGCCATACTGCCTTGAGCAACGGCTTATCAATCTGGACGTCGTGCCGGATGCGGCGGCGGAAACGTTCGAAACGCTCTCTCCCGGCCCCTGGCTTCTCGATCATGTCCCGTGGAGCGCCGCAGAACACCGGATCGCAGCCCGAGGTGCCGGCACCACAGAGGCAACTCATCTCGCCATTCCCATCGGCAGCCCTGTCATGGTCGTCGAACGCCAAACCTGGCGGCTCGATCAGTCGGTGACGTCTGTGCGACTGACCTATCCCGGCAAAAGCCACACACTTACCGCCCGCTTCACACCTTCGCAGGCAGGCTGAAACACCAGAACATCAAGAGGAGTTGAGAAACCATGGCGCGCGAAGACAAGCTGAAACTTGGAACCTTTGTCTACACCTTCGGCTTCAATCCTGCGAGCTGGCTGCATCCGGCTGCCGACGTTAATGGTGCCAACAAGATTGACCACCTTCTGAATGTCGCTCGCATCTCGGAACAGGCGAAGCTCGACTTCATGTTCGTCGCGGATTCGCCCGCCGCTGCGATCGGCGATGCGGAAGCCCTTTCCCGCTCCCCGACAAAGATGAACCGGTTCGAGCCGCTGACGCTGATCACGGCGCTTGCCGCCATGACGGAAAAGCTCGGCTTCGTGGCCACTGCCTCCACGAGCTATTACGAACCCTACAACATCGCCCGCATCTTCTCATCCATCGATCACCTGAGCGGAGGCCGGACCTGCTGGAACGTCGTTACCTCCGACCACGACGAAACAGGCTACAACTTCAATCGCGAAGGCCTTGATCCCCATGCGATCCGCTATGAACGCGGCGAGGAATTCGTCGATGTCGTTTTCGGCCTGTGGGACAGCTTCGAGCCGGACGCGCTGCTCCTCGATCGTGAAAGCGGCGTCTATTACGACAAGGACAAGCTGCACACGCTCAACCACAAGGGCAAACACTTTCAGGTTCGCGGGCCATTGAACATTGCCTCGACCCCTCAGGGCCGGCCGGTCATTGCCCAGGCTGGCGGCTCGGAAGCCGGGATGGAGCTTGCTGCCCGAACCTCGGAAATCGTCTTCAGCCTTGCCTCCAGCATTGAGCGGAATGGTGCCTTCTACCGGAACGTCAAAGGACGAATGGCCAAGTACGGTCGCATCGAGGACGACCTGAAGATGATGCCGGGCATTGTCGTCAATGTCGGGGAGACGAAAGCGGAAGCCCAAGCCAAGGTCGATTTCCTGATCGACAACCTTCACCCCGATGTCGGTCGCTGGATGCTGGGCGAATTTCTGGAAACGGATCTTGCCGGCGCCGAACTCGACAAGCCCTTCCCCATGGAACGCCTGCCGCAGCAGCCGAAGGGTTCTAAGGCTCTGTTCGAGGAACTAACCGACTTCATCAAACAGGGCCACACGCTCCGCCACCTGATCCACCACTATGCGGAAAAGAGCACCGGCAACGGCATTACCGGCACGCCGAAAGAAATTGCCGATTTCATGGAAGAGTGGTTCGAAGCCCGCGCCGCTGACGGCTTCATCCTGATGTTCCCGACACTACCGGCAAGTCTGACCGACTTCACCGAACTCGTCGTGCCCGAATTACGCCGCCGCGGTCTTTTCCGTGACGAATACGAGGGGTCGACACTGCGCGAAAATCTCGGTCTTTCCATGCCCGCCAACCGTTACGCCGCCGCCCGGCAAAAAGACTGATGAAGGCAGATGGCAGAAGAGGCGCCCGCGGCAGGATGGGCGCCTCTTCTATTTTCGTCTTCGGATCAGTTGATGATGCGAACGACCGTATGTGTCTGCGGATCGACGATCACGCGCTGCTGGTTGACGACCGCATAGGCGTAGGTCGGATCTTCCGGTACGGGCGTCAGCACCACCTGTTGCGGAATAGGCCGGCCAACGACCACCTGCTCCTGAACAACAACCGTCTCTGCCGGCATCGGCTGCGTTTCGACGTAGCGAACGACGCGTTCCGGCGGCGGATCGATCGCGGTGCCGGCAGCGGCTCCCACGATACCGCCGACTGCAGCGCCGACCGGACCACCGACGATTGCACCGGTCACGGCACCGCCAACGGCACCATTTACCGTGCTTTGCTGGGCCAAGGCACCGGTGGCGAACGCTGCGATGGCAGCGGATACGAGGATCATCTTTTTCATCACACAACTCCTTGTTCGCGATGGGCAGAGAACGTGGGGCATGCCGGCCCGTTCCGCGCTGCGACCTTTGCGCTTGGAAATACGACTTTGGTCCGGCAGAACAAAATAGTGGTGAGACGGCCCCATTGACGCCGTGAAGCCGAGCCTTAATTAGCTTCTTCCAGTGCACCCACCGAGGCTTTCGTGCGCCCATCCAACGTTATTGCTTTTTGGACCGGACAATCGCTCGCCCGCCAGTTTCTGCTCGCCGGCGGGTTCATTTCGGTTATCGCGACGCTGCTCGTGGGCACCTTCGTCGCCAGCCTCATCGAGGAGGCGGTGACGCGGAATTCAGCGGCCTCGACCGCGCTTTACGTCGACAGCATCATCGCTCCGATCCTGCCGGACATGACGACGACGGAAAAGCTCGACGAATCCATCGAGCGCGCGCTGGACGAAACGCTGTCGCAGGGCGCGCTCGGTCAGCGCCTGATTTCATTCCGGCTGTGGCGCAAGGACGGCACTGTCCTTTACGCAAATGACAAGACGCTGATGGGGAAAAAGCTCCCTCCCGGCAAAGACCTGAAGGCAGCCTTCGCCGGCAACATGGTTTCCGAATTCAATCAGATTGACCCGGACGAAGCCGAAGCTCTGGGCAACCAGACCCAACCCCTGCTGGAAATCTATAATCCCGTGCTCCAGCCATGGTCCGGTGAGGTCGTTGCAGTTTCGGAGTTTTATGAAGTCGCAACCGATTTCGAGCGAAGCCTCCAGAGTGCCAGATTGCGCGCCTGGCTGGCTGTCATTGCCGTCATTGCGGCAATCTTTTCCCTGCTTTCGCTGATCGTCTTTCGCGGCAGCCGCCTCATCGAACTGCAGCGCGGCCTTCTCAACGCCCGTGTCGGGGAACTTTCCCATCTTCTCAAGCAGAACCGTGAGCTGCATGCGCGCGTCCAGAAGGCGAACCAGAAGACCACGGCAATCAACGAACGGTTTCTGAGACGATTGGGAGCGGATCTACATGACGGGCCGGCGCAGCTCATCGCCTATGCATCCCTGCGCGTCGACAGTCCCGCCATTCTCGGGGCCCAGGCGCTGCGCGAAACGCGCGAGGTGGAGGTCGCATCCATCAAGAGCAGCCTGCAGGAAGCCATGCGGGAAATCCGCAGTATCTGCCACGATCTCATTCTTCCGGAGATCGAAACCGCGAATTTTCAGGACGTGATCCTGCAGGCGGTACAGCGTCACCGGGAACGAACCGGAATTCCGGTTGCCCTTACTATGGCCGCAGTCGAGTGGCAGCCAAGCCCTGCAGAAAAAATCTGCATCTATCGCTTTATTCAGGAAACACTGAATAATAGCTGGCGCCACGCGGGAGGATCGGGCCAGAAAGTGCTGCAACGTTTGGAACGGGATTGCATTGTGGTGGATGTCATCGACACAGGCCCCGGTTTCGATCCCGCAAAGGTGAAGCCGACGAGCCTTGGCATCGCCGGATTGAGGGAGCGGATCGAGAGCCTCGGCGGCCGGTTCGACATCGTTTCAAGTAGCAGCGGTACGACAGTGACGATGTCTTTGAAGATTTGTGAAACGGAGAAAATTTGATGACGGATCTGCGGGTTGCCGTATGCGACGATCACCCACTTTTCAGGGAAGGCGTGGCACGCACATTGACCGAACTCGGCTTCGACATCGTCGCAGAGGGAGGAAGCCGCGATGAGGCAATCGATATCGCTCAGCGCCACCAGCCAGACATTCTTCTGATGGACATCTCCATGCCTGGCGGCGGCCTCGGTGCCATCGGTCCCATCCTTGCCGAGCGCCCGGACCAGAACATTGTCATGCTCACCGTATCCGAAACCAGCGACGATATCCGCCAGGCCTTGCAGGACGGCGCCAAGGGCTACGTGCTCAAGGGGATAGGATCCGGCTCGCTTGCGGAAATCCTTCGCTCGATCGCAGCCGGAGAGGGATATGTGGCTCCCGCACTTTCTGCAAAGCTCCTCGCAGAACCGCCGGCTTCGGCCGAGGAAGAAAGCCTGTTTGCGGCCATGCGCGACCTGACGACCCGGGAGCGTGAGGTTCTGGGGCTCGCCGCCGAAGGTCTCAGCAACAAGGCGATAGCAATCGAACTCGACCTGCACGAAAAGACGGTCAAGCATCACATGACGCGCATCTTCAGCAAGCTGAACGTCAGCAACAGAACGGCTGCAGCGATTGCCTGGAACGAGGCGATACGCGACAATTCGGTACGTTCCGTGGCCTGATGCCCAAGACGTTCCTGACACGACGAGCCTAACAGAACCGACTCGCAGACATGCGGGGTGGTGGATGTTTACTTGGTCAGCGAACGCAGCCTGTCCAGATCCGACTTGGTCGCGGTGCGATTGACGATGGTTCTGCCGCTGCGGTCACGCATGACGTAACGACCGCGATCATTGACCTCTTCTGCAATACCGCTGCCGTGGCGCACCCTGATGCTTCGATCGTCGCTACGGACGGTTTCATTCAGCGATCTGCTTTTTTTCGCCTTCGTCTCAGCCGGAGCGTCCGAACTGCGATAGCCAAAGCCGTCATTCGCCCGATCCCGACCTACGTTACCGCCGCCGGCCCCACTGCTTCTGCCGGAATTTTCGCTGCCGCCGCCTCGGTTGCTTCCGTCACGGCCTTCTCCATTTGCGCCGCCCGGGCCGCCATTTCGCGCTATCGCAGAATTCGCGCCTAGCAGCACAAGACCGGAGAAAAGGGCCAGCGCCAAGCCGGAAATCATCTGTCGGCGGGAGTGAATGGCAATCTCCATCTGACAAGAGTCAATCGTTGCATCCTACTATCATGCAACATCCGAGCCCAGCCATAGTTCCTCCATAGGACCTTTACGAATGCCCGGACTGGACCATAGTCTGACCATGATTACCCAATGGTGTCATCAGTCGACCATACCGCCGTCACCGCTCTGTTCCTTTTCGAACAGCGACCAGGCCGCGATAAAAAGGGCTGCAATCACTGGGCCGATCACGAATCCATTGACTCCGAGAAGAGAAATCCCGCCGACAGTCGAGATCAGAACGACATAGTCCGGCAGTTTCGTTTCTTTACCAACCAGTGGCGGGCGAAGAATATTGTCGATGAGGCCGATCACGAAAACACCGACGGCTACGATAACGGCTGCCTTCAGCGCCTCACCGGTGACGGCAAGATAGATCGCTGTCGGCACCCAGACGAGAGCTGCACCGACGGCAGGCACCAGCGACAGGATGACCATCAGCACACCCCATAGAAGCGCTGGCTGGACACCCAGAAACCAGAAAGTTATGCCGCCAATCAATCCCTGGAGAATGGCGATAATGATATTGCCCCTCACAGTGGCCCGCACGACCGAAGCGAACTTCGCCATGAACTGCGTCGTATGTTCGTCGCTTAAAGGTGCGGCACTGCGGATCGTCGCCGCAAGCGTCCGCCCGTCACGAAACAGGAAGAAAAGCAGGTAGAGCATCAGGCCGAAAGCAATGAAGAATTCCGCAGTGCTCTGGCCGAAGTTCAAGGCGCGGCCCGCAAAGAAGCTCCCTCCCTGCATGAGCGAAGAGGAAAACCGCTCCCGCAAGGCGGCAAAACCTCCCGTCTCGATGTTTCGCAGCCAATCCTGCATGAAGACGGGGAGCGCGGTCACGACCTCATCGAGCATGCGGTTAAGGTCGATCTGGCCGCTTGAAATCTTCTGGTAGAGGCCGGTTCCCTCCTGGATCAGCGACGCCAATATTCCAAGTCCCGGCAGGATCACGAGGCAGAGGCAGATCAGCACCGAAAGGACCGCGGCGATATTGCGCCGCCCGCCAAGTGCAGTTTCCAGCCTTGCATAAAGAGGGAAGAAGATGATGGCGAAGACCACTGCCCAGAAAACAGCGGAATAAAACGGAATGAGAACTGCGATAAATGCCAGGGTGACAAGAACCAGCAGGATGTAAAAGCTGACACGCTGAACCACGGATATCCCATCCTGCGTCTGAATCGTTTTGCGCAGACAGAGATAACGCACAAAACCCATCCGTCTACAGGTTCATTCGCAGACGGATGGATCTCGAGTCTTTGACATTCCGAAGACGGCGCGAACCGCCGTCAGCATCAGGCCAATGTGTAGGCTGTCTTCACCACGGTGAAGAATTCGGCGGCATATTTACCCTGCTCGCGCGAACCATAGGATGAGGCTTTACGCCCGCCGAACGGCACGTGGAAATCGACACCCGCCGTCGGCAGGTTGACCATCACCATTCCGGCTTCCGAGTTGCGCTTGAAATGCGTCGCATATTTCAGGCTCGTCGTCGCGATACCGGCGGAGAGGCCGAAAGGCGTATCGTTGGCCATGGCCAATGCTTCGTCATAATCCTTGACGCGAATGACGCTCACGACCGGACCGAAAATCTCCTCGCGGCTGATGCGCATCTCGTTGGTCGCTTCGGTAAACAGCGTCGGCTGCAGATAGAATCCGGGCGTATCCCGCTCGAGCCGCTCCCCGCCGAACGCGAGTTTTGCGCCTTCCTTGACGCCGATCTCGATATAATCGGTATCCTGCTTCAGCTGGCGCACATCGACGACCGGGCCGACATGGGTCTCGGGTTTCAGGGCATGCCCCACCTGAATGTTCTTCATCCGCTCGGTCAGGGCGTTGACGAACTTGTCGTGAATGCCTTCGGTGACGATCAGGCGGGAAGACGCCGTGCAGCGCTGGCCGGTGGAGAAGAAGCCGGAGTTTGCCGCGGCCTCGACGGCAACGCTCAGATCCGCATCGTCGAGAACGATCATCGGGTTCTTGCCACCCATTTCCAGCTGGAACTTGCGGTTATGCTCGATCGAGGCAGCCGCCACGCGCTTGCCAGTTCCTGTCGAACCGGTGAACGTGATTCCGGCAACATCGGGACTGTCGAGCATAGTCTGACCAACGACCGATCCCGGGCCCATCACCAGATTGAGCACACCCTTGGGAAGACCGGCCCGGTGCAGGATGTCGACAATCGCCCAGGAGCAGCCGGGCACGAGTTCAGCCGGCTTGAAGACAACCGTGTTGCCATAGCAGAGCGCCGGCGCGATCTTCCAAGCGGGAATGGCGATCGGAAAGTTCCAAGGCGTGATGATGCCTATGACGCCGAGCGGTTCGCGCGTAATCTCGACACCGATACCGGGCCTTGCAGATGGCAAGACTTCACCCGCCAGCCTGAGCGTCTCTCCGGCAAAAAAGTCGAAAATCTGTGCCGCACGCGTGACTTCACCGATGCCCTCGGCGAGCGTCTTGCCTTCCTCGCGGGAGAGAAGCGTGCCGAGTTCCTGTTTGCGTGCGAGGATCTCGTCCGCGGTCTTTTTCAGGATCGCATGGCGCTCAAGAATTCCTGATCGGGACCAGCCGGGAAATGCGGCCTTCGCGGCGGCGATCGCCTGCTTCACGTCATCTGCGGTGGCCTGCGCATAAAGCCCGATAATGTCGTTGGTGTCCGACGGATTGACGTTTTCCGTGCCGTTGCTGCCGACCCATTCGCCGGCGATGAGGTTTTGATGGATGGTCATGCTTCTTCCTTCCCAAGCGGCCTGTTGCAAACAACCGGATATGGCCGCGACTATGAATGGAGGCGTCCGTGAACGATGTTATCAGCTGTCGTCCGGATGGCCAGCACCGGCAAACGCCCCGCCCTGATAGACGACGGCAGGATCGGCCGGATCCTGGACACCGGTCGCAGCCTCGACCTCGGCGCGCCATTTTTCGGAACTGTCTTCCGGTTGCCAACCGAGAAAATCCGCGTTGCCGTTATCCCACCACGGTTTTTCGTTGGCGGAAGCGCCGTAGACGATCGTGTGCGCCAGACGCGGGGTCAGAAACGCTCTTTCACACAGGGAAACGAAGTCCCGATAGCTTAGCCATGTCGACAGCATGCGGGGATTAAGTGGCCTGTCGAAGCAGGAGCCTATGCGGAGCGAGAGGGTTTCCTGCTCGAACTTGTCATAATACATGCTGGCGACAGCCTCGCCAAAAACCTTGGAAACGCCATAGAGTGAATCCGGGCGAGGATAGACCCTATTGTCGATCTTTTCGTCCTGGCGGTAATAGCCGACGACATGGTTGGAACTGGCGAACACGATACGTGGCTTGCCCTGATGTCGGGCAGCCTCATAAAGGTTGTAGAGACCGATAATATTGCCCTGAAGAACCACATCGAATGAGCGCTCGACGGACACTCCGCCGAGATGAATGATGCCGTCGATGCCTTCCAGAAGCCTCAAAACCCCTTGGGCATCCGCCAGATTGCATCGAACGAAGGTTTCCTTGGGCCCAAGCTCCGGGACGTCACCGAGGTCCGACAGCACAACCCGTTCCGCCAACCGCGACAGCAGCGGGCGGATGTTCTGACCGACACCGCCAGCGGCACCCGTCAGCAACAATTTCTTCAGCATATATCCTCCCCAGGACAGGCTTTACCGGCATGACGTCAGCGTTGTCATACATGACGGCCAAATAGATACTACAAGTGGGAGGTATGGCGTCAACAAGTTTATCATCGATGTGGAAATTCAAAATTCATGTCCCAAAGTCATATGATGTCCTAAACCTAATTTGTAGGATTAAATTCCTGCGCCTCGGCGGAATAGCGGTTATCGCTCACGATTTTCACCGACCGGAGGGCGTAGCCCATTCACAGAGAAACGAACGCTTCAAAGGTCACCTAAAGAAAATGATAGATACTCGCGTGAAGAAGCTGCGGATGTAGGGCTCATGATCGCATCCTCTCTTGGGGTGCGTCCAGTTTATATGGTGCTCGACCTCGCCTTGGGGAATGCGCCAGTTGTTAGATACCGGAAGACTTGTGGCAGCGCCCCTGGCAAGAAAACCATATCGGGCGCGAGTTCGGGGCCGTACGGTGACTGTAATGCTTACAAGGCAATCATGGTGGGCCCGGCAGGACTCGAACCTGCAACAAATCGGTTATGAGCCGACGGCTCTGACCAGTTGAGCTACAGGCCCGTGTGGTGAAACTACACGCGCAGGGAAGGATGGGCAATCTGCCGCGCACGCATCATCCGGCGTGATCGTTCCTAAAACGACCGAAAGGTCCACTTCTGGACAAACTCGACTGGTACACCTCCAAGGCATCGTTCCCAAGTCTCCGACCAGCGTGACCCGATACAGGCTCCCATCGCAATCTATTGCGGTCGAGGCGATTCGATCTTCTTTCTTGCAAGCGCAAGTGTTTTCATCATGTATGGCTTGGTGACGGCATCAATGTGTTGCCCTCAAAACGTAATCACCCGCGGCGTGCCTGTGAAATGCGTGTGACCAACGCGACTGGTGGCTTGGAGAAATAGATGGCTAAAGCAGGCTATATCGACGGCGTTGACGACATGCTAGCGGACGCCGAAAGGTTAGACGCTGAGGCTACGCACGACCTCAATCGAGTTCAGGAGGACATGATCGAGATGCTCTTCCGGGATCTCGGTTTTTCAGTCGAAGACATAGCGGAGCACTTGAGCCTAGAAGGAGATCAGGTGCAGGAATGCTTGAAGGCTAGGGGGCATTCCCAAGGATATACCGGCTGAAACGGCTATGCTGTTGCTCGTAGAACTCGTGAGTATCGAACTCGAGCGAGCCTCGCCAAGTTGCTCCGCTTTCTGCCAGTAAGGCCCGCCCTAGACTGATTGAATAACCCGGGTTCCGCGAGGAATCTACCAAAGTGCGTTCGTCGGCAAGCGCCCACAGTGAGATGGGGCTATCGCTACTCAGATGTCGCAGAACTCGGGCGCGTGTTGTTTGCGATAAGGTATCTAGCTCATCGAGTTTTTCAAGGATAGCATCCTTTCCGCTACCTTCGTTCCACTGTTCTTCCGTCGAAAGGAAACCTGCGCGAGCCCAGAAATACGAACCGCCGTCTACCGCTGTCACGCGCAAGCGTGAAAGCCCCAGCCTAATGGCGACATAGAAGCAGTTTCGGGCAAACGTCGTGCCGAATCCTCTACTCTGGAGATCTTCGCGAATGTCGAGAAACCCCTGGAACAGACAGCCAGAATTCAAGTCAAAAGCCCTCGAAGTCTCATACGGCGGGGCATTCTCGTGATCACGTCCGACAATCTCGAACTCCGCGTAACGCTGCGCCGTTATATTTGCGAGACGGCTTCCGAACTCGTATGGCACGTCCTCTACCAGCATCTTGCAGAAATGGTATGGTCGGAACTCAATTATAGCAAAGCGCGTAAGCCACCATTCATAGTCACTCCGCAATACCGGGCTCTTTGACGCTACGTCGACCCCTGCAAAAAGTTCGGAAATTCTCATGCTCGTTCCGCGAATTGCAATCCCATGTGCCTATACTGGGACGGACCTTACAACTCGTGAAGAGCATCGACCGGCTGGCACATGAGCGAGGATATGAAAACAACCCATCGTCCTCTTCCCGCGTAGCGGTTTAAACCCTGTCAGTTTGAGGCGCTTAGCTTTATCACCGTGCCGCGTACACCGACCCCGGTCCATATTCCTTTTCGTCCGAAGATGATTAATACGGTGACGCGGTCTCTCTTCATCGTGAGACCCCGCCAGCTGCGTCGATCCAAGTTCGAAGGCTAGGAATAGTCCTGCAGGTGGGTGTGCCATTGCCGATATACGTCTGCTTGCCCTAGCTACGCGACCACGCTTTCATCACCGCGACCTGATGGCCGTGGTCTTTACGATCGAATGGCAACGGTTTCCTCAAGTCGCGGGCCAATGGCGTCGTGCAGTCTGTGATCTCGACATGCCCTCTCCTGTCACCATCCAACAGAATTTCAATCGCCTCGGTCATGCTTGCAGTGCCGATCGCAAACCTTCGCACGACCTGCAAGACGGGCAATGGGAGGAGTACGCAATTGCCGTGTTCAGCGGCAATATCAGTTCGCGCCGCATGCTGGGTAACGTCGCTGCGTCGCCGCAAGTCCAACCCATTCTCCGTCGTCTGCCGTCTCCCCCTCCGTTCGCCGCCAGATAAGGAGCTCGCGCCCTACGGAAGCACGGCTTTTCCGTTATAACGCGGCTCTTATTCCGCGTCCTTTGCTGATTTGTTGGTTTCGATCTGCTCGGCGGGCATCTGCGCGCACCGCATTTCTCTTCTTTCTTGCAACGCCACAACTCAGGCTTACTCCATCACCGGAGACGAAGCCATGCCCCTAGCCCATCCCTACAGATATCCCCGCGCTTTCGCAGACCAGCTTGCGAGACTGGAACGCCTCCAGCCGGGGATCACGTACGAAGACGTCGACGTAAGTCCCGCTCCCGCTTTCCTCAAAAGGGAGCAGAACGCCGTTTCCAACGCCGAGCTGGCGAGGCGCAATGACAGGCTGCGGCATCTCGAGAGGCTCATCGCCGACTGGAAAACCGACGGTGAAGTAATACATCGGGTCACGATCGATGCGCCGGACGCGGACGAGCCCGGCCAGACCGCAGAGTTCACGGACATCCCGCCCGCGGTCGCCTATGTCGAATTCGCGCCGGATTCTTCGCTGGCCCTCGCCACCCTCCCCGACAGCCGCGTCGAGGGCGTCTATATGCGCGAGATCGTGACCGACGGCCGTTTCGGAGTCGAGCTCACCGTTGTCTGCCAGGAGCGCGGCTGGGTGACCATGGACACCTGCCTCTATGCCGACGCGATGGAGATCGGTTCGCGGATCGGCGTTGGCGTCATCCCCCTTGCCGAGGAAATCCCGATCGCGACAGTTGCCCGGCACTTCGAAGGCGATCCCCTGCTGTCCGGAGATCCGGCGTTGTCGCGCGCCATCTTCGCCGCTGGCAGCTTTGCGGCGTCCGGTCTGTGGCGCAGGCCGAGCGCATCAATCCGTTCCGGCTTTCCATCGTGTTGAGCGCCTGAAGATTGCGCCGTCGCGAAAACGCCGGGCATGTCAATTCAGCCCGAGCGTCCGGATATGGCCAGCAGCGAGACCTGGCGGCTGGTCACCTCGCTCCAACCTAGTCGCGACTGGGGGGTAAAAGCCGGACCGCCAAGGATTGCGGCGCTTTCGCCCGAGCCCATTGGTGCGCGTCGCAGCCAGAGCCTCTTCCGCCCCAAAAAATCACGTAATCCAATGGGTCTGCCGCTATATATGAAATACCCGGATCGCAGAGGAGACATCGAGGGCCATGGAGACAGGTATCAATTCCGCGCGACAAGTCGCAGAGACGCTCAAGTCCCTGCACGTCTCGCTCTATCTCGCCTTGATCTGCTTTTTCGTACTGTCTCTCGCTCATCCACCCTTCCGGGCCGCGATCGGAGAACGCGTGATCTATGTTGAGTTGGCCGCCACTCTCTGCGCCATCATGGCGTTTGCGAAGCTGCTGGACGGTCTGTGCCAGGCGTGGATCGAAAATCGCAAGGCAAAAGCGGTACGTGACACGCAGCGTCTGATCAATGTCTACAGGCCCGTTTCCGCGCTCTTCCTGACCCGTAGGCCCAGCATGGCACAGGCTATCGTCTATAATACGTTTTCTCGACGGCTCGCCCATGCCCGACGTGAATTTCATCACTACGCGAAGTGGCCCGCGAAGATCCGTAACGGCTGGCGGGCGCTTTTCGACCGGGGCGTATCCGCTTCATGGGCGATCGAAAACGGCAGTGGCTTTCCGATTGCCCAGACCATCGCCATTGTCGAGGCCAATCCGCGGGACGTGACTCAGGAACTCCTCAACCTCGTCGGTTGGGCGGAGGCCTCCCGCGCGGAAGATCCGGGCTGCGCGTTTCTCACGGAAGGCGAGATCGCCCTCTTTCTCCATGTCACGCGACAGCACGCCGTCCTTTCGAAGCAATACGACTGATACCGCCACATTGAGGAAACCTGCTACCTCGCGCTGACCACTGGCAGGTCCGCCATCCGGGTCGTGTATCGCGGAGACCGCATGTCCGCCCTGGTCTCGAATGAGCGCATGAACCCCTCGGAGCCGAGCACCACCGCTTTCTTACCGAAACGATCGTTGACGGCATCCATAGCTGCCGACAGCTTTTTCCCCGTGTCCTGCTCGAATGCAAAAAGATCGGCGGGTGCAGCCTCTTCCGGGATGAGGTCGTCGAGCACCACTCCAGCCTTGAGGTAGGCAAAGCCGTTCCCGCTGGGATCCCCCGACCATCCCCGCTCGGCAGCCCTCAGCACTGCCTGGACAAGCGCGAAGGTCGAGTTCGAGGGCGGCGACAGCCTAGCGGTTCTAGAGACCGAGTTCTGTCGGCTGCCGTTATGCGGATTGGTGTGGAAGAACGTCGTGACGTGCGATGCCACCAAGCCGTGGTTTCGGAGTTTCTGCGCCGCGCGTGTCGCATGGGATGACAGCGCCTGCTGCAGGTCATCGAGGGACGTCATTGGCGTTCCCGCGGACCTGGTCACCGCCATGCCCTTTCGCCGGGGCTCTACGTCCTGGATATCGATGCATCGGACACCCCGGAGTTCGGAAACGATGCGCTCGAGAACGACCGTGCCTACGTTCCTAGCAAGCGGGAGCGGCATGTCCCGCAACTGGGCCACTGTGGCGATCCCAACGTCCCTCAGCCTCGCAGTCGTCTGGCGACCGACACCCCAGACCTCCGAGACATCCGTCCTCCTCATGCAGTAGTCCGCCATGGTGGCATCCATGAGATCGCAGATCCCGCCGAACATGGGGTTCTGTTTCGCCAGGTGGTTGGCGAGCTTGGCCATAGTCTTGGACGGCCCGATGCCCACGCAGGTCGGGATGCCCACGCTACGCAGCACGGTCGCCCGCATCTCCGCGGCATGATCGAGCATGCGTCCGCCAAAGCCGCTCAGGTCCACGAACGTCTCGTCGATACTGTAGATTTCGGAGAGCGGAGAGAATTCGGCGATCGTAGACGAGACCCTCCGGCTGATATCGCCGTAGAGGCTGTAGTTCGAGGAAAATACGCGGATGCCATGCGCCTTGGTCTTATCTCGAAAATGATGTGCTGGCTCGCCCATCTTCACGCCGAGCGCCTTGGCTTCGGCCGAGCGTGAGATCGCGCAGCCGTCATTGTTCGACAGCACCACAACGGGAATCGAGCGCAGCCTGGGATCGAAAAGACGCTCGCAGCTGACGTAGAAATTATTGCAGTCGATCAATGCGATTGGACGTATATCCACCGTCAGTCCACTGGATATCGGCGGGCGATCCCGGCGACGACGCCCCAGATTTCCGTGGCTTCCGTGACAGGAAGCGGCGGATAGTGCTCATCTGACCGCGCCTCGAGCCACATCCGGCCGTCGCGACGGTCCAGTACCTTGAGAAGCATGTCGCCGCCGTCAAGCGCGAGAACCGTGCGCCCGGGCAGGACCTTCCCTGCCCTGTCGATGGCCACGTAGTCCCCGTCAAGAATGCCCGCGCGACATAGGGAGTTTCCGCTCACCCGATACCAGAAGGTGGCGTTCTCGTGCCGGATCATCCAGGCGATGAGATCTACCGGATCCTCGAGATCGTCTCCTGCCGGACTGGGAAAGCCGGCCGAGACCTTGAGACCCGCGGTCCTTATCTCTCTCTGGATGTACGAGACGGAGACTTCCGTCAGAATGGAAGTGGTCGCAAGCCGCATGTCAGTCACGATCGTATTTCGGTCGCCAGCCGCGGCAAAATCCGGCGCTCATGGCGTATTCGGTGACGGAGAGCTGCTGGCGGAGATGCGCGCAGTCCCGCAGCAGAGTTGCCAGCGCTGCCCGGGCATCGCCATCGTGGAAGGACAGTACTGCATCGATGTCATCGCCGACTTCAGCCTGGGTGGGCGCTGGGGCAGTTGTCATAATAAACCTCGGAATTGAAGAAATAGCCCGTGAGGGGCGCGCCCTGCAGCAGTGACCGCTTGAAAAGCGCGTCGTCGAAATCCTTTCCCAGACCGCGGCATTCCAGCCAGCCGTACGAACAGTAGTCCGGCGCGTCGAGGCTGGAAACGCCGCTGAACCAGACGACATAGCATCCACCCAACTGGCGGCTATGGCCGACTTCGATCCAGGAGGATGTAGGTACGTTGTCGTCGCGCACGACGATGGCGTCTGAGAATTCGAATGCGTAGACGTCGCGTCGCCATCCTATCTCGTCCAGCAATTTGTCGCTGGGAGGCCTGTCTGCAAGTGGAGTCACGGCGTCTAAGTAGAAGCCGCACTCGGGTTCGTCAGTGCCGTGATTGGACATGGCTACACCGTTCACGCCTGAGCGTGTTCCTTGACTGGCGAAAATTGGAAGGCCGATCGGCCGGGCGACTTCGTTCCTATTATGTTCTACTCATACAGCGAGTCAATACGGAACATTCGATTTGGCCGCAGGAGCCGGATCTTCAGCCTCGACAGCCAATGCGGAGAGGCTTCGTTTCCGATTCCTGGTTCATGATCGCAGCGGAATCCGGTGCTTCTGACGCAGCAGCGGCAGCTTTCACTGAGCGTCTCTCTCGCGACGCCGTCTACACCGCGATCCTGAACGACTTACCCGACCCGCCTGCGAGCCACTCGCTCGCGTACCTGAAACGGCTCGGCACGCCTTGCCCTCCTCCACTAAGGAAAAGTGGCGTAGCCTCGTACAGACCAGCATTCGACACTGACAAGACTAGAGGCTTGAACGGCTTTGCCACGCCTTCTGGAGAGCGGTCCTGGCGATAGAAAGTGACGGTCCCCATCAGCAGCAGCTCGTCACCCAGCGTCACGCGTTCCGGAAGGGCCTGGAACCGATCAACAAGCTTTCCGCCGCGCAATCCGAACTCGGTTTGCTCCAAGATCGCCTGGAGGTTCTGTTCCCAGTTGACGGGCCAGCCGAGCGCCTCGAGTGCGGATGCGGCCTCGACGACCGCGGCGTATGCGTCCTGATGCTCCCTCGTCAGGCCTCCGATCAAGCTGTGGCTAAACCGCACGCGCTCCAGTTCCCGTAGTCGCCAGACGTATTTTTCGATTGCCATGCCGAGTCCCTCGGCCGGTGCCCAGCGGCCGGGAACAAGCGGATCATCCAATCGGAATTCGACTGCCGAACGCGGCAGGCGCGGATTGTGGATCAAGGAGGCGGCAGCATGCACCGCAGCCTCCGACGCGTCCTTCCTTATGAGCGCTTGCGTCTGACGCTGGTAATACAGCGAAAGTCTCTCCTCACGCAGGTCATCCACGGTCAGTCCCTTATCCATCTGAAAACTCCCCCATGCATCCAGCCTGATCTAGGAATCCGTCGGCGGCAAGACCTAACGCTTCGATAAAGACCTCGCCGCAAATCCATGGGACCATAGCTTCGAGGACATACATAGCGCCCTATCTACTTCACCTTCGATGCCGACCAGAGCGACTTGTTTGCCCCTCCGGAGAGCGTGCCTGCCCGGAACCGCGCAAGTCCGCCGCCTACATCATAGCCAGCTATTTAACTTCGCATTATCTCTCCTTCTACGGAGAACGGTCCGCCTAGTAGCCATTACTGAATTGTCCACGTAAACAGATCTCCTTGTACACGGCGAGGCCCTCAAGATGCATCCGCATCCTAACAAAAACACCCTCGAGGCCGCGCTCCTCGACGAGCTGATTGGGCACGTCGAGTTCCTAAAATCGACGGAGTCGTCATTCGGACAGGCGACCGCGCTTTCCAGATACGGTCGGAAGTTTCTTCCCCGCCCAAACAGGCCGCACTGGCTCCTACTCGGACCAAAGCGGGCGTGCTTCAGCAACGCGACGCCGTATGCCATCACCCGGAATGACGTTTTCTATGCCGAGGGCTACGCGATGGAACCCGAAATCCCGATCCCGATCCAGCACGCATGGCTCGTCGATCACTCCGGGGCGGTCATCGACGCGACATGGGACGACACGAAAGAGCACGTTTACTTCGGGATCGCATTCAAGCAGTCTTTCGTCTCCCAAGTGCTGACAGAGAACGGCAACGAGCCGGGGATCCTGGTCAACATGCACCTGCTGCGCCGACATCTTAGGACGCCCGAAGCAGTCGAGGACGCGATTGTGCGGGGGCTCGCCAACCCAGGGATGGACTGCCTCTGACATCAGTCAAAGCAGCCAGCCGTAAGCGCGTATCGGCAGTCATCCTTCTCTGTACTGCTCACACCCTCACGCTAAAATCGCGTCGGGAATCACTCACGCACGGCAGAACCCCGAATGGCATTCTTTACGGAAGAGCATTTCTCCCTTCTACGGCAGTGGAACGGGACACATATGGACAATACGAGAGAAGAACACCAGGACGCGTACGAGGCCCTCAAAGCGGCATATCAACTTACCGGACGCTGGGCAGACATGGTCGCTTCGAGGCTGGGATCCGGGGCGCATGTAAAAATAAGGAGAAGGCCGACCAACCAAGCTGGAAACTTCTCGAGCTATAACTGGGCAAAGATCTACCCGTCCCCCAGCTCGCCCACTAATCTCGCGTACACGGTCGGCATCGATGCCACGCAGGTTTTCCTGGTCAAGATCGATACGGTCGGCAACCCTCCTCAGCAACAGGCTTACGGCGTGATCAGGGGGAATGACGATGCCGCATCCGGAATTGTCGCCATCCTTCCCAAGGCCGACGGACTGCGCATGTCGATTGAGCAACTTGTCGATTGGACGCTCGAAAAGATCGCGGGTTTCCGCCCCGGCTACGACACCATCGTGAAGGAACTCGGGCTGGATGCCCTTACCGATCAACAGATACTCGGACACTTTGACGGTAAATCCGACTTTCGCGAGTACCGCGGCAGATGGACGACCGAGGAAAGCGACCTTTTCTGCAGGCTCGCGCGTCTGACCCACGGCGTCGGACTGGACTGGTGGCACATCAGACAGGGCGTGCAGGTGCGGTTCGGCTGGAAAGAACCGACCGCCGACCGTGCCAACGCTGTGCTTGGGACCGTACAAGGCAAGACGAGACGAACCATTTCCATACGCCGGACGATCAACGGAATGGAAACTTTCCGCCGTCGACCACTGACCGCCGAACTGGTGACGGAACTCGAAGACGCATTGTCGGAAGCCTCGCTGATCGCCGAGGGCATCCTACCGCCCGGACGGAAGTCGACGGGGCGGTGGCCGGACGAGCTCGAATTCTCCCGCGACACGGTCAGCGACGAGGACAAGGACGAATCCGAAATCGATCTCAATGACCGGGGGCCTCTCAACCGAATCTATTACGGGCCGCCGGGAACAGGCAAAACCTACACCGTCTCGCGACTGCTGGAAGAGGACTATGAGCAGCGTGCCGACATCGAGAGCGGCTCAGAATGGCGAAACCAGTTCATACTCGAAAAAATGGGCGCGCTTAGCTGGTGGGAAGCGGTCGCAGCCGCCATGTACGATTTGGGAGGCCGTGCGTCCGTTACCCAGATTCTCGGCCATCCCTACGTGCAGGCCGTCTCCGCGAAAAAAGGACGGAGCAAGAACGTCAGAGAAACCCTGCACACAACCATCCTCAACAAGACAGTGTCGGGAATAGGCGACGGCGCTATCCGGATATTCTCCCGCGCCGGCACAGGAGAATTCGAGCTTACCGGTGATTGGGAAACGGTCTGCGCTCCGCTGGTCGAACTCGTCAAGCAATCGCGTCAGGAGCCCGATGCCGGTTCTGTTGTCCGACGGCACTCGTTCGTTACCTTTCACCAGTCGTTCGGATACGAGGAGTTCGTCGAAGGGCTACGGCCCGTGCTATCGGACGATGACGAAGGATCCGTACGTTATCACATCAAGGACGGCGTCTTCAAAGACATCTGCGAACGCGCCCGCCGGGCACCTGACCACCGCTTTGCGATCGTCATCGACGAGATCAACAGGGGGAACATCAGCAAGATCTTTGGGGAACTGATCACGCTGATCGAGACGGACAAACGGGAGGGCATGCCGAACAGGGTGACCGTCGTCTTGCCGTATTCAGGCGATCCCTTCACCGTCCCCCGAAACGTTGACATCATCGGCACGATGAATACCGCGGATCGCTCGCTTGCGCGGATGGACACCGCTCTCCGGAGGCGGTTCGAATTCATTTCCCTTCCGCCCGAAACACGCAAGAGCGAAGGATATCCACTCGCCGACACCGATATTACGGTCGGCGAACACACAATCGATGTGGCGCGCATGCTCGAAACCATCAATCGAAGGATAGAGCTGCTTTATGACCGCGACCATTGTATAGGCCATGCATACCTTACCCCGCTTTCTTCAATCGAAGATCAACAGAAGCGCCTGGCGACGCTTGGTGCGATATTCCAGTCGAAGATAATCCCCCTCCTAGAGGAGTACTTCTTTGACGACTGGCGCAAAATCAGGCTGGTGCTCGGCGACAATCAGAAGAGCAATGCTAGGCATCAGTTCGTCCTCGAACTCAATCAGAATGAGGAGCTGGTAGCCGAGCTATTCGGCGAGACGCACGAGATGGATAATCTTCTTTCTCGGCCACGCTACGAGATTCAGAAGTCCGCATTCGCCGACGCGGGGTCCTACGTCGGGGTCTACAGCGCGGCGAGATGAGCATGAAAGTCTTTGGTGCGGTAACCGTCTTCGAATATCAGCACCTCGTTAGCGGCGCAGGGTTCGGGGAGGTCGTCGGCATACCTGACACGGTATTCGCCTGGCTCGAACGCGAATGCGCCAGAACAAGCGCTACGGGTGACGCCGCTTGGGCGAGACCGGGTCTCCGCCACGGCAGGCGCACGATCCAGATGACGAACTCCGTCGGCGTAATCCAAGCGCCCGGCGGCTATCAAATCGAAGTGCTGCCCAAGGTTGGAAAGGTATCTAATGACGGGGGCTCCTCGGCACGCGCCCTGCTTGTCGATATGCTTTCCTGTCTCGGAGAGTTCCGCCACATCCGGAAGGATCACGCGGAGCTCCAGGCCCGGCGCATGCCGCTTTTCGAAGTGTTCGTGTCCCAGTTCCTCGAGTCAGTCCGTAAGGCGCTTCAACGCGGGCTGGCGAGCGGTTATGATCCCCGAGAGGAAAATCTTGCGGCACTTCGCGGCAAGCTGCTTTTCTCCGACAACCTCAAAAGGAACCTCGTTCGTCCCGACCGGTTCTTTGCCGCGTTCGACGAGTTCACCCAGAACAGGCCTGAAAATCGCCTTATCCATAGCGCTGTGCTCGTTGTTGCCTATCAGACGCGTAACCCATCCAGCCAGAGCTTCGCCAACGAACTGAGGTTCGCGTTAGCGGAAGTCCCCAGGTCCTCTGACATCGAACGGGACTTTGCCAGGGTAGCTAGGCAGCGAGGAATGGACCACTACGACGAGCCTCTGGCTTGGGCTCGGCTTCTGCTCTCCGAGCATTCTCCGATAACCGGGATAGGCTCAAGTAACGCGCCGACCCTTCTGTTTCCGATGGAATCCCTGTTCGAGGCCTATGTCGCCAAACACATCAGAAGGCAGCTCAACGACGGTCACCAACTCCAGACCCAGCAAAGCTCGAAATATCTGGTCCACCATGCGGGCCGACGGATGTTCCGAATGCGCCCGGACCTGATCGTCTCGCGGTCGACATCGAACGTCTTACTCGCCGACACGAAATGGAAACTGATCGACGAAGATGCCGTCTACCGGGCAAAGTACTGGCTGGCTCAGTCCGACTTCTATCAGATGCACGCATACGGACATTCTTACCTCGATGCGGCGGGGGATCTCGTCCTCCTGTATCCGGCGACCGGGCAGTTCAAGGCTCCACTCGCGCCGTTCACTTTTCCTGAAAGGCCGGACCTGACGCTGTGGGTGCTGCCGTTCTCGCTGGAAACAAAACGGGTCGTCCTTCCAGAGACAGACGATCCGAGGCTCGGGAGCATGCTCCGCGTGTTCAGAACATACTAGCCGGGCGCTACGCCCTCGAGCGCATGTTCGTACGTCAACGCGCCGGACCGATGTGTGGGATCGGGACGTCGGATCGTATCTACGGCTCGGGTATCCAGATCGCCGAGCGTTCGTCTCCATATGCCCGGGCCCTGCCCTCTAGCACGGTGACGCCTATCCAGGCGCAGACGACTGCGTCAAGCATGTCTTCGAACGCCTTCATCTCCCAGCCTCGGGCGGACACCGGGGGCAGGTTCAATAAGGAACCTACGCCGTCTAGCTCCCGCTCCAGACGGGTCATTATCAATTTCCAGGTGTCGACCAGATTTTCTCGTCTCACTTGGGTGGAATCCGTAGGCCAGTAATTTCGGATCTTGCCGTGCTTATACGGAAGCCGTCTTTCCGATCCTGTTAGCTCTACCAGAGCCGGGTGCGGATACACCTCGACGAGGCCCGGGATGCAGACGTCGGTCGTGAGAAGCGGGTATCCGGCCTGCGCGAACCCGGCGCGCAAATCGTCGCTGATCCTGCCGGGCCTTGTCGCACTCGGCGTGTGCGTTGAACAGTGCCTCGCGCCATAGGCCGATGAGACGAGGTTGTCCGACATGCGTCTGGCGCAAATGGGATCGTAGGAGAGCGGCATGTCGATAGCGACCAGGTCGACTTCGGCTCCGGCAAAGTCGGCAGCACGCGACAGGAGGGCTCTGGCCTCGACGTCTGATCCTCGGTGACGGCCCCCGGCGATAGTCTGATGCTGAGACAGCGCCAAGAAAGCGGCATAGGAGGGAGCGACAGCGCATAGCTTCCAGCTCTCGCGGACCCGTACCGCGACAGCTACGCCGCTTGGCTCGGTCACGGTCCAAGCAGCATCGATACCCAGAACAGCTGGCAATACATCCTCCTGGCCTGCACATGGTGTGCAAAGGATCGTCAACACACGATAGTTAAAACGCTATTGGTCGTAAAAGCGGTCGAAATGCAAACAGGCGTCCTTGCATCCGTTTTCAGCCGGACCCGCTGCGACGAAAACTCCCCTTCAGCGGAAACGATTTGGTGAGACCTCCCGTGCCATGTCGGTCTCGAGGGAGACATTCATGGGACAGCATACTTTCGCCATCGGCGACGTTCACGGCCGTGCCGACCTGCTCGAGCTTCTGCTTACCGCTATCGGCAGGCTTGCCGCCGAGGGTCATTTTACTTACCGCGTTGTTTTTCTCGGCGATATCATCGACCGGGGACCCAACAGCGCGGCGGCGATGGCTGCGGTGGTCCGCACGCTCGAAGCACTTCCCGGATCCCGTCTGATCCTCGGCAACCATGACTGGTTTCCAATAAGGATACTCGACGAACTCGCAGGCGCGCAGCGTGAGATGGCGCTGCGTCACTGGGTCTACAAAATGGGAGGCTACGCCACCTTGGTCTCTTACGGCTTCGAACCGGAGACATTCGGGGTTCGCGATCTCGAACAGCGCTTTCCTGTTAAGCACCTCGAGGTGCTGCGCGACGCCGAGCGCTTTGTAGAGCTTCCCGACCACCTGTTGGTCCATGCGGGTCTCGCACCGGGCGTTCCGCTCGAAGGGCAGACTGCATACGACCTGATGTGGATTAGAGATCCGTTTCTTTCCTTCGCCGGGAGCTTCGGCAAGACCGTTATCCACGGCCACACGGTAACGGATTCAGGGCTATGTGAAGTCACGGAGAACCGGATCGCGATCGACACGGGAGCATATTCGAGCGGGAGGCTTTCAGCGGCTTGGATAGACCCGGACAGCGATATCACGCTTCTGCATGCCGAAGCTGACGGGAAGGTGACGGTAGGGGTGCAGCCGGTTCAGCTTCGTGCGGCGGCTTGAGCCCTGCCTCGGATAGTGCTGTGGATTCGCTTTATGTCGCCATGGGCAGCGCCACGCGCCAGGTCACGATGACCAAGCCGCGGCAAGCGATTGCCCTGGGCCTAATCCGCTATTGGTCCGCCGCGAGCCATAATCTCGCCTACGCTCTTCTTACCAGAAGACCGGTAAATGATTTCGAAGACACCGTCCGTGTCCGATATCCTCTGGACTCGACCTGACTTCGCGTCGTCGAGCACGTCGGCGACACGCTTCTCCGCGTCTGCTCTTTTCCATTCCCGGACAGACTTCAACAACACGGACCTCGCGGGTAATTCATGACTTCATACACGAAGACTGCGTCGATTGGAACTCGCCCGCGCCAGATAGCCCAAGGGAACAAAATCTTCAAAATTACCCAGCTTCGACACCGAGTGGGTCCTGCCGCCCGGTGAAGCGAACGCCTGATCCGACTGTGCGACACGCCCGCCCCCCCGGCGTTCAACGTTCACCTGTTTCGGTAGCGGGCAGACGTCGCGGCAGGTTACGCGCCTTCCTGCCGACGATAATCCGCTCCCGCAAGGGGATCGGACCTTCTTTCTCCAGCTCTTCAAGATACGACGGCGGTGACTTGGGAGACCATTCGGCCCCGCTCAGCGACTTTTCCGCGTCCACATCTCCCTGCGTCATCGCGTCATCCTCGGTTCCGGCGGCGCTATCCGAACCAGCGGCCGCTTCAAGCTACAGCCCGATCGCGCTCGAAATGACTGCCCCGCCCGCGAATAAGCAAATGATCCGGCCACTTGGGCCGTATGTTCCGGGAAGTGACCCATGGCCGTCTCTCAACGCCCCCCGGGCCGCCCCGCGCAAGCGCGAGAGACCAGGTTCAACGTATTCGTCGAATGTACGAAACGATTGTAGACATAAAGGGAACACTTAAAGAACAATCGATGTGGAGTCAATCGCGTGTGGGCGGCAGCGCATTTCTGCTCAATTCTGTAGAGGGGAAGACCACGCCCTGCGGATCCGCCGCTTAGTTCAGCCGCCCTCCCGGTTCGAACGGAGCCAGCCGATGCTTCGCCTCTCACATGGATCGCATTGCGAGAGCCGCGGGCAGGAGCCGCCGTGACGCTTGTTCCCTTATCATCGCTCCCGCAATCGTGGTTGATGATGGCACAGCCTAGTCCCTCGCAGTCTGGACCAGCTACACCGAGGCCGCGACCATGCCGGTCACGGCCTCGACCCTCGCCAGCGAGCGAGACTGTCATCAGGCTCCACAGGGTCCGGACCTCTTGGACCCCCTGAAGCATTCCCGGTCGCCAGCAAGGAGGTCACGTCCCACGCACACGCTTGGATCGCGTAAAGCAGGCCGGGACGTATCACCGACGATGCGCTGTCCATCGAAGGTCGCCACACTTCTAACGCGACGGGCGCTGCAGATATTGTCTGATTGGATACTGCGAGCCCATTGGTTTGCTGGCGGATGCTTAGCGGTTCCGGTCAGCGGCTCTCTCGTGCAAGGCGAATGAGTGGACGATCAGGATCGCAGCGTCTCATGTCGGAAGCGAATGGAGTCCTTCCCCGCAGCCTTCGCCTCGTAAAGAAGCACGTCAGCTTGGGTTATCAAGGGCGCGAGTTCGCATTTCGCGGCGCTCCAGACCCCGCCGACGCTAACTCGGACATCGGCTGCTATGTCACCCACGATGATGGGTGACCGCATCACTTGGACGATCCGTTCGGCAACAGCCATGCCGACTTCAGGCGTACCTCCTACGACAACGACGAATTCGTCGCCTCCGGTTCTCGACACCAGATCCTCGGGCCTGACCGCCATAGTCAGACGCCGCGCCGTCTCGAGCAACGCGGCATCACCGATCGCGTGACCATGGCTGTCGTTGACGAACTTGAACCCGTCGAGGTCGATCACCAGGATGGATAGACCCTCTCCAGGTGTCATCCCGGCGTAGGACGCTTCCAAACCGCGGCGGTTGAGGAGGCCGGTAAGGGCGTCGGTTCGTGCGCTGCGCGCCAATTCTTCGATCTGCCTGCGTTCTTCCGTGAAGTCGATCGCCATCCCCACGATTTTCGTCGGGCGACCATCCTGATCCCGTAACAGACGGCGGTCGCAGCGCATCCATCGCTCGCCAGCGAGCGTGTCGAGTCTGTACTCGCCAACGTTCTGATCCATCTCACCCGATATGAGCGGCGTGAGATCCGCCTGCGCACCATCCTTGAGGTTTACCTTCTCAAGGTAACGTTCAAGGTCGAGACGCGCGGCGGTAGGGCCTCCAATGAACTGCGCCAGGCGATCGGACGTCTCGAACACCCCGGTCGCGATGTCCATCTGCCAAAACCCTCCCCTGACCGCTTCGAGAGCCAGTTCTAGCAGCGCGGCTCGTTCGGCTAGCTGACGTTCGTGCTCCTTATGCCGAGTTATATCCTCGATCTGGGAGATGAAACGGACGACCTCCCCCTGACTGTCGCGCATTGCCGCCACGTGTATGAGAACGTGGACGATCTCCCCCATAGGCCGCACATACCGCTTTTCGATCGTATAACCGTCCCGTATGCCGTGTAATACTTGTCTGAATTGGAAAAGGTCCGCTTCGACGTCGTCCGGATGAGTGAAATCTCTGAAATGCTTGCCCAGAAGCTCCGCGAGGGGAAGGCCGACCAATCTCGAGAAGGCTTCATTCCCGCGCAGGATGCTGCCGTCGATGTCCACCAGGGCAATCCCGATCGGCGCATTATCAAAGGCAAAGTCGAATAGCGCCAGACGTCTGTCCGCATCGTCCTTCGTTTCTCGCGTGGTCCGCAATCGCATCTCCCGAGGCTCTGAGCCCGTCACCGCAGTTAGGTGCTCCACGCCTCGATCGGGTCAAGGGGAATATTAGTCGTCAATGAAATATGTGGCGCTGGTTACCGGCGCGAAGATCTGAGTGGAACCGACCCGTCGGCGGCGTCTCTTTCTCCCAGGCAGCCCGCGGGGCCCGAATAGTTGGGAGGAAAGCCAGGCTTGTGAGCCCAAGCCTTCCCCTCCAGATGGAAGCGACATCAAAGATGAAGGGGGTTCTTCCTCGAAGGTTTGTCACCGACTCGGCTGGAGAAATCAATTGTCGGATGTTGGGGTGGACGATAACTCCACCGCCCTACGGTACATAGCTATCGTCCACAGGCACCCGGAATGCGGCGGCGACCGGGCACGGCAGGAATATGCTCATCGCGTGGGCGAAAGCGCAAGCAGCATGCTCATGAATTCTTCTAAAGTTCGAAATTTCCGTCCGACAACACGCACGGACTTGAATTCATCCCACTTTCTCAACGGCGGGCTATCGTTCCCTGAGTGACGCTCACGACCAAGGCCGAACGCACGCTTCCGCAAATTTACCGCGGATTGAGACTGCGAGCGTAATCAAGCCCTTGGCCATGCAAGCTCTCCGTGTATATTGAGCGTCTACTTCGGGGTGAGGTTTTCGTGAAGTTCCGGACGATTGCTGTTCTTGTCGTTGCTGCGGGTTTGCTCAGCCATCTGGCTCTCACTTGGGCAGAAGCCGCCGAGCGGTCGGTCCGCGACATTCAGAAGGCGCTGGCTGAGAAAAGCTTCAACCCGGGGGCTCCCGATGGCGTATGGGGCAAGAAATCAATCGCGGCACTGCGCGCGTATCAAACAGCCAATGGCCTGCCTTCCACCGGAAAAGCGGACCAGGCGACGATCGACCGACTTTTCCCGCCTTCTCCTGTGGACGCAGAGCGACCACCCGTTGAAGGCCAGATTGGGGAAAGCGGAACGCCGCCGCAGCTATCGCCGGCGGTCGAGGTTAAGCCCCTCGGCCCCGTCAGCAGCGACTCCTCTGGCGCAGTGGAAAGAGGCGGCCGGTTGGAGGCAGTCGAGACCATCGCGCCAGCGGAAAAGGTCCAGCCGCCGCAACAGGCGCAGAGCTTAGCGTCGACCGCCGGAAGTCAGGGCGGCAAGGCCATCTCGCCTAAGTCTGCCGCCTCACCGCCCGACGCCGCGAGCCAGTTCTGGAAGCTGGCACTTCTCGGTCTGGGCATCGGCGGCATCATAGTGTTTCATAACAGGCGCAAGAGGAAGCGGCTCGGAGCCGGGAATGCAGTTTCCGGCAATAGCGCGGCCGACGAGTTGATATGGGACAAGGAAGCTTTCCGGATCCTCACAGAAGGATCGGCCGCACCACAAGACGTATCCTCCGTATCGACCACGAACCGGTCGATAGAGGTCCACGACAGAAACGTCGTCGAGTGGATCAAGACGAACGCCTCTCGACCCAAGTCCTTGGGTGACGGTGAAAATGACGAACTGACCGAGATCACCGAACGAGGCGCGAAGTCGGGTGAATCCCATCCGGAGATTCCGGGACAGCCCGGCACTCTCTTGAATTTCCATCGACCTAAGGCAACCCAAGCCAATACCGCTCCGTCCTCTTCGAACGCCGATGCCTCCGCCGCCAGAATGGCGGGAGCGGAATGGATCATGCCGGGCAAAGTCATGACCGTCGCATCAGTAACGGTTTCGGGCGGGATGTTTTACCTGGGCGGTTTCCTCGGCAAACAGGGAAGGCTCAGCGAAAACGAGAACTGTCTCGTCAATCCGGCGCTGACCGTCGGGAGAGGCCGCGATCCGGCGGGCGTGTCCATGGGATACTGGCCGTCATATGGCGGGATGTCCCCGGATGCCAGACGTTCCTATCTCGAGTGGCTGGCAGGGACGAGGTCGAACCCGGACGACTATATCGGTTACGTCTTCCTCTATTTCTATGGCTTGGAGCGGCGTCTACTGCTCGACACGAATGCCACTGACGCAGCCGCCGTGGTTGCGGAGGTCCGGCGGCTTCTTGACGTCTACGGACATAACGGCTCTTTCAACCGCTACGCCACCGAGCTGCTGACGGCCGCCGAGCTGACCAGCGGCGAACCGTCCGCTCAGTTCCTGGCGAGAGTCGAGCCCAACGGCTACGAGGTGCCTACGGCGGTCAAGATCGCTCTCGGCCTGCGGGTACGAGACGAGCGTCCGATCGAGGCGGACCTGATGCTCCGGTTCGCGCTGACACATCCGGAGACCAGCGTGCGTACACCCGCAAGGCGCGTCCCAGCCCTTCTGCGGGAGCTCTACATCCTGGAGTTCGCGAAGCTTTACCCGGCTGGCTATCGGCCGAGGGCCGGGCGGACAAAGAAGCTCAAGAAGCACTACCAGGCGTGCAGCGGAAGCTTCAATCTCGAGATCAAGGTGCTCGGCGGAGATATACCGGACATCACTGACCGGGAGGAGCCTATCAGGATCGCGCGCCGGATATTCAATGACTGCATGGAGCAGCTCGACGACTACAGCCGCACACTTGGACGCCTGCCCGGGCTCGAGCCGAATCTGCTGGCCGTCTCCAGGCTTCCCGAGGCTTTGCGGCGGTCCGCTGCGGCAACACTGCCCGGCGATCCGCTGGCGGAGCTTCGCGGGCTCGCTGAGAGGAGAGCCGAAACCCGGATATCGTTTCTTGCCGACCGGATTGGCATCGACATAGGGACCAGCCCGGGGAAGGCAAAGCTCCGGGACCTGAGCCAGGCCCTCTCAGGCTTAGGGATCGGGGCGACATTCGATCCGGCGTTTGTCGCCAGATCCTGGGCAGGCGATGACCGAGCTATACTGTTCGCGATCTCGCATAATCCTCCGGCCGAGGCGACTGACGCCTACCGAACGCAGCAGCTTTCGATCATGCTCGGCATGCTCGTTGGCCACGCGGACGGAGATTTCCACGAGGTCGAACGCAAGGCTCTGCTGGAAAGAATTGTCTCGGCCGCCGACCTCTCGGAAGACGAGAAACGAAGGCTGGAAGCGGAGGTGCTGCTCAACGAGAGCGACCCCGCGCGCCTCGATGACTGGCTCAAGCGCCTCAAAGACGTCCCTGAAGGTAGCCGGGAGGCAATCATCTCCGAACTCGTCTCGCTCGCTTCCGCTGACGGCGATCTGCATGCGGGCGAAGTCAGGAAGCTGGAGGCCATCTTCAAAAGGATGGGCATGGACCAGAAGTCGCTTTATGAGCGTCTTCACGCGAGGCCCGGCGGCTCCCGCGTTGCCGGGCAGGCATCGTCCTCTTCCGCCTCGGTCGAGAACCCGGGCACTTCACCGTCGCCGCACCACATCGATCTTTCCCGGCTGCAGAGCATCCGCTCGGAAACCCGGGTCACCTCAAACGTCCTCGCCGATATCTTCCTCGACGAAGAGGATGAAGCCGCCGCGACGCATCACGAGGTCGTCGTGGAAGTCCAGCAAAGCGAGCTGTTCGAGGGTCTGGAGCAGCGATATGGTGCTTTCCTGTCGGAAATACTGCAACGTGCCAGCTGGTCGAAAGAAGATTTCGAGCATCTGGCACGAGACGCTTCCTTGATGCCGGGCGCGGCAAAGGAGGCGATCAACGACTGGGCGCTCGACCGGTTCGACGAACTCATGATCGAAGGCGATGATGTCCTGGACATCAATCATCATCTTCTTCCCGCGCCTCCGACCAATTCCGCAGTCATCAAAGAAGGCATGACCGCATGACCACAAAACCGCCCGCCATCAAGCCTCGTGATCGCGACACAATCATTAGCGCCCTAAGGGCGGGTGTCGTCCCGCGGCTAGGCCTGCAACATATTCAGGTGGGACGCCAGCGCGAGATCGAGGCCCTTATCCGCGACATCCGTCGGGTCGGCGACGGCGGCTCGAGCATCCGTTTCGTGATCGGTGCTTACGGTGCGGGCAAGACCTTCTTCCTATTCCTCGTCCGGCAAATCGCGCTTCAGAGCAAGCTCGTCGTATGCCAGGCGGATCTCTCCCCCGACCGTCGCATCCACGCCACGAACGGCCAGGCCCGCTCGTTGTACGCCGAGCTGGCGCGTAGTCTTTCCACCAGGACTGCGCCCGATGGCGGCGCTCTCAGAAACATTCTCGAAAGCTATATACAGAAGGCGACCGAGAAAGCCGCCGCGACAGGCGTGCCGATCGAGGCGGCCGTCAAGGACGGGCTAGGCGACATCCGCGAAATGGTGGCGGGCTATGATTTCGCGACCGTCGTAGCCGCTTATGCCCGCGGATACGAAGACGGAAACAGCACCCTCCAGGACGCGGCACTTCGTTGGCTTCGCGGCGAGTACACCACCAAGACAGAGGCGCGGCAGGATCTTGGCGTCAGGACGATCCTGGACGACGCGTCCTTCTATGACGGTCTGAGGCTTTTGGCGAGATTCGTTCGAGTGGCAGGGTTTGGCGGAATGATCGTCTGCATCGATGAATTGGTCAATCTCTACAAGCTGCAGAATGCCCAGGCCCGCAAGCAGAACTACGAGCAGATACTCCGCATTCTGAACGACGTTCTTCAAGGGACAACCGAGGGCATCGGCTTCATCCTCGGTGGGACCCCGGAGTTCCTTCTCGACACCCGCCGAGGTCTCTACTCCTATGAAGCCCTGCAGAGCAGGCTTGCCGAGAACAGCTTTGCGGTCAACGGCCTTGCCGACTACTCTGGCCCCGTCATCAACCTCCCGAGCCTCACCCCCGAAGAGCTATTCCACCTGCTGGAAAGGCTCCGCGACGTATTTGCGGGCGGCGACCCCGAGAAGCATCTGATCCCTGACGAGGCGCTCGTCGCCTTCATGGAGCATTGCTCGAACACCATCGGCGACGCCTATTTCCGCACGCCTCGAAACACCGTGAAAGCGTTCGTGGACCTGCTTGCGGTCCTCGAGCAGAACCCCGGTATCGAATGGAGCGACCTGTTGACCCGTGTCGAGGTGAGCGAGGATCGTCAGGGCACCGACGAGACAGAAATCCTGGCGGATGGCGACGACGCGGACGATGAACTTGCAACCCTCCGCCTTTGAACGCCTCGGCCAGCCGATCCGGCGTTGGATCTGGACACAGAAATGGCAGCGCCTTAGGGACGTCCAAGAGAAGGCGATCCCGGCCGTTCTCGCAGGCGGAGACGTCGTCGTGTCTGCCCGGACGGCTGCTGGAAAGACGGAGGCGGCGATCCTGCCGCTGCTCACGCGCGTCCTCGGTGGTGATGGGCGCGACGGTTTCCGGATCCTCTACGTCAGCCCGCTCAAGGCGTTGATCAACGACCAGTATCGTCGGCTCGAACCTCTTTGCGAGGCCTGTGACATCCCCCTGCATAAATGGCACGGCGACGTGTCTGCCGACGCCAAATCGCGCGCTCGAAAGAACCCCAGCGGGGTCGTGCTCATTACCCCGGAATCGCTGGAGGCCCTTCTAGTCCGCCGCGGAAAGGAGATACGCTTCCTGTTCTCCTCGCTGGAGGCCGTCGTTATCGACGAACTCCACGCCTTCATCGGGACGGAGCGCGGCATGCAGCTTCAGTCCATACTGAATCGGATCGAAATCGAGTGCGGACGGGAGCGCATCGACCGTATCGGCCTCTCGGCGACGCTGGGTGACATGGGACTGGCCGCCGACGCGCTTCGGCCCGGCGGGGGCGCGAAGGTTGCGGTCATCGAAGGAAATGACGAGGGCAACGGCCTCAGACTCCAGATCCGCGGCTACTACGACAAGGACTCGACAACTAAAGCCGATGACGGGGATGTCGAGACGCCGCCCGAAGAAGAGGCGGCCGAGCGGCACGGCATCCCGGAACGCCTGGCCGACGATCTCTTTCGCTTCTTGCGGGGACACCGCAACCTGCTGTTCGGCGGATCTCGGGAGCGAGTCGAGCTCTACGCCGACCGGCTCCGGCTCATGTGCGAGGAAAATCGGGTTCCGAACGAGTTTTTCCCGCACCACGGCAGCCTGTCGAAGGCCGAGCGAGAGGATGTCGAGATCAGGCTCCGCGACGACCCTCGCCCGACGACCGCCGTCGCGACGACTACCCTGGAACTCGGCATCGACATCGGCGACGTGGAATCGGTTGCTCAGATCGGGCCCGGCTTTTCGGTATCGTCGCTCAGGCAACGTCTGGGACGGTCGGGGCGACGGGCCGGAAGTCCAGCCGTCATGCGGATGTTCGTAATCGAACGCAATCCGGGACGCGGACAGCACCCGCTCGAGCGTCTCAACCTCGGGCTCGTCCAGTCGATCGCCATGATCGAATGCCTCAAGGACGGCTGGTGCGAGCCGCCCGAGCCGACCGGGGTGCACCTTTCGACGCTTCTGCACCAGCTATTGGCACTCATCCTTCAGAAAGGCGGAATATCCCCACAGGCTGCCTGGAAGATCCTTTGTGACCGTGGACCGTTCAAGGCGGTGGATCGCGCGACGTTTGCCGATCTCCTCCGCTGCATGGCGTCGACCGATAACAAGCTTATCGAGCAATCGCCGGAGGGACTGCTGATGATCGGCGAGTTCGGAGAAAGGATCACGGAGGCACACGACTTCTATCCGGTATTCTTCACGGAGCGGGAGTACCGGATCATGCATGACGCCAGAACGCTCGGAACTTACCCTTTGGATTCGGCGATCAAGTCAGGCGAAACGCTGATCTTCGCCGGGCGTCGCTGGCAGGTGCTGGAGGTCGATGACACCACGCGGGTAATAACCGTTAAGCCGACCCGTGGTGGCAAACCTCCCCGGTTCAGCGGAAACGGCGGCGGATTGCACGATCGCATCGCAGAGAAAATGAAGCGCGTTCTCGAAGGTAAAGAACAATACGCATATATCGACCGTGTCGCTGCGGAAATGCTCTCTAGCGCACGGCACTGCTTCGAAGAGCGCGGCCTCGCATCGCGATTTATCTTGCCGCATGCTGATGGCGCTCTGGTTCTTCCCTGGATCGGGACCAGGAAGCTGACTACCCTCGCCCTTGCTTTCCTCGCTCGCGATTTCCGGACAGCACAGTACCAGCACTCCATAGAGCTCCAGGACTGCGATCCGGAAGGCGTCGAGCAATGTCTGGCAAGGTGGGCGGAGGGGAATGTGCCGACGATCGATGCCCTTATGACTGGAGTGGCCCGGCCGAATGTCGCACGTTTCGACAATCATCTCTCGTGGGACCTGATGACGATGGTCACCATTAAAGAGCGGCTCGACTATGAGTCCCTTCAGGGCGTTGCTGCCGGACTGGCCTCGGTCGGTAGAAGCTGAGCAAGCGTGTCATGGACACTGGCCGCGGCGTCGACCGCATGGCCTCTTTGCAGAAACACCGCTGGCGACGCAAGTCGCCTGTTAGGCGGCTTGGGGCAGCGTCATGCAAGCCCATTTCCCGAACGAACAGAAGACACCTGATCATCGGCTGATGACGTGACGGCCGGTCTCGCCGCCAAGCGAGATCATCCCGGACGATTAAAGTTTGATGCACGCCTATAACGCGATCCTCATCGTCGGCCCGCTAAGGAAGCTGAAAAGCACGGGATTACAATGAATAGGATCGCTCGCGTTTGACAATTCGGGCGCTCAGGAAATCAAGACGGCATCCTAGATGCCGCAACTAGAAACTTTTTCGACCGCAAAATCGAATACCAGAAAGCCTTGTCGATGGATCAGACTGTCCGCACATCACTTGTACAGAAACTTGTAAACCACACATCGGAATTCGCGGATTGGTTCAACGAAGCGGCAGCGCTCGAAGGACTCAAGGTTTCTCTCGATCCATCTCTCGTTATCAACCACTACAACGCCGCCAAAGGGGACACTTTCCTCTACGAGGCTAGCTGGGCGCTTGAGAATGAACGGATGGACAGAAAACAGGTCCAGACGGGTGTCCGTGCCGTGGCGCGGATGCTCGAGACCCCGGCACGGTCTGGAATTGTTCTCGACACTACGCAGGCCGGCGGAGCCGGAATGGCGATGATGCTGCTTTTCGGGCCTGCCTTGCAGTATCTGCGGGCGGACGTGAAGTATGTCCCGCTTTTTATAACCCGAAATATCTACGCCCACGATAAAAAGATGCGATCTGCCTTGCGAGGCTTTGTTGTGCTGTATGCCAGCCTCGATATCATCAGCGAGGGTGGCCCTCGGGAGACGGGCTCTGCGGTTTTCGAGGAGTACTCGCTTGCGAGTTACTATTACGAAATGCTGGAACTAGACGACCGAAAATACACGAGAGCCCTTGGCGAGAGCTATCTCGACCTGGTGATCGACAGACGGCCCAATGGCGGGATGTCCCATCTCATCGAAAAACACCGACGACATGAACAGCAACGTGGACAGGAACTGATGGTCGTGTTGGCTCCGATGGAACAAGGCCCAGAAAATGGGGCCAAGGTATCCCACAATCGGATGCCCTCCCTGCTCTCCAACGCCTTAACCGAACTCGACGCCGATTTCTTCTCGAGTTCGCAGCCGTGTTTCATGGTCGGTACGACACTCGTGGAATCCCGCCTGCCGATTGCAAAAGACCTTTGGTTGGCCAAATAGCCCATCGTCGGTGTGCTAAGGTCCTACGACGGCGGTATGCGCCGACCCTGAACCGCTAAAGCTTGCTTTACTGGAAATGATAGAGATCTCATCAACGGCAAGATATTGGCGGGATTGCAAAATTCTGATCTCGAGAAACGTCTCGGTCCAAGCCGCCGCCCTTTATGATGCTGTAGGTTTCCGGTGGGCTGGCACGTCCACTCTACCCGAAGCCGGGGCGAGCTGGATGACCTCGACGGAGAATACCCGGGGCGCGACGAGCGACGCCCCCCGGGTAAATGACGATCAAACCGACATCGGTCGGCGGCAGCGCATCTGCGCCAAACGTCGCAGTCGCCTATTCCCTGCGGATGCCCAGCTCCTCGATAAGCTGATGGATGACGTTAATCTGGGCGTCGTTGATGCGGTATTGCCGCTTGCGTTCTTGCAGCCAACTGACTTCCCGGGCCGCTACCGTCCATTCTCCATGCTCCTCGCGTACGAAAGCATAGGCATCGCGCCATGTGACTTCGTCCTCAAGCTGGAACTTGAACCGGACGGCCGGAACCATTTCCCATTCATGGATATCGGTAATGGCTCCGATCCGGATGCCGGACACCCGGGAAACGATCCGGCTTCCGGCTAGCCTCCAGGCTGACTCCGAGAGAATGGAGTCGATATCCGAGCGGAAGTCGACATCGATCGGAGGATGGGCACCTGAAGCCCTCTCCCCGGCGGTGGCGACTGCGTCCTTCAATGTCTGGATGTCATAAGTGGTATCGTCGTCTCGCGGCTCGCCTGTTGTCACCGCCGTCCGCAGCGCCTCTATAGCCTCGGAGTATTCCGCCTCTGCATTCACGACGATCAAGCCAAAGTGGATTGTTGTCTTGTCGGACGTCAGCGCCGAATAGTCGACGATCGGAGTGCGGCCAGAGCGTACGAATATATCGACCGCGGTCTGGTGGTCGGAAAGGCCGAAGCGGGCTGTTGCAGGGTCCTCATATCGCCGAGGGCTGCCATCTTCGATGTCGTCAATCCAAAGCGCCGTTCCGCGGTGTCTCGCGAGGCCACGTACTGCCGAGACGATCGCGTGGTTCAGACTGTCGCCAACTGGAACGGTCGCCAAGATCAGTCGGTCGAGTGTGAGGTACAGGTAGTTCTTTTCATCGCCGTTCATAAGTACTGCCTTTCTTGCCTCCGGATCAGCACGTCGAAAACCGTCGCCGCGCGAGAGCGTCGGTGCAGCCTGCGGTGTTGGCCGGAGCTTTTGTCGATTGGGGAAGGCTCGTTGGCCGTCCGGTATAGTCATGGTCACCGGAGAAAATCGCGTTGTCCAGAGCTTTTCTTGCGGATCATGCAAGCGCGCCCGAGAGCAGTGCTTCACGATCTCGGGCAAAGACTGCGAGAGCTAAAGGAATTGCCTGGAGTTCCGACTTCGCTAATCTCGAAGAATCAGAAAATCTCAGGTGAGATCGCGCGACTATGGCTTCAGTTCACAACAGCGCTCCTTGGCTACTGGCCACCCGGCATCCGCGATCGGGTCTTGGCGTCGCGCTTGCCGCTCTAGCCATCTTCCTATCGTCAGGTTTCACAACGCATGCCGCGACATTCGCAATGTCATCGAAGGACATCTGCGTGGTGAGGCTCGAGGGAGAGATCGTCGAGGGCGACTTTCAACGGCTGCAGACCATCGGCGCGACGGCATTCAAGGGATCGGACGGCGAGAGTTCCGCCAAGGATACGATCTGCCTAAACAGCCCCGGCGGCAGCGTGGCCGAAGGCGTGCGGTTAGCGGAGTTCTTCTACCAGAAGGGTATCGGAACCGTCATCGACCAGGGAGACGAGTGCTATTCCATATGCGCGATCATGTTCATGATGGGGATCGCCCAGGGCGCGGAAGTGAATTTCGTGAACAGAAGACTTCATACAGACGGCAAGCTGGGTTTCCACCGTCCCTACCTGGATATCGACTCCGACGAGATGATCAGCGTGCGTGCGCTAGCGGTCGCCCATGACGCCGCTGTGGAGTCCGTGATGAAGATCATGATCTTGGCGAACAACCACGTTCCCTGGTCGAATTCGACGATGATGAGGCCCGACCTCGTCCAGCAGATGCTGAACCATATTGGCAACGACCTCTTCTACATCGACACCGCGGAAAAGGCCGGCCGTTTCGAAATCGAGATTCTGGGCATGCTCAATGGAAGCGGCCTTACTCAGGAGCAGGCCTACTACGCATGCGAGAATTCCTTCCACTGGCAGGTTGGTTTGATGGGCACATCCGCTGACTACACGAAGCTTCAGGAGGACCTCGGACCGAATAACGGCGGCAACAGCATAGTGAAGTTGCTCAGGGACACTCCCAAGGAGAAAATCTACTCGGTGACCAGCGGAGATGCCGGATATTCCGAAGCCGGGTGTTTGATATCAGATCGGGGAACCTACCTGACGGGTTGCGGCTACAACGGCATGTACAACGTTATGCTCGGTCAGGGTCAGTGCAATCTCAACGATTTCGAGGAACGCAGTCAGTCGGTTCCGCGCCTTGCGACATTCAAGCCCGGCACACCGATTTCGTTGCTTGGCCAGGCAACGGCGACCCCGCCGTCTCAGGCCTCACCCACGAAGGCCAGCGACGCCGTCTGCACCGTGTTCTCACCCACAGCCCTCCTCGACCGTCAGCCATGTTCGGTAGCCGTCAATCTGGGAGAGAGCGCAAACGGCAAGCGAATGGACCGCTATGAATTCCTCTGGCCGACAGGAAACAAGACGATCATCAGCAAGGATGGCGACACGCTATACATAAACGGCAAGATCGCCCGACCTGTCGCCGACGCCGCCCACACGTTCTGTGTTCTCAACAGTGACACCGGGAACCGCTTCTGCTTCAAATCCTGAGCTCGCTCGGGGATGCAAAATGTTACAAGAGTTTCCGTCAGCAGCCGATATCCTTGTCTCGCCACAACAGGACGAGGCGAGTCATGGACTGTTTGAAGAACGTCGAGTGCATGCGGGAAAATTCCCGCGTGACGGTGTTGATAGCGGACCCGTTTGTGGAGCGCTCGGCTTTGCTCGCTTCGCGGTTCTCCGATCGCGGTTACAATGTGGTTAGATGTTCGTCGCTCGCCGACGCGACGTCCGCCTGCCTGGAGGCCCGGCCAGCTTACGTGCTGACCGAACTGCCGTTTCCGGACGGCTCCGGCATGGAACTCGTCCGACTGATCGCGGCTCAATTTCCGTCCACGAGAACGGTCGTCCATACATGGTTCGCGAACGTCCGCACCGCGGTGGCCGCGGTCAAGGCGGGTGCATACAACCTGGTGCCCAAACCGACCGACGAGGAATTCCTCATCAGCATACTTCTTCTCGGGGCCGACCGCATTCCCGAAGATTGCGGAATCCGGTCACCTGGCCGGGTCCGGCAGGAGCATATCGAGCAGATCATGAAGTTCAGCAACGCCAACGTTTCCGCCGCGGCACGCAAGCTGAACCTCGACCGGAGGTCGCTCCAGCGAATGCTCAAACGTTACGAGGATCAGGCTAGTTCGCAACTGTCGCCAGGCCGATGAACGATCCCTATCGACCGGGCCAACTTTATTATGAGGTTGCCCTGCGTACTCTCCCTGAACAAGGTAGTCGCATGGCCGAAGCCTCCGCGTGGCGGCAGGGACGGCTTCTTTCCTCGGCTCAACGGGTTTTCCGGCACGGTGAAGGCATCGCTCGTGTTCCGGACAAGACGAGGGCACCGTGGTTTCATGAAACCTGGCGACGTCCGGATAGCGGTAATGTGAACTCGAAACGGCATCCGGGGGCGCTGCCGTCTACCAGCCGCATCTGCCCTCCGTGGTTCTCGACGATCGTACGGCAGATCGAAAGACCCATGCCCATGCCGTTCGCCTTGCTCGTTTCGAATGGCCGGAAGATGCTTTCGACGCGATCCTCGGCGATGCCCGGCCCGTTGTCGTTGACGCCGATCGTCGCGAACTCGCCGTCTTGCGTGATCTCGATGGTTAGCGCCCGGTCGCGGTCCGACGTGTCTCGCAAAGCCTCGATGGCATTGAGGATCAAATTGACGAAGACCTGTTGAAGCTGCACGCGATCTACCGGAATGGCCGGGAGGTCATGAGGAATGTCGAGCTTGAGCGCGATCTTGGTCTTCTGCAGCTCTCCGCGTGTCAGGGAAATGACGTCGCCTATCAGCTCGGTCATCGGGATCGGCTCGACAGTCGCCATCTCCTTGCGGAACATCTTACGGATTCTCGTGACGATTTCGCTGGCGCGCCTGCCGTCATCTATGACGTTCTTGAGGCTGTCTCTGGCCCTGACGACATCCGGTGTCGCCTTCGAAAGCCAGCGCAGCGCAGCTCCACCGCTTGCGACGATCCCGGTGAGCGGCTGGTTTACCTCGTGCGCGATCGAGGCCGCGAGTTCGCCCATCGTCGTCGCGCGGGCAACATGTTCAAGCTCCGCCTGGACTTCCCTGAGATGCGCCGCGCTCCTAAGGAGTTCGGACTCGACCCTCTTCCTCTCGGTTATGTCCATGGTCGTTCCGACATAGCCCGACACCTCGCCGGATTGCCCGATCGAGGCCCTCCCGGTGCAGAGCAACTGGATGGTGTTTCCGCCGGGCAGTGTCGCCTGGTACTCGAACTGGATATCTGTCTTCTCTGAGACCGCTTTCCGCATCGCATCATTCACTAGGGTAGCCTCATCAGGAAGCATTCTATCGAGCATGCTGCCGAGGGTTCCTCCCACGTCGGAGACGTTGTAGCCAAAGATGTTGCCGTGTTCTTCCGACCATTCCAGCTTGTCATTTGCTATGGTCCAGGCCCAGCTGCCCGTGTGAGAGATACGCTGACCTTCCGCAAGCATAGCCTCGCTCTTTCTGAGCGCGTCCTCGGAAATCTTGCGTTCGAGAACAAAGCTCGCAAGCTGGGTAAAACGGTCGATCGCCTGTCGCTCGCGATCGCCCGCCGACCGGGGCCTTTCGGAGTAGACGGCTATTGTTCCGAACACCGATCCGCGACCGGACATGATGGGAGTGGACCAGCAGGCCTTGAAGCCAAAGCGATCGACAATGTCTCTCGCGCAGTCCCATCGGGGATCCACATCGACGTTGTCGATCCACACGGGTTCCTGCTTGAAAGCCGCGGTTCCGCAAGAGCCGAACTCCGGCCCGACAGGAATTCCGCGTACCGCGTCGCTGAAACCTTCGGGAAGCTTGTACCCTCCACCCGGCAGCAAGGTGCGCCCCTCTTCGTCCTGCAGCATGATCGTGACAAAGGCCGCATCGGTGAGTACGGAGAGGGTCTGGCAGAGGGAATCCAGTATCGTCGTCAGCGGCTGCTCGGTTGTCATCAACTCGAAAGACCGTTTTTCCCCCGCAAGCACGATTTCCGCCCGTTTGAGGTCGTCGATATCGCTTTCAGCACCGTAACATCTGACGATACGTCCTGTGGCGTCGCAGTGGGGCTTCGCTCTCACGATAAACCAGCGATACTCTCCGTCGTGGCGGCGCTTCCGCGCTTCGAGACCGCTCACCTCGCGCTTGGTCACGATCCGATGCCATGTCGCCGCTGATTCCGCCCGGTCGTCGGGATGGAAGACGTATTTCCATCCGCCGTTGCAGGCTTGCTCGGGCGTCAGCCCGGTGTATTCGTACCACTCCTTGTTGAACCACTCGTTCGCCCCGTTCGCGTCGGCGCTCCACGTCATCGAAGGCATCGTATCGTTCGCCATGCGGAATTCGTGCTCGCGCTCGGCGAGATCGGCCTTTTCGCTTTCGAGTTCGGCAAAGAGTTTCGCGGTGTCGAGGGCTATCGCGGCATGAGGTGCGATAGCGATGAGTGTCGGTAGGCCATCCGGGCCTCGCTGCCTGTCCTTCGTGAAATCCGATAGACGCAGAATGGCGATCAGCCGGGACTTCTTGACCAGCGGGATAAGGTACCCTTCCCCACCGGACCATTCGCCCCCCTCGTCCATGTGTCCGGCGTCCATACCCGTTTCTTCCGAAAAGGGTTCCAGGGTACGTGCGACCCGGAGTACGGCAGCTCTGGATACCTCGCCTTCTCCGGCGGCCTTGCGCTCCGCGCTATAGGTGGTCTCTCCGCCCCCACGAATTCCGGAGGCAGTGATCCATACCTGTGAATTTTCCAGCTCGACCAGTATCGCCCTGTCCGCTCCGGATATATCCAACGCCGTCTTGAGGATTGTTTCGGCAAGCGGCCCATAGTCGATGACAGATGACATGGCCTGGGAGACATCCAGAACGGTCTCCAGCATACCCCTTTCGCTGACAGTCGGCCACGGTCGCGATTGCTGTTCAACAGATTCCGCAAAAATGCCGGGAAACGCGCTCTCGAGTTGTGCTACTTTCCCTGCCGCGCCCCAACCCCGATAGCAGTCCCTTGCCTTGGACAGATGGAATTTCGCAGATTGCTCCCTATCGGAGGCCAAGTAGAACCGTCCGGCGACTTCACAGGCAAGCGCCTCGTCGGCGAGCAGGCCGAACCTCGCCGCCGCGTCGATCGCCTGCTCGTACAGGCGCTCGGCCCGCTTCGTATCTCCGTCGATCCGAGCCAGTTCGGCTAGAGCGAGCAGCCGCTTGCTCTGGAATGTATCGGGGCATGTGTCGGCCCATCGGGCGAGCCAGTCCACATGGCCGACAATCGCCGCCCTTTCGGCTTCGGTGCCATCGTTGACTTCCGCGGCGAGTGCTAGCGCGGCGACAAAGTGATACCCGGCGAGCTGGAGATGTCCGGTGCATGCCCAGATGAGGTCGGAGATGCGCCTGACAGCGTCCACCGCTGTATCGAAATCGCCGTACACGAAGGAGGCGTGAGCCTTGAGAATCCAGTAGAAGCAGATGTAGGTTGGCGTCTGTTCGGGGATGAATTTGGCTTCGAAGGCGCGGGCGTCGAAGCCATCGCGATCGAAGATATCGCCGACGCCGCGTCCCTCCGCCATCGTGCGGACGAACGCGCTCTGCGAGTGCAGGGCCATCAAAGGAGCTGCAAAGTTCGCTTTTGCGACAAAACCGACGGCGTCGTCGAGTTCTGCCGAGACGTCAACAAGGCTGTCGCCTCGCGCGAGCCGATACGCCACGATGCGGACCCGGGCATAACATGAGTAGGGGATGTCCCTGCTCCCCTCCGCCGCCGCGATGCACGATCTGGTCAGCGCGATGACGGAACGCAGGGGACGCGCCCATACGGCGACCAGTTCGATGTAGCTGATCGCCTTGACTTCGTGTTCCCAGAACCCGTGAACCTCGACGAGTTCGCGCGCGGTTTCGCAGAATTTCAAGCCGTCGTGGTAGCGACCGAAATGGTTGCTGAGGAAGAAGCCGAAAAGGCCAAAGGCCAGAACGGCCGCCTTGGTTATCCCATGCTCGAGCGTCAGGACGACCAAATGGCTGAGCGTGACGCCCAACAGCCTCTCGTCTGTGAGCTGTGCGGAGTTCGTCATGGCGGAGAGGACGCCGACAATCGCTTCAACCTCGGGATTGTCCATCATGGGGAGATGGACCAGGTCTTCGACCGGACGCCCGTAAAGCCGTTCCCATACGCCGATCGTGGCGGTCTCGAGATCGACCTGGTCGGGACGGAGCGGTATGACGAGGCCAAAGTCCCTCAGGCATTCGAGACCTGCAGCGACACTCTCCGGAACCTCGGACCGACGAAGATGCCAGTCGATCTTGAGGCAGCAGACTTCTGCCTTCTCGACCTTGGACTCTGCCAATGCGGACGCGAGCTGGATATTCCGATCGGACGCGACGAGATCGGCGGCGGCCAGGCTGGATTTGGCCGCTTCCAACGCTGTCTGGAAACTTCCGTGACCCTCGACGTCGGCAGTCGCCGCGTTGAGATCGTCCGGTTGACTGGAAGTTTCGACTTGGGATGACATCCGTGCGCTCTGTGACCGTGCTTTTCAAGCCGAAGCTGATATCTGTTTTGGCATCGATGCTTGCGATTGGGAACTGTGCTTGTTCGCATCCGGGATCAAAATACTCAGAACAAGTCGCCTTTTGGCGTTTCGCCTTTCGAAAAGGTGGTCACGGGGTCATTCCTGCCAGGGACATAAACCACCTGAACGCCAGCGCGGCGACACCGAGAGCGCCCACGCTCGCGGACCAGATCGCCACGAGCCAGCCAAGGCGGCTCAAAAACGATGGCGGCCCGGAAACCTTCTCCGTCAATGGTATCCCTCCCCGGCCTTCACCTTCCCGCGGAAAACGTAATAGGACCATGTGGTGTAGGCGAGAATGAACGGGATGATGAACAGCGCTCCGACGAGGGCGAATCCGAGGCTCTGCGGCGGCGATGCGGCATCCCAGATCGAGATGCCCGGCGGCACGATGTTCGGCCACATGCTGATCGCCAATCCCGTGTAGCCGAGGAAAAGCAGCGTCAGGGTCAGCACGAACGGCAGGGCATGGCTCCCGCTTGCAAGGGTTTTGGAAAGCGCGATCGTCGAAAGCAGGACCAGGATGGGAACGGGGGCAAAGAAGACCAGGTTAGGCAGCGCGAACCAGCGCTCTGCGATCGCGTCGTGCGCCACGGGTGTCCATAGGCTTACTACGACGATGACGACAAAGAGGGCGAAAACGATCGGCTTGCCAATCCTCCTCATGTCGGCCTGCAGCTTCCCTTCCGTTTTCATGACCAGCCACGTCGCGCCAAGAAGGGCGTAGGCGGCGAGGAGACCCAGTCCGGTGAATACGCTGAACGGGGTGAGCCAGTCGAACAGGCCGCCGGAGTAAGCTCCGTTTTCAACCTCGAAGCCATTGATGAACGCACCGAGGGCGATCCCCTGACAAAAGGTCGCGATGTACGATCCCCAGGCAAAGGCCTTGTCCCAGAACGCCTTGTGGCCTTCGTCCGCCTTGAAGCGGAATTCGAAAGCGACACCACGCCATATCAACCCGACGAGCATGAAGATGAGGGGGAGATAGAGAGCGCTTAGAATGACCGAATAGGCAACAGGAAACGCCGCCAGCATCGCCGCGCCACCGAGGACGAGCCAGGTCTCGTTGCCGTCCCACACGGGGGCTACGCTGTTGACCATCGTATCGCGCTCCTCGCGGTCACGCACGAATGGGAAAAGTATCCCTATGCCGAGGTCGAAGCCGTCCATGACGACATACATCATAAGACCGACGCCGATGATGATCGCCCAGATAAGCGGAAGATCGATACCCATGTTGATTTTCCTTTCAGCCGGGGATGGGGTCGACGTCGTCGGGCGCGGCGGAGAGCGGTCTGGCCGGGCGCATGGTTTTGCCCCCGGGTGTCGCGTTGTCATGTTGCCCCTCCACGGGACCCTTGCCGACCAGCTTGAGCATGTAGCTGATGCCGAGGCCGAACACCGTGAAGTAGACGACCACAAACACGACCAAGGTCGCCGAAAGCGCCAGCGCTGAGTGGTTCGAGACAGCGTTCTCGGTACGCATCACCCCGTAAACGACCCATGGCTGCCGACCGATCTCGGTCGTGTACCAGCCTGCCAATAGCGCGATAAGCCCCGACGGGCCCATCAAGGTGGCAAAGCGGAGGAACAGTCGCTGGGAAAACAATCGTCGCTTCGACCTCAGCAGCAGGCCGACGACGCCCAGAAGAAGCATCAGCAGGCCAAGGCCGACCATGATCCGGAATGACCAGAAAAGAATTAGCGAGTTCGGTCTGTCCCTCGCGTCGAATTCAGACAGTCCCTTGAATTGGCCATCCAGACTGTGGGTGAGGATCAGGCTGCCGAGACGAGGAATTGCGATGGCGTATCTCGTCTCCTCTTTCTCCATGTCCGGAACTCCGAAAAGGATGAGCGGCACGCCTGCCCCCGGCTCGTTGCGCCAGTGTCCTTCCATCGCGGCGATCTTCGCGGGCTGGTGTTCGAGGGTATTAAGACCATGAGCGTCACCGACGACGATCTGGACAGGCGCGGCGATCAGCACCATCCACATCGCCATCGAGTACATCTTTCTGACGCGCGGATTGTCGTTTCCCCGCAGAAGATGCCAGGCTCCGGCGGCTCCCACGAACAGGGCGGTGCTAAGAAAGGCGGCGATGGTCATGTGGGCAAGGCGGTAGGGAAAGGACGGATTGAAGATAACCTTGAGCCAATCGACCGGAACCACCCGCCCGTCGACGATCTCGAAGCCCTGCGGGGTCTGCATCCAACTGTTGGAAGCCAGAATCCATGTCGCAGAAATCAGCGTGCCGAGAGCTACCATTGTCGTGGCGAAGAAATGCAGACCGGGGCCGACCTTGTTCCATCCGAAAAGGGCCACCCCGAGGAAACCCGCCTCGAGGAAAAACGCCGTAAGCACCTCGTACGCGAGGAGCGGCCCGGTGATCGGCCCGGCGAAAGCCGAGAAAAAGCTCCAGTTCGTGCCGAACTCGTACGCCATCACCAGGCCGGACACGACGCCCATCGCGAAGTTGACCGCGAAGATCGCGGACCAGAAGCGATAGAGGTCGCGGTAGACCTCGTTTTTCTTCAAAAGCCACAAACCCTCTAGCACGACGAGATAGCTGGCTAGGCCGATGGTGATGGCTGGGAACACGATGTGGAAGGATACCGTGAACCCGAACTGGATTCTCGCCAGCTCGAGCGCCGTCAAACCGAACATATCTGTTTCTCCAAATGCGGCAGGGATCGCAGTCAAAGGCAGCGGCGGAAGGCCCGCCGCATTTATAGGCAAGCGATGAGCCATCGCGGTCCGCTGGTCTTGTATGAAACGGTTCCGGACTACTGCGGCTGAGGGCACCGTGGCGACCGTGACGGACGCCACGATCGTAAAAGACCGCTGTGCCATCCTCGCCTAACGATCCGCCGTGCGATGGTCGCCGGAACCCGGCCTCGCTATCCCGGTTCGTCCTCGCGGTGGATTTGCGCGAGCGGAAAAGTCAATGCCCCGAGGACAGCCATGACCGTCGTAGCCTCCTATCTTTACCGTGACGGCAATCGCGAGGAGGAAGTGCCGCTCGCGGCCAAGCCATTCGACACAGCGGAGAACGAATTCGTCTGGATCGGCGTGTCGTCGCCGACGGAAATGGAGATGGAGGCCCTCAAGGCCATGTTCGGTCTTCATCCCTTGGCCGTGGAGGACGCACTGGCGGGAAAGCAGGTCTCCAAGATCGACGTCTATGGCGATCAACTGTTCGTCGTGGTCAAGACAGCCCATCTCGAGGGAGACAGGATTGCCTACGGCGAGATATGCGTTTTTGTCGGCAAGGGCCATCTGGTCTCGGTCCGCCATGGACCGTCTCTATCGCGGTCACTGAGAGAGCAACTTGAGCGCTCTCCACAACTCCTCGCCCACGGCCCCGATTACGTTCTTCACGGCATCGTCGACTCCGCTGTGGACGGCTACCTCCCGATGGTAGAGACGATCGAGGACCGCGTCCTTGAACTGGAAAAGCACATCCTTTCTTCGTTCCTCGAGCCTGAACAGATCAGGCGGATTTTCCGCATGAGACGCCAGGTGTTGAAATTTCAACGCGTTCTCGGCCCGATGGGTGAGGTTGTCGGAAAGCTGACACACCTAGACCTGCCGTGCGTCAACGTTAACGCACGTCCGTTTTTCGGCGATGTCCATGACCACGTGCGTAGAGTAGAGAGCCTCGTCGGCGGCCTGCGGGAGATCATGACCTCCGTTTTCGAGGCGTCGAGCCTACTCGAACAGCAGCGGCAGGGCGCAATAACACGGCAGCTGGCATCTTGGGCCGCCATTCTGGCTGTGCCAACGGCAATCGCAGGCATCTACGGCATGAACTTCAGGAACATGCCGGAGCTAAAAACCGAAAACGGCTACTACGTGGTTCTCGGCGTTATCGCGCTGATGTGTGCCGTGCTGTATGGACGCTTCAAGAAGAGTGGCTGGCTCTGAACTGCGCGTTCGTTGGTCCGAATACGCAGTGAATCTAGTTGTCTTTAACGACGGCTTCGAACCCTTCCATCCAGGTCCCGTACTCGATGGTCTCCGACTGATAAGGGCAAGCCTTCTCGTCCGAGCCGTCAAGCGCAGCAGCGCGCCCCTCGTCGAAGACGAGCTCAAGCGGTCGATCCTGAATGTCCATGTCCGTAACTCCGTCAGTTAGCGCTGCGTGAATACCCGGCGACGGCCCCTGGTTCCCGGCGGCAGCGCGGAAGTGACGAGATTTACAAGAACACAGTTTTTCATCCTCTTAAACCATCCCTAGCCCCGACTACTCAACCGATGCCCCCAACGATCCGGCAACGGCAGCCCAGTTTCCAACGCCTTTGGAGAGAACCATGACCGATAAAAGCCTGACAACCGCCGCCGGCGCGCCCGTAGTCGACAATTTCAACATCGAGACGGCAGGCCGACGCGGCCCTGCCCTACTGCAGGATGTCTGGCTGATCGAGAAGCTCGCCCATTTTGACCGAGAGGTCATTCCGGAACGTCGCATGCACGCCAAGGGTGCCGGGGCTTACGGAAATTTCACCGTCACCCATGACATAAGCCAATTTACCAAAGCGGCTATTTTCTCCGAGATCGGGAAGCAGACGCCGATGTTCGTCAGGTTCTCGACGGTTGCTGGCGAACGCGGCGCGGCTGACGCCGAACGCGATATCCGCGGGTTCGCGATGAAATTCTACACCGAGCAAGGCAACTGGGACCTCGTTGGTAACAATACTCCGGTCTTCTTCTTCCGCGATCCTCTCCGTTTTCCTGACCTCAATCACGCCATCAAGCGCGATCCTCGCACCGGGATGCGCAGCGCCGAAAACAACTGGGACTTCTGGACACTCCTTCCCGAGGCCCTCCACCAGGTTACGATCGTCATGTCCCAGCGTGGCATCCCCAAGAGCTTCCGGCACATGCACGGTTTCGGCTCGCACACCTACAGCTTCATCAACGCCATGAACGAGCGGACTTGGGTGAAGTTTACCTTCAAGACCCAGCAGTCCATCGAGAACTTGTCGGACGAGGACGCGACGTCCCTCATCGGTGCCGATCGCGAAAGCCACCAGCGCGATCTGTTCGAGAGCATTGAGCGCCGGGAATTTCCGCGTTGGAAGATGTACATTCAAGTTATGACCGAGGAAGCGGCGGCGACGCATCGGCACAACCCCTTCGACCTCACCAAGGTCTGGCCGCACGCGGACTATCCTCTCCACGAGGTCGGCTATTTCGAGCTTAACCGCAACCCTGAAAACTTCTTTGCCGAGGTCGAACAGGCCTCCTTCAGCCCGGCTAACATCGTGCCGGGGATCGGCTTCTCACCGGACAAGATGCTCCAGGCCCGCCTGTTCTCTTATGGGGACGCCGCCCGTTATCGTCTCGGCGTGAACCATCACCAAATTCCTGTAAACGCTCCGAAGTGTCCGGTCCATTCCTACCACCGTGACGGTGCTATGCGGATCGACGGCAATTACGGCGCAACGACGTCCTACGTGCCCAACTCGAAGGACCAGTGGGTCGAGCAGCCCGACTTTCGCGAGCCGCCGCTTGCTGTCGAAGGTGCGGTCGCCCATTGGGATCAAAGGCTCGACGAAGATCATTACGAGCAACCGGGCAATCTCTTCCGCGCGATGTCCGCCGAACAGAAACGCGCCCTATTCGAAAACACAGCGCGGGCCATGGCTGGCACATCTGTGAAGGTTCAGGAGCGCCACGTCGTCAATTGCACCAACGCCGACCCCGAATATGGGGCGGGCATCGCACGCGCTCTCGGTTTCACGATCGACCGGATCGCGAAATAGGTGTCTGTCCGAGAGAACCCGTTTATCCGGCAGCACCCCGGCGAAACCTCAACGGAGCCAGGAACGCGAAGTTGACGGATGGGACTGCCGGGTTCTCAAGAGGACACGGCGAAAAGTATGAAACGCGATCAGTCATCGCAGCGCAAAATGTTGCGATGACACTTGGGAGAAAGCCACGTTCGACTTTGGCTTGCGACTGAGCTCTCCTGCAAACCTTAGTGGCTAGGCCCTTCTCGCCGGGCAAAGCTTCAATTTTTTCCGTCCATTTTCTTCCAACGCGAGAACGGAATTCCACGTACAAGGCGGTCCTTGGCCTTGTCGGCAGTTATCCCGAGCCTGGCTGCGAGCTCGACGCATGCCCGGTTTCTGCTTGGCCAGGTTTCGCCCTCAAACGTGAAAGCCTTCTTCGAAGTAGGACCGATCGGCGTCGAGAGAGCTTCCTCCACCGACATCCCCGCCTTGAGACGAAGATGATAGGTGCCGCTTCCAATCTTGAATTCTGTCAAAGCCTCTTCGAGGGTGGGCCAGACCCTTCCAAACGCCTCGATCGGCCTACCGTGGCTTCGCGCGACAATCGCCTTATGCTCCATCCAGGTCCAGTTGGTCGTGCCCCAGGCCTGCCGCTCGTCGATCCGCGTGAGCCGTCCACACCCCGGTTTGTCACTGACGTCGGCTTTAAAGCGATCGTAGTCCAGCCACTCGGCATCGACAGTGTCGCCGCGGTCCCGTGCCCTCTTGAGGATTCCGAGGTGCTGCCGGAAAAGCGGCGACCCGGCGTCGGGATGCCTGCTGTGCTTTCGGGCTTTGACCGGCAATGGCTTGTTTTGCCTAAAGCGGCTCTCGACGACGTGCTCCGGAAGCCCTGTCTCGCGGGACATGACACGACGCATGGACGCGATAGATCTGAAACGCCTTCCATCCCACTCGACCGACCTGCCGTCGTAGGAGCCGATCTGGCCTCCGGCCCTCGTGTTCAATCCATTGGGGTGTAGCGTGTCGAGGTGATTCATCCATTCGATTTCCCTCTCGGCAAGCTTCCCTTCGCCGCCCTCGACAACCTCGAGAGTGTCGACAATGAAATTCTGGGGGCCATCGGCACGTATTGCTTGGTGAAGCAGGCTACCTGCACCCTTGGCAGCCATCAGCACATGTTGCCCCCAACGAATTTCAGGCTTGTTGACGGTGAGGCCGACGTAAACCTTACCCGTTGTGGTGTTCGTAATTTTGTAGATGTAACCGGGCGCGCCATCTGACATGGGCGGCTCGGACAGCATGTCGTCGATTGCCCATTTCGCCTTCCATCTGGCATGCATTATTTCCCGCTCGCCATATCGGCCGATCGCCTTGAGAAAGGACGTTAGGGCCGAATACTCGCCCCGTTGCTCCGGGTAGAGGTCGCCGTCATAGATGAATTGCTTTCGGCGACCGCCGCCGTGGTCAGTTATCCAGTCCGCCTGGCTAAAAAGCGCTGCCTTGGCGATCAGCGTACGCGTTATCGGCGTGGATCGCTTTTCCAAGGATTTCAGTCGTGTGCGAAACAGCGGATAAGGCGACACGTTATCCGTGAAAGCATATTCCGAGTAGAGATCATCTACTGGCCGCTTCCCCTCTTCAGTCACTATCCACGTGACTCGCCTGCCGTATTTAGCTTGGAACTGTCCGGCGTCGAGATAGAAAATCTCATCCAGTGCGCTCTCCGCAACGCTTCCCCCACGGTCGAAAAAGCGGCGCAAGCGACCTATGAGGGTGATCTCGTTGACCGGAGTCGGAGGATCAAGGGATGCCATGAGCTGCCGAAAGTTGCGGTAGCTCACCCCGCGGTAAGTCAAGGGAAACGGAAGCTTTGAATTATGTGACGGACCACGCATGTCGGAAATCGCACTTAGGCCATGCTATCTGAGGAACCGAAGGCGCATAGCCCCACCAGCAAAACCGATCGAATTTGACTATTGTCCATGAGGCTCATCGCGCAACAAAGCCGGATTTCGGTTCTTGGACGTCAGGTATCGCACAAGATCGCGAGCATGAACCGGAAGCGTGGAGAAACTCCGAGCACAGACGAGAAGGTGGCGCAGCGCCCAACCGTCTGAAAGAGCAACTATATTGAACGCCATCTCAGCTTTGTATCTGAGGGCGTAGACTTCCGGCACGATCGACAGACCGACACCGCTGCTCGTCATCGCACAGATATCCTCGAAACTGTCGAGTCGAACCCTCAATTTGAAAGGCTTTCCTTCCCGTGCCGCGTGCAGTGCAAGATGCCCCTGGAGCGCGCTGTCAGCGGGGAGGCCGACAAATGGCTCGTCCAAAACTTCGGCGAACCTCACGTGCTCGCGGTCCGCGAACCGATGGCCGTCTGGCACGACGATCACGAGACGGTCGGTTTCGAAAGGTCGCGTTTCCAGCGTCCCGGTATCGGTGGTGTCCGCGGCTATACCGAGATCAGCATGAGCCCCCGCTACCGCGGCGACGACGTCAACGCTTTGCCGCTCCTCCAAGTCGATGTCGATGGTGGGATGGTCGGCCAGGTATCCGCGTAGGATTTCGGGAAGATGGGCCATGGCGGCGCGACCGGAAAACACTCGTATTTTACCTCGAAGTCCGCGCGCGTAGAGTTGCAAATCTCCCCGCATCTGCTCCATCTGTCCGAGAACAATGCGAGCATGATGGGAGAGCGCCTCTCCGGCGGCGGTCGGCCGAACACCGCGCGCACCCCGAGCAAGAAGCAGAACTCCGCTGGTCTCCTCCATCCCCCGAACCCGGGCGCTCGCTGAAGGCAATGCCATCCCCGCTCTTTCAGCGCCTTGGGTGATGCTCTCTGCCTCAACGACATGGAGGAAGAGGCGCAGGTCGGTCAAATCGAACCGCATCTTTCCCCCACTGTTTCGACCCTTCGGATTTTCCTGAGGGTCCCGTTGTATCTCCCGCATTGTTGAAAGTCGCCTGTTCGCGAATGCTGTCGCCAACTTTTCTTAGGGAGGAACGATGAATGGACGCTTCCGAAGCACTCTTGCGAGCTTTTGCGTGGAGACTGGCGCTGCTCGTGATCGCGGTACTTGTCGCGAGAACGGTCCCGGATGGCAGGGCTGCCGAATTGCAGGCTTCGGATCCGCGAGAAGTCTCCTCAGGTTCGGCGCTCAGCCAACGCCTTGCAGGGTCCGAGCTACCTCAAGCTGCCCCTTGGCATATTTCTCAACAATCCGAATTGTCTCGTCGCACGCATTCTTGAGTTCATCCGGGCTTAGCGTCTCATCGTAGCAAGTGCCATGAGAGAGATTGTTGATCAGGGTGAACGCACCGCCAGGCTATGCATCAAGAAGCGTTTAAACAAACGTTTCCAAGCGGCGGACTGAACATCCGCCGCAGCTCCACGGCAGCCTGCCGGGAAAACCCGACAAGCGTTTCGAATTATTTGAAGCGTCCGCTTTATCCGCCTGCCGTGGTGCACGGTTGATTGCGTCGATTGTTACACGCCCTCATAAACCAATTCGGTAAACAGGCCAGGAGTGATGACGAACTGGCCCCACTTCGCATCGAATTTCGCCGTGGGCTTGGCCGCCACCACCTCTCCCACAGACATTCCCTTCTTTTTCAAAGTCGCGACATTGTCGCGCACCGCGACAAGCATATCGTGAAAAGCTCGAAGCTCGGCCTTGTTACTAACGGGGTTACCGTGTCCTGGCACTACAATGGTGCGGTCATCGACCATGCTTAGGCTCTTTTCACAGGCCGCGATTTTGCCGTTGATGCTTCCACCCGTGGAATAGTCGATAAACGGATAAATCCCGTTCCAGTACGTGTCTCCCGTGTGGAGAACATTCTGGTCCACAAAGTGCACCCCGATATCGCTGTCAGTGTGAGCAGGTTCGTAGCAGAGGAGGTGGAGCTTACATCCCTCTAGTTCGATTCTCTTGTCAGACGAAAACGTCTCAGTCGGAATTGCACCGGGCGCAGATGGCGGGAACGTGAAGTCCCAGTCCTCGACCCTTTGCGTTTCCAATAGGCGAGCTCTGGTATTGTCGTGCGCCATGATCGTCGCGCCCTCGGCGTGTACCCACTCGTTTCCGTCCGCGTGATCGAAATGCCAATGGGTGTTGATGAGTGTCTTCACCGGCTGATTGCCGAGAGCCTCGAGAGCTTTGACAATTTTCGGTCGCGTTGCTGTTATGCCGGCGTCAATCATCACCTTTCCGCTCGCGCCGACGAACACCGCGATGTTTCCGCCCGATCCCTCAAGCAGGTAGACACCACCTCGGAGTTTGTGCGTCGTAATATCGGCCTTTGCCGCAGAATCTCTGATCATGTGAACAAGCTGGTGTGCCTCAGCGTAAGCCTCGCGCGGCGAGAGCCACCCCCCGGCAACGCCGATGGACGCAACACCGACACAGCAAAGGCAGAAGCCCCGACGCGAAAGCTTTGGTACTTGAGTGGAAGACATGAGATGTTCCTTTGAAAGAATTTGTTCGACCTCCAATTGATAAGCAGCTCCTACCGCCAACTATTGTAAATCTGAGCGGCCGCGTAGTGCCTGGACGCGAAAGGGTCGCCCCACGATTGATATGAGGCGAATTCACCGTATTGCCGGGTCAGCGATCCGGGGAGCCAAGGGATGCTCCCTTGCACCAGACGCCATCACCAGCGCACTCCATTTCCACAACTGTAGATGGCGGAATTCCGTCTCAAAGCCAAACTCTAAACGACAGACTTGCAGCGGCAGCCGCCATTTGGTTGGGGTTCAATTCTCATGTCGATAACGAAGTTGATAACGGGTAGCGCTCGAAACGGGATCACCGAAGTGCTTGCCAAGGAAACTGCACCCTTAGGCATCTAGGTCATTGCTGTTGAGCGATCCCTGTGCGTCCCGTCCTTTGTGGCACATCGGCATTGGGCAGGAGAACGGCGGCAGGTAGATATCAGCCGCCGTCTTGTTTCAAGTGTCGCTCTCGTTTCGGGCCGCGAGGCCTTCAGCTGGTCAGCGGTACAGCGCGCGAAGCCGCTGCTTGGGCAAGCCGATCAGCCGCCTCCTCAGTCGTCCACCATGCGTTCGCGAACCAACGAAGTTCACGAGAGCCGCAAGATACCTTAGCGGTTCCGACCGTGAGCGTCAGCGACGCATCTTACCAGTTCGTCGGCATCGATCGGCTTGTTTAGAAAATGAACCGCGCCATTCTCGAGTGCTTTCATCCTCGTAACATCGTCATCGTGCGAGGTGACAAAAACAATTGGGAGTGTGCTGCTCCGTCGCTGCAATTGAGCCTGGAGCTCCAAACCGCTCATTCCCGGCAGCCGCTGATCCAGGATCAGACACTCGACTTCGTCGTGACAGCTCGAGGAAATGAAATCTTCGGCTGATCCGAATGATTTCACTTCGTATCCGTACGACGACATCAGGTCCGCATATGCGAGCCTTACCCCGTCATCGTCCTCAACTATTGCGATCGTCAGCAATTCACTTGGCTCCGATGGCCTCTTTGGAACTTCCGCGATGACTTTGCAGTATTGGGTACGATGCAAAGCATTCCGGACTTAATATTCCAACGCGGCTAACGACTTTATAGACGAACGCACGGATCCAATTCCGAAATCCGGATCCTGGGCATCCAGCTCGCGGACCGCGAACATGCGTGTGACATTATCAGAGGCCGAACTCCCGTCCACCTAGCTCTAGGTATAGCCGCGTGCCGAGCGCTCCCGTGCACGATGATACAATAAAGAGATGTATCGCCGTCGTAATTTCCTCCCACACGATACCTGGCCAAGCGGCCGATAGCCGGCGACGTGCGCCAAAACGACGGTCGAAAGGGAGCGAGAAGATGGATAACACCAAGACGAGCGGAAACCTCTCCGGAATCTTCAAAATCGGCGAATTCCAGATAAATCGGCTGGGATTTGGCTCGATGCGTCTCACGGGTCGTGGCATCTGGGGCCCCCCGACGGACCGCAACGAAGCGATCGCCACCGTACGCCGAGCTACCGAACTGGGCGTGAACTTCATCGATACCGCAGACTCCTACGGCCCCGATGTGGCTGAGGAACTGATCGGGGAAGCTCTGACGGGTCGCACCGACATCCTCGTCGCCACCAAAGCCGGACTGCGCCGCCCTGGTCCAGACCAATGGACACCAGATGGGCGACCTGAATACCTGATCGAGCGCGCCAAGGGCAGCCTCAGGAAGCTGGGCGTAAAACAGATCGGTCTTTGGCAGTTGCACAGGATCGACCCGCGCGTACCCATGGAAGAACAATTCGCTGCTATCCGTCAACTGCTCGATGAGGGAGTGATTGCAAATGCCGGATTGAGCGAAGTTTCCATTGAAGAAATCGAGGCTGCCTCCCGCTACTTTAAGATTGCGACCGTCCAGAACCGATACAATCTCGTAGATCGTGGAAGTGAGGACATTCTCGATTATTGCGAGCACAATGGTATCGGTTTTATCCCCTGGTTCCCACTCGCAGCTGGTGACCTCGCTCGTCCCGGAGGCGTTCTCGACTCACTCGCCAAACGCCACGCAGCAACAGCTGGGCAGATAGCACTCGCGTGGATGCTCAAGCGGAGCCCGGTCATGCTGCCCATTCCCGGCACTTCGAAGGTCAGCCATTTGGAGCAGAACGTCGCGGCCGCGCGTATCCAGCTTTCCGACGACGAATTCCTGGAACTAGAGAAAAGCGTACGCTGATCATGTCGCGTTCGACCGGTCGCCGCTGCAGAGAAGTCAGCGGCACCTTCCAAAGTCCTCGATAGGTGTGAAATGGCAATCGACACAACGGGTTTCCAGCCCAAGCCACAAAAGCTTCGCACGAGCGGGATCGAACGCTTAGCGACCAAAACTCCGGCATCTTATTTCGGTATGGTTCTGGGGCTGGCGGGACTGGGGAACGCATGGCGCGCAGCCGAACAGACTTGGCATATTGGCAGCGGAGTTTCGGAGTGGATCCTGGCTGTAGCCGCAGCAGTCTGGGCCATCTTGGTTCTGCTGTTTGCAGCCAAGGCAGTGTTCGCCTTGGACAAGCTAGTTGCCGAGATAAATCATCCGGTTCAATGTTGCTTTGTCGGCCTGATCGGTGTGGCCACTATGCTAGTCGCGGGTGCTGTCGAACCCTATTCCTACGCCGCCGGCCTGACGCTCTTCGGAACAGGTTTCGCTTTCACTAGCATCTTTGCTGTCTGGCGCACGGGTGGTCTCTGGCACGGTGAGCGGGACCACGCAACCACCACCGCGGTGCTTTATCTGCCGACGGTGGCTGGAAGCTTCGTGACCGCGATAGTAGCTTCGTCTCTCGGGTTTCAGGACTGGGGACAGCTAGCATTCGGAGCCGGAGTTTTCTCATGGCTTGCGATCGAGTCCATTCTTCTCCATCGCCTGATCACAGGGCCTATGACGCCACCCTCGCTTCGCCCGACGCTCGGCGTGCAGCTCGCACCAGCTCCGGTCGGAGCGGTCGCCTATATCTCCGTGAGTGGAGGCACTCCCGACATATTCGTGCACGCCTTGATCGGTTACGGAATACTTCAGCTCGTCGTGCTTCTCCGTCTTTCCCAATGGCTCCGTGAAGCCGGGGCGGTGATGGGGTTTTGGGCATTCAGCTTCGGTGCGACTTCCCTTGCGACCGCTCCCGTGCGCCTTCTTGGGCGTGGAGACAACGCGGCGATTTCCCTAGTCGCACCCATTACCTTTTTCCTGGCGAACTTGTTCGTGCTCGGACTGACCGTGATGACGGCTTGGCTTCTGGTTTCCGGCAGGATGTACGGTAAGCCGATCACGGAAAAGTAGCAGGTGCCTTTCCTAGAGGACGCCCTCCCCTTCAACTGAAATGCAAGATCGGAAAACCGTCTCACCGCATCTCGGCTCAGCCGTCTTGGCGCGGTCTAGGCTTTGCGACCATGGAACTTGAAATCTACCGAGGTTTTGTCATGACCACCACCCTTGAGACCGCAGTAACAGAATATGTGGATGTGCGAGGAGCAAAGCTCGCCTATCGCCGGATCGGGCATCGGTTCGCGCGAAAGTTGGTGCTAATGCAGCACTTTACCGGAACGATGGACGCATGGGATCCGGCCGTTGTGAATGCGCTTGCCGAAGTCTCGGAGGTCTTTGTTTTCGACAACGCAGGCGTCGGTCTCTCCAACGGTACGACGCCAGAGACAGTCGAAGGAATGGCGGATTACGCCGAGGGCTTCATATCGGCCCTGGGTCTGGGCGAAGTCGATCTCCTCGGATTCTCGCTCGGAGGTTTCCTCGCGCAGGTGATGGCGGCGCGCAAGCATGTGGCTATCGGGCGGATGGTCGTCGCAGGAAGTGCACCCGCCGGCGGCGAGGAACACCTCCTCAAGGTCGTCGAGGAGGCGTTTGCGAAGAAGGCCGCCGATGTTCGCCTCCCGCTGTTCTTCACACCTTCCGCGAAGAGCCAGGCACTCGGCAAAACGTTTATCGAGCGGACGCTGGTTCGCTCCCACGACCGGGCCCCCGACAAGGGCGATACCGTCAGCGATCCGCAGGCCAAGTCGATCATCGATTGGTGCGCTCGCCTCGACCCTGACCACCAATCGTTGAGATCGATCAAAACGCCCACGCTCATCGTGCATGGCAGCGACGACACGATGTTCCCCTCGGGGAACGCCTACACGATGTTCAAGAACATGCCGGACGCCACGCTTATCATATACCCGGACTCTGGTCACGGGGCCCTTTTCCAGCAGCCTGAGACATTCGTTTCTCACGTGACGATCTTTCTGGAACTCTAAATCCCTCAACTCAAGGATCATGAAATGAACGCGCTCGTCAGCAAGATCATCGACGCCCATGGCGGCCTCGAAGGATGGAAAAAATTCTCCCTGCTCAAGGCACGGCTCAGCCAAGGCGGAGCTTTGTGGATCCTCAAAGGACAACCCACGGCGCTTGCAGAAACCAGCGTCACTGTCGATCTCGTGAGGGAGTGGGCCTCGCACTCGCCCTTCGGCGCAGACGCAAAGGTCTCGAGCTTCGAACCAGGCAGGGTCGCGCTGAGCAACGCCCAGGGGAAGGTTCTCGACGAGCTGCGCGACCCACGTTCGTCATTCGCCGGCCATACACTCGAGACGCCGTGGAGCGAGCTTCAGTTAGCCTACTTCGCTGGCTGCGCCATGTGGACATACCTGAACATGCCGTTTTTGCTCGCTGAGCAGGGCGTTGTTACGGAGGAACTGCCGGATTGGCAGGAGAAAGGCGAAACCTGGCACAGGCTCAAGATTACTTTCCCGGCCGATATCGTCAGCCACAGCGCGGTACAGACGATTTATTTCGACGATGCGGGTCTGCTCAAGCGCCACGACTATGATGTCGAAATCGCCGGCGGCACGCCGGGCGCACACTACATCGACGGTTACAAAGACATCCAGGGCATCAAGATTCCGACTCAACGTCGCATTTACCCGAGGCAGCCAGATGGTCAGGCCATGGCAGAGCCTCTCGTCGTCTCGATAGATCTGTCGGATATCGTGCTGACTTGAAGTCATATTGCCGTCTCGGCCGAACTAAGGCTGAGACGGCAATTCGGCATTCGCCTTTCGTCGGGGGGAAGCAATCTTACAATAACCACCACGGGATCCCTGCGAGAAGGCGAAGAGCATAACGCCCGATTGCCGTGGAGAGCGCGATGACCGACACGACTGACACCTATCTAGCCGTCCAGGCTGTCTCGCCTGGCAAGCTTGAATTTACCAGGAAGCAAATGCAGACACCCGGTCCCGGTTATGTCCGCATTAAGATCGAGGCTTGTGGAGTCTGCCATTCGGATGCCGCGACCGTCGAGGGCGTTTTCCCGATCAATTGGCCGCGAGTACCGGGGCACGAGGTCGTCGGAACCATCGATAGCCTCGGTGAAGGGGTCGAGGGGTGGAGCATCGGTCAGAGAGTCGGGGTAGGTTTTTTGGCTGGCAGTTGCGGACATTGTTCAGAGTGCCGTTCCGGCCACCTCGTGAACTGCAAGAACCAAGAGTTCACGGGTGTCCACCACGACGGCGGCTATGCCGAATGGATGGTTGCCAAGGCCTCGGGACTGATGTCCGTTCCCGACGATCTCACTAACGTCGAGGCCGCTCCGCTATTGTGCGCCGGATTGACGACCTTCAGCGCGCTGAGGAATTCAGGCGCAAAGGCTGGTGACGTTGTCGCTGTCATCGGCATTGGTGGGCTTGGCCACCTAGCCGTTCAGTATGCCCGCGGCATGGGGTTCGAGGTTGTAGCGATCGGGCGCGGCCCGGCCGTGGGTGAACTGGCGACCAAGCTTGGCGCTCATCACTACATCGACAGCTCCACGGAGACAGTGGCCGACGCGCTCCAGCGGCTTGGCGGCGCAGACCTCGTGCTCGCGACTGCTTCCGGCGGCATGGGTGTCGCGGATTCGGTCAAAGGCCTCAAAGCCCGCGGTAAGACGATCGTCATCGGAGCGACAGCCGAGCCGATCGAACTCGCGTCCGGCGACCTCTTCCTCAAGGAGCGTTCGGTCGAGGGCGCGCTCACCGGAGATCCGGCGGCCGGCGACACGACGCTTCGCTTCAGTTCACTTTTCGGCATCTCAGCGATGATCGAAGAATTTCCGCTGGAGCGGGCAGTCGAGGCCTACGACAAGATGATGCACGGCAAGCCCCGCTTCCGCGTCGTCCTGACAATGGGCTCCTGAGCCCGCCAGGACGCGCCCATCCCGGTTCTCTCCCCGGGGTGGGCATCTTCAAGCCTACTCTCGCGAGGCGAGATCGTAGGCGCGAGATGTCCGAGGTGCCGACGCCTTGCTGTGTCGGTCGTCCCGCAGCGTCTATCCAGAACCGGAGCCGACATGAGCAAAGACCTGACAATGCACGAGGCGATCGCCGACAGCATGATAGCCCTCGTCAATGCCGCAGACGGTATGGATCAACAGTCCTTCGCTCGCCTGCTGGAAAGCGTCGCCCTCCAGCTTGCCGCCAAGGGCTGCAAGCTCGACTCGAAAACTCTCTCCACCGCATGTGAGCCCGACAGCCAGAAGGTCGGCCTTTCAACAACCGATTTCCTTTGCGAAGGCTTCTGGGACTATGCGCAACAAGTCCACTTGGACGGCCTCTCCCCTCTCCCTCGCCCCTGATATCCACGCACATTATGCGAAATGTCCTTGGGTGACCCCTCCGACGCGTGGTCTGACGTCTGGGCTCACGCTGCCGTTCGCAGGCTTCCCTGCGCATCGTAACCTGTCTTTAGGGATAGGTCGGGCCAGCCCACAGTACAATTGTTCCCAGCCACCGGTCGTATATCGATTGCATGGGGCTAGCCTACGAGGCGCTGTCTCTGGTTTTTACCTTGGATCGCCACGCAGTTATTGCCCGGACCGATCCCAATGCGAGCGCAGGTGGACGATGACGATACTGCGGTTTGACGATTTCGAAATGGATATCCCGGCCCGAAGCCTCAAACGGTCCGGTTGCGACGTCCGCATCGGCTCCCGCGCCTTCGATCTATTGGTCGCTTTGGCGTCAAGGCAGGGCGAAATCCTGTCGAAGGCGGAATTGATGGAGGTGGCCTGGCCAGACACACATGTGGAGGAGAGTTCCCTGCGGGTGAACATCGTGTCCCTTCGCAAGGCGCTCGATGGCGGCAATCCCTACAGCATGGTCGAGAATGTCGCCGGGCGCGGATACACTTTCACCGCCTCAGTCACTAAGGTGGACGACCACCGGAGCGCCGGAGCCACGCTACGGGCGTCTCGGGCAGAGAGCCTCCCGAACACCTGCGCGCGCCTCGTCGGACGCGAGCCGCTGATCTCGAAATGGGCGGACGAGATCGGTGCGGGCATCACAACTATCGTGGGACCCGGAGGCATCGGCAAGACCGTGGTGGCACTCCAAATGGCCCGCCTCCTGCGGGACGCCTATGATTCCGTCCAGTTCGTGGACATGGCGGACCATGCGGCGAGCGCGTCCACCCCGATCGCCGAAGTGCTCAAGACGGGCAGTATGGCGTCGGATACGCTGCTCCGGATGGCAGCGGAGAGCTTCATCGGGAGATCCGCCCTATTGGTTCTCGATGGCTGCGAATGGTCTATCGATCGGGTTGCTCTGGTTGCCGAGTACGTTGCTGACAGACACCCCGACCTCACCATTCTAGCGACGAGCCGCGAACCTCTCGGGATCATCGGCGAGAACGTGCTCCATCTCCCCGGCCTTGCCGTCCCGTCAGCCAAGCAACGCATCGACGATGTGGCCGCCTTCAGCGCCGTCGAACTATTCGCGGAGAGGGTATCCATGGTCGCGGAGGAATACGCCATCGAAGGTCCGAGAGGTATTGAGCTCGCGGCCGAAGTCGTCCGAAAGACGGATGGCAATCCCCTGGCAATCGAACTGGCGGCGTCTCGCGTTGCAGACCTCGGGCTGGAGAACCTTATAATATCTCTTGATCGTCCTCTACGGACACTGCGCCGCGGCAACCGGACTTCGCATCCGCGTCAGCAAACATTGCGTGCCAATATCGACTGGAGCTACGACCTGCTTGACAGCAACATGAAGTCGCTGCTCGGTGTGCTTTCGGTGTTCGACGCGGACTTCACCAAGGATATCGCACGCGAACGTTGCGGCTATGGGTTCGCGCGATCGGACTTCGAGGAAGCGTTTGACGGCCTTGTCGTCAAATCCCTGATCGCGGGGCAACAGCGCGGCGGCACCTACGCGCTGCCCAAGCTTATAAGAGAGTACGCCCTGGAAAAACGGGCCGGCGACGCGGTAGGCAATTCACCGACGTTACCGGATATCGGGCTCGCCACGCCAGACTTCGAAAATCAACGCCACCAGTTTCCAATGACGCTCTCTCGCGCGCACCTTCGGCCACTTGCGACCGAAGGCAGGGCGGCCTAACCGTCCCCTTGGGCGATGGACTGCTCCTGCGCGAGCAGTTCGGCCTTCTTGACCAGATCCGCCACGGACTTGGCCCGCATCTTCTTCATTACGTTCGATCGATGAAGCTTTACCGTGACCATGCTTATCCCGAGCTGTCCGGCGATCTGCTTGTTCATGTAGCCGTTCACCACGGCGTGCATGACCTCGACCTCTCTCGGGGTCAGGGTTTCCCTGAGTTTCTCGACGTTCGAACGACTCTGGGATTGCGACCTGATAACTTCGTCTCGCTTGATCGCGCCGGTTACGGCGTCGATCAAGTCCTGTTCCCTGAATGGCTTGGTCAGAAAATCCATGGCTCCGGCCTTCATCGCCCTCACGGACATCGGAATGTCCCCGTGTCCGGTCACGACGATAATGGGCATCCGATTGCCCGCTTTCTGTAGGTCGGACTGAAAATCCAGGCCGCTCGCCCCGGAAAACCGCACGTCGAGAACGATGCATCCGGGCGTATCGAGATTGTCGGCTTCCAGCAAAGCTTTCGGCGAGTCGTAGGCTATAGCTTCCAGATCGATCGACTTGAAGAGATCGAGAAGCGCCACGCGCACTGAATTGTCGTCATCGACTATGCGGATGAGCGGTTGTGATGACGATTTCTCTTGCACCGGCGAATCCTTGATCATCGGCGGCTCCAGCAGGAATAGATCTCGCCGAAACCAGTGCCGTACGTACGGAGATTTAACCCGGGAATATTGGCGTTGCAATTCGGCAATGCCCATAGATGTGTGGGAAATAGCCTAAACCGCCCGTCAGCCGATCATTCGAGGTTGACGCAATCCCTGCCGGAGCGACGAATGGACCAAGTCCAAAAAACTCTCCGGAGAAAACGGCTTCTCGATAAACGCAAATGCGTCTGAACCAGTTATTTCGGTCGGGGTCGATCCCCCTGCTCTTGCAGACATCAATATAACCGGCGCGTCTATCCTGTTATTGCGAAGAAAGCGAAGTAGTTCGACACCGCTCGTTCCAGGCATTTCAACGTCGCTGATCACGCAATCGCTTTCCCATAAAGCCGACGAACTCAAAAAGCCGTCGGCCGTGCCGAAAACGCTTGTAGAGTATCCGCTGCTTTTAAGAAGGTCGTCGATCGCGACTCTGACACTGGGGTCATCGTCGATTACCGATATCAGTGGGTATGTCGTCAAGACTTATGCCTTTTCGCGTATTTTTCTGGCCCCGTGGCAAAGGGGTATAGACCGTCGGGCAACAACGTCTCTTGCGGTGGAGAAGTTCCCCGCCATACGGGGCAACGGGGGCTATCTGGATCACGTTGCTCACTCCGAAAACCCAAACTTAACAAGATTTCACATGCGTTAACTCACGTTTTCAGTGAAGGTCGCCTACGACCTAACGTGCGTGTCCGAGTGCGTTTCCATCCGAGAACTTCGCCTTTGGGAGGAGTGGAATGCATGGAACGCAGTTCAGTGCACCCGTTTAGGTCGTCATTTTGGGAAGGCGCTTGGTTGTTGAGCCCGGGCGCATCGTAAGAGGCGACAGGGAGACATGACGAGAACAAACCTAGCAGCCATTCCCCGGCGCGATGGGATTGTGGAATCGGTCTTAAAGAGTGAAGTCAGCTCGACAGCGGCTGGCTCGTGCGTGCGAAGTGTGCCCATCGGTGAATACGCCCCCGCATTCGTCCTACCTCGCGATGACGGGGGGATGTTTAGATTCGCCGATCTGATCGGCGCGCCCTTCGTTCTCCACTTTTACTCTGGACAAGGCGACAGGTGGATACAGCAGAGCGCCTGTCTCGACGCGATAGCACCTGCGCTCGGGATAATCGGCGTGGCGATCGTCAGAATAGTTTGCGCCGAACCGACATGTGTACGGCGTCATTTCGAAGCAGCACAGGCCGGCTACCCTGTCTTGCTGGATTGGGAGCCGAAAGCCCTAGTCTCTCGGCTCTACGGTTTCAACCGGGAAAAAACCTCGCCTCGGTTGTCTGCAACCTATCTCGTTGACCGGCGCGGTGTCATCAATTGGGCAGCATTCGATGGGGCAAAGGGGCGTGCCGATTCGCCGGTCATTGCAAACGCCGTGAGGCAACATCTTTCCCGTCCTTCGACCGTCGACCCAAGCGACTGATCCACGAGGTCATCTGGCATGTCGCTCTTTCAATTCGACGACTATGAAATAGATATCGAACAACGACGTCTCACCGAGAACGGCCTGCCATTGCGGCTTGGAGGCAGGGCTTTCGACATTCTCTCTGCCCTTGTGAGCAGGGCGGGAGATGTCGTGACCAAGGACGAGTTGATCGCGTCGGTCTGGCCGACGACCATCGTGGACGAGGGAGCGCTACGGGTACATCTGGTAGCTCTTAGGAAAGCCCTCGGGGACCATGCGAGACATTTGATCGAGACGATACCGGGCCGAGGGTATGTGTTTGCCGGGAGCGTGCGAGCAATTTCGCGGGACGAAACGACCCCGGAGCCAAGTGCGCCTGCAGCCTACCATCTGGTCGGCAGCCTGCCGCGTATGCCGAAAAGGCTGATAGGCAGAAGCAACTATATCCGTTCTACGCTCGACCTGCTCGAGGGGACGCGTCTTCTAACGCTGGCCGGGCCCGGGGGTATCGGTAAAACCGCGGTCGCGGTTTCGTGCGCGAATGCCGTGGCGGAGAGAAAACGGGTGGTTTTCATCGATGTCGCCACCCTTGCCGACAGCGAGGTTCTTTTGCCGACGCTGGCCACCCAGCTTGGACTGAGTGCTTTTGGCGACGATGTCCTTCCGGGGATAGTAGCCGAGCTCTCGAAAAGGCACACTTTGCTCCTTCTGGACGGATGCGAACGCATCGTGGATGCGGCCGCGAACGCTGCAGAACTCATACTCCGTGAATCTCCAACAACTCAAATCCTTGCCACAACGCGGGAGCCGTTGAGGACCTCAATGGAAAAGGTGCGGCAAGTCGCGCCGCTCGAATTTCCGGGTGACACGCAGGAAAGCTCAGATATCCGGGACTTTCCGGCGGTCGAGCTGTTTGTCTCGCTGGCGGCTCTCGCCGGTGACGATCTCGATCTCTCCGGAAGAGACAGCCTCCGGCTCGTTGCGGACATAGTTCGCAGCCTCGACGGAATACCGCTGGCAATCGAACTCGCAGCGGCCCGCCTCTTCGACATGGACTTGCCACAACTTCACGCATCGGTCGCCGAGCCGGTCGCCTTTCTTAGGCGTGGCCGAAGGACCGCGCCGCCTCGCCAGCAGACGATGAGAGCGACATTGGATTGGAGCTATTCCACCCTTTCAGGCGAGGAGAAGGCGCTACTGCTGAGGCTCTCAGTCTTTGCCGGAACGTTCTCTACGGACGCGGCCCTCTGCGTTTCGGAGAGCGCGGACGATCCCGATGCCTTCCTCGGAGCGTTTGACGGACTTTTTCTCAAGTCACTGCTGGTCGTCACCCAGCGCGGCGGGAGCTTCAGGCTGCTGCTGACGACGCGGGACTACGCACGCGAAAAGCTAGCCCAAGCGGGGTTTTCCAGGTCGTGCAGGCTCGCGCATGCGCGATATTGTCTGGAACGCCTTTCCTCGGCCGCCGATGAATGGAATCGGCTCGATCCAATGAGATGGCGCGCCAGCAACAGTGAGATCGTCAACGACCTGCGTTCGGCTCTCCTTTGGACGCTTGGTGAGGACGGTGATGAGGACCTGGGCCTGGCGCTCACGGCGAAATCCGACACGCTTTGGGTTCAGTTCGGCCTTGTCGGAGAGCAACACGCGGTATCCGAGCGGGCTTTACGGCTGTTCGAAGCCAGAGGCGTTGCTGATGCGGGCCTCGAAATGAAGCTTCGGATGCTATACGGCGTCGCACTTTACCATTCCAAGACCTTCGAACGAAATCGCGAGGTTATCCATCAGTATGATAGGGTTTTGGAACTCGCCGCCGAAGCTCGTGACATTTCCATGTTGATGCGGGCCATAGCCGGGACTGCGGCGATACATACGGCCAACGGCCACTACCAGAAGGCGCTCGACCTCGTTCATCGTTTCGATAAGGAGTTCGATCAAATGCCTCCACAGGCCAGAAGCCATTTTCTGAACCACAACCATCACTACATCGGCGATTTCAACAACGCCATGGAGCACGCGCGGATTGCGCTCGTGCCGACGAGAGAAGCCCCGAAACCCTCTCCAAATAGCGCGAGCTATTTCGACGTCCGTATCAGCGCTTTCTGCGTCATCGTGAAAACGCTATGGATACAGGGGAGATACTCCGCCGCCCAAACCACTCTCCACGAGGCCCTGAACGAGGTCCTGGAGAAAGATCACCCCATTTCGACATGCCTTTATCTGGCCGCTTCCGCCTGCCCGACCGCGCTTGGCATCGGCGACGCCTTCCTCGGAGCAAGACTGATGGGAATGCTCCGCGAGGCGTCGACGAGGCACTCGCTTCTCAGATGGAAAGCTTGGGGACAGGCTTACGAGGAGGTCGTCACCGCGACAGAGGAAGGCGATCCGGCAGCATTCGAACGAACGGTATCGCGACTGGGGGGGACGCCTTTCGAAAACTGTCTCGTCATAGGCGGACGTCTTGCCAGCGCCGAACTCCTGGAGCGGATCGTCCCGGAGGTTACTTGGTGCGGTGCTGAAGTCCTGAGGCTGCGCGGCGAGTTGGCAATGCCGATTTCGCCGGGAGCAGGGCGCGAACTCCTTCAGACGGCGCACGACTTAGCCGTAAAGCAGGCCGCAAGCACCTTTGCCCTGAGATGCGCGACCAGCCTTCACCGGCACTCCCCGCCGGATCGTAGAAGCGCCTCGAGGAGCGCGCTTCTCGAAGCCCTGGATGCGGTGGAGTACCGGGAAGACATCGCCGATGTGGCCGATGCCGCTTCGCTTCTCTAGCCGCGGCTCCGGAATGATCAGCTTTTGCGGTTCGATTCAAATAGGAACCACACTCGGCCTTCGGCTTCGTCCACCCAACCTTCGAGAAGGCTCGTTGTCGCAACGTCATCATGCTCAGCGGTCAGTTCGTGGACCTGTCTCATTATCCCGATCAGCTGTTCGTTGTCGCTCTTGAGTTCCGCGAGCATGTCTTCGGCAGTGACGAAGTCCGCGTCATTGTCGAGTAGTCGCTGCACGCGCGCGATATGGCCGATAGACCGCAGCGTCGCGCCACCAACCTTCCGGACGCGCTCGGCGATCGCGTCCGTCATGCCGATCAACTGATCCGCATGATCGTCCAGCATGAGGTGGAAATCGCGGAAATGGGGCCCGGAGAGATGCCAGTGAAAATTCTTGGTCTTGATGTAGAGCGCGAACACGTCTGCCAGCAAGGCGGTAAGCGCTCCCGAGATGTCGTTTCGTGCGTTCTGGCCGAGGCCGGTCGGGGTGGTGAGCGGTGCTTTTCGACGCGTCGTCGTGGAAGTCTGTTCCATGGAGATCTCCTTCTGGTTCTGCCGGATGCCAATAGCGCTAGCGCCACTCGTCCGGGGTCACTGGAACCTGGAGGGCATTGGACATGATTTATTGCATAATCGTGCCGTTCTTTCCGTACCGATCCCGTCCCGGTCAGCTTTGGCAAGACTTAAAGCCTAGCGACAACGGAGGGATAAGGAGATATTCATGTTCAAGGGGACGGCCATTGGGACGGTCGACTATACGAGGGCCTGGGCGGCATGACTGAACCGATACGAAGACCTGTTTTCCTGACATTGGCGGCCGCCTTGGCAGCACTGGTTTTCTGGATTGACAGCATCGCCGAGTACGAGTCCTCAGTCGCGATCCTATACCTCGCGGTATTGGTGCTCGTTTCCGCGGTCGGCAACGGTAGGGAGGTCATGCGGGCTGCCCAGGGCTGCATTGTCCTGACCGTTTTGGCGTGGATTGTCGTCCATTTCCATACGCCAACGACAGCGAGCGTCTTGCGCTGCCTGTTCGCCTGCATCGCGATCGGTGTCACCGCGGCGTTGCTGGTCAGCAGGAAGCGTCTCGAGGCAACCCAACAGGACCTCGAACGCAGTCGGGCCGAAGTCGACCTTTTCGCGAATTCCGTCCCCTATGTGCTCTGGCGGTCGAACCCCCGTGGCGAGATCGAGTATTTGAACGCGAGCTGGACGGCCGTGACGGGGTTGGATCGGCTAACAGTCCTGGAGGGGCAGCGCTACAACGATGTCGTCCATCCTGACGACATCCCGATCCTCAACGAGACCGTGTCCGCCGCGGTCGCGAACAGGACCGTCACGGATCTCAAGGTGAGAATCCGCCAGGCGAATGGGTCGTACCGCTGGATGCAGATCTACGACAATCCGGCCTACTCACCGCTGACGGACCAGGTGGAACGCTTCGGCGGACTATCCGACGTTCACGACGAGGTCGTCGCGAAGCAGGAGCTTCAGGTGGTCCGGGACGAACTCGAGACCAGTCGGACGGAGCTGGCGAACTTCACGGACTCGGTTCCGCAGATTTTGTGGCGGGCCGATGCCTCGGGCAGGATCGACTTTTTCAACCGCCGCTACACCGAAATCACCGGCAGGGATGCCAATACGACGATAGACCGGCAAGATTACGCAGCCGATATCCATCCGGATGACCGAAAACGGTTCTCAGATATCTGGACCGAAGCGCTCTCCGGCCGCATCGAGGTTCGCGCGACGTACAGGTTGCGTCATGCCAGCGGGGAATACCGGTGGATGTCTTTGGTGGGGCGGCCGGTTCGGCCGGGCGAGAGTTCTGGGGATGTAAGGTACTACGGGGGCATTTCGGATATCAACGACGAAGTGACCTCGCATCAGAAGGTAAAGGAACTCAACGAGACGCTGGAACAGCGCGTTGCAGAGCGGACCTCGGAGCTTGTGCTGACAGAGCAGAGGTACGCCGGGCTGTTCGACGTCAGCAACATGACGTTCGCGGAGATGGACTTCAGCGCCGCCGAGAAGATGCTCGACGCGATCAAGGAGCGCGGCGTGACCGATCTACCGGCATATATGACCGCGCACCCCGACGAGCTCGCACGCACGCTGGGTGCGATCCGGACCACCCGGGTAAACGAGGCGCTCGCTCGCCTCATGGGATACGAGAGCGTTGCCGATCTAGTCGCCAATCCGCCGGCGCAGAACGCGGAGGACGGAACCGAAGTCCTGCTTCGCCAGCTGGACATGTATTTCACTGGCATCCATCACATCGACGGCCGTACCGTATTGGTAGGAAAAGGTGGCCGGAGAATTCCGGTCTACTTCACTGTGACCCGGCTTTCGGACGGCCTGCATCTATCCAGCCACCTCGACCTGTCAGAACAGGAGCGCATCGAGGAGATGCGCCAGGCTGCGCAGGCTGAAATGGCCCGGGCCAACCGTATAGCGACCGTCGGTGCGTTTTCCGCCTCGATCGCTCACGAGCTGAACCAGCCTATCACCTCCATGGTGTTCGACGCGCGGACCGGCTTACGAATGGTGGGGCGCGAGACCCCCGACATCGAAGGAGTGGACCGTATCCTGCAGCGCATGGAAAAGAACGCGCGACGGGTGGCGGGCATCGTCCAGCGGACCCGGGAAAACCTCGTGGGACGACGGCGCGCCGTCGGTGCCATCAACCTCCAGCAGCTCGTCCTGGAAACACGTGATCTCATAGACCATGACCTCAAAAGGGCCGATGTTGAATTGGAGGTCATCTGCGTGAAGCCCCTGCCGGAGATCATGGGTGATCCCGTTGAGCTGCAACAGGTGTTCGTCAACTTGGTCAACAACGCCGTCGACGCCATGCGCGGCCAGAGTGGAGCGAGGCGTGTCGCGATCGAACTGATTGCTAAAGACCTTTCCGTGGAGGTCCTTGTGAGCGATACCGGGCCGGGCATTCCGGAGGAGTATATCCAGAAACTGTTCGAGCCGTTCTTCACTACCAAGGCGACAGGAATCGGCATGGGGCTCGAGATCTGCCGCTCCGCCGTGGCGGCGATGGGCGGGCAACTGACCGTCGTCAATCTGCCTCAAGGAGGAGCGCGTTTTTCGTTCGACCTTCCGTTCGCCGTCGAGCGGACCGAGTAGAGCGTCTGCGCCCCCATTCGGACGGCAATTACGATCGGGGCTGTTTCTTACAATACCCTATCCCGCAGACTGGCATTCTCCGGCCGAGCAAGAAGGCATGCCGCCCTCCGTGGCAGTCGCATGCGTTTAGAGTGGCAGAGAGGATCAGTCATGCAGGACGAACGTCCGGAAGGAATTGAGCGATACGATGACCCGGCTGGCGGTTGGGGTGCACTCAAAGCAGTCGCGAAGACCCTCGCCCATCAGCAGGTGGTCGCTCAGGGAGCCGCGACGCTTCTCAAGGCGAACCAGCCGGACGGTTTCGACTGCCCCGGCTGCGCCTGGCCTGATCCCAAGCACACCTCGTCGTTCGAGTTCTGCGAGAACGGCGCGAAGGCGATCACCTGGGAATCCACGGCTCGCCGCGTCGGCCCGGACTTCTTCGAAAACAACACCGTCAACGAGCTCTGGACCTGGACCGATCACAAGCTCGAAGACGCCGGAAGGCTGACGACGCCGCTTTTCTACAATCGGAGCCGCGACCGCTACGAAGCCATCGAATGGGAAGAAGCCCTCGAAATCATCGCAGCGGAACTCAACAAGCTGCCCGATCCGAACATGGCAGAGTTCTATACCTCCGGCCGTGCCTCGAACGAAGCGGCCTTTATGTATCAACTCTTCGTTCGCGCCTTCGGGACCAATAACTTCCCCGACTGTTCGAACATGTGCCACGAGGCTACGAGCGTCGGGTTGCCCAAGTCGATCGGCGTCGGCAAGGGAACCGTGACGCTCGAGGATTTCGATCACTGTGACGCGATCTTCTCCTTTGGCCACAATCCGGGCACCAACCATCCGAGAATGATGACGACGCTGCATGAGGCCTCCCGCCGTGGTGTGCCGATCGTCGCGTTCAATCCTCTCAAGGAGCGCGCGCTTGAGCGGTTCGCCGCGCCACAGAACCCTGTCGAGATGCTGACTCTGTCGTCGACACCGATAGCCTCCTCCTACAATCAGCTTAGGGTCGGCGGCGATATCGCGACGCTCACGGGCCTGATAAAGATGGTTTTCGAGCGCGACGATGCGGACATTCGTGGCGGAGGTCCGGGGGTGCTGGACCGTGAGTTCATCGCCGAGCATACGGTCGGGTTCGAAGAACTCAGGAAAGAAGTCGAGGCCACCACATGGGAGAGCATCCTGGATGTGTCCGGGCTTTCGATGACGGCCTTCGAGAACGCGGCCGACGTCTATATCCACGCCAACAGGGTCATCGTTTGCTATGGGATGGGGCTGACCCAGCACGAGAACGGTACCGCCAACGTCCAGCAGCTCGCGAACTTCATGATGCTGCGTGGGAACCTGGGTCGCAAGGGGGCCGGAATCTGCCCGGTTCGCGGGCACTCGAACGTCCAGGGCGACCGTACCGTCGGTATCACGGAAATTCCCAACGATGCCCTCCTGGATGGAATGGAGAAGGCATTCGGCTTCCGACCGTCTGGGGAAAAGGGGCACAATGCGATCGAAACGATCGAGGCGATCGCCGACGGTCGCTCCAAGGCGCTCGTTTGCCTCGGCGGAAACCTCGCGGTCGCCATGGCCGATCCTGATGCGACGTTCGCGGCCATGCGCAAGCTCGATCTGGCAGTCCACATCGCCACGAAACTGAACCGATCGCATCTCCTCGTCGCGAAGACATCGCTTATCCTGCCGTGCCTCGGCAGGACCGATCTTGATACTCAGGCATCGGGACCCCAGTCGGTAACAGTCGAGGACTCGATGTCCATGGTCCACGCGTCCCGGGGCTTCCTCAACCCGCCGAGTCCCCTGCTCCGCTCGGAACCGGCCATCATCGCCGGAATCGCAAAGGCGACGCTCGGCGACCGTCACGGTGTCGATTGGGTCGGGTTAGTAAGCAACTATGATCGGATCCGCGAGAAAATCGAAATCGTCTTCCCCGACTTCTACGACTTCAATAAGCGCGTGCGCGTGAAGGGCGGATTCAGGCTCGACATCCCGGCTTCCTATCGGGTCTGGAAGACAGACACCGGGAAAGCCAATTTCCTGCTTCCTCCAAGTCTCGATGATGATCGCCTGGTCGAGAACCGACAAGCTCTGATGCTCACCACGATACGCAGCCATGACCAGTACAACACGACAGTCTACGGCCTCAATGACAGATACCGCGGTGTTTTCGGCCGGCGCGATGTCGTCTTCATGAACAAGACCGACCTTGCCGACCGCGGGCTTCGCGACGGCGACCTTATAGACCTGACCGCAACGCTCTCCAGCGAGCCAAGGAAGGCCAGAAAATTCACCGTGGTCGAATACAACATCCCGAGGGGATCGGTGGCCGGGTATTATCCGGAGCTGAACGTCGTCGTCACGCTCGAGCACTACGACCGGCTGTCGGGCACGCCGTCATACAAGAGCGTCCCCGTCATCGTTTCCGCAGCCGCCTGAGCTCCCCGGCCCGTCAGCGGCGGCCAGCCTACCATAGAGGATACAGCCATGCGAGTTATCGCAGACCTCGAAATCGGCGACGGTCTCGCGCTTGACGCATACGTCACCGACACTCCCTCAGGGGCGATCCTCCTCCTGCACGGCGGATGGCCCGAGAGCGACAAAAGCGAGGTGGCTGCACTGGCGGCCCGCCTTTGCAAGTCTGGGTTCGTCGTGTTCGCTGCGGATTTCAACCTCGATCGAAGTGGTCCGAGGGGGCGCGCCCTTGATGACGCGGTCGTCGCGCTCCGATGGCTCAAGGCTTCCGATTTCGAATTCGATCGGGCATGCGTGGCGGTGATGGGCATCGGCTTGGGCGGCACGATTGCGATCGAGCTCGGCTTGAAGGAAAGCATACCCATCGCGGCATGGTCCGCTTTGATCGACCTCAAGGGCTTCATGGACCACACGGCCACTCTCGGTGACAGCGACCATCTGCGGGATTACTACGGTGTTAGCTGGGAGACGATCGTTGCGGCAGGCGAACAGGTTCCGTTTCTGAGAGGGGTCGTGTTGGAATTCGTCGCCAACAACCTCAGCCTCCTCGCTTCGACCAGCCCTCTGGCCCGCGTCACTCGCGGGGCGGAACAGATGATGCTTTTCAATTCGACGAATGAGATCATCCCCGCACGTGGGATGGCCCTGATGCAAGAAAGAATGGCGGAGTTCGGCGTGCCATGCTGCGCTAGTCTCCTGGAAGGATCGGAGCACGGTTCCGAATACCTGCTATCTGCGCTGCCTGGTACGATTCAGTTCTTTCGCGAGGCGTTTTATCCGGACGAGCCCGCGGCGCTCGCTGAATCACACGGCACCCCTGATCATCAGCTGAACGGTATCGCGCCGAACCTGTCGGGCGGAGTGCACCACACATCGACCGACGTACACGTCTGATGGCACATCCGCGATGAGCGGCCGTTTCTGGCCGCCGGGGCGATTTAAGACAATCCCGCATTCGACGTTCCATGCATTCTCTTTTGGCCACCTAACCGAGCCGCTGAAGAACGACATGATCGAACACCTCCTATGGAACCCAGTACTCCAATTCTCCTTACTGGTTTTGACGACGGTCGTGGTCCGCGTCTCCCTCGGCCGGAATCCCACGATCAGGTTCATCGTCAGCGTCTGCTTCTTCGCGATCTTGACCGCCACCCTGTTGTTACACGACATAGCTCCCTATTCTCCCGATCTCGGCGACGACCTGCTGTCGCGGAGGATAACTACCGGGCTTCTCAAGGCCGTTTGGTGGATCGGCGGAGCGGTGGTCCTTGTCAGCGCTGTCCGGTTATTCCTCATTTTCGAGAATAAGCCGCGAGAAGGCCGACTTGCCCAGGACCTCGTTATTGGAGTCATATATCTCGGAGCGGGTCTGGCGTTGATAGCCAATGTCTTCAGCCTGCCTGTCGGCACGCTGATCGCGACGTCCGGAGCGTTCGCAATCGTGTTGGGTCTGGCGCTGCAGAGTACTCTCAACGACGTCTTCTCCGGCATAGCACTCAACCTCGGTCGGCCCTATGCAGTGGGCGACTGGATAGTGCTGGAAGGAGGCTTCCAAGGTCGCGTGGTGGAGACCAATTGGAGATCGACACACCTCGTGAACGGCACTGACGACCTTGTCGTCCTGCCGAACAGCACCCTGGCAAAGGCACGCCTGGTCAATTTGACGCGGCCGGAGGAGACACATGGCGTTTCGATAACGGTGCGGTTCATGCCTACTCGCACCCCCGCCTCTATCGAGGAGACGATGCGGACGGTCCTGCTGAGTAGCTTTGCCATCCTAAAGACGCCACCGCCCACGGCGTTGGTCGTCGGCATCGACGGTCAGGCCGTCGAAATCGAGCTGGCCTTCCGAGTTTCCGGATTCTCCGCCGCAGGCGCGGCGAAAAGCGAAGTCTACGATCTCATATATCGTCACGCGAGGGCCAGTGGACTGAAACTCGCCGGACCGCGTGAAGGCGTCGTTCTACACTCCGAAACGTCCGCGGAAGCCCAATTGCCAAAGCATCCGGGCACTCCATGGCGACTGCTTGAGTCGATCCCGCTCTTCGCCACCCTAACCGACGACGAGAAAGACGCCCTTGCGTCAGGCATGACACGCCGCACCTACCGGAAGGGCTCGGTCATCGCCTCTAAGGGAAGCAAGCTGACGTCGCTGATGATCATGCGTACGGGCGTCGCGGCATTGCAGCGTGTGGATGGAGTCCATCCGGTTGAGCTGGCGCGGCTGTCACCGGGTGACCTTTTCGGCGAACGAGGGGTGCTTGTCGATGCAGCGGAGTCGGGAGACACGACCGCGCTCACCTTTGTGGTTACTTACGAGATAACCAAGAGCGATCTGGCCGCCGTCATGCGCGACCGTCCGGCTCTTGCGGAGGAGCTCGGGGTTCTTCTGTCGCGGCGGATGGAGGAAGAGGAGCATCTCTCGAACGCGAGCGCCCTCCCGCATGGCACGCATCCCGAAACCCTTGCCACGCGCATCAGACGGCTATTCGAGATACCCGCTGGAACCTGAACCATCAGCGGCCGCCGGTTCCGGCGGCCGCTGATGAGGCGACTACTTCACGTTGGCAAACAGCATGTTCAGGCCTTCAGAGATCGTCGGATGGGCGAAAATTCCATCCCTGAGTGCCGTGGACGGCAGATCGCCAAGCATCGCCATCTGCACGACGCTCATGACCTCGCCCGCATTGACGCCCAGCATTCCGAACCCGAGGATACGGTCGCTGTCCATTGCGACCAGCGCCTTCATGAAGCCCTTCCGCTGCGATAGGGTGCGCGCCCTCGGGACGACGTCCATCGAAAGCCGTGCTACCCGATATTCGACGTTCCTCGAACGCGCTTCGCTTTCGTTCAGGCCCACCCGCGCGAATTCGGGGTCGATGAACACGCAATACGGAATCATCCGCTCGTCCGTGGTTCTGTCGCCGCCCTTGAGTTGCCCGGATACCACGCGGTAATCGTCGAGGGAGGCGTGGGTGAACATCGGCGTTCCCGCGACCTCCCCCATCGCCCAGACGTCTTGCGCCGAGGTCCTGAGAAGATTGTCCACCTTCACAAACCCTCGCGCATCGAGCTCCACTCCGGCTAAATCGAGGCCAATCCCGTCGGTCCGCGGACGACGGCCCGCGGCGACCAGCAGGTGCGATCCTTCGAAAACGCGGCCGTCCGCCGTCGTGATGCTTACCGCCTGTCCGGATTTCCCGGTCACGGTCGTTCCCGTACAGTTGAAAGCTACGTTGACGCCCTCGTCCTGCAGAACGCCGAGCAAAGCGACGCTGACATCGTCGTCCTCTCTCGGAGCGAGGCGAGCGCCGGTCTCAATGATCGTCACCTCTGCACCGAGCCGACGGAACGCCTGGCCGAGTTCCATGCCGATATAGCCGCCGCCGAGAACGAGCAGGTGCGTGGGCATGTCCCCGAGCTGTAGGGCTTCGACGTGGGTGATCGGGTCGGCGGCCGCCAGTCCGGGGATATCTGGTACGGCGGCCGTAGTGCCGAGGTTTATGAACACCTTCTCGCCCGTCAGTGTTCTGACGCCGTTTCCGGTTTCCACGGCTATCGTCTTGGGCGAGACGAACCGCCCCCACCCGATTACAAGCTCGAAGCCGCTGGCGTCGAACCCGGTCTGGTTGAAGGCCACCATTTCCGCCACCACGCTGGCGGTACGGTTACGGACGAGATCGAGGCTGGTCCGGATATTATCGGCATGCGTACCAAACTCGGAGGTCCTACGGGTGGCATGCGCGACTTCCGCGCTCCGTATAAGGGTCTTGCTGGGGATACAGGCGATATTGATGCAGGAGCCGCCGATCAGCCCAGCCTCGATCACGGCGACGCGCTTGCCTGCTTTCGCCTGCTCTATCGCGAGCGTCTTGCCCGCCTTGCCGCCTCCGAAGACGAGGATGTCGAAGGTTTCCACTTGAGCCATTGTTGTTTCTCCTTGGGGATTTGTGTCCATTCGGAGAAAAGCAGCTGTCCGTGGCGGACGATTGTATAATCGAGCTTCGCGCCGAACCTGTGGCGTGGCTTCCGCGGGTCTGGTTCTTCGCGGCAATCAGGACATCGGAAACAGCACGGAGAACCGTAATCCCGACTGCGTCACGCTGTGCTCCATCTTTCCGCGGAGCTGGCTATCCACGATCATGCGCAGCAATTTTGAACCCTGGTTCGGGGATGCCGTGCAGTCGGCTTGAGGTCCACCGATCTCTCTCCACCAGAGGCCGATCTCGCCGTCACAGCAGGTCCAGTGAATCAGTATCTGGCCGCAGGCGACCGAAAGTGATCCATGCTTGAGCGCGTTCGTCGCGAGCTCGTTCGTGAGAAGGCCCAGCGCCACGGCCACCGTGGAGCTCACCTCTATTTCAGGGCCTTCAGCCAGTATCCTTGGCAGGTCGAGGTCGTGATAGGGAGAAAGCACGCCCGCAAGGAGTTCTTTCAATGAAATTCCCGGACTTTCCCGGCCGTCGTTGTCGAGGAAATGATGCACTTCGGCCAGTGTCCTAAGGCGTTGCGCGAAGTCTATCGAATGCTCTCGAGGAAGCGAAAGGTTCGCAAGCCCGATTGCCGAAGCGTAGACGTTCTTGAGCCTATGCCGCGCCTCGTCGCGCTCCAGCCTGACATTCGCGCTCGCGTTCATCAGTTCGCCTAGATCGACGCATCGCGAGATCGCCGCCGACGCCGCCCGCGCGAGTGTCTGCGCCGCGGCGATCTCGCCGATCGCATCCGGCACCGCATCCTCGGAAAAGAACGCGGTAACGTCTTCGATCGGCGGCCGGAGGAGTTTTGAAGCCACATGGACACCTCCGACGGACCGCGAAAGCGCGCAGCCATACGTGCGTGTCCCATCCTCCATCGCGCTCACGGCAATCAAGACCGAGCCCGGATCGGTCAGGAACGGAAGAGCTGTCTTCGGGATCGGCGACGCTGCCACGTCCACGATCATCCCGGCTTTTGCCTGGATCATTGCGATAGCCTCGGCCGACAGGATCCGGCGCGCGGCATTGCGGGCGATTTCCGCAATCTGGTCGCTGTCGTTGGAAGCGGCGATTTCCGCAAGCGCTTCTACGAGTATGGGATAAGGCTGAGGCATGTTCGACACCAAGTTTCGCGGGTCGCCGCACGGGCTGTTGATAGCACCATGGCTATGCCTTCGTTTCCGCGCCGAATAGGACGATTCATCCTTTGGGGTCGCGCGGCCGCATCCGTAACGTCTATCCGCGACGATCTCGATATCAGCACACCAAGACAACTTCCCCCGTCTCGCACAACCGGATCCTTCAATATGGCCGGGGGCGTCCCGCGTATCCCGGTACGTGCACAGCCAGCAATGAGGATACGACATGACCATCGCCAAATCCCGAACCCTTAGGACACTCGGCGCGCTCGAACATCTCTTTGCCGCCTACGGCGAAGACGGCACGATGAACTTCACGATCGCGGCTCGCGTTTCAGGCATGGTGTCGGAGACGGCTGTCGTCGCTGCGCTCGCCAAGGTGCAGGAACGGCACGTCCTCCTCGGTGTTTCGCTGGGGTGGAGCGAGGATGGCAAGCACTGCTTCATGGTTCCGGAGCGCCCGATATCCCTTACGTCAATTGCGGCATCGACGACCGGTTGGGAGCGAATCGCCGAAAGCGAGATGAACAGGCCACTCGTATCGGCCGACGCTCCACTTGTCCGCGCCGCGATGGTTGCTGGGTTCCGTTCCACGACACTGTTCCTCACGTTCAATCATGCCGTTGCCGACGGCATGGCCGCCGTCTTCGTGATGCGCCAACTGCTGACCGCCCTGAGCGGAGCGGAGCTTACGGCTGCGTCTACTGACGCGAGGCTCGAGGACAGGATAGGGTTGGAGGTGCCGCCCTTCTTCAGCAATTCCGCTGCTTCCGGTGGGACTGCCGCCCCCGACGCTGTCCCGCTCCATACCTCTGCTCTTCGAGCGACGGTCAATTCCGTGGAAATCGACGCGGACCGCCTGGCGAAGCTTCAGCAGACCGCGAGGTCCCGTAATACAACGATAAACTCCATGATCACGGCCGCACTCGGGCGATCGCTTGTCTCCCTGAATGAACGATGGTCGGAAGAGGCCCTGCGGGTCATGTCCCCGATCGACCTCAGATCGGAGTTCGAAGTTCCCGAGCACGTCGGCCTGTCACTGTCGATCGCGATTACTCCGTTCGAGAGAGGTGGGACGGCGTTCTGGGACGAGGTGAGCCGGGTGCATCAGCAGATCGCCAAATTTCGCCAAAGGAAGATGGCCCTCTGGATGGTCGGGGATATTGCGAAGCGCTGTGTTGACGATCCGAGCTACGAAGCGACAAGGCAGCGTGTGCTCAAACACGGACCATTTGACAGCGTGATGACGAATTTCGGGGTTTTGCGGATGCCGACCAGCATCGGCGACCTCGTCGTTGAGAAGATGTGGGCCCCGGCTCTTCGCTCGATTCCGGGCCAGGACGTCGTGGCGGCAGCGACGTTCGACGGTGGCCTCAGCCTCGTACACACCTGCGTGGCGGGAACCGAGGGACTGCTCGCGCGAATAGTCGAAATCCTCGACACCGAATAATCGCCGCTTTCACCGCCCGGCATCCAGTATGTCCCGGGCGGCTCGTGTCCGGGGGAGAGTTGCCGAGCTCGGCGGTCCCGCGAGGTGGTCAGCCCCCGGTCACGCTCATATGTCGGCGGACGGCGGGCTTTTCTCCCCTGCCGATCACAAAGTCATGTCCCTTTGGCTTACGGGCGATTCCCCCGTCGATCACCCGCCCGAGCTCGCCATCGTCGGCACCCGATCTCAATGCTGCACGGAGATCGACGGCATCGTCTTGCCCGAGACACATGTAGAGCGTTCCGGTGCAGGTAAGGCGGACGCGATTGCAGCTTTCGCAGAAGTTATGGGTCATGGGCGTGATGAAACCGAGCCTGCCACCCGTTTCCGCCACCTCGACATATCTCGCGGGCCCTGAAGTCCGGTAGTCCAGAGGCGTCATCGTGAAATGGTCGGCAAGGGTTCGGCGCACCTCCGAAAGCCGCAGGTAGACGTCGGTCCGATCCTCGCCGACATCTCCCATCGGCATCGTCTCGATCACCGTGACGTCCATGCCGTAGAGATGGCCGAAACGGATGATATCGGGTATCTCGTGCTCGTTGACGCCGCGCATCGCCACGACGTTCAGCTTGATTTTCAGCCCGGCGGCAAGCGCTGCCTGAATTCCCTCCAGCACCCTTTCGAGCTCCCCTCGCCTCGTTATTTTGCGGAACTGGTCGGCCTGCAGCGAGTCGAGCGATACGTTGAGCCTTCGAACGCCAGCGTCCGCCAGTTGCACCGCGTGTTGCGCGAGTTGCGAGCCGTTCGTCGTCAACGTCAATTCGTCGAGGCCCGATCCGATCTTTCGGCCAAGCGATCGGACGAGATCCATCATTCCCTTGCGCACCAAAGGCTCGCCGCCAGTCAGCCGCAGCTTTCGCACCCCTTTGGAGATAAAGACCATACAGAGCCTTTCAAGTTCCCCGAGGGAAAGCAGCTCTTCCCTCGGTAGGAACGACATGCTCTCCGACATGCAATAGGTGCAGCGAAAATCGCACCGATCTGTCACCGACACACGCAGATAGCTGACGCGACGGCCGAAGCTGTCCGTCATCCGGTCCATCGTCGGTAGCTCCATATGATTTCCCATCAGTCTCGTTCGCCGCCCACCCGCTTCCAAAGCTGCAATTTCACACCGGGGCCTGCGACAAGGGGAGCGACCGAATGCGTTTTCCCGTGGCCGAGAATATCGCGTTCGCCAGAGCGCCAGCCGCCGCGGCGGTTCCAGCTTCTCCGACGCCGCCGGGCTTCTCGAGGCTCTTGACCTGGTAGACCTCAACTTTGGGAGCTTCGTTGATGCGCAGGATGCGATAATTATCGAAGTTGCTCTGGTCCACGGCTCCGCCGGTGAAGGTCACCTCGTTGAACATCGCGGTGCCAAGTCCGAACAGTACGCCTCCTTCCATCTGCGCCCTGACGGTGTCCGGGTTGATGACGATCCCGCAATCGACCGCTAACACGGAGCGCAGAAGCTTCACCTGCTTGCCGGGGACGACCTCGATCTCGAGGATATGCGCCAGATAGGTATTGAACGCGAACTGCAGATTGACGCCGCGGCCGTGCCCCTCCGGAAGCTTGTCGTTCCAACCGGCCTTTTCGGCAGCCAGCTCGAGCACGGCCAGTGCCCGCGGGTTCCTGGTCAGCATTTTTCTTCTGAAATCGACTGGATCCTGCTCGGTGGCGTGCGCCATCTCGTCTACGAAGCTCTCCATCACGAAGAGGTTGTGGGTAGCGCCGACACCCCGCCACCATGCCGTGGTCAGCCCCTCCGGCTCGTGGCGGACGTAATCCGCGAAAACAGAAGTCTCGTCATACGGTGTCTCGGCCGCGCAATCGAGTGAGTCCGGATCGATGCCGTTCTTGAAGGCCGGGGGTGCCCATCGCGCCATCACAGACGATCCCGTCACCCGGTGGGTACGGCCGACGAGGCGGCCCGTGTCGTCCAGTCCCGCCGATACGCGATCGTAGTAATACGGTCGGAAGAAATCGTGAGTAAGGTCCTGCTCGCGGGTCCAGACCAGTTTGACGGGATATCGTATTTTCTGCAGGAGCTTTGCCGCCTGCTCGATCGTATCTATATCAAGACGCCGACCGAAAGCGCCGCCCATGAGCTGATTGTTCACGGTCACTTTCTCGGGTGGCAATCCGGTGGCTTCGGCGACCGCCTTTTGGGCCCGGACCGGAACCTGGGTCCCGACCCACAACTCCGCACGGTCGTCCTCGATGTGCAGCGTGCAGTTCATGGGCTCGAGCGGGGAGTGCGACAGAAACGGCGAACGGTAGACCGCGTCGAGCTTTGTCTTGGCCTTCCGTATCGCTTCCTCCGCCCCGTTGTCATCTCTCACGACAACGCCAGGCTTGAGGGAGGCCTCATGCATGTCGTCTATGATCGCATTGGTCGAGATCGACGCGTTTGGCCCGCTTTCCCAGCTTAACTCGAGCGCGTCGACACCTAGCTTGGCGGCCCACATGTGTTCGCCGATGACGGCCACGGAATCATCCGTTCGGACAACGTCGCGGACGCCCTTGACCGCACGTGCCGCCGCTTCATTTATGCTGGCGATCCGGCCGCCCTTCACTGGTGCGATCGCGAGCGTCGCGTACGCCATCCCCGGAAGACGGGTGTCTATCCCGTAGACCATCGAACCGTTGACTTTGGCCGGGGTGTCGAGACGCTTTGCCCTGGTGCCGATCAACTTGAACTGCGACGGGTCCTTGAGCGGGACCTCTTTGGGTACCTCTCGCGTAGCAGCCTCCGGAGCGACTTCGAGATAGCTCAGCGAACGGCCGGAGGGGCCGTGATAAATGACGCCTTTTTCGACCTTGCAGTCGTCCGCGGATACTCCCCACAGTGCCGCCGCAGCTGCGACGAGCATGATCCGCGCGGACGCCCCCGCTTCCCGTAAGCGCACCCAGTCCGACTGCGTGGACGTCGAACCGCCCGTCGCCTGGTCGAAGAGGATGGGGTCCATGTACTTCTTGAGATCTGGAGGCGCTGCCTCCACCCTGACCTGGTCGAGATCGACCTCGAGCTCCTCGGCCATGAGCATCGCGCTCGAGGTATAGATGCCTTGGCCTACCTCCGTGTGCGGCATGATCAGCGTGATGCCGTCACCGTCGATTTTGACAAAGGCGTTTGGTATGAATTTCGACTGCTCGCCAACCGCGGCCGAGGCGCGACGGGCGTTTCCCGGAAGCTGGACCGCCAGTACCAGCCCGGCGGTCGCAAGTGCGGTTCCCCTGAGGAAATTCCTGCGCGATACGAGGTTCTCGATCATTGCGACGTCCTCACACGTTCACCGAATGGATTGCTTCGCGGATCCGGACGTATGTGCCGCAGCGACAGATGTTTCCGGCCATGGCGTCATCGATGTCGGTATCCGTGGGCTTGGGGTTCTCGGTAAGGAGAGCGGTCGCCGACATGATCTGCCCGGACTGGCAATATCCGCACTGCACGACTTCCTTGTCCAGCCACGCGGCCTGGACTTTGACTCCGATCGGCGTGTCGCCGATCCCCTCGATGGTCGTGATCGGCATGTCGTCGATCATGTCCATTGTCGTCTGGCAGGAACGAACCGCGACGCCTCCGAGGTGCACCGTGCATGCCCCGCATTGGGCGATGCCGCAGCCGTATTTCGTCCCCGTCAGGCCGAGCACATCGCGCAGCACCCAAAGGAGCGGCATGTCGTCAGGCACATCGACATCGTGTACTTGGCCGTTGATGGTCAGCTTTCTCATTGTCGCCTCTTCTCCATGACATCCGGGCGGGTACGCCGCGTTTCGGCTGGCCGGGTTGTCAAATCGTCATCGCGCACGGTGACAGAATTCGAGGCTCGATAATTGGACGATCCTGCACCGACAACCACAGCCGCTACCGATCGGGACGGCGCGCTGGCGAGGCGCGCTGCGTGGCCTAGTAACCAAGGGAAACCTGAGCGCCGGTATCGGATTCCGCGCGGGTGCCCGCGGTGAGGTAATCCCATTGCCTGGTATTAGACACCGAGGCGCTCTTGCGCCACTTGAGGGGCGTCGTCCCAACAAATCGCTTGAAAACCTTCGAGAGATGCGCCTGATCACTAAGACCGCAGGCGTGGGCGATCTGGCTGAGCGGCTCCTGGGTCGATGCGATCAAGTATTTCGCCGCCTCGATGCGCCGGGACAGGACGTAATCGTAAGGCGGGCGACCGAAGGTCACGTTGAAGCCCTTCGAAAACCTGCTTACGCTGAGTCGGACCTGCTCGCTGAGGTCGCTGACGCGGAGCCTTGTGTCGATGTTTTCGTCGACATACCGAACGATCTTTTTCCGCTGCCATTCACTGAGTCCGGAGGTGATCTTCTCCTTTGTCGCATTCGCCGCGGGAGGCCGTCGGTCTGCAAGTCTCTGTCGGTCGAGCCATCCTTCGAAAGGCCGGAAGTCTATCTCGGCGTGCCAGACCTGGGGGGCGTTACCGCTGTCGAGAACGGTACTGAGAGAAAGGGATGTGTCCATCGCGATGTCCTCGCTGCTTCGATGCAGTGAGGTTGCCGTGTTGGGACGTGTGAAATCGAGTTATAGGATGTAAAAAGAAGTTATGCCGTTAAGGCAGAACCCTAACAACGCGGGAACCGGATTTTACAATACGCTTCGACGCGAGGTCGATAGCTGCAGGACAAGGATCTTGCCGCTCGTCCGGCTCGAGTTCCCGCAGATCAATGCAAGCTCTATGAGGCGTCCGGTGACCGTGGTGGGACTGAATTCGGAACAGGACCCCGCTTCCCGGGTGGCCCTTGTCACGCGGGCAGGCACCGACATCGGTGTGGCGACCGTCCAGGCGCTCGCTCGAGCCGGAACGGACTTGGCGCTTGCGTTAGAAACCGAACCCGCCCCTCACTTCATGGAGTCTCTGAGATCGTACGGTAGCCGGGTAGTCTGGTTTCCGATCACCGGATCGCCAAACGGCGTCCAGGCGGCACAACTCGTGCGCGCCGTGGTCGCGGCGCTGGGGCGTATCGACGTGCTTGTCGCCAACACGGTTCGGCGAGTAGAGGGCCAGATCGATGACGAGGACGTCGATGAGGACGCGCTCGAAGAGCAGATGGCCACGGACGTCAGAAGCGTGATCTCCCTGATCAAGGCCGCCTCCAAGTCCATGCGCGACGGAGGACGGGTAGTGGCCCTCGGCTCCAGCCTTGCCGACCGCGTCGGAACACCGGGACTTGCCGATTTCGCGTCGACACGCTCGGCGGTCGCCGCTTTCTGCAGGGGGGCCGCGCATGACCTCGGTCCCCGGGGCATAACGGTTAATGTAGTCCAGATCGGTGCGATCGAGTCGCAGGCCGATCAAGGCCTGTCCAGGGAAATGCTGGCTGCCGAGAAAGATGCCAACGCTCTTAGAAGACTGGGAAAGCCGTCTGAAGTGGCCGACGCGATCATGTTTCTCGCAGGTCCTGGGGCGGCATTTATCACTGGAAGCGTGCTAAACGTGGACGGTGGATACAGCGCCTAGCGCAATCTCCGCAGCCGCTTAATCGTCCGTGATGATCTCGGCTACTTCGCTATCCGTCGGTCAATTCAGGTGGTCTTGGGCGGCTTCGGTTTGGAAAGTGCCTTCGCTAGCCTCTCGTAGCCAACAGGCGTAAAATCACCCAAATACTTGTATGTAGCAAAGGGCTTTTGTGGTTTGGGAGCCGTCTGATAGGATTGAGCGCCGATCGCCCGGATAGCCTCGGCTTGATCCTCTACCGTTTTGAATATGAAGTGATAGGCGGTCCCGGAGACGATCTTGCCGCCAATTTTGGTTTTCGACGCTTCGCTGGTCACCGACCAGTCGTTCGTGACGGCTGCAGCAACGGTTTTCAGAAGGACCGAGCGTACCGGAGTGGGCTTCTTTCCGTCCGCATCAAGGATTTTCAGCTTGAGTAGTGATCGAATACCAACGCCGTGACCCGATTTGTGAGAGTCTACGAACCCGTTCCAGTCTGTTCTCGCCATAACTTCACTCTTCAATCCAAGTACCGGAACAGTAGATCTCTAATAACTAAAGCCCCAACGACGTTAGAGACTGATTATTCCGCGCTTGAGGCCGATCGCCACGGCGTGTGCCCGGTCGTTAGCTGTCAGCTTGCTCAGTATGCTCTTGATGTGACCTTTCACCGTCTCCTCGGTGATCGACAGCACCAGGCCGATCTCCCGGTTGGAATTACCCTCCGCGACCAGAGCAAGGACCGATATCTCTCGAGTAGTGAGGGACTCGCCGTCCGCATATGTCGCCAGCGTATTCGCGACCTCGGCGTCGACATGGCGTCGGCCGCTTGCCACCGATCGGATCGTGTTTATTAGGTCCTTCCTGACGGATGACTTGAGGAGATAGGCTTGAGCCCCCGCCGCTATTGCCTTGCTCGCCAGCTGCTCGAAGTCGTAGGTCGTCAGGATGATGACCCGTGCGTTCGGATATGCCTTGCGGATCTCCGTCAGGACATCAATGCCGTGAACCTTTGGAAGCTGGAGGTCGAGAAGCATGACATCAGGCTTGAGCTCTCCATAGCGTCCGATAGCCTGTTCGCCATCGGCGGCCTCTCCGACAAGCTCGATATCGGGATGCGCGGCAATGAGCGCCGCCAATCCTTCGCGGATAAGCAGATGATCGTCGGCGGTCATGACACGTATTGGTCGGGATGCCATGTCTGTCAGCTGCCGTGATGATCGGAGTGACACGAATACTTTAAGGTATCTGACTGGCTTATAAGGTAGCCGAGAAGCCCAAGTTCGGTCCGTGACGCCATTATTCCCACTCCCACGTGATCAACTGCACCGCTATCGACCCGGTCCGCTCACCGCATCGGAGACCTTGCTGATGAGTCAGGCCCTAAAGACCGGGCGATCCTAGATCGCAGGCCGACGTTGTCCACCCTCGAAAGAGGGGCTGACTTTTCCGGATGGTTCGTGAGCGCGATGTCGCGAATATCGTCGACGCGCTTACCTACCCAAATAGATAGGTATCGAACCGGGAAACATCGATGTTAGCTCAACCTTGAAACGAAGCCTTGGGTGGGGAGCCCCGGATTTTTGTCGGAGGAGGCAGTCTTGCCGGGAAAGCCGATCCCGCAGATTTCGGTTTCGCCGGAATTCTGGCGGCTGAAGCGGAACTCGGGGGGCTTTAACACTCGATCCGTAAAATACGTCTCCTCATAGCCCAGCCGTCGGAAAAACGCGGACCGACGACCTCAAAGCGGTGCGTGGGTCCCAAAACGGTAGAATTTGAGAGGAAGCGATGTCAAGCATCCGCAGTACGTTCGCCGCTAGCCGCCGCTTTGTTGTGCCGAGTGGCATTACGACCTCAATCCGTTACCTGTACGCGCAGTCACAATCGATACGAGGCTCGTGGCCGCTTGCCATCGCGGTCCTGCTCGCTCTTTCTTTGTTTCTGGTTGCGCGGTTTGACTCGCCTTCGACCGCTATTGTCTATGCCTGCTTCCAGGTATCGTACCTCGCAGCGATCGCGGGAATCACAGTGATGGCCTCATCCGTTTTTTTCTTCATGCGCAAACGTCGCGGCGCGCCAAGCCCGACCTTTCATCCCACCGACCACCGACAGGAACTCGCCGATGCGTTACCGTATGTCCTTTGGGGCACCAGTGCTGACGGGCAATGCGAGTTTCTCAACGAACGATATACGGAGACATTCGGAATCTCTCGTCTAGACGCGATCCGCGATCAAACCTGGGCTGAGCCCATACATCCGGCGGATCGCCCCAAGATGTATCAGGCTTGGCGCGGCGCGGTTGAAAACGGCAGCTCGAACTATTCGGCTCATGCACGTGTACGCATGAACGACGGCTCTTATCGATGGATGGAATCGCTCGGCCGATCGGTGACATCGCCCGAATCCGGCGAGGTCGTCAGATGGTTCGGGAGTCTTGTTGACGTTCAGAGCCAAGTCGAAGATCGCGAGACGATTTCACGACTGCAGTTCGATCTCCAGACCGTTACCGACGAGTGCGAGAAGACGGTCGCATGCGGCGACGAGCGCTTGAGGGCGCCCTTCGAGCCAAGGGAGATAGCCTGGGTCGAGTACGACATAAAGTCCGCGCAGCCGATGTCCGACATGCTGAGAACGCATGCTGTGTTCGATGTTTCAGGGCGTCTCGCCCTAAATCCCGCGCTCGCCGACGAGATAAGGGACGCGATCCGGATTCGCCGAGCCAGCGAGCGTGGCTTACAGGCGTTAGGTTACAACGGCACACTGGATACGCTCTCCGAATGGGCAAGGACCGATAGCCATCGGAGGCTCGATGTTGAACTCGCTGTCCTTGCCGCGTTGATCAACGGTCTATCGTCGACATGCGGAATTGCGGAATTGGTCGATGCCGAAGGCGAAGTAAGTGCATATCCTTTTTCGCTATGGATTACCGACGGCGGCGTCGCCAGGGTTTCGTTGTTCGATACTCGAGGCTCCGATGAGCGCACGGAAAAGGCCGGATCAGCCCGGCAGCAGCTTGCCAAGGCAAACAGGATCGCCTGTGCGTCCGCCCTTTCCACTTCGCTCGTTCATGAGATGAGCCAACCCATCACTGCGATATCTCTCGATCTGGCCACGGCCAATAGACTCGTCGCGATGGGACCTGGTGGCGTGGAAGCAGTCGCGAAAGTGATGGATCGGCTTCGATGGAACACCCAACGCCTAACCGAGATCGGAACGAGAACCAGAGACAGTCTCAAGCCGAACCGACTGAACCGGCGGCCTGTAGACATCACGGAATTGGCCGCGCGATCACGTGATTTCGTTCTCGGCCCATTCGACCTGAAGAACGCGACTATAGCGATAACCGCGGACGACGATCTTCCCCTCATCGAGGCAGACCCGGTCGCATTGCAGCAGGTCCTATGCGCTCTCTTGCTGAACGCGTTGGAGGCAGGCGACGCCGTGGGAAAGGCCGCGGCAGTCTCTGTAGCGATATCACGGCCGCCTCTAGCGGCGGAACTCAAGATCTCAGTTTCCGATCGCGGGTCCGGCATACAAGAAGAGCACTTGCCGCTCGCCTTCGATCCGTTCTTTTCCACCAGACCCAATCGGCTGGGCTTCGGCCTGACGGTGTGTCAGAGCGTTGTCGAGGGCTTCGGTGGGACGCTGACTCTCAACAACAGAGACGGCGGAGGTGCTGTCGCGGCGTTTTCGATTCCTTTGGTCGATGCTGCTGGTTCCTCGGTCTCATCGTCGATTTGATCGGAAAGTCTTCCTACGGGGCTGCCGGAACTGGTCACCTCGCCTTAGTCGATCTGGTAACCTGCCAGATGCATCACGCTGGCGATAATGTCGTCAACGTCGCTTCCCTTGCTGAAGAATGCCGCAGCCCCGGCCTCCATAGCCTTGTTTCTCGTAGTGTCGTCATCCTGCGACGTTATGAAAACGGTTTTGAAGCCCACATCTTTTCCCTGCAGCAAGCTTTGAAGCTCGAGACCACTCATCCCTGGCAGCCGTTGGTCCAGGATAAGGCAGGCCACTTTCTGATCCGCGATATGTTCGAGAAACTCCTCTGCCGTCGGGAAGGCGACGGTTTCACAGTCGTAAGAACAGAATAGATCGGCATATGCCCGCCTTACGGCAAGGTCATCTTCGACGATTGCGATTGGCGGGCGAGACAGTGTTTGCATTCCTCAGAATTGGACCGATGGGCCTGTCTACAGGCCGCAGGCGCTATCGTACATGGTGAGCGACAAGGTTGCGCGAAATCGATCGAAGTCGGGACTCGCTCGTGTTCATTTTCAGGATAACTCTTGTTCCTTGTCCCGGCTGGCTCGAAATAGAGAGTTGGGCGTCTAAGTTTGCCGCACGCTCCATAATTCCGGAGATACCATAGTGACCCGAATATTGCATTTTTTCGGATTCAGAAGGCATTCCTTTTCCGTTGTCGCTGACTACGATCTCCATGCGTGCGCTTTCGAACTTGATTAAGCAGTCGATGTTTTCGGCTTCCGAATGAAAGTAGGCGTTTCTGAGCGCCTCGCGGCAAATCTGTCGAAGTTCGTCACGAACTTCTACCGGAAGTCGCGGAAGCTTACCTTCCACCTTCAAGGAGAAGCTGGCACGCGCTCCGTCAGGTTGAAGGGAGGCCAGCTCGGCGGCGTCTTCGTCGATCAACCGGACAATGTCAGCCGTGGCCTTGGCGGGATCGCGAAGTGACTGAATCGTTTCCCTCCCCTCTACAATCGCGTCGTCACTCTTGAGTAGAATGACGTTGAGCATTTCCGAAGCCTTCACAGGCTCCGCCGGGAGCAGGTTCCTCACCGCCTCTAGGCGATAGATCAAGCCCTGAAAGCTCTGCAGTAGCGTGTCATGAAGGTCACGCGCGACGCGTGTCCTTTCTCCAAGTCGCTCCTCAAGCCGGGCGTTATATACCGTTTCGACCTGCATCATGCGGGCTTTGTAGGCAGCGATAATCGCTAGCATCGCCAGGATGCAGGCCAGGGTGATGGACCACCAGGTACTCCACCACGGCGGAGACACCTGGATCACCAACGAGCCTGATCCTCCCCAGTCTCCTCTTTCCGTAGCGGCCTCCACCACGAGTTTGAAGGTGCCAGTAGGCAAGGTCGCAAAGTTGATTGTCCGCAACGCCGCCGGCAGTAGATGCCAGTCGGTCTCGAGGGGGGCGATCCGATATCTGTATCGAACCGCTGCCGGGTTCGAGAAATCGAATGCCGAGAAACTCACCGCGAAATTCTGGTCGTAGCGAATCGTATACCCGGTACCCGGACCACGGAGCGGATACAGGACCGATTTGTCTTCTACCCTGACGTCGGTGAACAATACCTTTGCCGACGGCGCTGCGGAGCGAATCCTCGCCGGGTCAACGACCGCTGCACCGGGGAAACCCGCGAAATACATGCGCCCGCCATGTCCGCTGCTGCAGGCATGCCATCCTCCCATGTCGTTGCCCGGCAAGCCGTCCGCGCTTGTGAAGTTCTGGAAGCTGGCCGTTTCCGGGTCCATCTTGGAAACGCCGCGGTTCGTACTGATCCAGAGGTTCCCGTCGGAATCCTGCCGCGTGCAGCTCACCGCATTTCCGGCCAGACCGTCCTTTTCGAAATACGCCCTGAACTTCCCGGTCCCGGGGTCGAACATGTTGAGGCCGTTGTGGGTCGCGATCCACAGGTGACCGTCGCGCGCGCGGAAAACGTTGTTGGTGGTGTTGTTGCTGATCGTGGTCGGGTCGGACGGATCGTGCCGGAACTCCTCGAACTCCTCAGTGGTCTTTGAAAACTTCACGAGCCCGACCCTCGAGCCGATCCACAGATTTTCTCGGTCGTCCTCGTCGATCGAAAAAAGCTCCTTGTTCAGAGAGGTGTCTGCTCTGTAGGTCTTGAAGGTCTGCGTCTTGGTGTCCAGCCGGTTGAGACCGTTCCAGGTAGCGAGCCATAGGATCCGCTGCCGATCCAGGAAAACCCGGGTCACCACGTCGCTGCTTATCCAGTCATGCCGTCCGCGTTCATATCTAAATGTCTGCGTCCTGCCTGTCTCCGGGTCGAATGAAATAAGGCCTGTTCCAATAGTGCCGATCCAGAGAACCCCGTCATCGCCCTCCACCATCGACAGGATCTCAACCGATGCGCCGTTTCCCGCTATGTCGAATATCCGTAATTGGCCGGCCGGATCGACACGGGTCAGCGCGCCACCGGTTCCCATCCAGATATTGCCCTTTCGATCTTCCAGGATCGCGTTGACAAACGTCTCGCCAAGCTTGTTGACGTGACCGGAGTAAGGCCAGACCTTCTGGAACGGTAAAGGCTCCGGAGTGAAGACATTGGGCGGGCTCGCATGCAGTCCCGTCCAGATGTTCCCCTGGCGGTCCTCGAAGATTTCGATCACCCTGTTCTCGGACAGGCTTTGAGGGTCAGTGGGATCGTTCACGTATTGGTCGAAAGTGAAATCAGCCCGGTTGAACCGCAACAGGCCGGCTCCCATGCTGACAAGCCATAGATCGCCGTTGCGGGTTTCTATCATCTTGTAGATGCCGGACATCAGGCCGTCGGCGCTGTTGCTGAAAGAGATTTTCTTCACTGTGTTCGAAGCGCGATCGTAGAGCGCCAGTCCGCTACCCGAACCCCAGAGGATCCAGAACAGCCCCTTGGAGTCTTCGAAAAACTGGAATTCCCTAGCTTCTATCCGCAGCGGAATGCGTCGACTGACCTTGCCGCTTTCCGGATCGAATGCCTCGAGCCCGTTGCCTGTCGCCACCCAGAACACGCCTTCGCGGTCGGTTGCGGTCGACTTGATGTCGTCGGTGCTTAGCCCGTCGTCCTGACCAGGTACCTGGCCGTAACGCTTGACGTCGCCTGTGGCAGTGTCGAGCCTGTATAGACCCTGCGACGTGGCCAGCCACAGGAAGCCGCTCCGGTCCTGGCTGATCTGCAAGACTGTCGGCGTCGACGCATCAAGTACAAAGTGCCTGAACTTCCCGGTCGTCCGATCGAAGGCATCCAGAAGTTGGTCCGTTCCGATCCAGATTGTCCCGTCGCGGTCCTTGAAGGTGGAATAGATGTAGACCCCGCTCAAGCTATCGGGGTCGTCTCGGTCGTGCTTGAAGACCTGGAAAGTATATCCGTCGAACCTGTTGATCCCGTGCTGCGCTCCGAGCCAGATGAAACCGTCGTCATCCTGGATAACCTGACCGACCCGGGTCTGGGAGAGTCCTTGGGACAACGACAGCTTGGTGAACTGGATATCGCTTTTCGGGATAAGCCTGCTGGTAATGACTTCCGGAAGTACCGTGGCCGTGGGAACGGTTTCGCTTGCTCGGGCGGGACTTTCGACGAGGGTCGAGATGAAGATGTGGATTGCCACAGCCCAAAACAACGTCCGCGGCAAACCTATCCATAACAGAACAATACGCAAGACTCGCCCCCGCGAAGTACAAACCAGCCGTTTGGATTATGTCGAAAGGTGCGGTTCGCACAAGCCGTAGGCAGATATGGGGATATTCGCCGCAGTTGCGCTACCACCTGACGGTTACTCAAAGATTCGCGTAGGCGATAGTTTGGCGGGCCCGATCCGCCATCGGTATGGGACCCCCAGCTATTATCGTTGCCCCCCCCTCTTTCGAGGGTGTGCGACGGGTGCTCGCTGCGACATTGTTCTGTCCCAAGGGAAACAAAAGGTAACGACCACAGTCGGGAAACGTATCTTTCCGGGGACGGCGCAGATGGCGAATTCTAACGCGATGCCAGACAATCAAGCTGCTTCCGGCAGGGAAGCGGTTACCGACAGCGGCATTTCGAACGTCCATTCGACTGACAAGGCAGCGCGATCGACCGAGCTCGCCGAACTGCTCTACCTGCTCAAGCTGGGCGTCAAGACGAACCTCCGGTGGCTTGGCAGGGAAACGCCGGATATCGACGCAGCCCGGAAAACTTCGGCGCGGTTGTCTGAATACGTCGATCGTCTTGAAGCTCTGATCGGGTCAACCGACACGAATTGTTCGGAGCGGTCATAGGTTCGAGCTCGAAGCCAGTCGATCTTACACCCATACGCTGTCCCGGATTTCGGTAGAATTCCGGTACTTTCGCTGTGCCTTCCAGAAATCCCATAGCCGTTGCTTAAAATCCATGCAGATGTGATACCCGTCTTGGGGGAAAATTCTGACGGGGTCTGCGGTTCGGCGATGGCTGTTGTTAAGTTCGGTACATTTGAACTCGATCTGGTCAACAAGAAGCTGTCGGAATCGGGCAGGCCCTATCAGCTTGGCAAGAAAGCGCTGGAGCTACTTGTCGCTCTCGCTGGCAATGCCGGCGAAATCGTCTCCAAAGAAGAACTGCTCAAGGCCGGCTGGCCCACGACGACCGTTGACGAGGGCGCGCTGCGTGTCCATCTGATGACGCTCAGGAAAGCGCTCGGGGAGTATAGCGAGCAACGATACATCGAGAACATCGCGGGACGCGGATATGTTTTCGTCGCTCCGATAGAGCTCACCGGAACCGACCTGTCCGCTCAAGGCACGCTGGCGGTAGATCCCGAAAACAATCTGCCACGTTTCGCAGGTCGCCTGATTGGGCGTGAGGAATTCATAGCGACGAGCGTGAACGCGCTCGCGTCGACCAGATTGTTGACGATCGCGGGCGCGGGCGGGATAGGCAAGACTGCTGTTGCGCTCGAGATGGCCACGCGCGTTCAGTCATCGAGGCGGGTCGTCTTTGTCGATCTGGCGGTGTTGCAGGACGGCCGTTTGCTCATGCCAACGCTGGCGTCCCTGCTCGGGCTCGTTCTCTATTCGAATGACTACAGGCAGGCGGTCCTGAATTCCCTGCAGGAGGCCGACATCCTCTTTCTGTTCGACAACTGCGAGCATCTCATCGAGACTGTCGCGGTCGAAGTGGATCAAATTCTCAAGGCGACCGCACGCGTGTCGATTCTGGCGACAAGCCGCGAGCCGCTTCGGGTGGCGGGCGAGCGCGTCAGGCAATTGCCCTCGCTGGCCGTCCCCGACTTCGGCACGTCCACCCGGGAGCTTCTGTCTAATCCTTCCGTCGAGTTGTTCGTGGAGTCGGTCAAGCTTGCCTCGGACGTCGAAAATTTTGGAGACGACGAGAGCCTCCAGGCCGCGGCCGCGATCGTCCGAAGCCTGGACGGCATCCCGCTGGCGATCGAACTGGCGGCGTCTCGGGTGAGTAGCCTTGGACTCAAGACCGTTCTTGGCTCCCTGGACGATCCGCTTTCGATCCTGCGAAGGGGGCGGCGCACCGCTCCTCCGCGCCAACAGACACTCAGGGCGACCTTGGACTGGAGCTACGACAGCCTTAATGCGGACGAAAGAAAGCTTTTCGCGGCAATCGCGGTCTTTCCCGGCACGTTCTCGGAGCAGGCCGCTGAGTTCCTTGTGCGGGAGAGGCTGTCCGGCGAGAGGTTCGACAACGCCTTCGACGGCCTTCTTCTTAAATCCCTCATCGCTGTTTCGAGCGGCGACGGTCGCTATCGCCTTCTGGACACGACCAAAGGCTATGCGCTGGAGAAACTAGCCGCGGGCGATTTCGAGGCGGCCAATCGCTCTTCGCACGCCCAATACTGCCGCGAAAAGCTTCTGAGGGCGGAATACGATTGGCGCGGGCTTCCCACGGGCGACTGGCTAAGGCGCTACGCCGCACTGATCAACGATCTGCGCGCTGCCGTCGAATGGGCGAGCTCGCCTCAAGGCGACCTCGATCTCGCGGTGGAGCTTGTCGCGATCTCCAACACCGTTTGGGTGCAACTCGGCGCGATGAACGAGCAGCTCGTCGCCGTTGAAAGCGCTATCGGGCATCTTCCTTCTACACGGCATCCCGGAACTGACGTGGAACTCCAACTGAGGATCGCCAGAGGGAGCGCTATGTATCACATCGGCGGTTTCCGGAGCGACGAGGAAGCAAGCGCCGAGTTCGAACGTGCTGCGGTGATCGCCGAACGACTTGGCAACCCGGGCCGCATCATGCGCGCGTACGGCGGGATGGCCTCGGTCGCGAGCTCGAGAGGCAGATATCTCCACTCCGTCGCCATCGCGACCGATCTTCAGAAACGGTTTCCCGGGGCGCTGAGCTATAGCAGGCTGCTTGAGCACAATTACCTGTTTCACGGAGATCTCAAGTCCGCCCGCGAACAGGCCGAGCTCTCGCTGTTCGAAGCCAGTCGCGCGGTCCGCACGACGCAGAACTACGGGACGGGTTATGATCAGGGAACGATAGCGAGGTCGGTCATCACGATGATCGATTTCCTCGAGGGGAAAGTGGATCGGAGCCTATCCGAAATCGACGAACTTATCGCCGACTGCGAACGGCTCGGCCATTCGATATCAACCTGCCTGATGCTGTGCTTGAGCGCTATACCGATCGCGTATCTCGCAGGCCAAACGGAAAAAGCAAGGTCGAGGCTGGAGGCAGTGAAGCGGATTGCCGGCAAGGACATGCTTGTACGATGGCAGGAGTGGGTCGATGGCTATGACCTCGTCGTGCCTGAGGATACTCAGACGGAAGAAAAGCAGATTGCGTTGCAACAGGCGCTGTTGCACAGCGTCGGCATGCGGCTGGAATACATGACAGTGCTCGCTGGATGCAGAGCTTCTCAAGCCGCTGTAGACCGTGCGCTGTTTGGAGATGCCGGGTGGTGTAGACCAGAACTCCTCCGTCTCAAGGCGGTGTCCCTGATTAAGCGGGACCGCGCCCAAGCTCTAACGCTTCTTGCTGAGGCGATTGGTCTGGCACGCTCGGTGGGGGCGGTGATATGGGAGCTCCGTTGCGCGATCTGCCTTGTCCACTTGGCAAGTCCAGCCGAAGCCAGCTCAGCGAAACATGATCTCACGTCTGCTTTGGAAAAATTCGAGGGCATTCCCCCCACCCCTGACATCGAGGTGGCGCGCGCGCTATTGGCAGCGCGAAGCTAGTTGGATCGCTATCTCCTCCCTAACCCGTGGGTGTTCAATCTTACAATGAACTCAGGCCCGATCTTCGTAGAGAAAGGGAGCGTTTAAGCGTTCAATCTCTAGCCAAGGAGCAATTGTATGAAGGACCTGTTAGACATCGCCATCGAGGCACACGGTGGAATGGAGCAGTTTCAGAAATTCTCTTACCTGACGGCCAAGCTTCACCAGGGCGGCGTCCTCTGGGGTCTCAAGGGCAAGGCAGAAGTCCTGGTGGACTGCCATGTCAAGGTGGACCTCAAGAAGGAATGGGTATCGCATTGGCCGTTTGCCCCGACCGACAACAAGTCGGCGTTCACTCCGGGTCGCGTGACGATCGAAACACCTGAGGGTGCTGTCGTCGAGGAGCTTCTCGATCCCCGCAAGTCCTTTGAGGGCTACGAGATGGAAACCCCGTGGAGCAATCCGCAGGTCGCTTATTTCTCCGGCTACACAATGTGGACTTACCTGACGTCGCCTTTCATCCTCAAGCGGCCCGGCGTGGTTTGCAACGAGATCGAACCATGGCAGGAAAACGGGGAGATGCTGCGTCGTCTTCACGTTCGCTTCCCCGACGAGATCGCCACGCACAGCACCGAGCAGACCTTCTACTTCAACAAGGACGGCATCCTGTATCGGCACGACTACGAGGTGGATATCCAGGGCAAGAACGCAGCCGCGCGCTACCTAACCGATCCGGTCAAGGTCGACGGCATCGTGCTTCCCTCGAAAATGCGTATCTATCCGCGCAAGCCGGACAACACGCCGCTTCCGGAACCGCTGATCGTTTCGGTGGATCTTTCGGACTTCCATTTCGATTGAGACTGCCCGCCCAGTGGTTGTCGGATGTAACGAAAAAGGCCTCAGCGTCGAAGCTGAGGCCTTTTTCGATTAGTCCGGCGAGTTCGCCCTCATCGGTAGTCGATCAAACCGGGATAGGCTCTCTGACCATAACCTCATTGAACTGGAAGAAGAATTCATGCTCCTTCGAGCCCGGATTGTCGCGCAACATCTTGATGGCATCCACGTAAATGTCTTCGTTGTCGGTCTCAAGCTTCTCCATCGTCTCCTTCACAAAGGCATCGAGAGGCATCGCTCGCGGATCGCCGCTCTTCTTGATGAGGTCCGTGTCAACCCATGGAGGAGCTATTTCCTGTACTCTCACAGAGGTGTCACGAAGGGTGAATCTCAGCGACATGGTGAACGAATGGAGTGCGGCCTTCGTCGCCGAATAGACGGCATTGTAAGCCAGCGGCACGTATGCCAGCACCGAGGTGTTGTTGATGATGACCGATGAAGGCTGCCTCTTGAGATGTTCAATTAGTGCGGACGTCATCCGAATTGGGCCGAAGAAGTTCGTGGTTACGATACTCTGCATCGTCTTCTCATCGATTGGCTTGGCAGCGTCGTCGAATGGCATGATGCCTGCGTTGTTGAACAACACGTTCAGCGCCGGATAGTCGGCGACGATCTTGGCCGCGACCTCTTCAATGCTCGAAGGGTCGGTGATGTCCATCTCGTAGGCGGTCATGCCGGGGTTCGCCTTGATGGTCTCTTCAAGGTTCGCCTTGCGGCGTCCCGAAATGATGACCTGGTTGCCAAGCTTGTGGAACGCCTCGGCAAGCCCTCGGCCGATCCCGGACCCGCCGCCTGTGATGAAGATCGTGTTGCCAGTCAATTTCATGGTCATTCTCCCTGGGTTTATGGGTTTGGATTGTTTTCGGGTGGATACGCCGCAGGTAGGCCATCCGGTCTAGCGGACGGGCGAGACGCTCGGAGACGCGGTCTTTGCCGCGAAACCAAAAAGCAGAACGAGGCCGACCACTTCCGCCACAGCGGCTGCGAGGCCGAGGTCGGCCACCTGCCCTTGAGAGACGACCACCGAACCGATCGCGCTGCCGAGGGCAAAGCCGCCGTACATGGACGACGTGTTGAGCGACAGCACGACGGGAGCCGAGGCCTGCCCGCCGACCTGGATCAGGTGGGACATCTGGGCGGGGAAGAAGCCGAATACGGTGACGCCCCAGACGGCGACGGAAACCACGATCGGGATGACCGCCTCGGTCGGTGACAGCCAGAACGCCGTGAAGGAAAGCAGCACGAACGCCCCGGTCAGAAGTAAGAGGCTGCCTGCCATCACCACTTTCGCGCCAAGCTTGTCGCTAAGCGTTCCGCCACTGAAAATACCGATGGCCGCGCTCACGCCCCACAGGCAGACGATGAAGCTGATGCCGTCGGGACCGAAGTTGGCAACGGACTGGAGATAGGGCGCGATGTAGGTCCACACGGTATAGGCACCGATCGCCCAAAACAGCGTGATCGCCAAGCCGACCAGAACCGGGGGGCGCTTCGCAACCGCGATTCTGGCCGAAATGCTCGGAACCGCAATGCCCTTTCCCGCCGACCTGTCGAGACCGAAGACCAGGCCCGCAACTGCGATCAGGGCGAGGATGCCGACACCGAGAAATGTCACGCGCCATCCAAGCGCGTTCCCCACCAGCGAGCCGATCGGCAATCCCAGCGCGATTGCGATAGTCATCCCGCCGTTGACGATGGCGAGCGCCCTGCCGCGCTTCTCGGGCGCGACCAGCACGCTGATCAGCGCGTTGGCATTGGGGGTGTACAGGCCAGCCGCGAGAGCCAGAAGCACCCGGGCGGTGAAAATGCCCCAGTACCCGCTCGACTGCCATGCGACGAGATTGGCCAGCGCGAAAAATCCCATCGTCGAGATCAACAGTCGACGCCGGTCGACGCTTCCGAATAGCGTCGTCAGTATGGGGGAGCTGAAGGCAAGCGTCAGGGTAAAGACCGTGACGAGCGTTCCGAGGGTCGCGATCGAGAACTGAAGGTCCTCGGCCATCTTCGGCAATAGGGGAACGATCATGAACCCTTCTGTGCCGATAGCGAAAGTGCCGAGTGCCATTACCCAAGCCGGCGTGAGATTTTGGTTCCGGATTTCCGCCGCCATGGCGCGCCTCCATTTGAGTGTTGCGGACTAATACGACTGGTCGTATTATCTCGTCAATTAAGTTTATTTTCGCCGCGGCTTGACGCTGTGGCCTTGAAACCGGATCGGCTCATTCATATGCAGGGGCTACGGGAGATCACCATGGTCACGACCATCAGACAGAAGATCGTAGATGCCGCCCAGGAGCGCTTCAACGCCCTCGGCTACAGCGGTTGCGGCATACAGGAAATTGCCGACAGCGCCGGAGTCCCCAAGAGCAATTTCTATAACTACTTCAAGAGCAAGGAGCGGTTGGCTCTTGAGGTTCTCGAAGGATATATCGCATCCTCCAAGCGCGAAATATTGTCCGATCCTGTCCTTACTCCTTTGAGCCGGATCAAGAGCCATTTCGGCTTCTTCATCGCGAGATATGAGAAGAACGGGTATGATAGAGGTTGCCTTATCGGGAACCTTTCGGCCGAGAGTTCGGAAAACGTACCTCTCCTCCGTTCGGCGCTTAATGACGCTCTGGCCTCTTGGACCGACCTGCTCGCTCAGGTGATTGAAGAGGGGCAGGCACATGGCGAGATCAAGCGCGGTCTTAAAGCCGTGGAAATGGCCCGGTTCCTGATCAATAGCTGGGAGGGGACGGTCCTGCGCATGAAGCTTACGCGCGACCGCCGACCACTCGACGATTTCATGTCCATTGCCATGGGGCTTCTGGATAGCCGGGACGAAGCGGGGCTGTCGACCTAGCCTTCATTTGGAGCCCGACCCCTCCCACAGAACCACCAGGTTCTCGGAGAACTGAAGGCGGCTCCCCACTCGCAACAGCAGCGCAGGCGACCTCTCAACGGCTCTGCGCTCTCAGATCCTTACCCAAACCTCCCTAAATTCCGTCCGGTGCAATCGCGGCGATGTCAGCCACAACCGAAAGCGCAAGCGTTTTCGCATCCCTCGCCTTGTCGAAGATGCCGATGGGCGCTTTGATCCTCGCTATTTGCGAGTGGCCGTAGCCCAAGTCGAGCAGGTACCTCCGTCGCCTTTCGTGCGTACGACGGCTTCCCAGCGCGCCGATGTAAAATGCTGGTGATCTCAACGCAGCTTCGAGCGCGGGAAGCTCGGCATCCAGATCGTGGTTTAGAAGGACGACCGCTGTGAACTTGTCGAAGGACAGGTCGGCAAGATGCCGCCCATTGGATTTTACAGCTGGAACGACTTCGTATCCGGCTGCTAGCGCGACGCGCGCTGCGGCGTCAGCCTCAAGCTTGTTGCCCGAAATCACGACCCTTGTACGCGGGCGGTAAGCCCTTATGAATTCGTTCGACTGCCAACCTGTTTGCCTTGAAGGGTGACAGGTCAGGGTCTGCGCCTCCGGCCTGTACGAAAGACCCGCTACCCGCCGCATGCGGACGATATCCAGGATACGGTCGATCGGCGCGATGTCCCTGAGGATATGGATGGACAGCCGGATACCACCGCCACAGGGCAGGACGATGTCGAACAATGGGGAGCCTTCTCCAAGCAGAAGGAACCGATCGTGCCCTGCATTGAGCGCATCGATCGCTTCGGCAGCGACGGCGGCCTCGGTGCATCCGCCGGATACGAAACCGCAGTAAAAGCCGTCGATGCGAACGCTCATCTGCGCGCCAAGCGGTCGAGCAGCTCCTCCCGTTATGTCTACGAGGGTCACGATCGCGACCCGGATACCTTCCTCGAACGCGTCACGTGCATGCCGCAAAATCTCGATCGGATCGTCCGTGGCGAACTGGCTACGTGGCGTGTTCTCGCTGACAATCTGAGTATGGAGGTCCATCGCGGCTGTCCGGTTGGGTGGCAGGATTGCGAGAATGGCCCGCGCCTTCCCTGCACGGGCCATTCCCGATTTCTTTCCGATCAGCGTGCGGCGGAAACCTGTTTGGCGGTGACCGTTCCCGTCCGTCCGCTGAAATGCTGGACGACGAAGTTCGCCAATGCGGCCACGTCTGCGTCAGAGTATATTTTCGCGAAAGACGGCATGGTTTTTCCGGGAGCGGCCTCGTGGTCGGAGGAGCCCTGTAGAACGACCCTGACCACGTTGCTGGCAGTCGGATCGCTGAGTGCGTGTCCCCCAAAGATAGCGGCCCGGGGATTGAACAGTCCTTCGCCGTTCCATCCGTGGCAGCTCGCGCAGGCTCCGGCGTAGATCTGCTTGCCGGGCTCGATGCCGGATGAGACCTGCGCCGACGCCGCTGTCAGTTCCTTTTCAGAGCGCCGCACCGCCTTGAGGTCGGGATCTCCCGATACCGCCGGAACCGTTCGGAGATAGGCGACGATGGAGTCGATGTCGGATCTTGGCAGCTTGCTGAGACTGAGGTCGATCGCCTCGCGCATGGGGCCTGCCGCGACGCCGCGGTCTTTGACATGCCCGGCCGACAGCATTTCCGCGATCTGCTCGTCGGTCCAGTTTCCAAGGCCGTATTCCTTGTCGGACGTGATGTTCCAGGCCTTCCAGCCGTCGACATCACCACCTGAGAGGGCGACACCCTGCTTCCTCTGGAACATGAGACCACGCGGGGTGTGGCATTCGCCGCAGTGTGCCAAGGCCTCGACGAGATAAGCGCCGTCGTTCCATTCCTTTCCCTTTCCGGGATCGGGCTTGAACGGGCCCGACGGGACAAAGAGGAGTTTCCACCCGCGCATCAGCGACCTCTGGTTGAATGGGAAGGCCAACGCGTTCTCCGGCGCGGGGTCGGAAACCGGGGCGAGCGTCGTCAGATAGGCCTTGATGGCGAGGATGTCGTCAGTCGAGAGAAGCGCATAGGAGGTGTACGGGAAGGCCGGATACAGATCCTCCCCATGCTTGCCGACACCGGACCGCATGGCCCTGACAAACTCGGCATCGCTCCAGTCGCCGATACCAACCGTGTTGTCGGGCGTGATGTTGGGCGAGTAGATCGTTCCGAAAGGGAGCTTGAACGGCAGGCCGCCAGCAAAGGGCTTGCCGCCTTTGGTGGTGTGACAGGCGGCACAGTCAGCGGCGACAGTGAGATACTCGCCGCGAGCGACGAGGTCGGCTCCCGTCGGCTGGGTCTTGCTCGCCTGGACATCCGGGAGGCTGTGGGGCCAGAAGAAGAAACAGGCCGCGCCCAGAAGGCCGACGACCGCAATAGTACAGACCCCGATGATGTATTTCCGCCAGCGTGACATTGCCCTGCCCTTTCCGTTTGGACCCGGCGCTGAACTCGCACTCTGAATGTGCGCGCCGATCTGTTCCGTCAGGCTGGGCAAGTTCCTCGGTTCCATCGAACTCACGTTCGCCCAGCGCGTAAATATCGAGAGGATGCGATTTCCGGGCCGCTGGATTGCACAATCCTGCACCTTTGCCGCGGCGACCGCGTTATTCCTGCATGTGGATGGGTGACGTTCGCCAATGGAGCCATGAAGAGGCGATCCCCGCGCCTTCTGGGAGGGGCGGCAAGGAGCGGGGATCGCAAAGTCGCAGCCATGGCGGATGGACTACGACTGGAAGGCGGTGACGGCACCTTCGCGGAGAGGCAGGTCGACGGGAGGAGGAAGCCGACTTTGTTGCCTCGCCTAGATGTATAAGGCCTGAAATCGGGGGGATATTCTTGCAAGATTCGATTTCTTGAAAAGACGTTTTTGTATCATCCCGTCCTGTATTCTCCCTTACGAAGAAAAACGCCGACCCAGAGGATCGGCGTTGTCTTACGGGAGAGGACCGAAACTAGGCGGCTATCTTCACTTCGGCTTCGGCCACCGGACGTGGCCTGTAGCGGGAACGCAGCAGGACAAAGAATACGGGCGTCAGAAACAGGCCGAAGAAGGTCACGCCTAGCATGCCGGAAAACACGGCCGTCCCAAGCGACTGCCGCAGCTCGGCACCGGGGCCCTTGGCGATCATCAGAGGCACGACCCCCAGGATAAAGGCAAAGGCGGTCATCAGGATCGGGCGCAGGCGCAGCCTGCTCGCGGTTATGGCTGCTTCGACGGCCGTTGCCCCCTCTTCCTGTGCCTGCCTCGCGAACTCGACGATCAGGATCGCGTTCTTGGCGGCGAGACCGATCAGGACGATCAGCCCGATCTGGACGAGGATGTTGTTGTCCAGTCCGCGCAGATGCACGCCGACGAGCGCGGCGAGGATCGCCAAAGGCACGATAAGGATGATGGCCAACGGCAAGGTCCAGCTTTCATACTGCGCGGACAAGGCCAGGAAGACAAAGACCACCGACAGGATGAAGATGTATGTCGCCGTGTTTCCTGTGTTCCGTTCCTGGTAGGACAGCTCGGTCCAGTCGAAGCTCGTCCCAGGCGGCAGTATCTTGGCCGCGACCTGTTCCATCGCGTCGAGCGCGCTTCCCGTAGAGACGCCTGGCGCTGCCCGACCCTGGATCGGAACCGACACGTACATGTTGTACCGCTGTACGAGAGAAGGGCCAGTCGTGTCTTTGATGTCCACCAGGGTACCCATGGGAACGAGCGCTCCGGTTGCCGATCGCACCTTGAGGGCCAGGATATCGTCCCTCTCCATACGGTGGTTCTGCTCGGCCTGCGCCCGAACTTGATAAACCCGGCCGTAGGCGTTGAAATCGTTGACGTACGAGGTTCCGAGATTGATGGACAACGCCTCGAAGATATTCGGGATGGGAACGTTCAGCGAGCGTGCCTTGTCACGGTCGATGTCGAGGAAATACTGAGGGCTCGACGCGCTGAATGTCGTGAAGACACCAGCCAGTCCTTTCGTGTTGTTGGCCGCACCCATGATTTCGTAGGCGAGCGGCAGGATGCGCTTCATGTCCGAGTTGCCGAGGTCCTTGATCTGCATCTTGAACCCGCCGGAGTTTCCGACCCCGCGCACCGGAGCCGGGGGAATTGCGATGATGAACGCCTCTTCGATCGACTGGAGATTGGCGTAGAGCTGGCCGATTAGCTTTTCGGCCGACTGTCCCTTCTCGAGCCGCTCCTCGAACGGGTCGAATGTGGCAAAGATCAGCCCCTGGTTCGACGCGTTGGTGAAGGTCGCCCCGCTGAAGCCCGCAAACGAGGCGGTATGGGCGATGCCCGGCATCTTGTTGATCAGCGCCGATGCGCGTCTGACGACATCGTCGGTACGGCTCAGGGATGATCCGTCCGGAAGCTGGACGACCACAAGTGCGTATTCCTGGTCCATCGTCGGGATGAACCCGCGCGGCACGATCTGCGTCATGTAGAAAGTGCCGCCGAGAAGCGCGAGGAATGCCACGATGCAGATGGCGAGCGCGATCCTGGTCTGCACCATTCTGCGGACGACCCAGGAATATCCCGCGCTGAGCCGATCGAAGCCGCCGTTGAACCTGTCGGCAGCCCATTGTCCGGAACGGGCCAGGATGCCCGCGGATTTACCATGTTCGTGGGGGCGCAGCACGATAGCCGCCAAGGCGGGGGAAAGCGTTAGCGAGTTCAGGGCGGAGATCGCCGTCGCGACGGAAATCGTCACGGCGAACTGCCTGTAGAACTGTCCGGTAATGCCGGGGATGAACGCTGTCGGGACAAATACGGCAATGAGGACGAGGGAAATGGCCACGACGGCGGTACCGACTTCGTCCATCGTCACATGGGCCGCCGCACTTGGAGTGAGGCCGTTCCTGAGGTTTCGCTCGACGTTCTCGACGACCACGATGGCATCGTCCACGACGATGCCGATGGCCAGGACCAGCCCAAAAAGCGACAGCATGTTCAGCGAAATGCCGAAAGCCAGCAGGAACGCGAGCGTACCGATCAGCGATACGGGGATCGCTACGATCGGGATCAGCGCGGTGCGCCAGGATTGCAGAAACACCAGGACAACGATGGCGACGAGCACCGCCGCTTCGATGATCGTCCTGTAGACCTCGTCGATCGACTCCGAAATGAACTTGGTGGGGTCGTAGGCGATCTTGTACTCAAGGCCCGGAGGGAAGTTCTTGGCTTCGGTATCCATGATCTTTCTGACCGCCGCCGCCGCTTCGAGGGCGTTCGTGCCCGGACGAGCAAAGATACCCAGACCGACGGCCGGGATGCCGTCGAGATAGCTGTTTGTGACGTAGTTCTTCGCACCGAGTTCGATTCGGGCGACGTCCTGGAGCTGGACCAACCGACCGCTGTCCGTGGACTTGACGATGACATAGCGGAATTGGCGTGCATCGCTGAAGCGGCCTTCGGTTCTCACCGTGTATTCGAACGCGTTCGTGCCTGCGGCCGGGGGACTGCCGATGGAGCCGCCGGACACCTGGACGTTCTGGTCGCGCAAAGCCTGCACCACGTCGCCTGACGTCATCCCGTATGCCGAGAGCTTTTCTGGGTCGAGCCAGATACGGAGGGAGTATTCGCGTTCGCCGAACAGCGTGACGTCCCCTACCCCTTCGAGCCTGACAAGTTGGTCGCGGATGCGGTTGTGGCCGTAGTTGGAGATGTAGAGCTGGTCATAGCGACTGTCCGGCGAAAGCAGATGGACAACCATCATGATGTCCGGCGAGCTCTTCACGGTTGTCACGCCGAGGCGGCGGACGTCTTCGGGAAGTCGTGGTTCGGCGATCGCCACGCGGTTCTGGACGAGGACCTGCGCCTTGTCGAGATCCGTTCCGAGTTTGAAGGTCACGGTGATCGACATCGCGCCGTCCGCGCTCGAGTAAGACGACATGTAAAGCATGTCCTCGACGCCGTTGATCTCCTGCTCGATGGGAGTCGCGACGGTATCCGCGATGGTCTGGGAGTCCGCGCCGGGGTAGGACGTGCGCACCACGATCGTCGGTGGCGCGATCTCCGGATACTGGGCGACTGGCAGATTGAAATAGGCGATCCCGCCGACGATCAACAGGACGATGGACAGGACGGACGCGAAAATCGGCCGCCTGATGAAGAAGTGCGAAAACCTCATTGGATCGCTCCCAGCGCCACGGCTTCCTGCGGAAGCTCCGTCATCCTGGGAGTGACCTTCTGGCCGGGGCGAACCCGCATCAGGCCGTTGACGACGATCGTTTCGTCGCCTTCGAGGCCCTCGCGGATCACGCGGTAACCATAGAGCTTAGGCCCCGTACGAACGGCCTTGGTGATGACCGTTCCGTCTTGGCCGACGATAAAGACAACCCGTTGGTTTTGGTCCGCCGAAAGCGCTTCGTCCGGCACGAGAACCGCGGTGTAGGCCTTCGACGCTCCCACCTCGATCCTGCCGAAAAGGCCCGGCTGGAGCACGAGGTCGGGGTTCGGGAGCCGGGCGCGGACACGCATCGTGCCGGACTGGCCGTCGACCTTGTTCTCGGAGAAGTTCAGCTTTCCGCGGAAAGGCTTCGACGCCCCATCCGCGATCGTGACACTCACGTCGAGACCGCCGCCGCCTTCCTGTAGGGATTTGCCGTTTTCACGAGCGAGCGCAGCATAGGAGAGAAGCCTGCGCTCGTCGACATCGAAGTAGAAGTCGATCGGATCCAGCGACACGATCGTCGTCAGCTCGGTCTGGTCGGCCTGGACGAGATTTCCGGGGGAAATCATATGCCTGTCGATACGTCCGCTAAGCGGCGCGGTGATCAGCGTGTAGCCGAGGTCCAATTGAGCGCGGTCGACACTTGCCTTAGCTCCACGGACGTTGGCCTGCGCCGAAATCCACTCCCGTCGACGGTCGTCCAGTATCGACACCGATTGGCTGCCGTTGGTGGAAAGCGTTTCCGCGCGGTGGAACTGGGCCTCGGCGTAGGTCAAGGTGGATTTCGCGACCTCGAGCGCGGATGTCGCCTCCTCGAGCGCGGTCTCGAACGGCCTCTGGTCGATCACGAACAGCGGGTCTCCGCTCTTGACGAGAGAGCCGTCGGTAAACTGGACCTTGTCGAGGTATCCGCCTACCCGCGCGCGGACAAGGACTTCCTCGACGGACTGGAACCTGCCGATGAAGTCGTCCTGCTCCGTGACCACCCGGACCACGGGCTTGGCGACGGTGACCGGGGGCGGCGTGGACACGTCCTGGCCAAAGGTCGCGGAAGCGGAATAGAGCGTGGCCAACGTCGCGAAGATGGCTGACTGCACATGCTTCCGCGATCTGGCGGGTTGGTTGGGTTTCATGGTCGGAGCCTTGTCTCTCGAGGTATTACCGGAGAGACATTCTGTCCGCTGCCTTGGCCACGCGATTGTATCTTACGGCCTCCGCTCCGACGAGCTTTCCCTGTTTTGCACGATCCTGCACTCGCGATCAGGCATCGGGTCCAGGCCGTGTTTTCTTACAATAACGGTCCGATGGCGGGTCGTAGCGTCCGCTCGTCAACGCCTCCAGAAAGGAGACTATCGATGAGAGACAGCTATCAGCACGCCCCAACAAGCTATGGCACTGGCCCCATGATCGGTTTCATCCTCTGCCTGATGGTCGGCATGCTCGGGTATCTCGTCGCCTTCGGCGAGACGTTCAGGGCAAGCCCGACACCCCGCGTCTATATCGCCGCAATGCCCGAACTTTACGGGAAGCCCGTCGCCGAGCGCTGACAGCACCTCATGCAGTCAATCAAAGTATAACGGAGAGGTCCCTTGATGGAACCTGATGACAAAACACTCAAGCTGCAGGTCGCCAATGCTCAGACCAAGGACGCAGGATACGGGCTTGCCAGGTTTCCGCGCCAAACGATGGCTTCGCTTGGCATATCGGAAGGCCAGATCGTGGAACTGGTCGGCAAACGGCACACGGCGGCTATCGCGATTGACTCCTACGAAGAAGACGAAGGCCTCGCCATCGTTCGCCTCGATGGACTGCAGCGCGGCAATGCCGGGGCCATGAGCGGTGACTTTATCGAAGTCAAGAAAGCGGACGTGAAACCAGCGACCCGCGTTGTGCTCGCCCCGGCCGTCAAGAACCTAAGGCTGCAGGGTTCCGGCGAGGCGTTGCGGCGAACGTTCTACCAGCGCCCGATGGTCGCCGGCGACGTCATATCCACCTCCGTCCAGCAGCGTGTGCGATCGGGCGATCCCCGCATGAGCGCGGCGATGCGGGGCTTCGCGGATCTTCCGACCTACGGTCTCCAGGAAATCCGCCTGGTCGTGGTGTCCACGCAGCCGCGCGGCATCGTCCAGATGACCGAAACGACGGAGGTCGAACTCCGCCCACAGTTCGAGGAACCCAAGGACGCCAGGCGCGCCGATGTCACATACGATGACATCGGCGGGCTCGGCAACGCGGTTGAACAGGTACGCGAGATGGTGGAGCTGCCTTTACGGCATCCGGAACTGTTCCAGCGTCTCGGCATCGATCCCCCCAAGGGCGTGCTTCTCCACGGCCCGCCGGGCACGGGCAAGACGCTGTTGGCCCGTGCCGTCGCCAACGAGACCGAGGCAAGCTTCTACCATATAGCCGGACCCGAGATCATGGGCAGTCAGTACGGTGAATCGGAGAAACGCCTCCGGCAGATATTCCAGGAAGCCTCGCAGAACGCGCCCGCCATCATATTCGTGGACGAGATCGATTCGATCGCGCCCAAGCGGGAAAACGTGTCCGGCGAAGTCGAACGGCGAATTGTCGCCCAATTGCTCACCCTCATGGACGGCCTGGAGCCACGTCAGAACATCGTGGTCATCGGGGCGACCAACCGCCGTGACGCCATCGACGAGGCCCTTCGGCGGCCCGGCCGCTTTGACCGCGAGATCGTTATCGGCGTCCCGGACCAGAAGGGTCGCCAGGAGGTCCTCGCCATCCACACCCGCGGCATGCCTCTCGCGGAAGACGTGAACATGGAGGAGATCGCAAGGACGACCTATGGCTTCGTCGGTGCCGACCTCGGCGCTCTCGCCCGCGAAGCCGCGATGGATTGCCTGAGGCGCATCCTGCCAGATATCAATCTCCGGGATGGCATTCCCTTCGAAATCCTCGAGAACCTGAGTGTCGGGCAGGCTGACTTCCTCAGCGCGCTCAAGCGTATCCAGCCGTCGGCTCTTCGCGAGATCATGATCCAGGCTCCGAACGTCAAATGGGACGACATCGGAGGTCTGGACGACGCCCAGATGCGGCTCAAAGAAGGCGTCGAGCTCCCCCTCAAGTCGCCCCAGTCCTTCAAGCGTCTCGGCATTCGTCCCGCCAAGGGCTTCCTGCTGTTCGGGCCACCCGGAACCGGGAAAACGCTGCTGGCCAAAGCGGTCGCCCGCGAAGCCGAAGCGAACTTCATCGCCACCAAATCCTCGGACCTGCTTTCAAAGTGGTATGGCGAGTCGGAACAGCAGGTATCCCGTTTGTTCGAGCGGGCGCGTCAGGTCGCACCGACAGTCCTATTCATCGACGAGATCGACTCGCTGGCCCCGGCCCGCGGAGGCGGCCTCGGCGAGCCAGCTGTGACGGAGCGCGTGGTGAACACCATTCTGGCCGAGATGGACGGGCTCGAGGAGCTTCAAGGTGTCGTCGTCCTGGCCGCGACGAACAGGCCGACCCTTCTCGATCCCGCGCTCCTGAGGCCTGGCCGTTTCGACGAGCTCGTCTATGTTCCCGTGCCGGAAGCAAAGGGACGCCGGAAAATCCTCGGCATCCACACCAAGGGAATGCCCCTCGCGTCGGACGTCGACCTCGACGCTCTCGCGGAGCGAACCGAACGCTTCACCGGGGCAGACCTCGAAGACCTGACGAGGCGTGCCGGACTTCTCGCATTGCGTTCGAATATCGACGTGACTGAGGTGCGCGCCGAAGACTTCGAACGGGCGTTCCACGATACGCGTCCGTCGGTGACCCCGGAAGTGGAGCGCGAGTACGAGGATATGGTGAAGACGCTCAGGCAGGAGGCTCCTACCCGACAGGGCATCGGTTTCATCCAGCTCAAGCAGGGCGGCTAGCCGTCCGCGCGCCGCGGAGCCAGCGCTGGATTTCAGTGCTGGCTCCGAAAGCAACTCGGGAATCGTCACGTATCGACACGAAAAAAAGCCGTTGAACGCGCACCAAAAGCGAGTACCGTAGGCATGACACACGCGTGTCGTGGGACGATGTAAGTATTCGCTTGTTTGCTCGGGGGCGCAGATGGTGGATGATGTTATCGACACGCAGCTTGACGCGATCGTCAAAGCTAGAATTCTAAGAAATTCCGGTGAAATCGAGCATTCCCTAAGGCAGATCGCCGCCGGGAACCCTCTTGGCGCGGAAACCAGTCCCGAGCGGCTGGTGAAACGGATCGCGCGCAAGACAAGCATGTCGATCCGCGACGCCACCGCGGTCTCCAAGGTCATCGAGACCGCTGCCAGGTACGACGACGATGTCAGGATGGCAGGCGGCGCAGAGGCGATGCAGGGTCCCACCATCGACTTCACCGGGGTCGAGTTCCTAACACGCGGCCGACGCGCCGCCGATACCGTGGGCCGGGTCGTCTGGGGCACTGGAGCGGCACAGGGAACGGGTTTTCTCGTCGGCCCCGGGGTCTTCCTGACAAATAACCACGTCATCAAGTCCGCAGTGCTGGCCAGCGGTATGCGGGTCCAGTTCGACTACGAAGCGGATGACGACGGCAGCCAGCGTCCCGTGACCGCTTTCTCGTTTGCCCCCGGCAAGCTGTTCGTCAGCGATCCCGTCGAAGGGCTGGACTACACGCTGATCGCGATCGGCGACAGGTTGTCCGGCGACCGCGAGATAACGGAATTCGGATACATCCCGTTGTCCGACGCCTCGGACAAGCACGCGCTCGGCGAAATTGCGAATATCGTCCAGCATCCGCTCGGCGGCCTCAAGCAAATCGTGGTCCGCGAGAACAACCTCGTCTCCCGTGACGAGACCGTCCAGGTCCTCCACTATCTCGCAGACACCGACCAGGGCTCTTCCGGTGCCCTGGTTTGCAACAACGAATGGGAGGCGATTGCGCTGCACCACTGGGGCGGCCCGTTTCTCGAGGTGACAGACGCGAACGGCCAACCGCTACGGCGCGATATAAACGAAGGAATTCGCATCAGCGCGATCGTGAAGGACCTCGGCCTCAAGGTCGCGGCAAGCGGCACGATGTCGGCTCCCCTTGGCCAGCTGGTGGAAATCTGGAAGGGCGCTCCGCGAACCGGGCCAGTATCCGCTGTCGCGAGCGAGAGCGTGCATGCGGCCGCAACCGAAGCGACGCCGGGCGCTCGGCTGGGTGCAGACGGCTCTCTCACCTGGGTCTTCCCGATTGAGATCAGCGTGCGCGCTCCGCTCTTCTCAGCACGCCCGAACGTCCCTCCGGTTCCGCCCGTCGTCACGGCGTCACCACCAAAGCCGGGACCCGAGAAAGTCGCCCGCGCTCCGCTCGATTTTTCCGACAGAGGCGGATACGAGCCCGGCTTCATCCCCGGCTTTGTGGTTCCTCTTCCCAGCATGTCCGGCCTCCCCTACGCGCTGGCCGAAAACAAGCAGGCCCAAGCGGGAGACGATCCCCACGAGCTTCGCTACACCCATTTCTCGATCTTCATGAACAGCGAGCGCCGTCTGGCGTCGCTCACCGCATGCAACATTGACGGTGGGCGAACGGTCGCCGTGAACCGCGAAACCAAGGAGATAACGCGCGATCCTTCGCTCAAGCAGCTCGATCTCGTGCCTGCCGGGGCAGAGTCATCCGACGACTTCCAGCCTGACCCGCGTATCGACGTAGAAGAGCAGATGGCGAGGCCGTACTACGAGAACCAGAACGCCCCCGGCTACGAGAAGCCCGTATACCCCGGCAAGAACGCCTCGGCGCAGGCCAAGAAGGAATACGCGCGCGCGATGGCCGAGCGCACGGCCCGGATATTCCAGAAGGGCCACATCATCATGCGTGGCGATCCCGCATGGGGTGCGGATGCCGAGGCTCTCGCGGCCGAGGCGGATACGTTTTTCTACACCAACGCCGCGCCCCAACTGGGCTTTTTCAATCAAGGCAGCGCGGACGACAGGCCAGGAGCAAAGGGAAAGCTCCGTTGGCGCGCGTTGGAAACTTATGTCCTGCGGAACGCGGTCACGACCAGAAAGCGGGTTTGCGTTTTCGCGGGCCCTGTTTTCGATGACAAGTACGACGCCGCATACCGTCATGACTCGAAGGTCCCGATGCGGTTCTGGAAGATCGCAGTCTGGGCAGATGGCGGCAGACTCCGATCTGTCGCGCTGCTCGCCGACCAGAAACCCGTGCTGGAGAAGCTCGCGAAGGGCGTCCCGGAGGCCTACCCCGACGAGGAGGAGATCGCGCGGGTCTCCGAATTAGTGGCGACGGTGGCCGAGATCGAGCAGCTCACTTCTCTGGATTTCGGAGCCGAAATCAGGAACGGCGACATCCGCGCTGGTTCTCCCGAAGCGATTGCCGTCCCGGATTTGAGTGTCGAAGAATTCGCCTCTTTGATAAACGGCAAAAGCCCTTAGGCGGCGTGATCCATTCAAGATAGACGCGCGAGTACTTCTCGCACGACCGTGACCCGCTGTTCCAATGATTCCTTCATACCGCGCTCGAGATCGACATAGGCGGCCACACTTTTCGCGCGATGGGTTCCCCATTCCACAAAGCCTTGAAGGGCGGTCGCCCGAGCGTCCCGCTGCCGCTCGGAAACCATGCCATAGTTTTTTAGCCATTCGACATCGATATCAGGAACGACGGCAAAGGACTCGGCGATGAGTTTCGCATGATCTAGGCCGTCAGCTACCACTATCTCGTCTATAAGTTCCTTCAGCTCACCCCTTGCAATCAACTCCGCTGCTGCGTGGTCCAGATCGATAACGGTAGCGAGGAAACGCTGGCGTTCTTCGGCTGGAAACTCATCCGTCAGGTCCAGGGCGGTCATGATGAATTGAATTATCCCGAAAAGACCTCCGGGCAATCCCATTTCAAGCTCAGGATATGCGCCGATTATCGCCTTTACTGCCGGGGATAAATCTCTAGCGTAACGCCCCGTGATAGCAGTTTGACGTGCGGAAATCGTTGGCGATCTATCACCGTCCAGGGCTGACATCGTCTCGATATTGCGTGGCGCAAGCCGCGGTCGGAACACCTCATCAGTAACGTCCGATAACCCTTCAAGGTTATCAATCGTCGCTGGCGTTGTCTTGGCGACAGCTAAGCTTTTGAATTCGACCGCGCCTGCGAGCTGATAGACTTGCGCGACGAGAGCGGAGCAAAAAATGCCATTGTCCGCAAGGGAGGCGAGTGTGGCTTGTGGAAAGACCGCCGACACGGCCTTCCTCTTCGAGTAGCTTTGACCGACATCAAGTTGTGCGAAGCTGGCCGCTTTTGCAGCGATTTCAGATCTCCGATGTCGAAGCACCCGGATATTTCCACGCGAGTGCGCGAAACAACGTGCGAGCGACAGAGTACTGACACCCGCGTCGATAGCTTCGATAAGGGTCGGCGGCGAAGAGCAGATCAGAACGTGGCTGTAGCGACCCGCAGTGACTTTCGTAATCGCGTTCGATATCGCCGCTCCCTTGAAGCTCGTACCCGCGGCGTTAAAAGTCAGCACGATGTCCCCTTCCCGGAACTTCGAGAGCTCCGGTAGTAACACCTCGACACCGTCATACTTAGAATTCATTCTCTCGGTCCGGGGTATGAAAGCCAGGGTTTTGAATTTGGGTATTGGTTCTCAACCTCACAACTACCCGAACACACAAAATTACCGATTTCAACGGGAGCGCTGGTCGCTTCCTCTTGTTGACCTGAAATGCGCCTCGTGACCGAAGCCCGGTTCCTGTGCCCAGTAGCCGACACCGAGCATGACGAAGCCACCGAGGATGTTGCCGATCGTCACGTATAACAGGTTGTGTGCCGCCCCCGTCAACGTCACCTCGGCCGGATGGTCGCCCATGAGTGCCATCGAGAACGCGAACATGTTCGCCACCGAGTGTTCGAACCCGGACGAGATGAAAATGACGATCGGCCAGAAGATCAGGAAAATCTTGGCAGCGTCGTTCTCGGTCCTTCCGCACATCCAGATCGCAAGGCATACGAGCCAGTTGCAGAGGAGCCCCTTTGCGATCAGCGCCATCGGGGTGCCATTCATTTTGGCCTCGACGATCGAGTAGAACGTGGCACTCCCGTCACCCAGAAGAACGCCCCCGCCGGCGGCATGCATGATCGCCGCGAGAACCGCAGCGCCCGTAAGGTTTCCAAGCCAGCAGACTACCCAGACCTTCAGCACATCAGTGGGCGAAGCGGTGCGCTTGAAGAGGGCGAACGCCATGTACATCGCGGTTCCCGTGAAGAGCTCCGATCCGGCAAAGATGACGATAGTCAACGCGGAGGCAAACACCACACCCATCACGAGGTGGCTCCACGAAGGATCGGCATGCGCACCGGCCGTAAACATGATGACGTCGCCGAAGCCAATATAGGCTCCGGCCATCATCGCGCCTATAAAGAAGGCAGGCAGATGGTTCCTGATCATGTCGACCTTGTGTTGCCCCACTGCGGCGAATTTTTCGACCGTCTCGATGTACATGGCGTCGTCAGTCTCCCGCTCGATAAACAGATGCTCTTGCAGCCCGGCGCATACGGACGCGTTGGACTTCGACACTCGGTGACCTCGGCGCGGAGGTATTGGACAATCCGACAGCGTCGCCGTCGCTTAGATGAGGCTCTACCGGGCGGCGCGTATATGCGGTGCTCATGGTCACAAGCTTAGCCGCGCCACGTCATGCGCATTTCCTGGAGAATCGTCAGTGAAGATCACCTATCACGTCGGACAACACGACGGCGGTTACGCCTATCGCCTCGACAACGTTTGGTCCGAGCCATTCGCGACCCATCAACAGGCGCTCAAGGAGGCCAAGGCTGCGGCTCAGCGCCAGCACATTGAGGGGCGAGACGCCGAGATTACTTACCAGAGCGCGGACGGCACCTGCCGGAGCGAACACGCTCTTGGGGGCGACAGGCCCGAGACTGCGGTGGTGGATGACGGATGAGAGGATAGCGGTTCTCTCTTAGTCACTGACCAAGCAAGACAATCCTTTCTAAGAACTGCAATGGGGTCGAGGGCAGGTATGCGTCAGTTGTGATCATGAGAAGGAAAGACACGAACATCGAATTTTCACCGTCTTCGCACAGATATACGGTAGTAGGGCGAAGCAGAAGCCTGGTTGCTCCTCAGGAAGATAAAGGTTGCAGAAGCAGGCCGTCTTCCTGCTCGACGTAACATTCGATGTTGCTACGGATTTTTTCGAAAACCTGCGGAAGGTACTCGAAAAGATCATTCATCTTCAAATCATGCCCTGGAAAGCCATGGTAGCTGCTGAGGTAGGAGGCGAGTTCTAGTCGGTCCTTCTCAGGCATCGTTACCACCGGATCAGACACCCCGTAATCCCAAAAGATCGTGAGGTGGATGAACTTCGAACTGTATTCATACGCCAAGGATACCCACGAGTGATTGTCGTTAGCGCCAGTGTGAAATTCGACATCGCGGATGTCCGTAAGTTTTCCCTTTTCGGAGCGTCGTTGCCAGCGTGCACCCGATAGGGCATCTCCGCACAGTTTATCACGATCAGCGAGGGCGACAGAGAAGGCCAAATAATCGACCCGCATGAGGTTATCAATTTCCTGACGGATGATCGCGGCGCAGGCACCGTAGAGGCCCTGGGCATAAAGCATTCCGAAAGCTTGATTGTGCTCGCGCGACCGTTTCTCAACGAGGCGCATATACCACCTAAGGTTCTCCTGCATCACGCCCGGCCTTTTTCACTTCGATCCAGCGTAGCCAAGCTAGTCCTCTGAGCTTGCGGGTACATCATTGGCTCAGGCCACGCTAAGGCGCAATGGCAGCTAACTCCGTCAAATAATCGATGCTCCACAAGCGCGACGTCAAATGTATTTCCACGTCCCTCTAATGCTCATGGGCATATCCGCTGCTCCTGTGGAGCTTGCCACCGCTTCGTCCGCAGGAGGAACGTCATGTCCGCATTGGGCCGAATGTTGTCATGGCTGAAATGCGCCAATAACGGTCATTCCAGACACGCCGTAGTTTGCTATCGCTGTCAACATCAAATTTCCCGCTGATCTACCCGTGTTTCGTCTGTCAGCATGAGAAGCCAGTGTCGTGATTTTTCAGAAGCAGCCGCAGACGGTCGCCAAATCCGCACAATTCGATCTGCCTATTGATCTCTACTGGAGCTCGCGTGGGCGTCGAGAGGCGCAAATTGAAATCAGTCCCTTCGCCGGACTGCTCGCGGCTACATATAGCGCGAGTAGTCCGAGCTCACCTTGTCGTCACCCGCGTACTTCAGCACCTCGCCGACCTTCCTGGCCGCCCTGATCGGAACCGGCAGCTTTTGGTTCATCTGGGTCGAATTCCAGTTGATCTTGGTCAAGGAGAGGACCTCCTTAGCAATCTGTTCGACCGTGTTGTCACTGGATTCATGGGGGCATATGAGTAGCGGCCGGGGGTCGTAGGTGCCGGGATAGGTACCGTAGTACGGGATGCTGCCATTAGTATACAGAAGACCCTTTCCGTCCAGCTCCACGAAGGTACCACGCATAACGGGGTAGTTGCCGTCGCGGAGTACCTTCATAGCCGTCCGCTCCTGAATCCAGACCAAATCCTTCATCTCAATCGCTAGCTCGGCGAGCGCCTCAGTGATCCCTTCCGCCTCCTCCTCACGGAACCGCGACGTCTTGTAGACAGCGACACGCGCGGGGTAGTTCCGATGGTGGGTCTTATAGGCAGCAAGCACTTCGAGGATCAAATCACGAGCATCGTCCCTGGTCATATAGGGGTGCCGACCTCTGCTCTCGGTTTCAGCTCGCTTTCCCTTCAGGATAAAGCCTCGGCCACGTTCGTCGAACATCTGCGCGGCGCTCGTGAAGAGGTCCTTCCCGCCAACCTCCCGGTAGAAGCTTACCCCGATGTAGCAGGCGGTGAACTCCCCCATATGAGGCATCCGCCGCCATGGAATGCGCCCTGTTCCCTTGTAGTACAGAGACGTCATAAGGTTCCAGGTGACATCGGCGTCATCCTGCGTGTTACGTTCGCTATGTTCCTTGATCTTTTTCGGGATGGAGGCATTCGTGTCGAAGACGTCTTCCCACACGATCTGAGTCGGAAAGCTCAGGTGCATCGACTTTGCCTTGAGAAGTCCGCGAAAATTCAGGATGTCCGCCCGCTCGCCCGTATCTGTTTCACTGTCATCGCCTGCATCAGGGCGGGCGTTCCAAACACGCTCGATCAGGGCAACAGGAAGGGCTATGATTGCGACGTCAGGTCGATTTCCACTCTCGTCAATTGCCTGGAGTTCCTTGAATATCTCGTCAACGGCCATCTCGATAGCCTTGTCGGTGTACGGTTCCTTTTTGATCTTGTCGATTTTCGACTGAGGGATGGCAGCGGTCGCGCGCTCATCGACTTCGAACTTACACCTATAAGGATTCTGATTGCCCAACCCGGGAAAATCAGGGTGCATGTTCGGATGCTTCTCGCCGTTCCCAGCGACGCCGGCGGCGACAGAGCCCATGAAACGCTTGGTGTCTTCGACTGTTTTGGCACTGCCGACCACAGCGATCTTAATGGTGTCTCCGACAGGGGTCTGCAACGGGCCGCCTACCACGAGACCACGCCTCGGATCGGTGTTGTGGTGGCTATCGCCAAACTCAAGGTGCGGCTCTTCGAATATGGTGGTTCTAAACTTCGAGGACACCTTGCGGACCCTCCTCTCCGGCCGACCTGGCCTTCGTGCGCCATACATCTTCCGGGACGCGAGTCGGGAGATCGACTATCGGCGGCTCTCCGAAGGTCAACCAGGGCTCTTCGGAAGGAGCGGCAAAAAGGTCGGTGGCTTTGGGTTCGATACTCTGAAGGAAGCGGTGCCACATGATGACCTGGCCACGAATAGCGCTGCTGTTGTCCATGCGCTTCTTGCCAGATAACAACGCATCTGGCGCGGAATGGGCGTTCATACCGTCATAGGTAAAGAAATACGTTGGCTCGATCACAAGATACCACTCGTCGAAAAGGCTCTCGAACCGAGGAATGAAAGCGTGGTGACGGACAAACGATACCCGCTCCGGCTTGTCTTTATCCATGACGACGTTGACAACCTCCGCCTCGGTATTCTTCTTCGAGGCCCGATACTTGAATACGCGACCGGTGTTCTTGGCTCGCGCTGTAAAATAATGAAGCCGCTTCTCCTTGCTCCAAGAGAGATTGCCGCGCACCTGATGACTGAGGGTCTGACGCAATAGGAACGCGAAGTTGTTCCGTTCGTTTTCGTCTTCGTGAAAAGCCAGGTGCTCGACCTCAATAGCTTCAACCTGATCAAGGTCTACGAACTTCCGGCAGACGCTCATCCGTGGATCGTGGAACGACCAGAACCCGCCTCCCTTGGTAGCCCAGTCGAAGCGCGCCGGTTCGTCGTCGCCGAGGATGATGGCGCTCGCCTGCTTTCGGTCATACTTGGTAGTGGCAACATACATCTCTCGAGGCAGTTTAACTGGAAGAATATTGACCAAAGCCTCTTCGCCGCCGCCCAGCGGGGGTATGTAATAGCCGAAACCAGTCTTCGGAACCGTCAACGACGCTAGTCGATCAACTGCGGAGGGTCCGAGCCTGTCCTCCGCCTTGTTGAATTTTAAACGCCTGTCCTGGAAGGCATCGCCCGTCGGCACTTCCTTCCAGTAGAGGCTGCCATCGGAAATTCGATGCAGGACGATGATGACCGGCAGATTGCTGGGACGCCAGTACTCGAGGTCTTCGGCCCTCAGGAGATAATTAAAGCCATGGTCGTCCTCGCCGGAGTATGTTCCTGACTCGGTCGCCTTAACTTGGACAGCGATCATTCCAGCAGTCGGCCTGCCTTCGAGCATTACTTCGGCGATTCCGTCGATGCCTGCTTCCAAGCGGGAGCGCCCATCGAACTGGAAGCCCATTTTGAGGAAGCACAACTTTGTGGCTGTCTCCCCGATCTCACCGCTGATCTGATTCTGCGTGATAGTCTTGGCCATTGCCAATGAGTACGATGCAGCTCGTAACCTGCCAACGGATAACAAATAACAATGCAATCATACCGACAGTAATTTGCTTTTCCTCCACAAGTTTTACAGGCCGCTGACACCAGCTTTAAAGTGAATCCCCTAGCGCTGGCCTAAGGCCAGAAGCGAACAGTTGCAGCCTTTTTAGCGGTTCGGAATAGCCTTCCCGCTTTGGGTTGACAGGAGACGGCCGGCAATCGACCGAAAAGTGCCGAAGCGGACACCCGCTCGGCTTTACATAAACGACGAATTTTGTGGCGAGACCGATCGTCGATATTGGGATTTCTTAAAAGTGAGCCATGTTCATCAGGAACTGCCCCAATTTAAGTTTCAGCAGCGCCCCAAAGTCCTCGGTACACGTCAGCGCCTCAAGCTCAGCTCGAGTTACGACCAGCAAGATCAATTCATCCCTGTTAAACTCGTCGCGGATATGGGCGTGACATGCAGTATGGTCGTTGGCATCCCCAGTAATACCGTTGGCCGCGACGAGCAGACCGAATTTCATCCGCATCATACGCAGTTTCGAGGTGAAAGCGCGAACTGTAGCTGTATCAACTGGAGCTTGCCAATTCTTACACTCCACCACCAGATAGAAAGGTAGGAAAGGCAGTCCGTCAGGATGCTGATTGTTGGACAAAATCAAGTCGATCTCGCAGGAGCCTGCAACGTCGATGGCGTTTTTGTGAATTAAGGTTATTCCGCTGAAGAGCCCCAACGTCTGATTGACGACATGCTCCAGCGCTAGGCCTTTTTGTGCAGTGTGTCCGATGTCGCCTGCTGCTAACTGCGCGATGATCTGCTGCTGTGGAATGGCAACCATTATGGCATCCCATGAGCAGCGCGATTCCGTAGGTGACGGAGATGCGTACCTAGATTACCCGATCGGATTAGGTCCACGAATTGATTGACCGAAAGCCAAAAGAAGTATGGCACGGTTGACCGAAATTTCGGAGGAGGTCCGTCCTGCGTCAGCAGTAACGCCGATTGGATTCCGCCTGCCTGCATAAAAGGAAGCAATTGTCTTTCTAGGTTCTTGACTACCTGAACCGTAGCAGTCTTTTTCACCTCGATTACAGCCGGGTCCAAAAGTGATGGCTCCTGTAGCGGAAGCCACATGAGCAGGTCTGGCGCTGCAAGTTTGAGATCGTTTCGCGGCTCGGCGATGGCGCTCCCACCAGCCTGAATGATCTCGTCAAAAATACGCTTCTCAAGCGCAAAACCTTCGAGAGTGGCGATGCCTTCCCGTGCAACCTTCGGAGTGACCGGAGGGGACAGCTCAGAAGACTGCTTAGCTCTGATGAAAATACTCTCGTGGGGTGTCGACAGGAACAGGTCTAACTGGAATCCGAGGGCCACGGCCTCATCCAAGCCCACCGTGGCTACCGCAAACTTGGACGTCGCGAAAGTGTTCGGTCGCTTGTTTATCGCCACTACAAAAATTGGCTTACCTAAGCCCTCAGCCACTCCCATCTCGTACAGGACGCGGTGATCGCTTCTACTTCCATCCAAAACCGCGATAACGAAATCACACCGTTCGATCCCTGTTGCATAGCCTACTTCACCCGGAACGTCGGCGGCGGCCCAGTTCCAGGCGATTTGACGTTGACCCAACAGAATTGGCAACGATCCCAGGTCGATGCCAAAAGGCGCTGAAATGTAACATCGGTGAAACTTGCGAGGGGGCTCTTTAAACATTGCGAACTCCAATCCTCGCAATTCACACAGTTCGTGGATGCTCGTCAACCGGCTCTAACTTCGACTTCAGCGTTCGCTAGCGAGGGCGCGCTAGTGGATCGGCGGCTTTCAGGACGGCTCGAAAAGCAGGCCCAATCGCCGAGATCGGCGCGAATCCGTCCTTAGTGACCACCCTCCTATGACGGCTTAGGGCCGGCAGCAGACTTCATGGAGTGGGTCAAAGCCAGAAAAGCCCCTCGAGATCATCTCGAAAGGCTCTTCCAATATTTGAACCTAGCTTTAAGCCGCTAATTGTGTCGGATTCTTCGAGCCTACTTTGCGAAAGCCGCAGCTCCGGCCTTGGCTACCGCCTCGTCCTGGTCCTTGTTTCCGCCGCTGACGCCGACAGCGCCGACGACCTTGCCGTCGATCTTGAGCGGAATACCGCCCTGCATCACCACGTAGCCCGACGACAGCAGAGCCGCCCGGCCACCGTTCGCCGCGTTTTCCAGGTTGCCCGTGCTCTGCCAGAAGGCGGCAGCCGTCTCGGCCTTGCCCTGCGCGATCCTGGCGCTAGCCGGGAAAGCTCCGTCCATGCGTTCGGCGGCGACGACCGCGCCGGAGTTGTCGACGACAAACACGCTCGACGGCGGTCCCTTCTGAGCTTCCGCGAGCGCGGCCGTTATGATCTCTTGCGCGGTGGCGACATCGAGATCGGTCGTCGGCTTTGCCGATTGGGCGTCAGCCTGAGAGACGCAGGCCAAGGCAAGGCTCAGCGATCCCGCGAGAACGGCTGCAAGCCGGCGCGGCTTTGCCAACGCTATGGAGTCGAGGTTGCCCAGGTATTTTTTCATCGGAATCTCCATGTGGAACGCGGGGCGTCGAGCGCCCCGAAAGCGCTCCACCCTAGTTCTCCGGGTCGGGGCATTCTTGTAACTTCGGGTCACGACTTGATGAGACACCGCGGCAGCGAGGTCCGGTAGTGCGGCGACGCTTTCGAAGCGACTGTTACGCGCCCACCGCCGCACGAGGAGAGGTTACTTCCTCTTCCGCCGTCAACGGCAGAACGATCTCGAAAATCGCGCCACCGTCGTCGTGGTTGCGGGCCGTCAGCGATCCGCCATGCGCCTCAACGATCGTCTTGCAGATCGCCAGGCCTATGCCCATGCCTTCATTCTTGGTCGTGAAAAACGGGCTAAAGAGCTTTGCGAGGTTCTCCGGAGCGATGCCCGTACCGCGATCACGGACCTGCAGCCGAACCATATCCAGTTCGGCAGCAGTCAGTGAGATACTCAGGTCACGCTGCTCGGCAGGGACGCTGCCCATCGCGTGCAGGCCATTCGTGATCAGGTTCGCGATCACCTGCTGCATCTCGACCCTGTCTGCCAACACCACCGGATCATCAATCGAGAAATCGGTCGTCACCTTTGTGGAGGCCGACATCAGTTCGCGGTCAAGCAGCCCGAGGACGTCCGTGACGATGTTCCTCAGATCGACGCTTTCGAGCCGTCTCCTGCTGCCCCGCACCTGCTCGCGGGTGCGCTGGATTATTTCGCTCGCCCGCATGCTGTGCTTGATCGCGCGCTCCGCCGCCGTCGAGGCGGCCTTGATGTCCGGCGGGTTCGCCTGAAGCCAGCGCATGCAGGCTTGGGCGCTCATGACCACAGCGCCGATCGGCTGGTTCACTTCGTGGGCGATCGACGCGGAAATCGCGCCGACGGTCGCGACACGGCCAACCCTCGCGAGTTCGTTTTGCGCCGCCATCAGCGCTTCCTTGGCCTGCTCGCGCTGAGTGACGTCGATCATCGCGCACGCGACACGGTCGAAGGCGTCCTTGTCCTGCGGAAAGGCGATCACAAAGATCGCGATGATTTCGTTGCCGGGGCTCCTGAGAAGCCGCGCTTCCATCTCCACCCGATCGTCACCCGAGCACATGCCGAGAATTATGGCCTCCACCAGTTCGCTTCGAGGCGGAAGGAAGCGGTCTATAGAGCCAAGAACCTCCTGCTGGTTCTTGCGATCGAGAAGGAGAACGGTGGCGTCGTTGACGTCCACGAACCTCACGAGCTTCGAGCACTGGTCGACGAAGTCCGGCATCGAGTCGAGATATGCCCGCAGCTTGGCAGGAGGATAGGCGCGCACTGCCTCCAGCCGCTTCCACAGGAGGGACAGATCCACCTCGCACAGCGAGACATGGTTCTGGGCGAAAATGGAGCGGTATCTGGTCTCGCTCTGCGCGAGCGCGTCGAGTGCCTTGCGTCTGGCGCTCGCGTCGAACGCGATGAGGCTGAGGCCGCCCGTGATCGCGAGGTAGAAGCCGACCGCCACCAATCCGCTGTACTGGGCAAGGGCTTGGGACACGACCGGGGTCAACGCCCCCCCGATGATCCCGCCGATGTTGAAGGCGACGGACGTGCCGGAATAGCGGACCCGGGTCGGGAACAGGCCCGGCAACCACGCTCCGAGTGGCCCGTTCACGAAACCCATCACCCAGAGCGAGAAAGCCAGGTAGATAAAAATGACGAGCAGTGACCCGCTTCCCAGCATGGGCGCGAGCACAACACCCGAGACGATGGTGCCGATGCATCCAAAGATCAGGATGCGCTCAGGATCGATCCTGTCGGAAAGCCAGCTCGCCACCACGATGCCAGCGGCCATAAAGAGGATCGCGCCGAGCTCGACCATCAGGAACGACGATCGGGTGTAGCCGAGTTCCGACGTGCCGTACCCGAGGGCAAACGCCGTGACAACGTAATAGAGAGAGAAGCAGGCGACCACGCCGAACGCGCCGGAAATCACCTGGTCCATGTGCAGCCGGAAGATGTCGAGGAGCGGTACGCGGGAAGGTTTCGACTTGGCTATGGCTGCGTGGAAGTCCCGTGTTTCGACGAGGTTGAAGCGGATCCAAATCCCCATCCAGACCAGGGGAGCGCTCAGGAGAAATGGCACCCGCCATCCCCAGTCGGCGAATTGCTCGGGCGACAGCGTTAGCGTCAGTCCCAGGAACAGGCTGTTGGCTAACAGGAACCCGATCGGCGCGCCGAGAGGCGCGAACATCGCGTAGCGAGCGCGCCAACCCTTCGGGGCGTTCTCGAGAGCGAGAAGCGCCGCCCCTGTCCATTCCCCGCCAAGCGCCAGCCCCTGGCCAAACCTGAGAAGGCACAGCAGAGCTGGGGCGAGCCACCCCGCGACCGCGTAGGTGGGTAGCAGTCCGATCGCCGCTGTCGATGCTCCCATCAACAGCAACGATGCGACCAGGGTCGCCTTGCGCCCTACCCGATCGCCGAAGTGACCGAAAACCGCCCCGCCGAGCGGCCGGGCGATGAACGCGATCCCGAAACTGGCGTAGGCACCGATCAGCTCCATCGACGAGACGGTCGCCGGAAAGAAAAGCGGCCCGAACACCAGACTGGCGGCGGTGGCGTAAATGTAAAAGTCGTAGAATTCGACGGAGGTGCCGACCAGGCTCGACATCAGGATCCGGAACGTCATTCCGCTCGGTATCGGTTCGTCGCCGACATACGAGGTATCGGTCTGAGCTCTGGCGTTCATTAACGTATATCCCCGGAATTCGTGAAGATTTCGGCCCTCCCAAACCGAGCAGAGTCTACAATAACCGGCGGCTCACAGAACCTATCCTTAGAGCTAGGTCGAGCTTTGCGCCTGCGCGTAGTAACTATCTGCGCAATCAACGCCCGTTTCCGTCGCCGCATCGGCGGCGTCCGGCGATCAATCGACTATTTGAGGTCCTCGCCGATGTCGGCAGCAGCAGGTAACAGGGCGCACGACGCCACCGCGACCAAAGCGGACACGCCGCTAGTCGTCGTCGTCGACGACGACGACGGAATGCGCGACGGTCTGAGGGATGTCCTGAGCTCGGTCGGCATCGACTCGCTCGGGTTCTCGTCGACTGCCGAACTTCTCGCGGAGCCGCTGCCCGACCGCCCCGGCTGCCTGATCCTCGACGTCCGTCTACCGGGATTAAGCGGCCTCGACCTCCAGGCAAAGCTGAACGGGATGGGCAACAAGCTCCCGATCGTATTCATGACGGGATACGCCGATGTCCCGATGAGCGTGCGTGCGATGAAGGCCGGTGCGACGGACTTCCTGTCCAAGCCTTTCAGGGATCAGGAGATGCTGGACGCGGTCTCCGTCGCGATAGAGCGCGACAGGGCCCGTCGCCTCTCTCTAAGCGCCGCCAACGAAGCGCTAAAGGCGGCCGCCTCCCTCACTCCGCGGGAACATGAAGTGATGGAGGCCGTCGTCAAAGGCCTGCTGAACAAGCAGATCGCCCATCTCCTCGACATTTCCGAGGTGACGGTGAAGATCCATCGCGGGAACGTCATGCGGAAGATGAATGTGGCGTCGCTCGCCGATCTGGTCCGAAAAGTCGGGGTTCTCAACTCTGTCGCCTGATGCCGTTACCCGGCGTCAAGGCCGCACCCTGAGGACCTGGGCGGCGAATGTCGGCTACCCATACAATCGTATTATTACAAATTCCCGCCAGTCCATCTAACTAGATGTCAAAGCCCGTAAGTCGGGTAAAAGGAGCATCAAGTGTCTGGCGACAAGAAATCAGTAGCCATCGTCGATGACGACGAAGCGCTCCTCGAGGCCACATCCGGCTTTCTCGAGTCAATGGGCTATGTCGCCCTCCCCTTTAGCTCTGGGCGTTCGTTTCTCGCCTATGACAACATCGACCTCGTCACCCTCCTGTTGACCGACATCAACATGCCTGAGATGACGGGGCTCGAGCTCCTGGATATCGTCAGGCAGCGCTGGCCGGACATGCCGATTATCATGATGACGGCGCTCAAGGACGAAGTCATCAGGCGGCGGGCCATCGCGGGAGGTGCGCGTGAGCTTCTCCAGAAACCGATACTTGCCGACGACCTTATCCGGTGCATCGAAGAAGTCTGAGCCAGGCCTCCCCTTTGTCCGACGTCTTTCGCTCACCATGATTGCGCCCCAAGCTCTATGGCATTGGCATAGCGTTTGGCACGGGTTACGGGGCATGCGTCGTAATCCGGCGATCTCGAGCGCAGCCAATCTTGAGCTCGGCTCGACAGCTGCAGCAACCGGACTGATTTTTCGACCATATCCCTCAGAATGATCACTTCTTGTACAAAGCGGTCTCCGTAGCGAACGCCAAAAGGCCGACAGGTTTTCCCCGTCGGCCTTTTGCACGCTTATAGGTTCCGTTAGTGTCACAACCCCTTGAGGCGCAACTGGGTGACGCCAACGGAAATATCGAGACCCTCCTGCCCGTCGACGGCAACTGGCTGAAGGGAGATCGTTCCGTGTGTCCCGCCGGTCAGAATGACCGCGCCTCCACCGACGCCCAGCGCCGCTGCCGCCTCAACGCCACGATACGTGCCCTCGAGGTCGTAGGACGCCTGCCTACTTACGGCGTCTACCGCCCAGATCAACTTGGCCTTCTGGACCTCGCCGATGTCGACGCCGAAATTGTCGATAGAACCCGTATACCGTACAGGAGTCGACGCCTGGGACGGATGGAACACGCAATCGACGTCCTGCTTGGAGCCGAGAATCGCTCCCTCGGAACGCGACAGATCGCACTCAAGTCGGCCCGCGACGAAATGCTCTGAAGCCGCCAAGGCGGGCTGGGCGAAGATGACTGACAGTGAAACGATGATGGTTGTCAGGCGCATGGATTTTCCCTTTTTTGATTTGTCTGATTGAATTCGACCCAGCGGCCCGCACGGTTCTGGACGGCGTTTAGGGGCCACTGGAAATCTGCTCGAGGAGGACGGGGCCCCAAGCTACGGCAAGAGGTTGCCATCACGAGATCCCGCCAGCTTGTCGATTTCGGTTTCCCTGGGTGTCGCAGATCAATTGAAGTGTGCTGTGTTGGCTCCCTGGCGGGCCGCGGACGGGAACCGTGCGCCGGGAGTGCGCTGGATGACCTGGGAAGAACGACGCCATTGGTTCGGTGTGGAGCCAAAAACCTTCCGGAAGGTCTTGCAAAGGTGCGCCTGGTCGGCCATTCCGCAATCGAGCGCGATCTCGCTCAGCGCGGCGTCCGTTTCGGCGATTAGTTCCTTTGCCAACTCCATGCGGCGGCGCAGGACATAGTTGTACGGGCTTTCCTTGTACGCCGACTTGAAGACTCTGGAGAAATAGGTCTTGCTGAGTTTCGTCAGGGCAGCAAGCTCCTCGACCTTGATCGTTTCCGTAAGGTGTTCCTCGATGAACTGCATGATCTTACGACGCTGCCACGGCAGCAAAAGATCACGCTGAACGACCCCCGAGGAGAGATCCGGAAGTGAGATCGGAGTCTGCGCTGCGGCGGGAACGGCGGCAGACAGGTCTATGTCCGAGAAGATCGCCAGCGATGCTGCTTCGATGATCTTGAGGTTCTTGGCGGCTGGGTAGGCGTTCATGGTGCTCTCCGTGATCTGAATTTCGATGAGCAGATGTTGCCTTTCCGGTGGCCCGAAATCTGTTCGGACCACCGTGTGCCAAGACCATACCTTCTGGTTATACGTGGCAGGCCAAAGCATGATCTCGATCTAAGATCAGCTGATTTTCTGTACCCGGACAGGCCGACCGCCCCCTGCTATGGATCGTAAACCGTAGGGCGAAGGAGCGGCAGAGACGCCTACACCCATGGCCAGGATGCACGAGAGATTCGTCCGTGTCAGGCATATCGCATTGTCAGACGACAGGAGCGATATCGAGATGCAGTCGAGAGTGGCGATAGCGATACTGGCCGGCGGGCGTTCGACACGTACGTGCAGCTTTAATAAGCTTTTGTCCAAATTCGGTGATGTCCGTTGGTGCGGCTTTCCACCAGCCGGGAGCTAGCCGCCAGAAGCGGCCCGGTAATAGTCGTGACGGGCCATATGGCCGACGCGATTCGAGACGCGATTTCCTGAATCCCTGTAAGGATCGTACACAACAACGAATACGCTTCCGGACTATCCTCGTCCATTCGAGCCGCTTTGCGCGTAATCCCCGAGGACTGCGCTGGCGTGCTCATGCATCTGGCTGACATGCCCCTCGTCAGGGAGGCCCACATCGTGTAGATGGTGGAGGCATTCCTAGCCAATGCGGGTTCAGTCATCGTGCATGCTACCGCAGCCGGCCGCCCTAGAATTCCGGTCATTCTACCGAAACCGCTATTCTCCGATCTATCTCTGCTTGATGGTGATTCAGGTGCGCGTGCGCTTATTGAAGCAGGGGTTGTCCCCGTAGTTGGCGTGGAGATCGGTCGGGCAGTAGCATACCACGTCGACACCCCCGAAGCCTTGGAGGCGGCGGGCGGCAGCAGACCTTGAGCGGGCAGATTTAAAAGCTGCCAGCTGGTTATGCGCCGATCCCGTATCGGGTTGCAGACCTGCAAACGGGATGTCGGAGTTCACCGAAGGTCCCCGGATACAGTGCCTCGGGGCATAGTTCAGTTTTTCGGAAACGTCCGCACGGTAAGCTTGTTGCCGTCAGGATCGCGGAGATAGGCGACGAACGAACCGTCTGGACGCTCGGTCGGCGGGCTTTCTATCGAGGTTCCCCCTGATGCTACGCCCGCTTCATGCCAAGCGAGAACATGATCCTGGCTTGCGGCGACGATACCGATTGTCGCGCCGTTCGCCACCGTTGCTGGCATGCCGTCGATCGGCCTCGTAACCATCAATCGGCCGCCGTCATGAACGTAGATCAGCCTGCCTCTAGCATCCATCTCGGCAGGCGCGCCGCCCAATGCGCGGAAAGTGGCATCGTAGAATCTGCGAGCCCGATCCAGATCGTTGCTACCGATCACTACGTGGGTGAACATGTTTCTTCTCCGCTGTGGTGTGGGCCCCCTAGATACAGGTTTGCCGCAATAATCGTTTGTTCGCAAACCACCCACATTGGCCCCTTGCGAAGTCCGTGGACAAAACGATGCCGCCGAGAAACTCGGCCGGCTGCGGCATGACAGTATTGCACAATAAAAATCGTGCAATTGCCTTAGACGAGGCCCAGAAGCACGCAGTTGCCACATATGAGGTTTTTGCCATGGATTGGGTCCCTATCGTCTTCGTCACGTTTAAGGTTGTTGCTCTAGGCACTGCGATGTTTTTCGCCATCAAATGGCATTACGATCAAGGGAAGAAGGCGAACACGCGAGCGCTAATACGCACGGGCGGCAAGATGGTCGCGATTTTCGTGTTGGCAGTTTTTGGCGTTGGGCTTGTCGCGTTCGTCCTAAGTACTATGCTGGGACTGGATCTCGGCTTCCGGTGAGAGCATCATCGCCGATCGGCAAGGCTCCCCGTACTCATGAGGGTTTGAGTTCTCGCTCACACAGAGTTTCGGCCTATACCTTGTCACGAGCAAACCGTCGCTGCGGCGTGTGCCAAAATTCTCGCCTAAGGATGTTTCTGAATTGGCGACACGCGATGTTCACGAAGGACGATCGGGCCCGGCGCTTCTCGGCACATGGATTGAAGCTGCGTCAGGCGCGTTCCAACCCCGAGCTACCATCTCGTCATAGCCAGACCGGTAACCCATCATCGCGTTCTCGATGACCTTCCCAATATCGTTGAACCCGGCGATGAATTCCGGATTGTTCGCCGCCGGGACATCACCGTCCACCAGGGTAGCCATCCGCGCCAGACCTGCCGTGTCCTGGTCGATGAATACGGTTTTACGCTTCTCCACCTCGTAGGGATGCATTCCGAGCGACTCCAGAGCGATGCCCGCAGCCTGTACAGAACCATCGAACACCTCGCGGATGATATGGTCCGCGCCCGCGTCCACGAGCTTGTAATGATGTAGTCGATCGTATGCTCGGACGATGATCTGGATACCGGGATTGCTCCGTCGGGCGTAGGCCACGATCTCGGTGGCTCTATCTTTGTCGTCGATGGCAACGATCAGTAGCGCCGCGTGGGCAAGCCCGGCGGATTCCAAAAGGTCTGGACGTCCAGCGTCTCCAAAAAATGACTTAACGCCGAATTTGCGGACGTTATCGACCACGTCCGCCCTGTAGTCCAGGACAACAGGCTTGTGGCCGTTTGCGAGAAGCATCCGGTTCACGATCTGGCCGAAGCGCCCAACCCCTGCCAGGATGATCGTGCCCTTTTCGGGCTGGTCGGCGTCCCGATGGTGTCGTCCCCGCCTTTCGAGCATGACCACGATCCTGTTGGACAGCGCGAACAACAGCGGGGTGAGGACCATACTAAACGTGATGACCAGCACCGACACCGACACGATCGAGGGCGAGAGCAGTCCGCGGTCGCCCGCGATCGTCAGAAGAACGAAGCCGAATTCTCCTGCCTGCGCAAGCCCGAAGGCGAATAGCCACCCGGCGGGTCCGCGGACGCGGAAAAACCAGGCCAGCGGGAAAAGGACGAGCGCCTTGACCGCGATCAGGCCAAGAGTGGCGGCGACGACAGTGATCCAGTTTGCCAACAGGGTCTCGGGATCTATCTTCGCGCCGATCGTCATGAAAAACAGCCCGAGCAGCAGCCCCTTGAAGGGCTCGATATCGTTCTGCAGCTCGTGTTTAAACTCGCTGTTCGCGAGCACGACACCTCCCAGGAATGCGCCGAGAGCGGGCGAAAGGCCTACAGCGGACATCAGGACGGTGATACCGACCACGACCAGAAGCGCGGCTGCGGTGAATACCTCGCGAAGTCCAAGGAGCGCGATCGTTCTGAACACCGGGCGAGAAAGAAAGTGCGCCGCGGCCACGACTACGCCCACCGCTGCCAGGGTAAGGATCGCAGAGGCCCATCCGGGGAGGTCAGCCAGCAATGCGGCTCCACCATGACCTGACGAAGAGGCATGCCCACTGCCGGCAATCAGCGGGATGCACGCGAGCATCGGGATGACTGCTAGGTCCTGGAAAAGCAGCACGGCGAAACTCGCCTGCCCTCCATCAGATCTCAAAAGGCCCTTCTCTTCGAGGGTTTGAAGCACGATTGCCGTGGAGGACAAGGCCGCGACAAACCCGAAAAGGAGGCTCTGCTGCCAGCTCAACCCCAAGCCTACACCGGCCGCGGCAACCGCCGCTATCGTGGCGACCACCTGAAGCCCGCCGAGACCGATCAGTTTGTCCCTCAGCCGCCAGACCATATCAGGATCGATTTCCAGTCCGATAAGAAACAGCATCATGACGATGCCGAACTCGGAAAACTGTTCGAGATATCCGGAACCTGCTACCGAAATCTGGAACACGGGGCCGATCAGGACGCCAGCGGCGATGTATCCCACGACAGACCCCAGCCCGATCCGCTGTGAGACGATGACGGCGAGGACAGCCGCCGCGAGATAGTAAAGTGCGTAGAATGCCAAGCCTTCCAACGGTCAGTCCCTCATCAGTTCAATAAGATCGGAGCTGCCGAAAGATGGCAGGAGACGGACACCCGTCAGGTCGAAGCGGTCGTCGCGAAGGGCCGTTAGGAGACGCGGGTATGAATGGATATGCTGCTGCGCGCTATCGTCATCGAGATGGTTGGCGGAGAAAAGGACGAAGGGAGGAAGATACTCCATTCCGCAGAGCGTCGCCGTCTGTTCAAGCGGGTAGAGGAACTGTTCTACGACGCGGCGGTTGCCACCGTCTTCCGCATAGTCCGACCTGCTGCCGCCCGTCGTGACGCATGCCAGCGCATGCTTTCCCGCCAGCATCTTCCCGTTTGGACCGTACGCGAAGCCGTACTCGAGAACCAAATCCTGCCATTGTTTGAGAAGGGCCGGCGTCGAATACCAGAAGACGGGGAATTGAAAGACAATGAGGTCATGCTCCATTAAACGGCGTTGCTCACGGTCAACGTCGATGGAGAAACGGGGATATTCGGAATAGAGGTCGACGAAAGTCACGCCCTCCAACGATTTTGCGTTCGCCGCCATCGCCACGTTTATGCTGGACTTCCGCTGCGCCGGATGCGCAAACAGAACTAGAATTCGCATATTAGTCTATTCCCCGTGATACCGAGCCGGGCGCTCAACGTTGTTAGACGGCCCCGTGATGGCGCTGTTATCTTCTGCACGGGGATCGTTTTATTGCAGGATCATGCGCTCGCGCATGGCCGCCCTACCTTCCCGTCGATATTAGCCGGAACCGCGCGCGCTCTGATCGAGCTGCGAATAAGCTCCGCTGATCCATTCCTTGATGGTCGCTCCGTACTGCTCGGCGGCGTCCTCCCAAATAAGGTGCCCTCCGTCGAGGAGAACTTGGCGGCTTCTCTTGATGTGTTTGACGAGTAACTGCCTGTTTGAGGGCGGGACCAGAGGATCGTTCCGACCGGCCAGGACGAGCACCGGCGCTTCTATCCTGCTCAATTGCTCCTTGAGGATCGGAAGCTCTTCGGGGTATGACCGGACGAAGTTCGCGGCCTCGTCAAAGCGCGAAGCCGATGACGACAGCCAATAGTCCTCCATCACGGCCGGAGGTATGGGATTGGCGGCAGACTGCCCGATGAAACCGACGGCAAGGTCTCCGCCTTGGCTTTCTGCGAAAGCTCCGGGCGGTGACGCGATCAAATCAACGAGTCCTCCGGCCGCCAGTTCGACGCTCGTAGCCCCGCCGCCCACGACAAGGCTTTCGAATAGATCGGGACGGTCTACGGCGGCGGCAAGCATTGCAAGCGCGCCGACATCGGGACCGACTCCGTGGATGCGTTTGATTCCCAGTTTCCACGCGGCTCGAACAATGAAGCGCGCCATTCCGGCGGGCGACATCAGATCGGAGCGCCCTTGAGACATTCCAAAGCCCGGCAGGTCGATGGCAACGTAGGGAGCGGCACTACCGATCTCGGACAGGATGCCCCTGAACGCATAGATGCTTTCAGGCCAAGGGCTGGAAAGCATCACCGGGATACCATCCGCCCGCCCACCTGTGGCCAGACGCACGTTGACGCCGTCGATTTCGAGATATGAAACTTCGCCGATATCCGGAAGCACACTTGCCATAACACTACCTCCATATGTTCGGTTGTGGCGCGGATGCGACCATCGCCCAAGCCATGCGGATAGGATTGGTCACGAAGCCCTTCGGAGATTGTCGGATCGTGCGATCGGCGCTCTCGGGCACCCAGGGCGCTATCCTACAATAAGTCGAACAAGCAGCCGCTCATATTCGCCTCATACCGGAAATGGACCCTGTTCAATTTGAGGTCAGGAAAATGAAACTCGCACTTGCCGCCTTTGGCGTAACCGCTCTCTTCGTGTCGTCCGCTTTCGCTCTGGAGCCCATCCCCGGCAGCGTCACCTACGCCGGCCAGCCGGCACACCGTCTGCAGAAGGCTCCTGTCGGCAGCACTTTCGAGAACACGTTCTATTACGGCGGCCAGCGCTATACCGAGACCTACATGATCCAGCCCGACAGGTCGCTGGTCATCACCGACCGGATCCGGATCGGAAGCGACCGATAACATGGTGCGTCTGCACTGGTCACGATACTCGGCTTGCCCAGTGACGTGACCGCTGCCATGCGCCGGGCTTCTTGGCCCTCCGATGTCCCGTATCGCCCGTCTGCCAAAGGGGTGGTGACACATCCGTTCCGAAAAGATCGAGGAAAAGCCATGTCGAGTAACCAGAAGAAGACAATCAAGACCTACCTTCGACCGATTGACCGCGATGGTTTGCTTGCGTTTGCGGAGCGCGGTCGCGCGAACCCGGATCGTCGGGGCACAAACCTGATCCACACCGTATGCGAGGGACAGTATCGCACACTCAGTTATGTCGCCGACCACGACCCCGTTGTCGTGGACGAGCCGCTACATCTCTTCGGCCAGGACACCGCGCCCGCACCAGGAGAGATCGCCCTGTCCGGCCTCGGCGGCTGCCTTGCTGTCGGGATCACGGCGGTCGCTACCTTCAAGCACGTCCGGCTTTCCCGCTTGGAGCTGCATATCGAAGGCGATGTCGGAAATTCCGCCGCCTGGGGTGCTGGTGGAGCATCACGCGAGCCCCTGCAGATGGGTTTTCAGGCAATTCGGGTGAAAGTGGAGATCGAAGGCGACGCAACCCGCGAAGAGCTTGATGAAATCGTACGCCAGGCGAACTACTTTTCGCCCGTAGCCAATTCGATGCGAAACCCGATCTCCCTTGAGGTTTCGCTTTCCTAGAACTGTCAAACGTCCGCACTGCCGTCACCGGAGGAAGCTGAACTGTCCGTCATGCAGACATGGCGTCAGCTGTCACTTCTTCCGGGCACCTTGTGCGATCGACCATAGTCAACAGGTGAAAAATGGCACTCAAGCTCTCTCGGACGTCGTGCGTATTCAGGCAGATTCCGGTCGGACGACTGAAGGTGGTCTCCGGCAAGCGCGAAATGCAGGCTGCGAACGATAATGTGGTCAGACAGTCACCGGACGTAGAGGCGGCCCACGCTGACGACAGCCCCTCGCTGGCGGACGTCGGTCCGATCCTCGCGCTCATGGCTATCTCAGGCGGGACCTTCTATCTGATCTCCACCGTCCTCAGCGGATGTCTCAAGTCGTTCCCGATCTTTTACCCCTGACATCCGCGACACCGACCGCAGACTGCTTCCGCCTTTGGCGGGTATGAAACTGCCGCGACAGAACGGCGTTCCCTGCGACGGTCTCCTTACCGGGTTTTGTCTTACCCGATCGACGCGTCTGCAAATACCCGCGGGTGGCAGTAAGCAGCGGACTTGTGGATAATCAATGATTTGCACAACGCGGGCGCGTCTTGCGTGTCGCCATTTTACCCGCCCTGGTATATCCAAATTGTCTAACGAGTGCATGTCTTTGAGTGGGGGGCCGCCCGGTAGATGTCCGACAACGCTTTCAAGTTTCTTCTTCAAGAAGACGGCGAGCCATACTTTCCCTCACGATGCTTCGTCGTCGCCGACCCGGCCGCGGCAGAAAAAAATCAGTGGTCGGTGGAACTCGACGAACCTGTCGGCGAGCGCTGGGTCCATCGCATCGACGACATCAAGGACTGGATGCTGCACGGGGAAAAAGACACCCGTCAGATGATCTTTGATCGGCGCGACCGCTTCACGCCCTTCCGAACGCTTAATCGCGACGAGGTCTTCAGGGCTTACCTCAGGAAGCTTCTGGATCGTCTACCGCCTGAGTACCAATCGCATCGCAAGCACGCGCTCATGCCGTCAATCGCGGAGGAGAAGACCCGCACGCGATACAAAGAAGCCGTCGAAGCGGCGATACCTGGTATCACCCTGCTCCCTGAGCCGGAGATGGTGGCGGAATACTTCCGCTTGGTAAAGGGCTCGCTCGAGCTGGAGGAGCGCAGAAACAACGTCATCCTGGTGGTCGATGTGGGCGCTTCTACTGCGAACATGACCCTGATTGTAAGTCGACGTGACCAGAAGATCGTTTCTGCGGGCAAAAAGGGAAGTCAACGCGACCTTCGGCTTCGAGCGCTTCGAGGCGACAGCGTTGGCAACGCAGGGCGTTGGGTAGATATCCGTCTTGCTGATATGCTCGGAATGCCCGAGACCGCGGAAGCATTGCGCGCAGTCGAAAGTGCCAAGATAAAGGTCAGCCTGGGCGGAAAATCGACCACGTTCGAAAGCGGTACCACTACAAAGCCGTCGTCAATGACGCGGAAGGCGTTGTTATCCGTCTCGAAAGAATTGTGGTTTCACCTCCGGCCGCTTTTCGAAAAGCTTTGCGAACGGCTTTACGAGAATCAAACGTCTACCGTCGATGCAAAGCGGTTGAGCGCGGATCGAATGGAGGAACTGGGCGTCAAGTCACCGCAGGAAGCCTATCGTCTGATCGACACAGTTCTACTTGCCGGCGGCACAAGCCTTCTGCCGGGTTTCGACGAAGCGATGATGGAAACACTCTTCCCGGAGGGCGAGCAACCCAAGGTCTTTAAGGTGGGGAGCTCCTTCGCGATAGCCGCGGCAGCCGGAGGGCTCGCCCATATCCTCCAGAACTACGATCCTCCCCGGCTTCGCAGCCGCCGGGCAGACAACACCGAGGTTCGCTCCGCCCCACTCGAGTCGACGCTTCCAGATTCCCTTCTGCTCGGAATCAAACAGCCCGGCGAATTGGAGCAGCGCATAGTAGTGCTCGATGCGAACGATCCGTTCGTGGACGACGGCGGTATAAGGCCAATCGAGGGGCTGCCTGCCCTAGCAGCGGGTTCTCATCCCAAAATGCGCCTGGTTCCAGGCTTGGGAGCGGGATTGTCGGCGCGCCAAGGACGCCCGTTCAAAGCCATGGACGTGAGGCAGTCGCCCGGCAAGATGTCTTTGAAGTGGGACCCCGACGAGGAAAAAGCCTTTATCGTTTCGGACCAGATCGGCGGCGTCGCGTATCTCTGGATCGAGGGCAAGGATTTCAGAAAGCGCTCGGAACCCGCATTGGAACCGTTTGAAGGCGAATTGGAGACCGGTGATCTCGCCATTGATGGCGCGGAAGACGTTATTCTGGACCTCGGCATGTCCAAAATCGTCGTGATGACCGCCCAGCGTGGCAGGACCTCAGCCAACGAACTCGAACGTTTGATGCGCGACGGAATCGGAACGGCATCCGGCGACGACGCAATGCCGGCGGCCGTCACCGTATCCACATCGGAACTTGTGGATTCAATCGACGATCAACCACACGCGGCACCACAGGAGACAGCGGGAAAGCGACGTGACGAGCACGTCGAGGTGGCCTCAAATCCGGATAGTGCCCGGCCGCAAGACGCCGCCGCCCCTCCACACCTCCAGACCGCTCCCAGGAAAGCGACCGTCCCGATAAACGGGGTCGATCGCGCCGACAGTGTTCTTCACGACTGGGGAAACCGGGTGCCGGAGACCGTTTTCTCGAACGCACTGCTAACCCTCAAGGAAGCCGTGATCCGAAATACGCCGACTTTTCACTTCGATGACGTCGTCGTAACGTTGCTTGCAATGTCCGTCCGACCGGTCGTCCTGCTCGCCGGTCCCCCAGGTTGCGGGAAGTCGTCTTTGGTGCGGATGATCGCCCACATGCTCGGCACGACACGCGGCGAAACCTTCCACGAGATCGCAGTCCAGGCGCACTGGGAAAACGACAGCGTGCTGTTTGGGGAGTCCGGCCTACTTCGTCCGATGCTTGGCACGACGTCGAACCAGCACCTGATCCTCTTCGACGAATTCAACCTAACACGGCCTGAATACTATCTTTCGCGTTTTTTTCACGCTCTGGATGGCGGTCATGGGCACATCGAAAGCGGGCTCAGCATCGCACCGTGCCGAATACTTGGAACGATGAATGTCGATGACTTCTCCCGACCTCCGTCGCCTAAGGTCATCGACCGCTGCTTTCTTCTGGAGCTTTCCCAAATTCCTTGGGACATGGATTCAGATGGGATGGTGGACTTGGGAAATATCGATCCCCTACCCGGTCTCCCGGTGGTGAGCCATGGTGGAGCTGGCAAAGATGAGCGCATCGAGAACATCCTCGCCGCACTTCATGTAGCGGTTCATGAACACGGTCTCCGCCATGACCTGCTTCCTTCCCGCCGCGTGCTGGGGGACATCAGAGCGATACTCAACCTACATCATCAACTGGATCTGCAGGCCAAGGGCCTGCTGGACCGCGGCGAGCTCGTGGACCGGATCGTCGCAAGCCGAATTCTCGTGAAGCTGTCCGGCGCGATCGATCAGGTGCTGCCCGCTCTGGAAGCCATGGAGAAAGCCACCAGCGGGCTGGACGAACTGGTGAGAACCAAGGCTCGGTTGAGGCTCGCCCGACATCAGGCGCGTCTCGGGTTCGTATCGCCTTGGCAGTAGGGGCTCCGTCGATCATCGCTGTTCGGGTCGCGGACGCCGACGGGGTCTACAAGGAGCTTCCTTGGAACCCGACAATGCGATATCTGATCCGGGACGACAAGCCTTTCCTTGATCTCCTCGTTCGCGGACCGCTTCTCAGCGCCAGAGTGGACAGGAAAGACGAATCGAATCTCAGTGACCTGAAGGAGAGCCGGGAAGGCGGAGCCCGGTGGCAGAGATGGGACCTCGAAACCTACCTCGCGAGACACCGTCGCTTCGGTGAGATCAATCTTGAACTCAAGGTTCCGAAAAACTCGGCCTTACGCTGCTACATAGTACCGACCCTCTTGCTAGACCTCCGGGATGTCATAGCCATGGTCGATGACATCGAAAGCGAACTCGGGATAGTAGCCGCTTGGGATGTCGATAGCCCGAAGCCGGAGAGGTCGTGGAGCCGGGGAACCGATCGGAGGGGTTCGATAACCGCGCTTGAGCTCATCCGGGAAGCAACCGAAGAGTTGGTTGCGGCTAAGTCTCTCCGACGAGAGCCTTTTATCGAGCTGGGGCCTCGCTCCAGACGAAACCTACCTCTACCGGAGAACGCGGTCGTGTCGCATTGGGCAGCGAGGAGATGCGCCCAGCTCCGCGATTGTGCGGTCGTCTGCAAGGAAGAGATCCGATCACTGGAAGACCGGGCGACACGCGGCCACGCCGAAAAGCGAAGGGAGCGGATAGAAGAGAGGCTGGCCACGCTCTTGTCGATAAAGATGGAACTGGACGACCTGACCAGTATCATCGCGCGGTTCGGTAATGACAGCTCGCAACTAAACACCCTCGTCTACCCCACGCCCCTGTTTCATCGCGACCATCGTCTCCGGTTACTTCTGCGCGCGTTTTCGCCGCTGATGTCGGAGGCCATCGCCGAATCCGAGGCACTGCGATCGCGCTATCCTCCGATTCTCTTGAACAAGCTTTGGGAATTCTGGGGAGCTGTCTGGCTGGTGAAGGAGTTTCGAGAACTCGGGTTCACTGGACATTGCATTACTGACCTGAAAAAGGCCCCGGACGCGTGTTCGTGGCGTCTTCAAAAAGGAAATGTGCAAATCGAGCTCGATTTCGAGGCAGAGCCAAACTACGTGGACTATTCTAGGGTCCCGCCTCCGCACGAGCGAGAGATACCGGTCCTGGAGTGGGCGGCCTTGAACCAGGAGATGGATCCGGAGCGACCGTTCCTTGGCCTGGAGGAAAAATGCACTCCGGACTACCTGCTCAGGATCACGGTCGGCGAGGAACGTATTCTGGTCGTCGGTGACGCCACTCTCGCGAGCGCGGAGCACCATCATAAGGACCCCAAGCCCAGAACGGTCGAAAAGTATCGTCGCACGCTTGGTTGGTCCGTCGATGGCAGGATAGTAAGGTGCCACCCGATGGGCGGTTTCGTTATTTTTCCTCCCCCTTCCGAATCCTGGAAAGACTTCGAGGTACTTCCCGGAGCGGCAGACTGCGCGATCTTCGCGCCAGGACCAAGAGATGCAGAGGTTGCGAGGCAGCGACTGCTCCGGCTGATGGATGCTTTATTGCCGAACCTGATAGCGAATTTAACGACATAGGACCTGCTTTCGGGATCGGTGGCGTCCGCGAACGAAAATGATGCGGGTCGACACAATCGCCGATACGGCCGCGCGGAAGACAGGATCTTTCGCGCGTGCGGCCCTCACGGCCCGTCGGAGACCGCGATTTCAATCACTCGCCGCTTTCGTCGAGCTCTGGCGGCTCGTATCGACGTGCGCCTCTACGGACATTCCAGGCCCGAGCCTGCCGAGATCGGGTTGGCTCGGGTCGATTTTTATGCGCACCGCGATACGCTGCGGGATCTTGGTGAAATTGCCAATCGCGTTGTCGGTGCGGAGGACGGAAAACTCGGAACCGGCCGCCGGCGAGATTTCCTCGACAGAGCCCTCGAAGCGCGCGCCACCGAGTGCATCGACAAAAAACCATGCACGTTGTCCGGGGCGGATCTCTCCCGATTGCGCTTCTTTGAAATTGGCGACCACCCAGCGAGTCTTTGGAACAAGGAACATCAGCTGGGTGCCGCTCGTGACGAATTGCCCTCGCCTTACGGTCACGTCGCTCAGCTTCCCGTCCTCGGGAGCCGTCACGACCGTATAACCGAGATTGATTTCGGCGAGCTGGAGCTTCGCCTGGGCGCTTTCCACATCGGCCTTGAGCGACCGCTCGTTGACGGTCGCCGCCTTGAGAGCCTGCTCGGCACTGCCGCGACCCGCGTTTGCCTCCTGCACATCGGCGGACGCGACGTCTTTCGCCGCACGTGTGGCGTCTTCAGCGCTCACCGGGCCAGAACCCTGCGTCGCCAAATGGGTCGCCCTCCTGAAGTCGGCCTCTGCCTTCACGAGTTGTGCGTTCGCGCTGACGATCTTGGAGTTAGCCGTCAGGATGTCCAGCTGTCGTTGCGCAATAGCCTGCTGGTTGTTCGCGAGGTTTGACACCGCGATGTCGAGATCGGCGCGGGCCGCCGCCACCTGTGCCCGATAGATGCGATCGTCGATGCGCAACAGCAGATCTCCCTGTCTGATGTCGGCGTAATCCTTCACTCCGATCTCCTGGATGTATCCCGTCACCTGAGGGCTTATGACCGTCGTCCAGCCTCGGACATAGGCGTTGTCGGTCTTGACGACAGCCGTCGAGAAAGGGGGCAATTGCCAAGTCGCCAGAATAACGGCCACGCCCGCGGCCATGAGGCTCGCCGCAAAGACCCTTGTCAGCACGCTGCTGATCTTGGGCTGCCACGGCGATGCCGTCGCCTGGGGTTGGTCGACCACGGCTGGGGTCGTCGCGGCGGGGATCGGGGTAACCGCGTTCATGGTTGCTTGCTCCGATATTGCTTGATGAGATTGATGGAGATGACCCCGACGAGCGCGGCCGCTCCGGCCGATGCGGCCAATGAAATAGCTGTGAAAACGTCGATGTATCCCGCGACACGAGATTGAAGTGATATCTGCTGCGATAGCGTGGCGACGCCTTCGGCGGACCTTGCGACGGGATCTGCTATGACCGGGGCGTATCGCGCGGAGAGCGAGGCGATCAGCGCGGCGACATCCGGCGCGGACGTTTCCGCCTGCGCCGCGTAAGTCCTGAGGTGATACTGCTGGGCGTGGAACAGAAAGGTCTGGGTAAACGCGTTTCCAGTGAGGGTTCCTACCGATTGGGTGGCGTTGAAGAGTGCGATGAAGCTGGTCATCCGCACTCCGCCCTCGGCGAGAACCCTTCCAAGCCCGAAGATGAACAGCGGACCGATGAAAAGCGTCCCCGCGAATGCCACAAGCGGTTGGCTGACAAGCAGTTCCGGTACGCGTGTGGAGACGCTCGCCCCGGTGTCGATGTAAGACGCGACGGCGACTAGCATCAGTGAAGCCAGGACCATGTAGGGAAGCCGAGTGGGCGATACTGTAAGCGCGGCCATCCCGAGCCCGAGAATGGAGCCGAGAAGAATCGCGATCGTGAGCGGCCGGATATCGTCGTTTGTCAGGCCGAAATCGCGCAGCATCGTCGTGACACCGACGGTCTGCTCGGACTGTAGGAACCTGCAGAGCACCGCGAACGCCGCCAACCGGAGAAAAGCCCCACCCGAGAGCCACTTCATGTCGATGAGAGGGCGTTTTCGGTTGGTTTCAATCCAGGCGAACAGCGCGAAACACGGGATACAGGCCGCTAACGACCATCCGATCCAGGAGACGTTGGTCCACCAGAGATAGCTCCCGAGCCCCATCGCCGAACCGAACATGACGAAGCCGACGGCGTAGAGCGAGAAGCTGAGGGCGTCGAGCGGCTCGAAGGTCTTTGACCTGACGCTCGGAGGCAGGCGGACGATCGATACGATACCGAGAATGACGAGGGACAGTCCGAGTTCCAGCAGGTAGAGCCCGTTCCAGTTCCCCAGGGCCAAGAGGTCCTTGGGCATAAGCCAGGCTAACGGGAGGGAGAGCTGCGGTGTCCCCAGCCCGAGACATACCGCCCTCAGCCTGTGTTTAGCGGTGAAGGCCTGGATCATGTAGAAGACGCCGAGTGTCGTCAGCGCCGACGCCGATATCCCGCTAGCAGCTCGGACCAAGATAGCACCTGCGAGGCCCTGCACGAAAAGGTGGGAGGTAATAAGCAGGGCCTGCAATGTCAGGAATATCATGCAGAAGGACCGCACTCCGAATTCCTGGCGATACTTAACCAACACGCAGCCCGTGACGGCGTTGGTTACCAGGTATGCTGCCGGAAGCCACGCGACCTCGCTGATATCCAGTCCCAGCGAGCCTTGAAGGAAGGGCAGGTTAGCCGCGACGACCGCGTTACCCAATGCTCCGGTAATTCCGACGAGAACTGAGGTGATCGCATAGACGATGCGCCGTCCGGTTGGATGGTCCGGAAATCCGGGAGCGCCGGGGAGCGCAGGGCGTTGTCCTTCGGGATACTCGAAGTGCTCGTCGTCCTGGTAAAAGTGCTGCCTGGAAACGACGGTGTCGGGCCGAGCGCCTGCTCTATTCAGCTTCCAATGGGCAATTCCCACGACGACCCGCCTCTCCAGTCTATTTTGGTCGCGCGGGAAACCCACAGGACCGCAAAATGATCGGCCCCGGCTTCAAGTCGAAGGCCAGCCTGGAAGCTACCGGCGGGCGTAGCGGGTATATTGAACGATTCCACCTTGGAAGGGCGACTCGGCTGTTAATCTGGCTCTTCGTCGATCGCGACGACGCATTTCCAGCACTGGAAATGGTGGCGCTTTCGACGTGTCTAATGAAGCCGCGGAACTGACGGATCGCGGTGGGAGGCCGTTGATCTTCATGCAGGATCGGCAACCGCAGCCTGCGAGATTGGGTTCTCGTCTGTCATGCCGGGTAGTACCCGATCCTACAATAATCCGTTCAGATACCCCTCTAAGTTCCCTTCAAGCCACGACCCGGCTCGAACGATGGAGCGCCTTGTGACCTACGACCTTTCTCGCCGACAGACACTCATTGCAGGGGCAGCCGTCTCTTTTTCCATGTTTGTCCCCGTAGCCGATGCAGCCAACCAGAAACGCAAAGAAGATATCGAAGGAGAATTCGAAATGACCGAAGCATTCGTCAAGACGAAAGACGGCGTCGAACTTTACTATAAGGACTGGGGTCCCAAGGATGCACAACCGATCGTCTTCCACCATGGGTGGCCGCTGTCGTCGGACGACTGGGACACCCAAATGCTGTTCTTCGTGCAGCATGGCTATCGCGTAATCGCCCATGACCGTCGCGGTCATGGCCGTTCATCGCAGGTCGCCGACGGCCACACTATCGAGCAGTATGCGGCAGATGCCAATGCTGTGTACGAACATCTGAACCTCAAGAACGCGGTTCACATCGGCCATTCCACGGGCGGCGGCGAAGTAGCGCGTTACGTCGCCAAATATGGCGAGCCGCAGAAACGCGTCGCTAAGGCGGTACTCGTCAGTGCCATTCCTCCGCTGATGGTCAAGACCGAGTCAAATCCTGGCGGCCTCCCGATCGAAGTCTTCGACGGTCTCCGCAACGGTCTCGCCGCCAACCGCGCCCAATTCTATCTCGACGTTGCCTCCGGCCCGTTCTACGGCTTCAACCGCGAGGGAGCGAAGGTCTATCCGGGCGTGATCCAGAATTGGTGGCGGCAGGGCATGATCGGCGGTGCGAAAGCGCACTACGATGGCATCAAGGCCTTCTCCGAGACGGACCAGACCGAAGACCTCAAGAAGATCACGGTGCCGACGCTGGTCATGCACGGCGACGACGATCAGATCGTCCCGATCGACGACGCGGCCCGGCTGTCCGTGAAGCTGCTCAAGAACGGCACCCTCAAAGTCTATCCGGGTTATCCGCACGGCATGTTGACGACGCACGCCGACGTCATCAACCCGGACCTCCTCGCCTTCGTGAAAGGCTGACGCCATAATGCCATCGCAGACACGCCGGGTGCGGTGTGTCTGCGATGGCGCTTTCGCCAAGCTACTGCGCCTTCCCCGGCTCGAACCCCGCGATCTGGTAACCGAGTTCGATCAGCGCCATGGAGATCAGATACTGGACCATCGCCGAATTACTGTTCTTTGCGGATTCGTAAGCTGCGATACAACGGTCGGTGAGCTCTGCCTCGACTGACTTCATGCCTCTAGTCATCCGGAAGACCAGCCCGGTACAGACACCTGGCTCACGTCCGGCACCAAAAAAGGAGTGGCCGATTGCTTGCAGTTTTTCTGAACGCTCACCAGACGCCCTAATCCGGAAAGCTTGCCTGAATGGCGATCCAGTTCGCGCAGAAGATTCAATTGCATCTGAAAATGCGGCGCTGTCCGCCCCGTGGATCAGATCGATAACGTGGCAAAGTGAGATTCCCTCGACGCCTAGTGCATCGGGTAATCCGAGAAATCGACACAGGGTCGCGTCCATTCTAAAAACGTCCGCGGCGGCATCCCACATGTAGACACCGTACTCGACCGGGTTCCCTTGCGAGCTGCCAAGCCGTCTTGAGTCAAATCTTCGCATGAAATCCTTTATCGCCGACTAGATCGCAACAAACGAACATCCCGGCGCGGGAATGATAAGCCTCGAAAGAGGGGTATCCGCGCAGTCCTGCGGTTCGACAGATCAAATTTCTTCCCTGCCTTCACCCACGCCCATGTCATCACTCCATGATGCAGATGAAACCGTGGTCCTGTGCCGCTCCGACCTTGCAGCAAAAGGGCTTCGCGAAATGTACGGGCATGAGCCAAGTGCCCATTTCGCTCAATTCCTCAAGCATCTTGATCCGGGTCGGAACGGCTGCCTCCGTTACCGAGCATGCAGATGAGTTCCAGCTCGGGATGTGAATCTGGATCGGGTGATGAACGACATCACCGGAAAACACTGCTCTCCCGTCGCCCGAGGAAAGTGTAAGGTGGCAGTGTCCGCGCGTGTGCCCGGGACTGGCCTCTATGAGAAGCTCGTCACAGAGTTGGAAAGGGGCGTCTATTGGCAACCACTGTCCACTGTCGATGATCGGCTGGATTGTATCCACGATCAAATTCATATCGTCGCCCGACAGCATTTCCTCCCCGACCAAACTCTCGAACTCGGTCCGGGATACGAGATATTTCGCGTTGCGGAATGTAGGCACCCATTTCCCGTCGAGGAGGCGCGTGTTCCATCCTGCATGGTCGATGTGAAGATGCGTGCAAAACACGTAATCAATATCGTCGGGGTCCACTCCGGCCGCCGCCAGGTTCTCGAGGTAACGGGAATTCATCATCGAAAAGAACGGGCTGTCGGGGCGATGCTTGTGGTTTCCGCTGCACGTATCGACGAGCACGGTGAGATTGGGCAACTTGATCAGCCAGCTGTGTATCGATCCAACAAGCCGACCTTCAGCAGGCGCGTAGTGGCCTGGCACCATCCAGTGCAAGTGCTTTTCAACCAGTTGGTCATCCCAATCCGGAAGGAACGCTTTAGGAGGAAAGCCGAGGCCATGGTACTCCTCGATCCGCAAGACCTCCGCCCTTCCGATCTGCATGCACGATCCCCCGTTTTCGTCGACCCACTTATTCCGGTCCGCGATACCCCTTCAACCTGACTCTATGGCTAGGTAGATCCGGGTCATTCACAGCGGTAAGGTGACTTCGCAAAATTAGCCCGATTGCTTTCCCCCATCTGCGGGCTGATCGAGGAGGTTTCGGGACATCCTCATGTCGACTATGCAATTCCTTGACTTCGAACTGGACATCTCCCGCAGATTGCTGGCTCATTGCGGCCAACCAGTGAAGATCGGATCCCGAGCCTTAGATATCCTAACCATATTGGCGTCGCGGTCCGGGGAGATCGTTTCCTCGAGCGAAATTCTTGAGGCGGTTTGGCCCAACAGCGCTTCCGCGGAAAATTCGCTCAGAGTGAATCTTGTCGCGCTTAGAAAAGCGTTAACGGTCGCGGACGGGGGCCCACTCGTTCAGAGCGTCGCAGGTCGCGGATACACTCTGTCAGCGACCGTTCTGAAAACGAGGCCGACCGAGGAGCCGATTCCACCGCTGGGCCGGAACAGGGGCAACCTGCCAGGTAAGGCGACAGTCGTCGTTGGGAGAGAGAGCTTTATCGAAAGATGCTTGGATCTCAGACATTCACGGGTCATGACGATTGTCGGAACCGGAGGCATCGGGAAGACCACTGTTGCAGTGGAAGTGGCGCACCTGCTCAAGGATGAGTACGAAGCGGTCTACTTTCTGGATCTGGCTGCCCTCGGATCGATGGTCACGATCGCGCCCACCCTAGCCTCGTTGCTCGGGCTTTCAGTATACGGAGACGACCCGCTCCCTGGCATCATCGCGGCTTTGGCACAGCGAAAAGCCCTGCTGCTATTCGATAATTGCGAACACGTGATCGCAGACGCTGCCCGGATTATCGAGGCGATCATCCGGGCGTGCCCGGATGTCACGGTCCTCGCCACCAGCAGAGAACCCCTCTCCATCCACGCTGAAACCATCAGACGCCTCGGGTCGCTTGCTGTGCCGGAAGAAGGTGAAGTTTCTGCCCAGGCGATGCAGCGCGCTGCCGTGGCACTATTCATTGACCGGATGGATCGATCGTTCGAAATGGTTGCTCCGCTTCGATTCGATCAGCTGGATATCGTGAGTGCGATCGTGAGGAAACTCGAAGGAATCCCCCTTGCCATCGAATTCGCGGCTACCCGTGTCGTCGATCTCGGGCTGGAACAGCTCTTGGTCTCGCTGGACCAACCGTTGATGGTCCTGAGAAGGGGCCGACGCACGGCCCCTCGCCGACAGCAGACATTGCAGGCAACGCTCGACTGGAGCTATGGCTACCTCACGGAAAACGAAAAATCCGTTCTGCAGGCACTATCGGTTTTCGCATACTCGTTTTCACGCGAAGGCGCGCTTGCAGTTTGTGGAGTGGCTGTCGACAAGGACGACGCTGAGGACGCGATTTGGGGACTACAGTCCAAATCGCTTCTCGCGCGGTCGGAGTCTGGACGGGCATTGCGTCTCCTCGAGACCACGAGAGAGTATGCGGCGATCAAACTGGCGGCGGCCGGACAACAGGACGAGGTCCGGCTGGCTCATGCCTCGCTCCTCCTCACCCGGATGCGCGAAGCGGAGTTCCAATGGGATAAGCTCCCGACGGCACAATGGATGAGTGGCTTCGGCATACTGATCCACGACCTTCGCCTCGCTCTAGCTTTCTGCGACGAGTGTGGCGAGGTCCGTCTCTACCACGAGCTACTGGCAAGCTCGGCAATCGTTTGGACCCAACTAGGACTGATGAACGAGCAGTTGCGGCATATCGAGAAGGCCGTACGCGCGCTTGATCTCGAACCGTCGGCTGATGCCTTGCTGGAATCCCAGTTGCGGTCAGCATATGGCTCGATCGCTTACAACGTGCATAGCGTCGATGGTGATGCAGAAGCCCGACGTCAGTTCGAACTGGCAGCGCAGTCAGCACGGTTGTTAGATGACGCCACGGGACTACTGAGGGCAGGCAGCGGCGTATGTGCGATCCTGACTACCCAAGGACGCTATCGAGACGCTAATGAGGTTGCATTGAACTTGCAGCGAGACCTGGGCGAGGCCGCCGAGTCGGCTGTGAACCGTATCCTGGCCCACAACAGCCACTATCTGGGGGCGCACGAAGACGCATATGAGTATGCCGCGCGTGCGCTACGGGCAAATGGCCAAGCAGTTCGTGGGACACTGACAAGCGGTGCGAATTTTGGGCAGAAGACACTGTCGTTGATGGTCATGGCCAAGACGGCTTACATCCGAGGCCACATAAAAACGTCACTTGAACACCTCGATGACCTAACGTCGGATATTCTCCTCGTTGAACATCCCATATCAACTTGTCTCGGCCTCGCCGTCGGGGCCTGCCCGATCTACTTTGGGCTTGGTGAACTGCAACTCGGCCACCGATTTTTGGGCGTTTTGAGGGATGTATCGACTAAGCACTCTCTTTTCCGTTGGCAGGAGTGGGTCGAGGGCTACGAGTACGCCCTCGGAGCGAGCCATGTCGATCAAGAGGCAGCAGCCGCGTGCCTCCGGCATGGCGGAAATGGACCCCGTCTCGAAAACGTCGTGGCGGTCGCCGGGAAGAAGGCTGGGTTGGAACTTATAGACCTCGCTCTCTCCGGCGAAGCGGGTTGGTGCAACGCGGAGCTAGTCAGGCTCAAGGGGGAAATCCTGCTCGACCGCGGCGATCGAAACGGGAGAGGGTTGCTCCTCGAGGCTTTCCATACTGCCGAGCTACATTCCGCTCTCACATGGCAGCTCAGGTGCGCAAACAGCCTTGCGAAGCACGGTAGCCGCCTAACTCTCGACGCGGACCGTGAAAGAATAGCGAAAACACTGGAGCTCTTTCCCGGCTCGCCGCCTAAAGGCGATATGCTAATGGCGGAGGCGGCACTCACTCTAGTTCTCACAGAAGTCCAAGAAGCCTGAGCTTATTCGTGCAGTCACTCACGAAATTCGACGAACGTTGTTGCGGTCTCACACGACATTTAGACCGAATGTACAATATCCCGGCTCGAACATAGTGCTTTCTCGAACAGTCGAAAATCGAACGAGGAATCCCCATGTTCAAGAAACTGCTCGCATCCGCATTGTTTGCCACTTCGTTGGCGAGTGTTCCGGCCCACGCCGCCGGCACCAAGCCGACGATCGTCCTGGTCCATGGCGCGTTCGCTGACGCGTCCAGCTGGAATGGTGTCATCGGCAAACTCGAATCTGACGGCTATAAGGTCGTGGCGGTGGCCAACCCGCTGCGCAGCGTCAAGGGCGATAGCGCATACCTCAAGCGGATCATCGCAAACCTCGATACTCCTGTCGTTCTGGTAGGTCATTCCTACGGCGGCGCGGTTATCTCCGAAGCCGCAACCAAGGGCGAGAAGATCAAATCGCTCGTCTACGTCTCCGCGTTCGCTCCTGAGATCGGAGAGTCTGCTCTTGAGCTCAGCGGCAAATTTCCGGGAAGCACCCTCTCCCCGACGCTCGACAAGCCTGTCGAGCTGGAGAACGGCGCTAAGGACCTCTACATCCAGCAGGACAAGTTCCACAAGCAGTTTGCCGCCGACGTTTCCGAGAAGGCCGCGGCTGCCATGGCTGCATCGCAGCGTCCTGTAACAGATGTAGCCCTCGGCGAAGCCGCAACCAATGCTGGCTGGAAGGAAATCCCCTCTTGGTCGATTTTCGGCTCGGCTGACAAGAACATTCCGCCGGAAGCTATGAAGTGGATGGCCAAGCGGGCGAACGCCAAGGACACCGTCGAGGTCAAGGGTGCATCCCACGTCGTCATGGTCTCGCATCCGGATCGCGTCGCCAAGGTGATCGAGGCCGCCGCTTTGGCCCCTTAACTGGTTTTCCCGGGCCTTTGTCACTCAAGTCGGGGCCCGGCAACCACTATTTTAGGTGAAGAGAGGGAGCGGTCCTCATGGGACGCGCACTCGTTAAACAGTAGACCCCGAAAGGGATTACCTCCGGCGATCAAGCTGCACCTTCTTTTTGCGACTTGCTTGTTTTGTCCGGCACAGGACTTCCGTGCTCCATCTTATACAAGCAAAGGCCCGCATGCGAGCTTTGCAGCCGCTGTCCCGATGTTTGCGGTCTCATGGTAGCACGCTCCTCGATTCGACGGCGTCCTGCACACCAGTCTTCCGATTTCTCGGCCCGGTCGCCGAAGTGACACAACCTGGTCACACAAAAACGATCCCAAACTACCGTTTCGGCATTAGGTGCGGCCTGACGTTGACTTACCGCAGACCTAATGTCGACGACGTGGACCGGGGCCTCCGGAGACCTTTTTGTACAATACGCTCCCGGCATCGCTACCTACCGATGGTTCCGCAGTTTGAGCTGCATCCTACTTGACCACTAAAGAGAGATCTCCATGAAGGCCATCGGATACAAGGAAGCAGGCGCGTTGGATCGTCCCGACTCCCTAGTCGACATCGAGTTAGATAAACCTGTCCCGACAGGACACGACCTCCTCGTCAAGGTCGAAGCAGTTTCGGCGAACCCCGTGGACACCAAGATCAGGAAAGGCATGTCGCCTCCGAAAGGTTCTTGGAAAGTGCTTGGCTGGGACGCAGCCGGAACGGTCGAGGCGGTCGGTGACGGCGTCAATGACTTCAAGGTCGGCGACCACGTCTTCTATGCCGGATCGCTGATCAGGCAGGGCGCGAACGTCGAATACCACCTGGTTGACGAGCGGATCGTCGGAAGAAAGCCGAAAACGGTCTCGTACGTCGAGGCAGCCGCGCTGCCGCTTACTGCAATAACGGCGTGGGAGATGATGTTCGATCGGCTCGACGTCCGGCGGGTCGTGCCTGGCGCAGCCAACGCTATTCTCGTCATTGGCGGCGCTGGCGGAGTCGGTTCAATCACCATCCAACTAGCGCGAGCCCTAACGGATTTGATCGTGATCGCGACCGCCTCACGGGCCGAAACCGTCGCATGGGTAAAAGGCTTGGGCGCTCATCACGTGATCGACCACAGGAAACCATTGGCTGAACAGGTGAAAGCGCTGGGGATCGGAGCTCCGGCATTCGTCTTTTCCACAAACGAGACAAAGGCGCAGCTTCCTGAAATCGTCGAACTGATCGCTCCCCAGGGTAGATTTGGCCTTATAGACGATCCGGACAGCTTGGACATTATGGGTTTCAAGCGGAAGTCGGTATCGGTCCACCAGGAATTCATGTTCACGCGTTCGATGTACGGCACGGCCGACATCGGTGAGCAGGGGATACTCCTGAACGAAATCGCCAAGCTGATCGATAGCGGGAAGATCAGAACGACCGTGACCGAGATCTTGCGGCCAATCAACGCCGCGAACTTGAAAACAGCGCATGCAACGCTTGAGAGCGGGACGGCGAAGGGCAAGATCGTTCTTGAAGGCTTCTGAAGTCAGTCGACGTTTCAGATAGTAGAGCGCCACCCCAGTGGCGGCGCTCCGCAGGTGTAGTCTTTTGGCGACTACTCCAATCGTTAGCTCGCCTTGTGACTCCTGACGAACGAGGTCACCGTTTCAGCGCAAAACACGGGTTCCTGATGATGGGGGCCGTGCCCGGCCTGCGGGATAGACAGAAGATGTAGCGACTGCCACTTCGTGGCTAAAGAGAGCCAGTTCTCGATCGGGCATGCGATATCGTGGTCACCGCTGACAACCAAAATCGGACGAATGCCGGATGCCAGCGATTTTCCATCTGCACCGTCGGGGTCCGGATATATCGTTGTCCGGTCCTTTGCTTCGCTGAGAAGTTTCAAGAATACCGATTCAGCGATCTGAGGTGATCGGTCTGCTTTCCGGCTGTCGATGCGATCCAGCGAGCGCTTTGCGGCGGCCCTACTACGTTCTGCAGTTGGCTCGAAGAAGAGAATGATCTGGTCGTCCAAGCCATTGTTTGGATGCATCGCGGTTTCCATGAACAGTCGCTCGCCGCTTTTTTCGGGCGTACCTGGAGGGGCGGTCCCGATCAGAACGGTATGCGACACCAAATCCGGATGGGTCGCCGTGAATTTTTGCGCGACGACGCCTCCAAGCGACCACCCGCCGATCACCACGGTATCGAAACCGAGGAAGTCGATGAGATCTTTGGCATCCTTCACCAGAGATGCCCGATCGTATGACGGGTTCCCTGTGGAAGCGCCAAGACCAGAGTAGTCGTAAACGATGACCTCGAAGTTCTTCGATAGCTCGTCCAAAAACAGCGGATCCCAAGAATCCATCGTCCCGCGGAACCGGACGTTCAAGACAATGGGGGTGCCACTTCCAAATCTGCGGTACGCAATCTTGCGGTCTTGAAGGTCCGCAAATCGGGTCGGTGTCGTTGAAGCTGTGTCATTCATGTCAGTTCTCCTGTGCAATTTGCAGAAAGTCGACTTTGCTTGCCACCTGTCGTCCGATCCGAGGGGGTGGATCCCGAATGACCTCTTCACCGCGCCGTCGGGTTCGTGCAATCGGCGGAAGCCGGAGATTCAATTCGATGATGTCCGAGGACTGTCGAGACGACCGCTAAGCGTGAGGCTCGCGCTTGAATGCAGAAAGGTTCTCCCTCAGCCATTCGTAAGCCGAACGCGGCGGTTGGCCTGTCAGTTCGAAGACCGTGGATGTCGTTTCCGACTGGATAGAAAGCTCGAAAAGGCGGTCAAGACCGAGCTGCAGGTCGGCGATCAACTCACTCAGCCCGGTGCTCAAGAGAATTTTTCGTTGTTCTTCGGGGGTGCGGTGGTGATAGGAAATCTCCTCGCCGAGCAGTAGCGACAGCTGGGCCGCGATATCAGGCATGCTCAAAGACTTAGGCCCGGTAAGATGATAGGCGCGCTGCGCCTCGGGATTGGTCCTATCGAGTAATATCGCACGCGCAACGTCTGCAACGTCGCGGGTATCAATCAGGTTGACACGCCCATCCCCTGCTGCGCCTCCCCAGTTCCCCTGAGCGATAAACGCAGCCCTGATCTTCAATATGTCGACGAAGGTGGACGGGCGAAGCAACGTGTATCCAACGTCGCACCTCGAAAGATGGGCTTCGATCTGCGTATGCCAATCGAATGGGTGAAGCGCCAGAGGCGGCCCCATCACTGATACCTTGACGATATGGGCGACGCCTGCATCAACCGCCGCATCGATAAGCGCGATTTCGTTATCCACCTGTCGTCCGTAGGTACCATGCACAAGGAAAAGTTTGTCGGCTCCATCGACCGCCTTCCTGAGGGTGGATGGTTGTTCGAAGTCTATTACGGTCGGAGCGATCCCTCTAGGTAACCGGTCTGCGGACGGGTCACGCGAAAGAGCCACGAGTTCGACATCATCTTTCGCGAGGCCCGCGAGCAAAGCGGACCCAATTCGACCTGTCGCCCCTGCGACAGCGATGCGTAGAGTGTCGTTAGAATGTGCGGTAGACATGTTGAACCTACACCAAAATTTGTGGCGACAGCTTGGCCGTCGCACGGTGGGAAAAGTAAGACGGTTGAGTGAATGGATGGCTTGGCGAACCAACTGCGACCGGAGACCTATGCACTCTGAGCGGTCTCTGGCCCAAGTTCTCGTTTCGACAGCGAAAGCGTCGGTCTTGAGTGATACCGGTGCACGGCCACAACTGAGCTTCGCTTAGCGGTCCGGGTATCTTTCGTTAGCCTCGACCTTACTGTCTTTGGCTGGCGTTGATCCTAAGCCATGCGGCCGGAAGCCGGCGGATCGCTTGCCGGGAACGATTCCATCAGGGCTTCATCGAGTAATTCATCGGAACTCGACCGGGGAGCGGTCTGCTTTGCCAGATTGTAATCTTCGAACTCCGGAAATGTCTCCGCACCGTCACGCAAGGTTTCAGAGGCTTCTTTTTCTGCATATTTGGTCATGGTCAGTTCTCCTTTTCCGAGATCTGAGCATCCGAGACTGCGCGAATATTGGAAGATTCGATCCTCCCCCTCTGCAAGGTGACGCATCGAAAGCGCAACGCTGATCGATTTCGGCAGACCATTGAGCCCATCGAACACGGTCTCAGGCACCGAATTTTACAATAATCGCCGACGGCACGGACTTAAATCTCATCGAAAGATCCGATGGAGGTTTCGTTGTCAGCAACATTAAAAAAATTGACCGCCGTCGTTCCCGCCGATGGAGAGGTTCCTCTCTTCAAAGAAGGTGACGCCGTCGTTATCGCAACTCGCTCACCGATCGGGCACTACCGGATGCCGACGTATCTTCGCGGCAAGAGCGGGAATATTGAAGCCGTCATCCCCGGAAGGGCGGTCGACAACGAAGAAGAGGGATACGGCCGCAACGCGGGTTCCAAGGGCTACTATTACCGCGTGGCTATCCCGATGACCGAAATCTGGCCGGACTACATCGGATCGGCAAATGACGGTCTGCGAATTGAGATCTTTGAAAACTGGCTGGAGAACCCGACCGATGTCTGAACAGCATGACCATGACCATGACCATGACCATGACCATGACCATGCACCCATCACCGTCGATGAAAAGCCAGGTTATTTCGACCTCATGGAGACGGCGGTTCGAGAGCTTTTGATCGAACGGAAGCTTTTCGGAGCCGACGAGATCCGTCGCCAAATCGAAGTGCTCGATTCCCGCACGCCAGCTCTTGGTGCGAAAGTTGTCGCCAGGGCATGGACAGACGCCGACTTCAAGTCCCGTCTTCTTGAGAATGGGCGCACCGGCTGTGAGGAACTGGGGATTACCTTCTACGACGATACTCAGTTGATCGTTTTGGAGAACACGCCAGCTGTTCACAATCTCATCGTGTGCACGTTGTGTTCGTGCTACCCGCGTCCGGTCCTTGGCCTTCCCCCTGATTGGTACAAGCTGAAGCCTTACCGCGCCCGCGCGGTCTACGAGCCGCGAGCCGTCCTAGAGGAATTCGGGACCTCGATACCCGACGACGTCGAGATTCGGGTGAGCGATTCCACTGCGATCATTCGCTATCTTGTCCTGCCGATGCGGCCGGTTGGAACTGAACATCTCAATGAAGCGCAACTGGCAGACCTAGTCACTCGAGATGCGATGATCGGGGTTATCCAGGTCGGATATGATAGGGAGGCTGCATAATGGGTACCGAAAATCTCGTACGGAAACTACCGAACGATATCGGCGGAGACGAAGCGGGCAAAATCGAACGTGTCGAGCACGAATTGCTTCCTTGGGAAAAACGGTGCCATGCGTTGGCCGATGTCCTCGACTTCCACAAAATTATCAACACCGAGGAGAAGCGTCGCGGCGTGGAATCTCTTGGTGCAGAGATGATTGGAAAGCTCTCGTACTACGAACGATGGATCGTGGCGTTTGCCAATATCCTGTTCCAGAAAGGCATTCTAACGCCTGGGGAACTGGCGGTAAAAATGTCAGAGGTCGAAGGAAGGTTCTCCGATGTTCCAGACACGCGCCAAAGCTGACCCGGATCGTCGAGACAGTATTCCGAGCTTCTTTGAGCACGATCCCAAGTCTCCGATTTTTCGCCGTGCGTTTGTCGAGGCCGTGGGAACTGGTTTTCTCGTTGTTGCAATGGTTGGCTCCGGCATCGCAGCATCAAAGCATGCTCAATCTGAACCACTGGCGGCGTCTTTGACGGTTGCGGTCTCGATAGCAGGTGCGCTCGTGGGGCTGATCGTTGCTCTCGGGAAAGTCTCCGGCGGCCACTTCAATCCATTGATCAGCATTTCCCAATGGCTAAGCAAAGAGCGCGGCACAGCATGCACCGTAGCATACGTGGTCGGCCAAGTAGCAGGTGGCGCTGTCGGTGCGATCCTGGCAGCTTTGATGTTTGGTTCCGAGATGCGCACCGATCTCAACATAGGCCCCTCGTTCGGCGGGCTTTTGAGTGAATTCGTAGCGGCTGCGGGGCTAATGACGATCGTGCTGGGTTGTGCCCGAAGCACCAAATGGGAAACGGGACCTTTCGCGGTAGGAGCTTGGTTGGTAGCAGCGATCATCGCCACCCCGTCTACTTCCTACGCAAACCCCGCCGTAACACTTGCGGCGATCTTCGCGCCCGGTCTTGTCGGCCTGTCACCGCTCACGGCGATAGCATTCGTACTTGCGCAAATAGCCGGGATGTTCGTGGCTATCGGTATCAATAAAGTCGCTTATGCGGACGAGATATCTGCAGCGAAGTAAACAACGACGGTTGGACTGGTCATACAGAGTAGCGATCACGCTTCTCAAGACAAGATCACTTTGCCACAGGCCTGCTTGACCCAAACCTTTCCACAAAACGCCACAGCCAATTTGGAGAACCGCAATGCATATCGAACCTGGAATAGTAGATGGTGCGAAGATCGTTTTGAGCTATGCGACAGCGGGTGCCTCAGGCCTCTTCGCTTTGAAGCTGGCAGCCAGCGAGATCAGGGATCACGGTGGTCTCTCGTTCATCGCTCGAACCGCGATCACGACCGCTTTGGTGTTCTGCTTCTTCGAGGTCCTGCCACACTATCCTGTCGGGGTTTCGGAGGTTCATTTGATCCTCGGCTCGACCCTTTTCCTCCTGTTCGGGATGGCCCCGGCCGCAATCGGACTTGCAGTAGGTCTGCTTGCGCAAGGCCTGTTTTTCGCCCCCTACGATCTTCCGCAGTACGGGATGAATGTGACGACGCTTCTCGTTCCTCTCTTCGCGCTCCGGATTGTTGCCTTGCGAGCGATTGCTCCCGGCAAGCGCTATGTCGACCTCACTTACCGCCAGGCACTGGCTCTTTCAGTAACCTATCAAGCGGGAATCGTCACATGGGTCGCATTCTGGGCCTTGTACGGCCACGGCATCGGTGCGGATAATCTCGCGTCAATTGCTACTTTCGGCATCGCCTACATGCTGGTGATCGTGATCGAGCCATTGGCAGATCTCGTCGTTCTGGCGGCAGCGAAGTCCACCACCGCGATCAGCCGCAGCTGGCTGTTCGAACCACGCTTGCTTGGACAGGCGTAGTCAATCCTCATGCTCGAGAACTGAATCTCGAGCATGAGTAACGACTGCGGCATATGCTCTCCAGCCGCAAACGAGTTGGGATGGTAGCAGGAGCCTATCTGGCCTGCTCCCATCCGCGCCGCTTGGATGGCAGCTTCGCGATCCAAGCATAGCAACTATTCAGAGAATTACGCGCACCATCTGGTGGAGCGACACTTCTGAATCCCCTTCCCCATTCCTGCTGATAGATTTCAAACGCGCTTCTGGTGACCGCCGTCGTTGCGGCACTCGTCGCACAGGCACTAATTTGCTCAGTCACTACCGATAATCACTTTGGTTCTCGGGTCGCTCAAATCCGGCTGGCGCAGCTTAAATGAAAGGCACGCGAGTAAGTTTTGGCTTAGAGTTGCTATGCGCGAATATACAAGAGACCCGTCGCCGATTTTGCGAAATTACATCCGTGCTCGGCACCGAGCTTGGAAACCGATTTCCCCTGTCAAATTCGGGATAGCAAAATGAGTAACTCAGACATCCAGCTTCTCGCGATCGCCGCGGGAGGGGTTGGCCTCCTTGTCGCACTGATTGTCTCTCGCGTGAGGATGCACCCACTACTAGCTCTGATCACGACTTCGCTTCTAGTCGGATTGCTCGCCGGCATGCCGATGGACAAAGTGATAAAGTCGATCGAATCCGGCGCGGGCGGCACGCTCGGTGCCGTGGGTCTCGTCGTCGCGCTAGGAGCGATGCTCGGCAAAATCCTTGCGGACGCCGGAGTGACCGATGGCATCGCCGAGATGATCATCCGGAAAACGTCGATACGCATGCTGCCGTGGGCAATGTCTGGTGTAGCATTCGTGATTGGCATCCCAATGTTCTTCGAAGTCGGCCTGGTCGTTCTGCTTCCGCTAATTTTCAGCGTGGCTAGAAAATTGGATGACACAAGAGCCATCAAGGGATCTGCTTACGTCTATGTTGGCGTTCCCGTAATTGCTGCGCTCGCGTCAATGCATGGCATGGTCCCGCCCCACCCAGGCCCTTTAACCGCAATTGCTTCGTTGAAGACTAACATCGGGGCAACTATGCTCTACGGCTTTGTGGCTGCGATCCCGGCCATCGTTCTGGGCGGCCCGGTATACGGAGCGCTAATTTCTCGCCGCCTCTCCGTAAGACCCGACGCCTCCTTGGTGAAGCAATTCTCCGGTTCCGACGAAGATAGACCAACCCAACGGGAATGGCAGCCCCGGCTTGGACTGAGCATTTTGGTTGCGTTGCTTCCTGCCTTGCTGATGCTGCTAAACGCAGTTTTGGAGCTACTTCTGCCTAAGGACACAATCGCCGCGCGCCTGGCCGCGTTTGTCGGCGATCCGGTAATGGCAATGCTCATTGGTGTGGTGTTCGCCGCTTGCGTACTCGTGTATGCGCGTTCGGGTGACTCCGAGAGACTGAGAAGTGCTCTCTCCTCCAGCCTCAAGCCCATTGCGAACGTACTGGTGATAATAGCCGGCGGCGGAGCTTTCCAGCATATACTGACGGATGCGAAAGTGGGCGATGCCATTGTCCATCTCAGCCAGCAATTCACACTTTCGCCATTAGTTCTTGGGTGGGTGATCTCGATGCTGCTATCCGTGTCCACCGGGTCGGCGACCGTCGGCATCGTCGGCGCGGCCGGGCTTCTGGCCCCACTTGCGATGGCGGAACCCGTCAACACTCCCCTCCTCGCACTGGCGATCGGATGCGGGTCGCTCTTTTTCAACTACGCGAACCATGCAGGGTTCTGGCTCGTGAAGGAGTCCTTCGGCATGACGATGGGCGAGGCCACGAAGACGATATCCGTCATCCAGTCAATCGTTTCAGTGGTCGGCCTCGTGATGGTGCTGTTGATGAACCTTCTGCCACCGTTGGTATAGCTGGAGCCCTAGAGAAATGGTTTCGACAAAAGGTCCGGCTGCCCAAGGCCTGTGAAGACGGCAGCCGTGATGGGCACTCGGATGAGGGAGGTAACACCAAGAGGTTATCCGGGCCAGACCTCAATGCAATTTCAGGCATGCATCAGGACCAGTACATTTTCTTCATCACGACAGCCGCGGCTGTCGTAGCAACAGAGAGGAAATTCTGATGACCAGTAACATTTCAACCTCCCGCCGTTCGACCGCCGCCACTGTGATCGCCGTGCTGATTGTCGCGTCATCGGTAAGCGGAAACGCCTCGGCATTTTCGTTTCCAGACCTTTTCTTTCCGGAAAATGTCCCGGTACCTACCGCCCGCCCCGACGCCGACGCCGACGTAACTGGCTCGATACCGCACACCTGGAAAGGCGTCATAGAACCCGGCCATTCAGCCGCTTCTCGCGCGCGTAGAGCCGAGGACGGCCGAAGCAGCGGCCTGAACCGCCCATCAACTTCCGTTAAAAGGGAAGCAAAGCGATGACCGAGCGCACTTTGCGGCAAGAACCACACCAGGCGCTTTCGAAAGCCGTTGCCGTCCGACTGCCTAATCTACACGCCGCGCTGGGCCTTTATTTTCTCGGCATGGGTATTCTGGCATTCGTGCTGGCCATCCGGAATGGCTAGGTCAAACAGATCAGCACCTCCTACGACTAGGGGTAATCTATAATATTTTGTTGTAAATCAATTATTTAGAAGCGCTACTTCGTGTTCCGCAATGCGTAACAGGCTCCAAATCCAGCCGCGAACGACATTCCGAGCGTCAATCCGACGTTCGTTCCAATTATCAGATTCGCCGCCGTCGTTGCGGTTTCGGAGCTGAACCACTGGTCCCAGCGCTCAAAGGCGGCGGGGTCGAGGCTTGCGCTCATGAACATTTCTGCGGTGACGTTCTTTGGTGCGAGAAGAGACGTGACCGCTCTCAGAGCGAGGTAGGATAATATGCCGACACCGAACGCTAACTGCACATACTGTCGAAGCGCTTGCCTTAGGACGGTATGAAGCGGCTCACGTTTCCAGAAATTGAATGTTAGATTTCCGATGCATCGAGCGACAATGCCGCCTCCGGCCCCCGTTACGGCCGCTAACAAGGCAGCGGCCGCGATCTGAAAGAATGGATTCTGGGAAAACATTCCGACAGGCCTCCAAGGCGCAGCCGCAAACGCTCCTGCCGCTGCGAAAGCGCCCATGATCCAGGCATCGAACTCGTTCATCACTGAAGCGGCTTTGGGAGACGAGATGTAAAAGTTTCGTGTTCCCTGCAACATGTATCCGACTGCCCAGCCTAAAAATAACGGAGTCCACCATCGATGCAAAGGCTGACCAAGTATCGTATCTTCACCGACTATCCAACGGCGAAGAACGCCGCCCCCAACCGCACCGGCGATAGCTACAATCATGCTAAAAGCGAACCGCCAGTAGACGTTGTCAACCCAATCGTTCCTGACCAATCGACCATTTTGGGTGATATCAGGCATTGCTCCCATGACGGAAATCAAGGCCGCGAAAAAGATGCCGAAATAAGCGACGCCCTCGTCAATGCCGCCTGGGAACGGGAGTCTCAGCCACGAGCTGATCATGACGGTGATAACAAAGCAGACCAGTGTCGTTAACGCGCTCGCGGCGACGTGTAGTAACCAGCTCGAATTCATGATAGGCCTTATGGAACCTGCCCACGCAAAAAGCCGTTCCATTATTCAACCGCGGCGCGAGTCCATCGGCCGACCTTGAAATTTTTCTTGGCAGGACTTATTAAGATTCAAAAGCCACAATCTGGCGATGTAGTCAAGGATGTGTCATGACCGCCATTATGAAAGCCGCGATACACGAATTCCGATTGGATTTTGTCAATCCAATCGATCGTGCTCGCTATGCTCTGATCATGGTTTTGATATGCGGCCTCATAGCAGGCGCGTCTTACATCCTATTCGAGACTGCGGCTGCCAGCGGATACGGACGTGAAACCGAAATTGGACTCGCTGTCTCGTGCCTCGTGTCCATAGCGGTCATGCTTCACGTCCTCGGGCATATTGGAACAAGCCGGGACGGCATCGCATCGACAGTTGCACTCGGTGGATCGGCTGCTTTAGCGGGCGCTCTCGGAGCTTATCTTGTAAGCATGATGACCAACAACCCGTTTCCCTTCGTCGTCGTCGGTGTTATGGCGGTGGGTTTCAGTGCGGCAGCTGGTAGGGCTAGTTGGATTCGAGAGAACTCGAGCAAAGCACGCACACTCATTGTTACGAGTGGCGCGGTGTTGGCTAACGCCGTCTTTGCACTCGCGTTTCTTCTTTCGTAGAAACGCGAGACCGACGGTGCCAGCGTCTATGCAAGTTTCTTCCTGACTGAGCGGAACGGCCTGCACAACGTCTGAGACTTGAGTTGTCGGACGGGTGTTGTCGTGGTGCTCCAGGTACTCTCACCTACATCGAACATTAGAGTGGCTCCACGCGATGCGTCGTCGCAGTGAACAAGCTTGCATGATTTCTGGGGACCTGAAGCAAGCTTTCCGGGCGCAGCGCAGCGAATCCGTGTATTGTCGCTAAAAATTTCAGTGTCGCTCGTTAGAGCAAACTTGTAGAAGCGACAGGCCATATGCCGATTTATCTGGACTACCATTCCCATGCCCTAATGCATCCGACGGCACGGATTGCGACGTTCGAGGCATACGAGCGGCTCGATTCCAACCCGCACTCAACGCATTTGCACGGGACAGCCGCCTATGAAGCCGTCGAGAGATCACGGGAACAGGTCGCCGGGCTGCTCGGAGCTCGCCCCTCGGAAATAATCTTTACCTCCGGTGCTACGGAGGCCAATAATCTTGTATTCGCGGGACTACGCGATCATTTGGTCGCCAAGGGCAAAAGAACGATTGCGGTGAGTGCTATCGAACATCCATCGGTGCTCAAGGCAGCAGAAATGCTTCACCGGGATGGTTTCGAGGTCACTACCCTGCCCGTCCAGGCGGATGGATTGATCGATCTCGACGCTGCGGCGTCTACGATCACGGACAACACTGGCATCGTATCAGTTGCCGCGGCCAATCACGAAGTCGGTGTATTGCAGCCGTTGGACGCCATCTCCGAGCTTGCCCGAGCGAGCGGAGCCTTGTTCCACTCTGATCTTGCTCAGGCTGCAGGCAAGGTGGATGTGAATCTTCGGCTTCTGGACCTTGCAAGCATCTCTGGCCACAAGCTTGGCGGACCGGGGGGTATCGGCGCGCTCTATGTCAGGAGACTTCTGAAGCCGAAGATGGGACCACTGCTTTCCGGTGGCGGACAGGAGGCGGGACTACGATCCGGCACTCTACCCACTCCCCTGTGCGTCGGGTTCGGTATTGCGTGCCAGCTTGCTGGCGAAGAGATGACCGAAACTAATTCACGCGTCCTCCATATGCGCGACATGCTCCTCATGGAGCTCCTGAAAATCCCCGGATCCAAGCTGAACGGTTCGGCGGCCACCCGTCTTCCGGGCAACATCAACATCTCTTTCGACGATGTAGACGGCGAGGCACTAACATACCACCTCCAGCAATCGGTGTCAGTCTCGACGGGATCGACGTGCAGTGCGAAATCGCTTGAGCCTTCGCCTGTACTGCTGGCTATGGGCCTTCCTAGACAAGTTGCGGAATCCGCCATCCGCATAGGCCTCGGGCCATTCACGACAGATATTGAAATTGAGGTCGCGACGCGTGCCATCACGGCCAGTGTCATTGAACTGCGATCGATCCGGAGACGAGCATGAACATCGTGGTCAATCCCGCGAACACCCAAGCCGCGACGAAGCCAAGCCTCGCAGACAAACTGAAATCGGTGCTCGCAGATCTTCGCGATGAATACGTGCAGCCACATTCTACCCCTTGGATAATCGGCTTTTCAGGCGGCAAGGACAGCACGTTGCTGGCCCAGCTCGTTTTCGAAATGCTATTGGCCCTGCCTCCCCGGCTTCGCACACGGCGCGTCCACGTGGTGGCGAACGACACGCTCGTTGAATCTCCCGTTATTGCGAGCCACCTCCAATCTGTATTGGATCGGATCGCGGGCTCGATCGACGCGCTGCGGCTACCCGTCAATGTCGCGAAAACCGTTCCAGATATCGACCATACATTTTGGGTGAACCTCATCGGGCGCGGTTATCCTTCCCCAAGCAGGATGTTTCGTTGGTGTACCGATCGGATGAAGATTATTCCGACCACCGAGTACATCCAGAACCAGGTCGACAAGTCAGGACAGGCCATCCTTCTGCTAGGCGTGAGGAGAGCTGAATCCTCGCAGAGAGCGCGCAGCGTCGAGCGGTATGAAAACGGCGAGCGCCTGAACGCCCATAACAGCCTGAAGAATTGCTTCGTCTATAAGCCAATCGTTGAGCTGACCACCGAAGAGGTATGGCAAACGCTTTTGCAGTCGAGCCCACCTTGGGGCGGCACCCATCGTGAACTGGTCACAATGTACCGGAACGCGGGCGCAGGCGAGTGTCCACTGGTCACAGATAAAAGCGAAGCGCCGTCTTGCGGAACGAGCTCTTCCCGGTTCGGTTGCTGGACATGCACCGTTGTCGAGAAGGATAAAAGCGCGGAATCGTTCATCGAATCCGGATATGGAGATCTTGAGCCCCTTCTCGAATTCCGGGATTGGCTCAAGGAAATCCGCGAAGACGGCGCGATGAGAATGGCCACCCGACGGAATGGGAAGCTGAATTTTGTCGGAGATGGCCGTCTGATCCCGGGTCCCTTTACACTGGACGCCAGACGACAAATCCTTGATAAGCTAGTCGCCATGCAGGAGGAGGTTTCCCTGGCACTCATCAGTGACGAGGAGATCGCCGCAATCAAGAGAATATGGGCAGAGGATCTCTCTAACCTCTCTGCTTAAAACGACGCGAGATCGCATGGCTAGAGTTTATGAGTAACAGTCTTGAACAACTACTGGAAGCCAAATCCATGCTTGGCTCCCACAAGAACCGTCGACGGCTTTTTCTTCGTTTTGACAGCATTTTCGCCTCAGCAACCATCGAGCCGGAGGAGCTCCGAACCCAGATAGCGGCGGTACACGACGGCTTGCGGCGGAGATGCCAGTTCAAGCGGATCCGGATGACCAACTGGAAGGCCTTCGACGCCGCGGACCTGGAGTTTCCTACAACGGCGTCCGATCGCCCGATTGTGCTGATCGGCGGCAACAACGGCAACGGCAAGACAAGTATTCTCGACGCCCTAATCGCCGGGCTGTACGGCGCGGGCAGCTTCATTGACGGTGGCCGCGGGTCGGCACAGTCGTCAGAAGTTGTCCGGCGGGCAGAATATCGCAGCTTCATCGAGCGAGCGCTCCATAAGCCCGCTTACGATCGCGGCGAGCGGATGTCATCCGTAGTTGTAGAGCTATCGATACCTAACGGCGAGATGGAAATCGAGCGACGCTGGTACTTTGATGACGACGGCCAGTTGTATGAGGACGACGAGGAGGTTGTAATCCGTCTCGGGGAAGACCGCGATATTGTAGCGGTTCCTCAGGATGAAGACCCGATATCCTTCTATGAGAGCCTCATCGCCTCGATCGTCGCCCCCGCCAGCATGATCCCGTTTTTTCTGTTCGATGGCGAGCGCGTGGTGGAACTGGGCCGGAAGGACGTTAGAGAGCAGGTTCGGATCGGGATCGAGAGCGCCTTGGGGATATCATCCCTCAAGCGGTTGGCTGCCGACCTTTCTGACTATGTGAAAGACCGCTCTCGCGATCTCGTCGATGAGGATGTCGATTTGGAGCTCCGGCGGGATGTCACCGGACTTGAAAGCAGGCAAGCTGAATGCCTACGCAACCGCGATGGCATCGAAGCAGAGGCGACGGCCCTAAAGCAACGACGCGACGTGATTGTTCACGACATGGGCGCGCTCACTAGCCACAGCTTCAAGGACAGGCACGAAACGCTCGAAACCAAACATAACGCAAGCCAGCAACTGACAGCCCTACGCAACGAGATGGCGGCAACCGCCTCAAGGCTCCTCCCATATCTACTCCTCGGTAAGCCATTGATGAAGAGAACGGTCAGTGCGCTTGAGAAAGTAGCCAGCAGTCGTGTCTTGGAAAGCAACCCGTCGGAGCTTGCACTCGATAACCTTCTGAAGGCCCTGGATAAAATTGAGCCCAAAGTCGATATGGCGACGGGCAGCATGATCAAGGAAAGAGTGCGTTCGGCGTGGACAGTTTCGCGCCACGCCAGTGTCGCCGATCAGAGCCGCCACAAGTACCTCGAACGATACGATGTCGAGCGAGTTGTCCAGGGCCTTGGGCAAGGCGTTCAGGATGCAAAGGTCCAACTGCCGGAGTTCCTCCGTCAAGCTAAAGAGCTGGGTCAGATTATCAGAGAGAGCGACGAATCACTTCAGTTTGAAGAAGGTATTGAAGCAGCGCGAAGCCGCTACTCAGCAGTCCTCCGTGAAATAAACGGCGAGCTCGAAGCGGTCGAAAGGAAGCTACGCGAGAATGCGCAGCAGTTGTGGCATGTCGAGAATGAGCTCGCGGTGAAGCGGACAAATCTGGAGCGGAGGTCGATCCAGCGCCGCGGGACAGCGGCCGGTCTTCCTGTAGTGGACGCGGCGACCACCTTGCGGATCGAAATCTTGAATGCCATAGATCAGATCGTACCCGAATATTACGCCGCCCTAGCTGAAAAAGTCTCGTCGAACTACCGACAGCTCGCGCACAAGACCGTTATCCAGCGGATTGAGATCAAGGAGGACGGCTCAGTAAGGATTTTTGATGCGATCGGGAACGATATAAGCCAGGCGGAGGCCTCGGCGGGCGAGAACCAAATATTCGCGACATCGCTGATTTCGGCCGTTGGGGGACTGGTTGGATCGCAACTTCCACTGGTCATCGATACGCCGCTCGGTCGTCTGGATACTGGACATCGGGAGCGTGTGCTCGATTTCTTCAAAAATGGCGGAAGCCAGGTCATCATCCTTTCTCAGCCTGAAGAAGTGGGTGGACGTTACTATGACCAGATAGCAGATAGCATATCCGCGGAATACACCTTGTCGTACCGGTCAAACGATGGCCTGCTCGGCAATACCGTTCTTGAGGATGGTTATTTCAAGCAGAGGGCAGCATGAGCACTGTCCGATATCCGCTACAGCTCGGCGACATAGCGCGAGCCGATTTTCGTACATCTCTTCTAGCTGATCACGAGAACAGCCGCTTTCAGCGGGAGTGGGGTCTTGCATTTCGCTATCAGCCGGCACGGCTGGCGATATCGGTATCGCTATCTGATCCGACGACCCCGTCTATACCTATCGAGGCCTATGGCAAGCCTATCAAGGGCGACACATTGTTCGGGCAGGACGAAAGCGACCTCGCCGCGTGGATCGCGTTGATTATTGAGCATTCGTGTGAGGACAATCTTTCCCGTCGCGAATTTCAAGACCTAGTCGCCCAGCACTGGGCACGAGGCTTGAACATGCTCGAGCTCCAGCTGAGTAAAGTCGAAAACGGAATCGTCGGAGTGGTGGAAAATCTACTCGCAACACATCCGTAACCCAATAAAGTTATACTCTTTTTGAAACACGTCGATTATAAGTTGCATCACGGTGGACGATGCGAAATCAAGAACTCAGGTCATCAATTGTAAGAGAAGTTTGCGACCGTTCGGGTCTGGATGCGGAACTGATATTCCGCTTGCTGGGCCTTGAGACGAGGCACCGCGACCTTCTCGCTTGGGGTGCGCGCCCGAATCTTCGCCGCGACATATTGGCGATTTTCGAAGAAGAGTTCGAAAAGCGGCGGGCCGAGAATAAATGAAATTCACCCGCGTACGGCTACAGAATATTTTCGCCTACCATGGCACGATAAACTTCGACTTCTCGGTCACCAGCCAATCGCGCAATGTTGTGCTGATCTGGGGGCGCAATGGCATGGGGAAGACAAGCTTCCTTAATGCCGTGAAACTCCTGTTCACGGGAATTGCGGAAAAACCGTTTCGAACAGTGGGCTTCCCACCTGTCGCCCTTAACGAGAAACAATATCTGCTTGGAGATGGTGCTCGTTGGTCTGGCCTGATCAACCGCAGCGCAAGGCGAAAGGCCGCCGTTCTGAAAGAGACGGTAGAAACCTTTGTCGAGATTACTTGGACTGACCAAGGTGAGAGGGAATTCACCGCGCAGCGTTGGTGGCAGACTGAGGGGGACAACACGACATCCGGCGTCTACGTCGATTTCGACGGCAATAGAATGGCAGGCGACCCGGCGGAGGATTTTCTCGAAGAGACACTGCCCCGCGATCTCGTCAAGTTTTTCTTTTTCGATGGGGAAGATATCAAGAGCATCGCGGAGTCGTCTGGTACCCTACAAAAGGACATCAACCTCCTTCTACAGCTAACCTTCGTTGAAGAACTTGCGGAGGAAGTCCGAAAGGTCGCGGACGAACGACGTCTTCGAGGAATGCAGACAGAGCTCCGACGCAAAGTCGATGACGCACTAGCCTCTCAGCGGAGCATCGAGACGTCGATCTTCGAGCTCGAAGAACAGCTTGTCGCCATCGACGACACCCTGACGTCCGATGGCCTCGATCTGCGCAAGCTGGAAATTCGTCGCGCAAATCTTAGCTCAGGCGCGTCAGAACTCCAGCGCGAAGCGCTTGAAGTACAGCTGAAGAAGTTGAACAAGCAGCTTGAGAGTTGCGTTGGGGAGATTTCGACGGAGCTGCCGCTCGATATTCCGCTGGTGGCGAACTTGCGAATACTCAAACGTGTGCGCGATGAGGTCGAGGTCCGCATCGCGGCGGGTGGATCTGCCGAAGCAAACTTTGTGAGGCAGGTAGACGCGCAGCTCCCAGGCTGGGTCGCCGAAGCCGCGCCAGATATGACCCCGGAGGATGTTTCCGGCGTTGCTCGGTATCTTTCCGGAAAGCTCAACGGTGCCCTCAGCATCTCGAACGCTGGCCCCGGGGCATTTCCGGCGGCGGATGTGTTCCGGATAGAGAAAATGCGACGAGTGGTGGAGCATTGGAGTGCCGCCGGTAGCGAGCGGCAGAACAAATATGTCCGCCTGCTTCAGCTTGCTACCCAGACGAAGACGGAACTGACCGAAGTTACAGAGGCGCTTCTTAAACTAGAAGTCGGTGCTCAAGGTAATCTCGAGGAATATCGCGAAGTCGTAAACAAAATCGAGGAGCTCAGAGACAAGGAAGCGCGCCTCAACCAGCAGAAGGGAGTCTCGACGACCAAGCTGGCGGAGTTGAAGCAGCAGCGTATCGACATTGCAGAGACGATCATTCGCCTACAGGCGAGCCAAAACCAAGCTACAACGGAAATGGAAGAGAGCAGGTTTGCGACGAGTATCTCTAAGGCACTGAACGAAATTGCCTTGAAGCTGAAAGACGCTACGCGCGTCGAACTCGAGGAATTGCTAAATGACCGGTTCCGCAGGATTATCTCGCATCCCCTGATCAAACGGATCGGCATCGACGACACATATGTGCTGACCTTCTACGAGGAGAGCGGAAGAGCGATCGGCCGCACGAGTCTTTCAAGTGGTATGAAGCAACTGGCTGCGACGGCATTGCTTTGGGCAATGAAAGACAGCGCCGATCGGGACATACCCGTGATAATCGACACCCCTCTCGGCCGCATCGACCGCGAGAATCAAGATCATCTACTCAAGGCGTACTATCCTGCGCTGGCCAAGCAGGTCATCATTCTTCCCACCAACGCCGAAATCGACGGCCGGAAGCGCGCCCTTCTGGAGCCGCGGGTGGCCGAACATTATCTGATAGAAAACAGCACCGGCGACGCGGCAGAGGTGAAAAGGGGCCAGGCCCTCGTGGAGCTCGTCTGATGGTTTCGCGTATTCACCTTACAAAAGACGAACGCGCGATAATCGAGCGTATTTCCCAGGGATGGAGACAGAAGCTCGATCAGTGGACGGTTGCACGCCTGGCATTGGCCCGCTCGCTACAAATGACCGAAGCGCCCTCGCCGGAGCTTTATGCACCTCTCTCAGGACAGCGCGGGGGTGTCGAGTTGCATCCAATGCAGCTCATTGGCGAAGGCAGGGCAAATGAACTCGAGGATTTCACGGATATCTACTGCGCGATGCTGTCGATCTACGAAGGCGTCGATTTATTTCAGGATGAAGATCTCTACCACGCCGCACTCCAGCGGCACGTCAGGCGCGGACTGGCTGTTCTCAATGAGGAGTGGCGCGATCAGTCGGATTTAAACCGCTATATCCTCGACGAAATTCTTGTCGACAGAGTCAAGGAGGCAGACAGCGGAGAGACGAGTGACGGTCTCGGCGAGCGTGTGACACGCGCGCTTGGGCAGATCGGGGTGGATGCCAAATTGCAATCCACGTCCGTCGGCCCTCGCCTAACCCGCTTCAGCTACGAGCTGCCCCTCCTTGACGATCTGGATCGACTGCGTCGTGGGCAGGATAAGATTGGTTTTGCCCTCGGCCTCGGGGACAGGAAGATTGACCTCGCGGTCGGCACCAGCGAGCGGACGGTCGTGCTTGACGTACCCCGCCCGTCGACCACTTGGAAAACCGTCAACTGGCCGGACATCGTATCCGCCCTGGACAACCAGGCAGCCTCGAAGATGTCGCTGCCGGTTTGCCTTGGTACCAGCGTGCTTGGTGAGCCTCTGTTAATCGATCTTGCTGAAGCGCCGCATCTTTTCATCGGCGGCACGACCGGCAGCGGCAAGAGCATGTGCCTTCACTCCATTCTGCTGTCGTTGAACCACAACAAGATGTCTGCTCCTGAGCTGCTGCTCGTCGACCCGAAGGCTGTAGAATTCGCGGGCTACCGGGGTTTACCCAATTTGATCGGTAAAGAACCCGTGGTAACGCCCGACGACGCCTTTAGGGCGCTTAATGAGTTGGTTGAAGAGATGGAGCGACGGCAGACGGTGTTCAAAGAACTTGGAGCCCGCGACATCTCGGAGGCGCTCGATAAAGGTGCGCGCCTGAAGAGGATCGTCGCGGTCGTCGACGAACTCGGGGACCTGTTTTTGAACCGCCGCGAGATTGAAATCCCCCTTGTCAAGCTGGCTCAGAAGTCTCGCTCATCAGGAATCCATCTCGTCCTAGCTACTCAGAGACCGGAGGCCGCCACTTTTCCCGGCCTGCTTCGATCAAACATTCCAAGCCGGATCGCTCTCACCGTACAGAAAAACGCTGAATCGAGGATCATCATCGATGAAGGCGGGGCCGAACAGCTTCTCGGCAAGGGCGACATGCTTGTCAAATTCACAGGACAACAAGTGGTGAGAGGTCATGGAAGCCGGGTTCTTCCATCCGACATCAGCGAAACATTGAGATAAACATGCAGAACCTGACAATATCGGACTGGAAGCTGATCCGCCTGACAGTGGACGAGCTTGGGCCATTCCGCAACGGAAAGCGCGAGTTCGACTTTTTTGGGATCGAACCGGGATCATCTGACCCGTATGCCGCTGGTCCCGCAAACATCTTTATGGTGCTGGCAAAGAACGCCTACGGCAAGACCACCGTTCTTGAGTCGATATTCGGCCTTTTCGGCCTATTGAACGATAAGCCATGTGGCAGGTTCTCACAATTTGCAGCCACTGGTCAGGCGCAAGTTGACGTGCGGGCCACCTGGATGATTGATGGCGTTTCTCAGGACGTTTTGTTGTCCTTGTGGACCGGCTCTCACGGACCCGTCCGGAGCTGGACGCCGGAGGAACTCGACTCTGTGGCTCAGACCCGTAATTGGGCTGGTCTCGGTATATCTATGACGTCCCAGGGATTGAGCGTAAGCTCGCAAACGAACGAGCTAGGTGCTCTTTTTTATGATGTCATGCATCGCTCCCTTGGCCAACCGCCGAGTGAGCTTTTTGGTCTTTCTCAAAACCTTCCATCTATACTTTATTTCCCGGCAGACCGACGCGTAGTCGCACCTGTTGAACACTTCGCCGTGACGAGGCCGGATATCTGGGGCTACCAACCGGCCCAGATCTTCAGCTCCGATGGGCCGGAGTGGGGAACGTCCATCGACAACGTCCTGGTATGGCTTGAGTGGCTCGCCGACAGGCGCTCCGACGGCGCGGGTGACCGTCGCGTCGACGATCTCCTGTCGTTCCTGAACGCACTTATCTTCAAAGACGACCCGTCAAAGTCGATAACTCAGCCTCAGCGCGAAGAGTTGAGGACCTACGTGAAAACCCGATATGGGGCGCATTCGTTAGCTGCTCTCAGCCACGGCGAGCGAGCGATGCTCCAGATTCTCGGCCGGACGTTGACGCACATGACCTCCAACACGATTATCCTGATCGATGAAATAGAGATACATCTTCATACAAGGTGGATGAACCGGATGTTCGAGGCGATGAAAGAGCTTCTACGGAAATACACCGCCCTTACCCTGATCTTTACGACGCACAACCGAGAGTTGATACACGTTTTCCAGCACAACGTGAAGGAAGAGGGCCTGATTAAAGGCGGGCATCTGATAGAGAGCGACATCCAGTAATGGCAAACCTGTCTCAGATTTCAGATCCGGCCGAGCTTGATAACATCTACATCGGCAAGGTCGTAGTTTACGTGGAAGCCGAAAGTGACGCCAATCTTTTCGGAGTGCTGGTTGGACCGGGACATGCCGAGCGGATCGAGTTCAAGATACCGCCGGAGGGCGGGACAGGCTGCGGCCCCGCAATTGCACGGGTAAAAAGCGAGCGCGTCAGCAACAAGAAGGTCTTTGGCCTGATTGATGGTGAAGCCGCTTCGTCCTCCCATCTCGGCTTCGAGAAAATGCTCGAATGCGTTGAGCCGACATTCGTGGTCGATGATCCGGAGCTCGATGGTGTACTATTCTTGGCGGAGCACGAGGCAGAGAACATTCTGTTGAGACACACCGACGTCTGTCACTACGTCGTCAAAGACAGGACCCTCGCTGGAATGAACACACGGTCAGCGGACGACGTTCGTGCGTTGATTAACGGCATCGTTGACCGCTACTTCTCGAGTGCCGTTTGCAAATATACGAGCGCTCGCCTTCATTCTGTTCAGGCGATCTCCGGCATTCTGGACAGCGGAATGTTTTTCAATGATCGTTCTCGAACCGGGTTTCTCAGGCTCCTCAAGGCAAAAGTCGCTACGGCTGGCTGCCCATGGGACGTCTTCCGCACTGAGTTCAAATCACTGCTTCGCCTGATAACGACCCGTTTTGCGACAATGGAGGAGGCGTTGAAATCGGCGGAGCGGAAGCGGCTATCTGACGGAAAGAGCGCGCTTGCGAAAATCCAGAACGTATACGGGGTCAACAAATACTGGGAAGGCCATCTTGCCGACGAGCTCGCAAAGCTTCCCTACGCGACCGAGTTCAGGGAGAACGTATTCTCGAGAACTGGATTGTAGTTTCTGCGATCTAGCTAGCGTATCCGCAGGCACGAGCGAGCGGTACGGCACAGGGCGTTTTAGACCGAGACTCCTGCTGCTGAGAGGGTGCTTAGACCATGGCTGCCGGGAAGAAAGTAGGTCGATCGCTGTATCTGCATCGGGATGCAATCGACATCCTGCCGGACGATACTCTTCGAAATATCGCCTCGGCTATGTCTTCATGTCCGGCCTTCGAGTGGAATGTCGTGAAGGTCGAGAAAAACAAGCTATCGCTGTTGCACTACCAGGATTTTGATGATCATGCCTTCCCTGCTTTATTGCGGGCTAGGACTTTCAAGCTGCCCGAATTCGCCTTCAGTGATACCAATTATTCTGGCCGTGAAAATCCTCCGATCCTACATCGGAAGGAGTTGCTCCTTGCTCAATGCGACTCTCGGCAACCCGCATTCAGCTCGATCACTTCTCTTGCTGAACGTTACGGCCTCTTCGCTGACCCTAAACGCATCGGTACCCGTAAGGCTTGGATCAAGCTCGTATCGGACGCTGGGCTGATCATAGACGGCCCTCGTCTCCGTCATGCTTCCTTTGCGGCCGTCGAACGTCACAAGACCGCAATCACTCGATACGACCTATCCGCTCCTGTGGCCTTGATGCTGAAGCAAGGCATGCTTCGGCCATATTACAGTATCTTTGACTACGGCTGTGGGCTTGGCAGCGATGTCGCGATCCTGACGAAGAGCGGCTACAAAGCGTTCGGTTGGGATCCCGCACACAAGCCTGATGGAATGAGAAAAGAAGCCGACATCGTGAATCTCGGCTTTGTCGTGAACGTCATCGAAGACCCACGCGAAAGGGCCGACACTCTCAGAGCTGCATGGTCATATTGCAAGAGAGGCCTATGCGTGTCGACGATGCTAACCAACCAGGCAAACGCCGCAGGACATACGACCCATGGCGACGGATATCTAACTTCCATAGCGACCTTTCAGAAATACTTCACGCAGGCCGACCTTATCGCATGGGTATCGGAGATCGTCGGCGAACAGGCGGTCACTCTGGGAAATGGGTCGGTCGCGTGCTTCAGAGACAAGGAGCTTGAACAGGAGATCAGGTTCTCGAGGTATTCGCGAATTTCCGCTGCCTCAATGGGTTCTATGCGTCTCGCTCGTGCTGTGCGGCCATCGAAAGCCGCGCGGGAAGTGCCCTTGGCTGTAGCATCTGCCCTATGGGACCTCGCGCTTAGCCTTGGAAGAGTACCCACTCCCCTCGAAGTTGATGCTGAGACAGGTTCGCTAATAGCTCTCGCGTCGCTCTCTCCGGCGGTGGCTATTCGTTCGTGTGTTGCAGGGTTTGATAGCGAGGAGTTGGAAGAAGCAGCCATGAAGAGGCGAGAGGACTTGGTTGTGATGGCTGCCTTGTCTCTTTTTCCGGGATCGCCGAAATACTCGACGTTGCCACCCTCGATCCGGCGAAGTGTTCGATATTTCTTCGGTAGCCACGAGCACCTTCTCAACGAAGCACGCGAACAGCTAAAAGCGCTTCAAGCGGCCGACGTCTTTGAAAAAACCTTTTGCTCGGCCGTCTCGACCGGTGCAGCATCTGCCTATGAGGCCACCCTTTCATTCAGTATGGACAGTGAACATCGCCTTCCCATCGGGATCAGATTGATGCTTGGCTGTGCGGAGCTCGTCTCCCCCGGCTTCAGTACTTGCGATATCGTCGATGTCGGGCCGGCGCGAGGAAGGCTCAAGGGATACGTCTGCAGCAATCTTGATTCAGCTCTGCCGAAGATTGTGTCCCGAACGGTAGTCGATCTCGCTCGGTTCTCGGGTCACAAAAAGGATTTCGCAGACCGAGTGCTCTACACAAAGTCCAGGTATATGGATCCTGAAAACCCGAAACTTGCTCGACAGCGTACGATCGAGGCCAGCCTCGTTGCAAAGGGGATTGTGGACCACAGCGGCAACGGTCCCGAAGGCCGTTTATTAAGCGCAATGTTGAATTCGCCGTCCAAGCGTTAGGAAATGCGCGAAATCCTGACCCAAATAGGCGTCTGTTATACTCTCGAAAACCTGGCAATGAATGGCCTGTGGTGGGCCCGGCAGGACTCGAACCTGCAACCAATCGGTTATGAGCCGACGGCTCTAACCAATTGAGCTACAGGCCCGGCAAATTCTTGAATAAGTTCCTGCGGCCGAGAATGCAATCGGTATCGTGCGTGGCGGATATGAATGAACCGCCAGCCCCTGCTGACGCGGCTGCACGTGCTGACGGTCGGACACTGGCTTACACACATCAAACAACGCGCCGTATAACCTATCGGACGAACCGGACCCGCATCAGAGCCAGCAATCTCTCATCTTCGCCCTGAAGAACGGCATCGACTTTGTTCGACTGGTGTCTGAACCGCACGCGGATCGCCTCGCCCGGCTCCGTATTGCCGAGATAGACAACATGTCTCGATCCGACGGCTTGCACTGCACGTTCGACCTCAAAAAGCGCCCTGTCGCAAATCGCGCTGAAACTCGGGAAGTACAGAAGTCCGGCAGCGTTGAAGTCGATAGAGGGACATGGCAGCACGTTTGCTCCGCAGTCATCCGGCACGGCGATCAATTGTTGCGAAGCCAGGCGAGCTAGTTTGGAGGCTTCCCGTGAAATCCGCTCTATCGACGGATCCGCATCAGGCGGCATTGCCAGCACACGCGGCATTCGTCTCACTATCGAACGGTTGCTCGACGGATCGGAGCGTCCGACAAATGCCGAGACTAGAACCATGCGGCCGACATACTCGCCGTTTACCGAGATCCGCACCTGCGATGCCAGTCGGCCAGGACCCGCGCGGTAAAGCGCCGCGTGCAGGACGATCTGCGCGCCCAGCCGCGGAAGCTCCGGGCGGGCGAGCCGGAGGCTCGTTGCGCAGAACGCGGCGTAGAGAGGTTCACCCGCGGGGCAGGTGAACTGTGCGCTCTGCTGCCCCATCGAGGTCGCTATCAGACGCCAGTGGAGATCACCCGCCCGTCGCATCAGCCACTGCTCCGAGAGTCCTATGAACCCCATCTCGGCCATTCCGAGCGTGTGAGACTCGGAGAGACCGCTCTGCTTTACCGCGTGCATCGCCAAGGAGTTCATGCCGCAAGCAAGCTCTTCTGTCGGGCGGCGATCTTGTCTGCCAGATAGCGGCTGTCCTCGTCGATTCCGAGGAAGCGCCCTGAACCCCATGTATTCAACCAGCCGAGCCCGATGAAGTAGAACCCGGGAACGTCGGTGACTCCTCGGTTGAAGCGGGGTTTATGACGCTCGTCGAAACAATCCACCTCGATCCAGGAGTAGTCCGGCCGAAATCCTATGGCCCAGATAATCGAGGATATTCCGAGCGCGGTCAGATCGACTTCCGTAATCTCCCGCTGGGGACGCCAGACCTTCTCGAAGGGCGGCTCTTCCGGTGCATCGATGCCCTGCCGGGCGATCCACGCGTCGATCTGCGTCCGAATGCCGAGATAGCTGCGATCGGCATCGTCCAGGTTCTTCTCGAGATCTGGTAGGAAGGTCATCGCCGTACCCTTGGCTCCGGCCACGGATCCCAAAAGACCGACCCCCTCGAGCGCATATTTGCGCAGGTCGATCTCCTTGCCGCCATCGCGGCCCGACATGTAGTGGTTGGTCTGTGTGAGAGCTTTCACGGGGTCTGGATGACGGTCGATCGTGACCGCGTAGGTGCCCGCGTCGTAAAGCCAGTCGGTCGCGTCGCGACCTCGATACTTGCGCGGGCTGCGGGGAGCGGGGCCGACCGCTAGGTGAACCGCCCTGCCCTCGAGATGGAAGTCGTCCATGATCTGGACGCCGGACTGCCCGGTGCCGACGACAAGCGTTCCGCCATTAGGCATCTGCGAGGGCCGAAGATACTGTCGCGAATGGATCTGGACGATGCCGGGGTCTATGTCGGCAGCATAGGCAGGGACTATGGGATCGTCGTAGCCCCCCGACGCCACGACTACCTGGTCGCAGGTCCAGGTGCCCCGGTTGGTTTCCACCTGATAGCCGCCCTCGTCCCTCATCGAGACCCGCGTTACTTCGATCCCTTCCAGTAGCGGCGGGCCGAAACTCTCGGCGAAGCCGTCGAGGTATTCGACGATTTCGTTCTTGAGCATGAAGCCGTCGGGATCCTTCCCGGCATAGGACCAGCCCGGTAGACGGCACTGCCAGTTCGGCGTCACCAGGCAGAAGCTGTCCCATCGGTTATTGCGCCAGCTCTCGAAGCGGCGGTGACGCTCGAGGACGACGTGCTCGATGTTCTCCCGCATGAGATACCAACTGACGGACAGGCCCGCCTGGCCACCGCCGATAATCAGTACCGGGACATGGGTCTTCTCAAAGTCGCTCATGATATCCCTCACGTCATCGAAAGGCAGACGACCTGCCCGTCTGCCGGCTGGCCCGCAGCCGTGGTTTCAATGGTGGCTAACTGGTCGAGTGCGGAAGAGCATGCGAAGCCATACTTCGCGGCGACGCGCTCGGAAGCTTCGGCAAGGCCAAGGCGCGCTCTCTCGAGGAAATCACCCAGCGGATAAGTCGCACCCGCCTCGATATGACGATGGATGGCAGTGGAGGGAGAGTAGCAGCTCTCTTCCCGTCCGTCCGGCCAGCGTATGGTAAAACGAACTTCAGGCAACTTCTGTCTCCTTTCCAAGTGAAAGATATGGCTCTTCTGCGTAGTCCCAGAACTCCGCCGACACGCCATCCGACACCACTTTGATCTCAGAAGTGCTGGTCGCGTGTCCGATGGCGGCCGCGCTGATGTCGCGAGCTTGAAAACGCGCGCACACCTTCTCGGCATGTTCCGGACGCACCGAGAGGAGGAATCCGAAGCTTGGGAAACTCCGGAGCCATCGCGAGAGCTTGGCTCCGGACGGCAATGGAATGGCCGGGAGATCAATGTCGAACCCGCATCCCGAGCACTCGGCGAGCATGAGAACGGTCCCCGCGATGCCGCCCTGGCTGATATCCTTACCAGCCACGACCAGACCTGCCTCCGCCAGCTCGGGCAGGAGCTCGTAGTCTCCACGCAGGCGATCATGTGGGGCATCCAGAGCGGCGCACCAGTTGTCGAAGCGGGGCCGATACGCGCCTCTGTGGTCGATGGCGGCCACGAGAACGTCGCCGGGCCTCGCATCAAAGCTCGAAATCAGCTTTGATGCCCTTCCCGTGACCGAGACAGACAAGCCCAGTTCCGGACTCCGCAGGTTAGTATGACCTCCGACAATAGGCACCCCGTAAGCAGACGAGGCATCGCGGAGGCCAGCCAGTAGAGGACCTGCAGCTTCTGCGTCCGGAGCCCATACCGCGTCGAGCAGCGCGCTCGCCCGTCCGCCCATGGCAGCGATGTCGGAGAGGTTGACCATGACCCCGCACCAGCCAGCGAACCACGGGTCGTCCTGGACGAATTGGGGCATGAACCCCTCGCCAGCCAGCAGGTCCCAACCTCCCTCCGGGCGCGGGATCGCCGCGGCGTCGTCGCCAGGTTTTCCTTGAGCTGTCGATGACAGGGAGAGCGCGCTCGTAGCAACAGCGATGTCGAGCTTGCCGCGAATGGACGGATGAGCCCTCAGTTCATCGACCATGTTCTGAGGGTTCATACGCCCCTCCTTACCCTTGCCGACCAGCCGGACGCGGGGTCTAAGACGGGCGGATAGTGTTCCAGCGAAGCGAGCATGTGCGTATGAGGAACGCCGTGTATCTCCATCTCCTCCACCGGAAACCAGTGCAGCCGCTTGAACAGGGGCACGTTCTGGCGCTGGACGTGGGCGTGGAATTCCGTGCATCCCCTACCGTTCGCCGTGCTGACGGCCAGGCGGATCAGCTCGGCTCCGAGCCTGCCTACCCTCCGGTGCGACGATGCGACCGCAAGACGCGAACCTTTCCAGATGCCCGGAGCCTGCTCATGGATACGTACGGTGCCAACGACCTCGGCAGGCTCGGCAGCCAATGTCGCGATCGCCACGAGCGGGATGGCCGTGCCGTCAATGTCATCGGTGTCGTCGTTTTCGAAGATGCGTTGCTCTTCCACGAACACCTGATGGCGAAGCCGGGCTGCTCCCTCGACTTCCCATCGCTCGGTGGCAGCCCTTATGATGAACTCGGGACTGATGAAGGAGGCGTGATCCATGATGCTCATGCCTTTATCCTCAGCTTCTCGTAGATCGACAGCGCCGAGCAGGCACCGCATTTACCGCAGCCTGCCTTGATGTCCGATGCTTTCAGTCCACCGTCTACGACGAGCTTCGACACTGGCTCCAGGATGCTCGCCATGAAATCCGAGTCCGGTGCCGGATGGCTTTCCAGCGGAGTTCCCGAGATAGGCACGAAAGGCACCACGAACGGGTAGACGCCCATTGCGACAAGACGGGCCGACATTTCGACGATGGCATCTCTGGTGTCTCCGAGACCCGCGAGGATGTAGGTAGAAACCTGCCCTCGTCCAAAGACCCTCACCGCCGCTTCGAAGCTTGAGAAGTACTTTTCCAGCGGGACGCTGGCCTTGCCGGGCATGATCCGCTCGCGGACCTCCTGGGTCACAGCCTCGAGATGCATTCCCAGCGCATCCGCTCCCGCGTCCTTCATGCGCTGGTGCCAGACGTCGTCCTCGGGAGGCTCACACTGGACCTGAATGGGGAGATCTACGACGGCCTTGACCGCACGGGCGCTCTCCGCCAGCACGGCAGCGCCGCGATCCCTGCCGGGCGGCGTACCGGTTGTCATGACCATGTGCTTAACGCCGTCGAGTTCTACTGCCGCCTTGGCTACTTCCGCCAGTTGCTCTGGCGTCTTGTGCGCAACGGTTCTGCCGGCCGCCAGGCTCTGACCGATCGAACAGAACTGGCACGTCTTCTTCCGGCTCTCGTAGCGTATGCAGGTCTGGAGGATCGTCGTGGCAAGAACGTCGCGGGAATGGAGTACCGCGATCTTGTTGTAGGGAATGCCGTCCGCCGTGGTGAGGTCGTAGAATCTGGGCCGTCCCGGAAAACGGACGCGACCGATATCCGCCCCGTCCTTGGTAACCCTGGCGAGGCCATCGGCAGTTGGCGCTTCTACGAGGTATGGACTTTCGAATGCCGGAGCGGTGTGCACCGGAACCATCACGGTCGTGTCGCCGAAGCTGACTGCCTTGTGGTCGGAAGGCCCCGCGCCGCCGCGGCGGCTTTCGTGTCCTGCACGCGGATCGACGAGACGCATCCCCTTGGTCTGCAGGTCGTTGATCAGGTCGGGATCGGTATTTGCTGCAAGCTCAAGCATCGTGAAGCTCCTGTGCTTGATCGGCCTTTGCGCTCACGGCAGCGGCAGCGGAGGGATCATCTGCAGCCTGTCCGGTTCGCGTGACTGTCGCCGCAGGCGTCACGTCATGGACGAGACGCAGCAGCTCGGGACGGGCGTAGTGCCCGACCGAGTCCATCATCCGTTTTCGTTTGGTGATGAGCCGCATGTCCAGGTCGGCGACGAGGATCCCCTCGCCGAATGTCAGCGGAGGTACCGCATGGCGGCCTTCCGGGGTGATGATACAGGTCATGCATCCGTCTCGGAGACCCTTCTGAAGCTTGGGGTCCGGGTGAATGGATGCGATCTGCTCCTCGCTAAGCCAGCCTGTCGCGTTCACTACGAAGCAGGCCGCCTCAAGCGCGTGATGACGCATAGTGACCTCGATCTGCTCGCCGAAGATCGGTCCGACAAGCGAGCCCGGAAAGTGGGAGGCGTGGATCTCCTCGTGCTGGGCCATCAGGGCATAACGGGCTAGAGGATTGTAATGCTCCCAGCAGGCAAGCGCGCCCACGCGCCCGACCGCGGTATCGACGACCTTGAGACCGGCACCGTCCCCTTGTCCCCAGATCATCCGCTCATGGTAAGTCGGCGTGATCTTCCTGCGCTTGAGCTTGAGGCTACCGTCCGCGTCGAAGACGAGCTGCGTGTTGTAGAGAGAACCGTGATCGCGTTCGTTGACACCGAGTACGACGACCATATGGCGCTTGCGCGCCGCGTCCGCGACAGCCTGCGTCTCGGCGGAGGGAACCGTCACGGCCTCTTCGTAGAGGCGGAGGTGTTCGGGACCCTGCTGAACGGGCGGCAGCACAAAGCTGAAGTAGGGATACCAGGGGACGAACGTCTCCGGAAACACGACCATTTCGGCACCTTTGTCGGCGGCTTCGGCGATCGCGTTCAGGACACGTTCTATCGTGCCCGCGCGGGACACGAGGTCCGGCGCAATCTGTACCGCGGCGGCGCGGACGGTTCTGCTCATGACTGGCTCCTGTTCTTGACGGGCGGGATGGCGTCCCGCGCCAAGCGCGGGACGCAGCGTTCGATCAGACGGTCCAGGTGTCGATGATCAGCGCATCGGCCTTCTTGTGGAGGAGGACACAGTCGAGCACATCCTGCGGCAGGATCGGGACGATGCCGGGAATAAGCGCGGGCTCACCGTGGCCGTAAAGCGCCTGCAGTGCGAAGCGGCAGGCGTAGACCTTGCCGCCCTCCTTCATGAAGCGTTCCAGGTTCTTGTTGAAGTTCAGATGCCCGGGGAACGCTTCGTCTCCCAGTTTGGGAAAGCCGCGCTGAATACCGAGGGTGACGCCCGGACCGTAGAGGAGGATCGAGGTCTCGTAGCCCTTCCGTTGCAGACGGATAGCATTCAGGATGTTCACCAAGCCGATCGAGCCTTCGAAAGCCATCGTGTGAAATGTAATGAGAGCCTTTTCGCCGGGCTCGGCCTTCACGTCCTCGAAGACCTTGCTTTCGTAGTCGACAAAGAAGTCGCCGTCCTTGTGGGCTTCATGCGTGACCTGAGGCATTAACATCGCTCCTGTTGGCGTGGGTGATGGCTCAACGGTACGGCGAGAATTGTATGAATCAACAATCAGTCTTTTATCCATACAATAATAATTTCGTCTCCAGTCTAGATGCATAAATAGCTGGCGACTGGACTATAAAACGTGCAGTGAACTCGACCTGTTGCCGCAATATTAGGCTTCACTCACAAGATGAAAGAGAGGCTTGCATGGCATAATTATCATCCATACAATGCGAAACATTGGGACATTGAGACAGGGATACGTCACTTTGGGAAGATGGCTACCGATCATCCGGCCTGACGGCAAACCGCGATATCTTCAGATTGCCGACGCGATTGAGGCCTCCGTTAAAAGCGGCGAGATCACTCCCGGCGAACGGCTACCGCCACAGCGCAAGCTGGCGGAGCGCCTCGGCATAGACTTTACTACCGTCAGCCGGGCCTACGCCGAGGCCAACGCCAGGAAAGTGGTCGAAAGCCACGTCGGTCGCGGCACTTTCGCCCGGGCTACTTCGAACGAGAAACATCAGACAGATCCCCGCCGCTCCCGCGACGAGGACCTATCGATGAATATGCCGCCCGAGCCTACGGACCCGGAACTTCTGGCACGGATGCAAAACGGTCTTGGCACCGTCTCCGCCAATCTCGTGTCTCTCCTTCGCTACCAATCGACGAGCGGTGGAGAGCAGGACAAGACCGCGGCTTCGGCCTGGCTATCCAAACGCGGCATGGTTCCGAACCTTGAACGCATCGCGATAACTCCGGGCGCGCACGCGACGATGACCGCAATCCTATCCACGATGACGCGGCCCGGAGACGTAGTGCTGTGCGAGGCCGTTACGTATCCGGGCTTGCGAGCGATCGCCTCCCGCATGGGGCTGCAGTTGGTTGGGATTCCGACCGACACGGCAGGGATACTGCCGGACGCGTTGGACAGGGCGATCCACCTCCATCAACCAAAGGCTCTGTACCTTAATCCGACGGTCCAAAACCCGACGACCCTGACGATACCCAAGGACCGAAGAATGGAGATCGCGGAGGTCATCCTGCGTCACCGCCTGCCACTCGTCGAAGACGATGCCTATGGTTTTATTCCCGCGTCAGCGCCCGCGCCGTTCGCCACACTGGCACCGGATCTCACCTGGCATATCGGGGGGCTTGCGAAGTGCCTTGGAGCGGGCTTGCGGCTGGCTTACACCGTCACCCCTAACGCGAAGGCGGCCTATGGCCTTGCCCAGGCCCTCCGGGCGAGCGCCGTGATGCCATCGCCCATATGCATGGCCCTCGCGACTCGCTGGATCGAAGACGGTACCGCGGACGCGATACGCCGTTTCGTGCGCAGCGAAAGCGCAGTCCGGCAGGAGATAGTTGCGGAGACGCTGCATGGACTCGAGTACCGCGGAGAGCCCGAAGCCTTCAACATCTGGCTCAAACTGCCCGAGGGCGCAAGTAGAGCCGAACTCATGGGCCGGATGGCAGGACGTCATGTCGGGCTCATGCCTTCGGACGCGTTCACGGTGCTTGGCAAGCCAGACGAGCACGTGCGAGTTTGCCTCGGCGGCGTCATCACCCGGGACGAACTACGCGCCGGTCTCCTGTTCATGGCGAATTCGCTTTCCGGAGGCGGATGGATGGGATGACCCCGATGCGCAGGAAATCCTGGGTGTTAACGAATTCTTAACCATAGCCGGCGACCGTCGGAGACCAACCGAATTGCGCTTCTCCAGGGGTCTGCAATGTTTCTGTTGGATACCAACGTGGTCAGTCACGCCACAAAAGAGGTCCAGAACCGGGCTTTGAAAGAATGGTTCAAACGGCAGACCTCGCTCGCCATACCTTTTCCTGTGATCCTGGAGATACAGCAGGGTATCGTCGAGCTTGAGGTGAGGAATTCCCGAAAGGCATCCGAGCTTCTCGCATGGCTGGATACCGTTCTCGACAGTGACTACTATTACCCGCAAGTCACTCCGGAAGTGGCCCGCAAGCTTGCCGAGCTGCAGTGCTGCCGTCCGCTTAGGAACCTGTGGCTGGTGAACGAGGACTGCAAGAAAAAGCCGGGCATGGATCTGTTCATTGCCGCGATTTCGATCGTCCACCGGATCCCGATCGCCACGCTCGACGCCACCGACTTCATCACGATCCATCGGCATTTCGAGCTTCCCGGCGTCTATCATCCTATCTTCCGGTGCTGGCTGGTCCCCCGCGGGGAATCTCGCAGGCGGCACGACGCGCCCGGAGCGAAGCAGCGGCTTGCCTAGCTGCCTCTAATCCCGCTCGGGACCGCCCCTCGCGAGTACCTCGCCAATACCCGGCTTCCGTCGATGGGGGATGAACCTGACTTCGAACACGCCGTCATGCTCTATGACGAGCTGCTCGGTACCCGACTTGGCCCGTTCGAGAACGTCGCGGATCTGTCGCTCCGCGTCGAGCCTGCTCCAGTTTTCGGCATTTTCCGTCAAACCACACCTCGCCTCGAACCAGTAGCTTGGTACACCATGCCGGATGGCAAAGGCAATGTCCGGAGCCAGGTCAGGCCGCAGGCGTTCGAAAGATCGGTCTCTTGGAAATTGAGGGCTATGTCTGTAAGCATCGCCCGGAAGGCTGCTGCGCGGACCGGGTTCGCCCGGCGGCAAGCGAACGGTCGGACAATGCTGTCCGCCGACATAGCCACGCCAATGACGTACCTATCGGCCTTTGTCGTCTTTTTAGGATCCCATACAAGGAGGGAGTCTGCGCTCCAGCCTGTACAGCCGACTGCGACACCTCGCCCAGCGCATGCCGGGATCGAGCTGCAACAACGGGGACGTGTGTCCAAAGGTCCCCGACGACAGGTACGGGTGTCCGTCGAAATAGCCGAGGATGTGGCGGTAGCGATGGCCGTTCGGGTCCTCGGCATCACCCAACGTCCAGTTGAAGACGAGCGGCGCGTCGGCGAGTTCCTCAAGGGTCGGCGGCGTGCCGCGCGCGATGAGATCCATCATCCGCCGATAGTCATCCAGGTATTGCGCGAGCGTGCGGCCGTCCCGCATCAGGCTGTCGGGAGATCTCATCTCAACATCTCCCGTAGGCCCTGACCAAGCGCAGTCCGGCGACCGCCGGCGTCAGCGGCGTCGGCGGCCGACGATAACTCCGGCGTCGGCGTGGCAGGGCGCGAGCGAACGAGGTCCTTCACCTCGGCCCCCTCGACAACACCGCGCGAGATCAACAATGCGGCAACCTTCTCGAGTTCGATGCGACGCTCCGCCACGATCGCTTCGGTCCGCTCGAGGGAAGATCTCAGTCGCTTGTCGACCGCCCTCCATAGGCGGCCATCGGTCAACCTCATCCTCTCGAGGGCATCCCTCCCTGTGCCCAGATCGATGACGAGCGTATCGCCGAAACCGAAATGCCGCTCGATTTTAGTCGCGAGTTCCGTAGCAAGCCTGAGGTCTGAGGCCTCACTGCCGCCTGTGCTCGTCGAATGCTGACCGATGATCACCCGTTCCGCCGCCAGGCCACCAAGTTGCACGTCGATTCGCCTCGAGAGACTGTCCTCGGTCTCGGAGATGCTATGCGCCCGGGCAAACTCCACGAGTCCGATAGGCTGGTATGGCTCCTGCATGGACACGCGCTTGCGGAGGTGTACCCGATGGAGTTCGTCCGGCAGAAGCGCAGCGCAGACCACCGCGTGGCCCGCCTCGTGGATCGCCACTTGCCGCAGTTCCTCCGTCGACAGTTCCCTGCTCTGCGGCAGGGCATCGATAAGGTCCCGCTCCGTCAAGGGGCGGTTCTCCCGCCGTGCAACGCGGCGTACCACCCTTGCCAGCAATTCCAGGTCTGCCCCGGAAAACCCGGCAGTCATCTCCACGAAATTTCCGAGATTGTCCGGAGGGGCGACACCCTTGAGATGCTGTTTCAGGATCTCGATCCTCGCGTGACCGTCCGGCAGGGGAATACCGATAAGCCGTTCCAGACGTCCAGGTCGAAGGAGGGCAGGATCGAGGAGGTGCGGGAAGTTTGTCGCCGCCACCACAACGACGCCCGGCCGCCCTTCCGGCGGATCGAGGCACTCGAGGAGGGCGTTGATGACCTGTCGCTTGTAGTCGATGTTGTCCCCGGCGGTGTCGCTGCTTCTGTCCCCGAAGGCATCGAACTCATCGAGAAAAAGGATGCACGGAGCTTTCTTTCGCGCCACCTCGAACGTCTTCCGCATCGCCTTGAGCATGTCTCCGAGGTGGCCGGTCGCTTGCCACCTCGCCGATGATGCCTCGATAATGCTCAGCCCGCAGGTCGCCGCGAGGATCCGGCCGTAAGTCGTTTTCCCACAGCCCGGCTTTCCGTACAGGACAGCGCCGCGGTCAACGTCTTCCCATTCGATTTTGCCAGCCATCCACCCCGCGATGTCGCCCGCAAGCTGCAGCCCCCACTCGGCCGCTTCGCCGTACCCCGCAGTCTGGTGAAGCGTCCTCGACAGCCGTGGCTCCGTTTTCTGCTTGTCCGCGTTGTGGGCGCTTGCTTCTTCCAGGCGGGCGGACCGACGGAGACGGTTCATGGCAGTTCGGAACGACCTGCCGCTGCGGATGGCAAGCCTGACCTTCTGGAAATCGAGACCCGCAAGGTATTCTGCGTCCTCCGACGTCATCTCGGAGATCCCGAGCATCCGCCCGGCAGCGAGGAAGTGCGCGGGCTTAGGCCTCTCTACCACGCCCTCGACATCGGCCAGAAGTCTCAGGTCGGCATCCAGCGCTTCCCGTTCTCTGATTAGGATAATCGACCTCCGAGCGTCGAGGATCTTCTTGAGGGCACTCACGATCGAGATCTCGTCAAGGCGGGCTACGTAAGACAGCTGATTGCCGAAGTCGTCGTACAGCGTGCCGCGATCCAGCAATGCCGATGCCGCGTGGTGATAGAAGATGGAATCGATGTCGGCAGGGATTTCCAGAACGGCCACGAAGGCAGCGTCTGGGTGGCGCAGATAGGGTCGCAGTGCCGACCGGACGCCGCACATGGCGACGGCCGTCGGAAAGTCGATCATCGCCGCGTCAACGAAGCGGCTCATTCGCAGTTGCTTTTTCATCGTCGTTCCTCTGAAATCGGGCTGGAAGGGCTCGTGATTTCAGCGACGTATTCGCCTTACGGCCGTCTCGGGGCCGAGCGGCGCTTCGTCTAGATCCACCTCGACGAAACCGGACAGGATAAGGGAAGCTAGACCCGCCACGGGCCTCGTTTCCTGCATGGCTCCGAGGCATTCCGCGAACGTCAGGCTACCGTGCTCGTCGAGCGCCGCGAGAAGCCTCACGCGGTCGCCCAGACTGGTGCGCCAGTTTCCATAGCGGAGCAGATCCCGGGCGTTCTCGAGGCGGAAGCCGCCGTAGACGTCTTCACGGGTCAGCTTTACGTACCGGATCGGGGAACGACGTCCCGGACCGCCCTCGCCGCCTTCCCTGTCTGGAGCGTCAACCAGGCGCTGCGTGCCGTCTTGGTAAGTCACCAGGAAATCCGGGGCACGGACCGCACTCTTGGCATCAGGCAGGACAGGGCGGCAACGCCAGAAAGACACGCTGGCGTCGACGTCCAGCAGGCACGCGACGTCCCTCGCGACCTGTGAGCGGAAGTCCGTAGCGCCTTCGCATTTAATCGTCGCGAGTGGATAAAAGACCGCCTTGACGGTTGGCGTGGCCCGCGCGGTCTTGGCCGCGTTATGCTCGACAGGTCGCATGACTTCCTCGGTAAGAATAGTCGATGGAATCCAGGCCGCGCCGCGGCCAGCGGATCATCGTATTCGTATCGAGTGGGTCAATTCGCTGGACATGCTTCGAACTCTGCCGAATTGTCTGAAGTACCGTAGTCGCGCTACTCCGTCGGTAGACGGAAGCAACCCTGTCGTCGCAATGTAAGGCGGCATGTTTAACGAATCGTGAACAACGCTTTCACTCGCGATATTCGCCAAGAACGGCATGGACGGGCTCACTGTCTGAAGGACCGTTCACCGCCTAGAAGCTGTCGACCGATAGCCCTCGCGACCGAACGCTTCTCGCCCTCGGCCCGCGTTGTTCGCAGAATCCAAAAACTCGAGCTACGGACAAGCGCAGAACCTCGGCCGACGACGAAAAACTCTCCGCTCCGATTGCGGATTGCACCCGACAGGCTAACATGCACCCGGGTGTATGGGGGTACAGGTGTCTTTTCGTAAGTTTCTGTTCGCGTTCGTGATCTGGGGATCATTCGTTTCGTCCGTGCTTGCCGACGTCTCCGTGCAGCGGATCGAGATCGACAATGCGCCCCCCGTCATTGTTATCAAAGGCGACTTTGCCTATTCCGACGACCCCGAGGCGCTGGCGCGCGAGGTCGCCGCCACCGGGGCCAAGGTCGTCACTTTCGACAGCAACGGTGGCAATATCGTCAAAGCCATGGCCTTCGGCCGCAAGATCAGGGAACTCGGCCTTTCCACCTTCCAGCTGCGGGCGTCTCAATGTGCGTCAGCGTGCGCGTTGGCGTTCGTCGGCGGAAAGATCCGGCAAGCCGATCCGGGCTCGATCGGCGTGCACCGTTCCTCGTTCTCGCCGGAAAGCAATCTGGACGGGCACACCGCGGTCGCAGCGGTCCAGGAAATCACCGCCCAGATCATGACCTACTTCATCGAGATGGGAGTGGATCCCCGGTTGCTCCAGCTTAGCCTCTCCGTGGCGAGTGACGACATGAGATACCTGACTGCGAGCGAGATGCTGGCCTACCACGTGACCGTGGACGAACCCAAGGATGTTCCACCCGTGGACCCTGCCCTTGTCGCGAACCCTTCCATGCCGAAACCAGCCGATAGGCGGCTTCAGCCGCCATCCGACGAAAGGAAGGCTCTCGCGTTCGTCGCGCGCTATCACGACGCCTGGTCTCTCGGCAACGCGGACGCTCTTGCCTTCATGGAAACGGCATATGCGGAGACGGTGGAATTCTATGGCAAGCCGACCGCGAAGAACGTCGTCATCTCCGACAAGCGCAAATTTGCGGAGCGGTGGCCTCTGCGTGCCTACAGCGTGAGGCCGGGTTCCGAGCGCGTGACCTGCCGAGCCATGTGTGAAGCCGAGGGGCTCATTGAATGGTTCGCAGAAAGTGCCAGCGGAGACAGGAAATCCTCGGGTCTTGCCGAGTTTTCTCTGACATGGGATCCATCTCAAGCGAAAATCCTGTCCGAGTTCGGCAAGGTCGTGATGACGGATAAGGCGGTGTCGGAGCCAGCGCGGCTTCTGGACCAATGGAGGAACCTCAACACGCAGTGTCGTGGCGGCTCCGGCGACAGCGACGCGACTGTCGCTGTATGCGAACGACGCGATATTCTTTCGACGAAGCTCAAGGCCGTCGGCTGGTGCTATGGCCGGGACGGTGAATACGGATATCAAATGGAATGGCATAGCTGCGGTCAGCCTCAGGCCGCAGGATCAACCGGGTCGTCGTCTGGCATTGCAACGCTGTCCAAGCGGCCCGATCCCGTTGCCTTCAAGGTACGGGAAACGTTTTCCGGAAAGACGAGGCTCCCCGACTTCAGAGGACGTGACCGCGAATTCAACAGCCTTCGAACCCGTATTAGGAATGGACTGCGCGAAGGCCCGAATTTCGCAGGACACTACTCGCTTATCCAGATCGGCTGCGGCTCGGGTTGCTCTTTCGTCGTCGTCGCGGACAACAAGACCGGGGAGCCCCGCAACTTCCCACTCGGGGGAGAAAGCAACATGTATCTCCAACTCGACTACAGGCGCGATAGCCGCCTGCTCAGCGTGCAGTGGGCCGATTACGATACCGACAGGTGTTATGCTGAATTCTTCGACTTCGTCGGCGATACATGGAAAGCGCTCGGAAAGCAGGAGATCGGCAAGCTGGATGCCTGCTATCGGGAGATCAAGGAAAACTTGCGCTGACAACGGGCGACAGCGGGACCGGTCGAGCTTGAGTGGCACCGACCGTGTAAGAAGCATCTCGGGCCGTTTCAAAACGGAAAAACGCAGTTACGCGACGAACTGATTAGCCTGGCCGGAAACTGCGATATGAGCTCGACACTCGTGACGGCCGCCCGCGAGATCCGGAGCGAGATGGAAGCGTTCTATGGAGCAGCTGCGCTAGCTCGCCTGAGCGAAATCCCTTCCGTTGGAACGGGAGGTCGAACGGCAGCACAATCTGCATATTCCTCGCCGCGGCTTCCGGTGCCTCCCGCCGGACACCAGACTAAGCAAAGGCCGTGGAGGCAAGCCTCGGAAATACGAAGTCCTACAGCGCAGCGCAGGTGGCAGACCGCAGGATGTTTGACACGCTGAGCCTGCGATAGGGGCTTTTCTTCAAAGCTCAACCTTTGCCAAAGGAGCCGGGTGGCCCACCAAAGTGCGGTAGCACGGCGCTAAAGCAGTTGCGCGGACAGCCGGACCGCTCGTGTTGTCGCCCGGAACCTTGATGAGAAGGTCGATCTGGGAGCTCTGGCGGTCTTCCTGCTTTTCGAGCGGCTGGCGGCACCCCAAGCTGAGCTGACAACGACATACGCTGTTCAGCAGCTTTCCTTCACGTGCATCGCACTCAAGGAAATATTTACTTTCCTGGACCCTAATCGGTACCGATCGTGCGACACCAAGGCGTGGAGACTTGCCAGGGGTACGTAGCCTTCAAAAGCGTCTCGCATCTTTAGCCTGGGTATGCCTGCTAACGGATGACAACGGCTCAGACGTTGCTCTTCGTCGAGCAATGGGAAAGGCCGGGAATGCTGCTGTTTATCGATAACCACGTCACGGACTGACACCATGAGCGGTCTCTTACATGTGCCTTTCTTCGACGACGAGTTGCTGACAAGCTATCTGTCCCGAATGGCCCGCGCCAACGGCCGGACGGAAATGCGGTCGTTCCTAGCGGACCTCGGGTTGAACGCCCGCGGGATCGTGCGCGCCGAAAAGGTGCATACCGACAAGCTCGAAGACATCTTGGGACATCCTCCCGGGTCGTTGCGAAGGCATGGATTCTCTCCCGTCGATACCCGCCACGTCAGCACCCGGGGCATGGTTTTCCCGAGCGGGACGGTCACGTCGTTCGCGGGGAGGTTCTGCCCGAGGTGCCTGGACGAGGATTCCTCGAACGACAAGCGCATGAGGGGGACACGCATGTACGCCAGGTTTCATTGGGCCCTGCGATGCGTGTCCGTATGCCACCGACATCAGCACAGGCTTGTCGGTATCGACCGTCCCGTAGCCGACGGATGGGCGTCCCTCGGGCAATTCGCGGACGCCTCGGTCCTGGCGGGGGATTTCTGCTCGCTGGCCGAGAACTGGATTTCCATGCGAGATCCTCGGGAGGTCCAGGCGACGCCGTGCCCGTCGACCGGGTTCGAGCGCTTTGTCATCGCGCGCCTTGGCGGTAACGCCGGACATGGCCAAATTCTCGACGCGATGCCACTGCCCGCCTGCATAGACGCGTGTGAGCTGGTCGGATTAGCCTCGCGTTTTGGACGGCTTTTCCGGCTGTCGTATCCCGGCAGTGGGGATGAGCGGGCCGCTCTCGCCGAAGGATACGATATCCTGGCTCAGGGCGAAGGGGCCATCCGGCCGCTGCTCGATCGGCTTGCCGGGAGCGGGTCCGTCAACGGTCCGGGCTTCCACGGGAGCCTCTCCAAGATGCTGGGATATAGACCTGCGAGCTACGACCCGCTCAAAGCGGTGTTTCGCGATCACGCGCAAAAACATATCACGGCAGTGGCGAGCGGAAACGGCCTGGACGGCGACCGAACAACGGTCGGCGTTGTGGCCGCGTCGGTGGGCCTTCCGGCAAGGACCGTCGCACGTTATCTTTTCGAGCGCGGCGACATCAACTCCATGACCACCAATCCGGCTAACATCGTCATCACGGAAGAGATCGCCAGAACCACGGTCGGCGTGCTCGCGGACGTGGCGTCGTTTGAAGAACTGCGCCGCAGCCTCGGCTGCTCCGTCGCGGAGATCCGCAGCATCGCGTCATCCGGTCTCCTCAAACCTGTTTTCGGAAAAATCCCCCAGGGATCGCGGGCGGGAACTGACCTGTATTCGCGATCCGCGGTGGCGGTCCTCAGGTCACTTGCGCGTCGCCGATCCCGACCCGCACTTCACGGCCTCGTGCCGCTGCGCGAAGCGACGCGAGCGACCGGATCGCACGCAGGCGAAATCCTGAACCTTGTCGTCCGCGGACGTCTGAGCCGCGTCGCGTTCGACGGGGCGCTGCCTCTCTTCCAGGGTCTCAAGGTCGATTGCGGGGAGATCGTCGGCCAACGAGCCGCAGGGGGAGCGCCGCCGGACCCGGCAGCGGAGGGCGAGATAGCGGCGGATGTCATCAATCGCTACTCAATTGGCCACCGGAAGTACAGGTCTGTAGATCCCGTGGGGTTCCGGCGGCGCGCCTCCGCATTGCTTCAGCGTTTCCACGACGACCCGCCGTGCGACCGGAAGAAGCACGTCATACCCCCCGGCAGGCGTAGCGTATCTCGCCGCACGCCTCTCGATCGAGGACTGAACGATCCGGCTGTCCTCGCAGGGCACCCTCCAGGCTCCGAGGACCCCGTATACCTGCCCATACCCTGATCGCCCAAATTCGGACGCCAACACGGCGAGCGGACGATCGGTCACCCCGATCACGAGACATCCGTCGTCTCCATGGCTCCATAGGATATAAGCGAGTGGCATTGGTTCCTCGATGCGGTGAACGTCGCTGGCGAATTCGAGCAGCGCTTTTCGGCCCCCGGCGGCTTCGAAACGATCGGCTGCTTGATGGGAACCCTGGACATCGCCAGTACGTAACCTCCTTTTCAGCTCGCCGAGTGAACGGACGAGTTCGCGGGAGTTATCGTAGGAAGGATATCCGAACCCGCGAAACAGCGTGAACCAGTCCGGACTGTCCGTTGTCGCAACACGCCAGAGAGCTTGGCGGACAAGCTTGATGGCGGCCGATAGTCGGGCGTCCGCAAACTGATACCGTCGCTCGCGAAGAAAGGAGTGCAGGGTCTTCGCGCTGTCGACGAACGCCGCATGATCCTCGGATCCCGGCCCGAAGAAACCGTAAGGCGATCCCGCATAGGCCTCGGATGGCGGATCTTTCGGAAGCCTGCAGCTGTCGTATGGATCGTATCCCACCCGTGGCCTCGTCGAGAAACTGTCGATACCTATTCATAAGGCGAGCGACATTATACGGCCGCGGACCGCCTGAACCGGTCGAAATGTACCAGAATGGGATTCCCGGCCAAAGCACCAACTGCCACCAATTCAAACTTAACCGTGGAAGCCGTTACTCTTTGAATGCCGCCGTTTCGGCGCGTTTTCCGGGGCGCTTCCGCTTCCCCTGCTCGGAAAGATCGGTATACAGGGGACAGTTCTTTTACGGAGTTCGCATGTCCTTTCATCCCGCTGGCAACGACCGATCCATAGCAGGCCTCCCGGCCTCGGATCTCGTCGTCATAGCCATCAGGAAAGAAAGGAACCCACATGGCCCTGAAACTTCGCACCGCGGAACTGAACGAGCGTTGGCAGAATAGCTACCGCGACCACGAGTTCACGCGCTCCCTCTTCAACTTCGTCACGTCGTTGACGCCCCGCGTGCATTCTACGAACTCGCTCAAGGGCGAACTGCTGGTGGCAACCCCCGACGGCATCTACCTTCGCCGGGGCCCGTCGGCCCTTGGACCTGCGGATATCGCGCTGTCGATCGGAGAGGACGTCCGCGTCTGCGACCTCCTCAAGATCATCCCCATGCCCCTGGATTGCGAGCCTCTTGAACTCGCCTGTTTCATCTCGAAGACCTGTGCGGCGGGTGACCCCCTCCCCGCCGATCTGCGCGAGCTGGGCGTCGGCGCTCTTCGCAGCTTCGTGAAAGGCGCTGCCGATCTGCGCGAAGCGACCGATGTCGCAATCCGCAAATCCAGCGCCCTTCGCTAGACGAGTGGCCGTATCGACCGCGAAAGGCGCGACGAACAGGCAGAAGGCGGCTCCGTCCGCGTTCTGCCGCGGATTAACCTTTGATTCAGGGAGAGACCGTAAGATGAGTCCTGCAACTGCGCCTCCCAGGCGCGAACGGAGACGACGATGCGTATAGCGAACGAGATAGGTTCCGCTTCTCTCTGAACCAGAGGAAACCCCGAGTGGGCACTCTGGCCAGCGAGACAGTCGCAGGTTTCAGGAGGCTCCCGGATGCGCATCACCGACACCATCATTTTCCAGACCTCTGCTGATCCGTCGTCGGATTTCGAAGTAGAGCCTACGCGGGTCTTCCCGGTTACTCGCCAGTTCAACATCCGGCTGGCCAACCCAGACGCGTGCCCGATCGCAGGCACGGTCATGCCCGCCCGCGATCCCGCAGCTACCTTTCCCTTCCACACCCATGCCCGTCGCATACGCCGGCCAGCGTAGCCGCGGCCTCCGGTAAGCCGGATCTGCCGTTGCTTGTTTCGTTTCCGGAGGCCCGGCCGCCCCCGGAATGAAAGCGCGTGAGCGCAAGGGGGACAGCATGGATCCTGAGTTCATTATCGAGACCGTACGCGAGCGTCGTGTCGGAATCGACATGGTCGCGATGCCCTACATTCGGGAGACGGTGTTCGCTGAGCCAGACTGCCTCAAGGAGGACGTGGGCGATACCTCGTCAGGAGGCTGTCAAATACCAAGCACCGGAGGATGAACCTGACGTGAAGTGGACCAAGATTTATGCCGACCGCGGTAACGCTGACCGCAATATCGCCCTGCGCAACCGCCCGGATCTCAAGCCCGTGGAAGAGCGCATGAGCATCGTTTCAAACCGGGTCCAGGAAACGGATCCCAACACCAACACGACGCTCCGCCTCGAGAGCGGATTGGAGGCCAGTGCCGTGATGATCTTCAAGTCCGATCCGTCTGTGGTCGCCATCAAGGCTCAGCATGGCCCTGTCCGTTTCATGCGCGACGGCAAGTGGCACGACCACTACTTCGATCTCTGCGTTGATTACGACACCGGTTGCCGCGTGCTGTATATGGTCCGCCATGCGGACGCGGCGGACGACCTCGCCGTCGATCTTGAACTCATTCGTAACCACGAACTGCATAAGCACGCACATTTCGCTGAGCTGCTAACGGAAAACGAAATCACTAAACCTGCCGTTTACCGGGCTGAGGAAATTGTCACGGCACGAAAGTTCAACAACCGGGGAAACAACGAGCTGGTCCTGAAACGCCTCAAGCAGAAAGGCGGACGCGCGCGCGTCTTCGATATCCTTTCCACCATTCCGGGTCTGACGTTCGCAAGCGGTTGGAACGCTGTCTGGAGGCTGATGGACCTCGGTTTGGTTGAACACGACCACCGCGACGCCGAAAGCGTCTACCTCAAGACCTATTCCCGGATCCGTATCGTGGAGCAAGCAGATGAAGCAGCCTAGCAAACTGAACCGCGCCGTCGTCACGAAATTCGAAATCGGCCCGGACGATCTCGTGACCGTCGCCGGACGCAAGATGGTGTACGTCAAGGAAACGGACACGGGCGTGATGCTTCGGGCAGCCAATGACGACAGGCGTCCTCCCAAACCCTATAGCTGGAAAGAGATCTCGTTTCTCCTCGGCAAGCGGGCGCTGGAGATCGAGAAGGGACATTTCACCGAGCGCAACGCGATCATCCGCGCCCGGGAAATCAAGGGCTTCGAAATCCCGCCCGAAACCGTGCTGCGGGCCAAGATGGTTTCCGAATTCATCGCCCAGGAGGAGGGCATCGACGAGGCCGACGAACGCCTTCACAGATCGGACGAGGACATCGAGCGGTTCATGGACCTGTTCTGCGACGACCATGTCGAACTCGTCGAGGAAGCGCGTGCGAGCCTGGCGTCGAAAGGCAAGACCAAGCTTTTCGTCAGCCCCCGCCAGTTCCGCCGCTGGATCGAGCGTTTCGAGCAGGCCGAACTCGACCCCTCCGCGATGGCGGACCGTCGGCAGGGGTGCAATCTTTCGCGCAGTTCGTTCACGCAGGAAGAACTCAATTTCCAGCTCATCTACGCTGACAAGACGCGTACGCCCGACCAGGTCACGGTCAAGGAATGCTGGGAGGAGATGATCGACGATAACGACCTTCGGGTGACCCGGAACCTGCCCAAACACAAAGTGCCGTCGCTTTCGACGTTCCAGCGCCTGGTCCGCGAAGGAAACGATTTCCTCAACGAGGCGGGCCGTTCGGACAACAAGCACCGCATCGAGCGGAGATACGCGTTCAAGCAGAAGGGTCTCAGGGTCAGCAAGCCGCTTCAGGTCGTCGAGATGGACGAGCACGAAGTGGACCTGATGATGATGCTGACGAAAAACGGTATCTGGGACTACCTTCATCCCGACGTACACGCTCGCGTGATCGACCTTGGCCGGGTCTGGCTTTCCGTAGCTCTCGACGCGTATTCGCGCTCGATCCTCGGATTGAAAATCGTCCGGGGAGCGCCCGATTCCGAATCCGCCGTCGCGACCCTCGCGATGGTGGCGCAGCCCAAGTCCGCGATCTCGGCCCTTGCGGGCGCAAGAACGCCGTGGCCTCAGTGCGGGACACCCTTGGCTGTGCACACCGATGCCGGAGCTGGCTACGTGGCCTCGCGCTTCGAGCTCGCCGTAATGATGTTCACAGGACGGCATCGCATTCCGCCATCCAAGCATCCCCATCTCAGAGCGCGCGTAGAACGCTTCTTCCGAACAATTAACCAGCGGTACATCCATCTGTTCTCGGGAAGGACGTTTTCGAACCCTCTCATGAGGGACGAGTACGACTCCGCCAAATACGCGCACCTGCTCGACGAGGAATTCGCGGATCTTATCGTGCGCCTAATCGTCGATTGCTATCACAACACCAAGCATCGAGCGCTCGGAATGACACCGCTGGAGGCCTGGGAGCGCGGGACGCAACTCGCCAAGGGCGCAGTGCTCCCGCCCCCGACTTCGGAGGAGTACCGGAACATTTTCGGTATTACCCTCCACCAGTCCATCGGCAACAACGGCATCGAGCTCTTCGGCAACATCTACTCCAGCCGCGAACTCCTAGAGATTCGGAAGAAGTGGTTCCGGTGCAAGCTCGTGGTGCGCCTTAACGATCAGGACATCTCGAAGATCGCGGTCAAGCACCGTAGGCTCAACAAATGGATCGAGGTTCCCGCCGTATTCGACGGCCTGGAAGGCGTAACCCTCGAGGAGTGGGCTGAAACCGTACGATACATCCGTAAGCGCTTTGGCGAAAACGGGGAGCATTCCCAGAAAACGGTTCGAACTTCCATCAGGGCCGTGAAGGATTTCATCGCCGAAACCAAGAACCGCCCGGGCGTCGCACTGCATGTCTCGTTGAAAGACAGGATCGCCGAGATCGAGCGGAAGATCGGGCCGACGTTCGCATACAGCCAACCGCAGCCGTATGACTACGAGCGCTACACCAACGGGGAGGAAATCGACGATATTCCCGAGCAGTGGGAAGACGAGGCCGCGGCCCAGACCGCGGAGGAAATCGAAGCCGAACCGGCGACGAGGCCGAGGCCCAAACCACGAGACGTCCGCAGAGCCAGGTCCGCGAGCCCCAGCTTCAATCCGGGGGGAGCAGACTATGACACGAGTGGCTTTGTCAGCGACTCCGAGCGGCGCGCGGCGGTCGGAACGGGAGGAGATGTCCCCGCTCGTAAATCCTCCAAGCCGTCCAAGGCTCCGGTAGCCGAGATTCCAGCCGACGTGCCCGCGCGCGCGGATAGCGGGTCGGCTCAGGGGCGCTCGCCTAAGGCTCGCAAACCCGTCGGCTTCACGAAAGGAAAGTGACATAGGATGCCCCAGCCCAGTCGAAAAGACCAGTCGATCGAACTCTTGCGCAGTTCCGCGTCGAAGCGCTTCATCGAGAAAGCCCGGCTGATCGCGGAGGTCAACTCGATCTACGTCACCACCGACCGCGATGAAGAGCTGGACGCGGAGATCGAGACAGTGATCGCGCACATGCTGGACCCGACAGCGGTGGCCGGCTACGCGATCGCCGTCACGGCTCCCCCTGGCGCGGGCAAGACTAGCCTGATCAACAATAGACTCGATGCAGCACCCGAACTCGCCCCCCGCGACGATGGATACGGCAATCAGGTCGAGTTCTGCCTGCGGGTGCAGACGCCTTCCGCCTGCACGGTAAAGTCACTCGGCACTGCGATCCTCAAAGCGACCGGATATCCGCTTGAGCGGGAGCCTCCAGAAGACCAGATCTGGAACATCGTCGAGCAGCGCCTTCAGAGAAAAATGCACAAAATCATTTTTTTCGACGAGTTCCAGCACGTCCTCAAGGGTGCCAAGGCAAAGGGGAGCGCACACCTTACGAACAAGGTGAAGCTTATGATGCAGAATCCCGAGTGGCCGCTTTGGCTTATTATCGCCGGCGTTCCAGACACGACCGAATTCATAAAGCGTGACGAGTGGTTTCAGATGGAGCGACGCGTTCGGCCCTTCGAGATCGATGATCTGGAGGATTTCGACGGCGACATCGAGAACACGCGGGACATCCTCGAGGCGCTCGCTAACGCGGCTGAATTGAGCATCGGCTTTCCGATCACGGATGAATTCCTGCGACGGCTCATGCATGGAGGGCTGTGGCGGTTCGGAATGGTTATCCAGTTGATCAAGATGTCGATCGAGCTAGCTTTGGGAGATGCCGACTGCGATTTGACGCTTCAGCTCGGGCATTTCGTAAAGGGCTACAAGCGGATTTCCAGCTGCAGCCGGGGAACGAACGTGTTCACAGCAACCGACTGGCACCTCATCCAGCGTCACGTGACCCCCAAGGGTAGGCTGAGCTCCGCGCACACTCTTATCGAGCGTGTCGGAGTGGCTTGACCTTACGGCCTCCCGAAATTGCCAACTCTGTCGTCGAGCACATAAATGTCGAGCCTTATTAGTGTCCCGTTCTTTCCCGATGAAATGCTACCGAGCTTTCTATCTCGGATCGCACGCGCGAACGGCCGCTCAACCCTAAGGGCATTCCTGAAAGACCTCGGTTTGACGCCGAGGCTCATCGCGCAGGGAAACGAAGAGGAACTTTGCAGACTGGCGGACATAATCTGTCATTCACCAAACGACCTTATATCGAGGCGGCTTGTAAACCGGTCACACGTGACCGCGGAGTACCGCGGCGTCGTTCATTCGCGAGCTGGAGGGTTCCGAGTGTGTCCAGATTGCATACGCGATGACAGAGCCGACATCACGAGGATGCCGGGGACACGACGATATGGTAGGACAGCTTGGGTATTCGGTTGCATTTCCACCTGCGGACTCCACGGGCGACGCCTCGTAAAGCTACCTGAGGTTTTTCACGGTGGCTTTCCCGATTTCTACGAGGCCTTGGACAAAGCTGGAGACGATTTTGCAGCTCAAGGGGCCACTGGGCATGTGACAATCACCGACCTCGAAATTTATTATGGCAACCGAGCTGACGGTGGGAAGTCTGCGGGGGGCCTTGCAGACCTTTTGTCGCTACCCAATGCGGCTAGGTTGTCAGAATGGATGGGAGTCGGGGCGATATACGGTCGGGAGCCGTCGATGGTGCGGCTGGGCGAGGAGGAACTCCGACAAGCTAGAGATGCTGGTTTCCAGGCATTGCGGGATGGTGAGGATGCCGTATACCAACTTCTGGACCGTATAAGCACGCCTCGCCCGGTGGGCATAGTCGCCGGAGGCAATGGCTTCTATGGTCGTCTTTATCGCAAACTCCAGAGTGCTGAGCCGGCCAGCGAATTCCAATGGTTTCGCGAGCTGCTTCGGAAACACGCGACTGCTACTGAGCGCATACCCAATCGAGCAAAGCTGTTCGGCGCGATAGGTGGCGGAGCTTGGACAACCATCAAGGCGATCGCGGACGAGGTTGGCCTCCATTCTCAGACCGTGCAGAGATATTTGACGGAGCATTTCGGGTATGAACCGACCGGCTCACACGAGGGCTTGGTTTCCAAGGACAGTGCTGAAGGATTGTTGTCCGCGCTACGTGGCACTATAGACTTGCCCGGAGTAAGCGAGTTGCTCGGGTGGTCGGAATACGACTGTCGGCTACTTGCCAGTATCGGGATCTTCGTTCCTGTAGCAACCATAAGAGGCCCCGAAGGAACCGAGCGCCACCGATATAATCCGGAGGCCGTTTCCAACGTGATGTCGCACTTACGAGGCCTCGCAAGTTCGCAGACAGAAGGACTCGTTCGGTTCACATACCTCAAAGGTGTCGACCGGGATAATCTGTTGAAGGCCGCATTTAACGGACGACTAGGTCAACTCGGGTATCGAAAGGGCAAGTCCTTGCTTGATTCTCTATTTGTCAGTCTTCAGGAGGTCGCCGCATCCTTTCCAAAGTCCGAAGGCATCCTGGCCAAGGTCGTTCGAGAAAGGCTCGCCCTCGACCCAAAAGCCCTCACAGCATTGCTCGCGAAAGGCCTGCTCGAAATGGCTCCGAGCGGCACTCCTGGCTTTTTCCTCATAACCGATGCCAGCGTCGAGCGGTTCGAAAGCACATACGTCACCGTAGGGTTTTTAAGGAGACAGTCCGGGCTCCACCACTCCATCCTTCGATCTCGAATGCAGTTTCTTGGGATCAAGCCTGCTTTTACCACAGATGAAACCAGGGCCGTCATCATCAGGCGCGAGGACGCGAATCGGCTGATGGATGCTGAAATTACGGAAGTTATGTGGCGACGAAGAGCTATCAGATCCGGCACGCGATAAAGTTGGTAGACACTCTTGACGTACACAGCTCAGCTATCATGGTAATCTAAAGGGGATCCCGACAAATCCCCGGAACCGAGCAAACAGCCAAGAGACGAAATTTCGTGTCGTCAGAGCCACCAGACCACATCCATTCGCTGGCGTAGCTATTCTCCAAAGCGTCTTTATCCGTCGAGGCGTCAATTTTCGTGAGCATGACATCTCCATGCTTCAGTTTGCCAAAGGCAAGTTCGTAAGTCGCATCCGGGTCTGACATCCCGTCCCAAGTCTGCACCCAGTAACCGACAGCGTCAGTAGATGCGAAAACCTCGTCAAGCGTAAGGTTGAATGGCCGATGTTCCTTGCGCTTTACGATCGCTCCACGGAACGCCCCCGGAGCCTCTTTGACGGCCTTTATCCTTTCGCGCGTGGCCGAAAGAATAGTACCGTCGCCGGGATTGGAAACGTGTTTGCGGCTGTCAGCGTTTGCCATCGTGACGTGGTACGGTAGTCCAGACACCGAGGGATACCACAGAATGCCGTCAAAGGCCGGAAGACCGTTCTCCATGAAGCCCTTCTCTCGGAACGGGGCCATCTTTTTTTTCGCGTGGCGGTTTAGACTTTCGAAGTCGGTGGCCGGGTCACCGCATAGAAACGCTGTAAAACCACAGCCCTCGTTCATGCCGGGCTCATCCCAATCGAAGACCTCCGACTGGTATCGCGTAGTGACTACGCCTCCGCTTCCATCCACGAGATGCACGAGGTAACCTTCGAAACGCGGCTCCGAATGGAAATCAATGTGATGCCATTTACCGGAGAAGACGACCAGCACGGTGCCATCTTGCTTGAGTTTGTCCGCGGTTCGCAGAAGCGAATCTTCGTGCTCTTCAATTAAGGCGTCCAACTGCCCTTTCGGGTGAGATCGCTGGCCGTTAATGTATCCTTTGATTTTTCCCGCCTCGACCTCAATCGAGGCGTCTGGACCGGAAAAAATCAACTGGCCCTCGTAATCGCGTTCGCTGTCGCCGCGGAGCGTGACCGCGTTTGAAATCGGAAAGTACTTGGACAATCGATATAGGCTGTCGCGGCCGTTCATTGCTTTACCTTGTTAACAACGTGCAGTTTCTCCCGCCGAACTCCACTCGTGCTACCGTTCGGAGCTCTCAGCTGGTTTGCGCCCAGCGTTCCGGAGCTGGTAAGGAAAGTGTTGCCCGGAAGCGCACGCCCGGCAAGCGTGAAAACGAGCTCCGCTGAACTGAAGTTGGGCGGGGGGCGTCTTAGGACCTTCCGCAACGATCTACCGAGCCGGCCGCTTCTGTTCTGAGCACTTGCATTCACAGCAAGAAGTGCGCTGCCTACGGCGATCTGTGAGGTAGTGCCGAGCCGCCCGGCCTGCAGACCTCACCGTGTCAAGATTTGCTGACGATTTCCGCGGTCTCAGCTTATGTGGGTGGATCGGAATCTCCCATTTAGGCGGGGACCACACGTGCATTGCTACGATTGAGACGCAACGAGCTTCTGTACCGCTGAGCCTCTTTCTCGACCCGCAAAACCGACAGGAATTCAAAGAAACCAGAAACTCCAATAAAGTCAATGGCTTGAACGTTGGGACATGTTAGCGCGAATTTCAGGTCACGGGTGGAATATATTCCTCCCGTAAGTCATTGATATTACTACGGCCGTTAGGACAACATTTTTGACTTCCCACAATCGACGCCTTAAATTCATGGCAATGCGGCTCTCAGGTGCGTTACCAGAGATCGGCGTGGCGATTGACGTCCTTGTAGAGAAGGTAACGAAAACGGCCAGGGCCACCGGCATAGCAGGCCTGCGGGCAGAACGAACGAAGCCACATGTAATCTCCGGCCTCGACCTCTACCCAATCCTGATTGAGGCGGTAGACCGCTTTGCCTTCGAGGACATAGAGACCATGCTCCATGATATGGGTCTCCATGAATGGAATGACCGCTCCAGGTTCGAAGGTCACGATGTTCAGGTGCATGTCGTAGCGCACGTCGGACGGATCGATGAAACGGGTCGTCGCCCAGCGTCCTTCGGTATCCGGCATCGCGTCGAGGACGCAGTCGTCTTCATGCGTGAATACCGGAGGTGGAGCGTCAAGTCCTTCCACGACCTTGAAGGCCTTGCGCACCCAATGAAAGCGGCAGACCTTGTTACCTTCACCGCGCAACGTCCATTTCGAGCCGGCAGGAAGATAGGCAAACGATCCTTCCCGCAAACTGTGTGTCTGCCCGGCAAATTCGATTGTCAGATCACCTGTTACCACAAATATGGCCGCAGAAGCGCGGATATCCGGCTCCGGCCGGCTGCTGCCACCGCCCGGCTGCACCTCGACGATATATTGCGAAAACGTCTCGGCAAAACCGGAGAGAGGGCGGCTGATGATCCATGCCCGCGTCTTTTCCCAGTGCGGAAGGACACTGGTAACGATGTCGCTCATGACCGTACGGGGGATGACCGCGTATGCGGTCGTGAACACGGCCTTGCTGGAAAGAAGCTGCGTCTGCGGCGGCAATCCGCCGACGGAATTGAAATACCTGCTGTCAGTCATGTTCGTTCCCTGATTATGTTGCTCAAGGTTTAAGCGCGCATATCCGATTCATCAATCGCCAAACGACTGAGCCATATCGTCTATCAGGGTTGTTTGCGCCGATAGCCCATATCTTCGCTGATGCGCAAGGCTATCCTTCCGCGTCAAAGCCACGCCCCCTAAACTTTTGCAAGTTCATCGATGTCATCTGCCTGGGCGCCTCAAAGCTCGACCTGCAGGCACCGCTGTAACAGGCATTGGATCCCTATTTGGCGCAGCATCACGGCTTTGCCCCTCTTCCGCTCGGGTGGAGCGACGAAGTGCGCATCGTGGCCAGCCAAAGCCCGTGGTAGATTCCGGGTGTTGAAGCGCCAGGCTTTCAAAAAGGCAGGAGGAAAAAGATGGGTGTTCGGGTCAAGGATATCATGACACGGGACGTGGTCACGGTTTCACCAGATGCTACGCTGAAGGAGATTGCGGGGCTTCTGGTGAAAAACTCCGTCAGTTCGGTTCCCGTCTGCGATGAAGCAGGACAGGTTGTCGGGATCATCAGCGAACGGGATCTCCTGCGCCCCTTCGGCAAGACGATTGCGCAGCGCCGGGACTGGTGGATTTCGGCCCTCGCCCAAGGCAATGAGCTTGAACCCAAATTCGAGACGCTCATCGGGGTGGAGCAGCATCGCGCCGCCCTGCTCATGACCAAACCCTTAAAGACCACCGTCGAGGACACCGAACTGGGCGAGCTCGCCGAAATCATGTCGGAGAGCGATATCAAGCGCCTGCCGGTCCTGCGTGACGGGCGGCTCGTGGGCATCGTCAGCCGCGCCGATGTCGTCAGGGCAATAGCTGGCCTGCATGTGGCATAAGCCAGCCATCGCCTGGCGCATTCGTCGGCGTGACCTCAGCGAAAGGCGCGCAGCCGCTTGATTTCATCGACCAGACGCTGCGGATGATAGGGTTGTTCGAGCGGTCCCTGTTCGCAGAGATCGCCCGCGACCTGCGCCGTCTTGACCAGAGACTGCGTCAGGATGACCTCGATCGGCAGATGCCTTGAGCGGATATGGGTGGAGAGATCGAAGCCTGTACCATCCTGCATTTCAGTATCCGAGACGACGACATCGACCTGATAATGCCCGATCGCGATTTTTGCGTCTTCGAAACCAGTTGCCTCGATGACGCTGTAGCCGCATTCCCGAAGATATTTGGCAATCATCGATCGTTGCAAAGTATCGCTGCTTGCAACCAGGATCGTCTCGGCATCGTCAGTCTTCATTTCGCTCCGCCTCCACCAGTTTGGCCAGAATTTCTCCAACGTTCCAGATAGGTTTCGCTATGACGAGTTCTAACAGTTGCGGATCGATCAACGCAGCTTCGCTCTCATCCGCCATGATCACGATTTTCATCTCGGGATACGTCGATCGCACATAGCGTGCCAGATCGAGCCCATCGGCCTGCCCCGGCATATCGATATCAGTCAGGAGAATGTCGAAGGTCACGCTGTAGCGGAGCAGTTCCATCGCTTCATCGCCGGAAGAGACCTCTACCACCTCCCAGCCGAGACGCCGCATGCTCTCGGCAGCATCGAGACGCAGCAGGAATTCGTCCTCGGCAATGAGAACACGCGTCACGGCTTTTTCGGCACCCGCTGCCGCGGAAAAAAATGCAGGTAACATTCCGCCTCGCCCTCACAATCCGGTATGAAAATTCCCGAAGCCATCTTTGGTTCCGCGATTTCGGGATTACAAATATCGTCTGCTCGCGGAAAGCCCGAAAGCCGGACTGGAAGGTGGGTCAGTGGGGCACGACCATCGGCCGCCCGGTCAACGGATCCGCCATGACCAGCGCTTTGAGCCCGAAAGCTGCCTGCAGATTGTCCGGGGTAATCACCTCCTCCGGCGCACCCTGCGCCACCAGTCCGGCGGCGCCGAACAGAATGAGGTGGTCGGAAAATCGCACGGCGAGATTGAGGTCGTGAAGTACGGCGACGACCGTCGTTCCGTGGGCACGATTGCGCTCCTGCAACAGCGAAAGAACTTCCAGCTGATGCGTGAGATCGAGCCAGGTCGTCGGCTCATCGAGCAGCAGATAGGGCGTGTTCTGCGCCAGAACGAGGGCAATCCATGCCCGCTGGCGTTGCCCGCCGGACAGTTCGTCGATGGGCCGCTCGGCAAGCTCGCTCAGTCCGACCTGTTCCAGCGCCTGCCGGCATATTCTCGCATCCTCTTCGCTCCATGGCGCAAGCAGCCCGCGCCAGGGAGTCCGACCGCGCCTGACGAGATTGGACACGGTGATGCCGTCCGGCGCCTTCGGCGATTGCGGAAGGATGGAGAGACGACGCGCGAGAGCACGCGTGTCGATCTTGCCGATATCGTCTCCGGACAGGCGAACCTGGCCGGAGGCCGGCGCGATAAGCCGGGCCAGCGCCTTGAGAAAGGTCGACTTGCCACACCCGTTCGGCCCGAGGATCGACGTCACCCGCTGATCGGGCACGGCAATCGAAAGCTCGCGAATGACCACGCGCTCGCGATAACCGAGCGTGAGGGATGTGGTGGTCAGCCCGGTTTCGGTCATACTTCTCCTGCCTCCACTTCTTTCCAGAGCAGCCACAGCAGATATGGCGCCCCCATGATGCCGGTCATAACACCGACGGGCAATTGCAAGCCGGGGATTGCCGAACGCGAGATGACTTCCGCAAGAACGGTGATCGTCGCACCCGCGACGGCGGCAGCCGTAAGGCGGGAAGCCGGATGTTTCACCCCGGCGATCCGCATGCCGAGCGGTCCTGCCATCATCGCGACGAACGGCACCGGCCCCGCGACAGCCACGCCGACGGCAGCAAGAAGAACACCGGTGCAAATCAGCCCATACCGGGCTCGCTCGACGCGCGCACCAAGACCTGCGGCAAGTTCGTCGCCGAGTTCAAGAAGCGCCATCGCCCGAACCTGCAATGCGAGCACGACGAAAAGCAGTGCCCCAAGCCCGAACACCTGCAGGACATGCCCCCAGTTGCGCGCTGTCAGAGAGCCGGTAAGCCAGCGTTGGGCGTCTGCCGCCTCCTGAGGCGGCATGCGGATCACCAGGAAACTGCTGACCGCCGATGCGAAAAAGCCGATGCCGATGCCGACCAGAATGAGCGTCAACGGCGATTGGCGGCTCCCCCTGTGAAACGCCAGGCCTGCAACCAGCACGGCAGCGACAAGTCCGCCGATTGCGGCAAGGATAGGCAAGGGAATGAGCAGCCCAAAGGCAACACCTGCGACCACCGCGCAGCCGGCTCCGGACATGAACCCCATCACGTCCGGCGCGGCCAGCGGGTTGCGCAGGAGTATCTGGAAGATCGTCCCCGAAGCACCAAGAACCGCACCCGCCCCGATAGCGGTCAGTGTCGAGGGGCCGCGCAACACCCTCAAGGTCAGCGAGCCGGGCCCGCTTCCAGTCATCAGCCCGCGCAGAAGTTCGGCCGGCGTGATCATGATCTGCCCAACCGTCAGCGAAACAAGGACAGCGGCGACCAGCAGACCGCCGAGCAACATCCATCCACCGGCGATCCTTTTTCCGGACCCTACACCGCTCATGTCAGCGCTCCAGGCTTCATGCGGCGCACCACGAAGATGAAGACCGGCGCGCCGACGAGTGCAGTCATGATGCCAACGCGAATTTCGACAGGCGCCACCACCAGCCGGCCTGCCGTATCCGCGAGCAGGATCATCGCTCCTCCGAGAACCGCCGAGACCGCGAGTTCCCGGCGCAGCACATGCCGGCCGATCCGTCTCGCCAAAGGCGGCACGACCAGACCGACAAAGGCAATCGGACCCGCCACGGCGACCGCCGCCCCGGTCATCAGCATGATCGCCAGAAGCGCGGAAAGCTGCACGGCACCGGGCTTGGTTCCGAGACCGCGCGCCAGTGAAGAACCGAGAGCAAGCGCTTCGATCCGGGGAGCGATCACCGCCGCAATCGCCGCGCCCAGGACAAGCGCAACAAACATCGCTTCAATCGGGCGCGTGTTCGCCTGCGCCAGCGAACCCGTCACCCAGAAGCGAAATATCTCAAGCGTCTCGTTACGGGAAAGGATGATTGCGGAAACGAGGGAGAGAAGAAGCGCGTTGATCGCGACGCCCGCCAGGGTCAGGCGGATCGGGCTGCCGGCTCCGCTTCGGGCTCCACCGACGAGGAAGACGGCGATGGAGGCGATCGCGGCTCCCGGAAATGCAAGCGCGGCCATCATGCCGCTGTCGGAATACCCGGTCAGAAGCGCCCCGACGACAACGGCAAAGGCCGCGCCGGCATTGACACCGAGAAGGCCGGGATCGGCCAGCGGATTGCGCGTTACGGCCTGCATCACGGTACCGGCCATTCCAAGCCCCGCACCGGCGACGAGGCCTGCGACCAGACGGGGCACACGAACGGACCGGATGACCGCATGTGTCGGATCATTGGCATCGAAGGCAAAAAATGCGTTCCAGATATCGGCAATCCCGGCGTCACGAACGCCGACGACCAGCGTCAGGGCGATCGCAACGAAAAACAGCAAAGCAAGCCCGATCGCAGCCTTCAAGGCGCCAGCCCCGCCGCCGTGCTGGAGGCAACCGGTGTCTTGGGATCTCCATCGAGCGCCAGGGCGATGTCATCTTTCAGGGCGTCGAGAGCATAGGGCAAGGAAAGAATGCTGCCGAAACTCAAGGCGGCGGCCATCACTTCTCCGGCAAAGACTTCACGCCCCTCGGCATGCGCCCGAAGCGTCTTGCGCAACGGCAGGCTCTGGATATCCGGCACCTTGTCCGTGGTGGACACCCAGATCAGCAGATCCGCATCCAGAGGAGACAGATCCTCGGGAGAGAGGCGGGCATAAAAACCTTGCGTCTCGGAAAGCGACAGGATCTTTGCCGTCGGTTTGAAACCGAGTTCGGAAAGAAACGTCGCGCGGGTGTCGGAACCGATGAAGGCGCCGGTCTCGCCGCCGAAATTATAGGCGCAGACGGCCGTCATTCTGTTCCAGTCCGGATGCGCGTCGCGCACCGCCTGGAATTTCGCCTCGACCTCCGCGATGCGTATTTCGGCAAGTTCCGTCTTACCGACAGCCTTGCCGACCATTCGCGTCAGTATATCCCAGCGCGTACCATAGGCCGGGGTGTCCTTCGGCTGCATCAGCACAGGCGCGATCTGGGACAGGACGTCATATTCGTCCTTCGATATGCCGGCGCCCACCGCCACGATCAGATCGGGTTGCAGGCCCGCAACCACTTCCATCGAAACCTCACCGGAAATCAGCTGCGGCTTTGCATCGCCGAGATGGGATTGTGCCCACGGCCAGACACCGTAAGGCTGGTTGCCGAACCACTGGCGAATTCCGACCGGCACGACATCGAGCGCCAGCAGCGCATCGTGGACGTTGTACCCCAGCGATACGACGCGTTCCGCCGGTTTCGAGAGAACCGTCTCGCCATAGATATGCTCGAAACGCAAATCCTCGCCAGCGGCAAGGGCAGCCCGCCCGAAAGAGGAAAACGGGTCGAGGCCGGCGCTTACGGCAACCGCCCCGGAGAAACCTGCAGCCATGCGCATCAGAAGCTGGCGGCGTTTCATCTCGTTGCCGACATTCGCCATGCCTTCGCCAGAACCGACCTTTCGCATCGCTCTTCCTATCATCATCTGCCGCGACCTGATCGTTTCCCATGGCGCGGGAACCGAAATCAACCGCCAAAATAAAGGCATCCCTCGATCGTGCCGAGGAATGCCTGAACTTGAGCCAATTTACCAGGTATATTTCAACGTGCCCAGAACCTTGCGGCGATCACCGTAGAAGGCGGAGTTGCTGAAGGTGTCGACGTCACTGATGAATTCCTTGTCGAACAGATTCGTCGCATTGACTGACAAAGCAACATTCTCGGTGACCTGATACTTTACCGCAGCATCGATCAGCGCCCGCGATGGAAGCTTAACCGTGTTCTGGTTGTCCGCATAAATCCCGCCGACGAACCGCACGCCGGCGCCCAACGTCAGGTCACCAAGTGCGCCATTGCCAGGGATCGTATAATTAGCCCAAAGCGATGCCACATGACTAGGCACGGTTTCAGGACGATTGCCGATGATGGTGGCATCAAGGTCGTTGTCGATCTTCGCATCCCAATAGGAATAGCCCGCGATGAGATCGAGGCGGTCGGAAAGAGCAATCTTGCTTTCGAACTCGACGCCCCGGACCCTGGTCTTGCCAATTTGAAGGACCTGGTAGCTACCATCAAGATTGTACTGGTATTGCGGGACGTTGGTTTGGGAAAGATCAAATAAGGCGAGCGTGAACAGCGCGTCCATGCCATCAGGCTGATACTTCACCCCAACCTCGTATTGAGTGCCTTCCTGCGGCTGAGGCGAACCCACGTATCTGGAACGATCGGCCCCGACCGGCAGGAACGATTCCATGTAGCTTGCGTATAGCGAAAGCTCTTTCGTCGCCTTGTATGTCAAGCCGGCTCGCGTCGTGAAAGCCTCGTCGACCGCGCCTACACCACTGCTCGTCGTATCGACATGGTCGTAACGCCCGCCCAAGGTAAGTATCCAGCGATCATCCAGTGTTAGCTCTTCCTGGAGATAGACGCTTTTGGCGATCTGCGTGGAATTCGTAACGCTTTTCGCCGGCAGCGTGATGCAAGCTCGGCCACAATAAATCGGGTTGAATGGATCGATCGGACCCGCAGTACCGAACGCCGATGCCTCGCGCAGCTTGTCGTGCTCATAACTGAAGCCGAAGAGCGTGCGGCTATCGAAACGACCAACATTCGCATCATACTGGAACTGGTTGTCAATATCGATACGCTGATTGCTACCGTCCACGTCGAAAGCAGCGCGGTCGGCCGTCAAAACAGGGCTGGACGTATAGACCTGCTGATATACCATATCGAGATCTGTATAACGCGAATTCTGACGGAATTCCAAACCGTTACCAAAGTCATGGCGAAACTCGTAACCTATGTTTCGCTCGATCGTATCCATATTGTCGAAATCCGGCTCGGCCAGATACGTCTCTGAATCAATGCCCAACAGGTAGGGAACGCTGTGTGCCGTGCTTCCGTCGCGCTTGCTGTAGCTCATCAACAGCGTGAAGTCCGTTTCTGCGGATGGACTGAAAGTCAGCGCCGGGGCGATATAGATACGATCATCGTTACTGTATTCGATACCCTGCTTGGCATCCTGCCATTTCGCGGTAAGCCGATAGGACCACAGCCCGTCCGGATCGATCGGACCGCCGAAATCGGTTCCCGTCTCGATGTGATCCTCGCCGAACGTCGTGTACACTTCGCCAAATTTGTAATCTTGCGGTCGCTTGGTGACAGCATTGACGATACCACCAGGGGAGGAAAGACCGAACAGAGTGGAGTTTGAGCCCTTCAGCACCTCAAGGCGCTGCAAACCGTAGGGTTCCATGCGGCTACCGGTGAAGTTGCTTACCCGCAGAGGTAAACCATCACGGTAGGTGCTGTTCGTGGCGTAAAAACCGCGGATCATATAGTGATCGTATCGGTTATCGGATCCGTAGACATCGGTCGAGACGCCGGGCGTGTAGGACAGGGCCTCATCAAGGTTCGTCACACCGCGCTCTTCCAACTCTTCTTCGGTCACGACTGAAACAGAAGCCGGAGCATCAAGTATCGGGGTGTCTGTTTTGCTGGTCGCCCGCGTGCTTTTCGCAACAATCGTCGAATCAGGCCCGACTGGAGAACCATCCGCCTGAAGTGTGATTGGTTTCAGCGTTGTGCTCGCATCATCCCCGCCTGCAGTCTGCGCATAGGCGTGGAGCGGCAGAAGAATTGCGCAGCTGGACAGCAGGACCAGCAGAAGGCTGCGGCTGGCAGTCTTGCCTGCACGCGAATTGAAAACGTTTGAGCCGAACATGGAATGCCCCCTTGGTGCATGCGAAGCAAATACGGGCCGCACCGCAAAAACGGCGAAGTCCATAAACTTGATGTATTAACTCAGGAATTATCGATCACTTAAAAGTGAGTCAATATGTGAGGGCATGCGCGGGAAGCGTATCAACACCTCCTGCGGCGAAAATACCGCACCACCGTGATCAGGCGCCTTCGGACGTCTCGTCCAACGTCTTCAGATAGCTCCCAACGATATCCGAAATCATCTGCCCGTGCCGCGCTATCAACTGCGGCTCGGATAGGCCGCGCCGGAAGATGGTTCCGATTTCCGTCGCTTTTGAGCGTTTGCAGGGATGTAAGTGCACTCCGGCGCTCCATAGGCAGCAGCAAATTACCGCCATCTCGCACCCCACCCGGAGCGGCAGTTCAACACGCCCCTTGCCAGTCCCACGTCAAGTGATCTATCAGGGGCCGACAGGGGTGCTCCGTAATGCCGGGGTTGAGATTCGGTCGCCATGACCGCGGACCCTTAAGCTGATCTGGATAATGCCAGCGGAGCGAGGTGCAAGATGTTTTCCGGCGCGCAGATTTCCCTTTACCCGATGTCCGACGATTTCGTTGATGTCATCCTCGGCGCCTTGTCTGCGCTTGATCCCTACCGGGATCAGTTGAGGATCGAGACGGACGATATCTCGACGCTTCTCGTCGGAACACCAGATGTCGTCCTTGCCGCAATGCGTGACCTGTTCGTGGCGGCCGCCAGATCCGGCAAGCATTGCGTCATGCATGCAACGCTGTCGCGCGGCTGCCCGGGTGAACCGGATGACCCAATCTGCCATGTGCCCGAGATGACCGGGCCACTCGCCCCGCTCGAGGAGCGCAAGGCGCAGGCATTGTCCGCCGTCTCGTCCATTCCGCTTGCCGGCCAACCCGCTGCAGCGCAGTTTTCTCTCTATACGCTCGGCATCGGCCAGCACATGGATGAGATCTACGGCTGCATCGACTTCATCAAGTCGTCGGGTGTGTTCGACCGGTCGAAGAATTTCTGCACCAAGCTGCGTGGCGATGCCGCTCCGGTGTTTGCGACCGTCGGCGAGGCTTTTGTCCGCTTCGGGCCTCCCCACGGGCACGTGACCATCGATCTGACTGTTTCGGCCAACAGCCCGACCGCCATCTAACCGGTCTTACGGACAATTCGATGTTGTCGAGCGCTTTCCGCATGCGCAGCCGCATGTTCCGCGATCATGCCCTTCAGGCATTGCCGGCTCTCGTCGCCGCCGGCAGCCTGCTGCTTGCGTGGGAAATCTACTGCCGCTTCTCCGGCATTTCGGAGACGACCCTGCCAGCGCCATCCCAGGTTATCCAGCAGGCCTGGCTCAATCGCGAAGCTCTGTGGCTCAATACCGTGCCGACGCTTCGGGCAACGTTGCTCGGTTTCTCGCTCTCGCTCGTTCTGGCGTTTCTGCTGTCGGTGCTTATCGATTTTTCCGCCCTGATGCGGCGAGCGCTCTTTCCCATCTTCATCGCCAGCCAGACCCTGCCGCTGGTGGCGATCGCCCCGCTGGTCGTGTTGTGGTTCGGCTTTGGTCTTCTGCCGAAAATCCTGCTCGTGGCACTCGTCACATTCTTTCCGATGCTGGTCGCTCTGGCCGAAGGTTACGCCTCTACCGAAAAGGAAGTCGAGGATCTGCTTGCCTCCATGGGCGCGTCCCGCTGGAGGCGTTTCCGGCTTGCTCGCCTGCCCTCCGCCCTTCCCTATTTCTTCGCCGGACTGCGCATCTCCATCACCTATGCCGTGGTTGCGGCCATTTTCGCCGAATATGCCGGAGCCGCCCGAGGGCTCGGCATCTACATGCTCAATGCCAAGAACAATTTCCGTCCCGACCTCGTGCTTGCCGCAGTGCTGGTCAGTTCGCTGCTGACCTTGCTCCTGTTCAGTGCCACATGGGCCGTGCAGAGGCTGGCCGCTCCCTGGATCGATGGCTCGTCCGGGAGAAGAATATGACGTCGCCCCTGCTCTCCCTCGATCGGATCTCGCTGAGCTACGGCGACATCGATGTCCTGCACGATGTTTCGCTGGATGTCATGCCGGGTGAATTCGTATCGATCCTGGGGCCTTCGGGAGCAGGGAAATCGACCATCTTCAAGCTTTTGACCGGTGCCGCCACAGCGCGCAGCGGGGAGATCCGTTTTGCCGGCAAGCAGCTTGCGCCGACCGACCGCCCCTTCGCCTTCATGCCGCAGCGTGATGCACTGATGCCCTGGCGGCGGATCATCGACAACACGACGCTCGGCCTCGAAGTGCAGGGACTGCCCCGAAAACAGGCGCGCAAACGGGTCGAGCCGCTGTTTCAAGAATTCGGCCTCAGCGGTTTCGAGCAACATTATCCGAGCGCGTTGTCGGGTGGCATGCGCCAGCGCGCCGCGCTGCTGCGCACCGTCGTTCAGGACAAGCCCGTGTTGCTGCTGGATGAACCATTCGGGGCCCTGGATGCCCTCACCCGCAACCAGATGCAGATCTGGCTGGAGGCCATGTGGCTGAAACACCGCTGGACCATCGTCCTGATCACCCATGATGTCCGCGAAGCCGTGATGCTTTCCGACCGAATCCACCTGCTGACGCCGCGACCGGCTCGCGTTGAGCAGACGATCGAGGTCCCGCTGCCGCGCGCCCGTTTCTCCCATCCAGGCGCTCGTGCCGAAGCGGCAATCATAGAGACGTCGATACTCGACTTTCTCCTCTCTCCCAAAATCCAGCAACAAGAAGGACAGTTGCCATGAGCCAATTCCTGCTGAGCCGACGCGCCACGCTTGCGGCACTTGCCGCCTTGGCTGTGCCTGCGCTACCAACCTCATCGCATGCCGCGTCCAAGGTTTCTGTCGCTCTCGACTGGACCCCGAACACCAATCACATTGGCCTGTTCGTCGCCCGCGACAAAGGTTTCTACAAGGACGCGGGCCTCAACGTCGAAATCCTTCCCTACACCGACACATCAGCCGGCACGCTGGTCGCCAACCACGTGGCCGATTTCGGCATTCTCGGCTCGATTGCGCTTCTGACCCAACGCACGGCTGGAGCCGATCTTGTCGGCACCTATGCGATCGTGCAGACGGAAACGGGACGCCTGGTTTTCAAGGGAGGACGCTCCGACATCAGTCGCCCGAAGGACCTGGACGGCAAGACCTATGGCGGTTTCGGCTCGGCCTGGGAAAACGCGCTGATATCCTCGATCATTCGCCATGACGGCGGCAAGGGCGAGTTCGAGACGATCACGCTCGGCACCTCTGCCTACCAGGCGTTGGAAAACGGTGCCGTCGACTTCACGCTTGAGGTCTATACCTGGGAAGGCGTCAAAGCGGAACTGGAAGGGCTGAAACAGGGCGCATTCCGTTATGCAGATTTCGGCGTGCCGGACGAACACACGACGCTGATCGGCTCCAGCCGGAAGTTTCTGGACGACAATCCAAAGGAAGCGGCAGCCTTCCTTCAGGCGACCCGAAAGGGCTATCAATACGCCATCGAAAATCCGGACGAGGCAACCGACCTGTTGATTGCCGCCAACAGGGATGCCTTGACCGACCGCGCGCTGATCCAGGCGTCGCTCAAGGCGCTGATCGAAGGCAAGTATCTCCGCAGCACCGAAGACGTCATCGGCACGATCGATCCTGCCAAATTCGAGGCGATCGGCGCTTACGCGTATCAGGCCGGCATTCTCAAGGCCGCGGGCGGCAAGTCCCTTGAGTCGAAGCCGGATTTTGCGGGATATTACACAAACGAATTTTTGACCGTACGCTGAGAGCAGGCGGCGGAGCATCTAGGTCCGTCGCCGAAACTCACCCCTGGCAATTTGTTCGAGCTTTGACACGTCCTTGACGAAGAGCTTCTGCCGCCCACCCAGCACAAATCCCAACTGCTCCCACGCACTCAGAATGCGCGACACCGTATGCAGGGTCGTGCCGGTCATTTCCGCAATGTCCTGCCGGGAAATCAGGAAATCGATGCGAATGCCGTCCGCCTCCTGTTTTCCGGCCTTCTTGGCAAGACGGAGAACAGTATGGGCAACACGGCGCTCAACTTCCTCGGTCGACATTTCTCGGATGCGCATATGCGCTTCCTCCAGTCGTTCGCCAATCGTCTGCATCGCAGTCACGGCAAGGCGTGGATTGTGCTCCACGAAACTCGGCCATAGGTCCGTCGGCCAGGACAGAGCGAGGCTTTCCGCCACAGCGGTCGCCGTGCCGGGATAATCGACACGTTGCAGCGCCTTGGCAAAACCGAACAAATCACCGGGATGCACGACCCTGACGATGATCTGCTGGCCGTCCTCCGTCACCTGCGTCACTTTCAGCCGGCCGTGCAGGAGGAGATAGAAACTGTCCGCAGGACCACCTTGCTCAAAAACGGCTTCCCCCTGGGCAAGACGGCGGGAAGAGGCGTGCTGCAGAAGCCGATCAAGCTCAACGTCCGGCATCAGGTCGAAAAGTGAAATGGCGCGGATAAGCGAGCGGTCGATCTTCAAGGCGGCTTGTTCCCCGGTGCGAAGCCAGTCAGGTCGCATGTCTGGCGGATACGCAGCCTGATCCCCTCCCATAGGAATCGGGCTGCGCCACGCTACATCGACCGGCCTGAAATGGCAAAAAGCAGCACCGCATACCACCGCTTGTCCCGCACGAGACGAAATCCGACATTATCGGGCGGCGCACCGACCGAGCATCCTCCACTTTTGGGTTCACGAATGAATGCGCTCAACGGCGCACCATGCTTGCCGGTTGCGATGTAGATGCCGCAACTTTCGACCTCAGATATCGGCCTTGAATACCTGTCCAGCGTCACCCTGCGCAGGCAGGTGGATGTCCATTCCCAGACATTTCCTCCGAAATCGGCGAGGCCGTGCTCGTTTTCACCAAAACTTCCATAGGGTTGAGGATCACGGATGCGAGATGCCTTGCGCGCGGCCTCGCGCTGATAGTCCGCCAGCCAACGCAAGGCTGGATTGCTGCTGAGAGGATCGATGCCAAGGGCATCGTCCGGATATTTCGAGCCTGCCGCGAACGCCAGCTCTTCGACCTTCGGCAACCGCCAGATCTCTCCGGTCTCGTCCGAAAGCCAACGGGCAAAGGCACTGGCATCATCGAAACTGACGCCTGTCGCAGGCAAATCCGCCCGTACTGGCGTCGATGTCTCCCTGCGAATACAGGAGCCGTTGAGAACGCAGCGATCGTAGCTTTCGGTGCTCACCTGGTATTTCATGATCTCAAGCTGCCGCTGCACGATTTCGGTCATCGGAGCATCGACAACGAGACCGTTGCGAAAGAACTCGCCGCTTTCGCGAAATGTCAGGCGACCCGCTGGGATGCTGACGGTTGCGGGGACAGATCCGCCAGCTTCAGGTCTCGGCACCAGTCCTGATTGGAAACCGATTGCGCTTGCCAATCCGGTAATGAGCACCAAGGGAAGCGCAATCGAAGCGAGCCCGTTGTGAAAAAGGGCGACTATGGGGGCTGTCATAGGATCCTCCGATCCTCCTCTGGCCTATCTGGAGACGCGGCTCGGCGCCTTGCTGGCACCGAGCCGATATCGTCAGCCCGAGGTCGGCGAGACCACGGCTGTCATCAGGTCATCATTCCAGTCGCCCGTCACCTTGAAATGGCCGGCCGCGCCGAGTTCGAATGCCTCGATCAGATTGTGGTTCACATAGGCGTAAATGCCGGGCTGCAGGAACGTGTAGTAGGCCGCTCCAGCGGCGCCTCCGGGAATGAACCATGTCTCCTGATCAAGTTGCGGCGGGTTGGCGAATTTTCCGGTTGCCCAGACATAGTCGCCGTGGCCGCCGATCAGGTGCGGACGTGTATCTCTGTTGGCCTGCGAATGCAGGATCAGAACCCGCTCACCCACCTTGGCCTGAAGGGCATTTTCGCCCGTCAATGCGCCGACTGCACCGTTGAAAACGACATGCGTCGGGATCAGCGTCTTCATGGCGTCCAGGACGTCCGGATAAGCGTCGCCGGCACTCTCATATTTCTTGAACAGGCCGTTTTCGTCCTTCGGAACGTAAAAATCCTGCTCACCGACATAATAGACCCTGTCATAAACAAGGTCGTGACCTTTGTGATCCTTGAGGCCGTCGCGTGGCAGGACCATGATTGCACCGTTCATGCCCGATGTGACGTGCCATGGCACCATGCCGGTAGGGGCGCAGTGGTATACAAAGACACCGGCCTTGGTGGCCTTGAAGCGCAGCACCGCCGTGTCGCCGGGGTTGACCACAGTCAAAGCCCCGCCACCCAAAGCACCGGTCGCCGAATGGAAGTCGATGTTGTGCTGCAGCTCGTTGGTGTCGGGATTGACGAGCGTCAGCTCTACATAATCATCCTGATGGACGACCATCATCGGTCCGGGAACCGATCCGTTGAAGGTCATCGCATGGACCTCGGTCCCCTTGTCATCGACGACAATCTTCTTTTCCTGGATGGTCATCTTGAACTCGACAACCTTCGGATCGCCGTCTGCCTTTTGCGTGTGCGCATGCACGAAAGGCGGCCTCACGAGATCCACCTTGACGCGCTCCAGTGCCGCGATATTGGCCGCCGTTGCCGCGACATTCGTCCTGATATCCCCACCTTCGGCATGTGCAACAGAGGTGACGATCGGCGCCAATGCTCCCGCAACGGCAGCGCCGGCCAGCATGCTGCGGCGGGTCAACCGAAACTGTTCACTCATGAAAATCTCTCCCTTTTTCAAGAAACGGAGCAATGCCTGTTCCGTAGTTCTGAAGTTAGATTGACTTGAACGAGCGTTATTGCGCCAACACAAACAAAACGAGAGATTTCACGCATAGGTGGATCAAAACAAATATTACTCTTATTCTTGATCAAAGATCATTTTTGGGAAACACTACCCATCGCAGACGGCCTTATGTTGCTTAAACACGAGGCGGAGGCTGGTCGGGATCCAGCGAGATGAATAATCCTCCCATTACGGGAATACCGCCCGCAAAGCACCCTGAAGTTGAGCCTAATTTTTAATCTCAACGCACAATATTTTAGCAAATTTTCATAACAGTTGATTTTCATCAAGGAAGTCGGCCGGCATTCCTGGCTATGATCAGGGACTTGATGCGTTTCCGCATCGCAACTTTGACAGATATCGGATGCGTATATGGCAGAACCGACAGCAACTCTGGAGCAGATATCGTTTCGCCGGAAGCGGCGCCGGGAGTTGTTGACCTTTGTCGTCCTCGCCTTCGGCATCTGGCCCGTCGTCGCCGTTGGTACCGTTGCCAGCTATGGCTTCGTTGTCTGGGCCTACCAGATCGTCTACGGTCCGCCCGGCCCGCATGACATCACACCCGCCCGACCGAACTCGGCGGAGTGACGGTTATGGGGAAGGTCGCCAGCACCCGCCGCGCTTTCTTGACCGGCGGCGCATTGCGTGAAGCCGGAAACTATTATCCGCCTGGCGTCACAGATGAATCCCTGGGATTTTGCTCTGGCTGCGGCGAATGCGAAAAAATCTGTCCGACGAACATAATCATCGTGCGAGGCGGCATTCCGACTGTCGATTTCACCCTTGGCGAATGCACGTTTTGCGGAAAATGTTCGGAACGCTGTCCCGAGCGGGTTTTCCCGCCTGAACCCGCCGCATCCTTTGCCCATCACGCCACCATCGCAGACAGCTGTCTCGCGCTGAATTTCGTTGATTGCCAGGCATGTCGCGATGTCTGTCCGACGACGGCGATCCGGTTCACGCCAAGGCTGGGCGGGCCTTTCGTACCCGTGCTCGACCCCGATCCCTGTACCGGCTGCGGCGCCTGCATCTCGGTCTGCCCCACCCAGTCCATCACCATGACGGCAACCAGAATGGAGGTGGCCCATGCGTGAGCCGCAGCATCACATATCAAGCGCGGTGGTCGTTACGCGGCCGGAAGCGGTCGAGCGCATGTCCGCAGCCCTTATTGAGATCGAAGGCGTCGAGGTGCATGCCGCCGGCGGCGGCAAGATCGTCATCGTCATCGAAGGTCCAAGCTCCGGCTTTCTCGGCGAAACATTGATCGGAATTTCGGCGATGGACGACGTCATCGCTGCGCACATGGTTTTCGAACAGACAATTGCAGAAAAGGAGATGTCGGATGACGGCAGAACTCACGCGGCGTGATGTGCTGAAGGCGCAAGCCGCCGCCATCGCGGCATCGACAGCCGGCATCGCCATGCCGGCAGCCGCCCAATCCGTTCCCGGCGGCGTTGCGGCGCTGGAAATCAAGTGGTCGAAGGCGCCCTGTCGTTTCTGCGGCACCGGTTGCGGTGTCATGGTTGGCGTGAAGGAAAACCATGTCGTCGCCACCCATGGCGACATGGAAGCCGAGGTCAATCGCGGCCTCAACTGCGTCAAGGGCTATTTCCTGTCGAAGATCATGTATGGCAAGGACCGCCTGACGACACCGCTCTTGCGCAAGCGCAACGGCGTCTTCGACAAGGAAGGCGAGTTCGAGCCCGTTACCTGGGAGGAAGCTTTCGACATCATGGCCGAGAAGGCCAAGAAGACCTTGAAGGAAAAGGGACCGACGGCGCTTGGCATGTTCGGCTCCGGCCAGTGGACGATCTTCGAAGGCTATGCCGCCACCAAGCTGATGCGCGCGGGCTTCCGCTCCAACAATCTCGACCCCAATGCGCGTCACTGCATGGCGTCTGCCGCTTACGGCTTCATGCGCACTTTCGGCATGGACGAGCCCATGGGCTGTTATGACGACTTCGAGCATGCCGACGCCTTTGTGCTGTGGGGCTCGAACATGGCGGAGATGCACCCGATCCTGTGGACACGTCTTGCCGACCGTCGCCTCGGCCACGAGCATGTGAAGGTCTCGGTTCTTTCGACCTTCACCCATCGCAGCATGGACCTTGCCGACATTCCGCTGGTCTTCAAACCCGGCACGGATCTGGCGATCCTCAACTATATCGCCAACCACATCATCCAGACCGGCCGCGTCAATCAGGAATTCGTCGACAGGAACACCAAGTTCATGCAGGCGACCACCGATATCGGTTACGGCCTGCGCCCTGAACACCCACTGGAAGTGAAGGCAACCGGCGCGGCCAAGGCCGCCGAGATGACGCCGATCGATTTCGAGGCTTTCAAGAAGCACGTTTCCGAATACACGCTCGACAAGGTTGCCGAGCTTGCCGGCGTCGACAAGGGCTTTCTGGAACAGTTGGCCGAGCTTTATGCCGACCCCAAGGTCAAGGTCATGTCGCTCTGGACGATGGGCTTCAACCAGCACGTTCGCGGCGTCTGGGCCAACCAGATGGTCTACAACATCCATCTGCTCACCGGCAAAATCTCCGAGCCGGGCAACAGCCCCTTCTCGCTGACCGGCCAGCCATCGGCCTGCGGCACCGCCCGCGAAGTCGGCACGTTTGCGCACCGCCTGCCGGCCGACATGACGGTGACCAACCCAGAACACCGCAAGCATGCCGAGGAACTTTGGAAGATCCCGCATGGCATCATCCCGGAAAAGCCCGGATACCATGCCGTCCAGCAGGACCGCATGCTGCATGACGGCAAGCTGAACTTCTACTGGGTTCAGGTGAACAACAACATGCAGGCCGCTGCCAACAACAGCAACGAGGCCTATCTCGGCTATCGCAACCCGGACAATTTCATCGTCGTTTCGGACGCCTATCCGACCGTGACCGCCATGTGTGCCGACCTGATACTGCCCGCCGCCATGTGGGTGGAAAAGGAAGGCGCCTACGGCAATGCCGAACGTCGCACCCATGTCTGGCATCAGCTGGTCAACGCACCGGGCGACGCCCGTTCCGACCTCTGGCAGCTGGTGGAATTCTCCAAGCGCTTCACCACCGACGAAGTCTGGCCGCAGGACATCCTCGACCAGAACCCGGATTACAAGGGCAAGACGCTCTACCAAGTCCTGTTCCAGAACGGTCAGGTCGATCAGTTCCCGGCAACCGAAATTTCGCCTGACTACGAAAACCGCGAAGCGAAGGCCTTCGGCTTTTACCTTCAGAAGGGGCTGTTCGAGGAATATGCCAGCTTCGGCCGCGGCCACGGCCACGATCTTGCGCCCTACGATATGTACCATCAGGTCCGCGGCCTGCGCTGGCCGGTCGTCAACGGCGAAGAGACCAAGTGGCGTTACCGCGAAGGTTACGACCCTTACGTCAAGGCCGGTGAAGGCGTGAAATTCTACGGCCAGAAGGATGGCCGTGCCGTCATCCTCGCAGCGCCTTATGAGCCGCCGGCGGAATCGCCGGATGATGAATTCGGCTTCTGGCTGGTCACCGGCCGTGTTCTCGAACACTGGCATTCCGGCTCCATGACCATGCGCGTGCCCGAACTCTACAAGGCATTTCCGGGCGCCCGCTGCTTCATGAACGGCGACGATGCCCGTCGTCTCGGCATCAACCAGGGCGGACAGGTCAAGATCCAGTCGCGGCGCGGCGAGATCCTCAGCCGGGTCGACATCCGCGGCCGTAACCGCATGCCGCATGGCGTGATCTTCGTGCCGTGGTTCGACGCCAGCCAGCTGATCAACAAGGTCACGCTTGACGCCACCGACCCCATTTCCAAACAGACGGATTTCAAAAAATGCGCAGTCAAGATCCTTCCCGTCGCCTGATCCGGCGTCTCTGGACGCTTTTCGCGCTCGCTCTGTGCCTGGTAACGGGCACGGTGGCTCTCGCGCAGCAAACAGTCCCGCAACTGTCGGGCCGTGCGAGCCCGATGGAAAATACCGGCGCGGAACCACTGCCGAGATGGATCGTCGACGACATCCAGAAAATGCGCAACTATCCGGACCAGCCGCCGGTCATCCCGCATTCGATCGAGGGATACCAGCTGTCGGTCAACACCAACCGCTGCATGTCCTGTCACCGGCGTGAACTGACCGAAGGTTCGGGCGCACCGATGATCAGCGTCACCCATTACATGAACCGTGAGGGCCAGATGCTCGCCGACGTTTCGCCGCGGCGTTATTTCTGCACCGCATGCCACGTTCCGCAGGCCGATGCACGGCCGCTGGTCGACAACACGTTTAAGGACATGAGCGAACTCGGCTTCAAACCGGCAGGATCGGGACAATGATCGGCATGGTCAAAGCAGTCATCCTTTGGGCCTGGCGCATTCTTGCCACGCCTGCGGGAACATTGGGTCTCGGATTTCTGACGCTCGGCGGTTTTGTCGGCGGCGTGATTTTCTGGGGAGCCTTCAACACCGCGCTGGAAGTGACCAATACCGAGGCCTTCTGCACCGGCTGTCACGAAATGAAGGCCAACGTCTATGAAGAATTGACGCGCACCGTGCATTTCTCCAATCGATCAGGGGTCCGCGCCTCTTGCCCGGATTGCCACGTTCCGCATCAGTGGACCGACAAGATCGCGCGAAAGATGCAAGCTTCGAAAGAAGTGTGGGGCAAGATTTTCGGCACGATCAGCACGCGCGAAAAGTTTCTGGACAAGCGGCTTGAACTGGCCCAGCACGAATGGGCGCGCCTCAAGGCCAATGACAGCCTGGAATGCCGCAACTGCCACTCATCCATTGCCATGGACCTGACCAAGCAGACGAAACGCGCCGCCGAAATTCATACGCGTTATCTTCTCGCCGGAAAGGCAACCTGTATCGATTGCCACAAGGGCATTGCCCATGAGCTTCCCAATATGGACGGCGTCGATCCGGGCTGGAAAGTTCCGGCTGAATTGATGGGCAAGTCCGCCTCGCACGGCCTTCAGGATACGGATCAACTGGCAGCCTACCTGGCCGCACGGGAAGGCAACATCATCGACTGATCGTCTCCGATATCACCGGCCCGAAAACGGGCCGGCATGCGATTTAAAACCAAACCGCCAAACGAAATGTCTGGCGGTTTGGTGTCGATGAAAAGGGATTGGAAAAGCGAGCCGGAAGGATCGCCAGAGGTGTCAGTCCGCTATCCGACCCGGATCAGCATGCGATAGACCGTACCTTCGTCATTCGAAGCGCCGACCCAACGATGTCCACGGCTTTCCAACTCCTTCGCCAGGAATGCGGATTGATGGCCAAGTGCCACGAACAGGACTTCGCCCGGCTCCATCAACGAAAGTCGCGACAGCACCTTCTCCATCGGCACGGGGGGCTGCGCATCGACGAGGTCGAGCTGCCACAGCGGCTCCGGCCAATCCGAAGCGTCCTCCGCGCCGGTTGATACCGCGACGCGGGTATCGCTGCCCTGAATTGGTGAGAATGTGATCTCCCAGTCGCCCGCATCAAGCTCCCGGGTTTCACTCGAAAAACCCTGCCGGCTCATCAGCGACAGAAGCGGCGTCGGCCTGAAGGTCGAGAAAAGCCTCAGCCCCTCTCCCGATGCCAGTGACTGAACCGCCGCCATGATTTCCTGAAACGGCTCACCGCCCTCACGCAGGATAGGACGGACATCGAGTTCCTTGTAAGCCTGCGACATGCGGAGCCTCCTGGCATCGGAATATGGGCCGCTTCACTTAACCGGCGGTGTCGAGCCCGCAGGTTTTTATCAGTGATTGCCGCCACAGGAGCAACCACAACCATCATGCTTGATCCGCGTGAGCTCCACTTTCCAGATCCGCGGACCCTGCTCCAGATATTCCCATCCGAAAAGGCCGGAAAATTGTGCATCGAGATGCATACGCAACGGGACCGGATCGTGATCCACGGTGATCTGCAGCGCTTCACCCGGTTCCATTGCCTCCAGCGTACCGAAAATGCGCCGATGGCGTTGAGCCCCCGGAATCTCGCGAACATCGATCGAAAGAACCTCGCCAAGCTTCGCAGTCATCGTCTTACCGTCCTTCATCTGCCCGCGAGATATGTCAGCCTGGGGCGCGGCCTGTGCCGTTTCGCTAACACGCGGAAAAATGCCCTTCTTTGCGCTCCGGCAAAGAGGATGGCGCTTCGCCGGGGCATGATGAGAATGTCGAAAGGAATTCATCATGACGGATGCACGGATCGGCCCTCTCGTCGCGACACCGATCATCATCGGTTTCGCCCGTACGGTGCAGCAATAAGGGAAACGTCATGACAGTTTCCACCAATGCGCTGAACGCACCGGACATCCATCGGCTCGAAGCCAATCACCAGAAGCTCCTGGGCCTGGGCTTTCAGCTCGAACAGGCCATGGAGGAGATTGGAACCGACCCGAAATATGCAGATCTCCTGCGCCTTTCCGGCTCGATAGTGTCGCTGCTCAAGGATGCGCACGATCTGGAAGAACAGGTTCTTTTCCCCGGTTTTGACCATCGCGCCGGTTCGTGTTTTTCACTCATGATGATCGAGCATCTGAAGGCCGAGCACCGTTACGACAGGCTGGCGGCAGATGAGTTGCGGCTGACGCTCACGGCCCTTTCGGAACACCGGTGCACGCTGCCGTTCGACACGATAGCACGCATGTTGTTCAGCTTCCTCGAGTGCCTGCGCCGCCACGTCTCCACCGAAAAACTGTTGATGGAAGTCCTGCTGGCGGCGGAAGCGGAAGACCGGGAGATTTTCGCTTGAGCCAGCTTTATCTCGCCCTGATTGCCTTCGTCCTGCTGCACTCGATACCGGCACTTCCACCGGTGCGAAGCAGGGCAATCGCCATTCTCGGCCGAAAAACCTATCTCCTGATCTATTCGCTCGTCTCGACCGTGCTGCTCGGCTGGGTGTTCCGTGCCGCCTTGAACACGTCCTATGTGGAACTGTGGGAGCCTTCCGGCGGCCGTGCGATGACGACACTCGTGCTGGCACCGCTTGGCATGTTTCTCGTCCTTGCCGGTCTTTTCACGCCCAATCCCGCCTCGATAACCTTTCGGCACGTCGATCAACCCGGCGCGATCGTCGCCGTCACGCGCCATCCGGTTTTGTGGGGCTTTCTCTTATGGTCCGGAGGCCATCTGATCGCCAATGGCGACCTGCGGTCTCTTATCCTGTTCGGCGGTCTCGGCCTGTTTTCCGCAGCCGGCTTCCTGATGCTGTACAGAAGGGCAAAATGTCGGTTTGGCGAAAGCTGGAGCGCGTTTTGCGCGGATCATCCGCTGCTGCCTATGGCCGGAATAGTGGCAGGCAGAAACAGGGTGAAGGTCGATTCCCCGATGGCGCTTGCCTTCGCACTGACGGCAGCCGTCACCCTTTGGCTTCTCCTCGGCGGCCATGCCTTTCTGTTCGGCGCCGATCCACTGATCATGGCCACCATGTAGGGCGTCCCGACGAAGGTCAGTTTTTAAGCTTTGTGTCCGCCCTGTCGCACCGCTTTTTGCGCTTACGCAAAGAGGCGGCGTGATGACCGGATAGGATGGTAACCGCCCTTTTGGAAAGAGCCCATTGTGAACCCCTTCGAACAACAACATAAAAAACCCGCCCCCCCGAACGGCGTCAACCGCCGCTCCTTCTTGCATGCGGCCACGGCTGCAGCGCTGGCATTTCCTTTCGTCAGTCGCGTCAATGCCGCCACACTCGATGAACTCGTGCTTTACGGCCCGCCGGCCGGCCCTTCGATCACACTTGCCTACGCGGTTGGCGCCGGCCTGCTGCGCGATGTCGCCGAGCGGGTGCGTTTCCGCATCTGGCGCACGCCCGATGAGATGCGCGCGGGCCTGACCTCCGGCACCATGCAGGCCGTGGTCATGCCGGTGACGGCAGCGGCAAACCTCAGCACCCGCGGCTTCGGCGTCAAGCTCGCCAATGTGATGACCAATGGCCTGCTCTACGTGATCTCGACCAACCCTGAAATCCGCAGCATTGCCGACCTCACCGGCAGGGAAATCACCGTCCCCTTTCCCAACGACACACCGGAACTGGTTTTCGATGCCGTGCTGGCGCATCACGGTCTGGCTGACAAGGTGAAGGTCAGCCGTTCCGGCTCGCCGATCGAAGCGATCCAGTTGCTGCTGTCCGGCCGGATCGAGACCGCGCTGGTGCCCGAACCTGCCGCAACCGCGGCGATGATCAAGGCCTCCACCACCGGCAAGACTGTCCATCGCGCGATCGACATGCAAAAGGAATGGGGTGCCGTGACGGGGCTTGGGTCCATCATGCCTCAAGCCGGGCTGGCGCTCGCGCCTGCCTTCCTGCGCGACCACCCGGAGAAGATCGCCCCCCTTCTCTCCGGTCTCGAAAAAGCGACCGCAGAGGTGGTAGCCAACCCGGCAGCCGCAGCCGGCCACGCCGCTTCGGCGCTGGAACTGCCCTGGCCGGTCATCGAAAAGTCCGTGCCTTTCTCCAATCTCGTCGCAACGCCCGCAAGAAAGGCGCGCCCCGAGATCGAGGCGTTGCTGGAAGCAATCGCCAAAACCAATGCACAGATGATCGGCGGACAACTTCCCGGCGACAGTTTGTATCTGTGAGGTCAGCCATGCACTCACTTGCCAAGCGCGTTTCAAGAACGGGGCAATTTCTCTGGTCCGGCTGGTCCGGCCTTGCGGGATTGAGCGTTTTTGCAGCGTTCTGGCAGGTGGTGCATGAAGCCTATGGCAGTTTCATCCTGCCATCACCACTGGAAACGCTCACCGCCGCACAGGCGCTTCTGGGCGATGTTTCCGCCTGGCAGCTCCTGCTCACCACCTCGTCGCGCGCACTTTCGGGCTTTGCGCTTGCCGGCGTGATCGGCACCGTCGCCGGATGTATCGCAGGGTTCCATCCAGCGATCCTGCGCCTCGTTCAGCCGCAGATCACCTTGATGCTCGGTGTGCCGCCGATCGCCTGGATCGTGCTTCTGATGATCTGGTTCGGCACCGGTTCGGCGACGGTGACGACGACAGCTGCCGTCGCCTGCCTGCCGATCGTTTTTCTCGGCGCCTCAGAGGGCATCGCCAGCCGCGACAGGCTGCTCGACGACATGGCACTCTCGCTCGGCATGGGGCAGGTTCGTCGATTTGTCCGCATCACCATTCCGCAAATGCTGAACCGCCTGTTCCCAATCCTCGTCATGGCGCTCGGGACCGCTTTCAAGGCAGCCGTCATGGCAGAACTTCTCGCCAATGCCGGCGGTATAGGCGAGGCGCTCGCGGTCTCCCGCTCCAACCTCGATGTGGCGAATGCGCTTGCCTGGATCCTGCTGTCGGTGAGCGCCCTGCTCGCCGTCGAATATGGGCTGATCCAGCCGACCCGTTCCGAGCTGGAAGCCTGGCGCCATGCTGCCCGGCCATGGGGTGTCAAACGATGAACGCCCTTGCTCTCAGCAATATCGGGCACGCCTTTCTCGGACGCACGGTTCTTGACCGGGTTGGACTCGATATCGGCGAAGGCGAACTGGTGGCCCTGGTCGGCCCATCCGGCTGTGGCAAGAGCACGCTTCTGCATATCGCCGCCGGGCTTGTCGAACCGCGACAGGGCAGTGTCATCCGCAGCTATGCGCGACACGCAGTCGTGTTTCAGGAACCGAGGCTCCTGCCATGGGCCACGGCGCGCAAGAATATCGGCATGGCGCTCCCGGAAAGGCTCTCGGGTCGGGATCGTCAAGACAGGGTGCTTGCCGCAGCCGCGGCGGCAGCTCTTGAAGAAGAGGATCTCGACAAATACCCGGTCCAGCTTTCAGGTGGCATGAAGCAGCGCACCGCGATTGCACGCGGGCTGGCAAGTGAAGCCGACTTCCTGTTCTTCGACGAGCCGTTTAGCGCACTCGACCCGGCGCTTCGCCGCCATATGCAGGATATCGTCATCCGCCATGCCGGTAATGGCAGACGTTCTGGCCTGTTCATCACCCATGACATGACAGAAGCCGTGCGGATCGCCCATCGGGTCGTCGTGCTCGAACGGCGCGGAAACGGCATTTCGGGAGAGCGACACGTTCCGCTCACACCCGGCGAACGTGACGACCGGATGATTTTCGAAACCGTTCAGCGTTTCATGAAGGAAGACCCGCTGTTTCGCCATGTCGAGGAACTGGACGAACGGAGGACGGGATGACGGTGATGCCCGTTGATACCTCTCCGGGATGGCGAAATATCCTGCGGGCAGCGACCGCCGAAGGGCTGCGGCTGCTCTTCCCGCTTGCCGCCTTACATGCCGCTCTCTGGCCTCTGCTTTGGGTGGTCGGCTGGCAGCTCGCCCTGCCCTTCGCGCACAATACCGTGCCGGCTCAGTGGCATGCCCAGGAGATGCTGATTGGATCATTCGGAGCCTCATTGCTCGGGTTTCTCACCTCGGCTCTGCCCGAATGGACGGATACGAAGGGATTTTCGGGAAGGCCACTGCTCATCCTCGCAGGCCTGTGGACTTCAGCCCGGCTCGCCGGCCTGTTCGGTATGGACGCCGCAATCCTTCTGGGCGGCATTCTCGATCAGGTCTGGCTGGTTTTCCTTGTCGGCTACGCCGCCTGTCTCGGCTGGAAAAAACGAACGATGGGGCTGACCGGTTTCGTTCTGCTGCTGGCGACATTGGCAATGGCCGCCGGCCTTCTGCGTTTCTCCATGCTGACGGATGCCTACGATCTGGCCGAGCGCGCTATCCGGCTTATGCAATATGCCTTTCTTGGTCTTCTCGGTCTGGCGCTGGCCCGCATTAGCGTGCCGATTACCAATCGCGTTCTCGATCCGAGTGAGGAAACCTCGCCGTACTGGCCGCATCCGGGCCGGATCAATCTCGCGCCGGGGCTTGCAGGACTGCTGATCGCCGCCGAGTTTTCAGGGTTTTCCAATGCGGTCTGCGGTTACCTGATACTGGCGACAGGCGCGGCCTTTCTCGACCGCGTCGCCGAAGGTTTTATCGGCCGGGAGGGCTGGACGTTCGAGGTCGCAGGCCTCTGGCTGTCGAGCCTGCTTGCCGGCCTGGGCCTTCTCCTCGTCGGCCTTGGCAGCATCGGCGTCGATATCCCGACGCTCGGGGGCCTGCACCTGATGCTGATGGGTGGTCTTGGCCTCGGTGTGCTGCAGGTCCTGTCGATCGCCGGTCTGCTCCATACCGGCCAGCTGCTCGGTTTTTCGCGCATCACCCGCGCGGCCATTCTCTGCCTTCTCACGGCTGTGGCGCTGCGCGTCACACCGGAGTTCTGGCCATCCCTCACCCTGCCCGGTGGCCAATACGGCCTATCCGCCCTTGCCTGGGCCGCCGCCTTTCTTCTCTGGCTTTACGCCTACCTTCCCCTCTTGTGGTCGACCACAACAATCGACCAGGACAGATGTTAAGCATGTCGAACACCTCCGCCCCGAAAATCCGTCTTTCGAGCCTCACGCTCGAAGGCTTTCGACCATTCTTTTTGTTCGGCGCGCTTTATGCGGCCCTGTCGATCCTGCTCTGGGTGCCGTGGTATCTCGGCTTTCTGCATATACCGACGGCGCTTTCGCCGATCGCCTGGCACCAGCATGAACTTCTGTTCGGCTATGTTCCGGCTGTCATCGCCGGTTTTCTGCTGACAGCCATGCCCAACTGGACAAAGCGCAGACACCTGAGCGGCGCTCCGCTCGTCCTGTTGTTTGCGCTCTGGCTGGCGGGGCGGGTGGCAATATTCATGTCGGAAAATATCGGCCTGCCCGCGGCAGCCTTCGTCAATCTGGCGTTTCTGATTCTGGTCGGCCTCTATGCATTTCGCGAACTCGTGGCGGCCAAAAACAGGCGGAATTACAAACTGGTGGCGGTGATTGCCCTGCTCGCGGCGGCGCAGGCGCTTTTTCTCTACGAATTTTCTCGTTTCGAACATGTCGAGATCGCAGGACGCCTCGCCGTTGCAGCAATCATATTGATGATTGCCATCGTCGGCGGCCGCATCATCCCCAGCTTTACCGGAAACTGGCTGAAAAAACACAGTCCCGGCCGCGAACCATCCCCTTTCGGCCGTTTCGACCTCGCTGCAATGGTGATCTCGACAATCGCGCTCGCTGCCTGGCCAGCGGTTCTTCTGCTGGAAAACCTGAGGACGGAGGCCGGGATCTTGATGCTGCTCGCCGGTATCCTGCAAATGATCCGTCAGGCGAAATGGTGTCCAGAGCGAACGATCCATGAACCGCTCGTCACGATCCTGCATGTCGCTTTCCTGTTCATACCGCTCGGCTTCATCATGACGGGCATTGCCCTGATTACCAACGACAATGGCTTTACCTCTGCCGGCATCCATGCCTGGACATCGGGAGCGATCGGCACGATGACTCTTGCCGTCATGACCCGCGCGACCCGCGGCCATTCCGGGCAGGCATTGCATGCTCCGGCTTCAACGGTTTTCGTCATCTATCTTCCGATTGTAACCGCGGCCCTGCTGCGGATCGCTGTCGCCCTGATGCCGCAGCACACGATGCTGCTCCTGCCATTGGCCGCGGTATTGTGGGTTGTGGGCTTCAGTGGATATGCGGTTCTCTATGGCAGGTTCATATTGTCGAAATAGGGAGCCGCCCCCAAACACGCCCCGAGTGACACGCATGGTCAGCATCCGCACTCGATCATGCGAAAAATGCGGTCAGATGATGCCCCAGGCGCGAAAACGGCCTCGGCCGGTCATCTCCCTCAGATGCAATTCCGAAGCGATCTTCAACGCGCCTTGCGGGGTCACGGACAGTGATTTTGCGATCATCCCCGAGGAGACCATCGGTCGGGATAAAACGAGATCGACAAGCTGCGGCAGTTTCGAGGACTGTCGCCGTCCTGCGATCCGATGCTCCATCTGCTGGCGCGCAAGCGCCAGGCGATCATGTTCCTTCAGTCCCGTCTCGCCCGCTTCCGCGATCGCGTCGAGCATGGCAATCAGGCGAACATCCCGCTGTCGGCTGGCCCGGCGCTCTCGCCCAACCTGCTTCAGCCCCAGATTGAATGCGGCAAGATGGGCAACGGTGACCCCCTCTCTCCTTAGAAGCGATGCGGCAAGCAGACGGCCCAGCCAGGGCGCATGCTGGAGCACCTGCAACTGGTTCCAGGCATCCAGCAAAAGCACGGCGCGCAAAACCGGCGGCAAACCTGCGGTTTCCTCAAGCACTGCCTGCCATTCTGCAAGCCTCTCATCCTCGTCCCAATCCGGTTCGTAAAGAAGCGCTGCCTTTTCCTTCGGGTAGGATGGCGCAGACTGGTTCAGCGCCTGCGAGATCGCGGCCTCGCTTCGGGCAACCGCCGCATCGACTTCAGCCAGATACCGGGCCAGCGGATCCTCGTCATCCTGCATCACGACCGATTTGGTTTCCAACGGCGTTTTGCCGGAGGTGGACGGATCCGGATCCGCCGCCTTCCCCCGTAACTGGCTCAGCCCCTCCCGGCTCAAGGCCCAGTCAGGTTCATGCTCGACGATACGTCGACGCATGCGCATTATATCATAGGCGATCGTCAGTTCGTGCGTCGGCGCACGGATGCCCATCGCCGCATCGTGCAGGACGAGATCTTCGAGGTGAACCAGTTCGCCGTCTATCCAGAGAGAAGCCACTGCATCAACGAAGTGCGACCGCTCGATCCATCCAGGCCCGGTGGCCGATCGGGAGATACGCTCGTCGAGGCGCGTGATTGCCGCAGTCGCTCGGCAGACCGGCTCCATCAGCCGATGCAAAGGCAAATCCGCGAAATTGTAACGCATCCACATAACCGATCTGAGAATCGTTTCCTCTATCATAGCCAAGAGCGCGCGAAGGGAGAAACTCCCTTCAGCACGCGCATACTCGATCGGTTTCAACGGCGCGGCGAGACAGAAACGCCATCATGCACGGTTTGAGGCCGGGCAAGATGGCGTGGATATGAAAGTCGGCGAAAAGAACTGCCTGACCAAAGGCTGGCCAGCAGGTTATTCCTCGCTCACCCGCCCGGCCTGGGCGCCGAGGATTTCGCGTTTGCCGACATGATTCGGGGCGCCGACAAGGCCTTCTTTTTCCATACGCTCCACAAGCGAGGCGGCACGGTTGTAGCCGATCGACAGGCGGCGCTGGATGTAGGAGGTCGAGCACTTCTTGTCGCGCTGGACGATCTTGACGGCACGCTCATAGAGATCGTCGCCATTGTCTTCCGCGCCCATCGACGTTTGATCGAAGACGGCCGCGTCCTCGTCCTCCTCGATACCGTCGTCTTCCTCGTCCTCGGTCACGCTGCCGAGATAGGACGGCTGGCCCTGTGTCTTCAGATGCGCAACGACCTTCTCGACTTCGTAATCAGAGACGAAAGGACCATGGACACGAGAAATACGTCCGCCACCCTTCATGTGCAACATATCACCCTGGCCGAGAAGATGTTCGGCACCCTGCTCACCCAGAATGGTGCGGCTGTCGATCTTCGACGTCACCTGGAAGGAAATACGGGTCGGGAAGTTCGCCTTGATCGTGCCGGTGATGACATCGACGGACGGACGCTGGGTCGCCATGATCAGGTGAATACCCGCGGCACGCGCCATCTGCGCCAGACGCTGGATCGCGCCTTCGATTTCCTTGCCGGCGACCATCATCAGGTCGGCCATTTCATCGACGATGACGACGATGTAAGGCAGTGCCGTCAGGTCGAGAGCCTGTTCCTCGAACACCTGCTCGCCGGTCGAGCGGTCGAAGCCGACGGGCACGCTGATCATGATCGTCTCGTTGCGATTGCGCGCTTCGGCGACGCGGGCATTGAAGCCGTCGATATTGCGGACGTTGAGGCGCGACATCTTGCGATAACGCTCTTCCATCTCGCGCACGGCCCATTTCAGCGCCAGAACGGCCTTCTTCGGATCGGTGACGACGGGCGTCAGCAGGTGCGGGATGCCGTCATAAACGGAGAGTTCCAGCATCTTCGGGTCGACCATGATCAACCGGCATTCTTCCGGACGAAGATGGTAGAGCAGCGACAGGATCATCGTGTTGATGGCGACCGACTTGCCCGAACCGGTCGTGCCGGCAACGAGAAGGTGGGGCATCTTTGCCAGTTCGGCGATCACCGGTTCGCCGCCGATCGTCTTGCCGAGGCAGAGCGGCAGGCGATAATCGGTACCGATATAGGAATTGCTTTCGACCAGTTCGCGCAGATAGACGGTCTCGCGCACCACGTTCGGCAGCTCAATGCCGATGACGTTGCGGCCGGGAATGACGGCGACACGGGCCGACAGCGCCGACATGGAGCGCGCGATATCGTCCGACAGGTTCATCACGCGCGAGGATTTCACGCCCGGAGCCGGAGCGAATTCGTAAAGCGTCACGACCGGGCCGGGGCGCACGTCGATGATCTCGCCCTTGACGCCGAAATCTTCGAGAATGCTTTCGAGCAATCCGGCGCTCTGTTCCAGCGCCTCCTGGCTCATCGACTGCTCTTCGCACGGCACCGCCGGCTGAAGAAGGTCGATATCCGGGAACGTGTAGTCCTCGGCAAATTGCAGAACGCGCGGCTTGCGAACGGCCACCGGTGCCGCAGGCTGGATCTCGACCGGTTCGATAACCGGCATGGACTGTTCAACCGGCGCTTCCACTGGCGTGGCATAGGCGGCAGCATCAATGTAAGGCGCCGACTGCGGCTCGATGGCGACCTGTGCCGGAACAGCTTGCCTGATCGCGATCTGGCGATAGAGGTCGATCGCAGACGGCGCGTCGTGAACGACGGGAGCGATGACCGGCATGGCTGCGACGGCGACCGGGATCGGGGCGGGCACAGGAGCAGGCGGCACGAAGCGGGTGACGGTCGGCTTCAGCGCGGCCGAAACCGGCTTGGCTAAGGTCTGGGCAGCGGCAAGAGTGTGCGGCGAAACCTTCTGCTCGACATTTTCCGAAGCGCCCAGGCTCATCATCTCCCAGATGAGATGGTCCGGAATGGACGTCACGCGACGGGTCGCTGCGTTGTGGACAGCTGCGTTTTCCGATGGCGTATGAGCTGCGGCGACCGACTGGCGGTAAATCGGCTGTTCAACGACCCGCTGAATAGCTGCCTCGATAGGCTGCGAAACGGAAGCGGCAGGCGCAGCCGATGCGAATGCCTGTCCGATCCGACGCTGGAGATTATTCACTTGGGAACCTGTACTTACGTGATGTGGAACCGGCTGGTTTCTGCCTGTCGGCATGACGATCGGTTGCGGCATATGCGCGGAGGTCAATGCCTCCGCATGTCCGCCCTCAACTGCCGGATCGGCGTCATGATCACCAATATCCGCCCCCTGTTTGGCCGGGCTACGGCCGGGCGTGCGGGTAAAACGCACATTGGGCGCAAGGATAAAGGCACGCTGCCAGGTCGGAAGCTTTTCGGGGTCCAGCTCGACAGCCGGGATAGGCTCCGGCAACGGCAGAGGCCGTTCCGCGTCATTGGCCGCAACGAACTCCTGTTCGTCACTCCAATTCGCGTCTTCGACTGGGGAAATGTCTTTGCGGGAAGGCGGAAAATGCATGTACGCGAAACCATCAAACAACGTGATCACACCGGTCTCTGTTAATAAAAAGAAAACCTTAACCAGGTGTTTCCGTGACCGGTATTTTCCGCATCATTTTAGAGCGAATGAAAATGCGGCGCCTCCCAGTGCCGCGGGAAGACATGCCCAAAACCCAGCATATGCAGCGGTTTCAACGACGCTCCGCATAGTCGCTTCGCACAATTCCGTGTCGTTGAAGCTTGTCATAAAATGTCTTGCGCGGAATCCCGAGCGCCGCGATCGTCTGCTGAACGTCGCCGTTGAACTCGGTCAGCGTCTCGCGGATAATATCCGCCTCGAAACGTTCCAACCTTTCGGGCAGACCAGCGCCATCGGCCGACTCGGACTGTTGCACCGACAGTGGCGTCGAGGGTTCAAGACCGAGGATGAGGCGTTCGGCATAGTGGGATAGCTCGCGGACATTGCCCGGCCATGCATGATCACGCAAATGATCGACGACCTGCCGTGGCAGGTCCGGGACCTCGCGGTTGAAGCGCTGCCCGGCCTTTCTGGTGAAGTAGTTGAAGAGAAGCGGAATGTCTTCGCGTCGCTCCCGCAACGGCGGGATCGTCAGCGTCACCACATTCAGCCGGTAATAAAGGTCCTCGCGAAAGATCGCTCTTTGATCCGGATGCCCGAGATCGACCTTGGAGGCAGCAACGACTCGCAGATCCACAGGGCGCACCTCGTTGATTCCGAGCGGCGTCACTTCGCGCATCTCCAGAACCCTCAGCATCTGTACCTGCGTGGAAAGCGGCATGCTCTCGATCTCGTCGAGAAACAGCGTGCCGCCGCTCGAATGCTCGATACGACCGACCCGCTTTTTCTGCGCGCCGGTAAAGGCCCCGGCCTCATGGCCGAAAAGTTCGCTCTCGATCACCTGTTCGGGCAGCGCACCGCAGTTCAGTGCAACAAAATTGCCGGCCGATCGCCTGCTCCACGAATGGAGGATGCTCGCCACGACTTCCTTGCCGCTGCCCGTTTCGCCCGTCACCAACACATCGACATCGGTATCGGCGATCTGGCGCAGCATATGGCGCAACCGCTCCATCACGGGCGTCTGGCCGATCAGGGGCAAGCCATCGTCTGCCTCTACCCCGACAGCCCGCAGCCGCCGGTTCTCCATCACCAAACTGCGCTTTTCCGCGGCGTGCCGGACACATTGGATCAATCGCTCAGTCGCAAACGGCTTGGCAATAAAGTCATAGACCCCGCTCTGGATCGCCTTGACCGCCATCGGAATATCGCCGTGGCCGGTCATCAGAATGACCGGCAGCTCGCGATCAAAGCCCGAAATCCGATCGAAAAGCTGCAATCCATCCAGCCCCGGCATGCGGATATCCGAAACGACCACGCCGGCAAAATTGTCGTCGAGTTCCGACAGGGCCTCGATGCCGGTAGAAAACGACCGTACGTCGAAACCGGCCAGCCCCAGTGTCTGGGCCGTCGCCTTGAGCAGGTCCTTGTCGTCATCGATGAGAAAAACGGGAACGGGTGCAGTCATCGCTCAGGCTCGCTTCAGATGGACGGTAAATCGGGTGCCGGTATCACCGGTCTCGACATCAAGCTGGCCGCCGTAATCCGCCACGATGTCCTTGCAGATGACGAGCCCAAGCCCCAACCCCTTGTCCTTGGACGAGTTGAACGGCTGGAACAGCTCGGCAAGAATGTCGGCTGCAATGCCCGGACCGTTATCCGCCACGCAGATCGAAACCTGCTCACCCGTCACCTGCGTCGAGACGGTGACCTGCCCCGTCTGACGTCCTTCTACCGCTTCGAGCGCGTTCTGCAGGAGATTGATGAAAATCTGCTCCAGTCTCAGCCGGCTTCCCATCACCTCCAGCTCTTCCTCAATCGGCTCGATGGCCAGCATGTCTAGCGATCCGGTAAACCGGCTTTGCAACAGCATGACGGCACCTTCGAGCACATCTGAGAGCAGCACAGGCTCGGCTGCCGTCCGGCCCCGCCGCGACAGCGCTTTCAGGTCGTCGGTAATCGCACCGATCCTCTCGGTCAGGGAGGCGATGAGATCGAGATTTTCCTTCACCGGCTGTATCTGCTGGCGTTCAAGGAAAACTTTGGAATTGTCGGCATAGGCCCGGATGGTGGCGACAGGCTGATTAATCTCGTGAGCGACCCCAGCCGCGACCTGCCCCAGGATCGCCAGACGGTTGGCCTGCACCAGATCCTGCTGCACCGCCTGCAGCTTGACCTCCGTCGATTTGCGGTTGGACATCTCCGCCTGCAGGTTGTCGCGGGTGAGGCTGAGATCCCGTGTCCTCTCGTCGACGCGTCGTTCAAGCTCTTCGCGCGCTGCCTGAGCGCCGATGATCTGCGCCTGCGCCATCTGCCTCCTGCGTATCCAGACTGCCGTGACGGCCAATACCGCAAGCAGCGCCAGCGCAGCGATCAGCCTGAACTCGCGCATATCCGCAGCAACCGCCCCGTCGATCGGCAGGAGATAGCGGAAATGCCAGCCGGTCGACGCGACGGGGACCGAAATCTGCAGATAACGGATCTGCCCGCCTCCCGGAAGCAGCACCCGTATGATGTCGGCATCCGGCGCTAGCGTTTCGAGCTGTGTCATCGGCAGGGGCAAAAGTGGTGCATCACCAAACTGCAGGCTTTCGCGAATGGCCGAAAGGCTCGATTGCGGAAGCGGCTCGGTCGTCATGAAGCGCCAGGACGGGATACTGCTGATCAAAACGACATTGTTGTCGTCGGTCACGAAAGACGGCCGCTGCGTATCGCGCCAATCAGCCTCCAGCTGGTCGAACTCCATCTTGGCGACGACGACGCCGAGCGGGCGCTCAGCCGATCCCACCCTGTGAGATATATACAGTCCTGGCCGGTGACTGACCGAACCGAGCGCAAAATGCTCCGCACCGCCCTCCGTCATCCCGCGGGAAAAATAGCTGCGGAACGTGTAGTCATTGCCGACGAAGCTTTTCTCCTCGCGCCAGTTGCTGGCCGAGATCGCGATACCGTCTGCCGCAACCACGTAGATCACTGCAGCCTTGGTCGGCGCGATCAGGTCTTCAAGCTTGCGGCTGAGAGCAATCCTTGCAGAAGGATCGTCCGTGGAGAGCGTGTCCACGACATCGCGATCCTGCGCCAGAAGAAGAGGCAGCGCGCGCGGACGCTCCAGCACGGCCCGCAGCAATGCCACCTTCAGGCTCGCCTCGGTCCGCCCCTGCAAAGACAGGGCGGAAAGAGCGGAAGCGCGCCCGTAAATGCCCGCGACGTAGATAACCGCAGCACCGGCAACAAGGGCAACCAGACAGAAAACAATCCAGGTTCGGCGCATGGCTGGCGGATGCTCGATAGTTCGAAGTGTCGACATCGGGATATTTGAGCATAATTCCGCACTCATCGCAAATACATCTGTGCGGAAATCCGCTCAAATTTCGACCAACAAATGACCAAATGCAATTTAATCGATTATAATCAAGACTTTATGCCGCAGGCGGCAAACTGGCACACCGCTTGCTGCCTCCATTTCGACATCAATGCGCCCGGGAAGAGCCAGCTGGTTGGTTGTGGCGCGATGGAGGACAAAATGATTGCAATACCCGAATCCACCACCCCGCCTGCGCGCATACCGCTTTATCGCCAGCTCTACGTCCAGGTTCTGACCGCCATCGTCATCGGCATGCTGATCGGCCATTTCTGGCCTGATTTCGGCGCCAGCCTGAAGCCGCTCGGCGATGCCTTTATCCGTCTGGTGAAGATGATCATCGCACCGGTGATCTTCCTGACGGTTGCGACCGGCATTGCCGGCATGTCGGACCTGAAGAAGGTCGGCCGCGTTGCCGGCAAGGCGATGCTCTACTTCTTCACCTTCTCGACGCTGGCCCTCATCGTCGGCCTCATCGTCGGCAACGTGCTGCAGCCCGGCGCCGGCATGAACATCGACCCGGCCACGCTCGACGGCAAGGCAGTCGCGACCTACGCCACCAAGGCGCATGAAACGACGATCACCGGCTTCCTGATGAACATCATCCCGGAAACCATCGTCGGCGCCTTCTCGCAGGGCGATATCCTGCAGGTCCTGTTCTTCTCCGTTCTGTTCGGCATCGCGCTCGGCATGGTCGGCGAAAAGGGCAAGCCGGTCTATGATTTCCTGACCGCGCTCACCGCCCCGATGTTCAAGCTCGTCGCCATCCTGATGAAGGCCGCTCCGATCGGTGCCTTCGGCGCCATGGCGTTCACCATCGGCAAATACGGCATCGGCTCGGTTGCCAACCTCGCCTTCCTCATCCTGTCCTTCTACATCACGGCGCTTCTGTTCGTGATCGTGATTCTCGGTGCGGTGGCGAAGTATAACGGCTTCTCGATCTTCGCCCTGCTGCGCTACATCAAGGAAGAGCTGCTGCTCGTTCTCGGCACGTCTTCTTCGGAAGCCGCCCTGCCGAACCTGATGCAGAAGATGGAACGCGCCGGCTGCAAACGCTCGGTCGTCGGCCTGGTCATCCCGACCGGCTACTCCTTCAACCTCGACGGCACCAACATCTACATGACGATGGCGGCGCTGTTTATCGCTCAGGCAACCGGTATCGACCTGTCGCTGACCGACCAGATCCTGCTGTTGCTCGTTGCCATGCTTTCGTCCAAGGGTGCCGCAGGCATCACCGGCGCCGGCTTCATCACGCTTGCCGCAACGCTGTCTGTCGTTCCGTCCGTTCCGGTCGCCGGCATGGCGCTGATCCTCGGCATCGACCGCTTCATGTCGGAATGCCGCGCGCTCACCAACCTCGTCGGCAATGCGGTTGCCACCATCGTGGTTGCACGTTGGGAAGGCGAGCTGGACAAGGACATGCTGGACGCCGCCCTGTCGTCGCGTGGCGACGATCTCAAGACGGCGCAGCTGCAGCCGGCCGAATAAGCCTCCCAAGGCTTGGATGGGGCGCGAGCCCCTCCCTAATCTGCCGCCTCCGGGCGGCAGATCTGTTTTGAGGCCATGCCAGTCAGGTGAGGCTCTTGCCGAACCGCGCAAAGCTGTCGGCCAGCACCGTCGTCCCTGCACCGGGCTTTTCAGGGCGCTTGTAGACGCCACCCACCACATCCGCCGGCTCTTCAAAGTGATCCTTGATCCAGGGAATATATTCGAGGATCGTCGAGGCCGGGTGCCAGTAGCTCAGATGCACATGCACCTGGCTCATCTCGCCGGCATGCGGCACAACCGGCAGGCGATGCGCCAGCGCCAGATCCGCCACCTGGATATATTCTGTGATCCCGCCAAGCCGCGTCACGTCGGGCTGCACGTAGGCAACCGCTCCGGCATTGATGAAACTGCGGAAAGCATCGACCGTATAAAGCTGCTCGCCCAGTGCCACCGGAATGGTCGAGGACCGCGCAAGCAGCCTGTGGCTCTCGACATCGTCATACCACAGCGGCTCCTCGAACCAGTAGATATCGAGGCCGCGGGCGCGCTCGCAAAACCGCTGGCAGGTCGGTAGGTCCCATTTGCCGTTGCCGTCGATGGCGATGCGGATATCCGGCCCCAAGCGCTTGCGCACGGCTTCAAGCCTGCGAACGTCGACATTCGGATCGTCATGCCCCACCTTCAGCTTGATCCGTGTAAATCCATCCTGCTCGACCGCGCGGGCGGACCCGGACAGCAGATCGTCCAGCGAGAAGGACAGCCAGCCGATATCGGTATTGTAAGCTTCCAGCTTGTCGGTTCTGGCACCGCCGAGATAGGCCCAGAGCGGCAGGCCTGCTTTCTTCGCTTTCAAGTCCCATATGGCGACATCGACCGCGGCAAGCGCCAGATGGGTGATCCCCGCCCGACCGACCCATTGCAGGGACGGATGACGCGCAAGCTTGGTCCAAAGCCGCTGATGGTCATTGGCATCCTCGCCGATCAGAAGCGGCGCATAGCAATCCCGAATGCAGGCCGTGATCAGCCGATCCGACGCCAGATGTGCGTGCGTGCCGGTAAAACCATAACCGATCAGCCCATCCGTGGTGGTGATCGCCACGCCGACCACGCCCCAATGGGTGATGCTATGGGTCGAATCGGAGATCGACGCCGATGTCAGCGGCAGATGAAGGATGAATGGTTCCAGGGACTTGATCTTCAATGTCGGCTCCTCCCGATGATCGTTGTCACAAATTGAATTCGACGTCGCGCAGGCGCTCCAGATAGGCCACGTCCGGCGGCGAAAGGCTGCGGGCAGCATTGGCGATACGCAGCATCGCGCGCTCCCGCGAAATCTTCAGATGGTTGGCGAGTGCAACAGAGGCATCCGCGACCCGGCCCGCCATCAGCCGCTCGAAAACCTCGACATGTTCCAGCAGGAACGGCTCGTCGACGATTGGCGGCACTTTGGGCTGATACAGCCGGTGATGCGCTACAAGGATTGCCTGCGGCAGGCTGATCGCCTGCATCAGGGGCGCGTTGTCGCAATAACCGAGCAACTGGCCGTGAAGCTGCTGCTCCACAGCGTCCAGCATTGCACCATCCGCCGCATTCCCTGCTTCGATGGCGCTTTCCAAATCCTGCAACAGAACCGGCAGCAGGTTCTCCGGAAAACGCGGAAACGCCTGCTCCAGCGCCAGAGGCTCGAGCGTCCATCGCAATTCGTAAAGCTGGCTCACATGCCTCGCGGTCAATGCAGGCGCATGCCAGCGCCCGGCGTCATCCTTGCTGACGATGCCGCGCTGCTGCAGTCTGGCCACCACCTCGCGGGCCACCGTGCGGCTCACACCGAATGATTTCGCCAGCGCAACCTCGTTGATCCGCCAGCTGGCAATCGATGTGCGCGACACGATTTCCAATTCCACCTGACGATAGATCAGCTCCCAGCTCGCCAGAAAATGCAGCTGCATATCATCCGGACTGGGCAGATCGGCAGCACTTCCGGCTTTTTGGCCGGTAGCGGCGAAAACGACCTGATACCCCCGCCCTTCGGATTTGCGCACGAGCCCCAACGCTTCCAGTTCCGCCAGGGCTTGCCGCGCCGGTGCCCGGCTAATGCCGAACCGTTTTGCAATCGCAGTTTCGCTCAGCCTTGCGGCGTCATGCCACCCGCCCGAGCGAATTTCCGACGCGACGACGGCGAGGGCACGCTGGTAGAGCTTGGGCGAACGCCCCGGTACGGCATCATTCGGCTCCTCCGTCATATCCCGCCTCCCTGGTACCGCACCGGCGAAAATCGCCATCACCCGTCTTTCATTCATTTGCATTGGCGGAAACGAATGTCTAGTGTACACAAAAGACAATATTTGTAAGGAAATGCCATGGACGCCGCCCATCAGACCGTAACGCTCTCGGATCTCGACCGCTTTTGCCGAGAAATTCTGAAGGCTTGCGGTGCGAATGATGAGACGGCGGATGCGACGACGCGCGCCCTGATGCATGCCACGCGCTGTGGCGTGGACAGCCACGGCGTCCGTCTGCTCGCCCACTACATCAAGGCTCTGGAAGGCGGGCGACTGAACAAGAACCCCGACATCAGAAAGGTTTCCGGCTTCGGTGCGGTCGAGACGCTCGACGGCGACCACGCACAAGGCGCGGTTCCCGCCTATGCCGGCATGGCGAGAGCCATCGATCTGGCGCAGAAATTCGGCATCGGCGCCGTCGGCATCCGCAACAATTCGCATTTCGGCGCAGCAGGCGCCTATTCGGTCGAGGCCGCCAGACATGGCCTGATCGGCCTGTCCTTCTGCAATTCGGACAGTTTCGTAAGGCTGCATGACGGCGCCTCGCGTTTTCACGGAACCAACCCGATCTCGATGGCCGTCCCGGTCGCAGGGGAAGATCCCTGGTTCCTCGACATGGCCACCAGCGCCGTCCCCTTCAACCGCGTCCTGCTTTACCGCAGCACGGGCACCCAACTTCCGCAGGGCGTGGCGTCGGACGCCGCGGGCATTAACACGACCGATCCGAACCTGACCGAAATGCTCGCCCCCCTTGGCGATGCCTTCGGCTTCAAGGGCGCGGGCCTTGCCGGTATCGCGGAAATCTTCAGCGCCGTGCTCACCGGCATGCGCCTCAGCTTCGACATCCCGTCGATGATGGGCGAGGACATGGAGACCCCGCGCCTTCTCGGCGCTTTCGTCATGGCGATCCAGCCCGAGGCTTTTGTCGACAGGGCAACCTTCGAAGCCGGCATGAAACGTTATGTGGATACGTTGCGGAGCTCACCCGCCCGGGAAGGCGCATCCGTCATGGCGCCTGGCGACCGTGAGTGGAAGGTCGCGCGCCATCGCGACGCCAACGGCGTCGAACTCGACCCCGTCACGAGAGACGCATTTCTGGACCTGTCCGGCACCTACAACGTCCCGATGCCGTCCTGAACAAGTTTCTGTGAGGACGCCACTTGACGAATGATAATTGGTAAGACAATCTGACCACATGACGCGGGAGGAGAGACGCGTCAGGAGGTTTTCATGTTTGTCGCGCTTGAACCACGCCGGCTTTATCGCCAGGCCGCGGAACAGCTTCGTATGCTCATCCAGTCGGGAGAAATTCCCGTTGGCGAGCGACTGCCTGCTGAACGCGAACTGGCCGAACGACTGGGCGTATCCCGTCCGACGGTGCGGGAAGCTTTGATCGTCCTGGAAGTCGAAGGTCTCGTGCAGATCCGCATGGGGTCGGGCGTCTATGTGAGCCCCAAACTGGTCGGCACACCCAAGGTTCTCGCTGCAGACGACAGCGAAGCACCGTTCGAAATCTTGCAGGCCCGCTGCATCATCGAAAGCGCCATCGCGGAAGAGGCTGCGCGGCATGTCGATGAGGCCGGCATCAGAAGCCTCGACCTCATTCTCGATGAAATGGAAGGCGTCCTGGAAAATTCGGAGCGGGCCTTGGCGCTCGATCGGGCTTTCCATACGGCAATCGCCGACATCATCGGCAATTCGTCGCTGAACGTCTTTATCGGGCTGATCTACGACAAGCGCGCCTCGCCCTTCTTTGAAAAGCTGGCGAGTTATTTCGAAGGGCCGCACACGTGGCGGGCAGCACTTGAGGAGCACAGGATCATTCGCAACGCACTGGCGGCACGGGATCCGGCGGCATCACGTGAGGCCATGCGGATGCATCTGACCCTGTCGCAGAAGAGATTCTCGGAAAGCTTCGGAGAGGAGCCGACGAGAGAGGAGTGACCGAGACCGCGAGGAGGCGGCCGGTCAAGGGAGCAATCTGAACGCAATTCGGGAGGACAGAATGAGTTCAAGATTCAAGACGCTGCTTGGTGCAGCGGCAATCGTCATGGCGTCGGCATTGACGGCGCATGCGGAAGAAACGCTGAAATGGGCGCATGTCTACGAGACATCCGAACCGTTCCACACGGAATCCGTCTGGGCCGCACAGGAAATCGCCAAGCGCACCAACGGACGTTACAAGATCGACGTCTATCCGGCATCGCAACTCGGCAAGGAAGCCGATATCAACCAGGGCCTGAAGCTCGGCACGGTCGATATGATCATCTCGGGCTCCAGTTTCGCGGCCCGCGATTTCAAGCCGATCGGCGTCACCTATTTCCCCTACATCTTCCGTGATCCGAGCCACCTGATCGCCTACACCAAGAGCGACGTGTTCACGCGCCTCGCCAAGGGTTACGAAGACAAGACCGGCAACGTCATCACCGCCGTCAGCTATTACGGCACCCGCCACACCACATCGAACACCGCCATCACCAAATGCGCTGACCTGAAGGGCGTGAAGATGCGCGTGCCGGATGTACCGGCCTATCTTGCCATGCCGCGCGCCTGCGGCGCCAACACCACGCCTATCGCCTTTGCCGAAGTCTACCTCGCCCTGCAGAACGGCACGGTGGACGCACAGGAAAACCCGCTGACCACGATCGAGGCGAAGAAATTCTTCGAAGTACAGAAGAACATCGTCCTCTCCGGCCATATCGTCGATCACCTCAATACGGTCATCTCCAAGAGCCGCTGGGCAAGCCTGTCGGACGAAGACAAGACGATCTTCCGCGAAGTCATGCAGGAAGCTGCCGCGAAAACCACGAAGATCATCGAGGAGCGTGAGAAGGCGCTGGTCGACGACTTCAAGAAGCGTGGCCTGAACGTCGTTGAAGTGGACAAGGCGGACTTCGAGAAGAACGTTCTCGAGAAGGTGAAGTTCGAAGACTTCGGCTACGAAAAGTCCGATTGGGAAGCGATCCGCGCCATCAAATGATCCCGTTCGGCGCGGTCGAGAAAAGACCGCGCCCAGCTGAAGCAAAACCCCTCCCAACCCTCCCCACAAGGGGGAGGG